>NZ_JAHKPZ010000004.1 GCF_018860825.1 Lacinutrix sp. C3R15 | reverse complement strand
TATTCACAGATTTAACAGCTGTAACCAATTATAAATTACGCGTATTTAGAACTTTAGTGACAGCAGATAATAACAATTACAGGTCGTTTACCATTCAAGCTTTTGAAAGCGTTACTAATGATGATTGCGCTTCCGCGGAAAACTTAACCGTTACCACAACAGCAAGTACAGTAGATTTTGAAATTGGTGGTGCTACTATAAATAATGAAGAAGGTTGTACAGAAACTACAGAAGAATACGCAGATATCTGGTATGATTTTACCATGCCTGTTAACGGAAACCTTTATGTAGATGGCACACTAAGCTGGAATCAGTTTGCTTTATATGATGCTTGTGGTGGCACACAAATACAATGTGGTGCTACCAACCAATTATTCACAGATTTAACAGCTGCAACCAATTATAAATTACGCGTATTTAGAACTTTAGAAACAGCAGATAACAACAATTACAGATCGTTTAGCATTCAGGCTTTTGAAATTATAAATAATGACGATTGCGCTTCCGCGGAAAACATAACCGTTACCAATTCACCAACAACAATATACTTTGGTATAGCAGGTGCAGCAATTAATAATGAAATAGGATGCTCTGGCACTCCTGCTGAAGAATATGCCGATGTTTGGTATGATTTCACTATGCCTATGGATGGTTATATTTTTATAGATGGTGCTTTAAGTTGGAATAATTTTGCACTTTACGATGCCTGTAATGGCAATGAACTAGGTTGCTTTTCTAACGAAGGTAATTTTGCAAATTTAACAAACGGAACCACTTATAAACTTCGTGTTTTTAGAACCTTAGCGCTAGCAGATAATGATTCTTATAAAAGTTTTAGTATTTATAGCTCAGAAACATTAAGTACAAACACACCTACTTTAAACAATAGTTTTCAAGTATATCCAAACCCTACAGACACCATACTACATATTTCTAACCCAGAAAACCAACCAATTGTAGCTATAGAACTGTTTAATATATTAGGAAAAAGAATAGTAGCAACCCAAGGAAACACCATAGATGTTAGTAAATATCCTTCAGGAATCTATCTTATAAAGATTGCTACAAAAAACAGAGAAGTAACCAAAAGAATTGTTATTCAATAAAAAATCAAAGATGCTATTAATCGAAAAAAGAGGAAATTAGGTAACACTAATACGCCTCTTTTTTATTTAAAACCACTTGATAGTTAAATCTACCAATTTCTGCTTTAAATTTGTATAAGGAGGAAACAAAAATTCAATAGCTCCTTTGGTGTGTTGTTTTAATACAGAACGCATATTTGAAAATTCCTGAAAACCAAAAACACCATGTGCTTTACCTATACCACTATTATTAGTCCCTCCAAATGGCAGGTTATGATTGGTATATTGCAATACGTTATTATTAATCGCTGTACTCCCTGCTCTGGTATTTTTTATAATGGTATTAGTATTCTTTTTACTTTTAGAATACACATACAACGCTAAAGGTTTTTCTTTAGAGTTAATATAACCAATAGCCTCAACAATGGTCTTATACGTTTTTATAGGAAGAATAGGTCCGAAAATTTCATCCTGTAACAGCGAAGCATTTTCTGGAACATTAGAGATTACGGTTGGCTCTATAAAATTATCTTCAGAAGCTGTTTTACCTCCAATTTCAATAGTAGCATTCTTTGAAATAGCATCCTCTAAATGTGCTACTAATCGATTAAAATGCTTTGTATTTACTACACGAGAAAGCGAATGTGATGCAGAAGCATCTGCAGTAAAAAAGACTTTTAATTGCATTTTTAATGCTGCAATAAACTCCTTTTTTACAGTATCTTGTATTAGTATATAATCTGGTGCAATACAGGTTTGCCCACTATTTAAAAACTTTCCCCAGGCTATTTTTTTAGCTGCTGCTTTTAGGTTTGCAGTTTCATCAATAATGGTTGGTGATTTTCCGCCAAGCTCTAAGGTTACCGAAGACAAATGCTTTGAAGCTGCGTGCATTACTATTTTTCCAACCTGTGGAGATCCTGTAAAAAAGATATGGTTAAAAGGAAGTTTTAATAATTCTTGAGACACCTCTACCTCTCCTTCTACCAAGGCAATTTCATTTTCCTGAAACAAATCTGCAACTATTTCTGCCATCACTTTAGAAATGTTTGGCGTCATTTCGCTAGGTTTTATAATCACAGTATTTCCTGCTGCAATGGCAGAAACTAGTGGTCCAAACGTAAGATTTAAAGGGAAATTCCAAGGAGAAATAAGCAAACAAACCCCCTTAGGTTCATACACATACCAGGAAGAAGACCCCATTAAAGCTATTGGTGTATCTACTTTTTGGCGTTTCATCCAGGTTTTTAAATGGCGCTTTGCAAATTTAATTTCACCAATAACCGGATAGATTTCGGTTACATCGGTTTCTGTAAAAGGCTTTTTAAAATCGGCATACAAAGCCTCTCTAATTTTATCTTTAAACGTAAACTCTAGCGCTTCTTTTAAAGCATTTAGTTTAGCAACTCTTTCTTTATATGATGTATTTCCAATAGCAAATTGATTTGCTTTTTGGGCAATAAATAAGTCTGCGTAACTATTTTTAAATTCCTTCATTATCAAAACCCTGTTTTTACCTTTAAAATACGATATAAAAAACAATACCCAAACACCTACCTCTATACAAATGGCAAAAGTTACTATATACTTAATTTATAATCTGGCTACATTGTGCCCTTTAATAAAGTTCCTGCTTCCCATGAATACAATTGAAATATACTTATTGTATGCTTTTATGTATTTCAAAGATACGTTTTGCTATTTAAATATGAACCACCTTGTTTTTTAAACAAATAGAAATATTTACACAAAAATGCACAGGAACTATCCATACACTATCCATATACTATCCATGGAGTATCTATGGAGTAGCTATGGAGTACCTATGAAGTATTTATAATAGTGGCTTGTCTTAAAATAGCTATACAGGTTAATAAAAAACTCTGAGATAACACTTTGTCATAAAACAGCTTTACAAGTAACTAAAGGCAACCCGTTACTTCGCTTTTGCATGCAAAAACAATTATAAAAGTTCCTAGAGGAAGCAAACCTAACATTAATTATTACAATATTTAATCATAAGTTTTTGTAGATTTGATGTTCTTACAAAATATATATCATGTCAGAACAAAAACGCCTATTTCTTGTAGATGCTTACGCTTTAATTTTTAGAGGATACTATGCCTTTATAAAAAACCCAAGAATCAATTCTAAAGGAGAGGACACCTCAGCCATTATGGGTTTTATGAACTCGTTATTAGACGTAATAAAACGCGAAAGACCAGATCATTTAGCCGTTTGTTTTGACAAAGGCGGAAGTGCAGACCGCGTAGAAATGTTTGAGGCTTACAAAGCCAACAGAGACGAAACACCAGAAGGTATAAAAACAGCGGTTCCGTATATATACGAAATTTTAAAGGCCATGCATATTCCAATCATGGTTAAAGAAGGTTATGAAGCAGATGATGTTATAGGAACCTTAGCAAAAAAAGCCGAAAAAGAAGGCTATAAAACTTTTATGGTCACTCCAGACAAGGATTTTGCACAATTGGTAAGCGAAAATATTTTTATGTATCGTCCTGTTTTTGGTGGTGGTTATGAAACCTGGGGAATTCCAGAAGTACAAAAGAAATTTGAGGTAACAGACCCTTTACAAGTGATAGACTATTTAGGTATGATGGGAGATGCTAGTGATAATATTCCTGGTCTTCCCGGTGTTGGAGAAAAAACAGCTAAGAAATTTTTAGCTGCTTATGGTACCATGGAAAACCTTTTTGCAAACACACACGAGCTTAAGGGTAAGATGAAAGAAAAGGTAGAAGCCAACCAAGAACTAGGCTTACTTTCTAAACAGTTAGCAACTATTATGCTAGATGTACCTGTAGAATTTGATGCAAAAGACTTTGAGATGTCTGAACCAGATATTCCTAAAGTAACCGAGATTTTTCAAGAATTAGAATTTAGACGCTTAATAGATAATTTTTTAAAAACCTTTTCTACCGAAACACCAACGGTTACTCCTACCAAAACAGCTTCGGCTACAACAGAAACCAAAGCAACACCAAAGGAAGCTGAAAATGCTGGAGCAGGGCAATTCTCTTTATTTGGAGGAGACCCAAATTCCGCGGAAGCGACTACAGACACCAATGCATATGTACGTAAAACGGCAGAAACGGTATCGCATTTTTACCAAAGTGTAGCACCAGGAATGGCTACCAAATTGTTTATAAAAAACTTAATGAACCAAAGCAGCGTGTGTTTTGATACCGAAACCACAGGCTTGAATCCGTTAACCGCAGCACTGGTAGGAATTTCATTTTCATGGGAAGTAGGCAAAGGATTTTACTTACCATTTCCTGAAGAAAAAGAGGAAGCACAAGCTATTATCGAATTATTACGATGCTTTTTTGAAGCTGAAAATATTGAAAAAATTGGTCAGAATTTAAAATACGATATTAAAGTACTGGCCAAATATAACGTGCAAGTAAAAGGACCTTTATTTGATACCATGTTAGCACATTATTTAATTAATCCAGATATGCGACATAATATGGATGTGCTGGCAGAAACTTACCTGAACTACACACCTATTTCTATTACCGAATTGATTGGTAAAAAAGGAAAAAACCAATTATCTATGCGTGAGGTTCCTTTAGAAAAACAAACCGAATATGCGGTTGAAGATGCAGATATTACACTACAGCTAAAAGAACATTTTGAAAAAGAACTGGGCGAAGCCAATACCCAAAAACTGTTTGATAATATTGAAGTGCCTTTATTACGTGTTTTAGCTGCCATGGAACTAGAAGGTATTAATCTGGATGTTGCCTTTTTAAATTCGCTTTCAGAAGACCTAAACAACGACATTGCAACTTTAGAAGCTAAAATTTATGAGGTTGCTGGCGAAGAATTCAATATAGCCTCACCAAAGCAATTAGGAATCATACTTTTTGAAAAACTAAAACTAGTAGATAAGCCTAAAAAAACCAAAACAGGACAGTATAAAACAGGAGAAGATATTTTATCTGCTTTAGCCAAAGAGCACGAGATTATTAGAAATATTTTAGAATATCGCGGTTTAGCAAAACTAAAAAGCACCTATGTAGATGCTTTACCATTGCAGGTAGATGCTACTACTGGTCGTGTACATACCGATTATATGCAAACCGTTGCTGCTACAGGAAGACTAAGTAGTAATAACCCGAATTTGCAAAACATACCTATTCGTACCGAACGAGGTCGTCAAGTACGCAAAGCCTTTATTCCACGTAGTGAAGAATATACCTTATTGGCTGCCGATTATAGCCAGATAGAACTGCGTATTATTGCTGCTTTAAGTAAAGAAGAAACCATGATTGAGGCTTTTAAAAATGGCGAAGATATTCATGCGTCTACTGCTTCTAAAGTATTTGGTGTTCCTATTGAAGAAGTTACCAGAGAGCAACGTAGCAATGCCAAAACCGTGAATTTTGGAATTATTTATGGCGTGTCTGCTTTTGGATTGAGCAACCAAACCGATTTGTCTCGTGGCGAAGCTAAAGAGCTTATTGATACCTACTACGAAACCTACCCAAAACTAAAACAATACATGAGCAATCAAGTAGATTTTGCAAGAGATCATGGCTATGTAAAAACGGTTTTAGACAGAAGACGTTATTTAAAAGATATTCATTCTAGAAATGCCATGGTACGCAGTGCTGCAGAGCGTAATGCCGTAAATGCACCTATACAAGGTTCTGCTGCCGATATTATAAAAATTGCCATGATTAATATTTATAATAAATTAGAGGCTGGTAATTATAAAACCAAAATGCTACTGCAGGTACATGATGAATTGGTGTTTGATGTGTACAAACCAGAATTAGAAGTAATGACTGCTTTAATTAAAACGGAAATGGAAAATGCGTTTGTTATGGAGGTTCCGTTGGATGTAGAAGTAGATACTGGAGTTAATTGGTTGGAGGCGCATTAAAATGAAAACTATTCCTGTTACATGTGCCATTATAGAGTTTGGCAATAAAATTCTAGCAGTTCAAAGAAGCAAAACAATGAAACTACCTCTGAAATGGGAATTTGCAGGAGGAAAAATTGAAGCAGGAGAAACAGAAATTGATTGTATTAAAAGAGAGATTTTTGAAGAATTAAATATACATATTGAAGTAAAAAAAAGATTGACTCCTGTAATACACCAATACCCCGATTTTAAAATCGAATTAATTCCTTTTACCGCTAAATATCTATCTGGAAAATTAATACTGAAAGAACATTGTAGCTATCTATTAGCTAAAAAAGAGGAATTGATTAACTTAGATTGGGCTGAAGCAGATGTGCCTATTTTGAATGAATTTTTAGCATTATGAATCAAGGTATTTACGAAGAATTAATCACACAACTTATTAATGAGAAATTAAGTGAAATTGATAAAAACAAATTCTTTTTAAAGAAAAGCTTAATTGATAAAGAAAATTAGAATATATATAGGGTTTATAATTGGTAAAATAAATTTAATTTTTTACACGGATGCTTCTTGGTGAGAACTGTCCCCTTGAGGGGACCATAGGGGTGTTTTCCTAACAATTCCCTAACCTTCTCTTCAATAACCAATAAAACACTAAACATATTTTTTTTAACCGCATCGTTAGAAAACCTTAAAAAGCTAACACCATAAGCCTCTAATTCTCCTTGTCTTTTTGCATCATATAAAAAGCTGTGGTCATGACTAGCGCCATCAATTTCAATAGCTAAACCTATTTCATGACAATAAAAATCTACAATGTAATTTAGCATTGGTACTTGTCTATGAAATTGCACTCCGTAAGCACGTTGCTTAATATTCTGCAAAAGTAACACTTCTGGTAAGGTGCTATTTTTACGTAATTGCCTAGCTAATGGTTTTAATTCTGGATTATATGGGATTATTTTGTTTTTCATTTTTAGCCTTCTGAACACCCCTAAAGTCCCCTCAAGGGGACATTTAATTGCGTTAACATGAATATTTGTAACTTAAAACATTATTTATTTACTAGATTTTAAATAAAACTAAATGCTTGTTGGTGAGGATTGTCCCCTCAAAAGGACATTTGATAAAGGAAAATAGAATATATATAGGGTTTATAATTGGGGAAATAAATTTAATTTTTTAGACCTATGCTTCTTGGTGAGGATTGTCCCCTTGAGGGGACTTTAGGGGTGTTTTCCTAACAATTCCCTAACCGTCTCTTCAATAACCAATAAAACACTAAACATGTTTTTTTTAACCGCATCATTAGAAAACCTTAAAAAGGTAACACCATAAGCCTCTAATTCTCCTTGTCTTTTTGCATCATATAAAAAGCTGTGGTCATGACTAGCGCCATCAATTTCAATAGCTAAACCTATTTCGTGACAATAAAAATCTACAATGTAATTTAGCATTGGTACTTGTCTATGAAATTGCACTCCGTAAGCACGTTGCTTAATATTCTGCCAAAGTAGCACTTCTGGTAAGGTGCTATTTTTACGTAATTGCCTAGCTAATGGTTTTAATTCTGGATTATATGGGATTATTTTGTTTTTCATTTTTAGCCTTCTGAACACCCCTAAAGTCCCCTCAAGAGGACATTTAATTAGGTTAGCATAAATGTTTATAACTTAAAACATATTTATCTACTACATTTTAAATAAAACTAAATGTTTGTTGGTAAGGATTGTCCCTTCAAGGGGACTAGAAGGGTGTTTTCTACCTCCTCTTTTTCTTCTTCCCTTTATACTTTACCTTATTTTTACGTTGATTAAAAGGCACCGCATCATTAAAGGTATTTTTAGCTTCACCTTTAGGTTTGTTTTTACGCCATTTTTCGGTTTTTTCAGGAAGTAATACTTTTAGTAAATCTGGACGCCCCACTTTATTCAACGTCTTTTTAATCCAGGCTTTATTTTCGTCTTTATACCAAAAGAAAAAACGGTGTTGTTCGTCTTTTTCTTTTCTGGTTTTAGGTGTATTTACTTTTTTAAGCGTGTACGGATGGTAACCAGAATAATATATTACAGTAGCCACAGTCATTGGTGTTGGTGTAAACCCTTGTACTTGTTCCAGCTGAAAGCCCATATCTTTGGTTTCGGCAGCTAGATTAGCCATATCTTCAACTTCGCAAGCAGGATGGTTAGATATAAAATAAGGAATTAGCTGAAGCTTTAATCCTTTTTTAATATTGATTTTATCAAAGCGTTCTTTAAACTTATGAAAATAACTAAAAGATGGTTTACGCATCAATTTTAAAACCGGATCACTGGTATGTTCTGGTGCTACTTTTAGTCTACCAGAAACGTGTTTTGTCATTACCTCTTCGGTATAATCATCCAGTTCTTTAGGATCTGCATTTTTATTAAATTCTGGCACCAACATATCATGACGAATACCCGAACCTATAAACGATTTTTTTACTTTAGGATGACTATCTACTGCCTGATATAACTCGGTTAAAGGTTTATGCGAAGTATCTAAATTACTACATATTACAGGCGAAATACAAGAAGGTGCCACACACTTATCGCAAATAGACTGTATTTTTCCTTTCATTTGATACATGTTGGCACTTGGGCCACCAATATCACTTAAATAGCCTTTAAAATCTGGCATATTTGCCACAGTATCTACTTCTTTTAAAATAGATTCTTTACTACGCGAGGCAATAAATTTTCCTTGGTGTGCCGAAATGGTACAAAAGCTACAACCACCAAAACACCCTCTGTGAATGTTGATAGAAAACTTAATCATTTCAAAAGCAGGAATTGGTCCTCGCTTATTATATTTTGGGTGTGGTAATCGTGTATACGATAAATCGAAAGAAGCATCAATCTCTGCCTCTGTCATGGTAGGATACGGCGGATTAATCATTAAGGTTTTATCGCCTATTTTCTGAAAAATTCGTCTTGCCGCTAATTTATTAGACTCTTGCTCGATGACTTTAAAATTAGACGCGTATTTTTTCTTATCCTTTAAACAAATTTCATGCGAAGCAATTTCCACATCTTGCCAATTTGCGTTCTTTGGAATCTTTTCATCTTTATCTAAAAGAACAGCTGTTTGTAAAACTGTATTGATGCTTTTAAACGGAACGCCTTTTTCTAGTAAACGTACTACTTCACGTAAGGGTTGCTCTCCCATTCCGTACACCAGCATATCTGCTTTAGAGGTTTCTAAAATAGAAGGCAATAGTTTATCGCTCCAATAATCATAATGCGTAACACGACGTAATGATGCTTCAATACCACCAATTAAAACGGGAGTATCTGGCCATTTTTCTTTTAATATTTTAGAATACACGGTTGTAGCATAATCCGGACGAAACCCTATATCTCCATTTGGTGTATAGGCATCTTTATCCCGACGCTTTTTATTGGCGTTATAATTACTAATCATAGGATCCATACAACCACCAGTAACTCCAAAAAATAATTTTGGCTTACCCAATTTTACAAAATCCTGAAGATTATCATTTACATTAGGTTGTGGTACAATAGCTACACGCAAGCCAAAACTTTCTAACATACGACCAATTACAGCAGGACCAAATGTAGGATGATCTACATAAGCATCGCCACTAAAAAGTATCACGTCTAGGGCTTCCCAACCGCGTATTTTCACCTCTTTGTTTGTGGTAGGTAACCAATCTGAAAGTTTTAATTCTTGCATATTGCTGCAAAAATAGTTAAAAAAAGTCTCTTATCTATTATTATAAAAGGGTTTAGCATTTATTTATTAGTATTAAAATAGGTGACCATAAAATTAAAGCAATGGTAAACACAAGTAATTTATGCTGTTTTACAAAAGAATACTAGACCTACAGAAATGCTTACAGGTCACTAAGTAAATACGTTATTTCTAAATGGTTATATGCAGTAGTATTCCATTTTTTAAGCACAGCAACATAATAGTTGTATGGTTTATGCTGAAAAAACTTTGCTTCTTTTTTATACCATTTTCCATTACTATCTTGTTCTAAATGCTGTCTTTCATTTTCTGCTACCTCTGCAATATTCACTTCTATTTTTGGATAAGTAAAAGCGGGTAATTCTTTACGTTTACCTGTAGGATAGTAATTTATATCTGCTACAAAGGCTGGCATTTCAATTTTTCCGAATTTTAATCCTAGTATTTTATTGATTAATGTATTGCTTCCTTTTACATAACTTGTTAAACCTCTTTCAAACAAACGTATAAAAGCATCTTGACCTAGTTTTTTTGGTTCAAATGCTTTGTTTCCAAAAAGCCATCCACTTATTTTTTGTTTGGTAATTAGTTTGTCTTCTTCATAATTAAATGGCATATAAGGCACAGGATCTTCTTTGTTTATAATAGAATAACTGGTTTCTAACTCACTAAATCGTGTATTATATTCTTCAGCAAACTCTTTATTACCAGACATTGGCTGCGCATAGGCATAGGTTTTATACCTATTTTGTTTAGATAATTTTCCTTTTGGTACATTTTCTAAATACGCTCTTGTTAGGCTTGCTAAAGCACCACCTTGACTGTGGCCTGTGATAATTATATTATAAATCTCCTTAGCATTTAAGGATTTTATTTGCGCTATAATTTCTTCAGAAAGCAGTACTACTGTTAAAGCATAACCAGCATGTACTGCTGCATTTTCTGCAGAAGCAAAAGCGTAGTCATGTTCTTTTTTATCTATAACTATAGTACCTTTTGCAGGAATCATAGCAGAATAGCAATTCTCTACCCAACTAATCATTTTATCTGTTGAGCCTCTATAATTAATAATTGCAATGGTGTCATTTTTATACACTTCAAACTTATTATCCATACTCAGGATATCTGAAGAATAGTGCAAATTAAAATGTGCTGGAATAATGTTTTTGTTTGTGCCAAATTGTTTTATAAAATTAAAACTGTTACACATGGCAATGGTAGAAGTGGCCTCGTTTACATTAAAACCTGGTTTTAATTGTGCCGAAACTTGTAGAAAAATAGATAGGAATAAGATGGTTAATACTACTCTCATAAGGTTATAACTAATGGTTACATAAAATTATTGTGCAATATGTTAATTACAAAAACGATTCCAAAAACGAAAACAACCACTTAACCTCTAATGAATTACAGTATATTTAGAAAACAAAAAAGAGGCAACATAAAAAATACATTACCTCTTTTTAAAAACATTTAGATATTATAAATCTATTGCTTTTAAGCTTTCAATTCTATTTCTAGCTAAGAAATCGTCAATGGTTTCAAAATGTTCTATTACGCGTTTTTCTTTAAACTCAAATACTTTATTAGATAAGCCTTGAAGAAAATCTCTATCATGCGATACCAGAATTAAAGTACCATCAAAATCTAATAAGGCTTCTTTTAAAACATCTTTAGATTTTAAATCTAAGTGGTTTGTAGGCTCATCTAGAATAAGCAGGTTTACTGGTTCTAATAAAAGTTTTACCATGGCTAGTCTGGTTTTTTCTCCACCAGAAAGCACGCCTACTTTTTTATCAATATCATCTCCTTTAAACATAAAGCGACCCAGTATATTTTTAATTTGTGTACGTACATCGCCTTTAGCTACTTCATCAACAGTTTGAAAAATGGTTAAATCTTCATCTAGTAAAGCCGCTTGGTTTTGAGCAAAATAACCCACTTGCACATTATGCCCTAAGGTACATTGTCCTGCTACCTCTATTTCACCTAAAATCGCTTTTATCATAGTAGACTTTCCTTCACCATTACGACCTACAAAACACACTTTTTCACCACGAGAAATAGACATGTTTGCATTGTTAAACACCACATGATCGTCATAGGCTTTAGAAACCTCTTTTACTGTAACCGGATAATCACCAGAACGCTGTGTTTTAGGAAAACGTAGTTTTAAGGCAGAGGTATCTATATCATCAATTTCAATAATTTGTAATTTTTCTAACATACGCTCTCTAGAAGTTACCTGGTTGGTTTTAGAGTAGGTACCTTTAAACCTATCTATAAACGCCTGATTATCTGCAATAAATTTTTGTTGTTCTTCATAGGCTTTAATTTGGTGAGCGCGTCTATCTTCACGAAGTTGCAGATAGTGACTATAGTTTGCTTTATAATCATAGATGCGTCCCATGGTTACTTCTATGGTTCGGTTGGTAATATTATCAATAAAGGCTTTATCGTGTGAAATAACTACAACAGCTTTGGCTTTATTCACCAAAAAGTCTTCTAACCAAATTACAGATTCTATATCAATATGGTTGGTTGGCTCATCTAATAATATAAGGTCTGGCTTTTGTAATAAAATTTTAGCTAATTCTATTCGCATACGCCATCCACCACTAAACTCATTAGTAAGTCTGGTAAAATCTTCTTGTTTAAACCCTAAACCTTTTAATGCTTTTTCTACTTCGGCATCATAATTTACATCTTCAAGCGCATAGTATTTTTCACCTAGATCGGATACATGCTCAATAATCTTCATGTAGGCATCAGATTCATAATCGGTTCGCGTTTCTAATTCTTTATTTAAAGTTTCCATTTCATCACGCATGTTATATACATGACTAAACGCTTTAGAAGCTTCATCAAAAACAGTAGTTTTATCTTCGGTTAATAAATGCTGTGGTAAATATGCAATTACGGCATCTTTAGGAAAGCGTATATTGCCACGTGTACCTTTTTGTTCACCAGCAATAATTTTCATCATGGTAGACTTACCAGCCCCATTTTTTCCCATTAAGGCAATCTTATCATTTTCATTAATAGTAAAAGACACCTCGCTAAATAAGGTATGGCCACTAAATTCTACTGCTAAATTATCTACTGAAATCATAGTTCTATTTTTAAAAATGCAAAGCTACTAAAAGAGACGAATACATAAGAAGAAACGTTTTAAAAATAGTAAGTAAAAGAGCAAACGATATAAAATTATTATAAGGCATTGAAAATCACTTAAAAAATAAGTTACCTCACTATTTGGTATTCAAATATATAATCGTAAATTTGCAAACTCTTTTTTAAGAGAGGAATGTTTAATCTACCTAGTCAAAGACAGGTAAAAAAATTATTAATAACGTGGACACATTAAGCTACAAAACGATTTCAGCAAACAAAGCTACTGTAGATAAGCAGTGGGTTTTAGTGGATGCTGAAGGTCAATCTTTGGGTCGTTTATCTTCTAAAGTTGCAAAACTTTTAAGAGGAAAACACAAACCTAGCTTCACACCACATGTTGACTGTGGAGATAACGTAATTGTTATCAATGCAGAAAAAATCAACTTAACCGGAAACAAGTGGACGGACAAATCTTATATTCGTCACACAGGTTATCCAGGTGGTCAAAGAAGTTTAACTGCTACAGAATTGTTTGGAAAAGATCCAGCAAGATTAGTAGAAAAATCAGTAAAAGGAATGCTACCTAAAAACAAATTAGGTGCAGAGCTATTCCGTAATTTAAATGTTGTTGTAGGAACAGCGCACACACATGAAGCGCAAAAACCGAAAACAATTAACTTAGAAGAATTCAAATAACATGGATGTAATTCACAAAATTGGTCGTAGAAAAACGGCTGTTGCACGTGTATATCTTGCTGCAGGAACTGGTAAGATAACAGTAAATAAAAAAGACATGACAGATTACTTTTCTACTGGAACTTTACAGTACAAAGTAAATCAACCTTTAGTTATGACTAACAATGATGGCAACTTTGATATTACAGTAAATGTATATGGAGGTGGTATTACTGGTCAAGCAGAAGCAATCCGTTTAGCATTATCTCGCGCAATGTGCGAAATTGATGCAGAAAACAGATTAATTCTTAAGCCAGAAGGTTTATTAACTAGAGATCCTAGAATGGTAGAGCGTAAGAAATTCGGTCAGAAGAAAGCGCGTAAGAAATTCCAATTCTCGAAACGTTAATACAAGTCCTGAACTCGATTCAGGATCTGTATTTCAGATTCTTAAATCCGGTTCAAAAAAAATTATTAAAAAGATACTGAAAAAACTTCAGTATTTAAACAGTTATTGTTGCCCTAGCGCAAGCGGGGTTTAGTTTAGCATCTAAATGATTAAGGCGATTTGAAAAATGACCACTTAGTTATTGCTAATTCAACAGAACGTAAACTATTACAAAATGGCAGTAGAAGTAAAAGAATTACTTGAAGCAGGTGTACACTTTGGTCACCTAACACGTAAGTGGGATCCAAACATGGCTCCTTACGTATATATGGAGCGTAACGGCATTCATATTATCAACCTTTATAAAACAGCAGCTAAAATTGACGAAGCTGGAGCAGCACTTGCTAAAATTGCAGCATCAGGACGTAAAATTTTATTTGTTGCTACAAAAAAACAAGCAAAAGACATCGTTGCAGAAAAAGCAGGAGCAGTAAACATGCCTTACATTACTGAACGTTGGCCTGGAGGAATGTTAACAAACTTTGTTACTATTAGAAAAGCGGTTAAAAAAATGGCTTCTATTGATAGAATGAAGAAAGATGGAACATTCATGACACTTTCTAAAAAAGAAAGATTACAAGTAGATCGTTTAAGAGCGAAGTTAGAAAAAAACTTAGGTTCTATTAGCGACATGACTCGTTTACCAGGAGCTTTATTTGTTGTAGATATTAAGCGTGAGCATATTGCAATTAAAGAAGCACAAAAATTAAACATTCCTATCTTTGCAATGGTAGATACGAACTCAGATCCACGTCAAGTAGATTACGTTATCCCTGCAAATGATGATGCTTCAAAATCAATTGACAAAATTTTAACGCACGTTTCTAATGCAATTGCTGGTGGTTTAGCAGAGCGTAAGGCTGAAAAGGATGCTCCTAAAGCAGACAAGAAAGCAGCTCCAGCTAAAAAAGCTGAAAAAGCAGAAGTAGCAAAAGAAGAGGAAGAATAAAATAACGTTAACACAACATAAATAAGTCGTTTAGTTCTTTTCTTTACAGAAAAATATTGAACGACTTTTTTAAATTAAAAACTATATGGAAGCTATGGTAAAAATAACAGCAGCAGAAGTAAACAAATTAAGAAAAGCTACAGGAGCTGGAATGATGGATTGCAAAAAAGCTTTAGTTGAAGCAGAAGGCGATTTTGATAAAGCAATTGAAGTATTACGTAAAAAAGGACAAAAAGTAGCAGCAAAAAGAGCAGATCGTGATTCTAGCGAAGGTGCTGCAGTTTCAAAAATTAATGAGGACAACACTGTTGGTGTAACTATCGTTTTAGGATGTGAAACAGATTTTGTTGGTAAAAACGAATCTTTTTTAGCTTTAGCGAACCAGTTTGCAGATATCGCAATCAACTTTGATAACAAAGAAGATTTCTTAGCAGCAGATTTTGGTGGTATTACAGTTGCTGAAAAATTAGTAGAACAAACAGGTGTTGTTGGTGAAAAATTAGAAATCAACGCTTTTGAAAAATTAGAAGCACCTTATGTTGGTACGTATGTACACATTAACAAAATTGGCGCTTTAGTTGGTTTATCTGAAAAAACAGATGATGCTGAAGCTGTTGCCAAAGACGTAGCAATGCAAGTAGCATCTATGGGAGCAACTACATTATCTTTCAAAGATTTTGACCCTGCTTATATAGCAAGCGAAACGGAAGCAAGAATTGCAGTTATAGAAAAAGATAATATTGAGTTAGGTAGATTAGGTAAAACACTTAAAAACGTACCTAAATACATCTCTATGGCACAATTAACTCCAGAAGTTTTAGCACAAGCTGAAGAAGATGCAAAAGCAGAATTAAAAGCAGAAGGAAAACCAGAACAAATCTGGGATAGAATTCTTCCTGGAAAAATGGAACGTTTTATTAGCGATAACACAACTTTAGATCAAGAACAATGTTTATTAGATCAAAAGTTTATTAAAGATGAAAAACAGACTGTTGCAGAATATGTAGCATCAAAAAATCTTACCGTTACTGCATTTAAACGTGTATCTTTAGGATAGACTTGTCATTCCGTACTTAATACGGAATCTCACAATACTAAAAACCACTACTCTTTTTAAAAGACGTAGTGGTTTTTTTATTTGTAAAATATCTAAATCACAGCATTTTACCTTCCACTTATTACGGTTTTCCCGTAAATGCATACCTGTTTAGAAAATTTACTATAAAAACTTGTCCTATTCATATTTTTTTTTATGTTGAAATGTTAGAGATTATTTTAAGTTATTTAGAAGTCCCTTTTTATAATTTTCTGACATGTTATAACAAACCCAACTTGCGCAAGTTTTTTTATTTTTCCCTAAATATTTAATTGTGCTTAAAAGACTTCTACTAAAAGACTTCTAAAATTTTGACTTCTTAAACATTTTAAGTTAAACCAACAAGCTTTGGTATATATCCAGCTTGCTAAATTTTAGAAAATTGAAATATAAAATATTAAAACCCGTAATACTGCTCTTTAAAACCCGTAATACTGCTCTTTGGTATTGCTTTACTATTTGTAAACTGCCAGAAGGAGGATGAGTTTATAAACCAACAAATTAACACGAAATCTAAACTAACCATTAACAACCTAACCTTAGAGGATTTACAACAAAAAAATAATTTAAAAGAATCTCTAAATAAACTATCTAAAAGCTTTGATGTAAATAAAAATAAGACAAATAAAGATGGAAACGTTTCAAAAATTGATGCTAATGATGGTTCTTTTACTATTCTTACAGAAGAAGTATATGAGGTAACTACAGACTCTTCAGCAACTTATTCCTTTAAAATTGAAAATCCAATTTTACAAGATTCTTCTTTTGAAAACTTTATTCTTGAAATTAAAAATGATACATTAATAAATTATTATATTTCTGCTTATCAAGCAATAGAAACCCCTCAAGAAGACGATTTTCCATATTCCATTTCTTTTTTACCAGTAGATGAAAACTTAATAAATATAGAAAATCTTAACACCCAATTAAACAGTAAAATTTTATCTGTATTTAGTGGTGGTTGCACATTTTTATTCGAAACCACTGATGATTGTAGTTGCAATGGAGGAAGAGCATTAATTTTATTAGATTCTTGGTGCAGTGGTAGTGGTGGTTCTTCGTCTGGTGGTACAGGAAGTTCTGGAGCCAGTTCCTCTGGAGGAGGAGGATCAACAAGTGGTAACACAACAACAGGTGGTTCAGGTTTAGGTGCTCCTATGGCTGTAAACAATACACCAAGCGACAAAGAAAAAGTAGTAGAATGTCTTGAAAGTAGTGGTGCAACATTAACTTCTGCACAACAAGATTGGATTAATGATACTACAAACACAGTAAAAATTAAACAAATGGCTACTTACATTAAAAATATCGGCTGTAACGACATGTCTAATATCATTCAAGATTTTATAGATAATCCTTCACCTAACTTTAATGAATATGCAGACCAAATAATAGAATGTATTGAGTTAAATAAATTAACAGAAAATGCATATTTTACAAATGCAATAACTAATTTAAAAAGCGATGTAGACGATGAAGACCAAGAAAAAGAAAAAGGATATAACATGTATAAAAATAATGATGTAATTACTATTACAGAAGTTCCCATAGAAGACACTGGCGAAACTTATACTAATTACACGCTAACCAATAGCTTTTTTGGTGGCATACATATGCATCAAGAAAATGGTTTATTTCCTATGTTTTCTGCAACAGACATTATGTTATTAGGTCAATTTAATCAAATTTATAGCCCTTTTGAATATCACCAACACGAAGTTATTCATGTATTAGTAACTACCAATGGCGTTTATGCTATTAAAATTAAAAACTATAATAATCTTCTTGGGTTTGTTGGAGCGTATAATTCTGATTCTCGATTTAAAGAAAGAGTTGATCTTTTATCAGAAAGATATTTTTATAAAGAAGTTAATAATATCACAGGTGCTAACACACAAACTTCTACAGAATATCAAAACAATTTTTTGAAGTTCGTAAATCAAGACTTTAATTTGGGAATTACTTTTTTTGAGTTAAGTGATGATTTACAAACTTGGACAAAGAAAACTTTAGACACTAACAATAACACAGTTCCTACAAACTGTAATTAAAAAACAATACTATGAAAGCAATTATAAAACTAATAATAATATTAAGTATCATATCTTGTAAGGCGCAATCGCCTTTATTTAAAGCAGACCCAACATTACCTGCTGGAACTTATTATAAAGATTTAAACAACGATTTAGACAAATTTGTTGGCACATGGAAGTGGGAAGAAAACAATTCTTCTTTTACTATAACTTTACAAAAAATAGAACAATATTTTGATGGAGTAAACTACCAAGATATGCTTATTGGAGAATATAAATACATTGATAATGGTAATCTTGTTGTTAATACCTTACCTCTTTTAAGTGATTCTAGTATTGAAGGCAGCTATCATAATATTAGTGGCTGTCTAATTTTAAACAAATTTATGCCATTACCTTGTGAAGACTGTAGTACAGATGAACGTAGAGTAAAATTATTTTTTGATGACCAAAATATGACCTACAAACAAACAAGTTTTTGGTTAAGACATCGTATCATTAATGGTATAGAACAAATAGATGCAAAACTAATTGGATATAGAGTTGTAGATGAAAATAATGTTTTAGATGGTGGAGGAGTTCCCTTTGGAGAATATACTTTAATCAAACAATAAAAACTAAGCACAACCGTCTATATAAAAAATAGCAGTTAAGGTCTAAACTTTAAGTTCAATTCTTTTCTGCTATCTTGTTTTCAAACTGAAAAATAGCGTATATAAATCTGCTACTTTTCATACCCAAAACCGTAGTGGTTTTTTTATTTCTAACATTCTGCTTTCTTAAAAAAAGATATTGATTATATTTGCTAAACCCTAAGTTTCTGCCAAGGCAGGAATCTATAAAAAAGCTAAACAAAAAAATGAAATACAAAAGAATTCTTTTAAAATTATCTGGCGAAGCACTAATGGGAAACCGTCAATATGGTATAGATCCAGAACGTTTAGCAGAATACGCCAAAGACATTAAAGAAATTACAGAACTAGGTGTAGAAGTAGCCATAGTAATTGGTGGAGGAAACATTTTTAGAGGTGTTGCTGGAGCTATGAATGGTATGGATCGCGTACAAGGAGATCACATGGGAATGCTAGCAACAGTTATAAACGGCTTAGCCTTACAAAACGCATTAGAAGATGCAGATGTAAAAACCCGTTTACAAACAGCAATAAAAATTAATGAAGTAGCAGAACCTTTTATACGCAGAAAAGCATTAAGTCATTTACGTAAAGGGCGCGTTGTTATTTTTGGAGGAGGAACAGGAAACCCTTATTTTACAACAGACTCTGCAGCTGTTTTACGTGCTATAGAAATTGAAGCAGATGTAATTTTAAAAGGTACTCGTGTAGATGGTATTTACAATGCAGATCCTGAAAAAGATAGTACAGCAATTAAATTTGACCATATTACTTTTGATGATGTTTTACGTAAAGGTCTTAAAGTAATGGACACGACTGCCTTTACATTAAGCCAAGAAAACGAATTACCAATTATTGTTTTTGATATGAATAAAAAAGGAAACTTATTAAAAGTAGTTTCTGGAGAAAAAATTGGTACAAAGGTTAACTTGTAACTCACACTATAAGTATTTAACTTAGTAAACTAAAAAAATTAGTATTCCTCAAAAACAGAATTTAAACTTTGGCTTCGTTTTTGAAAACAGACTAAAAAAAAGCAGTTAACTTGGTGTAAACATCTAAAAAACAAACAGAAATTATTTTATTTAGGGAGATAAACGCTAAAAACAAAACCCACTAGTAGGATTAAATTTTTAAAAAATGAACGAAGATATTCAATTTATAATAGACGGAACAAAAGAGGCTATGACAAATGCTATAAAGCATTTAGAAAAACAATTTACAAACATTAGAGCAGGTAAAGCTACTCCTGCAATGCTTGGAAGTGTAATGGTTGATTATTATGGATCACAAACACCATTAAGTCAAGTTGCTAATGTAAATACTCCTGATGGTAGAACCATAACTGTACAACCATGGGAAAAAAATATGCTTCAAGAAATTGAACGAGGTATTGCATATGCTAACCTTGGTTTTAACCCAATGAATAATGGTGAAACTATTATAATTAACGTACCACCTTTAACCGAAGAGCGCAGACGTGATTTAGCAAAACAAGCTAAAGCAGAAGCAGAAGATGCTAAAGTAGGTATAAGAAATGCTAGAAAAGAAGCCAATAACGATCTTAAAAAAATAGATGGCATATCTGAAGATCTTCAGAAAAATGCAGAACAAGATGTACAAAATTTAACAGACAATTACATTAAAAAAGTAGATGAAGTATTGGTTGTTAAAGAAAAAGAGATCATGACAGTATAATTTAAAAGCGACTTTCTTGTCGCTTTTTTTATACCAATACCATCTATTCTTCGTTTATCTAAATATGCAAAAAACACGTAACATATTATTTACACTATGTATATTACATTGCTGGATTGGTATTGCACAAAACAGATATCCTTTTATTGCTAGTAACCAAACGCAATTAACCGAGGCACAAATAAAAAACACACCCATACAAATTACGCCAGATGTAGTATTATACAATGAACAAGGCAAAATACTGCCTATGTCTAGTTTATCTTTAATGACTAACGCTGCGTACAAACCTGTTTTTTTTTCAGACCATTCTGGTAAATTAAAGAGTCTTGTTTTTATAAATAAAAGTAGTGCTCCTGTTGAAATAGAAAAAAATAAGGAAGCCCTGTTTACTCCTGGTGAGCCTGCTTTAGATTTTATTGCCAAAGATTTAAATGGTTCGAGATACAAACTTAGCGAACTAAAAGGAAAGGTAGTAGTGTTAAATTTTTGGTTTACTAAATGTGGTCCTTGCATACAAGAAATGCCTCAACTAAACGAATTAGCCTCTAATTTTAAAGAAAAAGATGTGGTGTTTTTAGCAATTACTTTTAATAAAAAAAATATTGTACACACATTTTTAGAAAGTAATCCTTTTCAATATACTATTTTAGCAGATGCAAATGCTATAATTAGCATGTATGGTGTTAACAGCTTCCCTACTAGTATAGTTATAAATAAAAAAGGAGAAATGGTGCTTAAAGAACTAGGATACAGAACTAATATTAAAGAAGTTTTAGCTACTTCAATAAATGCGTCTTTATAATTTTAATGAAAAAATATTGCTTTACACTCCTACTCTGTTTATCCTTCTTTTTAAGTAAAGCACAAACACCAATTTCTAATGATACCACCAAGGTTGTAAAGAAAGACTCGCTTAAAAGAAAAGCCTTTATACAGCAATTAGGTAACGGTTTTTTTCCTACAAAATACTTTGATATTGATTTAAGATACCTTGTAAAGTATAACCAATATGAAGGATTAAGAAATGGACTTGGCGGACAAACAAACAATACGTTTTCAGAAAACATACGTTTTAACACCTATGTAGTATATGGTTTTAAAGACCATACTTTCAAGTATAGTTTTGGCTCTGGTATAAAACTAAATAAAAAAACAAACACCTGGTTAAATGTATCTTATACCGATGATTTAAGTGAAACTGGAAGCTCTACATTTTTAACAGACAGTAGATTCTTTCAGCTTTTTGAGCCACGACTATTAAACATAAACCTATTTCATAAACACGTAACCAAAACCCTATCACTAGAACACCAATTATCACCAAGTTTAATTGGCGAAACAGAATTTGCTGTAAGTAATATAAATACAACCTATGCGTATAATTTTGTGGTGAATAATACAATATATAACCAAATACAGTTAAGCACCTCTAAAACAGCCCTACAATGGAGTCCGTTTAGCACTTTTGAAACCAAAGACAATAAATTAAAAATTATAAAAGAAGGCTATCCAAAATTCACTTTACAATACACTAAAAGTTTTCATGGTGTTTTTAAAAGTGATTTTAATTTTTCAAAACTTGATTTTAGAACCATCTTTAAAAAACAATATGCTAATGATGCTTTTTCTTTGTTAACGCTAACTGCAGGATTAGCAAATGGTGAAACACCTTTAACTCATTTGTATCATGCCTACCCTAATAATATCAATAAAGAAACCATTATGCAACGTTTTTCTGTTGCTGGAGTAACTAGTTTTGAAACCATGTTTTTTAATGAGTTCTTTTCAGATAGAATTACCACCTTACAACTTAAACACCATTTAAGTCCTTTTAAAATAAGCCGACGTTTTAACCCAGAATTGGTATTAATATCCAGGTTTGCAATTGGTAACATGAGCAATACAGCAAGGCACCAACAAATAAGTTTTAATACCCTTGACAAAGGCTATACAGAATCTGGTTTTGAAATTAATAAACTAATTTTTGGTTTTGGTTTAAGTTTCACTTACAGATATGGAGCGTATCATTTACCGAAGCCAGAAGATAACATGGCATTAAAATTTACTTTTAACGTTACTTTATAACACTTTTAACCATTGTTATACATCGCTTTTTCCTACCTTTGCCAATCCAATTTAACTACATATTTTACCTAGAGTAAAATCCATTTCATGTAATTAAATGGATTTTTTTTAATTACACTATGTTTAAACTATTTACAAAGAGTTTTTGGGACGTTGTTGCAAGACTTATTTTACGTAATAAAATTGCCATTATCCTTGCTATTTTAATAGCTACTGTACTTCTTGCTTCACAATGGAAATACATGCGATTTACCTATACAGAAGCAAATTTATTACCTGATGATCATGAGGTAAATTTAAAATATAATAACTTTCTGGATATTTTTGGTGAAGAAGGAAACCTCATTGTTTTAGGTGTAAAAGATACTACGCTTTTTACAGTTGAAAAGTTAAACGCTTGGAACCAACTCTCGCAAAGTTTTAAAAATTTAGACGAGGTTGAAACCGTTGTATCTATTAGCGATCTTCAAAAACTTGTAAAAGATACCGAAAACCAAAAATTTGCACTAGAGCCTTTTATTAAAGACTCTATCACTTCTATTGCGCAAATTGATGTTTTGCAAGAAGAGTTATTTAAAAAATATCCTTTTTACGACAATTTTTTATTTAATAAAGACACCAAAACAGTACGTACTGCAATTTACATGAACAAAGAAATTGTAAATACTGCTGCCAGAAAAGACTTTGTTTTTGATAATCTAGTTCCTAAAATTCAAGCTTTTGAAAAGCAAACCAATTTAGATGTTAGAGTTTCTGGAATGCCTTATATAAGAACACTTAACGCACAAAATATTGTAGATGAAATTGGCCAATTTATTGGCTTAGCCCTATTGGTTACATCGCTTATTTTCTTTTTGTTTTTCAGATCCTTTAGAGCCACATTTATATCACTAATTGTAGTTTGCTTTGGGGTTATGTGGACCTTTGGTATTATTGGCTTACTAAAATATGAAATTACCGTTTTAACCGCATTGATTCCGCCTTTAATTATTGTAATTGGTATACCTAACTGTATTTTCTTAATCAATAAATACCAAAGAGAAGTAAAGCTACATGGTAATAAAGTAAGATCTTTACAGCGTGTTATTACCAAGGTAGGTAATGCAACATTAATGACTAATGTTACCACAGCATCTGGTTTTGCTACATTTATTTTAACCGAAAGTCAGCTTTTAAAAGAGTTTGGTATTGTTGCTTCTTTAAGCATTTTAGCCATTTTCATGTTATGCTTATTAATTATACCAATTATTTACACGTTTTTACCTTACCCTAAAGACAGACATTTAGAACACTTAAATAAGAAATGGATTGGTGGTTTTGTAGACTGGATAGAGCGTATGGTAAAACAAAAACGTATTACCATATACATTTCTTCTGTGGTGTTATTAACCTTAAGTTTAATTGGTATTTTTCAAATTAAAATTTCTGGTAGCCTTATTGAAGACATGTCTAAAAAAGCCGGATTCTTTCAGGATATTCGCTTTTTTGAAAAAGAATTCAATGGTATTATGCCTTTAGAAGTTTTAATAGACACCAAACGTAAAAAGGGAGTTATGAAACTTTCTACTTTAAAACGTATGGATAAACTAGAAGAAGTTATTTTAGAAACACCAGAACTCTCTAAACCAATATCTGTAGTAAGTTTAGTAAAATACTCTAAACAGGCTTATTATAATGGCAACCCTAAATATTATCAGTTGCCAACCAGTCAAGAAAATAGTTTTATCATGTCTTATGCTAAAAATTCTTCGTCTGATGTAGACTTACTTAAAAATTTTGTAGACAGTACAGGCCAATATGCACGTATCACAACTTTTATGAAAGACATTGGTACAGACAAAATGGAACGTATTGAAGAAAACCTTCAAAATAAGATAGACAAGGTTTTTCCTGAAGAAAACTTTAATGTTACCATGACTGGTAAAGCATTAGTTTTTCAAAAAGGAACCAAATACCTGGTTAAAAATTTAGCCATATCTTTATCGCTAGCCATTATACTAATAGCCTTGTTTATGGCTTATATGTTTCGTTCTTTAAGAATGATTATAATATCTTTAATACCAAACCTTTTACCTTTACTAATTACTGCAGGACTAATGGGTTATTTAGGAGTACCTATAAAACCATCTACCATATTAGTATTTAGTATTGCTTTTGGTATATCTGTAGATGATACCATTCATTTTTTAGCAAAATATAGACAAGAGTTAATTGCCAATCACTGGAAAATAAAAAAATCGGTATACGCAGCATTACGCGAAACAGGAGTAAGTATGTTTTATACTTCCATAGTATTATTCTTTGGGTTTTTAGTATTTACATTCTCTAGTTTTGGTGGTACAGTAGCTTTAGGTGCATTAGTATCTACAACCTTATTATTTGCCATGCTTTCTAACTTATTACTGTTACCTTCTTTATTACTTTCGTTAGAAAGAAGTATAGCAAACAAAGAAGTTTTACGTAAACCAGCAATAAATATTATTCCTGAAGAAAATGATGAAGATGAAAATCTAGAGGTTTCTCAAGAATAAATACAACAATAAATTATATTTGCATTCAAAATAAAATACAATGAACACTAATACAGTTTCACAATTATTAGCAAAAGACCAATTTGGTCTAGAAATAGAGATAAAAGGTTGGGTTAGAACCTTTCGTGCTAACCGTTTTATTGCCTTAAATGATGGCTCTACAATAAATAACATACAATGTGTTGTAGATTTTGAAAACACTAGCGAAGAAACGCTTAAAAGAATAACAACAGGAGCTGCTGTACATATAAAAGGAGAATTGGTAGAAAGCCAAGGTAAAGGTCAAAAAGTAGAAATAGCTGTTACCAGCATTGACATTCTTGGAGACTCTGACCCTGAAACTTACCCAATTCAGCCAAAAAAACACTCTTTTGAGTTTTTACGTGAAAATGCACACCTACGTACACGTACCAATACCTTTAGTGCTGTAATGCGTTTGCGTTCAAGCCTGTCTTTTGCCATACATAAATACTTTAATGAAAACGGCTTTTACTACATGCACACACCAATTATTACAGGTAGTGATGCAGAAGGAGCTGGTGAAATGTTTAGAGTAACTAACTTAGATGCTGAAAACCCACCACTAACCAAAGATGGTAAAGTAGATTTTAAAGAAGACTTTTTTGGTAACGAAACAAACTTAACAGTCTCTGGGCAATTAGAAGCAGAAACCTACGCCATGTCTCTTGGTAAAGTATATACTTTTGGTCCAACCTTTAGAGCAGAAAACTCTAATACTTCTCGTCATTTATCAGAATTTTGGATGATAGAACCAGAAGTTGCTTTTATGGATTTGGCTGGAAATATGGATTTAGCCGAAGATTTTATGAAATCGGTTTTAAGCTATATACTAGAAAATAACAGAGAAGACTTAGAGTTTTTAGAAAAACGCTTATTAGACGAAGAAAAAACGAAACCGCAAGCAGAGCGAAGTGAAATGAGTTTAATTGAAAAATTAAAATTTGTAATCGATAACAACTTTAAGCGTGTAAGTTATACCGAAGCAATAGATATACTTAAAAACTCAAAACCTAATAAAAAGAAAAAATTCAATTATATTATTAAAGAATGGGGAGCAGATTTACAAAGTGAACACGAACGTTTTTTAGTTGAAAAACACTTTAAATGCCCCGTAATTTTATTTGATTATCCTGCAAATATTAAAGCATTTTACATGCGTTTAAATGAAGATGGTAAAACCGTACGTGCTATGGATATTCTTTTTCCTGGAATTGGAGAAATGGTTGGTGGTAGCCAACGTGAAGAACGTTTAGAAGTTTTAAAAGAAAAAATGGCTGCTCTAGACATACCAGAAGAAGAGTTATGGTGGTACTTAGATTTACGCAAATATGGTACAGCTGTGCATTCAGGATTTGGTTTAGGTTTTGAACGTTTAGTAATGTTTGCAACAGGAATGACAAACATTCGCGACGTAATACCTTACCCAAGAACACCACAAAACGCAGAGTTTTAATTTTTATTTAAACAAAATCAAATTCATCTGTTCTTAGAACAGACGTGAATTCTGTAAATATTTTCATAAAACAATCTAGTTTTTTAATAATCTAGATTGTTTTTTTTATTTTTATATCTACTACCATTTTATACCTTAACTTGGTAAAATCAAATAAAAACAATGCTTAAACAATACTTACAATTCAAATTATCTCAAAAACTGTCGCCACAACAAATTCAATTAATGAAATTGATACAGTTGCCAACGCAAGCTTTTGAACAACGTTTAAAGCAAGAATTAGAAGAAAACCCTGCTCTTGAAGGTGGTAAAGAAGAAAAAGAGAACGACTTTGATGATGATTTTGATAATTCTAATGATGAGTACGACGATAATGAAACCATAGATACAGGAGACATTAATGTAGATGAGTATTTAAGTGATGACGAAGTACCTGATTATAGAACACAAGCCAATAACTATAGTGCAGATGATGAGGAAAAAACTATGCCTTATGCCGCAGGAACATCGTTTACACAATATTTAATAAACCAATTAAACACCTATAGATTAAGTGATGACGAACGTGATATTGCAGAGTTTCTTGTAGGTAGTGTAGATGAAAGCGGTTATATACGTAGAGAATTATCGGATATTATGGATGATTTAGCTTTTACACAAAACGTTTTCACCACAGAAGAAAAAATAAAAAAAGTATTACGAATTGTACATCAATTAGATCCTGCTGGAGTTGGAGCTAGAAATTTACAAGAATGCTTATCTATACAATTACACAGAAAAGAACAACATCCTGATGTAGCATTAGCTACTAATATCATTGACAATGCTTTTGATCAATTCACAAAAAAACACTACAAAAAGCTGTTGCAAAAATTTGATATAAGTGAACTACAACTTAAAGATGCTATTCATGAAATTGAACGCTTAAATCCTAAACCAGGAGGAAGCTATGCAGGAAATAACAGAATAGTAGAACACGTAGTACCAGATTTTGCAATAAAAATTGTAAATGGCGAATTAGAACTTACCTTAAACGGAAGAAATGCTCCAGAGCTTCATGTATCTAGAGAGTACAACAACATGCTTAAAGGCTATAAAGACACTAAAGAAAAAAGCAAATCGCAAAAAGATGCGGTTATGTTTATAAAGCAAAAACTAGATGCCGCAAAATGGTTTATTGAAGCTATTAAGCAACGCCAACAAACTCTTTTTGTAACCATGAGTTCTATTATGCATTACCAAAAAGAATATTTTTTAACAGGTGATGAGCGCAAGCTAAAACCAATGATTTTAAAAGATATTGCAGATGAAATTGAAATGGATGTTTCTACCGTTTCGCGTGTTGCAAACAGTAAATATGTAGATACTCCTTATGGTACCAAATTAATTAAAGAGTTCTTTAGTGAATCTATGACTAATGATAAAGGGGAAGAAGTTTCTACCAGAGAAATAAAAAAAATTTTAGAAACTGTAATAGAAGAAGAAAACAAAAAGAAGCCTTTAACAGATGAAGCTTTAGCTAAAATATTAAAAGAAAAAGGCTACCCAATTGCCAGACGTACTGTGGCTAAATATAGAGAACAATTAGATATTCCTGTGGCGAGATTGCGTAAGAAGATTTAATGAATTCTATTTTAAAAAGCATATCATTTATTTTTCACCCTTTAATCATGCCATTAATTGGTGTGATTTTTTACTTCTCAAAATCTCCAAGATTTATTCCTATTGAAATCATTCAAGCAAAGCTTGTATCTATTTCTATATTAACTATTATACTACCTATACTTATTTATTATTTATTAAAAACAATAGGTAAAACCCATAGCATCTACTTAAGATCTGCTAAAGAGCGTATATTACCTTTAGGTCTAAACTGTATTATAATTTATTTAATTGTAAAACGTGTTTTTCCACCAGGAGAGGTTTTAGAGCTTTATTATTTTTTTATAGGCATATTATTGTCTAATCTTACTTGCTTTATTCTAGCTATTCTAAAATTTAAAGCAAGCATACATATGATTGCTGTTTCTGGTGTTTTTATGTTTTATATTGCCTTAAGCCTACACTTTGGTATTAATATTAATGGCACATTAGCTTTAATGGCTATAATTACTGGAGCAATTGCAAGCTCAAGGTTACACTTAGAAGCACATAATTATACAGAGCTAATAGCTGGTTTTTGTATAGGTTTTTTACCACAACTTACCCTATTAAATTACTGGCTTACTTAAAGAATATAAAGCATTAAACCCAATTTAAGGGCATGCATATTTAAAGAAGTTCCATCTATTTGTGCATCCTTATTAAATATACTATTTAGTGCGTAATAAAAATGAATATTCCAGGTGTTGTAACCTGCACTTATAGTAAAACCATATTGTAATTTATTAAAGTCAGAAATATTCGTATTTTTTATGGTAGTATCTCCAATAAACTTAGAAGTGTTGGCAATTATATAGCCTAATTTTAATCCTGTATAAATTCGCCAAAACTTATATTCTGTAGCTGTAGAAGTTCGCCACCTAAACTCTAATGGCATTTCAATCATGTAGGTTGTAAACTTGTTTTTAGAATATGATGTTTCACTATCATCAATAACCGAGTAGTTATAATTGTTATCGCTATCTGTATCTATTAACATATTTTGATTAAAAGAATTAGAAGAAATTCCTAATCCTAAACCAATAGCTACATTTCTTCTGGTATTTAAAGGCATGTCTTTAATGTAGCCTAAATGAAAACCACTAGAAAAGCCACTTTGCGAAACACCGCTTGGTCTTTTTACTAGTAAGTTATAAGTAGCACCAATATAAAACTGATCTTCTTTATACAAAGAATCAACTGCTTGTGTTATGTTTTCTTCTTCTTGTGAAAAAGCATAACTAACGGTAAGCAATAGCATTAAAAGTAGAAGTGTATTTTTCATTGCAAATAAAAAAAGGCGTTAAGATTTCTCAAAACGCCTTTTAATAAAATTAAGATTTATAATTATTGTTTTAAACCTTCTAAGGCATCACCTTTTCTAGTTGTATAATTAATTTTTAATGCGTTTACTTTACGCAATTCTTGCTTAATATCTGTTACCAATCCCATGTTAGCATCACTATCTACTTTTAAAGCAGTAGTAAGAAAAGGAACTTCTTCTTCTCTTTTAGAAGCTCTTTCTGCAGCTATAAAAGCAGCAATATCACTAACATCTGCAAATTTATCATTTAACTGAATTCTTGCTTCGCTACCATATTGGCTTTTATAGTTGGTACTTGGTTTACCAGCATAAATATACATTACCAAGCTCTTTTTATCTAATTTTTCAATTTGATCTGCTTGTGGTAATTTATTCTCAATCATTAAGGTGTTTTGTCTCATAACAGTAGCCACCATGAAAAAGAATAACAGCATGAATACAATATCTGGTAAAGATGCTGTATTTACTGCTGGCATTTCGCCTCCTTTTTTCTTTTTAAATTTAGACATATATAAATTTTTTATCTAATTAGACTTCGGCTCTGCTTCTGAGAATTTTTGAGGTACTAAAGTTTTAATTTCCTCAAGTTTTACTTTAAGCTTTGCTTTGGTTCCAGGGGTTGTTCTTGGATCAGAATATGCTTTTTCTGCCTCTACAAAGTTCATATCTAAACTAGGAAACGCTCTTTTAAATTCTCTATTTCTTAACTCATTATAAGCAGCAATAATTTCATTTTGTACTGCTATATAGGTGTCATACTTAGTGGCTCTGTCATTTTGTAAAGAAATAATTGCTTTATCAAAATTATCAGACGACCTTGGATCTTTTTTTCCTTGGCAATATCTACAAGCATCGTCTCCTGTTCCTCCTCCATTATCTAGAAAAGTTACTGCAGATGCGCGTAAATCTTTTATTTCAATCACCTTTTCCTCTCCTCCAGTTTTTAAAAACAACTGATTGTTTCTATTTACCTCTAATTGGAAAATGTTTTTTTCTTTAATAATCACATCTTGATCCGATTCTTCCATAGGAGGAAGCTTTCTGTTTAAACCAGAATCTGTTTCAATTGTTGTGGTTACTAAGAAGAAAATGAGGAGCAAGAAGGCGATATCAGCCATTGATCCTGCATTAACTTCTGGTGCTGCTCTTTTTGCCATTTTATTTAATCATTTTTTTAATTCCAGATAGTAACATCGTTCCTATCGCTATAATTGCAAGTGCGTAGAACATGTACAATCCAGCTCCTACTAATTTAGAATCGCTAGCAGTAAGTACTTCACCATCTTTCATTGGTGTTTCTACTCCTGTTGCTAGAAAGTAACAAATTAAACCTACAACTAAAAAAGCACCAACACTCATTAAAGTACTCTTTAATGTATCTTTATTGGTTAATATATTTTTTAATGTAAATAGTACTACTAAAATTAGTATTAAACCTAATATAATATACGCTATATACATAAATGTATTAACGATACCATCAGATTCTCCAGCTTTAATAGCTTCATCACCTACTCCAATAATTCTAATTAGGAAGAACATGGCTATTACACCAACTACTCCTGCTATTATGGTAATTATTTTTTGTGAATTCATAATATTATTTAAAATTAGAATTAGTTAGTATTACTTCTTATATTTTGATAACATATCCATTAAGTTAATAGAAGAGTCTTCCATGTCATTAACGATACTATCAATTTTTGCAATAATGTAATTGTAAAAAATTTGAAGAATAATTGCTACTACTAATCCAAATACTGTTGTTAAAAGTGCTACTTTAATACCACCTGCTACTAATGAAGGTTGCATATCACCAGCTGCTTCAATTTTATCGAAGGCTTGAATCATACCAATTACAGTTCCCATGAACCCTAACATTGGTGCTAATGCAATAAATAAAGAAATCCAAGAAACGTTTTTCTCTAATTGCCCCATTTGTACACCACCATAAGCTACAACAGCTTTTTCAGCAGCTTCTAAGTCTCCATCTGCTCTATCTAATCCTTGATAGAAAATAGAAGCAACAGGTCCTTTTGTGTTTCTACATACTTCTTTAGCAGCGTCTAAACCACCAGATTGTAATGCATCTTCTACATTTTGAGTTAATTTTTTTGTGTTTGTTGTTGATAAGTTTAAAAAGATAATTCTTTCAATAGCGATAGCTAATCCAAGAATTAAACATAATAATACGATTCCCATAAATCCTGGTCCACCTTCTATAAATCGTGTTTTAAGTTCTTGGTGAAATCCTTCTGATTCAACTGTTGCTGCATCTGCTGCATCATCTTGAGCTGTAACAACTGTAGTTGCAATAGCGCTTGCATTTGTTGTTGCATTTACTGTTCCGAATGCCATAAAACATACTATGGCTAGAATTGAAAATAATCTTTTCATTTGTTCTTGATCTTAATTTTATTAGTTAAAGTGTTAAAGATATAAAAAAATTGCAATTAAAAAATAAAAAAAACAGTTATACAAAAGGAAACATTCAATCTATATCTCCTAATTATTGTAACACTACAAAAGAATTTTTAAGTTCGTTTATAAAAATTCTTTAGCAGAGAGGAAGGGATTCGAACCCTCGATACCCTTTTGAGGTATACACACTTTCCAGGCGTGCGCCTTCGACCACTCGGCCACCTCTCTGTATTTTTTACCTTTTATTACAGTGGCTCAAATAACAAAAAAAAGTTTAGTTGTTAAAATTTTGAAAGTTAATTTTAAGCCATTTCTCCGCGTAAAGGAGTTTCAAAGGTGATTTTGAATGTTTTAGGCATTATTTTTCGTCCGAGTAAATACATAAGTTTACAAATAGCAGCTTCTGTGGTTATGTCTTTTCCTGAGATAATTCCTATATTTTTTAGTTTTTCACTGGTTTCATACTGTCCCATTGCCACACTTCCACCAGAACATTGGGTTACATTTATTATATGTATGCCTTTTTTTATTGTTTGTTCTAACAATGTTATAAACCATTGTTCGGTTGTGCAGTTTCCTGCACCATAGGTTTCTAAAATAATTCCTTGTAAATTTTTTGTGTTAAAAATAGATTCTAAAAGTGCTTTAGAGATTCCGGGAAATAATTTTACTAAGGCTATATTTTCATTAAAATTTTTAAACACTTTTAGCTTACTTGCTTTTTTTGGTCTTAACAAATACTCTTTGTTTACTTTTAAGTGTACACCAGATTCTGCTAAGTCTGGATAATTTAATGATGCAAAAGCTTCAAAATGTTCTGCATTTATTTTTGTAGTTCTGTTAGCTCTGTATAATTTATATTCAAAATACAATCCTACTTCTTGTATAACGGGTTTGTTATTTTCTTGTAAAGCGGCTATTTGTATAGAAGTGATTAAGTTTTCTTTGGCATCTGTGCGCAAATCACCTATTGGTAATTGCGATCCTGTAAATAGAACTGGTTTACTTAAGTTTTCTAACATAAAACTTAGTGCAGATGCAGTATAACTCATAGTATCACTACCATGTAAGACCACAAAACCATCAAATTTGCTATAATTTTCTTCTATAATTGTAGCAATTTGAGACCAATATTTAAGATTCATGTTACTAGAATCTATGGGTTCTTTAAATGAAATGGTTTGAATATCACAATCTAACAGGTTAAGTTCAGGAATTCTATTAGACAAATTATTAAAATCAAAAGCACGTAAAGCTCCTGTTTTAGAGTCTTTTATCATCCCTATAGTTCCGCCTGTATAAATTAAAAGTATGTTTGGTTTTTTATGAGACATATTAAAGACTAAATATTTCTTTTGAATTTTGTGTTGTAATTGCCGCTATTTCTTCTTGAGAAACTGCATAAATTTCTGCTAGTTTTTCTAACACCTTAATAATGTAACTACTTTCATTTCTTTTTCCTCTGTATGGTTTAGGCGCTAAGTATGGTGAATCGGTTTCTAAAACAATATGCTTTAAGTCTATTTGATTTAAAAACTGATCTATTTTACCATTTTTAAAAGTAGCTACACCACCAATACCAAGTTTCATATTATAAGAAATGGCTTGATGTGCTTGTTCTAGCGTTCCTGTGAAGCAATGAAATATCCCGAAAAGGTCCGCTCCTTTTTCTTCTTCTAAAATTTCAAAAATTTCATTAAAAGCTTCTCTGCAGTGAATAACAATAGGTAATTTATACTTTTTTGCAAGTTTTATTTGATACCTAAAAGCATCTTGTTGTATGGTTAATGTACTTGTATCCCAATATAAATCAATACCTATTTCGCCTATAGCAACAAATTTTCTTTTTGCCAGCATTTCTGTTACATGTGCAAGCTCCTCTTTATAGTTTTCTTTTACAGAGGTAGGATGCAAACCCATCATTAAATGTACGTTTTCTGGAAAATCTGCTTCTAACTGCAACATAGATTGTGTATAGGTAGAGTCAATTGCCGGAATAAAAAAACGGGTAACATTAGCGTTAATAGCACGTTGAATCATTGCTTGTCTGTCTGCATCAAATGCTTCACTATATAAATGTGTATGTGTATCTGTAATTATCATTTGGTAAAAATAATTGTTTTTATAGACTATATTTGTTTTTAAAAAAAAACAATGAAAACTTTACAAGAGTTTTTAGTAAAGCAAGATTATATTAAAATAAAACTAACGCTTACAAAAACAAATCATTTTGAAATTAAAGCCTCAATAAATGGCACCAAAGGACTTTTTATTTTAGATACAGGAGCTTCTAGTTCTTGTGTTGGTTTTGAAGCTGCAGAAAATTTTAAGCTAAAAGTTAAAGATTCTGATATTAAAGCTGCAGGAGCAGGAGCTACCAATATGCTAACGCAAATCTCAAAAAAAAACAAATTAAAAATTGGTACTTGGAAGCAAGAAAAAATAGCACTTATTCTTTTTGACTTAACACATGTTAATACTGCTTTAACCAATCATAAAGCAAAACCGGTAGACGGTATTATTGGTGCAGACATATTAAAAAAGGGAAAAGCTATAATAGATTACCAAAAGAAATATTTGTATCTTAAAAAAACTTAATTTACTGTTTAAATTTCTTACATTTACAAGTAATAGCAACCATTACCTTCTCTAAAACTAATGAATACTTCTATAATAATAGCAGATGACCATCCATTAATGCTTCGAGGCATTCAAGATTTTTTAAGTGCTAAAGGATTTAACATCTTAGGAAGTGCTACAGACGGACAAGCTGCGTACAATCTTATTATTAAAGAAAAACCAGACATTGCGCTTTTAGATATAAGAATGCCACACATGACTGGTTTAGAAATAGCAGATAAGTGTAAGAAAAATAATATTGACACAAAAATAATCTTAATCACTTTTGACAAGGAAGAGGAAATTTTTGATAAAGCAAAAGCACTTGGCGTATATGGCTACATATTAAAAGAATTTGCTATTGAAGAAATTGAGACCTGTATTGCACATGTAGAAATGAATGAGCCTTACTTTAGTGAAGAAATTGCAAACTACCTCAACAAATCAACATCTAACAACACTACAAGTGTACTAGAAAACCTTACTAAGTCTGAAAAAAAAGTAGTTATGCTTATAGCGGAAAACATGACTAGCCAAGAAATTGCAGACAAATTATATATTTCTGTTAGAACCATTGAAAAGCACCGTTCTAATATAGTTGCCAAACTAAAACTTGACAATAAACCCACAGCACTTTCTGTATGGGCAAACCTAAATAAAGATCATTTTTAAAAAATACGTAGAACTACGTATTTTTTTTACCCTTAGTATAGCATACATTTACACTGCTATTAAATCAGTTCTAAGGGGAACTTTTAAAGGCTCTAGTTTTTTTACTAGAGTCTTTATTTGTTAGTAAAACACTTACTTTAAAAAATACGTAGAACTACGTATTTTTTATTTCATAAACATATCTTACCTTTATAATGCTATTAATCGGTTCTTAAGGGAGAATTGTTAAAGGCTCTAGTTTAATTTAAACTAGAGCCTTTATTTTTATTTATATATTCTTGTTTTATAAAAATACGTAGAACTACGTATTTTTTATTTATTCAACTTACTCTATATTTACACTATGCTATTAATTAGTTTTTAGGGAAAATTATTTTTGCAAGAAAACTCTACTTGGTTACCATGTAGAGTTTTCGCTTTTTATAGCAACTCCTAAAAGTATTATTTTGTAAATAATTACGCACCTAAAAGCTTATACTTCGCTTTTGTATTTTTTTTAAATAGAAAAGCTAAATTATTCTTTTTGCAATTAAAAATGAAACAAACAAAACAATATCAAATACTTAGGTGGTTTTGTAAGAAAAATTATGCAATATTATTTTTGTAAAAAAATACGTATAACTACGTATTTTTTTTTTGACTTATCTATTCTATATTTACAATGCTATTTATCAACGACTTATAAACTTACAAACTGTATAATTAAAAAACTACAGTAATTAAATTAGAAAAGAAAATGGAAAATACACTAGAAATGGACAACAAATTAAATTTTACAAACAAACTACTTATTGCTGGTTTAGTTATTCTAATTATTGCAGTTATATTAGTTAATATTTACGTAAATATCTTGTAGTTTTACCTTTAGTTATTAATCAAAAAAAAAAAGCGCAATTTTAAAAAATTGCGCTTTTTTTTTATTGTTTAAAAACATTACATTTCTAAAGCTTTCTTTATATCGTTATTCATTAACAGTTCTACAGGATTTTCTAAAGCTTCTTTAATAGCTACTAGGAAACCAACAGATTCTTTACCATCAATAATTCTATGATCATAAGATAATGCTAAATACATCATTGGGTGAATTTCTACTTTACCATCAACAGCTATTGGTCTTTCAATAATATTATGCATTCCTAAAATTCCACTTTGAGGAGGATTAATAATAGGAGTAGATAACATACTTCCAAAAACACCACCATTAGTAATGGTAAATGTTCCACCTGTCATTTCATCTACAGTAATTTGACCATCTCTAGCACGAAGCGCTAAACGTTTTACTTCAGACTCCACACCTCTAAAAGTTAAGTTTTCAGCATTTCTAATTACTGGAACCATTAAACCTTTAGGTCCTGATACAGCTATACTAATATCACAAAAATCAAAAGAGATCATTTCTTTACCATCCATCATTGAATTTACAGCTGGATACATTTTTAAAGCTCTAACCACTGCAAGAGTAAAGAAACTCATAAAGCCTAAACCAACTCCGTGTTTTGCTTTAAAGTCTTCTTTATATTGTTTACGTAGCTCAAAAATTGGTGTCATGTTAGCTTCGTTAAACGTAGTTAACATTGCTGTTGTATTTTTCACTTCTACCAAACGTTCGGCTACTTTACGACGTAACATAGATAGTTTAGAGCGAGATTCTCCTCGAGATCCACCAGTAGGTGTTCCCATAGATGGCACAGCTTTAACTGCATCTTCTTTAGTTACTCTACCATCTTTACCTGTTCCTTTTACAGCAGCTGCATCTATACCTTTTTCTGCTAAAATCTTTTTTGCTGCAGGACTTGCGGTTCCTGTTGCATAAGTTTCAGCCTTAGGTGCTTCTACTTTTGGTGCTTCGGCCTTTGGAGCCTCAGATTTTGGTGCATCTGGTGTAGCTCCTCCTTCTGGTTTTGCTGCACTTGTATCTATTAAACATACTACTGCACCTACAGCAACAGCGTCTCCTTCTTCTGCTTTAAAGGTAATAGTACCACTTGCTTCTGCAGGAAGTTCTAAAGTTGCTTTGTCGCTATCTACTTCTGCAATAGCTTGGTCTTTTTCTACATAATCACCTTCTTCAACTAACCATGTTGCTATTTCTACTTCTGTAATAGATTCTCCTGGTGAAGGAACTTTCATTTCTAAAATCATGCTCTATAATTTTATTTTATATTATCTCTGATTATTTTTTGTTTTGTCAAACACGAAATCAATTACTTCCTGATGACGTTTTTTAGATCTTACAGAACTACCAGCTGCTGGTGCACCATAAGGTCTTCTACTTGCTACTCTAAATGTTTTAGCTTCGTCTAAATGCATTAACATATGGCTATAAGCTCCCATATTTCTTGGTTCTTCTTGAGCCCAAACAACATCCTCTGCGTTGTTATATTTACTTAATACCTGACGAATATTTTCTATTGGTAATGGAAATAATTGTTCTATACGTACTAAAGCTACATCTTCTCTTTGTAACTTTTCTTGTTCTTCTAATAAATCGTAATAGAACTTTCCGGTTACAAAAACCAATGTTTTTACTTTTTCTGCTTTCGCTTTTTTATCATCTATTAGCATCTGGAAACTTCCGTTTGCTAATTCAGCAACACTAGATACTACTAATGGATGACGTAATAAACTTTTAGGTGTAAATACAATTAAAGGTTTTCTAAAATTAGCTTTCATTTGTTTACGTAACAAATGGTACATATTTGCTGGTGTAGTACAGTCTACAACAAACATATTATCTTTAGCACAAAGCTGTAAGTATCTTTCCATTCTTGCAGAAGAGTGTTCTGCTCCTTGACCTTCATAACCATGTGGTAACAACATTACCAAACCGTTTTGTAGTTTCCATTTATCTTCTGCTGCAGAGATATATTGGTCTAGCATAATTTGTGCTCCATTACTAAAGTCACCAAATTGCGCTTCCCAAATGGTTAGTGTTTTAGGGCTTGCCATAGCATAACCATAATCAAAACCTACAACACCATATTCTGATAACAAGGAATTAAAAATAAAGAATTTTCCTTGTGTGTCACTTATATTATTGTGTAATATAATTTCTTCTTCGCTGTCTTCTACTTTTACAACGGCATGTCTGTGAGAAAAAGTTCCTCTTTCAACATCTTGACCAGAAATTCTAACATCATATCCTTCTTCTAAAAGAGTTCCGTATGCTAAATGTTCTGCCATTGCCCAATCTAACCTATTCTCATCAAACATGGTTTGTCTAGATTCGATAAGACGAGAAATTTTACGAATGAATTTTTTATCTTTAGGAAGATTAGCAAGCACTTTCGTGATTTTTGCTAATTCTTCTGTAGCATAGGTAGTATCTACCGCTTGCATCATTCCGTCTTCTTGTACCGTAGTATAGTTTTCCCATTCATTACTCATAAATGGTGTAATTTCTGTTGTTTTATCTTTACGAGAATCTTCTAATTTTTCTTCTAAAGAATTTTTATAATCTTCTTCTAATTTTAAAACATAAGAATTATCAATAATACCTTCAGCAATTAATTTTGCTGCATAAATATCTCTAGGATTTTTGTGTTTTGCAATAGCTTTATATAGTAAAGGCTGTGTAAATTTAGGCTCATCACCTTCATTATGTCCATATTTTCTATACCCTAATAAATCTATAAAAACATCCCGTTTAAATTTCATTCTAAAATGAAGCGCAAATAAAACGGCGTGTACCACAGCTTCTACATCATCTGCATTAACATGTAATACAGGAGATAGCGTTACTTTACCAACATCTGTACAGTAAGTACTAGATCTTGCATCTAAGTAATTGGTTGTAAACCCTATTTGATTATTTACTACAATATGAATGGTTCCGTTTGTTTTGTAACCATCTAATTGAGCCATTTGTACAATTTCATACACCAAACCTTGTCCTGCAATTGCAGCATCACCATGTACTACTATAGGTAATACTTGCGATGGGTTTTCTGGGTATTTATCGTCTTGCTTAGCTCTTGTTATACCTTCTACTACTGCTCCTACCGTTTCTAAATGCGAAGGGTTAGGTGCAATATTTAAGTTTATTTTTTTTCCTGAGTCTGTTACTCTATCACTGGTCCAACCAAGGTGATATTTTACATCTCCATCAAAAACTTCTTGTTCGTAATCTTTACCATCAAACTCACTAAAAATATCTTTAGCAGATTTACCAAAAATATTTGTAAGTGTACTTAAACGACCACGATGAGCCATACCCATTACAAATTCTTTTACATCGTATTCTGATGCTTTTTCAATTAAGGCATCTAATGCAGGAATTAAAGACTCTCCTCCTTCTAAAGAGAAACGTTTTTGACCTACATATTTAGTATGTAAAAAACTTTCAAAGGAAACCGCTTCGTTTAATTTTTTAAGTATGTGTTTTTTTTCGTCTGCAGAAAAATTTGGTTGGTTATCATTAACGCTCAATTTACTTTGAAGCCACTCCTTACGTTCTACATTTCTAATGTACATATACTCAACACCTATAGAGTCACAATAAATAGCTTCTAAATGGTTGCGTATTTCATGAAGTGTTTTGGCTCCTATACCTATAGTTTCTCCTGCATTAAAAACAGTACCTAAGTCTGCTTGTGATAAACCGAAATTTTCTATTTCAAGCGTTGGCGCGTATTTACGCCTTGCTCTTACAGGGTTTGTTTTAGTAAATAAATGACCTCTGGTTCTGTAACCATCTATTAGTTTTACAACTTGAAATTCTTTTTGAACATGTTCTGGTATTTGAACAGAAACATTTTCTACAATTTCACCTTCCATGCCATAGTTTTCACTACCAAAGTCGTAACCTTGAAAAAAGGCCCTCCAACTTGGCTCTACAGAGTCAGGGTTTTGTAAATATTGGTCGTATAATTCAGCAAAGTATGCTGTATGTGCTGCGTTTAAAAAGGAATATTTATCCATTATTTTCTTTGAAAGAATCTAGCTTCAACAAAATTTCTTCAAAAATACAACATTTACTAAAAATAGATGTAGTTTTATTATATTTATAACATGAAATTTAACATTTTTAATAATTATGAATAAATCTACCTCTTTAGCGTATAAAATTATTGCTTTTTTTGTGTTTACTTGTTTTTTCGCAACATCTGCTAAAGCGCAAGATAATAATGTGAAACAAAAGAGTGCATTTTGGCAAAAAGTTCGCTTTGGTGGTGGAATTGGTTTAAGTACTAGCAACAATATTTTTAGTGCTACATTAGCTCCTAGTGCTATTTATCAATTTAACAACACCTTTGCTCTTGGTGTAGGTTTAAGTGGTTCTTACCTAAGAAACAAAAACACATTAAGAAAATATAAATCTACAATTGTAGGCGGTAGTATAATAGGACTGTACAATCCTATAAATGAAATACAGATTTCTGGTGAATTAGAACAAAATAATGTGAGTAGAAATTTTGACGACTCTAGTTATAGCGATGAAAACTATTGGTCACCTGCTCTTTTTATTGGCGCTGGTTACAGAACAAGAAATATTACCATTGGTGTAAAATACGATTTACTATTTGATGATAACAAAAGCATTTATGCAAACGCATGGTCTCCTTTTGTTAGAGTGTATTTTTAATAAATTAACTGTATTTATTTTTAAACCATACTTTTTGCCATTCGCGTTTTAATATTAAAAACACCACATCTTCTGCCAGCTTAACAGTATCATTACCGCTTAACTCTTTGACTTGTTTTTCTGGCACATCTATTATATAAAGTAGGTTTAAATAATCTGCAAATTTTTCTTGAATAAGCCTATACACCTCTTCATGAAGCAATATTTTTAAACTTGAAGGTACTATTTCTTCATCAAAATCTAAGTCTATATTAGCAAAAAGAAAATCTTTATTAAGTTGCTGTATTAGTTTTTTATAAAGCTCCAGGCTATTTGCTTCTTCTATTAAATCATTAAAGGTTAAAGGTAGCTTCATTTGTATCCTTCCTGTTAACAGGCTTCTATTTTAATTTAGTTTCTATGAATAAGACTCCTATATTTCTGGGAGGAAATTAAACCGTTCTATTCATTAATTGATTACCAAACTGTATTAATGCCGTTTTGTTTTCTTCAGAAATATTTAAATTTTCTAAAACTGAAAACGCTTTGTTTGTATACATTTCAATGGCTTGTTTGGTAGCTTTGGCAGAACCACTTGTGATAAAAATTTCTTTTGTGGCTTCAATTTTATCTGAAGCATCTTTAGGGTTTATACTAAACAAATGCTGCAACTGTATTTGATCTTCTGCAGAAGAAAACTCTAATGCTTTTAAATATAAATAGGTTTTTTTATTTTCAATAATATCTCCCCCTACTTGTTTACCAAAAGTTTTAGGATCTCCAAAAGCGTCTAAATAATCATCTTGTAATTGAAAAGCAATACCCAAGTTTTTACCAAATTGATAAACCATGTTTTGGTCTTCTTCTGTAGCCTGCGCAACAATAGCTCCCATTTGCATAGCAGCACCAACCAAAACAGCGGTTTTGTATTCAATCATTTTTAAATATTCTGCAATAGTAACATCATCACGCGTTTCAAAATCTACATCATATTGTTGTCCTTCGCAAACCTCTAATGCTGTTTTACTAAACAGTTTAGCCAAAGCCTGAAAAGTTTCTGGATTATAGTTTTCAAAAAGTTGATATGCTAAAATTAACATTGCATCACCAGAAAGAATACCTGTATTTACATTCCATTTCTCGTGCACTGTTTCTTTACCTCTGCGCAAAGGAGCATCATCCATAATATCATCATGAACTAAAGAGAAATTATGAAAAACTTCAATACTTAAAGCAGCATCTAAGGCTTTATTATAATCACTATTAAAGATTTCTGCTGTCATTAAAGTTAAAACAGGACGCAATCTTTTTCCACCTAACTCTAATATATAATGAATAGGGTTATATAGTGTTTCTGGCTCGCGTTTAGAAACAAATTTCTCTAAATAGGAAACAAATGCTTCTTGGTAAAATAGAATATTTTGCATCCTGCAAAAATAAGTGAATTATAAAAAAACAAAGCTATTCTTTAAGTAAATGTTAGAAAATTATTAAAACCAAGGAAACTTTTTTGGTTTTTAAAGTTTCCTAATGTACATTTGCACCAAATTATGAGAGAAAAAATAATACAGAAATCAGGAGAACTCTTCTTAAAACTAGGTTTTAAAAGTGTTACCATGGATGACATAGCCAATGAATTAGGTATGTCAAAAAAAACAATTTACCAGCATTTTGAAAACAAAACCAAATTAATTGAAACCACTACAATAAATATATTTAATACTATTTGTGGAGGCATTGATTGTATTTGTAAAACATCACAAAACCCCATTGAAGAATTATATGAAATCAAAATGTACGTGATGCAGAACTTACAAAATGAGAAAACCTCACCACAGTTTCAATTAAAAAAATACTACCCTAAAATTTATCAAAACTTACAAGGCAAGCAATTTGATAAAATGCATAAAACAGTACAAAAAAGCCTAAAAAAAGGGGTAGAAACCGGTTTATTTAGAAAAAACATTGATGTAGACTTTACATCCAGACTATACTTTAATGGTATGGCAGGTATAAAAGATGAAACCATTTTTCCTAGTCAAAAATTCACCATGGATTATCTTATGGAAAGCTATTTAGAATATCACTTAAGAGCCATTTGTAGTGAAGAAGGCTTACTCACTTTAAACAAATTCATAAAAACCAATCAATCATAAAAACGAATGAAAAAAAGAATCACACTTCTATTCTTTTTAATAACAGCGGTAGTTTTTTCGCAAGAAAAAGCAACAAGCTTTAGTTTGCAAGAGGCAATAGATTATGCTTTAGAAAATAATAGAACGGTAAAAAATGCTGCTCGAGATATTAAGGCCGCAGAATTACAAAAATGGGAAACTACAGCAACTGGTTTACCTCAACTTAACGCAAGCGTAGATTACCAAAACTGGTTAAAACAACAAGTATCGCTTCTTCCTGCTAGTTTATTATCCGACGCAACAAGAAATGAATTAGGGCTAGGAGTTAATGATCAATTTCCTGCTGTATTTGGCACAAAACAAAGTACTACAGCTACCGCAACATTAACACAAAAATTATTTGATGGTTCTTATTTAGTAGGCTTACAATCTGCCAAAGTATATTTAGAAATTTCTAAAAATGCAAAAGAAAAAACCGATTTAGAAGTAAGAAAAGCAGTAATAAATGCCTACGGAAACGTATTACTTACAGAAGAAACCATTGCTGTTTTAAACCGAAACATAACTGTTTTAGAAAAAAACATTTTTGAAATCACTAAAATATATGAAAATGGTTTAGAAGAAGAAGAAAGCGTAGAACAACTTCAAATTACACTTTCTGGAGTACAAAGCCAATTGCAAAACACCCTAAGATTAAAAAAACTGGCGTACCAAATGTTTAATATTACAGTTGGTCTAAATGTAAATACACCTAGCACTTTAACAGACAACCTAGAAGGCTTAGCTAACTTTAATACGGTTATAAGCCTACTAGATGCAGATGAAAATGTAGAAAATAATGTAGATTACAAAATAGCTGCAAACGATAAAACCGCTAAAGAGTTATTGCTTAAACTAGAAAAAAGTAAAGCATTACCAACTTTAGATGCTTTTATAAACGGAGGCTATGCAGCTTACAATGAAAAGTTTCACTTTACAAACAGCGACCAAAAATGGTTTGGTTCTTCCTTATTTGGTGTAAGCTTAAACATACCAATATTTAGCTCTGGTATGCGTAGCGCTTCTACACAAAGAGCAAAAGTAAACCTTGAAAAAGCACAAGATGATTTAACAGAAACACAACAACAACTAAAACTACAAATTGCTGCTGCTAAAAGTGATTACCAGTTTGCAATGGAAGATTATCAAAACAAAAAATCGAACCTTAATCTTGCAGAACGTATTGAGCAAAAAAATCAAATCAAATTCTTTGAAGGTATCTCTTCAAGTTTCGATTTACGTCAAGCACAAACTCAACTGTACACAGCACAGCAAGAACTATTACAAGCTATGCTAGATGTTATAAACAAAAAAGCAGAACTAGAAACTGCTTTAAATGAAATACCTAAAAACTAAAACAACCAGAAAATACATTATAATGAAAAATATATATTCACTATTCTTACTTACCCTTTTAATGGTTTCCTGTGGAGGAGAGAAAAAGAAAAATTCTGTAGAAAATATTTTAGCTACTGAAAATCTAGAAAAAATAAGAGCCAAACGTACAGAATTGGTAGATGACCAAAAGGTAATACATGATAAAATCACATTGCTAGATCAAGTAATTTCTAAACTAGATACGGTTAGAAAAGTACCATTAATAACCACATTTACAGCAAAACATGAAGTATTTAAACATGTTCTAGAAATTCAAGGTAATGTAACTACCAAAAACCTTATTGTAATACACCCAGAGTACAATGGTATACTTACTAAAATATACGTAAAAGAAGGGCAAAAAGTTACCAAAGGACAACTGCTAGCAAAAATTGATGATGGTGGACTAAGCCAACAACTAACACAGTTACAAATTCAAGCAGATTTAGCTAAAACCACTTTTGAGCGCCAAGAAAGACTTTGGAATCAAAAGATAGGAAGTGAAATACAATATTTACAAGCAAAATCTAATTACGAAGCACAAACACAAGCAGTAAACCAATTACAACAACAACTAAACAAAACCAATGTTATAGCTCCCTTTTCTGGAACCATAGATGATGTTATTACAGAACAAGGTAGTGTTGTTGCTGCAGGACAATCGCCTCTAATAAGAATTGTTAATCTGGAGGAAATGTATATAGAAACAGATGTACCAGAAGCGTATATAGCGAATATTACAAAAGGAAAAGAAGTTACTGCAGAGTTTCCTATTTTAGGAAAAACAGTTGCTACTAGCATTCGTCAGGCAGGAGATTATATAAATCCTGCAAATCGTACTTTTAAAATAGAAGTTGCTATTCCTAATAAGGATAAATCTATAAAACCAAACTTAACAGCTAAGCTTAAAATTAACGATTACACTAATGAAACAGCAATATTAATCCCACAAAGTATTATATCTGAAAATGCAGAAGGCGAGCAATATGTTTATGTTGTAAACGATAAAAAAAACAACAAAGAAGGTATTGCTAAAAAAATCATTATTAAAACAGGAAGAACACAAGGCGACGTTATTGAAGTTTTAGAAGGTATTGAAAATGACGCAGAAATTATTAAAGAAGGTGCTCGTAGCGTAAAAGATGGACAAACCGTTAAAGTGATTAATTATTAAAAAAGTTTAGAGTTTATAGGTTTATTAAAAACATAAAGCCATAAACTATTTAACAAATACTTTCAATTCATGAGTACAAAGAAAAAAAATGTAGATAAGGAGTTTGGCTTATCTTCCTGGGCAATCAACAATAAGACAACCATGTATGTACTTATTGCTGTAATATTTTATATTGGTGTTTCTGCTTTTTTTAGCATGCCAAGAGAAAATTTCCCTGAAGTAAATGAAACTAAAATATATGTAAGCTCTGTTTTTCCTGGTAATACAGCAGAAGACATTGAAAAACTTATAACAGATCCTCTAGAAGACCGGTTAAAATCAGTAAGTAATGTTGTTGAAATCACCTCAACATCACAAGAAGATTATTCTATGGTTGTTGTAGAGTTTGATGAAAACATTACTGTAGAACAAGCAAAACTAAAAGTAAAAGACGAAATAGACGCAGAAACTTCTGGTGAAGACTGGCCAACTTTTAACGAAGCCAAAGTAGAACCAGATGTGTTTGACTTAAGTCTTTCTGAAGAAATGCCTATTCTTAATATTAATATCTCTGGTGATTATCCTGTAGAAAAATTAAAAGATTTTGCCGAAGACCTTCAAGAAGATATTGAAGATATTCAAGAAATAAAAAAAGCAGACATTCGTGGTGCTCAAGAAAAAGAAGTAGAAGTAGCTGTAGACATTTACAAAATGATGGCTGCCAACGTTACTTTTAACGATGTTATTGGAGCCATTAAAAGCGGTAACGTAACCATGTCTGCTGGTAATTTAATTACAAGTGGTCAAAGACGTACCATTAGAATATTAGGAGAAATTGAAAAACCCTCAGAACTTAATAACTTTGTAGTAAAAGCCGAAAACGGCAACGCTATTTACCTTAAAGAAATAGCAACAATTACTTTTAAAGAAGAAGACAAAACTACATTTGCTCGTGAGTATGGAGAGCCTGTTGTGATGCTTGACGTAAAAAAACGAGCAGGTAAAAATATGGTAGCTGCAGCAGAACAAATACAAGCACTTGTTCAAAACGCAATAGAAAATGAATTTCCACAAGATTTAAAAGTAACCATTACTAATGACCAATCTCCTAAAACAATTGGTCAAGTAGATGATTTGGTAAATAATATTATTTTCGGAATCATCTTAGTAGTTACCGTTTTAATGTTCTTTTTAGGATTTAAAAACGCTCTTTTTGTAGGCTTTGCCATCCCTATGTCTATGTTTATGTCTTTAATGATTTTAAACCTACTTGGTCATAGTTTAAACACTATGGTTTTATTTGGTTTAATCATGGGGCTTGGTATGCTGGTAGACAACGGAATTGTTGTTGTAGAAAACGTATACAGGCTTATGGATGAAGAAGGCATGAGCAGAATTGAAGCCGCAAAAAAAGGAATTGGAGAGATTGCTTTTCCTATTATAATATCTACAGCAACCACTGTTGCTGCTTTTATTCCTTTGGGTTTATGGCCTGGAATTATGGGAGATTTTATGATGATATTACCTATTACGCTATCTGTAGTTTTAGGTTCTTCCTTATTTGTTGCTATTTTCTTTAACTCTGTTTTAGTTTCTAAATTCATGACTATTGAAGATAAAGACATGCCTTTAAAGCAAATTATTAAAACCACAAGCATCATTGCTATCATTGGTATATTAATCTTACTTTTTGGTGGTGCATATAAAGGACTTGGTACCTTAATGCTATTTACAGCAATCATGCTTTGGTTATACCGATGGTTTATACGTAAATGGGCAAATAACTTTCAAACCAAAACCTTAGTACGTTTAGAAAACTGGTATGAACACAAATTACGAAGCGCCCTTTCTGGCAAAATGCCCTATATTTTAAGTATTGGTACTTTTGTTTTATTACTCCTTGCTTTTGTTGCTTTTGGAGCCTCATTAGGTGCGCAACGTACCAAAGTAGAATTCTTTCCAGACAACAAACCAAACCAAATTATTGTTTATATAGAATACCCTGAAGGAACGGCCATTGAAAAAACAAATGCCATTACTAAAGAGATAGAAAAACGTGTTGCAACCGTTTTAAACAATGAGAAATACATGGACAATGGTTACAACTTTATGGTAGAAAGTGCCGTATCTCAAGTTGGTGCTGGTGCAGGAAACGCACAAACAGATATGGGTTCTGCTGCAGAAACACCACACAAGGCAAAAATTACTGCCTCTATGCGAGAATACAAGTACAGAAGAGGTGAGGACAGTGAGCTTTTAAGGCAAAAAGTACAAACCTCATTGGTTGGTATTTACCCAGGAGTTTTAATATCTGTTGAAAAAGACCAAAACGGTCCTCCTGCTGGCTCTCCTATTAATATTGAAATAGAAGGAGACGATTACAACGAACTAATTGCTACTGCAGAAAATATGCGTGAATTTATTAATACCAAAAACATTCCTGGTATTGATGAACTTAAAATTGACGTGAATAAAGACAAGCCTACAATGCGCGTAACTGTAGATCGTGAAAAAGCAGGTGAATTAGGTGTTAGCTCATCGCAAGTAGGACAACAATTACGTAATTCTATTTTTGGTTCTAAAGCGGGAATCTACAAAGAAGATGGTGATGATTTTGATATTTATGTGCGATTTAATGAAGATTTAAGATACAATACAAGCGCTCTTTTTAATCAAAACATAACCTTTAGAGACAACACAGGACAGTTAAAAAGCGTCCCTGTTTCTGCGGTAACAAAATTTGAAAACAATTCTGGTTTTAATGCTATTAAACACAAAGACACCAAGCGCGTGGTAACGGTTTACTCTGCACTTTCTCCTGGTTTTACAGATGCTGGAGTAATTGTTACTCAGATTCAAAATGAAATGAAAAACTATGAAGGTCTACCAGAAAACATACAAGTAGATTACACAGGTCAAATAGAAGAACAAAATAAGCAAATGACTTTTTTAGTTGGTGCATTTTTTACTGGTCTTGGTTTAATTTTCTTTATACTAATTTTTCAATTTAACTCCATTTCAAAGCCAACCATCATTATGCTTGCTATTTTCTTGAGTTTTATTGGTGTGTTTGGTGGTATTGTTATTACAGGAAGCGCATTTGTTATTATGATGACTATGGTAGGTATTATCTCTTTAGCCGGAATTGTAGTAAATAATGGTGTAGTGCTACTAGATTATGCGCAACTTTTAATTGACAGAAAAAAGAATGATTTAAATTTAGATGCAGATGCTTATTTAGAACCTGATGATTTGTTTGAAAGCATTGTAAAAGCAGGTAAAGCGCGTTTACGTCCCGTATTATTAACAGCAATAACCACTATACTAGGTTTAATACCTTTAGCTATTGGGTTAAACATTAACTTCTTTTCTCTGTTTAGTGAGTTTAATCCGCACATATATATGGGAGGAGACAATGTTGTTTTCTGGGGACCATTAGCGTGGACCGTAATTTACGGCTTACTAATAGCTACTTTCTTGACACTAATTGTAGTTCCTATATTATTTTACCTAGTTACCAAATTTAAAATGTGGCTATTAAAAAAAGGAAAATCAACAGAAGTAATACCTGAAGAATAAACCTTTTTTACAATTATTGTACTAAAAAAAATCCGAAGACATACTTCGGATTTTTTTTTAGTACACATACAACTATTTTACAATACTTCATAAGTAAAGGTAACACCTGTATCTGTTTCTGTACCTTCTACTTTAAAAGCAAACTTATCCATATCCATTACTATAGGAAAATCTGTACTTGCGCCATCTTCAATTGCAACCGTTAAAGTTACATCTATGCTAGCATTATCATTATAATAATCTTCTAGGTACAAATAGGTCTCACCTACTAAGTCTGTAGATAATATAGTTACAGCCTCCATATTAGAGATACCACCACTATAACCTAAAGTAGTTAAACCTTCAGGAATTCCATTAGTATACACATCTGTTAACGATGCGTCAAAACCATCTAAATAAAACATATCATAATCATAAAAGGAGTCTGCCCAAACTATAGAAAAAGTAACTGTTGGTACTACTTTATATATAAGTTTTGAAGGTGTATTATTAAGACTTGCACCATCATTACCTGTTATAGAAACCTCATAATCTCCTACATTATAAAACACAACACTACCTGCTCCTTCTTGAGCTCCAGACGCTATGATTCCGTCATTAACAGCATAATCAGTACCTTCTACTGCTGCTGTTCCATCTTGAAACATGACACTAAAAACCACATTAGTATCTGTTGGTAATTCACTTATCGCACTTATATTTAATTCATTTAAAATATTGGTACCTGTATAAATATCTGCAGAATCTGTATCATTATTAAAGAATACCGTATTATTAGTATCTAAGCCAGTATCTATTTGCGAAACAACATCGTTGATGTCATCACTATCATCACAACTTACCACAAATACAACCGCAAGTAGCAAGAATAGTTTATATATTAATTTTATATTTTTCATAATTTTTTATTTTAAAGTGAAAGTTAATCTACCAAAAACATAACGCCCATTAAATCCAAATTGCGAAGTTCTTCTTGAAAAAATGAATTGATCCCCATATTGAGAATCTTCAAAAGGCACTTCGTCTGGATAAATATCAAATAGATTATTAGCTCCTGCTGTTATTTTTAAATTGTCCATTAAATCATACGAAGCAGATAAATCTGTTACAACTTTAGCACCATATTCTACAGGTGTTGCAGTACCTCTAAAATCTGGATCGTTTACAGCACCAAAGTATACATTACGAAGCATTACATTCCATTTTTCGCACTTATAAGTATTGGTTAAATTTAATTTTGTACTCGGCATAGCATCCTCGATATAACCTTTTAGGGTTTCATCTAATATTTCTTCCCCAAGAATTTCTTTTACATTTTTAACTTCTACCTCTCTAAAAGTAGCAGATAGATTGTTGGTTAGATTTCCTTTACCTAAAGCCATAGTATGTGAAATAACAAGATCAACACCTTTATTATCTAAATCAAAACCGTTTGTAAAAAATTTAGCAGCAGTAGCAGAAGCATTATCAAACAATTCTTGAGATTCTGCATCTATAGGACCAAAACTTCTAGTTAAGCCTACTCTATCTTCTACATTTACGATATAACCATCTACTGTAAATTTTAAACCTAAATCTGGCAATTTAGCAGTAAACCCTAAACTAAAGTTTTTAGAAGTTTCTTCTTTTAAACTTGGTATTTCAAGCAATTGTGCCAACCTACTATTATTTGCAAAAGTACCTTGCTCTATAGGTATACCTCCAACAAATTGTGTTGCTGTTGCATTAAAATAAATTTGATGTAAATCTGGCGCTCTAAAACCGGTACTATAAGCCGCTCTTACCGCAAAATCATCTGAAAATTTATATTTAGAAGCTAGTTTCCAGTTAAAGGTATCTCCAAAATCATTATAATTTTCGTACCTAAAAGCAGTACTTAATAAAAACGCTTCGGTAATATCTGCCTCTAAATCTACATAACCAGCATAACTATTTCTGTTCTGATTTACTTCGTTTTCTGGTCTGTATCCTGGAAACACTTGGGCTCCTCCTGGAACTGTGTTTCCAAAATAACTAGTTACCAAGTCTGCATCAGGAGTACTTCCTGTTACTATTTCACCATTCACATCATAACTTGCCCATGAAGCTTCTTCTCCAGCTATTAACTGGTAGTTCTCTACACGATACTCTGCCCCAAAGGCAACATTAAATCCTGAAAAAGTATCTTCATAAAATTTAGAAATATCTAAGTTTGTAGTGTTTTGCGCAAAAGAAAAACCTCCTGCTTCAAACTCTCTAGGAGAAGAGGTACCTAAAGTTGCATTTACTGTATTTTCAATAGTAAAATCGAAACTATTAGTACCATAAGTATTAGAAAAATCTACATCCCAATCTCCAATTTTACCTTTAATTCCTGCTGCTAAAGATTTATCAATAATTTTAGAAGCTATATGTGGTAAAAAACCGTTTGGTAGTGCTTCTTGATTTCCTCTACCATCTGTATAAGCAGGTCTTCTGTAAAACCCTGCTCCTAAACCATCTCTAAAACTAATACCACCAAAAGCATACACCGTAGACCCAGCATCATCTAAAGGCAACTCCATATTCATCAAAAACTTTCCACCGCGTAATTTTGATTGCCCAATTTTCATTCTAAAGTCATCACGAGTCAAGCCTCTTTGCGCTAATTCATACTCGGTAATTGGAGCAGGATTAGAAGTATCACCTTCAAAAGTAGCTCCATCTGAAGCTATAATATCTAAATAAGAATCACCATTAGCAACCCCTTGATCATAAACCGCTTGTAAGGTAGGATCTAAACCAGCAACATAACTTGCTAAAGCTCCAGGATTCATATTATACGCTTCATCATAACCTAAATTTCTAGCAGCAATATCAAACATAGTAAATATAGGCTGCCCCATAGAATCACTTCTGTTTGTAGCTCCTCTATTTTCTAAAGAACCTGTAAAGTTAATATACCCTCCATTTTTACCTAAGTCTACACCATAGTTAGCGTCTATCTGAAATTTCTCACCATCTATACCTCCTTCATCATATTGTTCGGAATGCTTACTAATATTAGCTCCACTATTTACATTTAATGTTAGTTCATTAGTCGCTTTTTTTAAGACAATATTAATTACACCAGCAATAGCATCTGACCCATATTGTGCAGCAGCACCATCACGTAATACTTCTATTTTAGAAATTGCAGAAGAAGGTATAGAATTCATATCTGTACCAACTGTACCAGTACCAACTGTACCATTTACATTTACTAAAGAAGATTTATGTCGTCTTTTTCCGTTGATTAAAACCAACACTTGGTCTGGTCCTAAACCTCTTAAAGATGCAGGATCTACATGATCTGTTCCATCAGAAACGGTTTGCGCATTAGAGGTAAATGAAGGAGCGACATAATTTAAAATTTCATTTACTGTGGTTTGCGCTCCAAGCGATGCTACTTCCTGTACATCAATAACATCTATGGGTACGGGAGAATCTAAAACAGTTCTTCCGGATCTTCTAGACCCAACTAAAACAACTTCATCTAGAGCAACTCCAGACTCTAAAATCACATTCATTACGCTTCCTATTACAATAACTTCTTTGGCGTCATACCCAACATAAGAAAACATTAATGTATCTCCATTTTTGGCTTCTATTGTATATTTACCATCAAAATCTGTTACTGTTCCTGTTGTTGTTCCCTTTACAACCACAGAAGCTCCTGGTATTGGTCCTGTATCATCAGATACCGTTCCCGTAATCTGCTGTTGAGCAACCACTTGTGCAAATCCGAAGAAAAGCAGCATTGCTACTAGATAGTTTTTAATCATAATTTTTGGTTTTTATTGATTAATATTTAATAATATCAAAAATTACTAATAAATTAAATCATTTACAACAATAAGACCTTGTAAATTAAGTATTTATACTGGTTTTAATTAACTTTCAAGATTTATTAACAAGTACTTAGTAAAACAAAAAAACAGAGAAATTACCTTCTCTGTTTTTTACGTGTACTAACACTTATTTAGGTGTTTTATATTTTTTTAACTTTAAATTAGAATTTAAAATTTAATCCACCACTTATTGTGGTTCCGTTAGTTCCAAATTGATTTACCTCCCAAGGATATTTAAATCTTCCACCAAGGTCTGTAACCACATCTCCTCCTGTTTCAATTTCATCTGGATACACATCTAATAAATTACTTACAGATACAGATGCAGAAAGACGATCGCTAAATTCATACCCAAATATTACATCTGTAATCACTTTTCCTGCAAATGTTTGGTCTTTATCTTCATCTGTAGCATGTTGCCAGGTCACTTCTCCAAAATAGGTGTTATTTAATGCCAAATTCCATTTGTTTATTTCATAATCAAAACCTAATAACACTTTAGTTTTAGGTCTGGCAGAAAGAATTCTAGACTGTTCTTTTCTATTAAAAATATCATATCCATTATCTTCTAATAATGTAGGTGTATCAATTTTACCATCAATATCTGTATTATTAAAATTAGCTGCTAATGTAGCGCCTAGTTTACCGCTACCTAATTCTATATTTCTATAATTAGCCACTAGGTCTACACCTGTAGTATTTGTATTTACCGCATTAACAAAGAATTTTAAACTTGTAATAGAGTTATCCATTAAAATTTGCTCTACAGGGTTTGTGGTTCCTGAATCACCATCAAAACCAATTTCATTAGTAAATAATACTCTATTATCTACTTTTACGTTGTAAAAATCTAATGTTAATGATAAATCACTTACAGGCTTAAAGGTTATACCTGCAGAAATATTTTTTGAAGTTTCTGCTGTTAATTGTGGTACACCCAAGCCATCTCTAATTATTGGGTCTACATTATTAAAAGTACCTTGATTAGAAATAGTACCACCAGACACTAAGGTTTGCACATTACTTAAATAAATTTGATGTAGTGAAGGTGCTCTAAATCCTGTACTATAAGATGCTCTAATAGCGCCTTTATCTCCCAGAGAGTAACGACCATTTATTTTCCATGACGTATTATCACCAAAGTCACTAAAATCTTCATAACGAACAGCACCACCAATTAAAATCTTTTCGGTTGGCTCCCAATCTAAAGCACCATAAACGCCATAATTATCTCTAGTTGCACTTACCGCGTTACTTGGTTGTAATCCAGGAAAAGACTGTGCGCCTCCAGAACCTGTTGGATTATAATAAGACGCAAATTCACCAGATTTTGTAGTAAAACGCTCTCCTCTTACCTCAGCACCAAAAGAAACCACAAAGGCTCCAAGTTCTCTACTAAGGTCTAAATTAGCTAGGGTATTGCTAAAGGTATAACCTCCTACTTTAAAAGAGGTAGGACTATTAGCTCCTAAATCTACATTTAAGGTATTATTAACTTCATAGTCTACGGCATTTCTACCAAAGGTTCCACTTAAATCTACCTTAAATCCAAACCAATCCCATTTAAAACCAGCAGTCATATTATTATCTCTAATATCCGTTTCAAAAGTAGGTTGAAACCCTTGATACTCTGTTCCTGCTTCGTGTAATAAATTATAAGGATCTTGTACCCAATATGGCGTACGATATAGTGCAAAACTTTTTCCTGTTCTATAGGTCAAGCCTCCAAAAGTATAAAACTCTGCTCCTTTGTCTCCTATTGGTACTCCTGCATTTACAAAAACATCCATGATTTTTAATTCTGGTTGCCCTACAGTCATTCCTAAATCTGGGTTTTCGGCTAGCCAATCCCCAAAAGTAGGATCATCTGCTGCTACGCCAAATAAATCATCTTTTCCTGGTGTACCTGCTCTATTTGTTTCTTCTTGTTGGTAATACCCAAGTGTAAAATTTAAGTAACTTCCTTCCTTACCTAAGTTTAATGAGGTGTTTAAATCTGCACCAAAATTAAAACCATCTCCTTCTGTAGTTACTCCTGCTTTTGCACTTACGGTTGTAAACTCAACATCCTTTTTTAAAACCATATTAATAACACCTGCAATAGCATCTGATCCATATTGTGCAGAAGCTCCATCTCTTAACACCTCTATACGTTCAATAGCAGCAGCTGGTATACTTTTTAAATCTACACCAACCTCTCCTTTACCAGGAGTATCGTTAATATACACTAAAGCACTTTGATTTTTTCTTTTACCATTTACTAAAACCAATGTTCTACTTGGCCCTAAACCTCTTAAATCTGCAGGATCAAAATGCGCTGTTCCATCAGAAATTGCTTGTGTTGTAGAGTTAAAAGAAGGCACCTTATAGGTTAACATTTTATCTACTGTAGGTTGCCCAGTATTTTTTAACTCTGCCACTCCTATATTATCAATAGGTACAGGAGAGTCTAAAATAGTTCTAGGTTTTGCTCTGTTTCCTACAAGAACAACTTCATCTAGTGAAACTCCAGATTGCAAAGTGATATCCATAATAGTTCCAGAAACTATAGATTCTTGTGGTTCATAACCTACGTATGAAAATATTAAAACATCACCATCATTAGCTTCAATACTAAAATTGCCATCAAAATCTGTGGTTGTTCCTGTGGTTGTTCCTTTTACAACTACAGAAACTCCTGGAATAGGTCCTGTATCATCAGACACACTTCCTTTAATCTGCTGTTGGGCAATGATTTGCGAAGCTCCAAAGAAAAGCATCATTGCTACTAAGTAGTTTTTAATCATAATTTTTGGTTTTTTATTAATTATTATTAAATAACAACAAATTACGTATATTTTTTGAATTATTCTTATTTTTAAAAATATTCAGTAATAATATTCATTATTTTAATGTTAAATACTAGCAAATTAATTTGTTTTAAAATAAGTAATTATAGTCAAAATATAAATGTTAAATTTGCACTTCAAATAAAATTTTATGTATAGAAGTCATAATTGTGGTGAGCTAAATGCATCACATACAAATACAGAAGTAACACTTGCAGGTTGGGTACAAAAATCTAGAGACAAAGGATTTATTGTTTGGGTAGATTTACGTGATAGATACGGAATTACACAATTAGTTTTTGATGAAGAACGCACTTCAAAAAGCCTTTTAGAACAAGCACAAAAACTGGGTCGTGAATTTGTTATACAAGTAAAAGGAACGGTTATTGAGCGTGCCTCTAAAAACCCTAAAATGTCTACTGGTGACATAGAAATTTTAGTTTCTGAATTAACCATTTTAAACGAAGCACTTTTACCTCCTTTTACTATAGAAGATGATACCGATGGAGGTGAAGAGTTACGTATGAAATATCGTTACCTAGATATTCGTCGTAACCCTGTAAAAAACAGCCTTATTTTTAGATCTAAAGTAACCCAAGAAGTTAGAAACTATTTAGCTAAAGAAGGCTTTATAGAAGTAGAAACACCTTATTTAATTAAATCTACTCCAGAAGGTGCACGTGATTTTGTGGTACCAAGTAGAATGAACGAAGGACAATTTTACGCTTTACCACAATCTCCTCAAACGTTCAAGCAATTGCTTATGGTTGGTGGTATGGATAAGTATTTTCAAATTGTAAAATGCTTTAGAGACGAAGATTTACGTGCAGACAGACAGCCAGAATTTACACAAATAGATTGTGAAATGGCATTTATAGACCAAGAAGACATTTTAAATGCTTTTGAAGGTTTAACACGTCATTTATTAAAAGAAGTCAATGGTGTTGAAGTAGAAAAATTCCCAAGAATGCTGTATGATGATGCCATGCGTTTATACGGAAATGACAAACCAGACATTCGTTTCGGGATGCAATTTGGTGAGCTTAATGCAGTTGCACAACATAAAGACTTTGGTGTTTTTAACAATGCCGAACTAGTAGTTGGTATTGCTGTTCCTGGCGGAAATACATATACCAGAAAAGAAATAGACAAACTGATTAGTTGGATTAAACGTCCGCAAATTGGAGCCTTAGGCATGGTGTATTGCAGATATAATGACGACGGAAGCTTTAAATCTTCTGTAGATAAGTTTTACAACCAGGAAGATTTAGCTAAATGGGCTGAAGTTACAGGAGCTAAACCTGGCGACTTAATTTGTATTTTATCTGGTGACACTAATAAAGTAAGAGCACAATTAAGCGCTTTACGTATGGAGCTAGCAACACGTTTAGGTTTACGCGACCCAAAAGTATTTGCTCCACTTTGGGTAATAGACTTCCCTTTATTAGAACTTGACGAAGAAACGGGTAATTACCACGCCATGCATCATCCGTTTACCTCACCAAAACCAGGACAAATAGAATTATTAGACACCAATCCTGGTGAGGTAAAAGCGAATGCTTACGATTTAGTTTTAAACGGAAACGAAATTGGTGGTGGTTCTATTAGAATTCACGACAAGAAAACACAAGGCATCATGTTAAAACATTTAGGTTTTACCGAAGAAGAAGCAAAAGCACAATTTGGCTTTTTAATGGATGCTTTTGAATATGGTGCACCACCACATGGTGGACTCGCTTTTGGATTAGATAGACTGGTAGCTATTTTAGGAGGTCAAGAAACCATTAGAGACTTTATAGCGTTTCCAAAAAACAATTCTGGTCGAGATGTCATGATAGATGCACCTGCTCCTATTGATGAAGAACAACTAACAGAGTTAAATTTAAAACTTAACTTAAAATCATAAATTAAAAATCCTGCTGCTTGCAGGATTTTTTAGTAGTTTTAACTATGCCAGCAAAACATCCTATATTAAAAAGAATACTAATCTGGAGAACCAAGCACGTCTCAAACAAACAGTTTGTATATTTTTTAAGTGCTTTAGTTGGTTTTACCTCAGGTGTTGGTGCAGTAATATTAAAAAACCTAACACACTTCATTCAACATTTATTAGAAACCCGGTTAGTACAATATTACCATCAGGCTTTTTATTTTTTGTTTCCCACCATTGGATTTATTCTCGTTTATTTAATCATAAAATATATTATTAGAGCGAAATTAAGTCATGGTATACCATCAACCTTATACGCAATAGCAAAACGTAAAGGAGTCATAAAAAGCTATCAAATGTTTGGCTCTATACTTACAGCTCCTGTAACCATAGGTTTTGGTGGTTCTGTAGGACTAGAAGGACCTGCTGTTGCTACAGGAGCAGCAATAAGCTCTAATATTTCTAGGTTGTTTAGAATGAACCAAAAAACAAAAACCTTATTAATTGGTTGTGCTGCAGCAGGAGCACTATCATCCATTTTTAAGGCACCTATTGCTGCAATAATTTTTGCAATAGAAGTTTTTAGCTTAGACCTAACCATTGTATCTATGCTACCTTTGCTTTTAGCTTCGCTTTCTGCAATCCTTACTTCCTATTTTTTCTTTGGCGATGATATTTTATTACCTTTTAGAATTGAGGATAAATTTATTATTTCAGACGTTCCTTTTTACATGTTTTTAGGTGTCTGTGCAGCATTTACTTCTATATATTTTAATGAAGTTTACGAAAGGGTTCAAAAACTTTTTGATAAAATAAACACACCTTTAAAAAAACTCCTTTTTGGTGGTGCTGGTATTGGCCTATTGGTATATTTAATTCCACCTCTTTATGGAGAAGGTTTTGACATCATGAACAGTCTTATTGCCGGAAACCCAGAAAAAGCATTAGTAAATAATTTTTTGCATTTAGATTTAACCAATGTTTGGGCTGTAATTCTACTACTAGCTGGACTTGTTTTTTTTAAAGTCATAGCAAGCGCACTTACCTTTGGTGCTGGTGGTGTTGGTGGTATATTTGCTCCTACACTTTTTATGGGAAGCATCATGGGAAACTGCATTGCTAAAATTATAAATAATTGCGGATTGTTTAGCGCTCCTGTTTCCGAAAGCAATTTCACCCTTGTTGGTATGACTGGTTTATTAGCAGGAATTTTACAAGCACCTTTAACCGCTATCTTTTTAATTGCCGAACTTACTGGTGGTTATGATCTATTTATTCCTTTAATGATTACCTCAGCTATTTCTTTTGGTATAACCAAACATTTTGCACCACATTCTGTATATACAATGGAATTAGGCAGAAAAGGAGAACTAATAACACATGACAAAGACCATGCTGTTTTAACCTTAATGGACATTAATAAAGTAATTGAAACCAACTTTATATCTATTACTACTAAAATGACTTTAGGAGAAATTATTAATCAAGCAGTTATAAAATCTAACCGAAACATTTTTCCGGTTATAGATAAAAAACACAAAACACTTAAAGGCATCATTTTATTAGATGATATTAGATCTATCATGTTTGACCAAACACTTTACAACGAAGTAACTGCAATAGATGTCATGCAAAACCCTCCTGAGGTTATCGATATAGAAAAAGACAAAATGACCACTATAATGAAAAAATTTCACGACAGTAGTGCCTGGAATTTACCAGTAGTAAGAAAAGGAGTTTATATTGGCTTTATATCCAAATCTAAATTATTAACAGCTTACCGTCGTGAATTAATTAATTTTACAACCTAACAAATAAACTTAAACACTTAAAACACAATACCTAGGTAGTTACTTAAAAATATGAAACCCATAAAAATCATAACCTTTATAGCCTTTATAGCATCTTTAACAAGCATTATTTCGGGCTTTGCATTAAACCTTCCCTATTCACAAAAACTAATAGGCTTTGGTGTAGTAGGTTTGTTTTTAATAGTATTTCCAATGTTTTCTTACTACAGATGGAAAAACAAAGACATTAACGACTATATGCTTAATAAAGAAAATCTCGATAAAATGCGTAAACGCGAAGGAGATACCAGAAAACTATAATTAGGGCATTCCCCTTTTTCGCAAAAAGCTACAAAGCGTCGCGCTATACACTATATCTTTTTTGTAATACTCCATTTCTGTATTGTAGTACACTTTTTTTAAGCAGCATAAATTAAATTTCAACAAACTACTTTTAAGCACAAAAAAGGATGCCGTTTCTATCGCTAATGCACCAACCTGCCATCTGTATTACTACCAGAGATTTTTTTTAATGTAATTTATTAATTCAAATTTCTTTTTTCTATAAAAAAACGTTTCATAATAGCTGCAGCTTCTTGAGCTAAAACACCTCCTACTATTTCAGTTTTTGGGTGTAAGGTAGTTTTCATAACACCACAACCTCTATGTTCATCTGTGGCACCATAAACAATTTTAGAAATCTGACTCCAATACAAAGCTCCTGCACACATTTGGCAAGGCTCTAAGGTTACATAAAGCGTACAATTTTTAAGATATTTTCCTCCTAAAAAATTAGCAGCAGCAGTAATGGCTTGCATTTCTGCATGTGCAGTTACATCATTTAACAACTCTGTTAAATTATGCGCTCTAGCAATTATTCTATCTTCAACAACAATAACAGCACCCACAGGAATTTCTCCTTTTTCTAATGCAGTCTCTGCTTCTTGAAGCGCTTTGCGCATAAAATAAGTATCATCAAAAGGATTAATCATTCTTTACTAATATTACATTATTAATTATGGTAAAAGTACAATTTCAAATGTTATTAGTATGAGTATCATTTTCAAATATTACATTTGTAGTTCATGAGTAAGATACTAGACCATATAAATTACCCTAAAGATTTACGTCTTTTAAAGCAAGAGCAATTACCAGATCTAGCTAAAGAATTGCGTGAATTTATAATTAATATCGTTGCAACCAAAGAAGGCCATTTAGGCGCAAGTCTTGGTGTTGTAGAACTTACTATTGCCTTACATTATGTATTTAACACACCAGATGATTTATTGGTTTGGGATGTTGGCCACCAAGCCTATGTACACAAATTACTTACTGGTAGAAAAAATATTTTTCACACCAATAGACAGCTAGGAGGTATTTCTGGATTTCCTAAACGCGAAGAAAGCATTTTTGATGCTTTTGGTGTTGGCCACTCCTCTACTTCTATCTCTGCAACGCTAGGTATGGCTTTAGTTTCACAATTAAAAGGAGAAATCAACAAGCAACATATTGCGGTAATTGGAGATGCTTCTATAGCTAGCGGAATGGCTTTTGAAGGTTTAAATCACGCTGGTGTTACTACTGCAAACCTATTAGTTATTTTAAATGATAACGCTATTGGCATAGACCCAAGTGTTGGGGCTTTAAAACAATATTTAACCAACGTAAAAAAGGGAACAGAAAAACAGGATAATATTTTTGAAGCACTAAATTTTAATTATTCTGGACCTATAGACGGACATGATTTATCTGCTATAATTACAGAACTAGAAAGACTAAAAAAAGTAAAAGGACCTAAGTTTTTACACGTTATTACCACCAAAGGGAAAGGTCTTAAACAAGCAGAAGAAGACCAAGTAAAATACCATGCACCAGGAAAATTTGATGCAAAAACAGGAGAATTACACGCAAAGCCCAACACCATAAAAGCTCCTAAATTTCAAGATGTTTTTGGGCATACAATTGTAGAACTTGCGAGAAATAATAAAAAAATAATAGGTATAACACCTGCTATGCCAACAGGAAGCTCTTTAAAATACATGATGCAAGAGTTTCCAGATCGTGCTTTAGATGTTGGTATTGCAGAACAACACGCAGTAACACTAGCAGCAGGAATGGCCACACAAGGCTATATTCCTTTTTGTAATATCTATTCTACTTTTTTACAACGTGCTTATGACCAAGTTATACACGATGTGGCTTTACAAAAGCTACCAGTAATTTTTTGTTTAGACAGAGCTGGACTAGTTGGTGAAGATGGCGCTACACATCATGGTGTTTTTGATATAGCTTATTTAAGATGCATACCCAACCTCATTCTTTATGCTCCTAGAAACGAAATTGATTTGCGTAATATCATGTACACTGCCCAACTAGGTTTAAAAGTACCCATTGCTATTAGATACCCAAGAGGAAGAGGTAAAATTATAGACTGGAAACAACCTTTTAGCAAAATAGAAATAGGCAAAGGTATTTGCTTGCAAAAAGGTAAAGAAATAGCTGTTTTAAGCATTGGCACCATGGCTACTCTTGCAACAGAAGCCATACAATTAGTTAGTAATGAAATAGAGGTTGCACATTACGACATGCAATTTATTAAACCACTAGACAGCGTTTTACTTCACAGTATATGCAAAACATACCAAACCATAATTACTATTGAAGATGGTGTTATACATGGTGGATTTGGAAGTGCTGTTTTAGAGTTTTTAGCAGAAAACAAGTATAAAAACAAACTTAGTATATTAGGTATTCCTGATGCATTTATACATCAAGGAAGCACTCTAGAACTACAAAAAGAATTACAATTAGATGCTATTGGTATTGCTAACCAAATTAAAGAGCTCTATTAGTCTGCAATGTAATATGTATCGTTTTCACTTTCTGCTGCTTGACTCTGCATCACTTCGTTAATTACTAATAAACAAGCAAAGAGTACAAAACAAATAACAAGTGCTCCAAGTAGGTTTTTTTTCATGATTTAAATGTTAATACTCTTGTAAGAAACAACATTATTAAAACTTCATTATTTAAACAATAAGCTTAATAAAAACATATCGATTAAAAACATTTTTAACCTACAAAACACAAGGGTTAATCGTTATTAACCTATAAAACCATGTTTTTTTTTAGAAGTTTATATGAAATTATAGTAAAAAAAATGCCACTTAAAAGTGGCATTTTTTAATAAATAAGTAGGTATTCTACTTATTTCTTGATTATTAATTTCTCTGAATGCGAGAAGTTTGCTCCTTGAATTTTCAACACATACATACCTGTAGCTAAATGATTAGCATTAATAGTAGACTGTTGGTTTAATGATAATTCTGAAGAATATACTTGCTTACCATTCATATCAAAAATAGAAGCAGCTACCTTACCGTAATCTTGAGCTACTTTAATATTAATAGTTCCATTTGAAGGATTTGGAAAAATACTAAATGTACTTTCTGTATTCTCATCAATACTTAAAGAATCTGGAGTAAACTCTCCTGAAAAGATACCACGACCATACGAAGCAGCAAATACCATATTATCATCTCTTAAGTCTAAATCTAATACAGCAACGTTACTCATACCATTATAAGATTGCGTCCATGTAGGAGATGCATCAGAAAAGTTAGTAGTATACCAAACACCTAATTCTGTACCAATAATTACTTCTTCTAAGTTTAATGGGTTTTGTAAAATTGTTTTTACTGGTAAATCTGGTAAGTTACCATCTTTAGGCTCCCAAGTAGTACCAGCATCACCAGAGTACCAAACATTTTGTACACCATAGTTATGTATGGTAACAAAAATTTCACTTTCAGATTGCCCATATTCAATATCAGAAATACTACCAACCATTACATTATCATCTAAGTTAGTCCAAGTTGGTGAAGCAGTATTAGCATTTTCTACTAAGATAACATCACCTAAAACTGTACCTACTAACAATTTAGAAGAAGTTGTAGTATAAGGAGACACTGTAAAAGCAGTTGGTGTTGCTGTTAATTCTACTGCATCTGTTAAATCTGTACTTGTTAAAGTAGAAGCAGACTTAATACCAGAATATCTTTTAATAATAACTTCTGTAGCAGAATAATTAGAATATAAGATATCTAAATTAGAATCTAAAGCTTGCGGATTAATAAAAGCACCATTACTAGCACTTTCATTGTTTATATTAACATCATCATCTCCATTAAAATGACGAAGTGTAATACCACTATTATACACATAGTTTCTAATAAAGTATCTATCTGTACCATCTTGATCAAAGAATGTATACGCACCATCACCACCAAAAGGCTCTGTTGAGCTATCTGTACCTGTAGGGTTTGCGTTTTGAAAAAGTTGTGTACCATTATCTTGTAAACCACCAGCAAAATAATCACCAGTAAAAGCAGTTGTTGGCCCAACACCTACAGTATAAAACTGTGAGGTTATAAAACCATTATTTCTTTCTTCTATAGTTGCACCAGCATCCTCAGAGTAATAAACACCACCATCATTACCAAATAACATTTTATTAGAGTCACCAGGAGCAAATACAGCTACGTGCTGATCTGCATGTACATATTGGTGACCAAAACCACCATACCAGTGTGAAAGCTGACTCCAAGTACCACCTTGATTAGTACTTTTAAATAAATCAATACCACCAACATAAATGGTATTATCATTGTTAGGATCTATAGCAATCATTAAATCATAAAATGCTTGCCCTCTTGTAAAATCATATACTGTAATAGAAGGCTCAGAATCATTAGGCACTGTTTTTACAGTATCAAGAAAAGAAGGGAAGAATCCTACTGGTGAAGTAATAACACTTACCTTATATTCATTATCACCTGTATTACTTAATTCTGCTAAAACATAAACTCTAGTTGAAGATTTAGAAGCTACTATTTGCGTTCTTACTCCATTAGTAACAGTATATCTTGTTTCAAAAGTAGTTCCTGCATCTTCTGAAGAAAACACCATACCACCACCATCACCATAAAGTGCACTTCTAGTAGTAGCTACAAATATATCACCATCAACATCATAATCTAAATCATTAGGTTCGTGTTTATGACCATCTGCAGTTAAAGGCATATCTAATTCTGTCCAGTTTGCACCAGCATCAGAAGATTTATATAAACCATACGCATCACCACCAATTGTAGTTCCTGCATTTGACGCACTATAAAGTCCTTCACCAACAGCAACATAAACATCAGAAACACCATTATTATCTACAACAATAACATCATTAATATGTTGTGCTCCAGGAACTACAAGTGCAGTAAAATCTCCGCTTGTTGGGTTCAAGGAAACATTTACTGTTCCTGAAGCTACTGCAGCTTCTAAAATATCACCATCAGCTTGAGATATCATTACTGAAGGAATTGTAATTGTATCATCAGTACCTCCCATTGGTACAGGTTCACCAGCAACATTATTCATCATAATAACTCCAATAGCACCATTATCTTGTGCATTTTTCACTTTTTCAACAAAAGCACATTCTCCACGACGTATTAAAGCTATTTTACCAGTAGCACTTGCTCCAAACTCTTCACAAGCTTCTGTAGGCTCAGCACCTACTGTATCATTTGCTAATACTAAGTCTGCAGTTATTACATCTGTAATTTCAGGACCAAAATTTGTTGTTGGGTAAGATTGGTAGTCACCTGCAACACTTGCTGGTGAATTTGCAGTAATATTAGAAGCAGAAACAAAATAACTGTCTCCAGACATACCTCCAAATATTCTTGCCCAAGTAGTACCTCCATCTGTAGATTGCCATAAACCATCTCCAGAAACATCTCCACCAGTATAGCTCTCTCCTGTACCAGCGTAGAAAATTTGTGTATTATTAGGGTCATAAGTAAGTACTGAAATACTTAAGTTTTCTGGAATACCTACTCTTTCCCATTCTGTATTTGCATTAGAAATATCTGTGTTTTTCCATAAACCACCACTAACACCTCCAGCAAATACTGTATTATTAGAAGTATCATTAGGATCAAACATAACACCTCTTGTTCTTCCTCCTACATTATTTGGACCACGAGAAATCCATCCATTATCTAATGCGTCACCAGGTACTCTTCCTTCAGCAAGAGTAGTTGCTCTTTGCTCTAAAAGGTCTTTTTGTATTTCTGCAATTTTTTCTGGGGTTGGTCTTCCTAATTCAGGATTCATAGTTAACTCCCACATTTGCTCATTGTACTTGTTAGGCGTTAATCTATTTTCTTTTCTTTCTTTTTTACTCAACTCAAGTCGTTCAGTAAAAGGGCTTTTTGCTAAATTTTTAGCATGTAATTCTTTTAAATGTGTTACATCTTTTTTCGATTCTTGGTTAGAATTACATCCAACTAAAAGGAAAACAAAAAAAACACTTAATAGATTGGTAATCTTTTTCATAATTTATTTTTTTGTAGTAAAAGCAAATATAATGAAACTAGGCTTATAAAAAAAAATCTTAAATGTTAAAGCTAAGACCGTTAATTTTTTTATAAACCATGATAGCTTTACTGTCTGATAGCAAAGAAACGTAGTTACATAAACGCAACAATCTTAGATATAAGCTATCTTCATTTACAATAACACTTTCTGGCAAGCTTTTAATTATAAGCTTATCATAATTAGTAGGGTTTTGGTTATAATTATTATTTACGGCATTGGTATATACTTTAAGTAACGTATTTAAAACCTGATAGCCTGAAATTTCTTTATCTATAACCTCTGTAGATTGGTATACTTTATCTACACTAATTTTAATGATATCATTGATTTGTGCTTCATATTTACTTTTATCTAATAATGCAACATGAAACGCATCTTTTAAAATAGCTTCTTCATTAGCTATAAAGATAGCTACAGCTTCATTAATAAGCGTGTTAATAGCCAAGGCTCTTAAATAACTTACACGATCTTGTGTGTTGCTTAATTGGTGGTATTTTTTGGTGTTTATGGTTTCTTTAACCAAATTAATTAAATACTCTAAAGCGTATTCTTCTTGAATTAGTCCTAAATTAATGCCGTCCTCAAAATCAATGATAGTATAACAAATATCATCTGCAGCTTCCACTAAAAAAGCTAACGGATGGCGTGAAAAACTAATATCTGTATCACTTCTACGTATTAAACCTAATTCATTTGCAACATCTATAAAGGCTTCCTTTTCACTTTGAAAAAAGCCATACTTTTTATCTGCAATATGTTTGGTTGGTTTTTTAGGCAAAGACTCTTTTGGATACTTCATAAAAGCACCAAGAGTAGCATAACTTAAACGCAAACCTCCTTGACGCCCTTCTCTGTTTTCTGTAACAATTTTAAAACCGTTTGCATTTCCTTCAAAATCACATAAATCTTGATATTCTTTTGCAGAAAGTTGGTCTTTATACTTTTTACCTTCACCTGTTTTAAAGAATTCGCCAATAGCTTTTTCTCCTGAATGCCCAAAAGGAGGGTTACCAATATCATGAGCAAGAGCTGCAGATGCTACAATAGCACCAAAATCATTTGCTTGATAGCCATGAATATTTTGTAAATGCGGATATTTTTCTAATAACTTCAACCCTACTTTTCTTCCTAAAGATCTTGCCACCACGCTAACCTCTAGACTATGTGTTAATCGCGTATGCACAAAGTCGGTTTGCGAAAGTGGTATTACCTGTGTTTTATCTTGTAGGCTTCTAAATTCTGCAGAAAATATGACACGATCATAATCCACTTCAAACCCTAAACGGGTTTCGTCTTGTTCTTTTCTTAACCTTTTATTGGTATCGCCAAAGCGTTTTAAAGAGAGTAGTTGTTCCCAGTTCATCTTGTGTATTTAATAATTTGCAAGATAGTATTTTTGAATGTTAAGAAATTATTTCCAAATAAAAATAATAAGCAAATCTCATAACATTAAGCTAACTGTTTTATTACGCTTCTTTAACTTGTGGTTAACACCAACTTTACACAGTTGAGGTTTCTTTGCTAAAAATTATTTAACTCAAAAAAAATTACATTTTAAAAACAAATTCTGATGAAAAAATTATTCTTATCTGCTTTAGCAGTATTGGCTTTAGGTTTTACTTCTTGTATAGAAGATGATGATACTCCTATTATTATCGAAGAAGTGACTAACAATTACAATAATAGTGGTGATGGAGAAGATTCCGACGACTCTTGTATAGTAAAATCTGGAGGTATTGCTATAGATGAAACTTGGACTGCTGATAACTGTTATATTTTAGACAGAAAAGTTGTTGTTCAAGAAGGTGTTACTTTAACTATTGAGCCTGGAACTATAATTAAAGGACGTGCAGGAACAGGATCTTTATCTTCTGCATTAATTGTTGCTAGAGGAGGAAAAATCATGGCAGAAGGAACAGCATCTCAACCTATTATTTTCACTTCAGAAGCAGACAATATTTCAATAGGAGAAACAGCTGGAACAAATTTAGACGAAAACAACATTGGTCTTTGGGGTGGTGTTATTGTTTTAGGTAGAGCAACTTGTTCTTTCTCTGGAGATGTAAGTGAGGTACAAATTGAAGGTATTGCTGCTAGTGATACATTTGGTTTATATGGTCCTGGTGATGCAGGAGCTATTGACGATGACAACTCTGGAGTATTAAAATATATTTCTATTCGTCATGGAGGTTCTTTATTAGGTGAAGGAAATGAAATTAACGGATTAACATTAGGTGGTGTTGGTTCTGGAACAACTATAGATAACATTGAAGTTATTGCTAACAAAGATGACGGAATTGAATTTTTTGGAGGAACAGTAAATGCTTCAAACATTTTAATCTGGGCACAAGGAGATGATGCTTTAGATGTAGATCAAGCGTACTCAGGAACAATATCTAACGCTGTTGTTGTTTTAGGAGATGCTTCTGACCATGCATTAGAAATTGACGGACCAGAAGGTTCAATCAATGGTACTTGTATTTTACAAGATTTAACATTAATTGGTAACGGAGACATAAACTCTGAATATGCTGACTACAGAAGTAACGCGCAAGCAGAAACACATAACGTATATGCTTATGGTTTTGGTTCTGGTGCAGATGTTGAGTTAGATAACGATGGTGTAGCAACAAACTACAACAATGGTCTTGTTGCTTTTAGCAACTGGGAAATAGTACTTCCTGCAGGTGTAACTGCTGTAGAAGATATATTTGCTAACAAAGCAACTACTGTAGTAACACCAGGATTTGGTTCTGAAGGTACTGCAATTACTTTAGGTGCTAATACTTATGGAGCTAATACAGCTAACTTAAGTTGGACGTATGCTAATACTGTTGGAGGTTTAGGTTTCTAATCAATACCAAAGTATTTATTGGTAATGACTATAAGCTTTAAAATAATAGTTGTTCATCTTAATAAACATTGTTTTAATTAATTAAAAACACAAATCTAGCAACTGCTCTTTTTTGAGCAGTTGCTTTTATAGAAAACAAAAATGAAAAACTCAAAATATCTTATCAACATACTAATTCTATTTATCTCCTGCGTAGCATTTTCGCAATCAGGTAAAGTTGTTGGTACTGTAATTGATGGTGATTTTACTGAACCACTTGCGTTTGCAAATATTTTAGTTAAAGGAACAACTACTGGTACTGCTTCTGATTTTGATGGTAAGTATAATATTGATTTAGATGAAGGGACACATACTTTAATCTTTTCTTTTGTTGGTTATAACTCACAAGAAATTACAGATGTAGTTATTAAGTCTGGAGAAATTATAACTCTAGATGTTACTTTATCTGCTAACACTTTAGAAACAGTAGTAGTATCAACATCTGTAAAAAGAAACACGGAGAATGCTGTTTTAAATTTTCAAAAAAAATCGGCAAATTTATTAGACGGTCTTTCTGCTCAAACTATCAAGAAAACAGGTGCTAGCAACATAGCTTCTGCTGTTAAAAGTGTGCCTGGAGTTTCTGTAGAAGGAGGTAAATATGTGTATGTTCGTGGTCTTGGTGACCGTTACACAAAATCTATATTAAATGGTGTAGACATTCCTGGTTTAGATCCTGATAGAAATACCATACCAATGGATATTTTTCCAACAAATATTATTGATAACGTTATTGTAGTTAAGTCTGCTGCTGCAGAATATCCTGCAGATTTTACTGGTGGTATTGTAAATATTGTTACTAAAGATTTCCCTACAAAAGAAGAATACTCTGTATCTGTAGGTATGTCTTTTAATCCAAACATGCACTTAAAAGATAATTACCTAAGCTATGATGGAAGCAATTCAGACTTTTTAGGTTATGACAACGGAGCACGTAATAGACCTATTAACAGATACCAGTCAATTCCTGGAACATTCGAAAACAAACAACTTCTTACTACTTTAACTAGCAGTTTTGATTCTCAATTAGGAGCAGACGTAGAAAAAAGTGGGTTAAATTATGACTTTGGCTTTACCCTAGGTAACCAATACGAAGTAGGAGACAGTAACAAATTAGGGTATCAAGCTTCACTTTCTTATAAAAACAAAACAACTTTTTATGAAGAAACTAAAGATGGTTCATACACTCGTGACAACTCTAATGGTAATTTAAATAACGAATTAGCTATAAACCGTACTGTTGAAGGGTCTTACGGACAAAATGAAATTTTATTAAACGGATTAATTGGTTTAGCCTATAAAACAGATAATTCTAAATATAAATTAACCGCTTTACATATTCAAAATGGAGAGTCTACAGCTGGAAATTACGACTTATTAATTAGTGAAGCTGGAGTTGGTTCTGGATTATTAAACGGTACCAATGATGTACTTTTATACACAGAGCGTTCTATTACAAATTTTGCAATTTCTGGAGACCATTCTTTAGACGCTAATTCTGACATTAAATTAGACTGGGTATTTTCTCCATCTTTTTCTAGAGTTTTAGACAAAGATCACAGAACAACACCTTTAAGAATTGTAGAAAACCAAGGCACTACACAATACGAAATTGATGCAAGTTCTGTAGGAAGCCCATTAAGAGTTTGGAGAACATTATCTGAAGAAAGTTGGGTAGGAAACGTAAACCTAAGCAAGAAATACGAATTATTTAACAGACCTGCTAAATTAAAAGTTGGTGGTGGTTATACTTTTAAATATCGTGATTTTAGTACAGACCAATATTTATTTGATGTAACCTCTCCTATCGTTGCTAACGGAGATGTAAATAATCTTTTAGCACAAGAAAACATTTGGACAACAGAAACACAGTCTGGTACTTTCTTAGACTCTAACAATGCATTTGATGCACAAAACGCCTACGAAGGAGAATACAATGTAGGATCTATGTATATTTCTAATGAGTTTAATCCTGCCGAAAAGTTAAAAGCTATTGTTGGTTTACGAACAGAAAAATTTGATTTGTACTACACAGGAGTAACCAATGAAGGTGCTGTAATTGGAAAAAACACAATAGATAAATTTGATTTTTTCCCTTCTGCTAACTTAATCTTTGCTGTTTCTGACAGAACAAACATTAGAGGTTCTTATTCACGTACCACTGCAAGACCTTCATTTAAAGAAGCATCTACAGCACAAATTTATGATCCAACTACCAACCGTTTTTTTATTGGTGGTCTAGATAATAATACATTTGATAATGTAAAACCATCTTACATAAACAACTTTGATTTACGTTACGAAGTATTTAGAGAAAAAGGACAAATGATTGCTTTAAGTGGTTTCTACAAAGACTTTAAAGACCCTATTGAGCTAGTATCTTTCCCACAAGCGTCTAACCAAATGACGGTTACCAATACTGGTAATGCACAAGTAATAGGAGCCGAAATTGAACTTAGACAAGCTTTAGGTTTTATTGCTAATTCTCTAGAAAACTTACGTTTTAATGCCAATGTATCTGTTATAAACTCTGAGTTAAAAATGACAGATCAGGAATATAACCTAAGATTAACTAACGCAAGAGTTGGTGAAAACATTGAAGACACCAGACAAATGCAAGGACAATCTCCATTTTTATTAAATGCAGGTTTTGATTATGGTAATGATGACAATGGGTTTAGAACTGGTATTTACTACAATGTACAAGGTAAAACTTTAGAAGTAGTAGGTAACGGATTTGTACCAGACGTATACACTAAGCCTTTTCATAGTTTAAACTTTACACTTAACAAGGCATTTGGTGAAAACAAAAACTCTGCTATAGATTTTAAAATATCAAACATTTTAGGATCTGATAGAGAGAGTGTTTATGAATCTTATAATGCTAACGACCAAATATTTAAATTACGTTCTCCTGGAACAGAAATTTCTTTGGGCTATTCTTATAAATTCTAAATACTGTTTTAAATAAAACAAAAAAAAGCATCCTTAAATTAAGGATGCTTTTTTTATTATATGCTTTATAACTTACTATTCTCTAATAGCTAAGGTAGATTTGTTTGACCACTCATTTACACCAGTTATTAAATTATTGGTATAATCTACTTCTTTTAACTTGTTATCATTCCAGAAAAACCATTTCCCCACCTTTACTCCATTGTCGTATTTAGCAGAAACTGTTTTTACTCCTTCTAAGTCAAAACTTAACCATTCTCCTTGAAGTTTACCTTCTTTATTAAAAAACCCTGTTTGACTTACCGTTCCATTATCGTGAAAGTATGTTGCTTCAAACAAGTTTGTGTCTTCGTTAAATTTTATACTTTTTTCGTTTTGTGCAAAAGTTACCATTGTAAATAATAAGATTGCTATAGATAATATTTTTTTCATTTCGTATTTGTATTTAATTAATGATTCTGTAACAAATATAGATATTTTTTTACAATTATGAAACTATTTGGTAACATTAAATTAACATTGAGGCTTTATTCAACTGATTTACATCTTGTTACATTTTAAAAACCAAGTTATTATATTAATAATTCCTTAATATTGACTTAATATTAACCTTACTTATAAGATAGATATTTGATTGTATTTTAAAATACCACAAAAGTACTTCATATAATACATTAGTTTTTGTCGACTATATTATCATGAATTCTATAGGCTGCTTTGGCCAAAGCAGCCTTGTTTTGTTTGTAAAATTTAATGATTTAGAAACATTTAGTTAACATTAATATTGGTTCTTTGCAGTGACAAAAACTAATAAGTAACTTAATGAATATCAGGTATTTATTAATTGCAATTTCTCTACTTGCAATTAACTCACTACGTGCACAAGAAAACCAAGCTTCTAAATTTGGACAAGGTTTATTTAATCTTATAGGAAAAGATAGCACCTTTACCATGAAGATTGGAGCTAGAATGCAGTTTCTTGCAATGTCTAGTTGGCAAGAAGGTGAAGCTAACGAATCTAACTTTTTAGTGCGTCGTGCCAGATTCAAGTTTGATGGTTTTGCACTAACTCCTAAATTAAAATATAAAATAGAACTGGGTGCTTCTAATAGAGATATTGCTGGAGCTTCAGAATATACTAGTAATGCACCAAGATATATTCTTGACGCAGTAATAAAATGGAATTTTCACAAAAACTTTGTGCTTTGGTTTGGGCAAACAAAACTACCTGGAAATAGAGAGCGTATAATTTCATCAGCCAACATGCAACTTGTAGATCGCTCTTTATTAAACAGAAGGTTTAATATAGATCGTGATTTAGGAATTCAATTAAGACATCATTTTAATATTTCAGACACCTTTATTATAAAAGAAGCATTTGCTATTTCACAAGGAGAAGGTAGAAATATTACTTCTGGAAATATTGGAGGCCATCAATACACAACACGTATAGAGTTTTTACCTTTTGGAAACTTTTCTGGCAATGGAGATTATGTTGGTAGTTCTTTACAACGTGAAGCAACATCAAAACTAGCTATAGGTGTTACTTATGATTACAATAATAACGCTGTAAAAACAAGAAGCAATCAAGGGGATTATATGATTAATGAAAATGGTGATTTTCATGAAACAAACATATCTACTTTATTTATAGATGCCATGTTTAAATACAAAGGGGTTTCTTTTATGGCAGAATATGCTAACAGAAACGCCGATGATGTATTTTACACCAATGAAGATAATGAAATTAAAGCCGTACAAATAGGTAATGCCTTAAATTTACAAGCAGGATACTTATTTAAAAAAAATTGGGAAATTTCAGGAAGGTATACCAATATAGATTGGAATAAACGTATTGAAAACCAAAATGAAAATCAATATACTATAGGTGTTTCCAAATATATAGTGGGTCATAAACTAAAGGTACAATCTGACATTAGCCACTTAGAAACAACCAATAGCAACAATGAACTTATGTATAGATTACAATTTGAAATTCATTTTTAAAAACATAACAATTACGTAACATATTAGTCAAGAACACTAAAGATATTTGCAAACATTTTTAACTTAAATTATGGATAATATATACTTATATATGATAATTGCTTTAGCTATATTGGCTATCGCCGATTTAGTAGTAGGAGTAAGTAATGATGCAGTAAACTTTTTAAATTCTGCCATAGGATCTAAAGCTATTTCCTTTAAAACTATCATGATAGTTGCAAGTATAGGTGTAGCTGTTGGAGCTGTTTTTTCTAGCGGAATGATGGAGGTTGCACGTAAAGGAATTTTTAATCCTGGAGAATTTATGTTTAATGAAATCATGATTATTTTCATGGCAGTAATGATAACAGATATTCTTTTATTAGATTTCTTTAACACCATTGGTATGCCAACCTCAACTACAGTATCTATTGTATTTGAATTACTAGGAGCTGCTGTTGCCATGGCTTTAATTAAAATTGGTAACGATGGAGGAACTTTTACTGATGTTGTTAATTATATAAACACCTCTAAAGCATCACAAATTATATTTGGTATTCTCCTCTCTGTAGTAGTCGCATTCTCTATAGGTGCGTTAATACAATGGTTTACTAGATTATTATTGTCTTATAATTTTGAAAAGAAAGCAAAATGGGTTGGTGCACTATTTGGCGGTCTTGCACTTACAGCAATTACGTATTTTATTTTTATGAAGGGTTTAAAAGGCACATCGTATGCCAGTCAACCTTTTGATCTTTTGGGTGGTGATACCATGAAAGACTTTTTAGAGCATCAAGTATTCTCTATCATAATTGTAAGTTCTGTAGTTTGGTCTTTATTATCTTTTGCTTTTATAAGCTTTTTAAAAGCTAATATTTACAAACTAATTATTGTTGTTGGTACTTTTGCTTTAGCCTTGGCTTTTGCAGGAAACGATTTAGTAAACTTTATTGGTGTACCAATTGCAGCATATAATGCCTTTACAGAATGGACAGCTTCTGGTTTGGCTGCAAATAATTTTCCGATGGATGTATTGGCAGAAAAAGTACCAACAAACAACTTGTTACTATTTATAGCAGGAATGATCATGGTATTAACTTTATGGTTTTCAACTAAAGCTAAAAAAGTAGTAAAAACTTCTTTAGATTTATCTAGCCAAAGCGCAACCAAAGAACGTTTTCAACCAAACTTTTTATCTCGTGGATTTGTTAGAGTTGCTATGGGAATGTCTCAAATGTCATCGTATATCTTACCAGAAACTTGGCAAGTAAAAATTGAAAAACAATTTGAAGCTCCTGTAATAAAAATATCTAAAGACAAAGTACATGAGTTACCTGCTTTTGACATGGTTCGTGCTGCTGTTAACTTAATGGTTGCTGCAGTATTAATTTCATTAGCAACCTCCTATAAACTACCACTATCTACAACCTATGTAACATTTATGGTTGCTATGGGTACCTCTTTAGCAGATAGAGCCTGGGGAGCAGAAAGTGCTGTATACAGAGTTGCTGGTGTTCTTAATGTAATTGGAGGTTGGTTCTTTACTGCTTTTAGTGCATTTCTTGCAGCTGCTTTAGTTGCGTATTTATTAAACCTTAACCTGCAAGTAATGTTCCCTATACTTCTTGTAGCTGCTTTTGGTTTATTATTAAGAAACTATATAGCACACAACAAAAAAAATAAAGAAGTAAAAGCTGAAGATAGCTTAACAAAAGCCGAAAGCAGTTCTGTACAAGGTGTTATACACGAAAGTGCAAGCAATATTGCAAGTGTAGTAAAACGCGGAAACAGAATATATACCAATGCTGTTAAAGGGCTTGCAAAACAAGATTTAGCATTACTAAAAAAGAATAAAAAACAAGTTATTAAACTGTCTGAAGAAATTGATGAGTTACGTGATCATATTTTCTATTTCATAAAAAACCTAGACGAATCTAGTGTTGGTGCTAGTAACTTTTACATAAACATTTTAGGATACTTACAAGACATGACACAGTCTTTAGAATACATATCTAAAGTAAGCCATAAGCATATTAACAATAACCATAAGAAGTTAAAATTTAATCAAATTAAAGAGTTAAAGCAAGTAGATGATAAAGTGGAAGTTTTATTTAACGATATTCAAGATGCTTTTGATTCTGGTTCTTTTGAAAAAATTGGAGCTATTTTAAATGATAAAACAGAAGTATACAATTTAGTAAAACAAAAAATACAAGCACAAGTTTCGCGCACACGTACCGAAGAGTCTAGCCCTAAAAACACAACCTTATACTTTGGGTTGTTATTAGAAACAAAAGACTTACTGAACGCTACTATGAATTTACTAGAAGAATACCATGGTGCTCATGATAGCAGTATAGAACCTGCTACTATTATTGCAGAGGCAGAAGTAGAAGAGGAATAGATAGTAATTATTATTTTCTATATTATAAAAAACCACCTCATTAGAGGTGGTTTTTTATTTCTATAACACATACTTCATAAAAAGATATAGGTAACTTCTGTTTAATAATTACACATACATAAATAGCTTTTACTTCTAATATAAAACATCTTTATAATAGCTGTAAACAAAAAAACCATCTCCTTATGAGATGGTTTTTTTCAAATAACACTAATTAAATTATACTAATTAACCTTCGCAACTAGTACATTCTTTCTTTTGCTTAAATTTTTGAGCAGCATTCATACTGTGTTGGTAGTACAGTGATTTAACACCTAGCTGCCAAGCAGTAACATAAATTTTATTAATATCTTTTACAGGCATATCTGGGTGTACCATAATATTTAAAGACTGTCCTTGATCTATGTGGTTTTGTCTGTTTGCTGCTTGATAGATTATGGTCATCTGATCAATTTCAGAATAGGTTTTAAACACATCTTTTTCTTGCTCTGTAAGACCTTCTAAATGTTGTACAGAACCATCATAATCACGAATGCTTTTCCAAACATCTACCGTATTCATTCCTTTTTCTTCTAAAAGTGCTACTAAAAACGGGTTTTTAATAGTGGTTTTAATTTTAGCAATATCTTTTACATAACTGTTAGACCAAATTGGCTCAATACCTTGAGATACTTGCCCTAAAATAAATGCAGATGAAGTTGTTGGTGCTACTGCATTTAAGGTAGTATTACGTCTTCCGTAACCTTTTAATACTTCTGGTTCACCAAATAATTTTGCTAATTCTTCAGATGCTTTTTTAGATTTTTCGCCAATGGTTTTAAATATTTCACTGTTTAAATTAAAAGCTTCCTGACTATCAAAAGACAACATTTTAGATTGTAATAAAGAGTGCCATCCTAAGGCTCCCATACCTAGAGCTCTATTTTCTTTTGCAAAGTTATATGCTTTTTCCATAAACATAAATGTTTGCTGGTCGTCTCTATTACTAGAATCTCTATAATCTTCTAATTTGGTAATAAACTCTTCTAGAACGGCATCTAAAAAGTACACCATAGTTTCTACAGCATCGGTATCTTTCCATTTGTCATAGTGCAATAAGTTAATTGAAGAAAGTACACATACAAAAGACCATCTATCATTAGTTGGTAGCATGATTTCAGAACATAAATTACTTGCGTAGATTTCATGGTTCTTATCTTGGTACACATCTGGAGCAGTATTATTTGCATTGTCTTTAAAGAAGATATAAGGATATCCTATTTCTCCTCTACGTTGTAATACTTTTGCCCAAATAGCTCTTTTATCGGTATCACCATCAATCATTTCTTGCATCCAATCATTACCAACGGTTACACCATGTGTTAATTCTTGAATAGGGTTTCCTTCGGTACCAATTTCTAAAAACTCGTTAATATCTGGGTGATCTATTGGTAAATATGGTGAAAAACGACCTCTTCTTACCGAACCTTGACTTACTACATCTACCATTTTTTCAAAAAGTTGCATGATGTGTACAGCACCAGAAGACTCACCGTTATTTTTAACAGGAGCTCCGCGATGACGTAATTTACCAAAGTAACCAGAAGTACCACCTCCTAATTTAGACATCATTCCTACTTCTGATTGTGTATATAGAATATCTCCCATATCATCAGAAATATGCGAACCAAAACAGCTAATTGGTAAGCCTCTTCGTTTACCAAAGTTTGACCAAACTGGTGAAGCTAAAGAGTAATACCCTTCTGCCATATACCCATAAAACTTATCTGCAAAGCCATCTATTTTTAAAATAGCTTCTGCTCTTTCAGCAATTTCTCTAATTCTTTCTTCTGGTGTTGTATCTTCTGTTAAATACCCTGAAGATAAAAACTTGCGACTATTTTCTGTTAACCATTTAATTTCTGGTTGTGTAGCAGCTTCTTTTCTAGCTTCTTTTCTAGCGTTAATTAATTCATCATAGTTAGAAGCTTTTGCTTCTGGGCTAACATTAGCCTCTGTGTTTTGTTTTGTGTAGTTGCTCATTTTAAAATAGGTCGTCGCTGGTTATACTTTTTGTTCTTTTACTATAGTTAATAGATCTTTTCACGAAGAAATCTCCATGTTTTGTTCCTATAATCTCATCATCAAACCATTCGGTTTGTGCTACTAATTCTTGGTTTACTTCAAAAACTTTGTCAATTCCAATACTCTCTAAAGAGTTGTTAAAACGGTTTTTAATAAACTCATTAATTACATTCTTTGGTAAGAAATCTAATTCTCCTGCTTCAAAAATCCAGTCTATAATCTGACTTTCAGATTCAAAAGCTTCTTTACATAAATCTTGTACTTTGGTTGCGTGTTCTTGATCAAACCAAGTAGGATTTTCTTGTTTTATAATTTTAATAATATCGATCCCGAAATCTCCGTGAATTTGCTCTTCTTTAGAGGTTGCTTCTACTACATTAGAAACTCCTTTAAGCATATTTTTATGCTTATTAAATGCCATAATAATTAAAAACTGAGAAAATAAAGATACGTGCTCAATAAATAAAGAGAACAGTAAAACAGATTCTGCATACTCTTTATTGTCTTCACTTTTAGAGTTTTTAAGTGCCATTTCTAAATAATGCACACGACGCATAATTACAGGCTTTTTCTTAATATTTTTAAACTCGTTATTAAGTCCTAAAATTTCTAATAAATGTGAATAAGCATCTTGATGGCGTACTTCACTTTCGGCAAAAGTTGCACCTACAGAACCTATTTCTGGCTTTGGCATTTTATTATAGATTTCTCCCCAAAAGCTTTTTACAGCAACTTCTATTTGAGAAATAGCAAGCATGGTATTTTTAATGGCATTTTGCTCAACAATATTCAGTCTTGTTTTAAAATCTTGAATATCACTAGTAAAATTAAATTCAGAGTGAATCCAGTATGAGTGTCTAATAGCATCTACATAATCATTAAGCGCAGGATACTCATAAGGTTTAAGATTGATACGCTTTTCAAAAATATTTGTTTTTCTATTTCTAGCTTGTTCATCTCTGTATAAAATATATGCCTTAGCTACATCATGAAATGCGCTTTCCATTAATTTTTCTTCTACAAGATCCTGTACTTGTTCTACAGTAGGAACATATTTATAATCTAATTGTTTTCTATCTAATAAGGCTTTTAGTACATTAACAGAGATAGTATTTGCATCTTCTTTGGTACCATTACCAACAGAAAGCATGGCTTTTTCTATTGCATTAGAAATTTTATTTAAAACAAAAGGGCTTGTTTCGTAATCTCTTTTAATAATTTGGGTAATCTCCATAATACTTTAATTAATTAGCTAGCAGTTTGGTTTATATGAATGAAATATCAATCAAAAACTTAATAATAATCTATAAAAAACGTGTTATATTTTCCTTTTTGAGGAATAAAAAAGGGCGCATTTTTCAAAAAAAAAATAGATTTTTTTTCTCTTCATTTTTGATAAAATTTTAGAAAATCAATTCTATTTTTTGCCTTGAACAAAGATTAACAATTGTCTTTAAAAAAGAAAGAAGGTTTTATAAACGTTGTCAACAAGTTTTTAACAAATGAGTATTTACCTTGTTTTTCAAAGGATTTAACCCCTTTTTTACAACTTATTGAATTTCATAACATTAAAATTATCAAATTATGATAACCACAGTATAATAAGGACTTATAAAAAATTAAAAAACAAAAAAAAACGAGTGTTTTCACACTCGCTTTTCCTCCTAAAATAACTAACTGAAATAATAAAAAATCAATCTATATGTTTATATAATTTAGGTGTTTTTAAAATTATATAAGTTTACTAATAGTACATTAATATTGATTCTTTTTACAATTAATAGCATCACTAATATCTTGTTTTTTTACAACACTTTAATAAACAAATGTATAGTTGGTAAGTTATTATGTATAGTTGGTAACTTTATTAAATATCAAGTCTAAAAAATATAAAATCATGCTTATTACACACAAATAGTAACCAGCCATACATATTAAAGTTAAAGCCTCATTTTATATTATTATATTTGATATTATGATAAAAGCAGTAATTGTAGACGATGAGCAAAAGGCAATCCAAAGTTTAACTTGGGAGCTTGGGCATTTTAAAAAAGACATAGAAATTGTAGAAACATTTACTAGTCCAGAAATGGCTATCACTTATTTAAACAAGACATCAAATACACCTGACTGTCTTTTTTTAGATATACAAATGCCAACAATGGATGGGTTTCAATTTTTAGAAAAACTTAGCAATAAAGGTTTTGCTGTAATAATTACCACTGCTTATGATGAATATGCTATAAAAGCAATAAAACACGAAGCTATAGATTACTTACTAAAACCTATAGACTCCGATGATTTAAGCAGCACCATAAACAAGCTAAAGAATTTACTTATTAAAAATATTAATTATGATAAGCTAGAAGAATTGTTTTACAAGTTTAATAATGAAAACAGCAAACAAAAAATTACTATAAACACAGACGGAAAACTTATTTTTATAAATGTAGATGATATTATTTTTATAGAATCTGATGGTAACTATAGTACCCTTTTTTTACAAGACAATCAAAAACTTCTGGTTACTAAAAAATTAAAAGAAGTAGACGCTATATTACCCGATAAATTATTTTTTAGAATACATAACTCATACATAATAAACTTAAATAAAGTAAAAGAATTTATTAAAACAGAAGGCTATGTAGTTATGCAATCTAACCATAAAATACCTGTTGCCAGACAACGTAAGTTAGATTTTTTAGACCGACTTTAACACATGCAAAAGTTAAAAAATATAACAGCACTATTTTTTAAACTAACAACCATTTTGTTGTTAGCCCATAACACGTATGCACAGCAAACAGAAGTTACAAATTTTGATACGCAAATACAAAACGTTACTTACAACAAACCAAATAACTACCAAGCACTTTACACGTTATTTAACCCTGTTAGTAATGACACTATAAAAATGCGTTACCTAGCTACAAAAAGCAAAGAAACAGATTATTTTGAAGGAGAAAGTTATGCCTTAAATATGCTAGGTATTTTTTACAGAAACTCCTCTAAATACAACCATGCTTTAGAGCTACACCAACAAGCACTAGATCTTGCTAAAAAGGCTAACAATCTAGAATTACAAGTAATAAGCCTTAACATGCTTGGTGTTGTTAACAGAAGATTAGACCTAATACGCTATGCTTTAGACTTTCATAAACAAGCATTAGATCTTGCCGAAACCAACAAAAAAGCCTCTATACATTTACAAAAAAGCATTGCTGTTTCTAGAAACAGTATGGGAAACATTTATCTTGTTTTAAAACAATATGATTTAGCTTTATCTCAATTTAACCAGTCTTTAGAAATTGAAAAAGCCTTAGACAACAAATTAGGTCTAGCCATTAACTACCAAAACATTGGTTACGTAAAAGAAAGCAAGGGCTTACTAGAAGAAGCTATTAAAAACTACAACACCTCACTAAACTACAACAACCAAATAAACTCTAATATTGGTCGTGTAATATGCAACAACAGTATTGGTGTAATTTATATTAAGCAAGAAAAATTTATAGCAGCACAAAACGCACTTAATACAGCATTACAAAAAGCACTACAACTAAATGACCAATACCACATTGCTCCTGTTTATATTAATTTAGGATGGCTACAATTAAAACAAAAAAACTATGAAGCTTCTGAAATAAATTTAAAAAAAGGATTAAAAATTGCTAATGACTATAATTTAGTTTCCTCAAAAATTGATGCCTACAAACACCTTTCTGAGTTGTTTGAATTAAAATTAGACTACAAAAAAGCAAACACATATTACAAAGCTCATGTAGCTTTAGACCAAACAGTAACCAACGAGAGAAACCTACAATATGTAAATGATTTGGTAATTAAATATGAAAGCGAAAAAAAAAGCAATCAAATAAAAGCTTTAGCTAATGAAAATGAAATTGTAAAACTACGCTTAGCACAAAACAGAAAAGTACTACTATTAAGTGCTATTGGTGTACTTTTAATTTTAGGTTTTATATACATATTGTACAGACAATCTAGACTTAAAAGCGAAAAGAAAATTATTACACTTGAGCAGGATATGCTGCGTAACCAAATGAATCCGCATTTTATATTTAACACCTTAAACTCTATTAAACTCTATATAATAAATAACGAAAAAGAAAATGCCGTTTACTATTTAAACAAATTTTCTAAACTTATTAGAAAAATTTTAGTCGCCTCTAAAGAAAAAGAAATATCCTTAGCAGATGAGTTAGAAACCATGACACTTTATATAAACATTGAAAACATAAGGTTTAACAATGAAATTAAATATAACGTGAATATTGAAAAAAATGTAAATACCGAAACAATTAAAGTACCATCCCTTATTTTGCAACCATTTCTAGAAAACGCTTTATGGCATGGCTTGTCTTCTAAAACAAAAAATAAAGAAATTAATATTCAAGTTAGTAAATTAAAACACAATGCTATTTCTATTTGCATTACAGATAATGGAATTGGCAGAATTGCTTCAGAAAAAATTAACAGACAAAAAACACTAAAACGTAAATCTGTTGGTATAGCCATTACAAAAGAACGGTTAGATAATTTTTCAAAACAATTTACCAATGACTATACTCTTGATATAATTGATTTATACGACGAAAACAATCTAGCAATTGGAACAAAAGTTATAATAGAAATTCCTACCCAAGAAATGAAACTAAAAACAGCTTAATTATTTTTTCATTTTATCTGCAACCTCTTCTAGTGCTGCATACCAATCTTCACCAAATTTTCTAATCAAGGCTTGTTTTACAAACTTATATACAGGAACCTGCAACTCTGCTCCTAACGCACATGCATCATCACAAATTTCCCATTTCTCATAATTTACTGCAGAAAACTCAGAATATTCTTTAATTCGAATAGGATATAAATGACAAGAAACCGGTTTTTTCCAATCAATATCTCCCTGATTGAACGCTTCTTCAATACCACAAAGCGCTGTTTTTTTATCATCAAAAATCACATAAGCACAATCTGCACCACCAATTAAAGGGGTTTCATAATCACCAAAATCTGTAACAATAGAAGTTCCTTGTGCCTCAATAGCAGCAATTCCTTCTTTACGTAAATAGGGTTTTACTTTTGGGTAAATAGCTTCTAAAATACTAACTTCCTCTTTATCTAAAGGGGCTCCAGCATCTCCATCTATACAACATGCACCTTTACATGCAGACAGATTACAGACAAAATCTTTATCAATAATGTCTTCAGATATAATTGTTTTTCCTAGTTGAAACATGCTGCAAATATACTAGATATTTAAGCAAAAAAACCAACAAATTAATGACTTAAAATTTACCTATATTTAACTAGGAATATTTTATAATATAACGACATTTGCACCAAATTTTAAAAACAAAAAGAATGCAACTTAATTTTAAAGAAATATTTACCGCATTTATGATTCTATTTGCTGTAATTGATATTATAGGAAACATTCCTATCATTATAGATTTAAGAAAAAAAGTAGGTCATATACAAAGTGAAAAAGCTTCTATTATTGCAGGAATAATAATGATTGTGTTTTTATTTTTAGGGCAAAACATACTATCTTTAATTGGTATTGGTGTTAACAGCTTTGCTGTAGCAGGTGCTTTTATCTTATTTTTTATAGCATTAGAAATGATTTTAGGTATTACATTATATAAAGAAGAAGAAAATAGCTCTATGACTGCTTCGGTATTTCCGTTAGCATTTCCTTTAATTGCAGGACCAGGAAGCTTAACTACTTTACTTTCTATACGTGCAGAGTACAGAATAGAAAATATTATAGTTGCCGTTTTACTTAACGTTTTAATTATTTATATTGTTTTAAAAACGTCTGCAAAAATTGAAAAGCTAATAGGACAAAACGGAATTAGTATTATTAGAAAAATATTTGGCGTTATACTTTTAGCTATTGCAGTAAAATTATTTGCACATAACATTAAAGCACTATTTATATAAATGAAAGCATTTACTATTATATTTACCATTATAGCAGTTGGTTTAATTATTTTTAACATCACACAAGTAAATTTCAATAATCTTTTTGAAGGTCAGAGTGTTGTTGCGTTAATTACTATTTTAACCTCTTTATGCGCTATCGTTTTATTACAAGTTTTAAGACTTTCTAAAAAAGTAACCAAACAATTAAAAAACAAAAAGTAATGTTTGATGTACTTATAATTGGTGGTGGAGCAGCAGGAATGTCTTGCGCATTAGTTTTGGGTTCTGCTCAAAACAAAGCCTTTGCTAAAGACAAACACATTGGCATTGTTATTCATCAAAAAACATCGCATCTACAAAATGCTTTATTTAATAATGTTTTAGGCCTAGCTCCAGGAACTACAGGTGCTCGTATTTTAGACGAAGGCCAAAAACAACTTAAAACACAATATCCGCACGTTACACAAATTGATAATGAAAAAGTTTTAGAAATTACAAAGACTAAAACCGGTTTTGCAGTAACTACAAACAAAGAAACCTACCAAACCAAAACGGTTGTTATTGCTGTTGGCTACACCAACTTAATGACCATAAATGGTTTAGAAAATTATATAGAACCTCACCCAAGAGCCGTAAAAGAAAAAGATAGAATTTGGTTAAAAAACGTAGACCATAAAATAGAAGAAGGCTTATATGTAGCAGGATCTTTAGCAGGCTGGAGAAGTCAATTTGCTATAGCTTCTGGAAGCGGAGCGCATGTAGCTACAGATATTTTAACCCTTTGGAATAACGGTGTACACACTAAGGTACATGACAAGATTAGCCTTTAATTTTCTTTACTTAAATCAATTACTTCTTCAATCATAATATCTTTTTGATTGATTACTTCTTGGTAGGTGCCTGCACCAAATAACTGCTGCCCTAAAGCTGCTTTTATAATGAGTTTAATTTCATCTTTAAAGGTTAAAAAAGTAATATTCCTGTTTAAACGCTCTCTTAAATATATTTGAAAATCTTCAATAACGTCATCAGAAATTATAAAATCATTTACAAAATCTTGTTGCGTTAAATTATCATAAGCTTCTCTTTGCTTATCTAACTGTTCAAAAACAAAATAATTTAAAAACCCTGTTTGTTGTAAAAAGTTAAAGGTTTCATTTTGCATGCTTAAATCTAAAGGCACAAATACATCAGGTATAATACCACCTCCACCATACACCACTTTTCCTTTTGGTGTTTTAAACTTTAAGGAGTCTGCAACTTGTATTTTATCAGGATCTAGTAATTCACCACTATCTAAACGATCAAAATACTCATCGTAATAATCTTTATTTCCGTTTTTATAAGAACGCTGTATAGATCTTCCTGTTGGTGTATAATAGCGTGAAACGGTTAAACGCACTGCACTACCATCTCCTAATTGCATTTCGCGTTGCACCAACCCTTTACCATAAGAACGTCTACCTACAATAGTACCTTTATCATTGTCTTGCAATGCTCCTGCAACAATTTCGCTTGCAGATGCAGAGTTTTCATCTATAAGCACAAAAACGTTTGCTTTTTCAAAGTCTCCTTTTTTTGTAGCAAAGCTTTTTTCAATAGTACCACGTTTATTTTTTGTGAATAATATAAGCTTATCGTCTTCTAAAAACTCATCAACAATTTGTTCTGCAATACTTAAAAAACCTCCAGGGTTACCTCTTAAATCTAAAGCAATTTGTGTAGCGCCAAGCTTTTGCAGTTTATTTAATTCGGCTTTAAACTCTTTAAAAGTAGACTCTGCAAAACGGTTAATTTTTACATATCCTAAATTATTAGTTAGCATATATGCTGCATCCACACTTGCAATTGGCACGTGATTTCTTGTAACTTTAAAGTCTAACAAATCAGGCTCTCCCTTTCTGTAAACCTTTAACTCCACATCACTATCCATAAGTCCTTTAAGCTTATTTACAATAGCACTATTAGAGTAGTTTTTACCAAATAAAGTATCGTTGTTAGCTATAAGTATTCTATCTCCTCCTTGAATACCTGTTTTTTCACTAGGTCCTCCTTCAACCGTTCTAATTACAGCAATAGTATCTTTATAGGTGTAAAAACTAATACCAATACCAACAAAATCACCTTTCATGTTCTCACTAACACGCTGCATATCTTCTTTAGGAATGTACACAGAGTGCGGATCCAGGTTTTCAAGAATACCATTTACTGTAACATCTACAATACTATCTGTATTCACCTCATCTACATATTCGTAATCTATATAATCTATGAGTCTGTTAAGCTTGTCTTTTTTACTGTTTGAAGTAAATAATCTATCAGAAGAGTCTGTAAAATTTAATTTTCCCCCTATAAAAATACCTATCGCAATAGCAACACCAAGAAACAATGGTAAGTATTTTTTTGAGGTTTTCATTATGCTTTTAAATCTTCAATTAATTGTAATTCTATTCCTGCTTTTTCTAAAAAACGCAGTCCAGAATCATCTTTATAGGCTTGGTTGTAAACCACTCTTACAATTCCGGCTTGATGTATTAGTTTACTACACTCCTTGCAGGGAGACAATGTAATATATAAGGTAGCACCTTTACACGATTGTGTAGAAGAAGCTACTTTTAAAATGGCATTAGCTTCTGCGTGTAATACATACCATTTTGTATATCCTTCATCATCTTCGCAATAGTTTTCAAAGCCTGTTGGTGTACCATTAAAACCGTCTGAAATAATCATTCTGTCTTTTACTATTAAAGCACCAACTTGTTTTCTTTCGCAAGCAGAGAGTTTTCCCCATTCTGTTGCTATTCTTAAATAGGCTTTATCATATTTAAGCCTCTTTTTTTCTGACATATTTTAAATTGTAGTTCGCATCATATTACGTTGTAAATACAAGACACAAAGTAGTATAACGAAGATACTTGCTAAGTATTTTATTTACAACAGTTGTACGTTAAATTTTTACCAAAACTTTAGCGGCTAGGCAAGTAAATCACTGTTTATTATCATTGGTATTACTAAACCAATTACTACAGCAGAGATTACCATAACCCAATCGCGTTTAGAAAACCTAAAAATAGTTTGCATTAAAAACCCTAAAAACAACACTACAAAAACAATAACTATTTGTGCTATCTCTATACCTAAAGCAAACTCTAAAAGTGTAATTAATTTATTGTCTGTTTTACCAACCATAATATGAAACTCTCTAGCAAAACCTAAACCATGAACTAGACCAAAAAAGAGTGTAGAAAAAAACAAAACGCCTAGTTTATCACTTTTAGCAGTTTTACCTGCTGTAAACACATTAAAAACAGCCATAATTAATATGGTTACCGGAATTAAAAACTCCACCAATTTACCATTTACAGACACCACGTGATATGCTGCCAACACTAAAGATAAAGTATGCCCTAAAGTAAAAATAGAAACTAATATAAAAACACGTTTCCAATCTTTAAAAATATAAGGAACAGCAAGCACTATTAAAAAAAGTACGTGATCATAAGCATTAATATCCAGTACATGGTTTATACCATATTGTACGTTAAACCAGAATTCTTGAAGCATAAATTATTGTATTTGGGTTTTGGGTAAATATACAATTTAAAATAAAAAACTTTTACAGAAATACCAAGCTTTACAGATTAGGTATAAACAACCTAGACTAATGATTTATTTAAGAATTTAAAGCACAAAAGAAAAAGTTTTTATAAATTTCTCTAACAGAGTAATTAACCGCCTATTACCTCTTTTTTTAAAACTAAACATGAATTAGAAACAACTACCATGCATCTCAAAATAAAGCTAAAATATTTACATTTTATGAATACCAATTAGTTAGCAGTAAGTTAGCATCAACAAATAAATTAGATCCGCAAAAATGAATATTGATAAAACTAACATTTTAAGTAGTATTTGCTATACAGCATTAGTTTACAACCAAATAAATAAAATTTTAACCGTTTTTACTGTAGTAACTATTCTTTTTAGCTGTTCTAATAAACCTTCTCAAATTAAACCTGAAAACAAACAATGGAACGCTATAAAAAGAGCCCAATATTTAAACAATAGAAAAGATTCTACCACTTGGGATCAAGAAAAGTTTGAAAATGACAAACAATTCATAGGAGTTGGTGACTTTGGCCCTTTTGAACTTGGTGCATTTCCTGTGCCTAACTACAACTTAGTAGGAGAAGGAAGTTTTAAAGGCTTAGCAACCCTTTACGAAGAATTAAAATTAGAAGATAAAAACATTATAATGAACGGCTTTTCTATTGGTAAAAACGAGCTAAATAAAAACCGATTAAAAAACACAAAAGATGAAGTTTTCTTCCAGATTCTAGTATTAACAGACACCATAGATACTATAAACTATAAATTAAATCAAAGCATTGTTATTTCTAGAAATCATCCAGACTATTTAGGACAAGGTTTCATTAAAACCAAGAACAACAGAATTGATTATTTAGCTTTTCAAACCGCTGAAAACAACGCTTATGCCATAATTAACACAAGGCTTTTTGACTTAAACTACGGAAAAACAATTCTTATTGCACCACAAAAAGATAAATCGTTAAAATCTATGCAGATAAAAAGTTCACAAATATCTTCAGACTCCATTAAAAGCTACACTAATGAGCTATTACTAGATAAGGAAATAATCCATTTCTTTAAAAAGAACGAAAACATATAAAACACTGGCTAAATTTACAACTACGCTAAAAAGGAACAACCCGAAAAAACAACCAAATAACAATAACGCATAAAATTTTTTACTTATCTTAAACTTAAACAAAGAGCTTTACTACATAGTAATTTACATCATAAGTTTCTTGCAAATAGGCACGCTAACACCAATTTAGACGGAACATGTAGTAGCTTTTCATTAAAATATTAGATATGATACTAGAATCTAAAGCAATTTTACAAATTCAGAAACCAATAGAAGAAGTTTTTGAAGGAATTGTAAATCCGGAAAAAATCACGAAGTATTTCATTGCAGAAAGTAGCGGAAGATTACAAACAGGAAAAGACGTAACCTGGAAATTTCCTGAATTTGACACTAAATTCCCTATTACAGAAGTTAAAACAGAAAACCCAAGCTTTATTTCCTTTGTTTGGGATCCAGAAACTATTGTAAAAATCACATTACAAAAATTACCAGACAACAGCACCATAGTAAGAGTTAACGAAAAAGGAAAACAATTTAATGAGGACAATCTTAAATGGGCTTTAGAAAATTCGGGAGGTTGGGCTAACTTTCTAGCTTGCATGAAAGCCTATTTAGAATATGATATACAACTCAGAAAAGGAGCATTCGACTTTATGCGAAAAAAATAAAAACAAGTAACATAAAAATATAAGTAAAATGAAAGTTACACCAGAACACAATCAACGTATTGCAAAAATGACTTTTGCTTCTGTATACCCTCATTATGTAAACAAAGTAGAAAAAAAAGGAAGAACTAAAAAAGAGTTGCTTCAAGTAATAGAGTGGCTCACTGGTTATAACCAAACTAAAGTTCAAGAATTCATTAACAACAAAGCAACATTCAAGACCTTTTTTGAAAAAGCTAATCTAAATCCTAATGCACATTTAATTAAAGGCGTTATATGTGGCTATCGTATTGAAGAAATAGATAATGCATTAACCCAACAAACAAGATATTTAGATAAATTAGTAGATGAATTAGCTAGAGGTCGTAAAATGGAGAAAATTTTACGTGAAGAAAAGAAATAAAAAATCCTGTAAAATACTGAAAAAACAATATTTCACAGGATGCATTTGTACTCAAGGTGGGAATCGAACCCACACTCCTAAGAATCGGATTTTGAATCCGACGCGTCTACCAATTCCGCCACTTGAGCAATTTTGTTCTGCAAAAATATATTATTTTTCAATATAACCTTTAAAAATACGAAGTAAATGCTTTAAAGAACGAAAAAAAACTCTAAATTTGCACCTCAATAAAAACAGGCTATATAAAAGCCTTATTAATAATAGATTAATCATGTCAAATACAATTACTGAAGCAAAGATATTTTCTTGTATGCAAAGTAAAGTTCTAGCTCAGAAAATTGCTGATGCTTATGGCACACATTTAGGGAAAGTTATAACATCAACATATAGTGATGGAGAGTTTCAACCTTCTTATGAAGAATCTATTAGAGGTACTCGTATTTTTATTATTGGCTCTACACATCCTGGTCCAGAAAATTTAATGGAAATGTTATTAATGATAGATGCTGCTAAACGTGCATCTGCAAGACATATAACAGCTGTTCTTCCTTATTTTGGTTGGGCTAGACAAGATAGAAAAGATAAACCTAGAGTTCCTATTGCTGCAAAATTAGTAGCAAAAATGTTAGAAGCAGCAGGTGCTACTAGAATAATCACCATGGATTTACATGCTGATCAAATTCAAGGTTTCTTTGAAAAACCTGTAGATCATCTATTTGCTTCCACTATATTTTTACCATATTTAAAAGAGTTAAACTTAGACAATCTTACTATTGCATCTCCAGATATGGGAGGTTCTAAAAGAGCTTATGCTTATTCAAAAGCATTAGAAAGCGATGTAGTAATATGTTACAAACAACGCGCAAAAGCTAACGTAATTTCACACATGGAACTTATTGGTGATGTTACAGGTAAAAACGTTGTGTTAGTTGACGATATGGTAGACACTGCAGGAACTTTAACTAAAGCTGCCGATTTAATGATGGAACGAGGTGCTTTAAGTGTAAGAGCTATTTGTACACACCCAATATTATCAGGTGAAGCTTACGAAAGAATTGAAAACTCAAAACTTGAAGAGTTAATAGTAACAGATTCTATTCCGCTTCAAAAAGAAAGTGCTAAAATTAAAGTTTTAACCTCTGCTGATTTATTTGCTGAAGTGATGCAAAACGTGCACCATAACAAATCTATTAGCTCTAAATTTTTAATGTAATTAATAATTAATATAAAAACAAAAAAATGAAATCGATTACAATCAACGGATCTCAAAGAGAAAGCGTAGGCAAAAAAGCAACAAAAGCTTTACGTAATGCTGGTCAGGTTCCTTGCGTATTATACGGAGGAGATAAACCAGTGCATTTCTCTGCACCAGAATTAGCTTTCTCTAAACTAGTATACACGCCTAATGCGCATACAGTTGTGATTGAACTTACAGACGGAACAACATTGAATGCTGTATTACAAGACATTCAATTTCACCCTGTAACAGACAGAATTTTACACGTAGATTTCTATCAATTATTTGATGATAAAGAAATCTCTTTAAATGTTCCTGTAAATATCGTAGGAAACTCTCGTGGTGTTAAAAATGGTGGTGTTTTAAGAAAAAACAACCGTAAATTACGTGTTAAAGCACTTCCTGCTAACTTACCTGATTTTATAGAAATTGATATTACTCCTTTAAAAATTGGAGATAAAATTTCTGTAAGAGACTTAAATCAAGAAAAATACACTTTATTACACTCGGATAACACTGTAGTTTGTCAAATTAAAACTTCTAGAACAGCTGTTGTTGATGATGAGGATGATGAAGACGAAGCAGATGCAGCTCCAGCAGCTGAAGCGCAAGAATAAATTTATTTATTTTTACAATTATAAAAGCATTCTGTGTATTCAGAATGCTTTTTTTATTTTTACAAAAAACAGAACCCTGTTATGTGTACTTTCTTAAAATCTCTTTTCAACAACAAGAAAAACACATATAAAACAGAAGAAATAGATACTATGAAAAAATTTCTAATTGTTGGACTTGGCAATATTGGAGAAAAATACACAAACACCAGACATAATATTGGTTTTAAAATTTTAGATCACTTAGTTAAAACTGAAGATTTACAATTTGAAACACAAAAACTTGGAGACATTACAACCTATAAATTTAAAGGCAGAACCTTTATTTTACTAAAACCAAGTACCTATATGAATTTAAGCGGAAAGGCTATTTTATACTGGTTAACAAAAGAAAAAATTCCTTTAGAAAACTTATTAGTAATTACAGACGATTTAAACTTACCATTTGGTAGCATTAGACTAAAAACTAAAGGTAGTGATGGTGGCCATAACGGATTAAAAGACACACAAGAAAAACTAAACACTACAAAATACAATAGATTTAGATTTGGTATAAGTGATGCTTTTAGCACAGGAAGACAGGTTGATTATGTATTAGGAGAATGGACAGATGATGAAAAAGCTAAACTTCCTGAAAGACTAGATAAAGCCTTAGCGCTTATTAAATCTTTTGGTACAGCAGGAGTAAACAATACCATGAATACCTTTAATGGAAAATAAAAAAGGGAGCGAAAACGCTCCCCTTTTTTTAAACTTGTATAAGTACTTTTTATTTTACAATTACTTTTTTAGTAATTCCTCTTGTTCCGTCAGTTACATTTAATAAATATACACCAGACTCTACATCTCCTAAATTAATAGTTTGATGGAAACTAGAAGTATTAATAAAACTATTATTATATACTTTTCTTCCTCTAATATCATAAACAACTACTCCTATATTATTTCCAGAAGTAGCATTTAATTTTATGGTAAACTCACCAGTATTAGGATTTGGAAAAACACTAACCTCTTCTGCTACAAATTCTTGTGTACTTAAAGAAGCTAATACATTAACCGTATAGTCTTCCACTTCTGCATCATGATCATTTTCACAAGAACTTGCTGTAACATTCCATTTTGTAGTTACACGCATAGTAGTACTACCAAGAGCAGCATCTACAGGCACAGTAACCGATAACGGAGAGTTTCCTGCAGGCCCATCGGCAGTAGAGAAAGCAGAACCTAACTCATAGGTTTCATCGGCATCAAAAACACAGTTTTGATTCCAATCAATCCACACTGTAGAATAACACGTAAATGGCCCATCGGTATTCATGTTTACTGTTAAATCATAAGTGCTTTCTCTATTCACATCTGTTGAAATAGAAGTATAATCACTATAACCAGAAGGTTTTCCTGAAGCATTATCAATAGTTCCAAACTGCACTAATGTTGTACTAGTATCATAAAGTGTGTTTGCAACAGACACACACACTCCATCAGCCACTGTTAAATCTACATCTATATCTTTTGTTTCAGAAGCTGCAGTAGCTGTAACCGTTATGGTATAATCTCCAGCTGCAACACCCATTAAACCTGTAACATCCATTACAGTTTGCCCATCAGTAGTTAAAGTTGCAGGAGTAAAAGTTACTGTTGATCCAGCAGGAACTCCTGTTGCGCTAAGTGTAATAGATTCATTAAAACCATTAATAGTAGCAAAATCTATAGTATAAGCAACAGCATCAATATTACAAACAGACTCTGCACTATTTGCAGTAGTAATACCAAATGTAGGAGTACTATTTATAGAAAAAACGGTGGAAAGCGCATAAAATATATTATCTGCAGCTTCTACCATTATTCTTGCATCATCAGTATCTGCAACTGTAGGCATAGTAATAGTTTCTGAACCATCATTTGCAACACCAGAAGCTAATGTGGTAGGAAAAGTTAATCCTCCGTCTGTAGAAAGCTTAATATTTACTGTTTGACAGTTAATAGGTGCCATATTAGTATCAGCAACATTCCACGATACTGTATTTGCGCTTCCTGTTCCTCCCCAAACTGTAGGAGAAATTACTGTAAAAGGATCACCACCTTGAACATCAATTGTCATTAAATCTGCATCTGTTTGACCAATACCTGCAGCAAAACCACTACCATTATCTCTTACAATAAAAGAGAAATTCATTTCTCTTGCAACACTAGGTGTTACTTCCCAAGTAGGTGTTAAATCTCCTGCAACTACATCACTCCAGCTTGGCATATAACGATCTGGAGATGTTGTTGGTAATATAGATCTATATAATGGACCTTGCGTCCAAGTAGATTCTGGAGAACCATTACCAGGAGCTTGTTCTGGATCATTTTGAGACCAGTTATAGGTTAAAGAAGCTGTTCCGTCAGGATCTGTTGCTGTTCCTCTTAATACATAAGCAGTACTTGGCGGAATTGCATAATCACTTCCTGCATCAGCAACTGGTGGTTGATTTGCTAAGCTTGTTTCAACATCACAAGTACTACTAGTTCCTGACTGAATATTAGCTGCTATATCTCTAATGTTTACATAATTAAAATGCGCATCACTATTAGATTGTACGTTGGTAGAACAGATACCTGCATATCCCATAATAGAACTTCCTGATGCTGGCTCTACTTCTGTAAAACCACTACCAGATCTACTACAGGTATTCATGGTGTGATATCCATCAAATTGGTGACCCATTTCATGTGCTACATAATCAATATCAAATGCATCTCCTGTTGGGTCTGTTCTTCCTGTATATCCTCTTCCTTTATGAAAACTTGTAGTAGTAGTACTAGCACAAACACATCCTAAACATCCAGCATTACCTCCTCCAGTAGTATTAAAATTATGACCTATATCATAATTATCTACACCTATCACACTATCTAAAGTTACTGCTGTTGTTGTATTATACTCTGCAGTCCATGGATCAGTAAATTGGTTTAAATAAATCACCTCATCATTATTAGCTACAAAAATTAAACGAATGGCTAAATCACGTTCATAAATTTCATTAACTCTATTAATTGTTATTGTCATTTGCGCTTGAACATTTGCTTTTTGCTCAGCTTCTGTTCCTGTTCCTGCAAATATTTGCCCATATTCACCAGTACAAGATTGTGCTAACCTATAGGTTCTTAATTTTTGATCGTCTGTATCTTCTCTGTTAGAAGACCCTCTATCAGTTTCTAATGAAGATAAATCAATACTCTCATCTACCAAACACTCAAAACTTTGCGTATCTTGGCTTAAAGAAGCTCTATCATAAACCATATATGTATTTCTATCTTCTGTATAAGGATCTATATACACAGAACTTCTAGTTCCAGACAAAGAAATAACATGTAGTCCAAACTGTGTAACACTAAAACGCATAGTAGCAGTAGGATCATCTATACCTATTGCTTTATATGTTTTAATCATTGGGTAACGTTCTGCTAATCCTGCTTCCATTATAGGAGATTCAGAAACACTAAATTTTTCTAAATTTCCATCTGCCATAGGAAAATCTATAATAAGATTAGATCTACTCGCACTAGTTTCATCAACTAATGGTGCGTTTTCTAAAAGCGCTTTAAATCTTTCTAGATTAAGATTTAAAATCTGAAACTTTGTTGGTTGCGAAGCACGATGTACTTTTTTTTCTAAGCTAAGAGACTCTTTGGTTGTAGAAGACCAATAGTCATTTTGAGCATTTGCTGTTAATGGCGACAATACCACTAATAACAATAATGCAAAAAAGTTAATGTATTTTTTTTTCATAATTAGGTAATTTATATTAATGAAATTTTCATATTTGTTACTTCAAAAGAATAACAAAATTGTATTTTTGTTATGTGTTCTTCTTGTTTAACAAAACACTATTTACACAAATTTAACTTTTTTTATTGAACTTATGAGTAGAATTTTTCTTTTTTTATGTTAAAATCAAACACATTAGATGAATATTCTAACAAATCTTCAATTGCTACAATTGGTACCTTTGATGGAGTACATATTGGTCATCAAAAAATAATTGAAAGATTAGTTAATACTGCCAATCAAGAAAACTTACAAGCAGTAGTTTTAACTTTTTTTCCGCATCCAAGAATGGTTTTACAAAAAGATGCAAATATAAAGCTCATTAACACTATTGAAGAAAGGTCTGCTATTTTAAAAAAACTAGGTATAGATCATCTATGTGTTAAAACATTTACAAAAGAGTTTTCACGCTTATCTGCTGAAGATTTTGTGAAAGAAATTCTTGTAAAACAACTACATATAAAAAAAATAATTATAGGTTATGATCACCACTTTGGCAGAAATAGAGCTGCTAATATTCAGGATTTGATAAAATTTGGTAAAACGTATAATTTTGAAGTTGAAGAAATCTCTGCCCAAGACATAAATGACGTATCTGTAAGTTCTACAAAAATCAGAAAAGCATTATTAGCTGGAGATATGCAAACTGCAAACGCTTATTTGGGGTATAATTTCATGCTAAATGGTACCGTAATTAAAGGGAAAGGTCTTGGTAAAACTATTGATTTTCCTACTGCTAATTTAAGTATCCCTGAAACGTATAAACTTATACCTAAACAAGGTGTTTATGTAGTTACAGCAACCTACAAAAACCAAAAACTTTTTGGGATGATGAATATTGGCACTAACCCAACAATTAGCAACAGTACCAAGCTAACTATAGAAGTACATTTTTTTGATTTTAATGAAGATATTTATGACCAAAACATAGCTGTTAAAGTTTTAAAGAGAATTAGAAGTGAACAAAAGTTTGACTCCCTTGAAGCCTTAAAAGCGCAAATACAGCAAGACAAAATAGATGCAGAACGATATATAACCCAAAACAACATTGAATAAATATTTATTTAAACATATAGACAACAGTGCACTAATTGTTTTTAGAATCTTTTTTGGTCTATTATGCTTTCTAGAATCTGTAGGTGCTATTTTTACAGGTTGGGTTACCAGGGCTTTTATAGAACCAAAATTTACTTTTACTTTTATTGGTTTTGAGTGGCTACAACCACTTCCAGGAAACGGCATGTACTTTTATTATTTAGTCATGGGTATTTTTGGTTTTCTAATCATGATTGGTTACAAATACAGGTTTAGCACCATAATGTTTACACTTATGTGGTTAACTACCTATTTAATGCAAAAAGCATCTTACAATAACCATTATTATTTATTGATTTTATTAAGTGCTATTATGGTATTTCTTCCTGCTAACAAATACCACTCTGTAGATGCTAAACAAAACCCTAAAATAAAGAGCAACGCTATGCCACAATGGTGTCGACTGGTTTTTATTTTACAAATGTTTATTGTGTACACTTATGGCTCTATTGCTAAATTATATCCAGATTGGCTAGATGCTTCTGTAATGAAAATATTTATGTCTGGTAAAAAGAACTATTTTTTAATTGGTGAGTTTTTACAGCAAGAATGGCTGCATTATTTTTTAGCCTATGGTGGTATTTTATATGATGGTTTGGTAGTTCCTTTTTTACTTTTTAAGCCTACCCGAAAAATCGCTTTTTTTGGATCTATCTTTTTTCACTTATTTAACTCTATAGTATTTCAAGTTGGTATTTTTCCGTATTTAGCATTAGCGTTTAGTTTGTTCTTTTTTAATCCTAAAACCATTAAAAACATCTTTTTTAAGAAAAAAGAATTTTATGATGCAGCAGAAATTATTGAACCAAAGTATAAAAAACCATTTGTTATCTTATTCTCTATATACTTTATCCTTCAAATTGCTTTACCATTACGTCATCATTTTATAAAAGACAATGTACTCTGGACAGAAGAAGGTCACAAAATGTCTTGGCGTATGATGCTAAGATCTAAGCTTGCTCATATAAGCTTTAAAGTAAAAGAGAAAGGAAAAAATAAAACCATATTTGTAAAACTTGAAGATTATTTAAGCAAAAAACAAATGCGATTAGTAAGTACTCACCCAGATGTAATGTGGCAATTTGCCCAAAGATTAAAAAAGGAATATAATGAAAAAGGGAAAGATGTTGCTGTTTTTATATCCTGTAATATCAGTGTTAATGGTAGGCCATATACCAAATATATAAATTCTGAAGTAGATATTGCTTCTGTTTCTTGGAGCGCTTTTAAACATAGCGAATGGATTTTACCTTCAAAACTAGATTAATACTAAATAAACCTAACGCGCAATCTAAACTATTTGTTATTTTTGTGCTTTCCTAACGGAAATAATTTCCGATTTTAAAAAAAACAAAACATGTTACAAGTACCATTTATTAGAGAAAACAAAGACTTAGTAATTACACGTTTGGCAAAAAGAAACTTTGATGCTACACAAATTATTGATGAAGTAATTACATTTGATGAAGAACGTAAACAAATTCAAACTGAATTAGACAATACGCTTGCAGAATCCAATGCTATCTCTAAAGAAATTGGTATGTTATATAAATCTGGACAAGCTGAAAAAGCGAATATTTTAAAAGCTAAAACTTCAGATTTAAAAGAAGCTTCAAAAGAATTAAGCGAAAAACTACATGCTAAAACCGAAGCTTTAACAGACTTGTTATATAAAATTCCTAACGTACCTCATGAATCTGTTCCTCAAGGAAACTCCGATGAAGACAACGAAGAAATCTTAAAAGAAGGAGAAATACCTACTTTACATAAAGGTGCAATGCCACATTGGGAACTTGCTAAAAAATATGATATCATAGACTTTGAACTAGGTAACAAAATTACTGGAGCAGGTTTTCCTGTTTACAAAGGTAAAGGAGCCAGATTACAACGTGCTTTAATTGCTTACTTTTTAGATAAAAACACAGAAGCTGGGTATACAGAGTACCAATTACCTCACTTGGTAAACGAAGCTTCTTGCTATGGTACAGGTCAATTACCAGACAAAGAAGGACAAATGTACCACGACTCTCGTGACGATTTATATTTAATTCCTACTGCAGAAGTACCAGGAACAAACATTTTTAGAGACGTTATTTTAAACGAAAACGAATTACCAATTGGCATAACTGGCTACACTCCTTGTTTTAGAAGAGAAGCAGGAAGCTATGGTGCACATGTTAGAGGACTTAACAGACTACACCAATTTGATAAAGTAGAAATTATTAGAGTAGAACATCCTGACAACTCTTACAAAGCCTTTAATGGCATGATAGAACACGTACAAGGTATTTTAAGAGAACTAAACTTACCATATCGTATTTTAAGACTTTGTGGTGGCGATACTGGTTTTCCTTCTGCTATGACTTATGACTTTGAGGTTTTCTCTACAGCACAAGACAGATGGCTTGAAATTTCAAGTGTTTCTAATTTTGAAAACTACCAAGCAAACCGTTTGAAATTACGTTTTAAAAATAGCGAAGGTAAAAACGAACTGGCTCACACTCTTAACGGAAGCTCTTTAGCTTTACCTAGAGTTTTAGCTGGTATTTTAGAAAACTACCAAACCGAAGACGGAATTGTAATTCCCGAAGCATTAGTACCTTACACTGGTTTTAAAATTATCAACTAATAGTTAATAAGTTTTTTCTTTCAAAATTATAGCAAATCGTTCTTTTTTATCGACAAAGAAACAAAAATCAACGTCGTTCAACGATTTTATGCCAATTTTTAAGGATAATTAAAAAAAAAATCAGATTTTTATAAAACCAACGATAAAGCCTGTATAAAAAATCAAGTACATCCTACTTGTTATTTACTGTTGTTTGCTGTTGCTTAATGTTGTTTTCATTTTTTTACATAAACAGTATAAACACCAATAGATTAAGATTTAAAATGAGAAATATAAAATATTTGTCCCAATCGAATATTTGAATCATGTTAAATTGACATCGATTAATAGCACATTTATTAGATTGGCAAATGCCTGAAATACAATTTCAGGCATTTTTTTAGCATAAATTTTACAACTTCTACTAGTTACATTTGTTATATTTACGCAAAGCTATTGCTACACGTTTATGAAGTTTATATATCTATTTTTTTTTCTATTTAGTTTTCACGCTATTGCGCAAGAAGATTTTTTGGCGAAAGAATACTTTAAAAACGGAGAGTTTGAAAAAGCACAATTGCTTTACAAAACACTACACCAAAAAAACCCAACCCATTACGTTTATCTAATACAATTAGTAAAAACACATCAACAGTTAGAGCAATTAGATCAATCTCAAGAATTACTACAAAATTCAACACTAAAAAACCCCGCTTTATTTGTTGAACTTGGCTATAATTACCAACTAAAAAACGATTTAGAAAACGCTAACTTAAACTACAATAAAGCCATTGAAGCTATAGATATAGAGCCAAATGCTATTTTTTATATTGCTCGTGCGTTTGAAGATCATTCGCTTCTTGAACAAGCAATCGCTGCCTATGAAAAGGCTATACAAATTAAACCCGAATACAATTTCAACATACAATTAAATCTATCTAAAATTTATGGCGAACAAGGGAAAATAGAAAAAATGTTTTCTAGCTATATTGAAATTATTCAATATCAAGTAAACTATACAAACACCATAAAACGTGCTTTTAGCGAATTTATAAGTGAAGATAAAAACAACCCAAACAATATTATCTTAAAAAAAATACTGTTAAAAAAAATTCAAGAAACACCAGACTTGTTGTTTAATAATTTATTAAGCTGGTTATTTATTCAACAAAAAGAATACTACAAAGCATTTACCCAAGAAAAAGCAATTTTTAAAAGAGATCCAGTAAGCCTAGACAGAATAGAAAGCATTGCTTTAATTGCTGCCAATGAAAACCAAGATGCTATTGCAATAGAAATTTTTGAATATATTATAAAAATTGCGCAAGACCCAGAAATCACCTTACAAGCAGAAAACCATATACTTCAAATTAAAACAAAAAATGCAGCACCTAAAGACTATGCAGATTTAAACAAAAAATATTTAGATTTATTAGAAACCTATGGCAAACATCAAGGCACATTAGATTTGCAAGTAGCTTATGCGCATTTTTTAGCTTTTAATTTAAACAATACACAACAAGCAACCCTACTTTTAAAAGAAAGCTTAAAGCAACGCCTATCTTCTTACCATGCAGCTAAAGTAAAATTAGAACTAGCAGACATATTAGTGTTTCAAGAAAAATTTAACGAAGCATTAATTTATTACACACAAATTCAACGAAGTCTAAAAAACAGTACCATATCACAAGAAGCACGCTTTAAAGTAGCAAAAACCAGCTATTATAAAGGTGATTTTAAATGGGCAGAATCTCAATTAAAAATATTAAAATCTTCTACTTCACAACTTATTGCTAATGATGCTTTAGATTTAAAGCTACTCATTTCAGACAACAAATATGAAGACTCTACACAAACCGCTTTAAAACTATATGCTAAAGCAGATTTGTTTGCTTTTCAAAACAAAACAGACCAGGCAATAAGCTTACTCGATACAATTTTAGAAGCACATAAAACCGAAACTATTATTGACCAAGCCTTATACAAACAAGCACAACTTTTTGAAAGCAAAAAACAATACCAAAAAGCTGCAGATAACTACAAACTAATCATCACCAATTATAAAGAAGAAATTCTTGCAGACGATGCGCTTTTTTATTTAGCAAAATTATATAATGACCATTTAATGCTTCCAGAAAAAGCTAAAGAATTGTATGAACAGATTATATTTAACCACCAAGATAGCATCTATTTTGTAGAAGCAAGAAAAAACTACAGAATGCTGCGTGGAGACGCTATTAACTAACACGCAAAACAGATGACCAACGATTGAAACCTATGCAATCTCCAGCCTGTAGAGAAATCTTATTACACCAAAATAAAAAAATGATTGTAGCAGAAACCAAAAGACTAACACTATCTAAATTTACATTAGCAGATGCTCCTTTTTTATTGCAGTTAGTAAACACGCCACATTGGCTAAAATACATTGGAGATAGAAATATTAAAACCATAGAAGCTGCCAAAAACTATATAACCAACACACACCTTAAAAGCTACAAAACAAACAAGTTTGGTTTTTACATACTAAAGCTAAAAGAAAACAATACTCCTATTGGTACTTGCGGACTCTTAAAAAGAGACACCCTAGAACATGTAGATATTGGTTTTGCTATGCTACCAGAACACGAAGGAAAAGGTTATGGATCTGAAGCCTCATTAACCGTATTAAAACTAGCAAAAGAAACTTTTGAGTTAAAAAAAGTTGTAGCCATTACTTTACCAACCAACACCAATTCTATTAAATTATTAGAAAAATTAGGCTTATCTTATCAAAAAAGAGTGAAACCTTTTGATGATGATGAAGAACTTCTGTTATTTGCAAAAACTTTATAATTAATTTTAAAATTTAGTTTTAGCACATTTCACTTATAAAATTATGGTAATATACAACGTAACAGTAAACATAGACGATAGCATTCACCAAGAATGGCTGGTTTGGATAAAAGAACATATTCCGCAAGTGTTAGGCACTGGTAAATTTGAAAAAGCAACACTTACTAAAGTTTTAGTAGAAGAAGAATTAGGAGGCCACACCTACTCGGTACAATACAGATCGTATTCTAGAGAAGCGCTGGATGCATACTATAAAGAAGATGCCGAAAAACTAAAAGCAGAAGGCCTAAAAAAGTTTGCAGATAAAATGCTTTCATTTAGAACAGAACTTCAAATTGTAGATGAATATACAGTAAACTTTAAATAAGCTAGCTTTGTCACTGTAAGCGCAGTTAAAAAGCCTATATTAACAACTAAAAAAGTAATTACGTGGCAAATAACCATCAAGTAAAAGCAAAAAAACATCTAGGTCAGCATTTTTTAAATGATGAAACTATTGCACAAAAAATTGCAGACACACTAACGCTTAAAAACTACAAAACCGTTTTAGAGATTGGTCCAGGAATGGGTGTGCTTACCAAGTATTTACTAGATAAACCAATTACCACACACGTCATAGAAATTGACACAGAGTCTGTAGAATACTTAAAAAATAATTACCTAAATCTAGCCTCTAGAATAATAGAAAAAGATTTTTTAAAACACGATTTAAACCAAGTTTTTAAAGGAGAACCCTTTGCCATCATTGGTAATTTCCCGTACAACATATCTACACAAATTGTTTTTAAAACTATTGAAATGCGCGACCAAATTCCAGAATTTTCGGGCATGTTTCAAAAAGAAGTAGCACAACGTATTTGCTCTAAAGAAGGCTCTAAAGTTTACGGTATTCTTTCGGTACTAACCCAAGCATTTTACAATGCCGAATATTTATTTACAGTACCTCCAGATGTTTTTAATCCACCACCAAAAGTAGAGTCTGGAGTACTTCGACTTACACGAAAAGAAAACCAAACCTTAGCATGTAGTGACAAACTACTATTTAAGGTTGTTAAAACAGCTTTTCAACAGCGCAGAAAAACACTTCGTAACAGTTTAAAAACATTCAATCTGTCAGATAATCTTAGAGAAGATGTTATCTTTGCCAAACGTCCAGAACAATTAAGCGTTGAAGCATTTATTGCGCTTACCCTTAAAATAGAAGAAGATATTAAAAACTCTTAAACCTCTTTAGCTTGGCAGAAGAAAAAGAAAACATACAATTTGAGCTAACCAAGGAACTCATTGAACAAGTTGAACAACTTATCGAAAACCAAAAAGATAAGGAACTCCGTAAACTGTTACATGATTTTCATTACGCCGATGTAGCAGAAATTCTAGATGAAGTAAATCTAGAACAAGCCACCTATGTTATCAAACTTCTAGATTCTGAAACCACTTCAAATATATTAATGGAGCTGGATGAAGACAACAGAGAAAAAGTACTAGAAACCCTTTCTGCTAAAGAAATTGCAGAAGAAATTGAAGAACTAGATACCGATGATGCTGCAGATATTATTGCAGAGCTTCCAGAAGAACGCCAACAAGAGGTAATTAATAAAATAGTAGACCAAGATCACAAAGCAGAAATTACAGAGCTTTTAGCTTATGATGAAGATACTGCTGGAGGCCTCATGGCAAAAGAACTTGTTAAAGTGTATGAAACATGGACCGTTGCAGGATGCATGCGTAGAATTCGCGGACAAGCAAAAGACGTAAGTCGCGTACACTCCATTTACGTAGTTGATAAAAGAGACAAACTTATTGGTCGCCTCTCTTTAAAAGATTTAATTACCGCAAAAAGCGAACAAAAAATAGCAGAAATTGCCAATCCTAATGTAGACTTTGTTTTTGTAGAAGAACACGTAGAAGACGTTGCAAAAGTAATGCAAAAGTACGATTTAGAAGCAATTCCTGTAATTAACCAACACCATATACTTTTAGGTAGAGTTACCATTGATGACATTGTAGATGTTATGAAAGAAGTAGCAGAAAAAGACTACCAACTAGCTGCAGGTATCTCTCGTGATGTAGAAGCAGATGATAGTATTTTAAAACTTACCATAGCAAGACTACCTTGGCTATTAATAGGTATGTTTGGTGGCTTAGGTGCCGCAAGTATAATCGAGCATTTTAACCAAAGCATGGGAGACTTTATCGTGCTCTTAAGTTTTGTACCACTAATACAAGCAACAGCAGGAAACGTTGGCGTACAATCCTCTGCAATTGTAGTGCAAGGTTTAGCAAATGACAGTATAGATGGCAACATTTTAAAACGCCTATTTAAAGAATTTTTATTAGGCTTGGTCAATGGCTTAGCCATTGCTGTTATAGGTTTATTAATCACTCATTTTATTTTTGGAACCACTTATTACGTTTCTATAACCATAGCAATTGCTTTAATTGCTGTAATAGTAATGGCTGCGCTAATTGGCACATTTATCCCTATTTTTTTAGACAAAAGAGGTATTGATCCAGCAGTAGCAACAGGACCATTTATAACAACAAGCAATGATGTTTTTGGTATTTTACTTTACTTTGTAATTGCTAAATTAATCTTAGGTTTTTAATATTTTGGGCGTTACCACAAGGGTCGCGCTTTTCGCTACAATCTTTTGCAAAAAAGCAAAAGGATTTTCACTACAATCCCTAACGCAAAACAAATAACAACACATTTATTCTGTTTGTATTTGTTTCAGCATGGCATTATAATTACATTTGAGTATAAAACACATACTCATGAAAATCCTTCACTTAGATGCTAACCATCCACTACTAATAAACCAGTTAAATGCTTTAGGATGCACTAACCATGAAGATTACACCGCTTCAAAACAAGACATTCAAAACAAAATAGCAGAATATGATGGCTTTATTATACGCAGTCGTTTTAGTATAGACAAAACCTTTCTAGACGCAGCAACCAACCTAAAATTTATAGGTCGTGTTGGCGCAGGATTAGAAAACATTGACTGTGCTTATGCAGAAAGCAAAGGCATACATTTAATATCTGCTCCAGAAGGAAACAGAAATGCTGTTGGTGAGCATACCTTAGCCATGCTACTCTCCCTTTTTAACAAACTAAACAAAGCAGATCGTGAAGTAAGAGAAGGTAAATGGTTACGCGAAGAAAACCGAGGAATAGAACTTGACGGAAAAACCATTGCTCTAATTGGCTATGGTAACATGGGAAAAGCTTTTGCTAAAAAACTTCGTGGTTTTGAAGTAGATGTATTGTGCTATGATTTAAAACCTAATATTGGTGATGCTAATGCAGAACAAGTACCTTTAGAAATACTTTTTAGCGAGGCAGATGTGCTTAGCTTACACACACCAGAAACAGTAACTACAACCAACATGATTAATGAAGAATTTATTAATCAATTTGCAAAACCTTTTTGGTTTATAAACACAGCAAGAGGAAAAAGTGTAGTCACCAAAGATTTAGTTGCTGCTTTAAAAACAGGTAAAATTCTTGGTGCTGGTTTAGATGTTCTTGAATATGAAAAAGCCTCGTTTGAAAATCTATTTAAAAAAGAAAACGCTTCAAATAACATCGAAATGCCAGAAGCCTTTCAATATTTAATACAAGCAGAAAATGTACTTCTTTCTCCACATGTTGCTGGTTGGACTATAGAAAGCAATACAAAACTAGCGCAAACTATAGTAGATAAAATTAAACATAAGTTCAAACTTTAATGCGCAACAATAAAATTTACAATTAAATTCACTATTTTAAACGTATTAAACAATAAATATGCACCCAATTATTAGAAATATTTTAGCGGTAATCTTTGGTTGGTTTACAGGAAGTGTTATCAATATGTCACTCATTCAACTAGGAAACAAATTATTTCCTATTCCTGGTATAGACCCTAATGACATGACTGCTTTAGCAGAAGTAATACCAACATTAAATGCACAATATTTTATATTTCCTTTTCTAGCACACGCTTTAGGTACTTTAACTGGAGCTATTGTTGCTGGTTTAATTGCTTTTAATCATAAAATAAAATTTGCCTTAACTGTTGGTGGCTTGTTTCTATTAGGCGGAATTATGGTAAACTACATGTTACCAGGACCTACCTGGTTTGCTATAGCAGATATTGTACTTGCCTATATACCTATGGCTTGGATTGGTGGTAAAATTGCAATCCGTAAATCTAAAACAAAAAACTAACGCAAGATGCAATACAAAGCTACCACTCCAGAAGAATACATAAATCAGGTTCCTGAAGAAAGGCAAGCCGTTTTAAAAAAACTACGCAAAACCATTAAAGATAATTTACCAGAAGGCTTTCAAGAAGTAATTGCTTATGGTATGATTGGCTATGTAGTACCACATACCATTTATCCAGATGGATACCATTGCAACCCAAAAACACCATTACCTTTTATGAGTTTTGCTTCTCAAAAAAACTCTATCAATCTTTACCATAGTGGCATTTATGCAAAACCAGAAATACACAATTGGTTTGTTGCTGCATACCCAAAATACTGCAAACGCAAACTAGATATGGGTAAAAGTTGTATACGATTTAAAAAAATAGAAGAAATTCCATTACAATTAATTGCAGAACTGTGCACTAAATTAACAGTAGAGGAGTGGATTTCTATATATGAAACGAATTTAAAAAAGAAATAAATATGAAACTAGGAGCCTTTTCAATTAGTCTAAGTGTTAAAGACCTAAACACCTCTAAGCAATTTTATGAATCACTTGGGTTTAGCCAATTTGCAGGAGATTTAGAAAAAAACTATCTCATCATGAAAAACGGAAATGCGTTAATTGGTTTATTTCAAGGTATGTTTGAAAATAATTTGCTAACGTTTAATCCTGGTTGGGATGAAAATGCCCAGAAACTAGAATCTTTTAAAGATATTAGAGAAATTCAAAAATCCTTAAAAGAAAACAATATTGCCTTAGTTAGTGAAGCAGATGAAAACACAAATGGTCCTGCAAGCTGTATAGTAACAGACCCTGACGGAAACACCATTCTTTTAGATCAACATGTATAAACTGTAAATCAAAAAAAGATACTGCTTTTAGTAAAAATAAAAAACAACATTAAGAGCTTTTATTTAAGAGCTACAAATATAAATTTAGAGTAAAATGAAAAAAAGAGTTACAGGTATTGGCGGATTATTCTTTAAAAGTAAAGACCCAAAAGCAGCAAAAAACTGGTATAAAAAACATTTAGGTTTTAATACAGATGATTATGGCTGTACGTTTAAATGGAAAGATACCGAAGGTAAGGATTGCACCACACAATGGAGCCCTTTTCCAGAAGACACTAAATACTATGCGCCTTCAAAAAAAGACTTTATGTTTAACTATCGTGTAGAAAATTTAAAAGAATTATTAGCTACACTTAAAGAAGAAGGTGTTACTATAGTAGGAGAAATGGAAGAATATGAATACGGTAAATTTGGTTGGATCTTAGACAATGATGGTAATAAAATAGAACTTTGGGAACCTATAGACCAGCCTTTTTTATAAGTATATAACTTTATTATTTTGCCAAAAAAGGTGTTAAAAAGCATCAATATACATAAAGCCTTTTTCTAAAGATTTTACACACTAAACAAATAATAACCAACACATTAAAAAACACAAGCTAGATAAAAATCTAGCTTTTTTTTATTATTTTAGAAGGAAATAATAAAAACAAAACAAACATGGATGATAATAAAAATTTAAGTGACGACCTAGAAGATATGATAGGCAGCGCTAAAGAAGGCGCAAAAAAAGGTGCTAAAAAAGCCACAGAAAAAGCAGAAGAGTTTGCGCATGAAGCTAAAGAAGCCGCAAGTGAATTTGCCGAAGATGCTAAAAAAGTGCTTGGTGATGGTAAAAATGTTGCCATTATAGCACATATTACCATTATTGGGCTAATTATAGCTTTAGTAATGAATACTGCAGATAAAAAAACCGAATATGCTTCCTTTTATATCAGACAAATGGTTGGTTTAACCATAAGCGCTATAATTTTAGGGTTTATTCCTGTTATAGGATGGATCATTTCATTATTATTTATTGTTGGATGGGTTTTAAGTTTAATAGGATCTTTAAGTAATGAAAAGAAACCCTTACCTATTATAGGTCCATTATTTCAAGATTGGTTTAAATCTCTATAAATAAAAAAGCCAAAATATACATTTTGGCTTTTTTATTATTTTTAACATCGCAATATTACAATATTACTCTTATATTTATACTTATTATAAAAACACTATTATGGGAACCACCAAACTAAACATTCATGATACAGATAATAATTACTTAGCTAAAGTTGCTAAAGTATTTAGCCATCCTGCCAGAGTTGCTATAATAAAATATATTAGCGCCTGTAATTCTGGTTGTATTTGTAATGATCTTGTAGAAGAAATTGGCCTAGCACAACCTACCATTTCACAACATTTAAGCGAAATAAAAAAAATAGGATTATTAAACCAATCTGCACATGGTAAAAGCTTAAGTTACTCTATTAATACGGAAAAACTAAATGCCTGTAGAAGACTTATAAATGACTTTTTTGTAAAAACTCAAGTTAGTGCATCAAGATAATACTCTTGTTGAGCTTTAAAAAAACACTTTCTTTTTTAGTGTAGCTAGAAGAGAAGGTATTAGATTAAAACTAAAAACAACCAACATTTGGCCATGACAACAATAACTTTTTTAACATTTGTAGGCTACCAATAGAACAACGTGTATAATTCATTACTAGTTCTACCCTACTTGCAATCTTGTATGTTTTTTCTGTAAAGTAAACTTAAGCAGCGGCAAATACGTTTTAGCAAATGGTAAAAACCAAGTTTGAAAATGAATAAAAACAACCTTTTATTACTACTTTTTTTATTACCAATTTCATTGTATGCTATTGGGCAAGAACAAAAATTAGAGGATTTAACCATTGGTTTTGCTTGCGGAATAGCTGCACAAACAACACCTCTTGTTGACCATGTAGCTGATTTAATAAAAGCAAAAGCATATTCTGAAATCAAAAAACTTTTATACACTAAAAATAGTGGAGAAATGTATTTGGCAATAATAATTCTTGAACGATTGGTTGAAAAAAAACTTTATAAACTTAATGAAAAAGAAAAAACATTTATTTCAAAAATTAAGGCTTCAAACATAATTGTATATAATTGTCTTGGTTGTTTTAAGCAAACAAATTTAATGCGTGAACTATTTAAAAAAGAAGATCTTATTGAAGAAAAAAAATGGCTAAACCAACTAATACCTATGAAATAAAAAATCTTCAGGACTCCCTTCTATTGTAAGTTCATTAGCTAAACTTGAAACTATCTTTACAAATAAAGGCTAGTACAAAATACTTAAAAGAGTTTTTATAATTTACTTACTCCGTTTCACTTTCGGCATTTTCACCATTTGCAAATTTACTTTCTAGCTCTGCTTGAAACTCTTCCATAACAGGACGTACAGTACTTTCTGGCAGATCTGCAATTTTAATATACATTAAACCATCAACCGCATTATTAAATAATGGATCTACGTTAAAAGCTACTAACCTAGCGTTTTGTTTAATGTATTTTTTAAGTAATACAGGAAGACGTAATGCACCAGGTTCAACCTCATCAATAATTTTATCAAACTTGTTTAAATCTGCTTCTGCTTCATCAAAAACAAAATCTTTATCTGCATCTTTTAGTTTTACTTTAAACTCTTTTTTAGGATGCACATATTGCGCTATATATGGATCATAGTAATTTGATTTCATAAACTCTATCATTAAAGATTTTGAGAAGTTTGAAAACTGATTACTAATACTTACTCCTCCTATTAAGTACTTATGCTCTGGAAAACGCAAAGTAGTATGTACAATACCTTTCCAAAGTAAAAATAAAGGCATTGGTTTTTGCTGGTAACTTTTAATAATGAATGCTCTACCCATTTCTATAGACTGGCTCATCATTTTATGCAGCTCTGGTTCAAACCTAAATAAGTCTTGCAGGTAAAAACCATCAATACCGTATTCTGCAAATATTTTAGAGCCTAAACCCATTCTATAGGCACCTACTAGTTTGTTGGTTATATTGTCCCACAGAAACATGTGGTGATAATAATTATCAAAATCATCTAAATCAATAGCTTCATTGGTACCTTCACCTACCTCTCTAAAAGTTATTTCACGTAAACGACCTATTTCATGCAGTATATTAGGTATTTTGCTTGCTGGTGTTAAAAAGACTTCGTAATTTTTACTTTGTAATAACCTTAAATCTTCTTTTCTTAAGGTTTCAACCTCATCTATCATAGACTCCATTTTTACAGGAGTTACAATACGCTTAGGGGCTTTTGTTTGAGTTTTTAATGTATTGGATAGGTTGTCTAATATTTTAGGTTTATCTTCAAAAGCATGAGATAACATATATGTTTTTTTTCTTAAAAACTCTGAAAAGCTCTCAATAGTTACATGCTCTTTTTGATCATTAACACTAATAGGTTTTCCTATTCTAACTTTAATAGTTCTACGTTTTTGTGTTAATAGCTCAGAGGGTAGTTTTGCTGTTCTAAAAGTATCGCTAATTTTAGAAAGTTTATAAAACAACTTAGAATTTTTGGCGTGAAAATAAATAGGAACTACAGGTACTTCGGCTTTTTTAATAAGCTTAATAGCTGTTTCTTCCCAAGGTTTATCTACCATTAATTTACCATCTTTATAGGTAGAAACTTCTCCTGCAGGAAACAACCCTAAAGGATGCCCTTCACGTAAGTGCATAATGGCGTTTTTAAATCCTGCTACACTAGACTTTACATCCTTTCTATCTTCAAAAGGATTTACAGGCATGATATAAGGCTTCATTGGTTCAATACGATGAAGCAAGAAATTTGCTATAATTTTAAAGTCTTTTCTTTGCTCTAACATAAGCTTTAAAAGCAAAATACCATCAATGCCACCAAGTGGATGATTAGAAACTGTTATATATGCACCATCTTTTGGTAAACGTTTTAAATCTTCTTCTGGAATTTCAAATTTTATTTGAAACTCGTCTAAAATAGCTTCTAAAAAAGGTAAGTCTTTTAGGTTTTTATTTCGATTATAGATCTTATTTAAAGTAGAAATTTTTAGAACTTTCATAAGTAGCCAGCCACAAAATGTACCTATAAAACCATACTTATCTACATGTATAGCCTTTGCTACTTCTTTTGCTGTTACTAGACCCATAGTTGTTTGTTTTTGCTGAAATTGTTCCAGCAACTTTTTAAAATTACATCCATTTATAAAGATACTGAAACAAGTTCAGTACCTAATCGCAAATGTAATAAATGTTTACTTAGTAACAATCTGTGTTGTTGCTTGTGTTACTTGTTTTAAAAGTACAAATTTATCCTTCTCTAACTGCTTAACAACTTGCTCATTACCATGCCTCACAGTATACAAAGAAACATTTTCATTATATACTACTCTAAATTTTGCCTTTAAATGCTGCAACAATGTATTTAAATTATCATAATTGTTCTCTATACAAACAGAAAAACTAATTGCGGAGTTTTGTATAACACTAACCTTCATTTTATATAGATGAAGTAGGCTAAATATTTCACTGATATTTTCTTCTACAATATAAGAGAAGTCTAAGGAAGATAGTGAAATTAAAACCTGGTTTTTCTTTACAATAAAGCAAGGTATATTTGGCTCTAAATCTACACCTTTACTAACAACAGTACCTGCTTGTTCTGGATGTAAAAAAGATTTTACATATAAGGGTATTTCCTTTTTTTGTAAGGGTTGCAGTGTTTTTGGGTGTATTACAGAGGCTCCATAAAAAGCTAATTCTATTGCTTCTCTATAAGATATTTTATTTAGTAATTGTGCATTTTCAAAATAGCGAGGATCTGCATTTAAAACTCCAGGAACATCTTTCCAGATTGTTACACTTTCTGCATTTAAACAATAAGCAAAAATTGCTGCTGTGTAGTCACTTCCTTCTCTTCCTAAGGTGGTAGTAAAATTATTGGCATCACTACCTATAAAACCTTGTGTAACACATAATGTATTGGCATTAAAGTTAGCATGAATATGGTTTTTGGTAGTTTCCCAATCTACGTTTGCTCTTCTATAATAATTATCTGTTTTAATAAATTCTCTTACATCTAACCATGTGTTTTTTATTCCTACTTCATTAAAATAGGTACTAATAATGGTAGTGGAAACCAACTCACCATAACCTATAGTTTGATCATACACATAATTGTAATCTGGTGATTTATTGGTTTTAAAAAATGCGTATAACTCATCTAACAAAGTGTTAATGGTATTAAAAACAGGATGGTTTTCACTAGTAAATAAATCTAATAAAATTTCATTATGAAACTTTCTAACCTCTTGAATAGAACTCTGTAATGCTGTTTTATTATTAAAATAATTATCTATAACCAACTCTATAGAATTGGTAGTTTTACCCATTGCAGAAATTACAATTAAAGTATCTTTATAGCCTACCTTTTGTATTGTTTTTACTAAGTTTTTTACACCTTCTGCATTTTTAACAGATGCTCCTCCAAATTTAAAAATCCTCATATATTTTGCAAATAGTTTTGTATGCCTTCAGCATCTAGCTGCACTACATCCCAATCTCTAAGCACTTTTGCTCCTTTTTTTTCATAAAACTTAATAGCAGGTTCGTTCCAATCAATTACTTCCCAATTTATTCTTCTTGCACCAAGTGTATTTGCATATATAACAACTTGATTTAAAAGCAAGGTACCAAGACCTTTACCTCTGTATTTATTACTTACTATTAAATCTTCTAGATGTATTATTTTACCTTTCCATGTAGAATATCTATTATAAACTAATGCAATTCCAGCAATTTCATCATGGTATTCTGCTACAAAACACTTAAAAACAGGATTTGTACCAAAACCGTCTTTTTCTAAATCTTCAACAGTAACCTCTACGGCGTTTGGTTCTTTTTCAAAAACGGCAAGTTCTACAATTAAATCTAAAATTTGTTTTGCATCTTGTATTGTTGCTTCTCTTATAATAAAGTCCATATGCTAATTTTTATGTCAAATATAGTTTAAAGCCATTAAATTTTATGCATTAAAAGCAAACGATAACGTTGTAGTTTATTAAAAAATACGATATTTGTAAAAAACCATAAAAAGCTATTATGTCTAGAACAAAACAAACATTAGGAGAATTTATTATAGAAAACCAAACCTCTTTTAAATATACTTCTGGAGAGTTATCTAGACTAATTAACTCCATTAGATTGGCTGCAAAAGTAGTTAATCACGAAGTAAACAAAGCAGGATTAGTAGACATTATTGGAGCTGCTGGCGATGTTAATATTCAAGGAGAAGACCAACAAAAACTTGATGTTTATGCCAATGACAAGTTTATACAAACACTTACTAAGCGTAATATTGTATGTGGTATTGCCAGTGAAGAAGAAGATGATTTTATTGCCATTAATAGTCAAGATGAAAACAATCAAAATAAATACGTTGTATTAATAGACCCTTTAGATGGCTCCTCTAATATTGATGTAAACGTATCTGTTGGTACTATTTTTTCTATTTATAGAAGAGTAACACCTGTAGGAACTCCTGTTACTTTAGAAGATTTTTTACAAAAAGGAGAACAACAAGTTGCTGCTGGTTATATTGTTTATGGTACATCTACCATGATTGTTTATACCACTGGAGATGGTGTAAATGGGTTTACTCTTAACCCAGCAATAGGTACTTTTTACTTATCGCATCCTGATATGCAATTTCCTTTAGATGGTAAAATTTATTCTGTAAATGAAGGTAATTATGTACATTTTCCACAAGGAGTAAAAAACTATATTAAATACTGCCAAATGGAAGAAGGTGACAGACCATATACCAGCAGATATATAGGCTCATTGGTTTCCGATTTTCATAGAAATATGATTAAAGGAGGTATCTATATGTACCCTAAAAGCTCTAAAAATGAAGAAGGTAAATTACGTTTATTATATGAATGTAATCCTATGGCATTTTTAGCAGAACAAGCTAACGGAAAAGCTAGTGATGGCTTTAATAGAATTATGGAAATTCAACCTACAGAATTACACCAACGTGTTCCTTTTTTATGCGGAAGCAAAAACATGGTAGAAAAAGCAGAAGAATTTATGCGAAAAGCTTAAATTTTAACAGCTTAAGCAATTCTTTTTTCATTATTTTTGTACATTACTCTTTTAATAAACAGTTATACTATAATGGCTAAAGAAAAACATATAAACAATACTACTTTAAATAATAATACTGATATTGAAGCTTCTTCAAAAATTGACGCTATAAAACAGCTTATTTTTGGTGAAAACATGCAAGCTTATGAAAGTGAGTTTGAAGCTGTAAAAAATGATATTCTTTCCAAAAAACAAGAATTAGAAAACTTGATGGATGATGTAAGAAATGAATTACTTCAAAACATCGACAATCTAAGCACAGACATTAACATAAGAATTACAGAACTTGAAAATTCTTTTAATGACAAAGCAGAAACTCTTGACGACAAAAAATTAGACAGAAAATTATTTGGTGAATTGTTAATGAATCTTGGCGAAAAAATAAGTAAGTAATAAAAATTACTACAACTTATGAATCAAGAAGATAAACTTAAAATACTTAAAGACATATTGCTTACCGATGAGCGAGAGTATGCTTTATCGATTCATGAAAAAATAAAAAATCTTGAAGATACCATAAATCAAAAACCAAATTTATCTGAAAAAGTAGACCCTATTATTCAAGATAAATTAAATGAATTTGTTCAAGAAATACCTAAAACATTAGGCCCTACAATTACAGAAGCTTTAAAAACAGAGATAAAAAACTCACAAGATGCAGTAGTTGAAGCATTATACCCTATTTTAGGTAGAATGATAAAAAAGTACATTCAAAATGAATTTGCTATGTTATCTGAAAAAATTAACAAGCAAGTAAACAATGCTTTTTCTTTTAAAAATTTAAAACGTAAAATTAAAGCAAAAGCCACTGGTATCAGTGAAGTAGATTTAATTATGCAAGAGCAATACGCTCCTAGATTAAACCAATTTATGGTTATTGAAAAAGGTTCTGGTTTGTTAATTTCTAAATATTCAAGAACAGATGATATAGATGAAGACATGGTTGCAGGAATGCTTACTGCTATTAAAAGCTTTGTAGAAGATGCTTTTAAAAAAAACAACCAAAACCTAGAACTTATAGAATATGAAACCTACAGTATACATATTCAAAATTTTTCTTCTTATTATATTGCAGTTGCAATTTCTGGCATATTTAATGCTAGTCATAAAAGTATATTAGAAGATAAATTATTAAATTTTGCCCAAAACGAAATAAATAAAACAGATCTAAAAAACACAGAATCTTTAACTAAAAAATTAAAAGCATATTTTGCTAATGAGTATTTCTAAAAAAATAATTTTATTAGGTCATTTCGGAGTTGGTAAGTCGTCATTAATAAGACGATTTGTAGAAGACACCTTTACAGACAATTACAAAGTAACCATTGGTGTTCATATATTAAAAAAAGAAGTAAACATATCTAAAGAGGAAACAGTATCTTTAATTATATGGGATTTAGAAGGTAATGATGATATCACTAACACTAGACCTTCTTATATGCTAGGTACTAGTGGTATAATTTATGTATTTGATCTTTCAAGACCAGCCACTTACAAACAACTTGAAAACGATATAAATTACATTAAAACAAACTACCCTAATACACCTGTTAAAGTTGTAGGAAATAAAAAAGACTTGGTTACTAAAGACTTTTTAAAAGAAAACAACGATGTTTTTAAACCGTTTGTCGATTTTTTTACAAGTGCAAAAGCAAATACTAAAGTTAATGATCTATTCTCTACATTAGCTAAAGAACTAATATTATAAAAGAAAAATAATGCTTGCAGAACACAAAATAGTTCACCAAAAAGCTATTTATCAATATCTTACAACAGACAACAAAGGACTTGTCTTAGAGTCTGATGATACTTTTTTTGCTAACATTCAATCGCAAAACATTATTGCCTTACATCCTTTTTTTTATAGCATTACAAATTTATTAGACACAAAAAAAGAGGAAGAATTTTTATTTTCATGTATACACCTAGATACAGATAACAAAAATATAATAGCAGACATCACGCTTAAAACTTTTGCTAAAGAAAACCCTCTGTTAATAATCCAAGACTTAACAACACACTATAACAATTACCAGTTAACAGCACAAAAAAGAAACGAGTCTGTTATAAATTCACAAATTCTTGAATTAAAAAACAAGTACTTAATAGAAAAAGAAGAATTTAAAAATACGTTTATTGCTAATTTTAGTCATGAAATTAGAGAACCTCTTTCTGGCATTAGCACCTTTGTAGATATTTTAAAAAAAACCAACCTAAACACAGAACAAGCAGATTACCTAAATATTATTAAAACATCTTCAAACCATTTAAAACACATGATTGAAGATATTTTAGATATTTCTAAAATAGAAGTTGGTAAACTAAATCTACTAGAAGAATCTTTTAATACTACTGCCTTTTTAGAAGAAATTATTTTCACTTATAAAGTAAAAGCAAAAGAAAAAGGGTTAGACTTTAATAATAATATTGAAGAAAAATTACCCAATTTTTTATTAGGAGACCCTTACAGGCTAAAACAAATTCTTAGTAATTTATTAGATAATGCCATTAAATACACAAAAAAAGGAAGTATCACTTTAGATGTTTCTTTAAATCAAATAAGAGCAAATAAAGCAAATATTCATTTTGAAATTAAAGACACAGGTATTGGTATTGAAGAAGAAAATTTTGAAAACATTTTTACAAGCTTTTCGCAAATAAACCAAAACCAACAAAACAAAGGAACTGGATTAGGATTAGCTATTGTTAAAAGCCTAGTAGAGTTAATGCATGGTAATATTGCTATTCAAAGTGATTTTAATAAAGGCACCTCTATTTCATTTAATTTAAGTTTTAAATTAGATGGATCTTCAAAAAAGGAAAAAGTAAAAACCATAAGTGTTGAAAAAAAGGAAAAAGAAAAATACAATGTTCTTTTAGTAGAACACTCAGAAATCACACAGCTTTCAGTACTTAAAATACTAGCAGCTCAAAAAAGATTTTTTTTAGATATTGTTTCTAATCCTGAAGACGTTATACCAACACTAAAAAATCAAAAAATAGACATTATTTTAATGGATATTAACCTACCTAATAAAACGGGAGACACGCTAGCACAAGAAATAAGACAACTACCAGAAAAAGAACTTAAAAAAATACCCATACTTGCTTTAACAGGAAAACTATTTCCTGAAGATTTAAAACGCTATAAAAAAGCTAAAATAAATGATGTTATTAGAAAACCATTTGACGAAAAAAGTTTACTAAAAACCATTCATAAATATTTAAAATAAAAAAAGGCGAACCATAAATAGTTCGCCTTTTTGTATTCTATAAATAACAAATAATTACTTATTCATTGTTTTAATTTCTTCTATAAAAGTATCTAAATCTACTTTATTACTAACCAAAGTAAGTGCTTTATCTACAACATACTTTACGTTATCTGTAGAAAAACCTAAACCAACAGCAATTTTACGCAAAACAAGTTCTTCATGTGCTCCCTTAATATGGTCTACATAAACCATTCTTGCTAAATCATATAAACGCTCTAAACGTCTATCATAAGTTGTTGGCGGATTAATATTATGAGAAGCATAATCTTTTAAAATTATAGCATAATCCCCTTCACTTATATCTAAATTTCTAGCTAAACGATCTAAAAACGCTTTTTCTTCGTCAGAAATAACACCATCTTCCATTGCAACCCTTACAATTGAAGCAAAATGATCTTCATTACGCTTTTTAAACCCACTATCAAATAAATCTGAAATTGACATATATTCTTTTTTTTTAGTGCTGCAAAGATAATTAAACAAAACACTTTTTAAAACATTATTATTAGCTTTTTTATAAGCTAAAAAACACAGTATCAAAGTAAGAAAACAGCACTATTTTTATGCGTTTTTAAATTTTTAAAGTAAAGTTAAAAAAAAGCACATTACTTAATACAAAAAAAAAGGATGTATTTATGGCAAAAAAAAATCTAAAACTTATCTTTACCCAAAACTATATTTAGGTGAGTAAAACACTTCTCTCGCAAACCTACGCACAGTCTTTGCAAACGCAAGAACTGCAAAATGCTATTGCCAAAACTCAAGCAAAAACACATATAAAAGGACTTGTTGGTTCTTCGCTTTCCCTTGTTATTGCTCAAAACTTTAAACAAGCAGAAAAACCATTCTTACTTATTTTTAACGATAAAGAAGAAGCGGCCTTTTACCTCAATGATTTAGAATTATTACTAAATGATAAAGATGTACTCTTTTACCCTGAAAGCTACAGAAGACCATACCAAATTGAAGAAACAGACAATGCCAATGTATTATTACGTGCAGAAGTTTTAAACCGAATAAACTCACGTAAAAAACCAGCCATAATTGTTACTTATCCTGACGCTCTTTTTGAAAAAGTAGTAACACGTCGCGAATTAGAAAAAAACACCTTAAAAATTACTGTAAATGATAATTTATCTATAGATTTTGTAAATGAAATACTATTTACTTACAAATTTAAGCGTGTAGATTTTGTTACAGAACCTGGTGAGTTTTCTGTAAGAGGTGGTATTGTAGATGTCTTTTCTTTTAGTAATGACGAACCTTACAGAATTGAGTTTTTTGGTGACGAAGTAGACAGTATTCGTACCTTTGATGTAGAAACACAACTCTCTACAGAGCAAATAAAAAAAATTAACATCATACCAAATGTTGCTAATAAGTTTTTAGAAGAAAACAGACAGAGTTTCTTAAAATACATTGCACAAAAAACAGTTGTTTTTTCCAAAAATACAGACTTAGCATTCTCTAGAATAGATACACTTTTTGAAAAAGCCGTTGAAGCATTTGGCAACCTTTCATCAGAAATAAAACACGCAGAACCTAAAGAGTTATTTTGTAATAGTACACTATTAAAAAAACAGCTTTTAGAATTTAACATTATAGCTTTTGGCTCCTCTACTGTATTATCTAATACTACAGATGAAACACCTTTAACTATAGAATTTAAAACAACACCACAGCCTGCTTTTAATAAAAATTTTAATTTACTTATAGATAACCTTAACAGTAATCACAACAAAGGCTTTACTAATTATATTGCCTGTTCTAGCGAGCAACAGGCAAAACGTTTTCATGATATTTTTGAAGACGTAGATCAAGATGTACAATACAAAACTATTGTACTTTCGTTATTTCAAGGTTTTGTAGATCATGATAATAAAATAATTTGTTATACAGACCATCAAATATTTGAGCGTTACCACAAATTTCATCTTAAAAATGGTTACGCTAAAAAACAATCTATAACCTTAAAAGAACTTACAAATCTAGATATTGGTGATTATGTAACACACATAGATCATGGAATTGGTAAATTTGGAGGATTACAAAAAATAGACGTAGAAGGCAAAAAACAAGAAGCCATTAAATTAGTGTATGGCGAACGTGATATACTGTATTTAAGCATTCACTCTTTACATAAAATCACGAAGTTTAATGGTAAAGATGGCAAACCACCAAAAGTATATAAACTAGGTAGTAAAGCCTGGAAAGTTTTAAAACAAAAAACAAAATCTAGAGTTAAAGAAATTGCTTTTAATCTTATTAAAGTATACGCAAAGCGAAAACTAGAAAAAGGCTACCAATACAATCCAGATTCTTATTTACAATTAGAGTTAGAAGCTTCCTTTATTTATGAAGACACTCCAGATCAAAGCTCTGCAACTGCAGATATTAAAGCAGATATGGAAAGTGAAAGACCAATGGATAGATTGGTTTGTGGTGATGTTGGTTTTGGTAAAACAGAAGTTGCTATTCGTGCCGCTTTTAAAGCTGTAGATAATGGTAAACAAGTTGCTGTTTTGGTGCCAACAACTATTTTAGCATACCAACACTACAGAACCTTTAAAGAGCGTTTAAAAGAATTTCCTGTAACGGTAGATTACCTAAACCGTTTTAGAACCGCAAAAGAAAAACGCGAAACACTTGAAAAACTAGAAAAAGGCCATGTAGATATTATTATTGGTACTCACCAGCTGGTAAATAAAAATGTAAAATTTAAAGACTTAGGATTACTAATTGTTGACGAAGAACAAAAGTTTGGCGTCGCTGTAAAAGAAAAGCTAAAAACACTAAAAGACAATGTAGATGTTTTAACCTTAACAGCAACTCCTATACCTAGAACGCTTCAGTTTAGCTTAATGGCTGCTAGAGATTTATCGGTAATTACCACAGCGCCACCAAACCGTTATCCTATAGAAAGTAATGTTATTCGCTTTAGCGAAGAAAGAATTCGAGACGCTGTGAGTTATGAAATTCAACGTGGCGGACAAGTGTTCTTTATTCATAACCGAATAGAAAACATCAAAGAAGTTGCTGGTATGATACAACGCTTGGTTCCAGATGCTAAAATTGGTATTGGTCATGGGCAACTAGATGGCAAAAAATTAGAGCAGTTAATGCTTGGTTTTATGAATGGTGATTTTGATGTTCTAGTAAGTACAACCATTATAGAAAGCGGACTTGACGTACCAAATGCTAACACCATTTTTATTAATAATGCTAATAATTTTGGACTTAGTGACTTACACCAAATGCGTGGTCGTGTTGGTAGAAGCAATAAAAAAGCTTTCTGCTATTTTATAACTCCAGAATATTCTGCAATGACCACAGACGCTAGAAAACGAATGACTGCTTTAGAGCAATTTACAGAACTTGGTAGCGGATTTAATATTGCCATGAAAGATCTTGAAATTCGTGGTGCTGGAGATTTACTTGGTGGTGAACAAAGCGGGTTTATTAGTGATATTGGCTTTGATACCTACCAAAAAATACTAAACGAAGCTATTGAAGAACTTAAAGAAAATGAGTTTAAAGATTTATATCAAGATGACGAAAAAGAAAAAGAATACGTTAAAGATATTACTATAGATAGTGACTTTTCTATACTCTTTCCTGATGATTATGTAAACAATATTACCGAAAGATTAAACCTATACACACAACTAAATAGTATAAAAACCGAAGAAGAACTCACTGCTTTTGAAACACAGCTTATAGATAGGTTTGGCGAATTACCAACACAAGTTATAGACCTATTAAACACAGTGAGAATAAAATGGATTGCTACTAAAATAGGACTTGAAAAAATAGTTATGAAAAAAGGAAAACTTGTAGGTTATTTTATCAACGACCAACAGAGTGCTTTTTACCAAAGCAAAGGGTTTACTAAAGTGTTACAATACATACAGCAAAACCCGCAAGCTTGTAAGATGAAAGAAAAACAAACCAGAGCAGGATTAAGGTTATTACTTACTTTTGAAAAAATAAATACTATTGAAAAAGCTTTAAACGCTTTAAAACCTATTTTGGCATAACGTTTGAAACACTTTAAAGAAAAAATTATAATGACTAGAAAATTACTTTTTTTACTCGCTTTATTACCAAATCTATTATTAGCTCAACATACCATTAAAGGTACATTTTCTCCTGCTGAAGATTATAAGTTTGCAATTCTTTATAAAGTAACACCAACAACCTCTATTTATGTAAATAATGCAGAAATAGATAGTATTGGTAATTTTGAGTTTAAACTAGATACTACAGTAAATAAAGGCATGTACAGAATTGTATATGCATTACCTCAAGACGAATATAATTTTGACTTTATTTACAATGCTAAAGAAGATATAGCGCTTACTTTTAATGTAAATGAAGGTGCTAAATACACAAAGTCACAAGAAAACAAAATGCTAAATGCATACACCAAAAGTTTACAAGAAGCAAGCAAAAGTATTAATGCTTACTACGCTAGTAACAACCAGAACAGTACCGAATTCAATAAAGTATTTAATGTTTTAGCCCAAACCCAAAACGAATTTGAAAAAGCTTCAGAAGGCATGATCGCTTCACACTTTATAAAAGCAAGCAGACCTTATATTCCAACAAAAATGGAAGATGCTAAAACCTTTTCAGAAAACATAAAATCTAATTATTTCAGCAATATAGATTTTAGCGATACTATTTTACAAAGCTCTAGTTTTTTAATAGAAACGGTTTTAAATTATGTCTTTAATTTTTCAAACCCAACAGATAAAAACCAAGGCTATAAAGACCGCATAGACATCACTAATTTTGTTATTGGAAAAAACCCAGAAGTTAAAGAAACCATTATAGAGGTGCTGTTTAATCAATTTGCAGAAACAAATAATGAAGAAGTTGCTAACTATATTTCAGACAAATATTTATTGCCAATTGCAAAAGCAAAAAAAGATAACGATTTAATAGAAAAACTAACGGTATATAAAAACACATCTATTGCTGCACTTGCTCCAGACTTTAATTTTGAAGTTTCTAATAACAAGAAAACAGAACAAATAAACTTACATGACTTTAATGAAGCTGCACAATATGTAGTAGTATTTTGGAGCAGTACCTGCTCACACTGTTTAGCAGAACTGCCTAAGTTTCATAAATATGTACAAAGTTTAGAAGCAGGAAAACTAAAAGTAATAGCCATAGCTCTAGAAGATGACTTTTACAGATGGAAAGAAAAAACCTATGACTTTCCTGAATTTATTCATGTTTACGGTGAAGGAAAATGGCAAAACCCTATAGGTGATGCCTATGGTGTAACTGCTACACCAACCTATTTTATTCTAGACACTAACAAAAAAATACTTGCAAAACCGTATGATTTTCCTGCTTTAGAAAACTACTATAAAGAACACCCTATTGTAGTAAAAAAAGAACATGTGCAACTTGATGATTAATTATAAAAACAAGACGCAACACTTACTCTAAGCATTTAAAAGAAATCAATAAATTAAAAACACTGTAGTAATACCACTACAGCTATTTTAGATATAATTTACTAAATTAGTTGTAGTAATTAATACTAACTGCTGTCTATAAAATCAAACTAATATGAAAAAAATAAATCCAACATTTTACTTTTTAACTTTATTAAGTTTTATAGCACTAAGCTCTTGTAAAACAGATAAAAAAGAAGCTACAGAAAATAGCACAAAAGTAGTTCCTGTAAATAAAGCATATTTCATTCAAGAAAACCTATTAGAAGAAATTACCCAAGAAACGGTAGACCTTAACGGAACAGAAACCCTTTGTTACAAAATAAAAACCAACTCTCGTGCTAGTGAGCACCAAATGGGTCCTTGGTGTCCTAGACATATTGAAGACGGAAAAGAAAAAGCTGGTATTTGGTTTAAAGATGGAAAAGTATATGACGTGTCAGGACATTTTATTGCTTCTCTTGATGAGTTTTATAGCGATAACAAATGGAAACTATATAATGAAGATGGCTCTATAAGAGTTACAGATACCGAAGAAGGTTGCTTAGCAGCTGCAAAACCAGATGTAGAAGAAGCCTACCAAAACCATTGTGTAGAGTGCTTACCAGAATATTTTAAACACCAAACAACAACCTACTACCTACCTGTTACTCCGGTATATTTAGAAAAAACCCAACGTTTTGGTAGAGGCGGAATTGGGTTAGCTTTTAACGGAGTTAAATTTGACCCTCCAGCACCAACACACGCCATATTAGCAGCACACACCATTGCTCCTTTAGATGATCATGGTGGTCACGTAAATCCACATGGTGGCTACCACTATCACGCAGTTACTGGGTCTACAAAAGAGGTAGAACAAACAGATACGCATGCACCAATGATTGGTTATGCTCTTGATGGTTTTGCTATTTTTGCCTTATTAGATAAAGAGGGAAATAAACCTACAGATTTAGATGATTGTGGTGGTCATGTAGATGCTACAAGAGGGTATCATTACCACGCAGGAGCTCCTGGAGATAACCAGATTATTAAATGCCTACATGGTCTTTCTGGTTACACACGAATTCAAGAGTAACAAAACAAGTATATCTAACCAAAATTAAAACCCTATTGCTTTAAAAAGGTAATAGGGTTTTCGGTATGCAAACATTTTATCAAAAAAACTAATTAGCCTATCTTTACCGCTTATTTAAAGTCTATGATTATGAAAGAAAATAAAATGCTAGTTTACATGAATGAAGTTTTAAAAAATATGCCAACAGGTTGGTTAAGCACAACCACGCATAGGTTAGATATTTATGACGAAAAATTAGCTAAAGTTCAATTTCTACAAGAATTTGAATCCTTATTTAACACCAATAATTATGAGGCTTCTGCACTAGATGCATTACCAACTGCTTATGATTATATTCGTTTAGGGCATCCTTTATCCTGTGTTCTAGAGTGGGCAATTGCTAAAACGCAGCATGTAAATGCCCAAAATGTAATTAGTTTTGATTCTAAAACCATTCCTGTTTTAGCCATTCTTAGAAAGAATTTGTTTGCCAATAAAAAAACTCAAATTCTATACTCAGGAAACTTACCATCCTGCTTTGATGCCAAAACAATACAACAAGTATATGGTTATCTATTTGAACTAAAACAAATAGAAAAGGTTTCAGACATCTCTGCCTTTGACGGAAGTACCATTTATATTTCTGAAGAAAATAAAATTGGTAATTTTAATCTACATGCAAATATTGATTTTCACATTCAGCTTCACGCACATCTCGGAAGCATTTTAGTGGTTAATGGTGAGCATAATGAAAATTATATTTCAGATATTCAACATGTTCGAAGAAGAGAAACCATTGCTATGACTCCTGCAAATGCACTTATAGCCTTAAAAGCTTTAACTGCACAAACTACTTTTAATGTAAATAAAACAAATGTAGAACCAAATAAAAAACTGGTAGTACAAGCAATAAATAAGGTTACCAATACAAACACCAAAGCACTGGTAGCTTCTAGTGGTTTATCTATACAGTACGCTATTTTAATGGGGTTAATTCATGATGCATTAGAAAACCATAAAGGCAAAACCATTAAAATTATTGTTCCTCCAAACTGTTATGGTGGCACTAATGATCAGGCAAGACGTGTTGCTGCTTGTCTAGACCATGTAGATATAGTAGATTTACTAGTAGATGGTGATAATGATATGGTACAAAGTATTCATAGCGTTTTAAACCAAATTGCAAGCCAAGATGCTGTGCCTTTAATCATAGCAGAAATACCTACAAACCCAAGGGTTGAAGTTCCTAATCTTATAGAACTAAAAGAAGCATTAACCAAACAACGTAAAACACCTACTGGTGAAATTGCAATAGATCCTGTTTTTATTTTAGACCAAACTTTTTGTCCTAATGTGCACTTTTTAGGCGAAGAAGATATCCTTTCTTCGGTAAGAACCATTTCTTTTGCTAGTGGCTCTAAGTTTCCTAGTGGCGGAAAATGTACTGCTGGCTACTGCGTAGGAAACAATAAAACCATTGCATTAATAGAAAAAATAGAAAAACATTTAACGCTTTGTGATAATGAAGCTACAGCTTTTCAATATGAAATTTTAGCAGAACAATTGCCTTCTATGAATCAAAGAATTATAGATGCTTATAAAAACACCAGAGCATTTGTAAACTTTATTCACAAAACCTTACCTGAAGCTAAAATTAATTTTGTTTCCGAAGAACTGGCAGAACAAGGGTTTACACCTTCCGTTTTTTCATTAGATCTTCCTACAAAAGGAAATACAGACCAAGAAAGAGAAACCTACAAAAGAGCCTTAAATTTAAAACTAATACACTTAATGATTACCAAAATTCCAGACGAAAGTAAATTTTGTGTTAGTTACGGACAATTAAAAGGATGCTATTGGACCATTCCTGCTACCTCAACCCAAGGAACCACAAAAGAAGGAGACAAAGACTATATTGTACGTGCATCTCTTTCTCCTAACTTAGATCTAGAACTACATAAAAAAGTGTTTTTAGATTTTGTAGAAAGTATATAGCCTATGCTTTACATTAAATTTAATATTCAGGACCTTTCTAAATTTGAAGATTTTAGAAAATTATACCAACACATGCAATGTACAAGAGAACCTGGTTTTAACTTTAATCAAGATAATAGTGACCCAGAAATAGATTGGGATAAAAAGAAAACACAAGAAGAAATTGATGCAGCAGTTAAAGAATTAAGTGATTATTTAGACCAAAGCTCAGCATTTCATAGGTATCAAGAACATATCCCATCTTATGTAAATACCTTTTATAATAACTATCTGGAATATGATAATAATAAATTAGGGCAACTAGGTACACTAGATACTATTTCTATTTTTAATTATTTAGAAGCTGGTTTTGAGGTAGAACTGGTACAACTTACTAAATTTAGAAAATCAGGAATTCTTAAATTTACTACTGCAAACTATCCTTTTGGTGGCTTAGAACGCTTTTTTATTACACTAAAAGCTTATCATTTAATAGCAACAGAATGTTATAATGGCTTTACCACTAACAAAATAGAATGGACTTCTAACTTTGAGTACAACGAAATAGAAATACCTAAAAAGAACTCCTTTTTAATCCAACTTTTACACCTTATAACACGTAGTTAAAACCATACCTTTATTCTTTTTTAATACTACAGAAAGTAAGGATTTCACTTCGGTTACTTTAAAATTAAATGGAGCTGCTAACACATCTAAACCACTTTGCTTTTTTAGGCGAATTCCTTGCCCAGAAACAATATCTAAGTTTGGTGTAAAATCTCCTTCAGGAACATGTTCTGTAAGAATAACATATTGGTAATTATTTAATTTACTTATTATACTTTGCACCTCTGCATTAGAGAGGTGTTGTAATACTTGTCTTAAAATCACACAATCTGCATTAGGTAAATTATCTTTAGCAATATCTAAACATTGAAACGCTAAATTTTCAGCTTTAAAATGTGCTTTATTATAAGTAATAAGGTCTTCAACAATATCTACAGCAATATATTTTTTGGTGTATAGAAGCAATTGCCTACCAATATTAAAATCACCACAACCTAAATCGCAAACAGTAAGTTGGTTATTAAAACTTTTTAAAAAGCTAGTAACAGCAGTAACATAAGGATCTACTAGTTCTGGATTATGAGATCCTTCTCCAGAATAAAAACTAGAAGCATTATCACCCCAAAGTTTCATGGCATACACTTGCTCCATAGCGTCTTTGGTTGGCCAAGGCTTCTTTATTTTTTTCTCTTTCTTTTTCATACAAACCTAATTGCTTACACAAACTAATTACGCTATTTAAAAATACTATTAAATCAAATATACACAAGCAAACTATAAATAAAAGTTAAAACCTTTATTCGTTTCTAACCAATTGTTTAGTTTTGTTCTTGAATTAGATTTTTTTTACACAAAAAATAATCATGGCAAGAAAAAAAGAATATAACGAAGATGAAGTAGTAGAAAAAGCAATGCTCCTTTTTTGGAAAAACGGCTATGAAACTACCTCTATGCAAATGCTTGAAAAAGAAATGGGCATAAACAAGTTTTCTATATATTCTAGCTTTGGTAATAAGTATGGCTTGTTTTTAGAAAGCCTAGAGTGTTATAAAGAAAAGGTAAACATTATATTAAATAAGTTTAAAAATGCTTCTAATGGTGTAGAAGATATTAAACAATTTTTTTATGATTCTGTAAGTTCTAATTTTAAAGACGACAACTTAAAAGGATGTTTATTAACAAACACCTATAATGAGTTTTCAGAAAAAGAAGATGTATTAATTAAACAACAAATGAATGTATTTATGGATAATTTAAAATCCATTATCATTGAAAAGTTACAAACAGATACATCTAAAGATGAAGAAACTATAGCACAACAAGCCAATTATTTATTATTAGCAAAACATGGCTTAGCAGCAGCAGCAAGAGTAAACACAAAAAAAGAGATTGAAGATTATATAGAAATGATTTTCAAAAATATATAAACCCTTTTTTTTACCCAATAACTAAACGATTGTTTAGAAATAATTAACATAAATAAAAAAAGAAAAATTATGACATCATTAAAAATTCAAACTTTAGAAACAGCACCAGAAGAGAGTAAACCTTTGTTAGAAAAATCACAAAAAGGATTCGGAATGATTCCAGGCTTACATGGTGTTTTATCTGCATCTCCACAAATATTTGAAGCATACCAAACCCTACATGAGCTATTTACACAAACTTCTTTTAACGCAGAAGAATTAACGGTTGTTTGGCAAACTATTAACGTAGAGCATGCTTGTCATTATTGCGTTCCTGCACATACTGGTATTGCAAAAATGATGCAAGTAGACGATTCTATTACAGAAGCTTTACGTAATGAAACTCCTTTAGAAAACGCTAAATTAGAAGCTTTACGTACCATGACCCTAACCATTACTAAAAACCGTGGTCATGTAACCCAAGAAGACTTAGATACTTTTTATGCTGCTGGTTATGGTGAACAACAAGTATTAGAAATTATTTTAGGATTGTCACAAAAAGTAATTAGTAACTATACAAACCATATAGCAAATACACCAGTAGATGCACCATTTCAAAAATTTGCATGGTCTAAAGAAAATGTGGTTTCTTAATCCCATAAGACCACAGGTTGATTGATAGCCATAAACCTTCCGTTAATTCGGAAGGTTTTTATAAAAAAACTATGAAAGAAAAACTAAAAATAGATATCGTTTCTGATGTTGTTTGTCCTTGGTGTACCATTGGATATAAACGTTTAGAAAAAGCGATTTCAGAATTAGAAATAGAAGACCAAATTGAGATAGAATGGCAACCGTTTGAATTAAACCCAAATATGCCAAAAGAAGGCCAAAACGTAACAGAACATATAGCAGAAAAGTATGGTGCTACCTTAGAGCAACAAAAAGAATCACAACAGCACATGAAAGATGCTGGCGCAGAACTTGGTTTTACTTTTGATTATTTTGATGGTATGCGCATGGTAAACACTTTTAATGCACATGTTTTATTAGAATATGCCAAAAAATTCAACAAGCAAACCGAATTAAAAATGGCACTTACTAAAGCTTTTTTTAGTGATAGAAAAGATGTTTCTAAAGAGAATATTTTAAAAGAAACGCTACTAGACGTTGGTTTAAATGCAACAGAAGCACTTGCAACATTAAAAAATGAGGAAGCTCGTTTACAAGTAAGAAACAAACAAAACTACTGGAAAAACTTAGGTGTAAACTCTGTACCAACTATTGTTTTTAACAGAAAAAGTGCTGTTACAGGAGCACAACCAGTAAACACCTTTAAACAGGTATTAACAGAGCTACTTACCCAACAATAAACCATTTACCCTAAATTTACAATAACAACACATTACCAATATGGACACAAAAAAAAGTAACGAAGAATTAGATACCTTATTAGCTATAAAACGAAAAGAAGGTGCTGCAAAATTTACAAAAGAAAAAAATCAAATTTACGCAGATGGTATTGCTAGTGTAGCAAATTCTGGAGTACTGGATAATGCGTTACATGTTGGTGATACAGCTCCAAATTTCGCATTAAAAAACGCTCTAAACCAACCTATTTCTTTATATAGCGAATTACAAAACGGACCCGTAGTATTAACATGGTACAGAGGTGGTTGGTGTCCTTATTGTAATATTACATTACGTTATTTACAAGAAAAATTACCCGAAATTAAAAAAACTGGAGCAACACTTTTAGCATTAACTCCAGAATTACCAGACAACTCCTTAAGTACTGCAGAAAAAAACAATTTAGAATTCACTGTTTTAAGTGATGTTAGTAATACCGTTGCAAAAGAGTATGGTGTAGTTTTTACCTTAACCAATGAAGTAGCTTCTATATACCAAGAAGCCTTTGGTTTAAACCAAGTAAATGGTAATAACACAAACAAATTACCTCTAGCTGCTACTTATGTTATTGATACTAACGCAACCATTCAATATGCTTTTTTAGATGCAGATTACAGAAAACGTGCAGAACCTTCTGAAATAGTATTAGCTTTGAAAAAGCTGAAATAAAAAATTATGATACAAGCCAAACCAAAAGTATTATTCTTTGATGTAAACGAAACACTTTTAGACCTCGCCATTATGAAAAAGCAGGTAAAAGGTGCTTTAGGAGGTAAAGAAGATTTATTATCATTGTGGTTTACTACCATGTTACAGTATTCTTTGGTCATGTCTGCCAGCAAGCAATACAAACCTTTTGGTTATATTGGTGCGGCAGCTTTACAAATGGTAGCTGCCAATAACGGCATTACACTTACACAAGAAAAAGCACGCGAAATTGTTGTAAAATCTATGCAAAATTTACCTGTACATCCAGAGGTAAAAGAGGCTTTATCAGTACTAAAAAACGAAGATTACAAATTAGTTGCGCTTACAAACTCATCTAAAGAAAGTTTAAAAAACAAGTTTGAAAATGTTGGCTTAACCAATTATTTTGATGCTTTGTTAAGTATTGAAGCGGTAAAAAAATTCAAACCCTTTACAGATACTTATCATTGGGCGGCAAGTACCATGCAAGTAAAACCAGAAGAATGTATGCTTATTGCAGCACATGGTTGGGATGTTGCTGGAGCACTTTGGGCTGGTTATAGAGCTGCATTTGTTAGCAGACCAGGACAACAAGTATTTCCGTTAGCACCACAATGCGAAATTAATGAAACAAACTTAAAAAAAGTAGCAGATATTCTCATTACTTATAACTAGTAAAAAAAGCAGCATTTACATACATTAAAAATGATAAAAAGCATTTTCTAAATGCTCTATTTCAAATTTTTTACCTGTTTTAACTATGGCAATAATATCAAAACGCACCTCAACGTCTAGTTTGTTTGTTGTTACATATTGATCTACTGCATTTACTATTCGCTGTATTTGTTTTGGTTTTAAAAAATCTTGTGGATTCCCAAAATTAATAGTCGATCGTGTTTTCACTTCAATAATAGCAAGGGTTTCTTTTTGTTTAGCAATAATATCTACTTCTGCTTTTTGGTATCTGTAATTACGTTCCATAATTTCATAACCATTTTGCAATAAATAATCTACTGCTAACTCCTCTCCTTTTTTACCAAGTTCATTATGTTGCGCCATCTTGTTCCTACGCAGGCAGAAATTTCTTCATGCCTACTAAATTGTTATTCACACGCCAGCCCTCAGACAGACAAAAAAATGGGAATTTTATTAATTACTCTTTTTCTTTACCACGAATACACAAATACTTTTTTAAAATCTTTCAGCAAGCTTAAGCATTTGATTTACAAAACTTAAAACTGTTGTAGTTTCTTTGGTAAACTTGAAAAAATCAAAAATCTGTTGAGGCAATTCTTTGTTTAATTTTTCAGTTTCATCTTCTGTTAATTTCTCAAATGATTTAAGCCAACCTTCTAAATATTCTAAACCTTTGTAAGTTAAATGACTTGCATTATTCCCAATATAACCTTTATTTACAGATAAGTATCTTACATTTTGATTATATATATGATCATTAAAATCATTACCATAAAGTTCTTTAATAGATTTTTTTAAACCATAGATCTGTTTCATAGCTTCCCCTTGACTTTCAATGTATAATTTAAACAAAACTATATGTCTTATAAGCTCATTAGATTCAAGAATTTTTAATGCTTCATTCATAAATATTTCTAGTTTTCAAAAACAATAGTACTCGCCTCTTTACCAACTGTAATTGTTGCATTTCTACCAAGAATTAAAGCACGATTATCTTCTTCATGTCCTGCAGGCATATTAAATACAATCGGAAAATCATATTCTGCCAATGCATCTAAAATAAGTTGTTCTACAGAAGTTCCCCAAAGCGTGGTATTTTTTCGCAGTTTACTCATGTCACCAACTATAACACCTTTGCAGTTTTCAAAATAACCAGCACGTTTTAAACTTTGTAGCATTCTATCAATATGGTATTTGTACTCTCCTATTTCTTCAATAAACAAAATTTTTCCAGAAGTATCCATACTAGTATCAGATCCTAACATGGTATGTAAAATGGTTAAATTACCTCCAACCACAGGAGCGGTTACTTTTCCTGTTCGGTTATAAGCAGATCCTTTTAAGGTATACGCTATTGGCTTACCAAAAAGCGCATCTTTAAAACTTGCTATACTTTCTTTTATTTCACTTACATCTTTAGGTAAACTTACACACATAATAGCATGTAAAGATTCCACCCCTTGATTATGTACTTGATTATGCAATGCCGTAATATCACTATAACCAATAATCCATTTTGGGTTTTGTTTAAATTTGGTATAATCTAATTTATCTAAAATCCTAACGGTTCCGTAACCTCCTCTTGCACTCCAAATAGCACGAATTGTAGGATCGTCTAATGCTTTCTGAAAATCTTCACATCGTTCTGCATCTGTTCCTGCAAAATGGTTGTCTTTACTAAAAACATGTTCTCCTACTACCACTTTTAAATTCCAACTTTTAAGTAGGTTTATAGCTTGTTCTACTTCAGAATTTCTGTTTTTTAATATTCCCGAAGGAGCAACTATAGCCACAGTATCTCCTGCTTTTAAATAATCTGGTTGTATCAAAGTAATTGTTTTTTTTAAGCTATAATTTTGTGCGGAAAGACTTAGGTTTCCGAAGAAAAAAAACACACAAATTATATGTAATAAGATTCCTTTTTTAGTCATAATGTAAATGTACATTTTTTTTCTAAATCGCTCTTAAAATGTGTACTTTTGTAGCTTCAAATTTAATTGGCATCCATTTGTCTCCTCGAGCGCAGTCGAGAGGTTTTAAAGTAGGTCTCGACTGCGCTCGACCTGACAGAAATTATAAAAATGAGTACACCTAAAAGATATACTATTACTGCAGCTTTACCTTACACCAACGGTCCAATTCATATTGGTCACTTAGCAGGTGTTTATGTGCCAGCAGATATTTATGCACGTTTTATGCGTTTAACAGGAAACGACGTTGCTTTTATTTGTGGTAGCGATGAACATGGAGTTCCTATTACTATTAAAGCAAAAAAAGAAGGCGTTACACCACAAGACATTGTAGATAAATATCATGCAATTATTAAACAATCTTTTGAAGAATTCGGAATTACTTTTGATAACTATTCCCGTACTTCTGCTAAAATTCACCACGATACTGCTTCAGAGTTTTTTACAACACTTTACAATAAAAACGAATTTGTAGAAGAAGTTACAGAACAACTATATGACGAAGAAGCAAACCAGTTTTTAGCAGATAGATTTGTTATTGGTACTTGCCCAAAATGTGGCAATGAAGAAAGTTATGGAGACCAATGTGAAAACTGTGGTACTAGCCATAATGCTACAGATTTAATTAACCCTAAATCTGCAATTACAGGAAACACGCCAACCTTAAAACAAACCAAACACTGGTTTTTACCATTAAATAAACACGAAGAGTTTTTAAGAGAATGGATTTTAAAAGGCCACAAAAAAGACTGGAAACCTAATGTGTACGGACAAGTAAAATCATGGATTGATGATGGTTTACGTCCGCGTGCTGTAACCAGAGATTTAGATTGGGGAATCCCTGTACCTCTTGAAGGCGCAGAAGGAAAAGTTTTATATGTTTGGTTTGATGCACCAATAGGTTACATCTCTTCTACCAAAGAATGGGCAGCACGCGAAGGAAAAAATTGGGAACCGTATTGGAAAGACAAAGACACCAAACTAGTACATTTTATTGGTAAAGACAATATTGTATTTCACTGTATTATTTTTCCAGCCATGTTACAAGCAGAAGGCTCTTATATTTTACCAGATAACGTACCTGCCAATGAGTTTTTAAATCTAGAAGGTAAAAAACTTTCTACTTCTAAAAACTGGGCCGTTTGGTTACCAGAATACCTAGAAGATTTTCCTGGCCAACAAGATGTACTGCGTTATGCACTAACAGCAAACGCTCCAGAAACCAAGGATAATGATTTTACTTGGAAAGATTTTCAAGCAAGAAACAACAATGAACTAGTTGCCATTTTTGGAAACTTTATCAATCGTGTGGTTGTTTTAACCAATAAATATTACAACGGAATTGTTCCAACTCCAAGTGATTTCACAGAGGTTGACGAAGAAACTTTAGCAGCAATAAAAGCATATCCAAACGTAATTTCTAGCTCTATTGAAAGATATCGTTTTAGAGAGGCTGGACAAGAATTAATGAATCTTGCACGTTTAGGAAACAAGTATTTAGCAGACGAAGAGCCTTGGAAAGTTATTAAACAAGACGAAGCACGTACCAAAACCATCATGTATGTAGCATTGCAAATTGCTTCGGCTTTAGCAACATTAAGCGAACCGTTTTTACCGTTTACTTCTACCAAACTAAAATCAATTCTTAATATTGCATCTAACGAAACCAAAACCACTTGGCATGAAGTTACCACCAAAGAGGTACTACTTCCTGCTGGACACCAAATAGGAAAAGCAGAATTACTTTTCTCTAAAATTGAAGATGCAACCATTCAAAAACAATTAGATAAATTAGAAGCTAGTAAAAAAGCAAACGAAATAGCTAATGCAGTTGTAGAGCCTCAAAAAGAAACCATAGCTTTTGAAGATTTTACCAAACTAGATATTCGTGTTGGTACCATTCTTGAAGCTGAAAAAATGCCAAAAGCCAAAAAGCTTTTAGTACTTAAAGTAGACACAGGAATAGATGTAAGAACCATTGTTTCTGGTATTGCAGAAAGTTTTACAGCAGAAGAAGTTGTAGGTAAAAAAGTAACCGTTTTAGTTAACCTTGCTCCTAGAGCATTACGTGGTGTAGAAAGTGAAGGTATGATTTTAATGACAGAAACTCCAGAAGGTAAATTGGTTTTTGTAAATCCTGATGACAAAGCTGTTAACAATGGTTTACCAATAAGCTAAGATGAAAAAAATAGCAACGCTACTTATTATATTGCTAGTTGTATCTTGTAAAACTGTAAAAACTAAAAGTGCACCAACCTTTAATTTATCTGATGACTGGTTACTTACAAAAGTTTCTTTTATTGAGCCAGACAGCTATGACAAGATTATACTGTTTAATGATGCAACAAACCAATGTTTTAAAGATAGTCGCTGGCATTTTAACCCTACAAGTAAAGATGGTACGTATGCTATAAACGATCTTTATTGCACCTATGGTAAACGCAACCTTTCTTTTAGGTTTTTAAAAACCGAAGAAAAAACAGGCTATGCTCACATTGTTTTAAACACAAAAAATAAAAAAGGACTTAGCAATAATTACAGAATAAAAATAACAGAGCTTACAAATACATCTATGCAATGGCACTATGTGGTTTATGTAAAAAACAAAAGATATACCATTAACATGCAATTTGAAAAAGCTTAAAAAAAAATAACACGTAATACAAACGCATTTAAAATGAAATTAAAAAGCATTAAATTAATAGCAGTACTACTAATTTTAGTTACTAGTTGCAACTCTAACAAAAAGGAAAACACCAACACTAGTACAGATAATAAAACAGTAACAGATGTGCATAATAGTGAAATAACATTAGATTGGCCAGGTACTTATACAGGAACAATCCCTTGTGCAGATTGCGAAGGAATACAAAAAACCATTACCATTAATAAAAACAAAACGTTTACTGCTACAGAAAACTATTTAGGAAAAGAAGATGCAGAATTTACTAGTAAAGGTATTTTTAAATGGTCTGAAGACGGACGAACAATAGTGCTATCTGATGCTAATAGAACCTCCTTTTTTGTAGGCGAAAATATTCTAACACAATTAGACAAATCAGGTAATAAAATCACAGGAAAAACGGCTAAATTGTATATCTTAAAAAAACAAAATACTACTATAGTAACCACACCATTTACAAAAACCAAATGGAAACTTGTTGAACTTCTTGGAAAAAAAGTGGAAAACCCAAATGCATATATCGCTTTTTCTGAAGAAGAAAATATGGTTTACGGAAACGGTACCTGTAACAGTTTTAACGGAAGATATGAAACACTAAATGGTTATAAAATTAACATGTCTAACATAACTGGAACTTTAAAAGCTTGTACAGATATGAGTACAGAAAAGACTTTTTTTAGTATTCTTGAAACAGTAGACAACTACACTATTAAAGGAGATAAAATGACACTTAACAGAGCAAAAATGGCTCCTTTAGCTCTTTTTGAAGCTGTTAAATAAACACATCCCTGTTTTACAACAAACCTTGTAGTCTAGTACTGCAAGGTTTTTTTATTACTTTTCTAGCATTAAAACTGTATTATGATTTCTTTTATACGCACTAAAACCCAACTACCAGAATCTTCAATAAAAAACACCATTGCGCTTTTAAATGAAGACTGTACCATACCTTTTATTTCACGTTACAGAAAAGAACGAACCGGAAATCTAGACGAAGTACAAATAGGAGATATTGTAAAATACAAAGAAGCGTTTGAAGCTTTAGAAAAACGAAAATCGGCCATTTTAAAAGCATTAGAAGAACAAAATGTTTTAACTGCAGAACTACAATCTAAAATAGAAAAGGCGCAAAACGTTACTACACTAGAAGATCTTTACTTACCCTTTAAAAAGAAACGAAAAACGAAAGCAGAAACTGCTAGAAAAAACGGATTAGAACCTTTGGCTAAAATTATTATGAGCCAAAATGCTTCCAATATAGAATCTATAGCTTTTAAATATGTAAAAGGAGAAATCACATCTATTGAGGATGCCTTAGAAGGTGCTAGACATATTATTGCAGAGTGGATTAACGAGCGTACAGACATTAGAAACAATCTAAGAAGCCAGCTAGAGCGTTACGCAATGATTTCCACGAAAGTGATAAAAACAAAAAAAGAAGAAGAAAAAGCACAAAAATTTAGAGACTACTTTGATTGGGAAGAATCTTTAAGTAGAATACCATCACACAGATTACTTGCTATTTTAAGAGCCGAAACAGAAGGTTTTATTCGTGTAAAAATTGACATTGATAAAGAACGTGCTTTACAAAAAATAGAGAGCAGAATTATAAAATCTAATAACACTTGTGCAGAACAAATAGAACTAGCAATAGCAGATGCATACAAACGCTTGCTTTTACCTTCTTTATCTAATGAGGCCTTACAACATGCAAAAGACAAAGCAGATGAAGCCGCAATACAAGTATTTGCAAAAAATTTAAAACAACTTTTATTAGGCTCACCAATAGGTCAAAAACGTGTTCTTGCCATAGATCCAGGGTTTAGAACCGGTTGCAAAGTAGTCTGTTTAGATGCACAAGGACAATTAAAATATAACGAAACTATTTATCCGCATCCTCCTAAAAACGATAGTATTGGAGCCATGAAAAAGATTAGTTCTTTAGCAGATGCTTATAAAATTGAAGCTATTGCTATTGGTAACGGAACCGCTTCAAGAGAAACCGAAGCCTTAATTAGAAAAATACATTTTAAAAATGCTATTCAGGTATTTGTAGTTAGTGAGGCTGGTGCAAGCATCTATTCGGCTTCTAAAATTGCTCGTGAAGAATTTCCAGATTATGATGTTACAGTAAGAGGCTCTGTTTCTATTGGTAGACGTTTACAAGACCCTTTAGCAGAGCTGGTAAAAATTGATGCAAAATCTATTGGTGTTGGGCAATACCAACATGATGTAGACCAAACCAAACTTCAAAAACAATTAGACATTGTTGTTGAAAATTGTGTAAACGCAGTGGGTGTAAATATTAATACTGCTAGTAAAAGCCTACTAAGTTATGTTTCTGGTATTGGACCAAAATTAGCAGAAAATATTTTTATTTATAGAAATGAAAATGGCGCTTTTTCTTCTAGAAATGAAATAAAAAAAGTACCAAGATTAGGTAATAAAGCGTTTGAACAAGGAGCTGCTTTTTTAAGAATTAAAGATGCTAAAAACCCTTTAGACAATTCTGCTGTACACCCTGAAAGCTATAAAATTGTGCAAAAAATGGCCAAAGACTTAAATACATCTGTAGAAGATTTAATAGGAAATACAGACCTACTTAAGCAAGTAAATTTAAAAAATTACAGTTCTGCAACTATAGGTTTATTTACACTTGAAGATATAATTAAGGAGCTTGAAAAACCAGGATTAGACATTAGAGAAGAAGCCAAGGTTTTTACTTTTAATCAAAATATTAAAACAATTAATGATTTAAAAGAAGGCCAATTACTACCAGGAATTGTAAATAACATTACCAATTTTGGCTGTTTTGTAGATGTTGGTATTAAAGAAAGTGGTTTAATTCATGTTTCTAATCTTTCCGACTCTTTTGTAAAAGACGTAAATGATCATGTGCATTTACACCAACAAATTATTGTTAAAGTTATTGAGGTTGATGTGCTTAGAAAACGAATTCAATTAAAACTACACCAATAATTTTTAAAACTAAAAAAAACATGTTTTTTTTAGCAAAAATTACCGTTAATGCGTTATATTCGCACTTTGTCGATTAAATATCTGTCAAAAAACACAGTTTTCCCTAACAATAGCATTTAAATGTTTAACAAAAAACACTTTTTCTTAAACATTTAACAAAGCATTTTTTAAACTACTGAATCACTAGAAAAAAGGGGTCTGGTTTTCAATAATTTAAATTTTGTTATGCTAGCAATATGAATAGCAAAATGATTAAAAAATTAGTCTTCATTCCCTTATCGTGCCTTCTATTACTTGCATTAAAACCATCTAATGATGCTTCTTCAGAAAGAATTCTTAAAGATTACTGGTTACTTGATAAAGTGTCTTATATGGAACCCGATTTTTATGACAGAATAACACTTTTTAATGATGTAACTAACCTTTGTTTTGAACAAAGTCTTTGGAGGTTTAGTGAGTTAAACAATACAGGAACTTATTCTATAAATGATCTTTATTGCGCATACGGAAAAAGAAAGATATCTTTTGATATTGCTAAATCTGCTAACAAAAAAGAGCAGTATGACGTTGTATTAAAAACAAAAAAAGACAATGGTGAAACAGAAAGCTTTAAAATTAAAATAACAAAACTTTCTAAAAACACCATGCAATGGAACCATACTACTTGGGTAGATAACGAACCTCATACACTTAAAATGAGTTTTGTTAAAAAGCAAGCGTTATAGTTTTAACTAACGCTTCTGTAAAAGATTCCATTTAAGTTCTTCATTTCTAGAATAGACAAAAGAACACTTTTGCCCAACAAGAGTTTTATATGTTAGGTATTCAAAATATGGTATAAAGTTTCTCTAGATTCACTACCATAAATACCATCTATAGTTATTGCATTTTCCTCTTGAAACTTTAAAAGGGCAGCCTCTGTTTTTGGCCCAAACACACCATCTGCACTACCTGTTAAGTAGTTTAGCTTAATAAGTATCTTTTGTAAAAGTTTTACTTTATCACTACTGTCTCCTTTTCTTAAATACCCTGTTGGTATTTCTAAATCTTCTTTTAAATTATCTGTTAAACTTCTAAACTCAATAATTCTGTCTAAAGGAAAAGTTTGAATATTCACTTGGTTATCTTGATTTCCGCCAAGACAATAAATAGACTTTCCACTTTTTGTGTAACCCAGAAAAAAACCAACATGACCAAAAGGACCATTAATATCAGTTCGCCAAAAAACTACAACATCTCCAGGCTGTGGCCAAACGGTTTTCTTGCCAACTTGTAACCAACTCCTGGCCATTGCATTATGAGACATTTCTAAATTTGCCTGTAAAGCAACCCAATTTGCAAAAATACTACACCAAGCTACCTCATCATTACCAAAATCTAAACCTGTCATTTCCTGGTATTCTAAAATACGCTCATTGTGTGCAGAACCACTAATTTCTTTTTGGCCTAATTCGCCAAAAGCAATTTTTAAAGTATCACCTAACATATATATATAATTTAAACGTTTATTAAGCTGCTATTAAAAACTTAGGGAAAGAAATTTCTTTAATAAATTTAACAAAAAAAGGCGTTACAAACTGCTTAATTTTAAATTTTATTAATAATTATTTGCGAATTAAATAAATATCTCTATTTTTGGTAAACCAATCTGGTTAACCAATTTATTGTTCTATTCTATTTTTACGAAGACGCACCTTCTTTAAGTAAATAGTATTGTATAAATAAAAAAACAATATAACACGCTCAAACACTAGTGTTTTACTTATTTAAAAAAGTGAAATTTAAGCGTTAGAAAATAAATATTAAAACTTAAAAAGGTCTTTAAAAAACAAAAGCCCTTTTTTCTTTTTAAAACAACAACCTAATTCATTAGTTATGAAAAAAACAGTTTGTATTCTATTTTTATCCATACTACTTATAGCTTGTAAAGAAGAAACAAAAAACAGCTTTATTAAAGTAACTAATATAGAAGAATTAAATTCTGCAATTAATCAAGCCAAACCAGGAGACCATATTGTTTTAGCAAACGGTATTTATAAAGATGTTGAAATTAATTTTAGAGGAAAAGGCACCAAAGAAAAGCCAATTACTTTACAAGCAGAAACTCCTGGTAAAGTAACCATTGAAGGAAAATCTTATTTAAAATTTGGTGGTGAATATCTAATAGCGGAAGGATTACATTTTAAAAACGGTTTCTCACCTTCAAATGCAGTAGTAGATTTTAAAATAAGCAACAAAGATACATTGGATGAAATTGCATACAATTGCAAACTTACCAATTCTGTTATTGAAGATTTTAACAAACCCAAACGCGATAACAGCGATTTATGGGTACAGTTTTGGGGAAGAAACAACGAACTAAGCAACTGCTACATTGCCGGAAAAACAAATAGAGGTCCTACTGTAAGAGTAAGTATTGAAGGTATAGAAAGCATTAATAATTACCATCAAATTATCAATAACCATTTTGGGCCACGACCTGTAAAAGGAGGACCAAGCGGAGAAACCATTCAACTAGGTAATAGTTTCACCTCTATGTCACCAAGTCACACCTTGGTTGCTAATAACTTGTTTGAAGAGTGTAATGGTGAAGTAGAAGTAATTTCTAGTAAAACTAATTTTAATGAATTTAGAAATAATGTTTTTTACAAAAGTGAAGGTTCTTTAGTAACACGTCATGGTAACTATAGCATTATTGACGGTAACTATTTTATTGGAGATGGCATCAATAAAAACATTGGCGGCATTAGAATTATAAACACAGGACATTGGGTTACCAATAACTATTTCTTCAACTTAGTTGGCACAAGCTTTAGAAGCCCTTTAGCAGTAATGAATGGTATACCTAAATCACCTTTAAACCGTTACAACCAAGTAACAGATGTGGTAATAGCTTACAACACGTATGTAAACTGTAGTTCACCTTGGCAATTTGGTGTAGGTACAAATATTGCACAAGCAGACGTTTTACCAAAATCTGAAATACGCTCTGCAAGAGCTATTAGAACAACCCTTGCTAATAATGTTATTTATAATAAAAAAGGATTAGAAAATATTGTAGTAGAAAATGATAAAGCAGATGGTGTTACTTTTAAAAGTAATATTATAGACAATCAAGGGGTTACTTTCAAAGATTTTAATGGTGGTATTACTGCTTCGTCTTTAGAGTTAAAAAAAGTATCCGATAATATTTTTATTCCAACAGGAATGCCTTCAGAAATAAAAGCGTATAACGGATTTGATTTTAACACGATCACAAAAGATTTATTTGGTAACTCAAGAAAAAACAGTAACAGTATAGGAGCGGTTGTAAATACAGAAGTTACTAACCCGAATATTTTAGACAAATCAAAATATGGTACTTCCTGGTATTCTAACGTAGTAGAAGCTAAAACCCCAACAACACATATTGTAACTAAAGCCGAAGATTTACAAACTAAAATAGATCAAGTTAGCAATGGCGATATTATTACTGTAGCAAAAGGTATGTATACAATAAACAAATCTTTAGTTATCCATAAAACCATAACTATTCAGTCTAAAGAAAATGAAAAAGCGCAACTCGTTTTTTCTGGTAAGGCAAACACCCCTTTATTTTCACTACAGTCTAAAGGAAAGCTAAGTATTAACAACATAATATTAAAAGGAAATTCTTCTAATTATGCCTTTGCCAGCTTAAAAGAAAACATGGCAAATCATTTTGGGTTAAACGTTTCAAATACAGAAATCAGCGATTTTAATTATGTATTAAAAGTGTATAAAGAATCCTTTGCAGAACGTATCACTTTTGATAACACCTCTATTTCTAACTGTGAAAATGGTATCGAATTATCTGAAGAAACAAATGACAAAGGGGATTACAATACAGAATATTTAACCATTAAAAACTGTAATTTTAATAACGTAAAACAAAACGTTGTTGATTATTATAGAGGTGGTTATGACGAGTCTACCATTGGCGGAAACCTATTAATAACCAACAGCACTTTTACCAATTGTGGTGTAAACGAAAAAAACAAAAGACTGCTAAACCACAACGGAATTGTTAATGTAGATATTAACAACAATACATTTAAAGACAATAAGGTACAATTTGTTTCTATTCTTTGGGGAGCAAAAAACAATGTAGAATCTAACAACAGAATAACTAATTCTGGACAAATAAAAACCGAAGAAAACTTAGTGATGAAGTTAATGTACTAACATAAACTTTTCCTAAACAAAACATAAACGCTTACCATGAAAAAAATACTATTTACAATCTTTACCTTTTTACTAATCGTTGCGTGTAAAAACGATACAAAAACAAATACAGAGGCTTCAGTAAAAAATGAAACCGCAAAGAAAGACAAGTATCCAAGTGATGTAATTCCGTTTATGGAGCAGTGGAAAATTCTTTTAGGAGACGGAACTTATCAAGATTCATTAGTCAATTATGCTAAAGATGATTTCTTTTATGTAGCACATGAAAATGATACAGACTGGGTAGTGTACAAAACACCAAATTCAGGAATCACATCGCGTACTTCTAATAATACCAGAACAGAATTAGGTCAAAAAAAACATTGGATTCCAGAAGTTGGTGGTAAATTAACAGGTACATTAAAGGTACAACATGTTTCAACCTCTGGTGATGCTAGAGTGGCAGCTTCGTATTCTGTAGTAGTTGGTCAAATTCATAGTGATGAAGGTCACGAAAACGAACCTATAAAAATCTTCTACAAAAAATTTCCTGGACACACCAAAGGGTCTGTATTCTGGAATTATGAAATAAATACAGATGGTGAAGACAATTCTACACGTTGGGATTATTCAACTGCAGTTTGGGGAAATGACATGTCTGTTATTGGTACCGCTCCTAACACATACCCAGAAGAACCAAAAGATGGTATAGCTTTAGGCGAAGAGTTTAGTTATGAAATAAACGTATACAAAGGCATCATGTATCTTACCTTTACAAGTGAAGGACATGAAACGGTAAAATTCACCAAGAACTTGTTACAATCAGACTTTGCTTCTAAAAAAGATATACCTGAGCAAATCTGGAAACTATATGCAACCATTGGTCGTGATGGTGTTGAACGTGATAGCGCTTATGCTGGTGAAATTAACTACTTTAAACAAGGTGCTTACAATCAAACTAATGGTAAAAACCCAGAAGAAAACATAGTATGGCACACAGGTTCTGAAACTTATAATGGAGATATTGCAAAACAATATGCAAACGGTTGTTATGCCGAAGTTTGGTTTAAAGAAGCAACTGTAGGAGAAGGAACAGCACCTAACCAATAAAATAAAACACATTGAAAAAAGTAATATTTGTAATGGGAGTTTCTGGTTGTGGAAAAAGTACCATCGGAAATTTATTATCTAAAGAATTAGACATTCCTTTTTTTGATGGAGACGATTTTCATCCAGAAAGTAACATTACTAAAATGTCTAACGGAAAAGCCTTAAATGATGATGACAGACAAGGTTGGCTAGAAACGTTAAACCATTTAGCTAAAAAACAGTTGACTAAAAACAGCTGTGTTATTGTATGCTCTGCATTAAAGCAAAAATATCGCGACATTTTAAGTCAGGATATTCACAAGCAAACAAAATGGATATATTTATCAGGCACTTTTGAGCAAATTTACGAAAGAATGAATAGTCGATCAGACCATTTTATGCCTTCCAAATTACTAAAATCACAATTCGACACTTTAGAAGAACCTAAAGATGCCATGCAAATAGATATTAGTTTATCACCAAAAAATATTATAAAAACTATAAAAAACGAATTAATGAATACCTCAGAATTTGGATTATTTGGTTTAGGAGTTATGGGAAAAAGCCTATGTAGAAATTTAGCTAACAACGGTTTTAAAATTTCTATGTTTAACAGACATGTAGATGGTGTTGAAGAAAATATTGCTAAAAATTTTAAAGCACAACATTCAGAGCTATCCCAAGCAGAAGCTTTTGATGACATTGCAGGTTTTGTAAATTCTTTACAACAACCAAGACGCATCATGCTAATGGTGAATGCAGGAAAAACAATAGATTATGTGATAGAAGATTTACTTCCGCATTTATCTGAAAACGATATTATAATTGATGGAGGAAACTCTAACTACAAAAAAACCAAAGAGCGTTTTGATTATTTAAAAACTAAAGGCATTCATTTTATAGGAACCGGAGTTTCTGGTGGTGAAGAAGGCGCTTTAAAGGGACCATCTATAATGCCAAGTGGAGATAAAGACGCTTATAGCAAAGTAGCTCCCTTTTTAGAAACTATTGCTGCTAAAGACAAAAACGGTTTACCTTGTTGTACATATGTTGGTCCTGAAGGCAGTGGCCAATTTATAAAAATGGTTCACAATGGCGTAGAATATGTTGAAATGCAATTACTAGCTGAGGTTGCAACAATCTTAAAAGCTTTAGGGCAAAACCCTAACGAAATCGCTAACACTTTAGATTCCTGGAAAGACAATGCTAGCAGTTATTTATTAGAAATTACAACTGCTATTTTTAAAAAGAAAGAAGGTGACGATTGGTTAGTAAATAAAATACTAGACAAAGCAGGTAATAAAGGAACTGGTAACTGGACAACCATTGCATCTGCAGAACTTGGTGTACCAAATACATTAATTGCCTCTGCCCTATTTTCACGCTACATCTCTTTTTATAAAGAGGAACGAATACAATTAAACGAGAGTTTCAAAAAAGAAAACACTTCTCAGTTAAACATAACTACTAATGAGGTTTTAGAAGCTTATCAATTTGCAAGAATCATAAATCATTACCAAGGTTTTAAGTTAATAGCAGAAGCTTCCAATAAATTTGAATGGAATTTAAACCTAAGCGAAATTGCCAGAATATGGACTAACGGTTGCATTATTAGATCAACCTTAATGGAAGAATTAGTAAACATCTTTAAAGACACAACCAATATTTTAACCAACACGCAATTAATAGCGATTGTAAACCAATACAAACCTGCTGCAAAAAAAGTAGTCTCACAATGTATACTTAATGATATTACAAGTCCTGCTTTAGCAGAAGCTATTCAGTTTTTTAACGGTATAACAACAGCATACGCTTCAGCTAATATTATTCAAGCACAGCGTGATTATTTTGGAGCACACACCTACCAAAGGCTTGACGATACCTCAGGAAAAAGCTATCATACCAACTGGAATTAAAAAAGAACCCAATAATCAACAAATAAACTCATATTATGGATGCCACAACACCAAATAAATCATTTCTAAAAAAAATAATAGCTATAATATTAGGGTTTGGACCTGGTATTTTTGCTATTGGTTACACTATTGGTACAGGTAGTGTAACATCAATGATTGTTGCAGGAAGCAAATTTAATATGCAATTATTATGGGTACTTTTAATAAGCTGTCTGTTCTCTGGAGTTTTAATGTTTGCTTATGGAAATTACGCTTTAATAACAGGAGAAACGGCTCTTTACGGATTTAAAAAACATTTTAAATTCGGAAAAATATTAGCTATAGCAATCATTATAGGTATTACTTTTGGGCAATGGAATTCTTTAATGGGTATTTTAGGGATTTCATCTAATATTATTTTTGAAATATTAGCCATCAATTTTAAAGGATTAATCGCTTATAAATATGAAGTTGTTTTAATTACTGCCATTATTATTATAGTTACTTTTTACCTGTTAATGCTCGTTGGTAAGTATACTTTTTTCGAAAAAATACTAGTCATATTTGTAACTTTAATGGGTTTATCCTTTATACTATCTTTATGTTTTGTACAACCACTTTCTATAGATGTGGTTAAAGGATTAATACCAACAATACCAGATGTTCCTGGTGGTAAAATGTTGGTGGCTGCTTTTGTTGGTACTACTATGGCATCTGCTACATTTTTATCTAGACCTCTTTTTGTAAAAGGAAAAGGATGGACTATTAAAAATTTAGATCAACAGAAAAAAGACTCTATTACAGCTGCAATTTTAATATTTATTATTAGTGGTGTAATTATGGCTGTAGCTGCTGGCGCTTTATACTACCAAGGCAAAGAGGTTTCGCAAGTATTAGATATGGCTAACACATTAGAGCCTGTTGCAGGTAAATGGGCTGTTTCTATATTCTTTTTTGGTGCTTTAAGCGCTGGGCTTTCTTCTATTTTTCCTTGCTTGTTAATAGCTCCTTTATTAATAGCAGATTACCAATCTGGTGAATTAGATACCAGCTCAAAACAGTTTAGAATTATTACTGCTGTTGCTTGCTTAGTCGCTTTAATTGGTCCTGCTTTTGGTGCAAACCCAATAGAAATTCAAATTCTATCACAAGTATTCAATGTATTTGTTTTACCAATTGTTATTCTAGGTATTATACTAATAGTGAATAACAAAAAAATAATGCAAGGATACAAAACAAGTATTTTTGTTAATGTTGGCCTTTTCGCTTCACTCCTTTTTGCCTGTATTATATCGTACAATGGAATATTAGCACTAACAGAATATTTTTAAAACAATACAAGTGATTATCAAAATAGCATAGGTTTGAGTTAAATCTCTATAGATTATTTTGCATAGCTTTAAAATTCATGTATATTGGTAAACCAATTTGGTAAACCAATTTATTCATGAAAAATAAACTACAGTTCTCTTGTGTTTCAGTCTTAATTTTACTCTTAACATTATCTTGTAAAGACAAAAACACCAACACTTTACTAGTTAAAAACACCACAGAATTTAATAAGGCTGTAAAAAACGCCAATCCTGGTGACGTTATTACCATGGCTAATGGTATATGGAAAGATGCAGAACTTGTTTTTGAAGGAAACGGTACAGTAGATAAGCCAATTACACTTACTGTTCAAGAAAAAGGAAAGGTAACTTTAGAAGGTGCATCTAATTTACAACTTGCTGGCGAACACTTAATAGTTGAAGGGCTTGTGTTTAAAAACGGTTATACACCAACAAATGCAGTTATTTCTTTCCGAAAAAACAAAAAAGAAATTGCAAATAACACAAGACTAACAGAATGTGTTATTGATAATTACAACAACCCAGAACGTCACGTTCAAGATTATTGGATTACTATTTACGGTAAAAATAACCGAATAGACCACAACCACATAGTAGGTAAAAAAAACTTAGGAGTAACTATGATTGTTGGTTTAGACACCAAAGCAAGTGTTGCTAACAACCACCAAATCGATCATAATTATTTTGGACCCCGTCCTACCTTTGGAAACAATGGAGGAGAAACGTTAAGAATAGGTACTAGTCATCATGCATTAGAAAACTCAAACACTTTAGTAGCGTCTAATTATTTTGATAGAACCAATGGTGAGCATGAAATTATTTCTAACAAATCTTGCCAAAACACCTTTAAATACAACACCTTTTTTGAGTGTACAGGAACACTAACCATGCGTCACGGAAACGAAACATTAGTTGATGGTAACGTATTTATAGGAAACAACAAACCAAGCACAGGAGGTGTTCGTATAATTAATGAAAAACAAACCGTTATCAATAACTACCATATTGGCTTAACAGGATATCGTTTTAGAGGTGCATTTGTAATGATGAATGGTGTACCAAACTCACCACCAAACAGATATGTTCCTGTAATAGATTCTAAATTAAACAACAATACATTTGTAAATTGTGAGCATATTCAACTATGCGCAGGAAGCGATGCCGAAAGAAGCCAAGCTCCTAGTACTTCAGAAATTTCAGAAAACATTTTTTACAATGAAAACCCTAAAGACATATTTACAATATATGATGACATTAGTGGTATTACGTTTAAAGATAATATTCTAGGGCAAAACAACACCACAAGTATTAAAGAAGGTTTTGAAAACGCAGACATTACACTAGTAAAAAATAAACAAGGTTTTTTAATACCTACTTCAGATAAAATAAAAAACAAGATTACTATTAGTCCTAAAATAGCAACTAAAGAAAATACAGGAACAACTTGGTACTCTAAAGAAGATAAAATGGTTGCTTTAAATTCTGGAAAAACAATAACTGTAAAACCAGGAATTAATACTTTATATGAAGCTACTAAAAATTCAAATCCAGGAGATATTTTAGTACTAACTTCTGGCGAAACCTACCTATTAACTAAAGCGGCAAAAATAGCGCATCCTTTAACCATAAAAGCTTCTAAAAAAGAAAAACCAATTATTTTGTTTGAACGTATGATGGCTTTAGAAATTCAAAACGGAGGAAGCTTATCTCTTGATAATATAAAATTTGATGGAGCAAGTGCTCCTGATTATGCAGGAAATGCAGTGATTAGCACTAGTAAAAAATCAATGATAGAAAACTACAAACTATTTATAGATCATTGTGAGTTTACAGACTTTGTAGTAAATCACTCGTTCGATGTACTTAGAGTTTCTAAAGGTACCTTTGCAGATACCATAAGTATTCAAAATTCTAAATTCAAAAATATTACTGGTCATATTGCAGCCTTAGACAAAGAAACCGATGATATTGGCGCATACAACGTAGAGTATTTTATTATGAAAAACAATACGGTTACAGACGTACAAGGTGCAGCATTACGTTTATATAGAGGAGGAAAAGACGAAAGCACCTTTGGTCCGTTTTTAGAAATAGACCACAACGTATTTAACAATGTAGGTTTTGGCAAAAAGAACAAATACCAAGCTGCAATGTCATTATATGGCGTGCAGGTTAATGATATTCAAAACAACAACTTCAATAACACAAATGGCTTAAAAATGCATTTAGTAGTTGGTGAGCCAATTGTAAATGTAGTTAATAACAACTATTACAAATCAGGAAAAATAGAAGTTACTGGAGATGAAAAATACAATATTGAAAACCTTTTTAATATAGAACCTACTTTTAAAGAAGGTTCTTTTGAATTAACCAACGATTCTGCATTAAAAGAAAAAGGAACAGACAAAAAAGAAATAGGAATTGTTACTCAAAACTAACTAGCTATGAAACTAATAAATAACAATATATTAAAATTAGCTATAGTAGCAATTGTACTTACCATTGTATCTTGCAAAAAAGAAAACAATCCTGTGGCTACCACTAACACTAATACAACAGGAAGTCATCCTAATTTAGTCTTAACGCAAAAAAGTGTTGCAGAAATAAAATCGCAGTTAGGAAACATTCCCGTTTTTGATGCAACTCTAGCAGCTACACAAAAAGAAGTAGACCTTGCCATTAAAGCAGGTATAGATGTGCCAATACCTAAAGATATGGCTGGTGGTTACACGCACTCACAACATACCGCTAACTATAAAAACATGCAAAAAGCAGGTGTATTATTTCAACTTTTAGGAGATGAAAAATACGCAATTTATGTAAGAGACATGCTGTTAGAATATGCTAAAATGTACCCTACTTTAGGTCGTCATCCGCAAGAACGCTCTTACGCTAGAGGTAAATTTTTCTGGCAATGTCTTAACGACTCTAATTGGTTAACCTACACAAGTCAGGCGTATGATTGTATTTACAATTGGCTACCAAAAGAACAAAGTGACTATTTAAATAAAAATTTATTTAAACCATATGCAGATTTCTTATCTATAGAAACACCTAAATATTTCAACCGTATTCATAACCATAGTACTTGGGGAAATGTTTCTGTTGGTATGATTGGTTTAGTTATGGAGGATGAAGAATTAGTAAACCGTGCATTATACGGACTTAAAAATGTAGATATAGATACAGACGCTTTAGATAACGATGGTGGTTATATTTATGATAAAGATGGTAAAGCTGGATTTTTAGCAAATTTAGATAGTCCTTTTTCTCCTGACGGTTTTTATACCGAAGGACCATATTACCAACGTTACGCCATGTATCCATTTATGATTTTTGCTGAAGCTCTGCAAAACAAAAAACCAGAATTAAAGATTTTTGAGTATAAAGATGCGGTACTTTTAAAAGCTGTAGATGCGCTTTTAAATTTAACAGATGCAGATGGTGAATTCTTTCCTTTAAATGATGGGCAAAAAGGAATGTCTTACTTCACTGCCTCATTAGTATCTGTTGTAGACATTGCATATTACTATGGAGACAAAAAATCAGAATTACTATCTGTGGCAAAAGCACAAAACCAAGTACAACTAGACGCTTCAGGGCTTGAAGTTGCTATTGGTTTACGCGACAAAAAGGAAAAACCATTCTTAAAAAAATCTATGGAACTTTCTGATGGAGCTAAGGGAGATGAAGGAGCCGTTGGTATTTTAAGGTATAACAATGATGCTAACACTACGGCCTTAGTAATGAAATATACAGGACAAGGTTTAAGTCATGGTCATTATGATAAATTGTCATTTTCACTATATGAAAACGGCGAAGAAGTGCTACAAGATTACGGTCTATCAAGATTTGTAAATGTCGAGCAAAAAAATGGAGGTGGTTATTTAAAAGAAAACAAAACGTTTGCAAAACAAACCATTGCACACAATACCATAACACAAAATGAAACCTCTCATTTTAATAATGATTTTGAAATAGGAAGTAACAATCATTCTGAAAAATATCTATTTGATGCTTCAAACCCCGAAGTGCAAATCATGAGTGCAAAAGAAACAAATGCATATCCTGGCACTAATTTTCATAGAACCATGCTTCTAGTTAAAGATGCAGCACATGACAAACCTTTTGTAATTGACATTTTTAAAGTAACTGCAGAAAAGGCAAACCAATACGATTTACCATATTATTATTTTGGTCAAATAATAGCAACAAGCTTTAAAACAGAAGCCACTAAAAGCCTAACACCTTTAGGTACAAAAAACGGATATCAGCACTTATGGAAAGAAACCGAAAGTAAAGCAAAAGCAGATAATATTCAATTTACCTGGTTAAACAACAGAAAATTTTACAGTCTTACAAGTGCAACTTCTAATGAGGATGCTATTATTTTAGCAAGAATTGGAGCCAACGACCCAGAATTTAACCTAAGAAGAGATCCTTCAATAATACTAAGAAAGAAAAATACAAAAGCAACGGTGTTTGCTTCTATTATAGAACCTCATGGTAATTACAATCCAATATCCGAAAAAGCAAACAACGCATACAGCTCTTTTAAATCTATAAAAGTCTTAATAGACAACGTAAAATATACAGCCTTAGAATTACAATTAAAATCTGGTGTTTCTAAAGTATTTATATTAGCAAACAATAACGCATCAAAAGAAGCAAAACATACATTAAAAATTAACGATAAGAATTATGAGTGGTCAGGTTCTTATTATTTCAAATAAATAAAAACGATTAAAATTATGAAAAGATTTAGCGAAAAGTACATTGTTACAAAAGACATGGAATGGGAAGAACTTGGCGGTGGAGTATCTAGAAAGTTCTTAGGTTATGATAACCAAATCATGATGGTAAGAGTAAAATTTAACAAAGGAGCATTAGGTGCGCCACACCAACATTTTCATACACAAGCCACTTATTGTGTTTCTGGTAAATTTGAATTTGAAATTGATGGAGAAAAACATATTGTAGAAGCAGGAGACGGTGTATATATTGAGCCTAACCTACTACATAGTGCAGTTTGTCTAGAAGAAGGAGAACTAATTGATACATTTAGTCCTGTAAGAGAAGACTTTTTAAGTGGTGATGGTGTATCTTATTTTGGAGATAAAGAATAAACAAAATACGTACTAAGTAATACCAAAACAAAAACAACTTAAATGTTTTTAACCAGTAGCTCTATAGCATACCTCCCGTATGAAATAGAGCTACTTCTATTTAAGAAAGTACACAAATAGCTTTCTTTAGTCTAATACATGGTATAAAATCGTAATTAATAGTGCTTTTTTTTACCAATTAGAGAAATTAACATATATAATTTTACGAAAACGTTGTATTTAACAAAATTTTATATATATTTGGTAAACCAATCTGGTTAACCAATTATTTTTATAATTATAACCAATAAAAAAAAGGATAGGTAAACACTATCCTTTTTTTGGAAAAATACTTCTTCGACGGGAAGTAATCATGTAATTAAACATAATATTACAAAAGTATAAAAGATATTGATACTTGGCTAATGTTTATGTTTTTAGTAAAACAAATTAATTAACTAAACAAAAAACAATTATGAATTTAAAATCTAAATTGGCATTATTTGCAGTTCTCTTTCTGTGCTTTTCTGCCTTTGCCCAAGACAAATTAATAATTAAAGGGCTAGTAGTAGACGCTAATGACAACATGCCGTTGCCAAGTGTTAACGTAATTATTGTTGGTACTAGTACAGGTACAAGTACAGATTTTGATGGTAACTATCAAATAGAAGTAAACAAAGGAGATGTTATTCAATTTTCTTATATAGGTTACCTTGCGCAAACAGTGGTTATTGACAACCAGAGTACAATTGATATATCATTAGCAGAAGATGCTAATAACCTAGATGAGGTTGTTGTTGTTGGTTATGGTACTCGTAAAAAATCACACCTTACAGGATCTGTATCTAGTGTTGGTGGTGAAGACGTTGCTGCAGTACAAGCAACACGTGTAGACGAAGCTTTAGCAGGTAAATTACCTGGTGTATTAATTCAAAATCAAGATGGTTCTCCTGGTGCAGCTCCAAAAATTCAAATTAGAGCAGCTTCTTCCATATCTGGTGAGTCTAGTCCATTAATTGTTGTGGATGGATTTCCTATTTCTGGAGGTTTAGAAACGGTTAACCCAAATGATATTGAAAGTTTAGAAATTTTAAAAGATGCTGCTTCTGCAGCTATTTATGGTTCTAGAGGTGCTAATGGTGTTATTTTAGTTACTACTAAAAAAGGGAAAACGGGTAAAGCTAGATTTAGCTACAATACCTACACTAGCTTTTCTAGTAAATATCGTAAAAACATTATAAAAAATGCTTCTGAATTTGCTTCTGAAGCAAGATCTGAAATTGCTGCAGGTAACTGGCAAGGTACAGTAGACAATGTGGATCCAGATTTTTTAGAGTATAGATTAAGTGCTTATGAAAACTCTCCTGGTGCTATTAGCCCAGAAGAATGGTTATTTCGTAACGGAAACACTACAAGTCATGACTTTAGTATGAGCGGAGGAACTGACGATGTTAATTACTTTGCTTCTATTGGTTATCAAAACTCTAAAGGTGTTATCATTACAGAAGGTTTTGAAAGATTAAACGCTCGTTTAAATGTTGATGCTAAACTAGGAGAAAAGTTCAAAACAGGAATAAGTTTTAACGGTTTTACATCTGACAGAGATATTTTAGGACATGATATGCGAGATCTTTTAAGAGCATATCCAATTAGCCCTATTTACCATACTGCAGAATCTATTGCTTTTGTACAACAATTAGATGCACAAGCACAATCTTTAGGATTAGACCCTTTTGATAATGGTTATAGAGGTTCAGGTTATGAAGCAAGTAGCATTTATGATTTAGAACCAGGTATGGCAGCACAAGACTGGCATTATGGTAGAAGTAATAATGGTATTGGAGGATCTGGTGATGCTGGTCCTGCAGCTAAACTTGACAATACAGACCGTTGGGAAAAAACCTATTTTGGTAATGTAAGTTCTTATTTACAATATGAAATTTTAGACGGTTTAAATGTAAAAACTGTTTTAGGTGGAGATCTTAAAGACACACGTTTTTACGAGCATAGATTAATAGGTTTTGATTCTAGAGCAAGAACTTCACAAACCTATATGGATCAAACAGATTTAAAAGTATCTTCTGTATTAAGTGAAACTACTTTAAATTTTGCAAAAGAAATTGGTAAGCACGATATATCTGCAGTTGCAGGTATGGAATTTCAAAACACCAAGTTAGTAGGTGTTGCTTTAGATGGTGTAAATGTACCAGATGAGCCTATACTTAATTACGGTTTATTTGATCCTGCTGACATTACTGTTACAGAAAGAGATGAAACTAGAGTAAGACAGAGTGTTTTTGGTAGAGTTAACTACGCATATGACGACCGTTTTTTAGTATCTGTATCTGTAAGAAGAGATGGTGATTCTCGTTTTGGTGCAAATAAAAAATATGCAACTTTCCCAGCATTTTCTTTAGGATGGAATGTGAATAACGAATCTTTCCTTGAAGATAGCGATATACTTAGCAAATTAAAATTAAGATTTAGCTACGGTTCATTAGGTACTGCTTCTTTTTTAGATTCATATGATGCTTTAAGTCTTTTAGAGCCTCAAGCAACTTACTATGGTACTGGATACTTAATTCCTGAAAACATAGCAAATCCAGACTTAACATGGCAAACAAACACAGAAACTAACTATGGTATAGATTTCGGTGTATTAAATAACAGATTTACCTTAGGTGTAGATTACTACACTTCTGATATTGAAGATATCTTAATTAACCAAAGTGTATCTGAAGTATTAGGTACGCCATCTATAGTTTTAAACTCTGGAGATGTAAGAAGTTCTGGTTGGGAATTTGAATTAAACGCAAGAGTTCTGAATACTGATAATTTCTCTTGGAGTTTTGGAGCTAACTTATCTACAGTAAATACAGAAATTACAGACTTAGGTGGTTTAAGTGAATTACCACAAGCAATCTACGGAACAAGTGGTAGAGGACCAGTATTTAGAAATTATGTTGGTGGTGGTATTGGTGAAATGTGGGGATTAGAAACTACTGGTGAAGTAGAAATGGAATATCTAGCAGACGCTTCACAATATGTTAACAACCAATCTGGAGCAAGTTATGTTGTAGATCAACAATCTCCTGGTGAAGAAGGATACGGTGTAATTGATAATACAAGAACCGTTGAAGATGGTGGAGATTTAGTGAAAATAGGACAAAACACACCAGATTTTTATTGGGGAATGTCGCATAACTTTAGCTATAAATCTTTAGATATGTCTTTACAATTTCAAGGATCTCATGGTGCAGAAGTTTATAATATAGACCCGCTTTACTATGGTTCGCAATGGGGAGGAAGATTAACTAGTAGTTTTGATACAGATGACGATGGTATTGCTGACCATAATGGACAACATTATACAGATAACAGAAATCAAACAGACGCAATGATACAAGACGCTTCTTTTATCGCTTTAAAAAACATAACTATTGGTTATACTCTTAATGAGGATTTAATTAATAAAGTAGGATTAAGTTCTGTTAGAGCATATGTTGCTGCAACTAACCTATTATACGTATGGGCAGATGACTATACTTCATACAACCCTGAAGGTGTAACCACATCTGGTAGTGATTATTTAGGACCTACAACGTATGGATCTCAATTTGGTGTAAGCCCTGTTGTTAGAAGTTTTACTTTAGGTTTAAATATTAATTTTTAAAAAAAAACAAAATGAAAAAAATATATATAATATTGGGGTCGTTGTTTTTCATGACTGCATGTTCTACAGATTTAGACCAATCTCCATCAAATATTGCAAACTCTGATTCTTTAACAGATTTTGAAGGTGTATTAAATGCAGCATATTATTATCAACTTGGTACAGTTACTCCAATGGCTGTAATGGGTGAATTTAGATCAGACAATGCTGTAATGGACGAATCTCCATTTACTGAGTTTGATGAATATGACAACGGACTAACCGCCATGGAAGATCAATTTTTCGGACCATTCTACACCGCTTTATACAAGTCTATATTAAGTACAAATAACGTAATTGAAAATTCTACAGATGAAACTCATATAGCAGAAGCAAAATTTTTAAGAGCTTTATCTTATTATAAATTAGTACAAGTTTTTGGTGATGTTACTGTTAACTTATCTGCAACACCTGACCTAAATGATACATCTATTTTAGTAAGACAACCAGCTGCAGATGTTTATAACAATGTAATCATTCCAGATTTAAATGATGCTATGGATGTTTTAGAAACATCTATTACAGACGGAAGAGCTTCTTACTATGCAGCGCAAGCTTTATTAGGTAAAGCATACGCAGCAATGGGTAATTATGCAAGTGCAGAACCACATTTAGCTGCTGTTGTAAACGGAGCTTCGGCCGCTGGAATTAGTTTAAAAACCAATTTTGATGAAATTTTTGGAGCTGCTAATGAGGTAGAAAATTCTGAAATAATATTTTCAACGCAAATAGTAAGCTCTATAGTAGATGAGTACTCTCCTGCTTCCGATTTTTGGAACTGGTTTGTTGGTGATGATCCAAAAGCAGATTATCCTGTAGATCCAGATTTAGTTGCTGCTTTTGATGCTAGTGATGCTTCTGGTGGAGGTACAGATTTAAGAAGAGCGGTAACACTTAGTGATGATGGCTTAACTTGTATTAAATTTCCAAAAGATGGTGGTCAAGGTGCTGAGCACGATTGGATAGAAATAAGATTAGCAGATATAATTCTGTTATATGCAGAAACATTAAATGAAAATAATGCTCCTGCAAGTACAGTATTACCTTTATTAGATGATATAAGAATAAGAGCAGGACTAGATATTTTAGATCCTACAACCATTAACACTAAACCTTTAGTAAAACAAGCTATTCTTGACGAAAGAAGATTAGAACTTGCTTTTGAAGGACACAGATGGTTTGATTTAGTAAGAACAGGAACTGTAGATGCAGAAATGGAAGAAACAATCAATCCTAATTACCACTTATTCCCTGTTCCAGTTTCAGAGATACTTGCTACAGATGGAGTAATTACTCAAAATACAGGGTATTAACATTTAATCTTTTCTTTCTTTGAGAGTTGTTGAGTTTGTACTACTACTCTTAAAGAAAGAAATTAAATAGATTACAACAACAACTCTATTCTTCTTAAACGTAGAATTAAAAATGAAGTAAAGCATAGAGTTGTAACTAAAGTGTTTAATATTTTAAACATTCCCTAAGATAAAATACTAGATATTAATACTTAGGATATAGATAAAGGTTTTAACAATAAATAAAGTGACTATAATTTGTGAACATAAAAACAAAGAATCATTACACTGTTTTTTTAAACAGGTTATAAAAGCACTTTTATAAAAATTAGATATTATAATTTAGAAGTTATATATAAAAATATTTTGATTAGTCTTTTTGTGAATTAGTTAAGCTTAAGGTCCTTAACAGACCTTAAAGTTTAGCTTTTTACTAACATGATAAGTCATAAAGATTTTAGTATTTTTATCCTATAAACCTAATTGCAATCAAACATTAATTCATGAAATTAAATATACATACAAAACCTGAAAATTTTAATATCCAAAAACATATAATCGCTAGTATTAAAGATCTTATAAATCTAAAAAACCTAGAACCTGGAGATAAATTACCAGCAGAAAGGGTTTTGTCTGAAAAATTTGAAGTATCTAGAAGTAATGTTAGAGAAGCCATTCAAAAATTAGAACTATATGGCTTATTAAAATCTATTCCACAAAGCGGAACTTTTGTAGCAAATATAGGAGTTATTGCTATGAATGGAATGATTGATGATATTTTAGGATTAGAAGACCCTAACTTTAAATCTCTAGTAGAAACTAGAATTTTATTAGAATTAAAAACCGTTAGACTAGCTGCTATTCGAAGAACAGAAGAAGATTTAAACAAAATGAAAGAAACTTTAGATGCGTACAGCAAAAAAGTTTTAAATAAAGAAGATGCTGTTCAAGAAGATTTATTATTTCATTTAGCAATAGCTAAAGCTAGTGGTAATAGCACACTAAATACCTTTATGTTAATTATTACTCCAGAAATTATAACCAATTTTAAGAAATATCATTTCTGTGATACCTATGAAGGAAAACAAACAATACAAGAACACTTAGATATTTACAATGCTATTAAAGATCAAAATCCGCAATTAGCAAAACAAAAAATGAAAGAGCACTTTAGCGAGTTATACCAATATTGCTATAATGTAAAAACTAACAAAACACTAAACGTAACAGATGAAAATTAAAGGATTAAGATGGTGGGTTATAGGCTTAATTGCCTTAGCCACAGTAATCAATTATATTGATAGACAAGCGCTACCTGTTTTGTGGCCAGATATTGCAGAAGATTTATATCCAGACAAAACACCTGACGAAAGAAAAGGTATTTATGCAATTATCTCTACTATATTTATATTTTCTTATGCCTTTGGTCAAGCCATATTTGGTAAAATTTTCGATAAACTAGGTACAAGAATTGGCTTTACTTTATCCATAGGTTTTTGGTCTATTGCTACTGCATTACACGCATTTGCAAAAGGAGTTGTTAGTTTAAGTATATTCCGTGCACTTCTAGGAGTTTCAGAAGCCGGGAACTGGCCAGGAGCTGCCAAAGGAAACGCAGAATGGTTTCCTACTAAAGAAAGAGCTTTTGCTCAAGGTTTATTTAACTCTGGTGCTGCTATTGGTGGAATTATAGCTTTTCCAACCATAGGATTATTATCTGTTTATTTCAACTGGCAATGGATTTTTATACTAGTAGGTATAACCGGTTTATTATGGCTTATTCCATGGTGGATTATTGTAAAAAGACCACCTAACAAACACCCTTGGATAACAGAAGAAGAACGTACATACATTTTAACAGGACAACAAAATCAAGATAAGGATGGTGATGGCGAATTTGATGAAGGGTACAACCCTGATACTAAAAAAATGCTTTCACATAAAGAAAGCTGGGGAGTTATAATAGCATCTGCTGCTCTTGACCCTATTTGGTGGTTATTTGTATTCTGGATTCCTATTTACTTAAACGAAGTATACGGAATGGATGTGAAATCCATTGGTTTTTATGCTTGGGTTCCTTATGTTGGTGCAATGTTAGGAGCATGGTTTGGAGGGCTTTTAGCTCAAAACCGCATAAAAGCTGGTTGGTCTGTAAATAAAACACGTAAGTTTATAATTACACTTGGTTGTTTTATTATGTTACCAACTTTACTAGCAATGGCTAATCCTGGAGGACCTGTAACCGCTGTATTATTAATGGCAGTTATTTTATTTGGTTTTCAAACAGCTATAGGAAATGTACAAACATTACCTAGTGATTTATTTGGAGGAAAAACAGTAGGAACACTTTCTGGTTTTGCTGGTATGGCTGCTAAATTAGGTGCATTTGGATTGACAGCTTTGGTTCCAATACTTACATCTGGTGGTAATTATACACCAGCTTTTATAATTGGTGCTGCATTAGCAATAATTACAATGGCAAGTGTATGGTTTTTATGCCCAAAAATTGAACCCTTAAATAGTAAAAATTAATATAAAAAATAAAACATTTTTAAAATGAGCAAGAACAAAGGAAAAGTAGCAATAGTAACAGGCGCAACAGGTGGAATTGGTTTTTCAGTTGCTAAAAGATTAGGTCAAGACGGTTATACTGTAGTATTAAATGGTATTGATGACGAAACTGGTGCTAAAAGATTAGAAGAACTTAAAGCTGAAGGAATTGATGCAGAATATTATGGTTTTGACGTTACAAACGAAGAAGCTGTAACTTCTAACATCACTAAAATTGGTGAAAAATATGGTAGAATTGATGTACTTGTAAACAATGCAGGTGGTTTAGGTGGAAGATCTAGATTTGAAGAAATGACTACAGACTTTTACAGATCTGTAATGGCTTTAAACTTAGATTCTGTATTCTTTGCCTCTAGAGCAGCAATACCATTTCTTAAAAAAGGAGAACACCCTTCAATAATTAACTATACTTCTAATGCAGGATGGACTGCTGGAGGACCAGGAGCTGGAATCTACGGAACTTCTAAAGCTGGTGTACACGCTATAACAAGAGCATTAGCAAAAGATTTAGCAGAATACGGCATTAGAGCAAATGCAGTATCTCCAGGTACAATTGACACTCCTTTTCACGCACAAATTAAAGCAACAAAACCAGAAGTTTTTGCTTCATGGGCAAACAATATTATGCTAGGTAGATTAGGGCAACCAGAAGATGTTGCTGGTGTTGTTTCTTTCTTAGCAAGTAAAGATGCTTCTTTTATTACAGCTGAAACTATTCAAATTGGTGGTGGTCAAGCTTTAGGAATTTAATCCTATAATTTTAGAAAAATAAGAACAAGAAAAATGAGTAAATTTAAAGGAAAAGTAGCAGTAGTAACTGGTGGCTCTAGAGACATTGGTAGAGCAATATCTATCAAACTAGCTAAAGAAGGTGCTAAAGTAGTTGTAAATTACAATAGCTCTGAAGCTGGTGCTAATGAAACTGTTGATGAAATTAAAGCCTTTGGAGGAGAAGCTATTGCTATTAAAGCAGATGTTTCTAAACTAACAGATATTAAAAACTTAAAAGACAAAGCAGTTGAAGCTTTTGGAAATAAAGTAGATATCTTAGTGAATAATGCTGGTGGACTTTTTGCAAGAAAAACGTTGCAAGAACTTGATGAAGATTTTTACAACCTGGTAATGGATGTAAACTTCAAGTCTACCGTTTTTATCACACAGGCTTTTGAAACATTAATGACAGAAGGAGCTTCTATTATAAACATTTCATCTCAAGCATCAAGAGATGGTGGTGGTGGTGGTTCTTCATTATATGCATCCTCAAAAGGAGCTGTAACTACTTTTACCAGAGCAATGGCAAAAGAGCTAGGCCCTAAAGGTATTCGAGTTAACGCCCTTTGCCCTGGTTTAATAGCAACAAAATTTCATGATGATTTTACTAATGATGAAATTAGAGTTAAAGTTGCAGGAGCTACACCTTTAAGAAGAGAAGGTAAAGCATCAGAAATTGCCGATTTAGTAGCGTATTTAGCTTCTGATGAAGCATCATTTATAACTGGTGTAAACTATGATATTAATGGAGGTTTAGCGTTTAGCTAAATTTGCATTATTAAATTTAATAAGCCAAGTGGTTTTATTTTAAACACACTATCTATAATTTATATAGAAAAAAGAGTTCCTTAAAAATAAAACTATTTGGCTTTTAATAAAAACAAACAATAGTAATTAAAATCAAGAAATGAGTAAAATTGTCACATTTGGTGAAATTATGTTAAGACTCTCTACAGAGCGTCATTTAAGGTTTTCACAAGCTAAAAAATTTGCTGCCTCTTATGGTGGTGGAGAATTTAACGTAGCAGTATCCCTAGCAAATTATGGTCTTCCTGTAGAATTTATTACCAGATTACCAGAAAATGAAATAGGTGCTTGTGCACTTAAAGAGATGCGCAAATTTAACGTAGAGAATAAAAACATAATTTATGGAGGTGATAGACTTGGTATTTATTACTTAGAAACTGGAGCAGGTACTCGTGGTAGTAATGTAGTATATGATAGAGCCAACAGTTCTATGGCAACTATTACTAAGGGAAGTATTGACTGGGAAACAATATTAAAAGATGCCACTTGGTTTCATTGGAGTGGTATTACTCCTGCAATTTCGCAATCTGCTGCAGATGAATGCTTAGAAGCAATAAAAGTAGCACATAAATTAGGTGTTACTATTTCTTCAGATTTAAATTACAGATCTAAACTATGGCAATATGGTAAAGAACCACAAGAAATTATGCCAGAACTTTTAAAATATAGTAATATTATTTTAGGAGATATCGATACCGCTTTATTTATGTTAGGTAAAGATAAAGTAAATCCTAATTATCAAAACGAAACAACATTACCTGTATTATACGACCAGATTTTTAAATCTTGTCCTAATTTACAAACTGCTGCTACTACACTTAGGTATTCGGTTAGTGCATCGCACCAACGTATTGGTGGTATTTTATATGATGGTAAAACCATTTACAACGCAGATGTTAAAGAAGTAACTCCTGTTGTTGATAGAGTTGGTAGTGGTGATGCTTTTATGGGTGGTTTAATTTACGGTTTAGTAAATGATGCTAACAACAAACAAAGAGCTTTAAATATTGCAGTGGCTGCTTGCTGCTTAAAACACACCATTTCTGGTGATTATAATTTAATTTCGCTTGCTGAAATTGAAAAATTATTAAGCGGTGATAATTCAGGAAAAGTTTCAAGATAAAAAAAATAAAATGGCTAAATATTCAAGAATAGAAGTTGCAACAGTAATGAAAGAAACAGGCTTAGTGCCTTTGTTTTACAACGATGATATAGAAGTAAGTAAAAAAGTAATTAAAGCTTGTTATGATGGTGGTGCAAGACTATTAGAGTTTACCAGTAGAGGCGATTTTGCATTTGAAGTATTTGCAGCATTAAATAAATATGTGTTAGCAGAATTACCTGGAATGATAATGGGAGTTGGCTCTATTACAGATGCAGCTGCTGCTTCATTGTATATGCAATTAGGTGCAAACTTTATTGTAACTCCTGTTTTAAGAGAAGATATTGCAATAGTTTGCAACAGAAGAAAAGTTTTATGGTCTCCTGGTTGTGCAACACTTACAGAAATAGCAAAAGCAGAAGAATTAGGCTGTGAAATAGTAAAATTATTTCCTGGTAACGCTTACAACCCAAGCTATGTTAAAGCTATTAAGGGTCCTTGTCAATGGACAAGCATTATGCCAACTGGTGGTGTAGCTCCTACACAAGAAAGCTTAGCTTCTTGGTTTAACGCTGGCGTTACTTGTGTTGGTATAGGTTCTAAACTTATTGCTAAAGACGCTGCTGGTAATTATGACCTTGATAAAATAAAAACACTTACAAAAACATCTATTGAAATTATACAAAAGCTAAAAAATAACAGCTAATGTTTCAACCTACGATAACACTTAAATGTATCTCTGATATTTCTGGTTTTTCTGTTTCTACAGTTTCAAAAGCATTAAATAATAAAAGTGACATTAGTTCTAAAACAAGAGAAATAATTAAAACTATTGCTCAAAAACACAACTATGTTCCTAATTATACCGCTTTATCTTTAAGAAAACAAAGAACAAAAACACTAGCTATAATTGTACCAGAAATAGCAGATGCTTATTATGGGTGTATCGTTTCAGAAATTCAAAAATTTTCTTTCAAAAACGGTTATAGACTTCTTGTATTTCAAAGCTTTTCTTCAAAATTAGAAGAAGAACTTTGCTTGAAAAATATTAATGATGGTAGTGTAGATGCTGCTATCATCATTTCTACTAACAAAAAAGACAACTCCTCTACTTACTTTAATAATCAATTACCTATAGATTATATTGAAATTTGTAATCTAAAAACTAGAAAAGAACTTAAAGAAGAAGTAATTTTGAGCTTTAAAAAATCTTTACATCGCTTAATTAGTTAGCATAAATAAATATACTAGATGCATAAAAAAGCCGTAGTTTATATGTCACTTAGTGCTTTAGCCTTTGCACTTTTAAATGTATTTGTAAAAAAATTGGGCGACTTTAACGTATATCAAATCGTTTTTTTTAGATCTATTGGTACTTTATTTTTTACCATTCCTTTATTAATAAAAAATAAAATCTCCTTTTTAGGAAACAAAAGGTTTTTACTTATTGCTCGAGGCTTGGTTGGTTTTACAGGTATGACATTATTTTTTATGGCCATAAAACACCTTTCTATGGGTTCGGCTGTTTCTATTAGATATATCTCGCCTATTTTTGCTGCTGTTTTTGCACTGCTTTTACTAAAAGAAAAAATAAAACCTTTACAATGGTTATGTTTTGCTATAGCTTTTTTAGGTGTGGTGCTTTTAAAAGGATTTGATAATAATATTAATAACATAGGGTTACTATTTGCAGTTGTTTCGGCGATATTTACAGGTTTAGTACCTATAATAATTAGAAAAATTGGCTCTAGTGACCACCCAATTGTTATTGTTAATTATTTCATGTTTATTTCGGCAATTATTGGTGGTGTTCTTTGTATTTCTAACTGGACTACACCAAAAGGAATAGAATGGTTACTACTATTAAGTTTGGGTGTTTATGGTTACTTTGGCCAACTATACATGACCAAGGCATTACAGACTACAGAAATTAATCAAGTTGCTCCTTTAAAATATATAGAAGTAATTTTTACCATTATAATTGGTGCTATTTGGTTTCAAGAAACCTATAACCTACTTAGTTTATTTGCTATACTTTTAATTGTTTCAGGCTTGATTTTAAATGTTATAATAAAGCAATCTAGAAAATTAGGCAAATAAAAAAAGAAAGAACTCACCTGGTAAGTCCTTTCTTTTAATCTGCTAGTAATACCTATAGTAAAAACTATTTTCCTAGCATTAATAATTCATTACAAACTACTTCTGTAGTATAACGTTTCATGCCTTCTTTATCTTCCCAACTTCTGGTGGTAAGCTTCCCCTCTATTGCAATTTCTTTTCCTTTGGTAACATACTTTTCTACAATTTCAGCTGTTTTTCCCCAAGCAACAATATTGTGCCATTGGGTATCTGTAATTTTTTCGCCTTTCGTATTTTTATAACTTTCATTTGTTGCTATAGAAAATTTGGCAAGCATTTTACCAGACTCTAAATTAATGATTTCCGGATCGTTTCCTAAGTTTCCAATTAACTGTACTTTGTTTCTTAACGTATTCATAAGATAAGGTTTTTATTATATTGAATTTCATTCGTTCCATTCAACACTGCAAAGATGTAACAACACACAAATAATATTCGGTTGTTACACATTTAAAATCGTTTGTAAATGTTTGTAGTCGTTTGTAAACGGAAAAAATTCACTATATTACCCTGTAAATCAACACCTATGAAACACACAACTACTCTTTTTGTAATTCTATTTTCTATTGCAATACATTCTTTAGCACAAGAAAATACTTTAAAATTTACGGAAGGAACAAAATCTCCTAGCGCTACTTTACAAGATGTTTCTTGGATTTCTGGTTCCTGGAAAGGGGAAGCTTTTGGAGGTATTACTGAAGAAATTTGGAGTCCACCTCTTGGAGACTCTATGATGTTTGCTTATAAACTTGTTGCAGATAATAAAGTGGTTTTTTATGAACTTGGTGGTATTAGACAAATAGACGACACCTTAATATTTCAACTAAAACATTTTGGAAACGATTTTAAAGGTTGGGAAGAAAAAGACGAAACCATAGACGCTAAACTAGTTAAAATAGAAAAAAATCGTGTCTATTTTGATCAGTTTACTTTTGAAAAAATAAACGAAAATGAAATTAACATATATGTTATTGTTGAAGATAATGGTAAATCTGAAGAAATAAAATTCAATTATAAAAGAGAATAAATGAAATTTCATATAGAAACAGAAAGACTACTTTTAAGAGAACTTAGATTAACAGACCTTGAAGGAATGTTTGCTTTAGATTCGGATCCAGAAGTACATAAATATTTAGGTAATAAACCCGTAAAAACAATAGATGAATCTAGAAAAATACTTGAAAGTGTATTAACGCAATACAAAGAAAGAGGCATTGGTAGATTTGCTGTAATAGAAAAAAGCACAGGAGATTTTGTTGGCTGGTCTGGTTTACGTTTAAACACAGAATACAATATGAATGGTTATACCAAATATTATGATGTTGGCTACCGATTAATAAAAAGTTTTTGGGGAAAAGGCTATGCAACAGAATCTGGAAAAGCATCGGTAGATTATGCTTTTAATGTTTTAAAACTTCCTGAAATTTATGCTACCACAGAAATTGAAAATGAAGCTTCTCACAACGCTCTACTAAAACTAGGATTACATTATGTAGAAGATTTCTATTTTGAACAAGAACAAATGAACTTACGTTGGTATACACTAAAAAAAGAAGATTATGCAAAAAAAATGTCCTGAATGTGGTGCTAAAATTGTTGGAAGAATAGATAAAAAATTCTGTAGTGATGCTTGCAGAAATGCCTACAATAATCACGTAAATAAAGACAGTAAAAATTTAATACGCAATACCAATAATAGGTTACGTAAAAATTATAGAATTTTAGAAGCCCTTAATCCAGATAAAAAAACAAAAACGTCAAGAGCTAAACTTATTGAAAAAGGTTTTGATTTTAATTACTTTACAAGCATATATACCACAAAAGCAGGAACGGTTTATTATTTTGTGTATGATCAAGGCTATTTACCTCTTGAAGGAGATTATTATGCCTTGGTGAAACGGGAAAGTTAATTTGCTACTTCCAGTTATGCCCTTTTAATTGCAATGCCGCTTTTAAAATATCTTTCTGGCTAATTTGTCCAACCAATTTACCGTTTTCTAATATTGGAAAACGTCTTCTTTTTGAATCTAAAAACTTATTGGCTGCATCAAATAAATCCATGTTTCCGTCAATAGTTTCAACATCTTTAATCATGCGTTTTTCAACATTATCTTTTGCCATTGGCATATTATAATATCTACTTTCGCTAATTTGCTTTAAACAATCTCCTTCACTTATTATTCCTACTAACTCGTTATTTTCATTTACAACTGGACCTCCAGAAATTTTATTTGTAATTAGTGTTTCTATTACTTCTTCTACAGATTGATCAGGCCTAAAGGTTATTAAGCTTCTAGACATATAATCACTTACTTTTAATGGCTTTTGGTCTACAACATTCTGCTGTTTCCTAGCTCCTTGAAAACTTTTTATTCCCATGATATTAGTGTTTTGATTAACTTAAATATACTGATTATAAACGATTTATCCTAAAAAGAAAAATACAAGTTATTATTCCTTATTTTTATAGCTTAATTAGCTACCTTATAAATATGTTTAAAAGAAGTATTGCCATCCTTATTATATGTTTTGCTGTGTATTGGAGTTTTGATGCATTACTACCAAGTAAAATTTCAACTATAGATGCACCTGAAACATCTTTTTCTTCGCAAAGAGCATTAATTCAGTTAAAAGAAATAGCTGAAAAACCACATTTTCTTGGTAATCAAGCACACCAACAGGTTAGAGAATATATTGTTCAAGAATTAGAAAAACTAGGGCTAGAAACCCAAATACAAGTAGATTATTCTTTAAGTAAATGGGGAAACTTATCAAAACCTAAAAATATAATAGCAAGAATAAAAGGAAATGATACCAGTAAAGCTTTACTCCTGCTTTCACATTATGATAGCAATCCGCATTCTTCGTTTGGTGCTAGTGATGCTGGTTCTGGTGTAGTTACTATTTTAGAAGGTATTCGTGCTTTTTTAGCAGAAAATAAAACACCAAAAAACGATATAATTATCTTAATTTCTGATGGTGAAGAATTAGGATTAAATGGTGCAGATATTTTTGTAAATAAGCATCCTTGGGCAAAAGAAGTTGGTCTGGTTTTAAATTTTGAAGCTCGTGGCTCTGGTGGACCTAGCTATATGTTAATTGAAACCAATCAAGGTAATGCTAACCTAATGAAAGAGTTTGTAAAAGCAAACCCGGAGTTTCCTGTAGCAAATTCTTTAGCATACAGTATTTACAAAATGCTACCAAATGATACCGATTTAACACGTTTTAGAACAGATAAAGATATTGATGGATTTAATTTTGCTTTTATAGATGATCATTTTGATTACCATACTGCTTTAGACACCTATGCTCGTTTAGATAGAAACACTCTAGAGCATCAAGGTTCTTACATCATGCCATTACTACATCATTTTAGTAATGCAAACCTTAACAATATTAAAAGTACCGAAGATTATATTTACTTTACTGTTCCTGCATTTAAAACCATTATTTATCCTTTTACCTGGATTTGGCCAATGCTTATCTTGGCTATACTTAGTTTTATAGGCTTACTTATATATGGTTTTAAAAAGAAATCTTTAAACGCAACTGCAACCCTAAAAGGCTTTATTCCGTTTTTTACAAGTCTTGTTGTTAGCGCATTGTTTACCTATTTTGCTTGGCAAGGCATAAAACTTCTGTATCCGCAGTACCAAGAAATGCTTCATGGTTTTACTTATAATGGTCATGCATATATAGCTGCTTTTACCTGTTTGGCATTAGCCATTTGTTTTTATAGTTACCATATATTTAATAATGACGAAAAACCAGTAAATTTATTAATTGCTCCTTTGTTTTTCTGGTTGCTTATTTGTGTTTTAGTAGCCTTAGAACTACAAGGAGCTAGCTTTTTTATTATTCCTGTTTACTTTGGTTTAATCAGTTTATTTTTAATGATTAGACAACAAAAACCTAGTGTAATTCTTTTAGCGCTTTTAGGTATTCCGTTGGTATTTATTTTAGCACCTTTGGTTAAAATGTTTCCTGTTGGTCTAGGCTTAAAAATTGTATTTGTTTCTGCAATCTTTGTAGTTTTAATTTTTGGTTTGTTAATTAGTGTTTTTGGTTTTTTAAAACACAAAAAACGATGGGCTTATTGCTTTGTGTTTCTTGGAACTATATTTCTTATAAAAGCACATTTTAATTCTAAATTTACTGCAGAAACACCAAAACCAAACAGTCTTTTATATGTTCTAGATGCTAATGAAAACACAGCTGTTTGGGCAACTTATGATGATGTATTAGATGCTTGGACAGAAAGTTTTTTAACAGATAATCCAGACCAAGCAACAGAACTTTCTAAAAACACCATTGCTAGTAAGTATAAATCGAGTTTTACTTTTACCAAAAAAGCAGCAGTAAAAGATATAGCTAAACCTAAAATAGAAATTACACACGATACCATAATTGGAAACCAAAGACAGCTTGCAATTTGTGTGACTTCTTTACGTAATGCTGTACGTTATGAAGTGTTTTCAGATAGTACAACTGTTTTTAATTCTTTTGTAATAAATGGTATATCTGCTATACCTGAAGAAGCTTCAGAAACTGTTTTTAAGGAAAGACTTAATAACAGATTGTTTAGTTATTACGTTTCAGACAAAGAGCCTTTAGATATGATTTTTACCATTCCAGCAAAACAAAAAACCCAACTACAAATCTATGAAGCCACTTATGATTTGTTAAACAACAAAGCCTTAAACATACCACAACGCGAAGCAAGCATGATGCCTAAACCCTTTGTGTTAAATGATGCTATTGTTACCAAAAACACCATTATTATAGAATAAAAAAAGGCAACGCTTGACGTTGCCTTTTTTTATTTTAACTAGTGTAAAAAATCTAGTTATAATAGATACTAAGATTTTTTACATAGATTTTATAAAATTAAATCTTACCAGATTCTTACTCTTTCTTCTGGAGCTATGTACATTTTATCTCCTTCTTTAATATCAAATGCCTCATAAAAAGCATCTACATTTAATAAGGGTTGTACTGCTCTATTCATTCCTGGAGAATGCGGATCTGTTTTAATTTTAGTACGTAATGCATCATCACGCATTTTAGTTCTCCAAACTGTTGCCCAAGACATAAAGAAACGTTGTTCTGCTGTGTAGCCATCAATAGGAGCTGGCTTGTTGCCTTCAAAACTCATTTGTAAAGCATCATAAGCTGCAAGTACACCTCCTAAATCTCCAATGTTTTCTCCTAAGGTAAAAGCACCATTAATATTGGTTTCTGGCAACACTTCAATAGCACTATATTGGTCTGCTAATGCTTTTCCTAAACCTTCAAACTGCTCTAAATCTTCATCTGTCCACCAGTTATTTAGGTTTCCATCTTTATCATATCTAGAACCAGAATCATCAAAACTATGTGAAATTTCATGACCTATTACAGCACCAATACCTCCATAATTTACAGCATCATCTGCTGTAAAATTGTAAAAAGGTGGTTGTAAAATAGCTGCTGGAAAAACAATTTCGTTATATGCAGGATTAAAATATGCATTTACTACTTGTGGTGCCATATACCACTCACTCTTATCTACAGGTTTTCCTAATTTATCTAAATCCTTATTAAAATTCCAAGCACGAGCATTTAACGCATTTTGTAGATAGGTACCTCCATTTTCAACACTATTAATTTCTAGTGCAGAATAGTCTTTCCACTTATCTGGATATGCAATTTTTACTTTAGTAGCTTTTAGTTTTTCAATTGCTTTTTGTTTTGTTTCAGGGCTCATCCATTCCAGCTTATTGATTCTGTTTTCAAAAGCTAAAATGACATTTTTAATCATTTTTTCTGCTTTTACTTTGGCTTCTGGCGGAAATTTTTTGTCTACATAAAGTTTTCCTAAAGCTTCACCAATAGTTCTGTTTAAAGAACCTAAAGCTCTTTCGCCTCTAGCTCTTTGTGCTTTAGAACCGTTAAGTTCTTTTCCGTAAAACTCCCAATTAGCAGTTTCTATATCTGTAGATAAAAATCCTGCTGCACCATTAAAAGCATCCCATTTTAAATAAGATTTCCAATCGCTAACATTATCTTCTTCCAATACTTCTTGTAATCTGTTAAAGTAACCTAAGTCACCAATAATTACAGTATCTAATTCTTTTACACCAATTCCAGATAAAAAGTTTTTCCAGTTTACTGCAGGAACCATTTTTTGTACATCTGCAATAGAACGAGGGTTGTAACGCTTACGTGCATCACGACGATCTACTTTATCCATTTTAGCTTCTTCTAATTTAGTTTCAAAGGCTAAAATTTGCTCTGCTTGTGCTTTTGCTTCTGCTTCGGTGTCACCTAAAAACTGAAACATTCTTGTAATATGTGCTACATATTTTTGTCTCTTTTCTTTAGAATCTGCATCGTCTTTTATATAATAATCTCTATCTGGTAATCCTGTGCTACCTCCTCCTAAATAAGCAACATTTCTATTACTATCTTTAGGGTCACTACCAACACCAAAACCATATAAACCACCTCCTCCTTGAGGTTCCATTTCTATCATAAAAGCCTGTAAGTCTTCTATATTTTTAATCGCTTCAATTTTTTCTAAAATGGGTTGCACAGGAGCAATTCCTGCTTTATTTCTACTAACAGTATCCATTATAGTTTGGTAGTAAAAAACTGCTTTTTCCTGGTCTGACCCTGGAAGTACTTGAATATTATCAAGGTCTTTATTATCTGACATTGCAGATTTTAATATAGCTAAAGCATCTGCATCTGTGTTTTTGCGTAGTTCTTGAAAACTTCCCCAAGTTGATTGGTCGTCTGGTATTTCATTATTTTCAAGCCATTTTCCGTTAACATGTTTGAAAAAATCTTCGCTTGCAGGAACACTATTATCTATATAATCTAGATTAATCCCTGGAGTAGATTCTACCACTGCAATTTCTTTTTTAGCTTCTTCTTTACAAGAAACTAAACCTATTAAAGCAACTGCACTAAGTAGTGATAGTTTTTTAAAGTTGGTATTCATATTAATTTTAATTGAGTTTAATTTGTTTACAATTTACCATTTAATAGGCTGTTAGCTACTAATTTTGTTACATCTTAACAAAAGATTAATAAAAGCATTAAAGCTAAAACTACTGTGTGTTTTTAATCCTTAAGGATTTAATGTACAGGCTATCAGAAGTGTTTTTTAATGCAACTACCTCTTTTACATTTTCATTAGGTATTGCAATAGATAAAACATAATGGGCAACTTTCCAGGTATTATCTTCTAATTTCATAACACCAGAACCTCTACAAATTTTCATTTGTGTATCTAACAACTCATCAAACCAGGCAATTTTTTTATCTTGAGACACATATACATTTCTTTCTATTGCACTAAAACTCCAAGCCTTACCTTTTTCAAAATAAGGTTTAGAAAATGTTTTAAAAGCTTCATTTTGCCAATTTTCGGTTGCGTCAGTACCAATAAAAACGCCATCTTTTGTCATTAGGTTAAAATAAGCATCATAATTAGCTTCTGCAGCAGCTTGATGCCAAGCATCTAAATGCGTATGGATTTCTTTTTTAATAGCTGATGTAGATGCTACTTGTAGTACTACTTCTTTTGTTTTACAAGATGTAATTAATAGTAATAATGCAAATAGGTATAAAGATTTCATACTAATATGGTTTTTGTATGTTTTGCCATTCCTTTTCAAACTTTTTATTTATTTGAAGATTAAGGTTAGAAAACGCTTCTAAAAAATCTTTTAATACTAAAAGCACTTCTTTTTTATCCGGATTTGTTAAATTAATAACTCCTTCAAGTTTTAGCATCTTGGTTTCTAATGCCAATAATCGAGCACGTATTAAAGGGGTGTTTATTTCTTCTGGCATGCTTTCTTTTAAATCTTTAAGAAAAGCAATTAACACTTCGCTATTATCTTTAAAAAAAGAAAAATCTGCTTGATTGACACTCAACACAACACCTCTTAATTCATCATATTTTAACCAAAACTCTTCAGAATTTACTGTTCTAGGATCTAGTAGAAATTGTGTGTATTTAAGATTAGCCACATCTTTTTTAGTTATTTGCAACGTAGTTGCTTCTGCTTCTACCACTTGTGTAGTTGTTTCTTTTTTACAAGAAATTACACAAAATATTAAAGTAATGTATAGTAATGCTTTCATTTATAATTAACTATTATAGCTACAAATATATTGTATTCTTAGCTTTTATTATTAAATACTTTAGTTTGAAATATTTTTAGCTAAATTTTAGATTATCTTCTTTAAAAACTTGCTACTTTTGAACATCCTTAACAGATAGATTAATGACTTCAAAAATTTTAATTATTGGTGCTTGCGGACAAATTGGTTCTGAGCTCACCTATAAACTTAGAGATATTTACGGTGTTGAAAATGTTATTGCTAGTGATATAAACACTAGGAAATTAGAACTAGTTAACGCTGGACCTTTTGTAATTCTAGATGCTAAAAATTTTAATGCTATTAAAGATTGTTGCATTAATCATAATGTAAAAACGGTTTACCTCATGGCTGCTTTACTTAGTGCTACAGGTGAAAAATACCCAATGGAAGCATGGGATTTAAACATGAATTCACTATTTCATGTATTAAACTTAGCAAAAGCAAAACAAATAGATCACGTTTTTTGGCCTTCAAGTATTGCTGTTTTTGGATCTACAACTCCAAAAGAAAACACAGAGCAATACACTATCATGGAGCCTTCAACCGTTTACGGAATAACTAAACAAGTGGGAGAACGTTGGTGTGAATATTACCACAAAAAATATGGTGTAGATGTAAGAAGTATACGTTATCCTGGTATTATTAGCTGGAAAACTTTGCCTGGTGGTGGTACCACAGATTATGCTGTTGAAATTTATCATGAAGCGCTTAAAAACAAAGCATACGAATGTTTTTTAAGTGAAGAAACAGAATTACCAATGATGTATATGGATGATGCTATAAAAGCAACTGTAGACATTATGCAAGCAGATGCAGAATCTGTTAAAATTAGATCGGCATACAATCTAGCGGCTATTAGTTTTACACCAAAAGAAATTGCTGCGTCTATACAAAAACACATTCCGGATTTTAAAATCACCTATAAACCAGATTTTAGACAAGACATTGCAGACTCTTGGCCTAAAAGTATTGACGATTCTTGTGCTAGACAAGATTGGAAATGGAAACCTAATTTTTCATTACAAGACATTACTAAAGAAATGCTTTTGCAGTTAGGTAAAAAATAACACCCCTTTTATTTTACAATTTCTAGGCTAATACCAAGATAAAGCATTTATTATTAACCTATTCTTTTTAGGTAGTATTATATTTAGCTATGTTTGTAGGTATTAATCTATAAATATAAAATGAAAAAAATCTACCTTCTATTATGTATTTGCTTTTTTGCGTATACAACTAAAGCTCAAAATGAAATATCTCCAGACTACAATTTTAATGTAAGTGAACCTTATCAGGTTTATGATGCGGCTAAAAAATATTATTTTAGTAAAAACAGTGAAATTCTAGCTGTAAAGCCTTGGAAAAAATACCTCGTTATTCAAAAATTTGGAGTAGATGGTCTAGATCTTCTTTCTGAAAAAAAATACGAAGACTTACCAGACAACTATGTGGTTGAAGGTATGATAGAGTTACAAGACAAATACTATTTCTTTTACTCTTCTTGGTCTGGTAAAAAAACAAAACAAGAACGTTTATACTACAGAGAAATAGATTTTAATACCGGAGAATTTATTGGAGAAAGCATTAAACTAATTAATGTTTCTGGTAAACTAGCAGGATCGCCAATGGCAACTTACACCTCTGGAGGAGGTTTTACTGTTGGTGGATTTGGAATGAGTTTTGGTGGCTTTGGTGTAGTAGATAAGTTTGACTTTTTAACCTCTAAAGATGAATCTAAACTATTAGTGCAATATAGAAAGAAACCAGAAGTAAAAAGAGATACAAAAAGCTACGATATTATTGGTGTAAATGTTTTTGATGTCTCTTTAAACGCACTTTGGTCTAAAGACTATAAAATGCCTTATACCGAAAGAAGGATGGATTTACTTGACTTTGCTGTAGATGCTAATGGTCATGGTTATATTTTAACCAAAGTTTTTCATGATGACAGTAATAAAGATAAGAAAAAAAGAAAAGACAAAGATGCAAACTACCACATGGAACTATTTAGACTACTAGATGGTTCTGAAGGAATTGAAAAAAGCAAAATTGTTTTAAACGACAAGTTTATTAATGGTATTTCTTTATTTGAATCTCCAGATGGAGATATGATTTGTGCAGGTTTCTATACCAATGGTTTAAATAATAATTTAGGAAACTCTGATGGTATTTTTACTTTTAAAATTACTAAAGAAGGAAAACTCGTTGAAAAAACAGCACACGAAATTCCTGTAGAAGTTTTAAATCAATATGTTAGTAAAAGAACACAAAAAAAGAATGCTAAAAAAGATAAAGACGATAAAGCAGAATTTGCTAATTTACGATTACGTGATTTAGTAATAAACACTGATGGTAGTTTAATTTTAATTGGTGAGCAAACCTATGTTGTTGCACATTATAGAAATAATGGCCAAGTATATTATACGTTTCACAACAACGATATGTTATTAACTAAAGTAGATGCTTCTGGTAATTTAGCTTGGATGAAAAAACTACCAAAAAGACAATCTGGAGCACCAAAAATGGGGCAAGTATATGACACTAGTAAAACCTATCAAGGTGGTATGTCATACTCTTATTTTTACACCAACGGAAACCACTATATGGTGTATTTAGACAACGTAAAAAACATAGATTTAAAATTAGATGAAGTACCTGCAAAACATAGTGATGGCCATGGTGGTTACCTAACCGCTTACAAAATTAATGATGCTACAGGTACTGTTACTAAAGATAATATTTTAGACACAAGAAATGTAACAGATAAATTAGAAGTCTATCAATTTAGCAACAATAGAGTGGTTAAAACAGCAGAAAACCAATTTGTAATTGAGTTTTACAAAAAGAAAAAAGAAGACGTTTTAATTAAAGTAGAAATAAAATAATCTCTCCTATTATCTCAAAAAAGCAAAAAGCGAACCTTATAAGTTCGCTTTTTCTTTTTCTTGTACTTCCATATTTATTAAATACGCTAGATTTTTTACTAACCTATCATGTTTTTTAACAAAAGGATTGGTGTCATCCCAAACATAACCAGCTAAAACGGCACAAATTTGCTTTTTAATATCTGGATTTTCTGGCCTATGAAAAAACAACGTTTGTAAATTCCCTGTATACCATTCTTTCACATAAGTTGCAAAAACATTTACACCTTTCATAATATAACCTGTATACTCTGTTTCCCAATCTACAGATTCTCCATCTAACTCTTTATCGATTAGTTTTGCTGCTTTTAAAGCAGATTCTGTTGCAAAAGTTACTCCTGAAGAAAACACAGGATCTAAAAACTCAGCACTATTGCCTGTTAAAGCATAACCTTTTCCATAAAGTTGTGTTACCGATTTTGCGTAATTCTTTATACAAATAGGTTCAAATTTAAAATCTAAACCTTCAAAACGATCACGATAATAACTAGACGTTTTAAGCAACTGTTGCATTTTTTCTGTAGTATCTCCTTTAAAAGAATCTAAATATTCGGTTTTACTCACAAAACCTATACTAGTATCACCATTAGAAAAAGGAATTACCCAAAACCAAGTATCTTTATCTAAAACGTCAAAAGTAATAAGCGTACCTTCTTCGCCTTCTGGTCTTTTTAAATCTTTTACATGTGTAAAAATAGAAGAATGTTCTGGTATAGCAGAGGGTTTATCTAAGCCAAGCATTCTTGGTAAAACGCGACCATAACCACTAGAATCAATAATGTGTTTTGCGTGCACTGTATACACCTCACCATTTTCATCTTTTATACTTGTTTGCGAAACGCCATCAGCATCAAAAACAACAGCTACCACTTCATTATTAAAAGCGATATCTACTCCTCTATTAATTAATTCTTTTGCTAGAATAGTATCAAAATCTGCACGTGTTACTTGCCATGTCCAGTCCCAACCTTCGGTATGTTTTTTGCTAAAATCAAAATTACAAACAACATCACCTCTTAAAAAACGAGCACCATGTTTTTTTTCAAATCCAAAGTCATTTAATACATCAAGTAAACCAACTTCTTCAAAATGATCCATACATCTTGGCAGCAAACTTTCTCCTATTACAAACCTAGGAAATATGCTTTTTTCAACCACTTTAATCTGTTTTCCTTGGTTATGTAAGTAAGAAGCAGCAACACAACCCGAAGGTCCTGCTCCTATAATTAAAACATCAACATGTATTTCATTCATAATCATTATAGTATTTTACCTTAATTATATTAAATTAGCGCTCACCAAAATAACAACTCTATCTTTAGTTGTTAAATTTATTAATAAAATTACATAGAATAAAATATATAGATGCTAACATTTAACGGAAAACTTGGATTAGAAGATTTTTACAAAATTATTATAGAAAACAGTAACATTAAAGTAGATGAGTCCGTTTTTGAAACCGTAGAAAAAAGTTTTAACTTTTTAAAAGAATTTTCAGAAAACAAAGTAATTTATGGTGTAAACACTGGTTTTGGACCAATGGCACAATACAAAATTAAAGATTCTGAACGTATTCAGCTACAATATAATTTAATTCGTAGTCACGCATCTGGTACAGGAAACCCTATTGCTCCAAAATACGTAAAAGCTGCAATGGTAGCTAGATTAAACACACTTTCATTAGGTAACTCTGGTGTACATAAATCTGTAATTGAGTTAATGTCTGAGCTTATAAACAGAGATATAACGCCATTAATATATGAACATGGTGGTGTTGGTGCAAGTGGAGATTTAGTACAACTTGCCCATTTAGCATTGGTTTTAATTGGTGAAGGAGAAGTGTTTTACAAAGGAAAAAGAGTAGCTACAGCAACTGTTTTTGAAAAAGAAAATCTTAAACCTATTTCGGTAGAACTTCGTGAAGGCTTAGCATTAATGAATGGTACTTCTGTAATGACAGGAATTGGTATTGTAAATACCATGTACACAAGACGATTATTAAACTGGATGATCTCTTGCTCTGCGGCAATTAATGAAATTGTAGAAGCATATGATGATCATTTATCTGAAGAATTAAACAACTCTAAAAAACACAAAGGACAACAAGATATTGCTAAAAGTATGCGAGAGCATTTAACAGATAGTAAACTTACCAGAAAAAGAGAACACCATTTATACGAAGCAAACAATGATGATGTTTCCGTTTTTCAAGACAAAGTTCAAGAATACTATTCTTTACGTTGTGTACCACAAATATTAGGACCTGTTTTAGATACCTTAAGTAGTATTGAAAACATATTGATAGACGAGGTAAATTCTGCTAATGACAACCCTATTGTAAATGTAGAAAAGAAACACGTGTATCATGGAGGGAATTTTCATGGAGATTATGTGTCTCTAGAAATGGATAAGCTTAAAATAGTAGTTACTAAAATGAGCATGCTTGCAGAAAGACAACTAAACTATTTACTAAACCCAAGCTTAAATAATATACTTCCAGCATTTGTAAACCTTGGCCAATTAGGCTTAAACTTTGGTATGCAAGGTGTACAATTTACTGCAACATCAACAACTGCAGAAAACCAAACCTTATCTAACCCAATGTATGTGCACTCTATACCTAACAATAATGACAACCAAGATATTGTAAGCATGGGTACCAACGCTGCTTTAATTACTAAAAAAGTAATTGAAAATGCATTTGAGGTATTAGCTATAGAACTTATTACTGTAGTACAAGCTATTGAATGCTTAAAAGTACAAGACAAAGTCTCTTCAAAAACTAAAAAATTGTATGATGAGATAAGAAAAATAGTTCCTATCTTTACAGAAGACGTTACTATGTATCCTTATGTTAACCTTGTTAAAGACTATATCATTAACAATAAAGCATAAAATTAATTTCTAATTACAATAGTATTTTAAGCATATATTTCCTTAACCAAGAAATGTACACATAATATATATAAGTAGCTTTTAACAAAAAAATTAAATCACATGAAAACAAAATCGCTATTAATCGTATTATTATTTTTAACTGCATTAACCTATGCACAAGAATTAGCTCTTGCAAATCAAGACGGTAAATTTGGCTATATCACCAAAACTGGAGAGTGGCAAATTCAACCAAAATTTAAAGTCGCTAAAAACTTTTCTGAAGATCTGGCAGAAGCTATGAACGACAAAAAAAAATGGGGCTTTATTAACCGACAAGGAGAATGGGTTATTCCTCCTAGTTTTGACAAAACCAAAGCCTTTAACTCAGGTATCGCTATTGTTTTAAGTAAAAAAGAATGGTTTTACATAAATACCAAAGGAGAAAAAGTATTAACAGATGTTACTACAGATAAAATTTATGATTTTGAAGAAGGCCTTGCACAAATAAGACATGGAGATAACATAGGTTTTATTAATACTTCAGGATCCGTTGTTATTGAACCAAAATTCAATAAAGCTTTTGATTTTGTTAATGGATACTCAAAGGTAAGAGAAGGTGAAAAATGGGGTTTAATAGACAAAACAGGAAATTATTTTGTAGAAACAAAATATGATGGTATTAGCAACGCTTACAATGGTAACGTTGTTGCAACTCTTGGGGAAAGTCACGGACTTATTATAAATGGGGAATTTAAAAAAGTAGATGGCACTCAAAAAATTTGGGATTTCTCTGTTAATGAAGATATTACCTACGCTAAGAAAAACGACAAAATTGGCTTTATCAATAAAAATGGCGAATGGATTATAGAACCAAAATTTGACAAAGTTAGAGCTTTTGTAAATGGCCTTGCTCCAGTTGCTATTGATAAACAATGGGGATATGTAGATACCACAGGAAAAATGGTTATAGATTTTCAATATAGAGATGCAGAAATATTTAGTGAAGATGGTTTAGCTCCTATTAAAATAGATAAACTTTGGGGCTTCATTAATACCTCCGGCGAGCAAGTAATAGAAGACAAATACAATATTACTGCTGGTGGTTTTTCCATTTTTACAAAAAACAATCAAAAAGGTTTTATTGACGGACTTGCCAGAGTAAAAAAAGAAAAAGTTTGGGGCTATATAAATACTAAAGGAGAAGCTTTAAAAAACACTTGGTATAAACAATTAGAACTTTTTAACTAACAGACAAAAAAATTAAAACTACTACGTTTCCCAATCAGAGTAGACTTAACATCTAATAAAAACAACACATGAAATGTGCCTTAATAACTGGTGGTTCTAGAGGAATTGGTAAAGCCATTTGCTCTCAACTAGCAAAAGATACAGACTATCACATATTAATTAATTACAACAGTAATGAAGCTGCAGCAAAAGAAACTTTAAAAGCAGTAGAAGCCGCTGGTAACACTGGAGAAATATTAGGCTTCAATGTAACAGATGCAGAACAAGTAAAAACAAAACTAGATGCCTGGCAAGAAGCAAATCCAGATGCTTTAATAGAAGTAATAGTTAATAATGCTGGTATTACTAAAGACGGATTATTCATGTGGATGCCACAAGAAGATTGGCAAAACGTAATTAACACCTCGTTAAACGGTTTCTTTAATGTTACCAATTATGGTATTCAAAAAATGCTACGCAACCGTTATGGTCGTATTGTAAACATAGCTTCTGTTTCTGGTGTAAAAGGTACTCCTGGACAAACCAATTATTCTGCAGCCAAAGGTGCAATAATAGCAGCAACTAAAGCCTTATCACAAGAAGTTGCTAAACGAAACATTACTGTAAACGCTGTAGCTCCTGGTTTTATTAAATCAGACATGACTGCAGATTTAAACGAAAAAGAATTAAAAAAATTAATACCAGCAAATCGTTTTGGCGAAGCACAAGAGGTTGCAGATTTAGTTTCTTTTTTAGTTTCAAAAAAGTCTTCTTATATTACTGGTGAAGTAGTAAATATTAATGGAGGTATTTACTCTTAATAAACATTGTAATCCCTATGAAGCGAGTAGTTATAACAGGAATGGGAATTTATTCTTGTATCGGAAAAAATCTGGAAGAAGTAAAAGATTCATTATACAATGGTAAATCTGGTATTGTTTATGACCAAGACAGAAAAGACTTTGGTTATCGGTCTCCTTTAACAGGAATGGTAGAAAAACCAAATCTTAAAAAACAGCTTTCAAGAAGAGAACGTATTAGCTTAGGAGACGAAGGTGCTTATGCATATGTAGCAACTATTGAAGCTTTAGAAAACGCAAAAATAGATCGGGATTTTTTAGAAAATAACGAAGTAGGAATTCTTTATGGTAATGACAGTACTGCAAAAGCTATTGTAGATTCTGTAGACAAAATTAGAGACAAAAAAGACACAACACTAGTTGGTTCTGGCGCTATTTTTCAAGCCATGAACTCTACAGTAACCATGAATCTTTCTACACTTTTTAAACTTACAGGTGTAAACTTTACTATAAGCGCAGCATGCGCAAGTGGTTCTCACGCCATTGGTATGGCATACCAACTTATAAAAAGTGGTCTACAAGACTGTATTATATGTGGTGGTGCGCAAGAAATAAACAAATATGCCATGGGAAGTTTTGATGGGCTTGGTGTTTTTGCCATGAACCTAGAACACCCAGAAAAAGCATCTAGACCTTTTGACAAAAACAGAGACGGACTGGTACCTAGCGGTGGCGCAGCAACCTTAGTGGTTGAAAGTTACGAATCTGCTATAAAACGCGGCGCACCAATTTTAGCAGAAATTATTGGCTATGGCTTTTCTTCTAATGGCGAACATATTTCTACACCAAACGTAGATGGTCCTTCAAGAGCAATGGCTAAAGCAATAGTTCAAGCAGATTTAAAACCTCAAGATATAGAATATGTTAATGCACATGCAACTTCTACTCCTGTTGGTGATGCCAATGAAGCAAAAGCAATTGCACAAGTTTTTGGCGAAAATGGCCCTTATGTAAGCTCTACAAAATCTATGACAGGACATGAATGCTGGATGGCTGGAGCAAGTGAGGTTATATACTCTATGCTCATGATGCAAAACAATTTTATTGCACCAAACATTAATTTAGAAGAACCAGATGAAGATGCTAAAAAATTAAATCTAGTAAGTAAAACGCTAGATAAAAAATTTGATGTATTTTTGTCGAATTCATTTGGGTTTGGTGGAACAAATTCAGCATTAATAATAAAAAAATTATAATACAAAATGACTAAAGAGGTTATTATTGAAAAGATAAACGACTTTCTAATAGATGAGTTTGAAGTTGAAGCAGATGACATAGCTCCTGAAGCCAATTTAAAAGACACTCTAGAATTAGATAGTTTAGACTTTGTTGACCTTGTAGTTGCGGTAGAGTCTAACTTTAGCGTAAAATTAGTGGGAGAAGATTTTGTAAATGTAGAATCTCTTCAAGATTTCTATAACCTAATTGAAAACAAATTAGGATAAACAACTTTACTTTAATTACTTATGACTGCTGAATGGCAAGGAAAGTCCAGAGGAACCGTTTTTGGTTACAAAATTTTTGTGTTTTGTATGAAAAATTTCGGAATAAGCTCTGCATACTTTATCCTGTATTTTGTAGCTTTTTACTTTTGCTTTTTTGCTTCAGATAGCACAAAGGCTAGTTATTATTATTTTCATAAAAGACGTAAAAACTCCAAACTAAAAAGCTTCTTAAATGTATACAAAAGCTATTATGTCTTTGGCCAAACCATTATTGACAAAGTAGCTATTTCTTCAGGATTAAGAGATAAATTTACCTATCATTTTGATGGTGTTGAACTTATCAACCAAGCTTTAAAAGAAAAAAAAGGAGGAATTTTAATAAGTGCACACGTTGGTAATTTTGAAATTGCAGAACACTTTTTTGGAGAGTTACAAGAAAACGCCTCTATTAGTATTCTAACTACAGATGCAGAGCATTCTAATATCAAAGCATACCTGGAAAGCGTAACAGAAAAACCTAAAGTAAAACTTATTTTAATTCAAGAAGATTTAGGTCATATTTTTGAAATTAATGCAGCGCTTGCTAGAAATGAACTGGTGGTAATTACAGGAGATAGATACATACAAGGCTCTAAATACTTAACACAAGACCTACTAGACCAAATAGCAAAATTTCCTGCAGGACCATTCCTGTTAGCATCACGTTTAAAAGTTCCTGTACTTTTTGTGTATGTTATGAAAGAAACCAACAAACACTATCATCTTTTTACCAGAAAAGCAGAAGCAAAACACAGAGATGCCCAAGCACTTTTAAAAGAATATACAGAAAGTGTTTCTTGGATGTTAAACAAATACCCACTACAATGGTTTAACTATTTTGATTTTTGGGAAACTTTAGACAAAAAAAAATAAGATTACTCATATTTTTTTATACTTTTCGTAAAAGTTAATAAATTCTATTATTTACCAAGAGTGATTCTTCAATATGTAGACTTTTATTCCGAAATTACAAAAAAAAATCTTTTGAAAAACGTTTTAGTCATACACTATTCTCAATCTGGACAACTAACAGAAATTGTAAACAATATTGTTTCTCCTTTAGCTAATGATAGTACACAAATTGATTATCATGAGATTAAAATGGAAACCCCTTTTCCTTTTCCTTGGAATGAAAAAGCCTTTTATGGTGTTTTTCCTGATACATTTCAGCAAATACCAAAAAAAGTAAAACCTGTTGCGCAAGAAATTCTTAATAAAAAATACGACCTTATTATTTTAGGGTATCAAATTTGGTTTTTAACACCTTCATTACCAACCACCTCTTTTTTAAACACTGCAGACGCCAAAAAACTACTAAAAAACACACCTGTAGTTACGGTTATTGGTTGCAGAAACATGTGGATTATGGCACAAGAAAAAATGAAGAAAAAACTAATAGAATTACAAGCCAATTTAGTTGGTAATATTGCTTTAGTAGATAGACATATCAACCATATAAGCGTAATTACTATTGAAAAATGGATGATGTCTGGAAAAAAGGAAAGCTACCTTGGCGTTTTTCCAAAACCAGGAGTTTCACAAAAAGATATTGATGAAGCCGATAAATTTGGTTTCGTTATAGCAAAATATTTAAAAGAAAATAATTTCAACAAATTACAAGATACACTATTACAAAAGGGAGCTATAAAAATTAAACCTTTTTTAGTAAAAACAGACAAAAGAGCAAATGTCCTATTTTCTAAATGGGCTAACTTAATTCAATCTAAAAACAGTAAAAACAGTAAAAACAGCACTTTTTGGGTTAAATTGTTTAGTTATTACTTATTATTTGCTATTTGGATTCTTGCACCAATTGTTTTTATCTTATTTTTGTTGACTTATGTGTTTTCAATACATAAAATAAAGAAAGACAGATTATACTATTCTTCTGTAAAATATATAGAGTAAGTCATAAACATGAAAGACGTTTACATAAATAAAGTTTCAAAATTTCTACCAAATCGACCTGTTTCTAATGATGAAATGGAAAATAAATTAGGTACTATTAACGGTAAAACTTCTAAAGGAAGGCGTATTGTTTTAAGAAACAACCAAATAAAAACCAGATATTATGCTATTGATGATAATGGTAATATTACACACAACAACGCACAACTAACAAAAGAAGCAGTATTAGCTTTATGTGACAAAGAGTTTAAGGCAGAAGACATAGAACTACTATCTTGTGGTACTTCTAGTCCTGATCAAATTTTACCATCACACGCAGCTATGGTTCATGGGTTTTTAAAAAACGGAAACCTAGAAATTAACTCGCCTTCTGGCGCTTGTGTTTCTGGTATGAATGCTCTTAAATACGGCTACATGTCTGTAAAATCTGGCGAAACTACAAATGCAGTATGCACAGGATCTGAACGCACTTCTTCCTGGATGATGTCTGATACGTTTGAAGAAGAAGTAAAACATTTACAAACCCTAGAAGACAACCCAATATTAGCCTTTAATAAAGACTTTTTACGTTGGATGCTCTCTGATGGTGCAGGAGCTGTTTTACTAGAAAGCGAGCCAAAAGGAGAACAACCATTAAAAATGGAATGGATGGAAGGCTACTCTTACGCACATGAAGTAGAAGCTTGTATGTATGCTGGAGGAGATAAATTAGAAGACGGATTTTTAAAACCTTGGAGTGAATACCCTTCAGACCAATGGAGTAAAAAATCCTTGTTTGCTATGAAGCAAGACGTAAAACTTCTTAGTGAAAACATATTGGTAAAAGGAGTAGATAGCTTAAAAAAAGCTATTGAAAAACACAACATTAAACCAGAAGATATAGATTATTATTTACCTCACGTTTCTTCGTATTATTTTAAAGATACTTTATACAAAGAAATGGAAGCACAAGGTGTAAAAATACCTTGGGAAAACTGGTTTATGAACCTAAGTAAAGTTGGTAATGTTGGTGCTGGTTCTATCTACATTATGTTAGAAGAATTAGTACATTCTGGAAAACTAAAAAAAGGAGATAAAATACTTTTATCTGTACCAGAAAGCGCTCGTTTTGCCTACGCTTACGCACTATTAACTGTTTGCTAAATGAGTTTACCAATAACAGATATAACCCATTTAATTCCGCAAAAAAAACCATTTGTAATGGTTGATACCTTGCTAGATTTTTCTGCAGATAAAATTGTATCTAGTTTTACAATTTTAGACACCAATATTTTTGTGCAAGACAATTATTTTTTAGAATCTGGTATTATTGAAAACCTAGCGCAAACCGTTGCTTTACATACAGGTTATGATTTCTTTTTAAAAGGAGAAAAAGCACCAACAGGTTATATTGGTTCTATTAAAAAAGTAGAAGTACACCAATTACCTAAGCAAAACGAAACCATTACCACCCAAGCAACTATACTTCATGAATTTATGGGAATAACCATGGTAGCAGTTAAAGCCTTTAACCAAAACAATGAAGAAATAGCCTCTGCAGAAATGAAAACCGTTATTGCTACGTAATGAATAAATTTACATCACTAGATATCACCAAATTTTTACCACATCGTGCGCCATTTTTAATGGTAGACCAGGTACTATCTATTGATGATGAACATGTAAAAACTTCCTTTAAAATAAAAGAAGATTGTATTTTTATAGATGAAAACAAGCAGTTTAATGAAGTAGGTTTAATTGAAAATGCAGCACAAACCTGTTCGTCTATTGTTGGTAAAAGTTACTTTGAAGAAGATGATCTTGAAGGGGAAGGCACAAAATTAATTGGTTTTATTTCTGCAATTAAAAAAGTAACAATTCATGCCTCTCCTAAAATTGGAGAAACCATAATATCTGAAGCAAATTTAAAATCTAGATTTGATGCAGATAATTATAGCATTTGTACTTTAATCTGTACCATTTCAACTTCAAACAAAGAATTATTATCTTGTGAAATGAATTTGTTTATTCAAGAAATACCTAAAGATTAAAGGTTATGAAAAAAAGCGAAGTACCTCAAGATAAAAGTAATTTAGAATCAGCAAACTTTAGAGAGTTGTGTTATGCTGTAGACGAAAATGGAGAATATACAACAGCACATACCACAGGTTGGGACCCAAAAACTATTGCTTTAGACAATGCAATTGACGAAATAAACCAACGTGTGGAAGAAGCAAAAAACAGAGTACTCAGCAACCAAACCAGCCCAATAGAATATTATATGGAACTCCATAAAATGGATCTTCAAATTTTAGCTAGTTATGTAGGCCTATGGCAATGGCGCGTAAAACGTCATTTTAAACCTAAAGTATTCCAAAAATTATCACACAAAACCCTTCAAAAATATGCAGATATTTTTGACATTACCATAGAGCAACTTAAAAATATTGAACATGCAAATTAACTTTACACACCATCAATCTGCGCATTGCGAAAATGGTGTGGTTTCTAACTTAATGAAACATCATGGCTTTAACGTTAGTGAACCTATGGTATTTGGTATTGGCTCAGGCTTGCTGTTTTGTTATATTCCTTTTTTAAAGGTTAATCATGCTCCTGCTATTACTTACAGAGCAATGCCTGGTTTTATTTTTAAACGTTTTGCTAAACGCGTAGGTATAAAAATAGAACGCGAAAAATTTAAAGACCCTAAAAAAGCAAAAGCTGTTTTAGATAACAATTTAAACAACAATAATCCTGTTGGCTTACAAGTTGGTGTTTATAATTTAACCTATTTTCCTGATGAGTATCGCTTTCACTTTAATGCGCATAACTTAGTGGTTTATGGTAAAGAAGACAACACCTATTTAATTAGTGACCCGGTTATGGAAACTGTAACAACCTTAACAGACAAAGAGCTTGAAAAAGTAAGATTTGCTAAAGGTGCTTTACCTCCAAAAGGGCATATTTATTACCCAACAAATTTTCCTAAAGAACTTAATTTAGAAAAGGCAATATTAAAAGGAATTAAACATACCTGCAGAGATATGCTAGCACCAATGCCTGTTCTTGGTGTAAAAGGAATTCGTTTTACAGCAAAACAAATTAGAAAATGGCCTAAAAAATTAGGAACCAAAAAAGCAAACCATTTTTTAGGGCAAATAGTACGAATGCAAGAAGAAATAGGAACTGGTGGTGGTGGTTTTCGTTATATTTTTGCTGCTTTCTTACAAGAGTCTAGCAAAATTTTAAACAACCCTAAACTTGCCGATCTCTCTAAAGAAATGACACTAATTGGTGATTTATGGCGTGATTTTGCTGTAGACGCTTCACGTATTTATAAAAACAGAGGAGCAAAAGCAGATGGATATAATGAAGTAGCATCACAATTAGAGGCTCTTGCAGATAAAGAAGAAGTATTTTTTAAAGCTTTAAAAAAAGCTATTTAATATGATTAAAATTGAACAGATTTCTAAAAAATATAAAACTGCCGAAAATTTTTCGGTAGTGGACTTTAATTTGTTCATTGAAGAAAAAGAAATTTTCGGACTTCTTGGTCCTAATGGAGCAGGAAAAACCACATTAATTTCTATACTTTGTTCCCTTATAAAACCCACATCTGGTTCTTTTACTATTAACGGTTTAACTTATCAAGCCAATAAAAACCAACTAAAACAACTTATTGGTATTGTACCACAAGAGTATGCGCTATATCCTACGCTTACTGCCTTTGAAAATTTAAAATACTTTGGAAGCATGTATGGCTTACATGGTAAAAAATTAAAAAATAAAATTAACGAGTATTTACAAATATTAGGGTTATCGCAATTTACCAATAAAAAAATTGAAACTTTTTCTGGTGGTATGAAACGCCGAATAAACCTTATTGCTAGTATTTTACACGAGCCAAAAGTATTGTTTTTAGATGAGCCAACTGTGGGTGTAGATGTACAATCTAAAAATGTCATTATAGAGTTTCTTCAAGATTTAAATAAAAAAGGAACTACTATTATTTATACTTCACATCACTTAAATGAAGCAGAAGCTTTTTGTACCAAAGTTGCCATTATAGATCATGGTAAACTAATAACCAAAGGAAAACCAGCAGATTTAATTAACATGCAAGAAGGAGCACATAATCTAGAAGATGTGTTTATTAGTTTAACAGGAAAAGCTTTAAGAGATCATGCGTAAACTTTGGGCTTCAGCATATAAAGAGTATTTGCTTCTAATTAAAGATTTTGGAGGTCTCGTGGTATTATTTATTATGCCATTGGTACTAATTATTACCATAACTATTATTCAAGATAGTACGTTTAAAACCATTAGCGATACTAAAATACCTGTTTTAATAGTAGATAACGACAAAGGTACTGTTGCACAAACCATACAAGATGGATTAGCAAACTCAAATACGTTTGAAGTAATTGTAAAAAAAACAGAGTCTGAAGCTAAAGACTTAGTTTTTTCAGGCAAAAACCAACTTGCTATTATAATTCCAGAACACCTTTCTTCCGATTTAGAGAAAAAAGTAAACCAAAATGTAGAAGGTATTATTTCTAAATTTGGTTTAGGTGAAGAAAGTGAAACAGAAACAATTCCTATTGCTAAAAAAGAAGTAAAACTCTATTTTGATCCAGCAACACAGCTAACTTTTAAGTCTTCGGTTAAAAACGGAATAGATAAAATGATTTCAAAAATTGAAACACAATCTATCTATAAAGCGTTTCAAGAACAAATAACAGATGATCCTACAGAAACTATTTTTGAAACCGAAAATTTTATCACTTTCAAAGAAATTCTTCCTATAAAAAACAACGAAGAAGTTTTACCAAACTCTGTACAACATAATGTTCCTGCGTGGACTTTATTTGCTATTTTCTTTATCATAGTGCCTTTATCTATTAATATCGTTAAAGAAAAAAGCCAAGGTACTTTTGTGCGTTTACGCACCAACCCTGTTTCTTACGCTACCGTTTTAGGAGGAAAAACACTAGTATATCTTTGTGTTTGCATTATTCAATTTATATTAATGCTAGCAATTGGCGTATATCTTTTTCCTGCAATGGGTCTACCTACTCTAGATGTTTCTGGACGATTACCACTTCTTTTTATAGTTGCTTTATTTTCTGGATTGGCAGCAATTGGTTTAGGGTTATTACTTGGTACCATTGCAAAAACACAAGAACAATCTGCTCCCTTTGGTGCTACCTTTGTTGTTATTTTAGCTGCACTTGGAGGTGTTTGGGTTCCTGTTTTTATTATGCCTAAGTTTATGCAAACTTTATCTAATATTTCTCCAATGAATTGGGGTTTAAATGCATTTTACGATGTATTTTTACGAAACTCAGGCCTTTTAAAAATTTTACCTGAAATTGGTTTACTATTTTTATTTTTTATAGTGACCACATTAATTGCTATTGTTTATAATGAAAAGAAAAATGCAGTCTAAAACAAAACTCGTAGAACATACTAGCCAAGTGCGTGTGCGCTTTGTAGAAACAGATCCGCTTGGTATTGTTTGGCATGGAAATTATATTCAATATTTTGAAGATGGTCGTGAATCTTTTGGCAGAAAACATGGTATTTCATACCTAGACCAAAAAGAACATGGTTTTGCAACACCAATTGTAAAATCTAGTACAGACCATAAACTCCCTTTACGTTATGGAGACATTGCTACTATTAAAACCATTTATGTAGACAGTCCTGCAGCTAAAATGATGTTTCGTTATGAAATTTACAACCAAAACAATCAGTTAGTATGCACAGGAACAACCGTTCAGGTATTTGTAGATAAAATTGGTGAAGGAGATTTATCATTAACTATTCCAGATTTCTTTATGGAATGGAAAAAAAATGTAGGCTTAATCAATGAGTAAAGTTTACGTTTCACATAACAATATTATTTCTTCATTAGGTTTTTCTAGCGATGCTGTTGTTTCAAAGATTAGCAAAGAAACTTCTGGTTTACAGCGCATAGACAACAAATCAATATTACCAGAACCTTTTTATACTTCATTAATTAATACAGAAATATTACAAGAAAACTTTAATAAATTACATCCTAAAGCAGAATATACACGTTTAGAGCAAATGATGATTACTTCTTTAAGTAAGGTTATTGATGCATCTAACATTAAATTAAATGATCGTGTAGGTTTAATCCTCTCAACTACCAAAGGTAACGTAGATGCATTAGATACTAACAATCCTTTTTCAAAAGACAGAGCCTATTTAAGTGAACTTGGTAATCAAGTTAAAAATTTCTTTGGTTTTAAAAACAAAGCTATTGTAGTTTCTAACGCTTGTGTTTCTGGAATTTTAGCAGTTGCTATAGCAAAAAGATACATACAACAAGATGTTTACGACCATGTGTTTATAACTAGTGGAGATGTAATTACAGAGTTTATTTTATCTGGATTTAATTCTTTTCAGGCTTTAAGCAGTGCACCTTGTAAACCTTATGATGCAGATAGAACAGGAATAAATATAGGAGAAGTTGCTGCTAGTGTTTTAGTTACAAATAACAGCACAGATTTAGCTAAAGAAGCCGTTACTGTTTTAGGCGAAGGCTCTTGTAATGATGCCAACCATATTTCTGGTCCATCAAGAACAGGAGAAGGTTTATACAGAAGTATGCAATCTGCGTTTAAACAAGCTAATATTACAGCAGAAGATGTAGATTTTATTTCTGCACATGGTACAGCAACCATGTATAATGATGAAATGGAAGCCATTGCTTTTAACAGAATGCAATTAAGTAACGTGCCATTAAATAGTTTAAAAGGATATTTTGGTCATAGTTTAGGTGCTTCTGGCTTAGTAGAAACCATTGTTGGTATGCATGCATTAAAAAATAACACCTTATACAAATCACTAGGTTTTGAAACTTTAGGAGTTACAAAACCATTAAATATAATTACCAAAACAACAGAAAAAAATATAACTAGATTTTTAAAAACAGCATCGGGATTTGGAGGCTGTAATACAGCAATCTTATTTCAAAAAACTAATTAAAAATATGTCAAATTCATCTATAAAAGCTATAGACGCAATTCAGGAAGCACAAAAAATCGCCTTTGCTCCTTTTGTTTTTCAAGCAACAGTATCTTTAAGAAAACTTGGTGTTTTCGATCTGATTTTTGAAAAAAGAAAAAAAGGAGGAATCACTGTTCAAGGTATTGCAGAAGCGTTAAAACTTAGCGAATATGGAATTGGTGTATTATTAGAAATAGCAGAAAGTTCTGATATAGTTTCTAAAAACGAAACAGCACATTATGAACTAACAACCATTGGGTACTTTTTAGCCTATAATGAAACAGTTAACGTAAATATTAACTTTACAAATGAAGTATGCTATAAAGGCTTATATCATTTAGATGAAGCTATAAAAACAGGAGAACCAAAAGGTTTAAAAGAATTAGGAAACTGGAATACGGTTTATGAAGGTTTATCACAACTTACCCCTTTACAACAACAATCTTGGTTTGAATTTGATCATCATTATTCAGATGACATTTTTGCTGAAGCATTAGAAATTTTATTTAAAAAAGATCGAAAAAAAATATTCGATATTGGTGCAAACACAGGAAAATTTACCGTAAAATGTTGTGCTTATAATAACGAGGTTAGTATTACCATGATTGATCTTCCTGGGCAATTAAACAAAGCAAAAGCTAATGTTGCTAAAGCAGGTTTTCAAGATAGAGTAAAAGGTCATGAAGTTGATTGGCTTTCAGACAACCCAACAATACCAAGTGATGCAGAAACCATTTGGATGAGTCAATTTTTAGATTGTTTCTCTAAAGAAGAAATTTTAAAAGTGCTTAAAACCTGTGTAAATTCTATGAATGAAAACTCAGAACTCATCATCATAGAAACCTTTACAGACAGACAAAAATTTGATAACGCGAAATTTATTTTAGAAGCCACATCGTTATACTTTACTGTTATTGCTAACGGAAACTCTAAAATGTATAAAGCAACAGAATTTAAAGACATTGCAAAAGAGGCTGGATTACAACTTAATGAAGATGTAGAAATTGGCGAATACCATACAATGTTTACTTTTAGCAAAGCATAATACATGAATACAAATTACCACATAAAATCTTTTTGCAGTATAAAGAACAATCAAGTATCTTTAAACGGCTCTGTGGTATATAAAGATGAAGAAAATTCGTTTAGCCAATTTATAAAAGCAGCTTATAAGCAACAAAACAGTAAATATCCTAAGTTTTTTAAAATGGATAATTTAAGTAAACTTGCTTTTTTGGCTGCAGATATTTTATTAAAAAACGAAAACCTTTCTAAAGAAAAAGAAAACAATATAGCTATTGTATTCTCTAACAAATCCTCTAGTTTAGATACAGACCGAAAACACCAAGAATCCATTCAAAATAAAGAAAGTTATTTTCCTAGTCCTGCCGTTTTTGTATACACATTACCAAATATTTGTATTGGTGAGATAAGTATAAAATATAAACTGTATTCTGAAAATAGTTTTTTTATCTTTGACTCGTTTAACGCAACGCATTTGTTAACATATACAAATAGTTTATTATCAAGCAACAAAGCTAATCAAGTACTTTGCGGCTGGGTAGAATTTGATGACGAAAATAATTACCAAGCATTTTTATATTTAGTGTCTACAAAAGGCACAACCAAACATAACAAACAAGACATAATAAAATTATATAACACATAGTATGGACGCATTAAAACAAGAATTAAAAGAAAATATAATTGAGCAATTAAATTTAGAAGACATGACCACAGAAGACATCGCTAATGATGATATGCTTTTTGGTGATGGTTTAGGTTTAGACTCTATTGATGCTTTAGAATTAATTGTAATGTTAGATAAAAGTTATGGTATTAAATTAACAGACCCAAAAGAAGGACGTTCTATTTTTGAGTCTATTAATACTATGGCTGCATACATTACAGAACACAGATCTAAATAACACATTCCTGTCTTTACAGGAATCTCTAACTTAAAGCGCGTCATTACAACAAGAGTATTGTATTAAATAGTATTCTTGTATGTGTGACCAAAAAGTAAAACTATTAAAAAAATTTCTGCCTTTGCAGAAAGTTACTATGAGTAAAGGAGTTGCTATAACAGGAATGGGTATTATATCTGCCATTGGAAACAATGTTGCAGAAAACTACCAGTCGCTTATACAAGGTAAAAAAGGAATCTCACGCGTTTCTAAAATAAAAACCAATCATGTAAATGACATTATGGTTGGTGAGATTGATTTTACTAATGAGCACCTAGAGCAACAACTAGGCTTAGCATCTGATAACAATTACTCCAGAACCGCTCTACTTGGTGCTATTGCTGCTAAAGAAGCAATGAACACATCAGGAATTACAGATATTAACGCATACAAAACAGGGTTAATCTCAGCAACTAGTGTTGGTGGTATGGACATGACAGAGCGTTATTACTATGACTATTTAGAAAACCCCTCAGTACAAAAATATATTGAAGGACATCATGCTGGTGATGCAACTCAAAAAATTGCAGAACAATTAGGAATAGAAAAATCTTTAGTTACTACAATTAGTACTGCTTGTTCGTCTGCAGCTAACGCAATTATGCTTGGTGCACGATTAATAAAATCGGGACAATTAGATCGTGTTGTTGTTGGTGGTGCAGATTGCTTATCTAAATTCACCATCAATGGCTTTAAAACCTTGATGATTTTATCAGACACCTATAACACACCTTTTGATGAAAACCGAAAAGGCTTAAACCTTGGTGAAGCTGCTGCTTATTTAGTTTTAGAATCAGACAAAGTTGTACAAGCTGAAAATAAAAAAGTACTTGCTTATGTAAAAGGTTATGGTAATGCTAATGACGCTTACCACCAAACAGCATCTTCAGAAAATGGCGATGGAGCAACACTTGCCATGCAAAAAGCATTAAACGTTGCTGCCTATAAACCAGAAGCTATAGATTATATAAATGCACACGGAACTGCAACGGGAAATAATGATTTATCAGAAGGAAGAGCCATTATAAGAATATTTGGTGAAACCGTTCCAGATTTTAGCTCTACCAAAGCATACACAGGACACACTCTTGCTGCTGCTGGTGCTATTGAAGCAGTATATTCGGTTTTAGCTTTGCAAAATAATGTGATTTATCCTAATCTGAATTTTAAAACTCAGATGAAGGAATTTAGCATTACTCCGCAATTACAACTCAAAGAAAAACCACTACAAAACATTATGTCTAATTCCTTTGGTTTTGGAGGAAACTGCTCCACTGTAATATTTTCAAAAGAGCAATAACCATGAAAAAAGTATATATAAACAGTATCGCTTCTATTTCTGCTCAAAAAACATTTGACAATACTTCCTTTTTAAAGGAAATTGAAGATTTTGAAGCCAATGTTATAAACGTTATTAATCCTAATTACAAAGATTATATTCCTCCAGCTGCTGCAAGACGTATGGCTAAAGGTATAAAAATGGGTGTTGTTGCTTCAAAAATGGCTATAAAAGAAGCTGGCTTAGAGACTATAGATGCTATTATTACAGGAACAGGAATGGGTTGCGTACGCGATTCAGAAAAATTTGTTAGTGCTATTATAGATAATGATGAGCAGTACCTTACTCCTACTTCTTTTATTCAATCTACACACAATACAGTTGGTGGTCAAATTGCTTTAGAATTACAATGTAAAGGCTATAATTTTACTTATGTACATGCTAGTAATTCTTTTGAATCTGCTTTGTTAGATGCCAAATTACAATTAGCATTAAATGAAGAAAAAAACATACTTATTGGTGGTGTAGATGAGTTAGGAGACCATACTACAGCAATACATAAAATTATAAATCATATTAAAACAGAACCTGTAAAAGTTACGCAGGTTTTACAGGCTAATACAAAAGGTGCTGTATTTGGTGAAGGTGCTAATTTTTTTGTGCTATCTAATGAAAAGAAAAACACTTCTTACGCAGAAGTTGTTGCTTTAAAAACATACAATTCTCTACCAGAAAAAGACGTTTTACAAGAAGCTGTTCACTTTTTAAAAGAAAATAACCTTAGTACTAATGACGTTGACCTTTTAGTACTTGGTAATAATGGTGATGTAGATTTTGACACCTTTTACCATACGCTCTCTAAAGGCTTTCAAGACACACAAATAGCCTATTACAAACATGTAAGTGGCGAGTTTAACACAGCCTCCTCTTTTGGATTTTGGTTAGCTTCAAAGATTTTAAAAACACAAACCATTCCTGAGGTTGTAAAAGGCAACAACAAAACAACAACTTCTATAAAAACCATCTTGTTATACAACCAGTATCGTGGAGAAAACCATAGTTTCACTTTACTTAAACAATGCTAAATTTTAAAACGGTAAATATAATTTCAACCTTTATTTTTATTGGGTTGCTTGTTACTTACGGCTTATTTAGTTTTTCGGTTTGGTTTATTATTTTATTTTTATTTGCCTGGTTACTAATTACTATTGCTGGGTCTTCTTTTATTGGCTGGAACTATCATTTAAAGGCGCTAAACGCTAACCACAAAACCACAAAAAACCAAATAGCCATTACTTTTGATGATGGTCCTAATCCTGAATTTACACCAAAAGTATTATCCCTTCTTAAAAGTTATAATGCAAAAGCTACTTTTTTCTGTATTGGTAAACATATAGAAATGTATCCTGATCTTTTTAAAAGTATTGTAGCACAAGGGCATACTATTGGCAATCACACCTATTCACACAGTAATAATTTTGGCTTTTTTTCAACTGAAAAAATAATAGAAGAATTACAACACACCAACAATATTATTAAACAACAAATTGGTGTAAATGTACAACTGTACAGACCTGCATTTGGTGTTACAAACCCAAGAATAAAACGCGCAATAAAAACCCTAAAATTACAAGCTATTGGTTGGAGTAAGCGTTCACTTGACACTACCGATTTAAATGAAAAAACCATTTTAAAAAGAGCAACACAAAACCTTAAAAAAGGAGATGTTATTCTATTACACGATACAAGCGACAAATCTATTGCTGTTTTGGAACAGTTATTGTTATTTTTACAACAACAAAAATTAGAATCTGTAACCATAGATTCTTTATTTAATATTAAAGCATATGCATAGGCTAGTATATATATTATTTTTTATTGTTTTTGCTACACAAGCACAAACTAAAATGAACAACACAGAGGCAACTGCTTTAAAAACTAAAGTAAAAGCATTGGCAAACACCACGCAAACTATTTCTAGTGATTTTGTACAATACAAGCATTTAGATTTTTTAGATAATGACATTAAAACCTCAGGAAAATTAGCATTTAAAAGTCCAGACATTGTAAAATGGGAATATATAGCGCCTTTTAAATATTCTATTTTGTTTAAAGACGAAACCCTTTTTATTAATGATGAAGGAAACAAAAGTAACGTAGATATTGGCAGTAATAAAATGTTTAAAAAATTGAACAAACTTATTATTAGCAGTGTTAAGGGAGATATGTTTGATACTACAGAGTTTGCAATTGAGTATTTTAAAAAAGACAACAATAGCTTGGTTTATTTTAGTCCTAAAAACGAAAAATTCTCTAAATACATTCAAACCTTTCATATTACATTTAATGAAAAAGGAGATGTAATAGAAATTAAAATGATAGAGCCTTCACAAGATTACACCAAAATTATATTCACCAATAAAAAGCTAAACACAACATTAGATAATGCGATATTTACTCATTAGTGTATGCTTTTTTTGTTTTGGCTGTGCATCTTTTTCTAAAAAAAACAACTTCAATCCTGCTGCAATAACTGGAAATATTAACAATCCTTATTTTGCTAACCCTAAACAAGACTATATTTACAAGGCAAATATAGAAGTGTATGACAATACATTTGGCGGCATTTTTATTGTAAAAAAAACAGACAAACACCAACACAGAATTGTGTTTACCACAGAAATGGGAAACAAACTCTTTGATTTTTCATTTAACAAAGACCTTTTTAAGGTTAATTATATTCTTGATGATCTAGATAAAAAAATACTCATTAATATTTTAAAGAAAGATTTTAAAGTCTTGATATCAGAAAATTTAAAAACAGAAGAAACCTATTCTTTAAATACTACAACCATAAAAAAAACAACTCTGGATAACAAAACCTATTACTATTTTGAAACACCAGAATTAAGCAAAGTTATTAGAGCAAATTATAAAAAAGAAAAGGTCCGGTTTCTATTTACCAAAATAAATGATACTATTGCACAAGAAATAGAGATTACACACACTAATATTAAATTAAAAATCAAATTAAAATCAATAAATTAACCGAATGAATAAAATTATTTTAGCTCTAGCATTACTAGTTACAAGTACAACAGTTTTTTCGCAAGTAACTTTTAAACCAGGTGTGAGAGCTGGATTAAACATTGCCTCTATTTCAAACACAGATGAAAATGGAAGAATAGGAATTTCTGCTGGTATTTTTGGCGAATTAAAACTAGGAGAACTATATGCTTTGCAACCAGAAATAATTTATAACCAACAAGGAACAGAAAATGTTGAACTAGATTACCTTTCTATTAGAGTAACAAGTAAATTTTACTTTTTAAAAGACAATTTTCCAGTTTACGCACTTGTTTCGCCTGGTTTCGATATTGAGTTAGGAGGAAATGTAGAGACATACAGTAACGCTACAGGAGCTGGAGTAAATCTAGAATCTGATATTAGTTTTGCTGGTGGTTTTGGTTACGACTTTCCTTTTGGATTGGGAGTAGAAGCTAGATTTAAAAAAGGAATTGTTGGCTTAGGAGACAATTTCCCTAGATACAATCAATATGGCAACTCTTATGCTACACAATCTGGTATTTCTAATACTGTAATACAAATTGCTGCTATATACAAATTCGATTTTAGTAGATAATTCATGAAAAACTACTGTTTTTTATTTATTTTATTTTTCGTCTTTAATATTGCTTTTTCTCAAGAAACTAAAGATTTAGAAAACGAAAAATTACCTGTATTTTTAGGTTTTAGAACAGGAGCAAATGCTTCAAATCTTTCATACAGTGATTTAGATTATAGAATTGGTGGTTATTTTGGAGTTTTTCTTAATTTTAAAACTTCTCATTTATATAGATTGCAATTAGAAATTGGATATTCTAGCCAAGGTGGCACATCTACTGCAAAAAACACAAATGGTTTACAAGTAGATTACTTTACTATTTCGGCTGTAAATAAATTTTATTTAAAAAATTCTGGATTTCATTTCTTAGTATATCCTAGTATAGAACTAGATGTAGATGGATCTACTTTTGGAGACGACAAAAAAAACGGAGTTACAGATATAGATATTGCTTTAGGAGCTGGTTTTGGATATGCTTTTAACAACAATCTAATTATTGAAACAAGATTTAAACATGGCCTTTTAGATACAGATATTCAACTATTTAATAACAACGATACCGATATGTACAACATCGTATTTCAATTAGGTGTATCTTACAAATTCAAAATTAAAGATTAAACAATGCAATTAAAAGACTTTTACAAGGTAAATAATATAGCTACAGCCGAGAATGTAACAACAGCTAACATTACAATTAATAAAGATCACGATATCTTTAAAGGACATTTTCCAAATAATCCTGTAACTCCAGGAGTTTGCATGATGCAAATTATTAAAGAGTTAACAGAAGGTGTTGTTGGTAAAAAATTAATGATGCAATCTTCCAGCAACATTAAATTCATGGCTATTATCAATCCTGAAAAAACACCAGATTTAGTGCTAACTCTTGATATTAGTGAAACCGAAAATGGATATAAAGTAAAAAATAGCACCTCGTTTAATGAAACTGTGGCACTAAAATTGACTAGTAATTTTATAGAAAAATAAATTACCAATGAAATCTTTACTTGTTCTTATTGCTGGCTTTGTATTAACTTTTCAATCTTTAGATTTAAATACTATAAGAAATGCTTATAAAGCTGCTGCACAAGACAAAACAAAAACCGAAGCCTTTTACAATTCTTTAGAAAAAGTTACCAAAAACAGCAAAGTAGAATTGGTAGCTTACAAAGGAGCTGCAATAGCATTACTTGCTAAACAAGCAATAACCCTAAAAGAAAAAAAAGAAGGATTTATACAAGGTGTAACTTTAGTAGAATACGCTATTACAAAAGCACCTAATAATATAGAAGTTCGTTTTATACGTTTAGGCATTCAAGAAAACACACCAAAAATTTTAAAATACAAAGGCAACATAGAAGAAGACAAACTATTTATCTTAAAACAATATAAAAACATTAGCTCTTCACGTTTAAAAAAACACATCAAAGACTATATTTTACAGTCTAAAGCCTTTACAGATGAAGAAAAAACCTTAATTTTAGACTCATAAAAAGTAAACACTTTATTAAGTGACTAACGAGCTATTAGTTAATAAAATAAACAGTCTGAAAATCTGTGTGTTAATTCCAACATACAACAACGAGCGTACTTTAAAACGTGTGATCGATGGTGTGTTACAGTACACTAAAAACATCATTATTATTAATGATGGCTCTACAGATAGTACTTCTAAAATTTTAAAAAACTACACAGAGGTAGAACATATTTTAGTTTCTAAAAACCAAGGTAAAGGAAATGCTTTACGTCAAGGTTTTAAAAAAGCAAGTGCTTTAAACTATGCATATGCCATAACTATTGATTCTGACGGACAACATTTTCCGGAAGACATTTCTGTATTTGTAGAAGCTTTAGAGCAATCTAAAAACAAAAAACTCTTACTTATTGGAGCACGAAATATGGAACAAGAAGGAGTTCCTGGAAAAAGTAGTTTTGGAAATAAGTTTTCTAACTTTTGGTTTTGGTTTGAAACAGGAATTAAACTTACAGACACGCAATCTGGTTTTCGCTTATACCCTTTACAAGCTTTAAATAAATTAAAGTTTTACACCAAGAAATTTGAATTTGAAATTGAAGTAATCGTTAAAGCTGCCTGGAATGATGTAGCAGTAAAAAATGTACCTATTCAAGTATTGTATGATGAAACCGAACGTGTTTCACACTTTAGGCCATTTAAAGACTTTACTAGAATTAGTATTTTAAATACCTGCTTGGTTTTAATATTAATCTTCTACATTAAACCTCGAGATTTATTTAGAAAATTAAAAAAAAAAGGAATTAAACGATTCTTTATAGAAGATTTTTTAGGCCATCAAGACGCACCAACTAAAAAAGCATTATCTGTTGCACTTGGCGTATTTATTGGCTTATCTCCACTATGGGGATTTCATACACTAATTGTAATTTCACTAGCCATACTATTTAACTTAAATAAGGCTATTGCTTTTGGTTTTTCAAACGTAAGCTTACCGCCTTTTATTCCTTTTATTTTGTATGCAAGCTCGCTAATTGGGCAAACTATTTTAGGCGTAGATTATAACTATACTTTAGAAATGTTTAAAAATGGTTTTGAAATTACAGATCACTTAAAAACATACGTAATTGGTAGTTTTACACTTGCTACAATTGCTGCAGCTATTCTAGGCATAGCTAGTTTTATAATATTTAGTGTTTTCACTAAAAAAAACATAACGCTACAAAATGGATAAGCTATTTTATAACATATACCTGCGTATTGCTGCTCAAAAATTATGGAGCATAGGTATTTTGTTTGCAGGTATTATTGGGTTATTTTTTCTGGCGTCTAATGTAGAATTTGAAGAAGATATTACAAAGCTAATTCCGCAAAGCGAAAAATCTTCCGAAGCACAAAAAGTACTTAAACAAGTTAATTTTGCCGATAAAATTATTGTAAACATTCAACGTAAAGAAAACGGAAACATTGAGGATTTAACGCAGTATGCTACGCAATTTATAGATAGTATTTCTTCTTCTTCAAAAGCATTTATTAAAGATATTCAAGGGCAAGTTGCAGATGAAGACGTCATGAACACCTTAAACTTTGTTTACAACAACTTACCTTTATTTTTAGACCAAAACGACTACAAAACCATTCAGCAAAAACTGCACAAAGACAGTATTGAAAACCAAACAAAAGCCAATTATAAAACCTTAATTTCTCCTTCTGGTTTTATTGCTAAAGAAACCATTTTAAAAGACCCTTTAGGCTTGTCTTTTATTGCCTTAAAAAAACTGCAGGAACTAAGTTTTGGTGATGACTTTACCTTGCACAACGGATTTATAGTTAGTAAAGACAAAAACAATGTACTGCTTTTTATAACACCAACTTTTGCCTCTAGTGAAACAGCAGAAAACGCAAGCTTTGCAGACAACTTATACGCATTACAAGCAAAGCTTAACGCAACATTTAATGGTAAAGTAGTAGCAGATTATTTTGGAGGCGCACTTATTGCTGTAGCAAATGCTAAACAAATAAAAAGAGACATCCAGCTTACTGTTGGCATAGCTGTAACGGTTTTATTGTTAATTCTAATTTTGTTTTATAAAAAACTTAGTGTTCCTATTATACTATTTACTCCTACGGTTTTAGGAGCGCTTTTGGCTGTAAGTTTACTATACCTTATTCGTGGCAAAATATCTGCAATTTCTTTAGGTATTGGTTCTGTACTTTTAGGCGTAACGCTAGATTATGCCCTGCATATATTAACACATATACGTAGTAACAACAACATAAAACAATTATACACAGAAATTACAAAACCTATATTAATGAGTAGTTTAACTACTGCTCTAGCCTTTTTATGTTTGCTTTTTATAGAGTCGCAGGCATTACAAGATTTAGGTATTTTTGCTGCTATTAGCGTTTTAGGCGCTTCGGTTTTTGCGCTACTTTTTATACCGCAAGTGTATAATACAAAAGTAGAAAATGCTACCAAAAAAAACATCATAGATCGTGTTGCAGCCTATCCTTTACATAAAAACAAATGGAGTTTAATTGTTTTAGTTATTTTATTAAGCATTAGTGCTTTTACCTATAACAAAGTCACTTTTAATAACGATTTAGCCAAACTAAATTTTGAGCCTAAAGCCTTAGTAGATGCACAACAAAGACTAGATGCTCTTACCAATATATCTTCAAAATCTGTGTATTTAGCAACCTACGGAAACACAGAAAATGAAGCCTTACAGGCAAACGATGCTATTTACCCAATGCTGAAAAAACTTCAGAAAGACGACAAAATTATTCAATTTAGTTCTATTGGTTCTTTAATTCAATCTGAAGAAATGCAACTTCAAAAAATTAATAACTGGAAACTTTTTTGGTCTCCTGAAAACATACAAAACACTACTCAAAATTTAATAGAAAGCGGAAACACTTTAGGTTTTAAACCTTCTACTTTTAAAAACTTTTACGCACTTTTAAAAACAAATTTTAACCCTTTAACGGTTGCAGATTTTAAAGCGTTAAAAACCATTTCATCAGACGATTATATTACTACTAAAGACCGTTTTTCTACAGTAACTACCTTAGTTAAAGTACAAGAAGAAAACACACAAAATTTAATAGATACCTTTAAAAACCAGGAAAAAACGGTTGTTGTAGATAGAAAACACATGAACGAAACCTTTTTAGGAAACCTGAAAAACGATTTTAATCGCTTGGTTTTATATTCTTCTATTGTGGTTTTACTACTATTATTCTTGTTTTACAAAAGTACTTCTTTAACCTTAGTTACTGCAATACCAATTGCGCTTACGTGGTTGCTTACTATTGGTACTATGGGACTTTTTAGTATCGAGTTTAACATATTTAATATCATTATTTCAACCTTTATTTTTGGTTTAGGTATAGACTATTGCATTTTTATTACCAACGGTTTATTGCATGAATATAAAACAGGAGAAGAAGCCTTACCAACACATAAAACTTCTATTATACTTTCGGTAATTACCACCATTCTAGGAGTTGGTGTTTTAATTTTTGCTAAACACCCTGCATTGCATTCTATTTCCTTGGTATCTATCATTGGTATATTATCTGCTTTATTTATTTCATTTAGCATACAGCCTTTACTTTTTAGGTTATTTATAGGGAGCAAAACCAAAAGACCAATAAGCTTGCGTTTGTTTTTACATTCGGTACTATCTTTTGGTTATTATGGTCTTGGCGGATTTTTATTATCTTTAATTAGTGTGGTTTTAATTCCCATTATTCCTATTTCTAAAAAATTAAAGATGTCACGCTTTCACAAAGTACTATCTACTTTTATGAAATCGGTTTTATACACCAATCCGTTTGTTAAAAAAAGCATTATAAACGCTAGCCAAGAAGACTTTAAAAAACAAGCGGTAATCATATCTAATCACACTTCTTTTCTAGACATTTTGGCCATTGGTATGTTACACCCAAAAATTATTTTCTTAGTGAATGATTGGGTATACAACTCCCCTGTTTTTGGTAAAGCAGTAAAACTTGCAGGCTTTTATCCTGTTTCAAATGGTATAGATAACGGGTTGTCACATTTACAAACCAAAGTAGACCAAGGTTATTCTTTAATGGCTTTTCCTGAAGGAACGCGTTCTAACACCAACAAAATAAAACGCTTTCATAAAGGTGCTTTTTACTTAGCAGAACAGTTTAACTTAGATATTATTCCTGTGCTTATTCATGGTAATTCTGAAGTGTTACCTAAAGGAAGTTTTATTATAAAAAACGGAAGCATTACCCTAAAAGTTTTAGACAGAATTACAACCAAAAATACCAATTTTGGTACTAACTCTAGAGAAAGAACTAAAGCAATTAGTACACATTTTAAAAACGAATTTAATAAGCTTCGCGATGAAATAGAAGACGAAACCTACTTTCATAGAATGGTACTTGAAGACTATAGATATAAAGGAGATGCGCTTTACAAAAAAGTAAAAGCAGATGTAAAAACCAACGCCAAAACCTATAAAACAATTTTAGATTTTGTTGACGAAAAAGCTAGTATTGTTCACCTTTCTAAAGATTCTGGACAACTTGATTTTTTATTGGCTTTAGATAGACCTGACCGAAAATTATACACGTATATTGCAGATAAAGAAGAAAGCATTATTGTTACAAACAGCTACATTGTAAATACACATTATAAAATATTTGTATCTAATACTGTGGACAAAACACTAGAAAACAAAGCCAATGTTGCCATTATTAGTTTAGAAAATTTATCAGAAAAGCAAATAAAAAACATAGCAAACACTGCAAATCTTTTTATATTATTAAAAGATTCCCGAAATTTATATACAGATATTTTAAAATCTATAGGTTTTAAAGTAGCAATAGAAAACAAAACACTTATTATCTTAAAAAAATAAAATATTGAAGTACAAAGAACATTATGATGTTGTAATTGTAGGAAGTGGTCTTGCTGGCTTGGTTTCTGCAATCATTCTTGCTAAAGAAGGAAAGAGTGTTTGTGTATTAGAAAAAAACAACCAATATGGCGGAAACCTGCAAACCTTTGTACGTAACAAAACCATATTTGATACAGGCGTACATTACATTGGCGGTTTAAGTAAAGGGCAAAACCTACACCAATACTTTAAATATATTGGTATTTTAGATGGTATACAGCTTCATAAAATGGATGAAGATGGTTTTGATATCATCTCTTTTGATGATGACCCAAAAGAATATAAACACGCCCAAGGTTATGATAATTTTATAAAAAACCTTTTAGTAGATTTTCCTGAGGAAGAAGAAGGAATTAGATTGTATTGTGAGAAGATGAAAGCTACTTGCAAAAAATTTCCGTTATACTCCCTAGAAAAAGGAAAACCATATTATGATGATGCTGAAATTTTTCAACTACCAGCAAAAGAGTATATCAATTCCTTTACAAAAAACAAAAAGCTTCAAGCGGTGTTTGCTGGTTCCAATTATTTATATGCTGGTAACCAAAACAAAACCCCTTTTTACGTTCATGCCTTATCTACCAACTCTTATATAGAAAGTTCCTATCGCTGTGTTAATGGAGGAAGCCAGATTACTAAAGTGCTTTTAAAACGTTTAAAAGAAGAAGGTGGTGAAATGTATAAACACCACGAAGTAAATAAATTTGTTTCTAAAGATGGTAAAGTCACTTCGGTTACCACAACCAAAGGTGTAGAAATTAAAGGCGATTTATTTATTTCTAATATAGAGCCGAAGCTTACTATAAAAATGGTAGGCGAAGACAAGTTTAGAAAATCATACACCAACAGAATTGAAAAAATTGAAAGCACCATTGCTGCTTTCTCCTTGTACATTGTTTTAAAACCAAATTCTTTTAAATACCAAAACAAAAACTTTTACCATTTTAAAGACGCTAGTAAGGTTTGGGACTCACATAATTACACGCAAGAAAGTTGGCCAGAAGGCTATATGATGTCTATGGGAATTAAGAAAAATGCTAACGAGTTTGGAGATAGTATTGCCGTAATGACCTATATGAATTATGACGAAGTAAAACCTTGGGAAGACACCTACAATACCGTTGCTCATAAAAACGAAAGAGGGCAAACCTATGAGCAATTTAAAAAAGAAAAAGCAGAAACTCTCATTGATGAGATAGAAAAGAAATTCCCAAACATTAGAGACTGTATAGAAACGTATTATACCTCAACACCATTATCTTACAGAGATTATATTGGTAGTAATCGTGGTTCTATGTATGCGTATGCAAAAGATGTAAACAAACCTTTACACTCGCATGTTTCTCCTAAAACAAAAATAAAAAACCTGTTTTTTACAGGTCAAAGTCTTAATATGCATGGTATTTTAGGAGTAACAATAAGTGCTATTATTACTTGCTCAGAAATTCTGGATAAAGACTATTTACTAGACAAGATTTTAAACGCTAACAAACACGAGGTACAGTAAAAATAAACCTATGGCACCATTTAAACTACAACCTATTGATCGTGTAAAAAACATTACTAAAGCTAATTTTGTAAAAAATTATTACAAACCACAACGTCCTGTACTTATAGAAAATCTTACTCAGGACTGGAACGCTTACCATACATGGAATCTAGATTATATACAATCGCTTGCAGGAGATCAAGTGGTGCCTCTATATAATAACGAAGCTACCAAAGGCAAACAAAAATCTGCAGAACCAGCTACAGAAATGAAGCTCTATGATTATATTGAAATACTAAAAACAAAACCAACAGATTTACGTATTTTCTTTTATGATGTCATGAAAAAAATGCCTGTTCTAGCTAAAGATTTTAAATATCCAGATATGGGTTTAAAATTTTTTCAACGCTTACCTGTTTTATTTTTTGGTAGTAAAGGTTCACAAGTATTAACACATTATGATATGGATTTGGCAGACTTGGTTCATTTTCATTTTCATGGTACCAAACGTGTTACTTTGTTTTCGCCTGAACAAACTAAATTTCTATACAAAATACCTTACGCTGTACATAATCTAGAAGAAATTGATATGGCAAATCCAGACTTTAATAAATATCCTGGTTTACAACACGTAGAAGCCATACAAGTAGAAATGAAACATGGAGATGCCTTATACATGCCAAGTGGTTATTGGCATTTTGTAGAATATTTAGATGCTGGTTTTTCTATGTCTTTGAGAGCATTTACAAAAAAACCAAAAACAGCATTAAACATGTTATACAATGTGTTTTTTATGCGTCATTTTGAAAACATAATGCGAAAATGGAAAGGACAAAAATGGATAGATTACAAAAACAATAAAGCCATAGAAAAAGTAAATAAAACACTAGAAAACTTAAAATAAATGAAATTTAAAACCTTTTCACTACTTTTTTATTTTAAACTTTCTTGTGTACTACTAATAGTAACTTCTTGTGGTATATCAAAGTCCATTCATGACATACCAGATGTTAGTGGTTATGATGCTAGTATTTCTAAAAAAATAACAATTAACGATTCTACTTTTACTTCTGGAAACAACAGTTTTACAAAAAACAAATACGGTTCTTATGAGCTTTTTGTAACAGGAAATGCTTATCAAATTGGATTAAATACAGGCTTACTAACACAAGATTTATTTAAAGAACAAGAACATGCATTTTTAAGCAAAGTAGATGAGCTGGTTCCTTCAAAATTTAAACAATACTTACTCCGTAAAATTTTAGCTTTTTATAATCGTAAAATGTATTTACACATTCCAGAAGCATACAAAGCTGAAATTTACGGACTATCTAAATACGCATCTAATGCGTACAATCATATTGCAAAAGAATACCTGAGAGTTATGTACCTACATGGTGCGCATGATATTGGTCACGCCATGCAGGATTTAATGCTAGTAGGCTGTTCTTCTTTTGCTGCTTGGGGAAATAAAACCGAAGATGGACAATTACTTATTGGTAGAAATCTAGACTTTTATGCTGGTAATGATTTTGCCAAAAATAAAATCGTAGCTTTTGTAAATCCTACCCAAGGTTATAAATTCATGTCTGTAACCTGGCCCGGAATGATTGGTGTGGTTTCAGGTATGAATGAACACGGACTTACAGTTACCATAAATGCTGGAAAATCTAAAATACCTTGGATTGCAAAAACACCCATTTCTATTCTAAATCGTGAAATTTTACAACATGCTAGCACTATTGATGAAGCTATTGCCATTGCTAAAAAACGTGAAGTTTTTGTTTCGGAGTCTATTTTTGTAGGTAGTGCAAAAGATAAAAAAGCCGTTACCATTGAAGTTTCGCCTAAGAATTTTGGTGTTTATGAAGTAGAAAACACCAACCAACTTATATGCACTAATCATTTTCAAAGTGACGCTTACGCGGAAGACAAAAACAACTTAAAAGCAATAGCTGAAAGCCATTCTGCATATCGTTATGAGCGCATGGAAGAGCTTTTGTCTGAAACCAAAAAACTAAGCCCACAAGACGCTGTAAATATTTTAAGAAACAAAGAAGGCTTACATAATAAAGCCATTGGTTATGGTAATGAAAAAGCCTTAAACCAACTTTTAGCACATCATGGTATTGTTTTTAAACCCGAAGAACGCCAGGTTTGGGTTTCTTCTAATCCGTATCAATTAGGTGCATTTGTAGCTTATGATTTAGATGAAGTTTTTACTGATACTGCTGCTTCACATTTGCAGCTTTCTATACCAGAATTAACCATTGAAGCAGATCCTTTTCAGTTTACCCAAGCCTATAAAAATTACGAAACATATCGTGTTTCTAGTAAAGCATTACAACATGCTATTAGTAACGATGCACATATTCCTTCAGAAAAAATTCAAGAAACCATACAATTAAATCCTAATTACTGGGAAGTATACTATCTTGTTGGAAAATACTATTACAATAAAGGTTTTTATACAGCAGCTTTACGCGCTTTTGAAACAGCAAAAACCAAAGAGGTTACAACAGTTCCAGATCAAGAGGAATTAGAAAACTATATTAAAAAAATTAAAAGGAAATTAGATTTATGATTCCTAAAATAGAACAAGCATCAACGCAAGAAATAAAAGCTTTTCAAGAAGAAAAGTTAGCTGAATTACTAGCGTATTTAAATAAAAATTCTACATATTACAAACGCATTTTTGCCAAAAACAACATTGCTATTGATAGTATTAAATCTATTGAAGATTTATCTAAAATACCAGTTACAACCAAAGACCAATTACAACAAAATAATGATGATTTTTTGTGTGTACCAAAAAGTAAAATTATAGATTACGTAACTACTTCTGGTACTCTAGGAGATCCTGTAACCTTTGCTTTAACAGATAATGACTTAGAGCGTTTAGCCTATAACGAAGCCATTTCTTTTGCGTGTGCTGGAGTTGGCCAAGATGATATTGTGCAGCTTATGACTACTATTGATAGACGTTTTATGGCAGGAATTGCTTACTTTCTTGGTGTACGTAAACTTGGTGCAGGAATTATTAGAGTTGGTGCTGGAATACCAGAATTACAATGGGATTCTATTTTAAAATTTAAACCAACCTACCTTATTGCAGTTCCTTCATTTTTATTAAAACTTATAGAATATGCAGAACAACAAGGTATTGATGTCAATGCGTCTGGAGTTAAAGGAGCAATCTGTATTGGCGAGCCCTTACGCGATCAGGATTTTAGTTTAAATACCTTATCGCAAAAAATAACAGCAAAGTGGAATATTGAATTGTATTCTACCTATGCTTCTACCGAAATGAATACTGCTTTTACCGAATGTGAGCACCAACAAGGAGGACACCATCATCCCGAACTTATTATTGTTGAAATTTTAGACGATAAAGATAAAGTAGTTGCTGCTGGTGAAGTTGGCGAATTAACCATTACTACTTTAGGAATTGAAGGTATGCCACTACTTCGTTTTAAAACCGGAGACATGGTAAAAGCTAATGAAGAAGCTTGTGCTTGTGGCAGAAACACCATGCGTTTAGGACCTGTTGTTGGTAGAAAAAAACAAATGATAAAATATAAAGGAACCACTTTGTATCCGCCAGCAATGGATAATATTTTAAACGATTTTAATGCAGTAGAAAGTTATATTATCGAGATTTCTCATAATGATATTGGTACCGACGAAATTTTAATAAAAATTGCAGCAACAAATCCTTCCGAAAAATTATTACAAAGTATTAAAGATCACTTTAGAGCCAAACTTCGTGTTGCGCCAAAAATTGCCTTTCATGATAAAAAGGAAATATTAAAACTACAATTTCCTGCAATGAGTAGAAAGCCTATTTTGGTGATTGATAAGCGATGATATTATATTAAGACGCTTGTTGCATGTTTTGCACCAATCCTTTATCTACATAAACCTCTAATAATTTTGCATTAGTAGCGCTAAATGCAACCTCTTTTGTATTGGCAGGAATTAAAATAGTTTCACCCATTTTTATGGTTTCGGTATGTAAACCAGCAGCTATAGTTGCTTCACCTTCTACACACATAAAAATGACAAAAGAATCTAAGCTACTGTAATCCTTTAGTTGGTGATTGGTTACATCTAAAATGTTGGTTGTAAAATATTCACAACTTACTAAACTAGCACTTGCATTTGGTTGTAAATTATATGCTGCTTTTCCGTTTGAGTCAAACTGTTTGGTTGCTTGTTCTGCTAATTGGGTGTGTAATTCTCTTTTTTGTCCAGAATCATCCGTTCTATCCCAATCGTAAACACGATAAGTAATATCGCTTGTTTGTTGTATTTCTGCAGCTAATACACCTGCACCAATAGCATGAATTTTTCCTGCAGGAATAAAAAAACTATCTCCTTTTTTTACTTGCTCTCTATTAAAAACAGCATCTACATTATTTGCATTTATATGGTTTAAAACCTCTGGATTTGTAGTTTTATCCTTTAAGCCTAAAACAATATCTGCTTTTTCATCGCTATCCATAATATACCACATTTCTGTTTTACCAAAACTATTATGGTGCTTTTTTGCCATGGTATTATCTGGATGCACCTGTACAGACAAATCTGTTTTTGCATCTAAAAATTTAATTAATAACGGAAAATTATAGCCAAAATTTGCAAAGTTCTCTGTTCCTAAAAGCGCTGCTTCATGATTTTCAATTAACGTTTTTAAATTTTCTCCTTTATAAACACCATTACCTACTTCTGAAATGTTTCCGTTTACATCAGAAATCTCCCAACTTTCACCTACATTATCTTTGTTTGTATCTTTTCCTAAAAGGTTTCCTAGTTTGTTTCCTCCCCAGATTTTTTCTTTTAATATTGGATTGAATTTTATTGGATATACTTTCATAATTGTTGTTTTTATAGGTTTGTTTGGTATTGAAGATTAATAAAATGATTATTAACTTTTAATTGCTTTAAATAATCTGTTACAGAAAATAAACGCTGTTTTAAAGTTTGCTTCTTTTTTAAAGCGTAATAATTATAGTTTAAAATGAGCTCTTGGTTTTTAGATATTACTTGTAGCAAACCATTTAAACCATGGTGCTTTATGTTTAACATATTTATGGATACATACCCTAAATGTTTTAGATTAAATGCATTATACATATATCTGGCTCCTGCTTTTACTGCTGCATTATCTGATGTAAATTTTCTAACATTAACTACAGACACATTACTACAAGACGCTTTTACTGTTTTTAATAATTGATACGTATCATCTTTACTATCGTTATTTACTAAGCATAATTCTAGATTTGCAGTTTGCTTGATTTGATCTATAAAAAAAGAAGTATCTATTTCTTTTTCGTTATTATGGAAGATGATAATAATACCTAATTTCATAAATTTGGTAGTTCTAATTTTTAGTTAATTAAACAGTATGTAACGTTGTTGTAGCTACAGGTTTTACTATTTGCTTTTTAGCTCTATACACCCAAGCAATCTGCGCTAATTGTCCTACAATTTTTACAGAATCTTTCATAGATAGTTTAGAACCATCTGCATGGACCCATCTTTTTAATGGTTGCTCACAAAGCATTGCTTTTGCTTCATTTAATCCAAAATGAATACGCATTCTTTTAAAGATCTCTACATCAAAAATCCATTGGGTTACAAATTTTTTACCAAATGCAATGTCAATTACATCTTTATGAAAGATTTTAGCACCACATTGCGTGTCTTTAAAATCCATTTTTAAAATCTTTCTAATTATAAAATTGATAGTTAAACTAATTATTTTTCTTGCAGATTCTTTAGTAATATTTGCTCCCATTCTTGAGATTCTTGAACCACTAACAATTTTAAATTCTGAAGTTTCAATAGTTTTTACTAAATCGTCAAAATCTGCTAAGTCTGTAGATAAATCTGCATCAAGAAAACCTATATAATCTAAATCTTCTTTTTTAGCCATGTGTAACATTCCTAAACGTACAGCTTCTGCTTTTCCTCCGTTTTTTTCACAGTCATAAACAGTTATAAAGTCTTCTCTTCCCTTTTGTAGTTCTTTTAAAACGTGTAAGGTTTTATCTTTACTCCCATCATTTACAAAACATAAATGGTAACCAGAATTTTTATCGATATAAGAAATAAACTCTTCACTTAATAAACGTTCTTCTTCATTATAACAAGGGATAACAACACCAACACAACGCTCTTGTATCATTACATTACTTTTAGCGACTTTGTGTTGCATTACTGGAGCACCAATTAATCGTTTTACACGTGCACTAATTTCATTTAAGCTTAATGGCTTTTTCATGTAATCGTTAATACCTAATTCAAAACCTTCAGTAATTGTTTCGTCTTTAGTATCTCCAGATAAAACCATGATTGGTGTTTGAGAATTTTTAGTAAGTCTTATATATTTTACAACTTCTAATCCAGAAACTCCTGGCATATTAATATCTACTATTACTAAATCTGGACTAAAAGAGTCATATAATTCTAATCCTTTAGCTGCATCTGTTTCTATTTGCACTTCATAACCTAATTCGGCTAATCTTTTTTGTAAAGGCAGTAATACTAATTGTTGATCATCTATTGCTAAAACTTTCATAATAAGTGTATTTATGTGTTGTTGATGGTACAAATGTACAAGAGAAGACAACCCTAAATTTGTTATTTAGTTTAACCTATAGCTAAGTGTCGACGAATGGTAGATTGCTATAGATAATTAAAAATGGAAGCACTATTATATTTATTTATCTTTACCATATTATTGTAGCTTAGGCTTTAAATGAAGGAAACCTCAAATAAATACTTAATCACTGCCATTCTTTTAGGATTGGCTTTTCATGGTAGTTCTATATTTTTTACTTTAGAAACTACTTATGATGCCTTAATACATCTGTTTTTTGCAGATCATTATGCTAATAGTTGGTTTGAACCATGGAACTATGAGTGGTATACTGGTTTTACGGTTCAAAGTTATCCTCCTTTAGTGCATCAATCTATAGCGCTACTCTCTATGATTGGCGGTTTAAAGTTTGGCATGTTTAGCGTTGCTTTAATTGCTATAGTTTTATTTGTTACAGGAGCCTATCGTTTTTCTTTATTAATAACAGGTAACAAAACTGTAGCCGGTTATGCTTGTGTACTAGCGGTGTTTTCTTCTTCGTTTATAGAAACACTTCATATTTTTGGACAATTACCAAGTATTGTTGGTGTTTCGGTATTAATGCATGCCTTACCAGAGATTTACCTGTGGCTAAAAACAGGTAAAAAATGGTACTTAGCCACATCGCTATCTTTAATAGCTGTTACTGTTACTTCTCATCATGTGACACCCATTTTTGGAATGGTATTTTTTATTTTTCCTTTAATAGGAATGGTCATTATGGATGTTTCTCGAGAGCAAGTAAACACGATGAAAGAAGTAACTTTCAAAATATTTTTGAATACTTTTTTCAAACTTTTTAAGCGTATTTTAAGCTTTGGAATGTTATCCTTAGTCCTCATTGTAGGTTGTATTTTTCCGTATTGGTTAAACTCAAAAGCTAACCCAATTACACAGGTTCCTATTCCACATGGCTCACGTGATAACTTTCTAGAAATCACCTCCTCTGGTTTAGTTTTCTTTTTAATTCCATGGGGAATTTTATTAGTACTATTACCTTATATATTTTACAGGTATTACAGCAAAAGGTATTTGTTTTTTGGTTTATCTGTAACCATTTGTACCATTTTAGGAACAGGAGGAACCACGCCAATACCTTTAAAAATGTTAGGCGAAACTGCATTTAATATTTTAACCTTAGATAGATTTACCCTTTGGGCTTCCATCTTATCTATACCACTAATGGGCGAGTTTGCCTATCGTTTTACAGAAGGCGATTTAAAAGCGCGCATTCAATCTAAATTTGGCGCTGTTTATCACAGAATTATTGGTGGCATATTAGCAGGACTAATGGTATTTATGGTAGTTTTTACCATGAGTCTTAACTACTTTAGACCCTCGCAACCACAGAAAATAAAAATGTTACCTATTGTGAATTTCTTAAATCAAGATGATCATGATAAATGGCGCTTTTTAACCTTAGGTTTTGGAGACCAAATGGCTTGGTTAAGTGCACAAACCAACGCCATGACAGTAGATGGTAACTACCACTCTGCAAGAAGACTACCAGAGTTAACCACTCGACCTATTGAGCGTTTAGAAAACTCTAAGTTTAAAGGAGTTGCTGGTATAGGATCTTTACAGCAATTTTTAACCACACCAGAAAAATACAATCTAAAATATATATTTTCTAACGATAAGTTTTACGATCCTATCCTCTACTTTTGTGGATGGCAACGCTTACGTCAATTAGAAAACGGTATTATGGTTTGGGAACGTTTAAACATTCCTCCTGTATCTTCTATTTTACCAAAAGAAGATGTTGCTAAATGGCTAAAAATACATTGGGGAATTATGCCTTTTTTAACCGTGTTAATCGCATTTATTTTAAACATACAAATGCTTTGGGTAAACATGTTAAAAACACGTATAAAATCTACACCTGATTTTTTAAAGTTTCCAACTAAGTATCATAAATTTAACAGAAACGTACTGCGCATTACACATATCTGGTCTCTATTTTTAGCTATAGTTGTGTGTTATGGTATTTATTTATTTTACCTAAAAAACGATTCGCAACGCAGCCCTGAAAACGCCATTATTGCTTATTATGACGCTTTAGATTTTAAAGAATTTGAAAAAGCACATAGCTTAATCGACCCCGAAAACCAGCTACCTATTGCACAATACATGTTAGAAATTTCTGTAACCGATGGTTTACTAAGCAGCTATGCCAAAATGGATGCTATTGCAACAGAAATTACAACACATAACGATAGTACAGTCTCTGCAAAGGTGACAACACAATGGATTACACCTTTAGAGAAAATTGAAAAAATAGATTATAAATCCTTATCCAAAAGAAAAGGAAAATGGTATTTACAACCAGATGATTTAAATAACGATTTACCACCAGACCAACTATACGCTAACAATGCAACAAAATACTTTAATCAAGGTAGACGACGCATTACAACAGAACAAACCCATCATGAAGACATTTTAAAACAACCTGTCTTAGAAGTTATTTCGGCTAAATTGGTGCAATATGATGGTAGTTATGCCATAATTGGTGAAGTACAAAATATAGATAATGTACCTGCAGATGTTATTTTAAAAGGAACCTTATACAACGATGACAATAAAGAACTCGCTACTTACAATGCTAAATATCATGTAAAGCATAAATTAATGCCTAAAGAGTCCACTAGTTTCCGTATTAATTTTGAAGGCATTGCTTGGTCTAGAACCCAAGATTCTATTCCAGATACGTTTAATCCAGATGAATTTACTCCTGTTGCCTTTGAAGAGCAACCTACCAAATTCAACTTGCAAGTAGCAGGAAATGTTTCAGGGTCAGATTTATACAAAAATGTAGTATTAAGCGCTATTGATATTAAAGAAGAAACGATAAACGGAAACTTATTTAATAGTGGGATCCAGGAAATTACCATACCTCAACTATTAATTACCTATTACGATACTAATAAAAACATGGTTTGGGTAGATCATTTATTTGTAAAAGAAGGCGTGCGACAACAACGCAAACAAGATTTTGAATATAGAATATTAAAAAATGGACAAGTAAAAATCATTAACACCAATATGGATAACATTTTTGTAAATGGCTTACCAAACGATGCTATTGCTGGAAAAATAGTGCCAAACAGAATAGAAAACCATAGCGATGCGCAATTACAAAAAATAGATCATCCCGATTTTAGTTATATTAAAATAGAAATTAACACATATATAGGAAGTCCAAATTAATGCAAGGTATACGCACATTCATATTTCTTTTAGGTTTAATTTTATTATCCTCTTTTGCTGTTGCGCAACAAAACGAAACAAGGCCTCCTAGCATCTTATTAACTACACAAACAGATTATGAAGTTGGAAATGCTGTTGTTTTAGAATTTACGGCTTCCGAAGGCGAAAAACCACTACTCTATTGCTCGAATAGTTATGGTTCAACTTTGGTTGAAGCATTATTAAAAAACAATGTAATTCAATATAAAATACCAGAAAACATCACTAAAAAAACTGGAGTTGTTCTTTGGAAATTATTACAAGAAAAAGAATCTGTTTCAGGGCAATTTAACCTTAATCCAAAAGCAGAAGTAGCCACCATAGAAACCTATATTGGTCCGCCAAGTATTGAAGCTGGAGAAACAGATTACACCATGTTGGTTGTTATTCCTACCGATTCTCTAGACAACCCTGTACCAACAAACACCAAGGTAAATGCAAAGTTTCAGTTTTTAGCTTCCGAAGAAAAAGAAGCCATTTTTACCAAAAATTTAATAGCTTATAAAAATATATATTCCAAAAGAAAAAGTGGACGAATGTTAGTTTCATCGGAAAGTTTAGGAGTCAATTCAAAAGAATTCACTATTCAGGTATGGGCTGCAATTCCTACAGATTTTAAAATTTCAGCAAAGCGACCACATAATTACGCCGACGGAAATCAGGTTACAACTTTTGCAACTTCTGTAATTAAAGACAAGCAAGATAACGTGGTTAGCGATGGTACATTTGTTACTTTTTTTATAACCACTGAAAACGGAAATATTTTAAAAACGACAGGAACTACTATCAAAGGAATAGCAACTTCTAAAATGATTCATCCCGATTTTAAAGATACCTGGAACATAAAAGCTTATATAGATGGTATGGCAGAAAGCGATACTATTACACTAAATTACCAAAGTGTTATTGATGATTTTGATATTGCCTTTACCAACAAAAATCGTAAAATTTTAGTTGGCCCTTTGCAAAGTTTTATGAAGCAAATGATTCCCGATGGTTTGCAGGTAAAACTATTAATTTACAAAAATAACACGCTTGTAGATACCATTACAAAAACATCTTTTAATGGCTATGTTACCTTCAATTTAAAGCCTGCAGTGTACCAAAACGGAAATTATAATTTCCGTGTAGAAACTGCTGGAATAGCCAAAACATTTAATAACAAAAAACTATGGTAGGTCTTAATAAAAAAATACTACGTACCATTTTAATAAGCTCATATATTATGATTGTAGCCTTGATTATTTCTGGTATTAGCGCGCTTTTTAGCTACCTAAATACTGGAGCAGATAGAAGTACCATGCTACATACAGAAATACAAAAAATAGAACAATATGCTCCAAAATTAATCTGGGAACCTTTAAACAATGAAGGTAGGCCAATGGATAACGAAAACCTTAATGCCTTACAGAATGATTATTTAGATGCTTGGTATGTAAAACAAGTGGCTTACAAAACAAACAAAACTGCTGGTATAAAAGATTATTACACAGATAGTGCCAGAGAAAATTTATATGCTTTTATTGCATTAAATAAAGCCGAAAACACAACCATTGAAGCTACAACACTAAACCACAACCCTACTTTAGAGTTTTTTAGTGAAGATGGACAACTTGCTGTTGTTACAGATAAAGATGTTGTAGAGTATAAGCGTATTTTTAAAGCAGAAAAACTAGTATTAGAAACTACAGAAACATCTACCTACAAAATGGTGTTTTTGTTAGAAGATGGTTTTTGGCGCATAAGACATTTGGTAAAAGAAAGTAGTAAGCCTTTTAAACCAAAAACAACAAAAATAGAAACCGATAGTTTAATTATTAAAGGGATAAATTATTATCCGAAAGCTACACCATGGAATATGTTTGGAGACGCTTTTGCGAAAGACATTATTGCTAACGACTTTAAAATTATTAAAGATGCTGGGTTAAATTCGGTAAGAATTTTTGTGCAATATGATGACTTTGGCAAAGCAGCTGTAAACCCTAAAAAGCTAGACAAACTAAAACAAACTTTAGATGCTGCGGAAGAACAAAACCTAAAAGTGGTTTTAACGTTATTTGATTTTTATGGCGATTATTCGGTGATGAATTGGACCTTAAACCAACGTCACGCAGAAACCATAGTATCTACTTTTAAAGACCATAACGCTATTATTGCTTGGGATATTAAAAACGAACCAAACCTTGATTTTGATTCTAGAGGAAAAGAAAATGTAATTGCTTGGTTAGACAATATGATTGATTTAGTAAAATCTGTAGATACTGTACACCCTGTCACTATTGGTTGGTCTAACACCCAAAGTGCAGCAATTTTAAAAGATAAAGTAGATATGGTATCGTTTCATTATTATGAGGCCTTAGAACATTTAGATGCTGCTATAAAAACCATGAAAACCCAAATACCCGACAAACCTTTAGTGCTTCAGGAATTTGGAATATCTTCTTATGGTGGGTTCTGGAAACCGTTTGGTTCATCTGAAGAAGACCAGGCTAATTACCACAAAAAAATCCAAGAAATAATTGCTGCTAATAAATTGCAATTTATGTCTTGGACTTTATATGATTTTGTTGATGTACCAAAAGCCGTTGTAGGTAGTAGGCCTTGGCGTAGAAACACCCAAAAACATTTTGGGTTTATTGACAAAAACGGAACAAAAAAAGCTTCGTTTAAATATATTAGTAACTAACAATTATGCCATTAAGAACAAAGCGAAGAATCTTTTAAATTAACCGACTTAATTTAAAAGATTCTTCTGTTTTTCTTTTTTCAAAATAGCTATCGTTTCATTCTATGCATTTGTAGGTTTTAATGCATTTTTACTTTGAGGTATTTTTTTATTTATAATTCTATCAAAATTAGATAAGTACATATCTGCAATTTTTTCCATTGGGTATGCTGTTGCCGCTTGGTAATTTGCTTTTCCTAAAGCTATTCTGTGTGCTTCGTTGGTTACAATTGCTTCCATTGCGATTGCTAAACTAGCAACAGATGTTGGTTCAAAAAATTCTCCTTTATATCCTTCGTCTTTTACTAATAAAGCAAGATCTCCTAAATCTGGCATCACTACTGCTTTACCATAACTTCCTGCTTGGTGTAAAACTCCTGAACTTCCTGTTGTTGCTGTATATGGAAATACAACTACTGCACTTTCTTTAAATAAGGTTGGTACTTCATGTTCTTCTACATAACCTGTAAAACGTACTTGTGGCACATGCTTATAATCTTCTTGCACTTTTGCCAAGTAACCTGGCACATTTGGGTTGTCTGTTCCTGCAATTACAACTTCAAGATCTAATCCTGTAGACGCTCTTACTTTCTCAACAGCTTCAATCATACCTTCTACTTTTTTGTAGGTACCAAATTTACCAAAAGTCATTACTTGTAAAGGTCCTTGAGGTAAACTGTATTCTGGTTTTTCTTGAGAAATTTCGAAAGTTCCGTGAGGTATTAAAGTAACATTTTTAGCATTATATTTTTTCTCTAAAATGTCAACATATTTTTGCATGGTTACAGCAACAGTATCGGCTTGTAAAATTAACTTAGTTAAGCTTGTACCAATAAAACCATATAATTTTTGCATGATTTTATTACTTGTAAATCCTGCAGATCCTAAATCTACTTCTTCTAAAATATTATGTAATAATACAATGTTTGGAATATTTTTCAACTTGCAAACTAATGGTAACATTAAACCTAAGGCTGCTGCAACTTTTTTGTCTCCAAACTTCATAAATTGCAAGTTAAATAAAACTGCATCTGGTTGTATATTATTAATGGCTTTAGTAACGTTTATAATGTTTGTGTAGCTATTAAATTCCCAACATTCTTTTACGGTAACCTTGCAACCATCTTCTGTAAAAGCAATGTCTTTTGCTCCTTCGGTTTTATCTGTTAATAAAACAATTTCAGTAACATTTTCTTTTTGTCTAAAGTGCTTTACTAAATGATAAGCGTACTCATTTAATGTTACTTTACTTGGTGGATATGCTGTTACAATTGCTAGTTTCATTGTTGTATATTTTTAATATTGTTTCTTAATTACACTACAAATTTGCGTTTTATAACTAACTAAATCATACAACTTTAGACAGATTACATATTACTGTAGACGAATGGTAAGAAGGTGTCGTTTTACCTTTTATATTATTTCATTCCTAAGAAAGCACGACTGAAGAATCTCTTTTTTATAGTAAATTTTAACAATTAGATTCTTCGCTGCGCTCTGAATGACATGGTAACTCTGAATGACATAGCAACTCGAAAAGCACAACTAAATACAACTAAAAACCACGCTGTCATTCAGAAGGAGGAACGACTGAAGAATCTCCTTTTTTATATTATCATTTATTAATTAGATTCTTCGCTGTGCTCTGAATGACATGGTAACTCTGAATAACGTAGCAACTCGCAAAGCACAACTAAATACAACTAAAAACCACGCTGTCATTCAGAAGGAGGTACGACTGAAGAATCTCCTTTTTTATATTATCATTTATTAATTAGATTCTTCGCTGCGCTCTGAATGACATGGTAGCGCTGAATGTCATAGCAACTCGAAAAGCACAACTAAATACAACTAAAAACCACGCTGTCATTCAGAAGGCGGTACGACTGAAGAATCTCCTTTTTTAATATTTTCATTTATTAATTAGATTCTTCGCTGTGCTCTGAATGACATGGTAACTCTGAATAACGTAGCAACTCGCAAAGCACAACTAAATACAACTAAAAACCACGCTGTCATTCAGAAGGAGGTACGACTGAAGAATCTCTTTTTTTATATTATCATTTATTAATTAGATTCTTCGCTGCGCTCTGAATGACATGGTAGCGCTGAATACTATAAACAGAAAAAGCTGTAGTAAAAACCACAGCTTCTTCATTTATATAGACTAATAATATAAAATCTTAGGTGTTTTTATTTCTTACGTTTGGTATTAAAAACAAAGAAGAATATTTGTACAACAAGTAATAAAACCATTGCTATAATTTGCATGTGCACGACTTGCTCTAAACTATGATGAAAAAAGATAACTAATCCCATTTGAAGCATTCCGAAGACTCCAGAAATTACTACAGGAACAAATTGATCTAACGATAGGTAGTAGTATGCAAAGATGTTAGATATGGCAAATAAACCTGTTGCTAAGGCATACTTCCATAATAATGGAGCCATAGCTAAATAGCTATCTCCAAATAATAGGGTAATTGCAGTTTCTGGAAACAAAGCACAACCTATAATGATAGCAGTTGCTATTGCTGCAATGTAACCAACATATTTAAATAAAATTGGCGCTGTTTCTTTTCCTTCTTTTTTAAGCTGAACTACTGTAGGTAATAACAACATAACAAACATCCAGGCTACAAAGTATACAATACGACCTATTAAGGCTAAGGAAGCATATAATCCCGCTTCATAAGCATCAAAGTAATGTTTTACTAATAAGATGTCACTATTGTTAATTATAATTTGTGTAAACTCATAAAACGCTGTAATTATAAAAAAGCTTCTTACTTGTTTAGATTGGCTTGCTTCCATAGCAATAGACTTTTTAATGCTTACATTTTTAAATTCAAATGGCATTAATCCAAACCCGAAAGAAATTAAAATTCCTATAGCAATCACAATAGAAGATTGTATATTAAATAAAAAGATTAAAGCTAATGTTATAACTAATCTGCTTAACATTTCGGCTTGATAAGTAATTGATAGGTAATTGAATTCCTTTTTTCCTTGAAACACACCTCGGTTTACACTCATTAAAAAGTACAAAGGCACTCCTATACCAAAAATGGTAAACATACTTGAAGTTGAAGTATTAAAAAGGTTTTGTAATTGGTTTGCAAAAACCACTATTAATGCTCCTAATCCTAAGCCAACAATCGTTGCATTTTTATAAATTTTAGAGATGAAATTTTTAAAGGTATCGTTTTCAAAAACCACAGAAAATTTTGCGGTTACTAATTGAAAGGTCATGGCTACAAAAGATAGCACTAACAAAAAGGTAATTAACACTGCTGCATCTGCAAATTGTGCTGGACCTAATACACGACCCAAAATAAGATTGTACAAGTAGTTTCCTCCATTTACCGCTAATACGCTTAACATAAATATTTGTTCTGGAGTTATTTTTTTCGATTTTAATATAGATAAAGCTTGCATCTTATTCTGTGTTTTATATTAGTAAAAATTAGGCTACGTTTAGACACTTAAAATCTTCGTAAATATCTTTACAACCATAACCAACTACAAAAAATATATTGTTGTTATGTATGGCATTTCTGTACATTTCTTTTAATACACGCATTCCAGACACATCAATTTCTGTAACCTTATCAATATTTAAAGTAAAATTCTTACTCGTATTTAAAACAAGACTAAAGTAATTTTTAAAACTATTTAATGTACTTGCGTTTAATGCGCCTTCTAATGTTATTATATTCTCTTTTTGTGTAATTGTAAGTGCCATAATTATTATTTTTATATTGTTTAGGTCTTATTGCTGATGCAAAGATGCGTTGAAAACCCTTGAAAGTCTTTTAAATTTCGACGACTGGACAATTGCTGTAGATGAATGAATGCAAAGGAATGCCTAACTTGCAAATGATTTAAAACAAGAACATGAAACTTAAATTTTTATTCCTACTTACCTTAATATTAACAGCATCTTTTAGCTTTGCGCAAGACATGCAACAAGGCTTTACCTATTTAGAAACGGGTAAGTACGCTAAAGCGGAAACATTTTTCTTAAATATATTAAAAGAATATCCTGATAATAAAACAGCAAGACTATGTTATGGTCGTGCCATTGGGTTAAACGGAAAACCAAAAGAAGCAAACACACTTTTTACAAATCTATTAGCCGATTATCCTACAGATTTTGAGGTAAAACTTAATTATGGAGAATCGTTATTATGGAATAGTAATTTTACCAAAGCCAAAACCTATTTTAAAGGTTTAATAGAAGAAGATCCAAAAAGCTTTCCTGCATTGTTAAGTTATGCCAATACACTTTCTAACCTAAAAGAATATGAAAAAGCTCTAACATATGTAGATAAAGCACTAGAAGTATTACCAGGAAACCCAAATGCATTAACCTCTAAAAAGTACATATATTTAGGGTATGCATACCAAAAACAACAATCGCAAAAATACGATGAAGCCGAGTTATTACTAAAAGAAAACCTAAAGTTATTCAATAACGACAAAGACACTTTATTAAATTTAGCCAACCTTTATCTTATTGCTAATCGATTAGACGATGCCAAAGCCACGTATCATTTATTAGCAGAAAACCCAGAAAACAAAATCTCAGCATTAAATGGTTTGGCTTTAGTTTCCCATTTAAACGGAAAGGAAAAAGATGCCTTACAATTAAGTACACAAGCTTTTGAGAGTATAAACAAAACTACAACAGCAACACTTACGCAACAAACCACAGAACGTTATGCTCAAGCCTTAATTTGGAACAAAAAATACAAATCTGCAGAAACGCTTATTTCTAATTTAATAGCAACCAAACCCAACGAAAATTGGGTTTTAGCATTACGTGCAACACTTAACATTTACAAAAGTGACTTTAAAAAAAGTGTAAAAGATTATGACCAGATTTTGGTTAACGACAGCACTTCTTTTGATGGAAACTTAGGAAATGCAAATGCTTTAAAAGCATTAGGAAAATATGAAGATGCATATACTTCTGCAGAAAACACCTTGAAGTTTTACAAAAACCAAAAAGATGCAACAAACTTTATAAAAAACCTCAACACCACCTTTACTCCCTTTTATGAAGGAAAAGCTTCCTACTCTTTTGATAATGGAGATAACGAAGCTTTTGCATTTAATAATACTTTAGAATTTCCTTTTTCCACAAAATTTAAAATCTTAGGAAGTTATAATTACAGAAGCACAAACAATCCTGTAACAAATAACGAAGCAACTTCAAACGACTTTAGTTTAGGTATTTCCTATCAATTATTCCCAAACACAACTTTTAAAGGAACAGCAGGTTTAACTTCGGCAAAAGCAACTACCAATGACTACACCCAATTTTTAACAGATATTTCTATAAACATAAAACCGTTTAAACTACAAGATTTAACCGTTGGTTATAAACGTGAATTACAAAGTTTTAATGCCGAATTATTAGACAGAGAAATTGTACAAAACAACTATTATGCAAACTACAGTTTAAATACAAATTTTAACTTGGGTTGGTTTACACAGTATTTTTATACCAGCCAGAGTGATGATAATGCCAGAAACTTATTATTTACTTCTTTATATTATAACATTTTACCAAAACCATCCTTAAAGGCAGGAATAAACTACCAATACATAACCTTTAAAAACCAAGTACCAACAATCTATTTTTCGCCAGAAAAATTTAATGCGGCTGAAGTATTTGCTAATATTATTAAAGACGAAAACACAGCAAAACCTAAAGAATGGTTTTATGAGCTAACAGCTGCAACTGGTTTACAATATATTGATAATGATAGCAGCCAAAGTACCTATCGCTTTCAAGGAAAATTAGGTTATAAGTTTTCTACTCGTTGTATGGCAAATATATTTGCTACACGAAGTAATATTGCATCTGCAACTGCAGCAGGATTCACCTATAATGAGATAGGTATTCGTTTTAAATGGTTGTTGTTTGAGAAGCCAATTTTTAGAGAGTAAAACCTTTGTATTTACAATTGGTTACAAAAAAAAACACAAGCATAATGCTTGTGTTTTTTTTTGTGAATTTTAGATTTTAATTAACCTCTACTAGGTTTTACAGGACATCCTATTGCTTTTGTTAAAGTAATACTTGGCGTTTTACCTGCTTGTAAAGCCTTAATTGCATCTTCTACATACTTCACTTTTACATCTTCAGGAGATTTAGAATTATCATCTATTGCTCCAATATATTGTACTTTACGATCTTGGTCTAATAAAAACACGTGAGGCGTTCTAACTGCTCCATATTGTGGATATATTTTTTGTCCTTCATCTACAAGATACGGAAACGGAAATCCTTTTTCTTTTGCTCTTGCTTGCATTGCAGCATAGCCTTCTTTTTCATTTTCTGGACTGTTTGGGTTAATTGCAATTACAGAATAACCTTGAGGTGCATAGGTATTATGCAATGCAATTAAACGGTCTTCATATAATTTGGCAAAAGGACATTCGTTACATGTAAACGTTACAATATAACCTTTAGCATTTTCAATACTTGCTAAAGAAACCATAGAACCATCTACATTTTTAAGACTAAAATCGGTAGCAACTTCTCCAATTTTATAACCCCCTATTTCTTCTAAAGTTTTTGTTTGCTCTGGACTTCCTCCTCTAGGTGGACCTTTTCTGTCTCCTCCAGGAGGAGGCCCTTTATGATCTCCATCATGTGGATGTCCTTTTCCATCTTCTGGATGTTCACCATCTGGACCATGTTGGTGGCGTTTTTGCTCTTTAACAGTTTCTTTTTTATCACTAGCTTTATCTTTACAAGAAACTAGTACAATTGCAGATAGCGCAACCATAGTAAGTATTACAGATATTCTCTTCATTTTTAATTAATTATTTAAGGTGTTATTTATTTCGGTTTCTAAATCTTCTAAACTCGCAAAAGATCGTTCAAAAAAAGCACGTTTTTTATTATTAAATATAATAGTAAATGGTATTGCTCCAGACCAATTAGCATCAATTTTATTTATCCATGTATTTGCATCAGGATCGTCTAAAATTACCACTTTATTGCTTATGTTTTTTTCTTTTAAAAAAGGCTTTAGTTTGGTATCTATGTCTTTAGGAAAATCCATACTAACCAACAGTACCTCTACCTCTGGATTTTTATTTGCATATTCTTGAATATAAGGAAGCTCTTTTACGCAAGGCGCACACCACATAGCCCAAAAGTTAACAATATAAGTTTTGTTACTTTCTGTATACAATAAAGGTTCTAATTGGTCAAAATTATAAACAGGAATACTTTGGTTACTAGAAGTATTGGCAGAAATTGTTTTATTTGGTGTAGCTATTTCTTTTTTACTCTTGTTACAACTTATAGAAATACAGAATACAAACAGCAGCAAAAAAAACGGTTTTGCATTGTTTTTTAAAACTTTAGGTATTATCAAAATCTTATTTTTATTTTATTAGACTTTAAGCATTGTAAAAGGTTTAATTTATATGCAATAATTTCTGTTAGGAATAGTCTGTTTTTAAAGTACCAACAATTTATTAAACGTAGTTTCTCTACATTCATGCTTCCTATTTAACATACCAATGCATCCTTTTAAATAAAAAGGAAACTTAAAAACAAAAAAAGCAAGACCCCTCGTGTTCTTGCCTTTTATAGAAACCAACTTATAAGCTATTATTCGTTTTTAGTTTCTACGCTATTAATCAGAATTAAATAATTAGGGTTATTTTACTAGTAATTTTAAAGGGTTATAATTAGTTTGTGTACTTGTTAATTTACAGATGTATAGACCAGAACTAAGGTTCTGTCTTTGTATTTCTATTTGGTTTTTACCTGCTTGTGCATTTACGGTTTTAGCAAATACTATTTTTCCTAATTGATTATAAATAACTAGTTGTACCGCTTCGTTTTGATTTGTTGTAAAGTGAATGTTAGAAGCATTTACCATTGGGTTTGGATATGCTTTTAAAGCGTTTGCGCTAATCACTGTTTCAAAATTGGTTACAGATAAAGTATTTCCTGTAGAGAAACGTACGTTTTGCAAATGCATCTCTTTTGTTGTTCTTGAACCATCTTCACTTACCATTGTAAAGACTATGGTAACAATATCATTTAATTGTAAGTCTTGGTTTAAAGAAGAAGTAAATGCAGAAAAAGGAATTGCAAAATCTTGAAATTGATCTGTTAAAGCAATAGTTGTTTTATATTGCTCATCCCAATTGGTGATGCTTTGTTTTACAAAAGCTATTTCTAAGTTTCCAGTACCTTTTGCTTTTAGTTTAAAACTATCATAATCTGTTAGATCTACTGCTTTAAAACGTGGTGTTAATGCTCTATAAGCTGCAAAATAAGTACTTGTTGTTGCATGTAATTCTAGGTTTCTTTCTACCGGAAAATCTTCAGTATTAAAAGTATCCGTATTAGCTGAAATAGTGTAGTTATTTACTACTGTATCTGGTTGCGAATCATCTATTCCCCAAGGACCATCAGACATAAACAAATCGTCTGGAGTGTTTACACCATCTCCAATTCTAAATCCTATATCAAACAGGTTTCCTGTAGGTACTTGTATATCTGTAATGTAATTTTGGTTTAAGTTAAGGCTAGACGATGTATAATTAAACGCGCTAGTTTCTGTTACTCTGTAACCAGAATCTAAGGTTACATTTTGCGTTGCATTGGTATTTATTATTTGAAGATCTAGAGCGCCATTGTTATATTGTCCTTTTCTAACAAAAACTGTTGGAGGTGTAGATAACTGGTAATCTGAAATTGGTTTTACAGCTGCCAACAGGTTTAAAACTTCTTGTGACAGGCTATATAAATCATCTATAGAATTGGACCATATTTGAAAGTTATAGAAGGTTACATTTTCTTCGTACGCATCTAAATTCCAATGCGATTCTACCTCAAAATTAGCATCGTTGTTTTTTATTTTAGCAGATAAACTCAATACGTATTCAAAAGAACCATCTGCATTTTTTATAATAGATTTAATAAATGCTTGTTCATTAAGATCTACGGTAGACACCGAAATTAATTCTGCTCCTAACAACCTATCGCAGATATATTTAGTGTGTTCATATACGCCATTTTCAGTTTTTAAAGCTAAAACCGAAGCTATAGAGGCATCATTTTGCATATAATCTACAGCGTACACTTCTGTTGCATTGGTAATTTGTAATAAATCTGTTGGTGTAGATTCTACGGCATAATCTTCATTAATAGTTGTTAATGGCACAAAATCTTGCAGCTGAAAACTACCATCTGTTCTGCTAGTATAATTTACATTATTTGCAGTAACACGCTTTGCCGACATTTGGTCAAACGCATAACTTTTTTTAGCACGATTAAAGTTACGTTTGCTAATTGCTTCAGATAATCTTCCGTTACTTTCTAAGCCACCATCGTTAGCTGTTGTTGGAGGCGCAATCACTTCGCAGCTACCAAAACCAGAACAAGAAGGGTCTTCGCAATCTATTAAACCATCGCCATCATCATCAATACCGTTATCGCAAATTTCTTGAGCTACAGGAGCTGTTGGGCAACGTGCACCATCGTTACTAGAACTTGAAGGGCCAAATGCAAATAAGTTAGAGTCCATAGTAGATGTCGTGTTTAAATCTTGAACACTTTGTATTACATAAATAGTTCCTGTTTCATTAGCAGAAATATAAAAACGACCATCTGCATCAAAATAAACAGCTCCATACGTATAGCCTAATCCAGATAAAATTGGTACTTCACCTAAAGCCTGTACCACACTTGTTGTTGGGTCTATTCGATATAAAATATTTGAAGATTTTTCTACTGCATATATATTACCATCTACTGCATTAAATGCCCAATCGTGAATGCTAATATTTTGTGATAAATTTTCTGTAGATAGGTATTGTGTATAGGTTGCTGAATCAGGATTTAAATCCACTTTAAAATAGCTTGTTCCTCCAGCTTTCATATAATAAATACCCTCTGGGCTAATATCTCCAACATATTTATTTCCTGTAGTTAGTTCTGGTATGGTAAAAGAAGTTGTTTGAAAATCTTTACCAATTCTAATAATTGTTTTAGAAGGTGTACTTACATATCCCCAAATAAAACCATCTGCAGGATTGTAAGCTGTTGCATTAATATTTCCATCTGTAATATCTGTTGCAGCTAGGTAAGCGTTTCCAGACGCCAAATCGATTGCGTATACATCATTACGTTGAAATAAGTATGCACTAAAATCGCAATTAAAAGGTGTGTTTTGTGCATGTAATGTAACACTTAATAGCAATAATGCAATTGCTAGTATTTGATTATTTAAGGTGTGTACTTTTGTTTTCATGGTTGTATATTTCTTATTTACAAGACAAATTTACTTTACAAATTAGCCTTAAAATGTGTTTTTCGTTTAGTGCAATTTTAGTGTAGACGAATGGTAATTATGTGTAGATAAACTATTTTAATTATAGTTTTATAAAAATATTAGTAACATAATCTTTACCTGCTTCATCTTTTTTAGAAGAAATACCAAAATCTGTAAACGTTGTGTTTTCTATTGTTTCTCTATGACCTTCACTTTGCAACCAAGCATTAACTAAAGATGCTGCAGAAGAATAACCATAGCCAACATTTTCTGACACCTTTATTGCATGAACTGCTTCTTGTAAGTTTTGAGAACGTAAACTAAAGTTATCATGACTCAATTCGCCCTGATCAACCATATATTGGTTATGCGTAATTGCTTCAAACGAAGCATGGTCTATTATATTTAAAGCATTAATACCTATTGAAATTCTGTGTGCATTTATTAACTCTGCAATTTCATAATCTAGAATGGTGTATTCTACTTGTATGGTTTCTGCACTAAAGGCTTTTTCGGTATTACTTGTTTCTTCTACAGAACAAGATGTTAAAAAAGCACTTAATAAAAAGACTGCTACTATGACTATTTTTTTCATCGTGATTAGGTTTATTTGATGACAAAACTAGACGGAAAGACTATTATTTTTTATGTTTTTCGATTAGTGCATTTCTAAGTATAGACAAACAGTAAACCACTGAAGACAAACACAATAAACACTGTGTTACTTTTATAAAATTTTATGCATAAAAAAAGACAGAAAATTAGTTTTCTGTCTTTTTTTTATAGAAATCAATATACCCTTAAACTGATTACTATGTAAAGGTAATAGGAATACTATTAATTGTTATTTTAAATAGAGTTTGAAAATGTTTTAAGACAAACGACTTAAAAAACCGATGTAATACTAGATTTACAATAAATTTAGTCTTTTCATTAATTCTGGTCTATTAGATCTGCTAACAGGAATAACATCTTTTTTAATTAAAACACTGTTATCTTCAATATCAATAATTTTCATGACATTAATAATATATGACCTGTGTACTTTTAAGAACAAACTATCAGGAAGTTTTTCTTCAATTTTTTTTAAAGTAGAATGTACTGTATAGTTTTTATCTTCGGTTTTAACCTGAATATAATCTCCTTTAGCTTCTACTAAATAAATACTTGGTATATCAATTTTAATTAAGCGTCTATCAATATTTACATATAAATCATTACCAGAAGTAGCTGCTACCTTTTCTATTTTTGAATTAGTTGCAACTGGTTTGTTCTGTTTTGCTTCGGCTTTAGCTATAGCTTTATTAAAACGTTCTTGGGTTATTGGCTTTACCAAATAATCTACTATACAATCATACTCAAAAGCTTGAATTGCAAAATTAGGATCTGAGGTAGTAAGAATTATTTTTGGAGGAGTTTTTAGGGTTTCAATAAAATCGAAACCTGTAAAATCTGGCATATGTATATCTAAGAAAATTAAATCTACTTCGTTTTGATTTAAGTATTTTATGGCTTGCATTGCATTAGGAAACTCTTCTAAAACAGTAAGACTTGGCACATTAGAACACAATTGCGAAATAATCATTCTTGCTGTAGCTTCGTCGTCAATAACAATACAATTCATAAGGTAAATTTAAAGTTCTTCTAGGTATGTTGTTATGCTATTTAAAATAGCTTCAAATGCTTCTTTCTGGTTTGTAGAACCTTCAAGTAAATTATTTTCATAAGCTACGGCAACGTCATACCCTTTTTCAAGGCCTAAAATACTAATTTTATGTTTAAGTTTATGTACATTATCTGCTGCTAACTTATAATTTTTAGCATTATAGTTATTTAAATACACTTGTTTCTCTTCTGGAAACTCTTTTTTAATAACGTTTATTAATTTTTGTTTAAAAGCTTCATCGCCTCCAGACAAGCTGTTAATGTAAGATTGATTAGGCTGTTCCATTGGGTGATTTTTTTAAGGTGAAATAAAAAGTGGTTCCTATATTAACTTGAGATTCTAGCCATATTTTGCCACCATATAATTCGACAATTTTTTTTACAATAGACAAACCAATACCTGAAGAATCTGGATTGTTTTCTAATTTTTCAAAGGTTTTAAAAATTTTATCAAAATAAGCCTCTTCAATACCTTTACCATTATCTTTTATATAAAATTGCCAGTATGTATCTAGGTTTTTTACACCAATTTCAATAGTTCCTTTTGCTTTATCATTATACTTTACAGCATTGCCAATTAGGTTTTGAAACAGTTGTTGTAACCTGTATTTATCTCCTTTAATTATTGGTAAATTGGTTTTTGTAATATGAATATGTTTAGGAATATGAAGCGTTTTTATTAAGTTATCTATTAGATTGTTTACGTCTACATCATAAATTGCTACTTCATTTTTACCAATGGTTGAATACTCTAAAATACCACTAATTAAGGTATCCATTTTTTCTACATTGTCTCTAATAAGGTTTAACGTTTTTATACCATTAGCATCAAAAATATCGTTATAATCTTGTGCCAACCAAGCCGTTAAGGTATCAATACTACGCAATGGTGATTTTAAATCATGAGACACCATGTGTGCATAGTCACTAAGTTCCTGATTTTGGTGTGCTAATTCATTTAAAAGCGCTTGTTTTTGCTTGTTCATTTCAATGATCTCTTTGGTTTGATTATCTATAAAATCTACCAAATTAGAACCTGTTAGCTCAACATTTCCTGGTTTATGGTCTTCTTCTAGGTTATAATATTTTAGGGTATTAATAACACTTTTTAACTTCTCTATTACTTTTTTTTGTTCTTCTGCTTCGTTTTGTAATTTTCTATTAGCAGCATATAACTCATCAGAACTAATAGACATAGCTCTTTGAATCATGCTAGATTGTTCGTCAAAATTATTGTAAGAAAGATTCACCGCATTAATAAATGCAGCTATTTCGGCATTATTTTTTAAATCTTCGCTTAAATATTTACGAATCTGTCTTTTTAGTAATGAATTCATTATTCGCTAATTAGCGTTACAGTCATGGTTTGGTTGTGTAATTGACAAGCCATTTCGTTATTAAAAGGCGCAATTTCGCCATAAGAATAAAAACCACTAATAACGGCGTCTTTACCTATAACCTCAATAACCTCTTCAATTTCTTCTTCTACACGTTGATCTAGCACTAATTTTCTACCAATACAACTTACTAATATTGCTAATTCTGGTTTATTATTTCTGTACTCTAATGCTTGCTTAGCGGCACGTTCTGATGCGTTTGCAATATGATCTACATTGGTCATCATGAGCTGTACTTTAGAGTTTTCTTTAATATCTCCTGCTAGAATTACAGCATTTTCATCTTCATTTATATTTAAAATAGACCTTACAATAGATTGTTTTTGGTCTGTAGACTTCACATTTAAAGGATATAATAAAGCTGCTCCTGGTAAATCTTTAGCTTTATCACCTAAATAGGTTTTGTATAAATCAAGAGCTGGTTTGCCATCTAACTCAAACAAGGTATTTCCTTTAGATTTTGTTACTGTACGCTCTGGTCCAAAAGGTGTCCAACCACCATGAATAGAAAAAGAAATTTCTAGTGTGTCTCCATAAAAGCCAATAGCCACTAATTCTCCTTCTTTTGGGTTTTCATTGTAGGCTGCTAGTGTTTTTTCAAAACGAGCATCATCACCACATAAACCTCCTGTTATTATTAAATTATCTGCTGGAGCAGCACTCATACCTTTGGTAAGTTGGCTACCATTAATAAAACTACCTTCAGAAACTACAAATACATATTTTAAACCTTCTGGAGGTAATTGTTTAATAAGATCATTTCCTGTTTTATAGCTATCTAAATCTGCGTTTAAAACATTACTTGTTTTAATTACAAACTTACTTTTTTCAAACTCGATAGCTGTTATAGTAATGCTATCTTGATTTACTGTATTCGATGAAATTTCTGCACATGAGGATGCAAAAACAATATGTCCATCTGGAAATAATTGCTTAATATCTTTATAAACATCTTTGGCTTCTAACATATATCTGTTACCAAAAACCAAGACTAAAGGTTCTTTTAACTCTTGTTTTTTAATAACATATTCCCAATCTTTATTTTTATGTTTTACTAATTGTACAGTTTTCATGGTTATTTTTTTAATGTAAAATAAAAAGTGGTTCCTATGTTTGGTTTGCTATCTAACCAAATTTCTCCTTCGTGTAAATTGACAATTTTTTTAACAATAGATAAACCAATTCCTGAGGAATCTTTACTTTTCTTTAAAGAGTGGAATATCTTAAATATTTTATCGTGGTATTTTTTTTCTATACCAATACCATTGTCTTGGATTGAAAATTTGTAGTGACTTTTTAAATCTTCAACATCTATTATAATACTACCTTGTTCTTTATCTATAAATTTAACGGCATTACTAATTAAATTTTGAAATAGCTGTTGCAGTTTGGTTCTATCTCCATTTATATTTGGTAATGCATGTAAACTTTTAATTTGTATATGCTCAGGAATATATAAAATAGACACTAATTCATTTACTAAGCTATTTAAATCTACTTCTGTTTTTAAAGAGGTCTCTGCACCTACACTTGAGTAATTTAAAACATCTGTAATAAGTTGTTCCATTTTCTCTAATGTGGTTTCAATTAGCCCTATATTTTGTATACTTACATCATCTAGCTTGCCTTGATTGTCTTCTTTTAACCAACTTACTAATGCGTGTATACTTCGCAATGGAGATTTTAAATCATGTGATACAATATGCGCATACTCTTGTAACTCGTCGTTACTTTTTTCAAGCTTGCTTAGTAGTTTTTCTTTTTGAAGTTCAAGGTTTTTAAAGTCGGTAATATCTAAAGTAACACCAATAGATCCTGTTTGTACTCCTTCTATATTAATATTAGGAGCAGCACTTACCAACCAATATTTTTCTTCTCCGTTTTTGTTTTTTATTTGAATTTCGTAAGAGTTAGCCTCTCCTTTATTACGCTTGATATTTTCATCTTTTATTATTTCTGAGCTTTTTTTATCAATAGGAAAAACCTCTTTTGACAATTTACCAGAAAGTTCTTGCATGCTATAGCCTGACATTTCAGAAAAACTTTGATTTACCATTAAAATTTTTCCTTTTGTATCTACTTCAATTAAGCCTAAATGCATGTTGGCAATAATATTGTAATACTTTTGTTTTTGAACTTCAAGGCTTTTTCTATAGGTTCTGTTTAAGGTTACATCTTTAAATGTCCATAAGTAGCCTTTGTTTGAACCACCTATTATTATTGGAATGTAGTTTCGCTCAAGTATTTTACCATCTACCATTTCTAAATCATCACCAATAACTACTTTTTTAGCTGCATCAATAGCACGTATTCTTTGCAGAAAGGATTCTGGGTTTTTAAAGAGCACTTTATTTTTTTCGGAAGCTGCTTTGCAATCCATTCCTATTAAATCTGATGGTTTTGCTTCTATATTAAAAAGCTCACAAAATTTATTATTTGTAAGTACAATGTTTCGGTTTTCGTCTTCTAACACTATACCACTATCTAGATTTACAATTAGTGATGCTAATCTGTTTTCTGATGCAATTAATTTTTCTTCAGATTCTTTTTGGTCTGTTATATCTCTAACAATACCTTGTGCAGCAACTGGATTTTTATCTTTATCAAAAATCACACTTGCATTTATGTGTACCCATTTAACCTCTTTAGATTTGGTGTATACTCTAGCTTCGTAATTTTTAAAATAGCCTTTAGTTTGTAGCTGTGTAAAAGAAGCTATAGCGTATGGATAATCTTCTTTATAAATAAGTTTTACAACGTTTACCTTTTCTCTGCTAATGTCGTAACCAAATAATTTAGTTGCTGCTTCATTAAATTTTATAAAATTACCTTGTAAATCCATAACAACATATGCATCTACAATGTTTTCAAATACACCTTGTAATTGTGAAGATTTCTCGTCTAGTAATTGTTCTAGTCGTTGTGATGTAAAGTAAAGTTCTCTTGATTTTTCTTCTAGAATACTTTCGGCTGCTTTTCTTGCTGCTTTTTCTCTTTTTAAAGCACGTTGTAATATTTGTACTTGCTCTTGACTCATTAATTTTTATGAATAATAAATCTAACTTCCGTTCCGTCTTCTTTAATTTTTTCTAAATCTATTTTTGCTGTTGTGTTAAAGTGCTCGAAGGTTTTATTCATTAAACCCAAACCAAAATGATGCATTGCACGACTGGATTTGTATATCATTACTAGTGAGTTTTCTGTTTTATCAGTAACCTCAAAAGTTGGCAATTCTGCATCTGGATAAATTTTACGTACCTCTACGTGAATATGATTTTCTATAGATGAAATCATTTCTATTGGGTCTTTATAAGTTGCTAAAAGCCCTGGATAACTTTTTTCAATAACACTAAAAAAATGTTCGGCATATACCAACAGTAAATTATCTATTGATATACCTGTGTTTTCGCTTAAATGCCCTAATAATTGTAACATTTCGGAAAAACTATACGTTCCAACTGCAGTGTAAATACCTTCAGATTCTAATGTAGAACTAGAGATAATATTATCTACCATTTCTAATCCAAATTTATCTTCTACTAATTCTAAAAATTCGGTAAAAACTATTCCTTTCATTGCTTTAAACTACAATTAATTCGTTAATACTCCAATATGACAATAATTTCTCAATTTTACTAACATATTCTTCATATTTTAAAGGTTTTAAAACATATCCAGCAACTCCTATTTTATAGCATTCTAATAAATCTTTTTGATTGTTAGAAGTAGTTAAAATAATTGTAGGTATATATTTTAAAACATCGTCTTTTTTCAAAATACTTAAAAATTCAATGCCATTAATTTTAGGCATATTTAAATCTAGTAAAATAATATCTGGTAAATTATCTTTTTGTTCTAATAATTGTAGCGCATCTTCACCATTATTGGCTTCAATTATGGTGTGGTCTAATTTTAATGTGGAAATTGTTCTATTCAATTTCATTATTTCTATCATGTCATCTTCAATAAGAAGAATTTTTAGTTTCTTAGTCATATAGAGGGTATATTATGAATCTGAATAAAATTAGTTGAATTCAGTAATTTAAAAATTTTAATTCGTTTATAATAATCTAAGTGTAGACGAATGACGCTTAAGTGTAGACGAATGGTTTTACAAATCTGTAAATATTTTTATTTTTTATGATCTTTAGATTCTAAATTAATAAGAAGATTCTTTTGAGAATGCTGCTTTTGTTGTTTTAAATCTGTTAAAAACTCCATCGGCAAATTATCTAATTGCTTGTCTTTTAAATTCATTTCTAAATGATTAATAAACTCTAAGTTTTTAATGCTTTTATCTACTACATCTATTTTAACAACTTGCAAATTACTAGCTTCACTATTGTTTTCTAATACCAGTATTTTATCGTCATTTTTACTAACGGATTGTATTGTTTTATTTCTTTTAAAGACACATTTACTTATTTTTTTTAAAAAGCGTCCTGAGGGTAGTTTTTTGTATAACATAACACTTGTTTGGATTAACAAGGGTAAAATTAAATGAAGATTAAGGTGCATTATAAAACTTTCTACAAAACCGCTTGTTTAAGTAGATGAATGTTAAATAAGTGTAGATGAATGGTTTTTTAAAATACTAACAATCAAACAAATACAGAAAATAAAAACCATAAAACAATTTAATGTATAGCATTTCATTTTATTCCATAAAAAAAGCCACTATTTCTAGTGGCTTATTATAACTTGCTCCTCCTCTTAGGCTCGAACTAAGAAAAAGATATGCTGTAATTTAAACCTAATCCATTTTAAAAAGAAAATAGATGCCTGAATTTTAAAATTAGAATAATTTAAATATAATAAGAGGGATTTACTTAAAAACCCCTCTTATCTCTTAAACCCCCCTTCAATAATTAACTAAAAAATAAAAACTAATTTTTAACGTTTTACAACTCTAAAAACACGACTCATTCCTTTTAAAGATATGGTAACCAAATAAACTCCATCATTTAAATTCTGATCTAGCTTCACTTGTATCTTATCATTATAAACATCATGCTGAACATTATAAATTTCTCTACCAAGTATATCATTTACTTTAACAGAAACCGTTGTTTCTTTTATACTTGAAGCATTAATGTAAAATGTATTAGTACTTATCGGATTAGGATATAATTGTACATTAGATAATAAACTACTATCAGCTATTGATAATGGATAAGAAACATTAATGGTATAATCTTCTATTTGACCATAGCTATAAGTACCGCAAGAATCTGTAGGTGATGTATTAAAATTTTTAATAACACGCATACGTGTATTTCCTTCTAATGCAGTACTTGGCACAGCTATATTAGACGTAGCTTGTTGCCCATCTGTTCCGTCGGAATTAAGTATAGCCCCTATTTCATACATTTCTTCTGTTTGAAATTCGAAATCTTGGTTCCAATCTATCCATACTGTAAAATAGTTTGTAAAATTACCATCTGTATATCCTTCTGCCGAGAAACCATAAGTAGCGCCTGTTTCTACTTGCCCTACTATAGCAGAGAAATCTTCATATTCTGATGCTCCAACTGCTGTAGAAGCATTATCTATTCCTGCAAATAAAACTCTAGTTATAGACTCTACCGTATATATAGTGGAATCGCAATAATCTGTATCCATATCTACTCCTGTAGTAAAGTTTATTTTACTAGACGTTGTAGATACTGTATCACAATAAGAAATTACTTCTACCTCATAAGTTGTTTCTGGAGACAGATTCGTTAAATTTACAGCAGTAGTACTTGCTGCAACAGTACCTGTTATAAAAGGAGTTGTAGCACCTTGTTCATAAACATTTACCTGATATCCCTCACTTGCATTAGCTGAAGCTGTCCAATAGAGCACAGCACTATTGTGTGTAACAGTGGTAATGGTTACTCCTGTTACAGCATCACAACTAGATGTGGTAAATGTATTTACATCAGAAATAATATTAGTATCACTATCACATTCTGAAATAACATAAACATCATAAGTTGTACCTAAACTAAGGCCACTTAAAACAGAACTAAGATTACTGGAATCTACATTATATATAAACACAGGTGTATCAACACCTTGACTAGCTCCTGTTTCATACACTTCCACTACATATCCTTCAGCAGGTGCCGTTGTAACGGTCCAATTAACAGTAGCTGTAGTATGACTTACGTCCTGAATAACAATATTCTCTGGTAAGGAATCTTCACAACTAGGAGCACCTTGAACTTGAAGATTAATGGTATATTCTTCAACTTCTCCAATAGAATAATCCTCACAAGGTTGGGGTATAGAAGATCCATTTCTCATTGAAACACGCATAGAAGTAGTTGTTGAAATTACATCTTCTGGAACAGTAAAAGTCCCAGCTGCCGGAACGTTTGAACCCATATTGGTTGCAAAAACCCTTTCCTCTGAATCATAAACCCCATCAGCATTATAATCTATCCATACTCCATAAGAAGTATTGTAATTATTATCTGCAGTAACCGTAATGAAAATACTATAGGTATCACCAGCAACTAGATTTGTACTTATATCTGTAAAGTCGGTATAAGCACTATATGATGAACTATTATCTATAGTATTTAAACCAACTCGGCTTATATAATAATAGTCTCTTGGTTGCGATACTTCAGAATAACAATAAAATCCTCCAGTCATGAAATCTATGGTTGTTAAGAATATAGATGGATCACCACCTACACAATTACTACTTACACTAACTTCATACTCGGTATATTGCTTAAGCCCGGAAAGATCATATGTATTTGTTGGAATATCATATATAGTTGTCCATGTGGTAGATCCTACTTCACGGTATCTTAAATTATATAAAGAATCAGGAATTTCTTCCCACGAAAAGGAAACTGTATTTATTCCTATATCTGTAGTAACTAAATCTGCAGGAGGTGTACAAGATGGTATTGGCTCCCAATATAAATCATCTATAAAGTAATTTTCATTATCATGCATACTCTTTATAGCTAATTTAGCATTACTAGGAATCGTTTCAGGAATCAATACAATATATTCTGAATCTATATCCCAGCTGTCATTAGTTATGTTTAGGCTTTCTATTATTGTAAAATCTCCCCAATCTCTTTCATTAGTAACATATCCAACATAAAGGAGACCGTCTGCATTACTTACTTTTGCCTTAAAACGTAACCAATGCGTTCCAGCATTTACATTACTAAACGAAGGTAAAACACCTATAATACCGAAGTTAGAACTAGGTGTATGCAACTGAAGACTTTGCGTTCCTGATGCTGAAGAATTATCCCTTATACCATAACTACAATCGTCTGTAAACCCATATAAATCTAGTCTTACCCAACAATCTGGCATTTCACTAATAGAATAAGAAATATCATAAGCATCGAAATTTTCATATAAATAATCTATGTAAGTACAATCGGTAGTAAACCCAATACGTTCAGACCACACACCAACGTCTCCACCTCCACAATCGGCCTGAATATAAAAATCATAATATGTTTGCTCCATTAATCCCGTAATGGTATAAGATGTAGTTGTAGATGTACCTCTACCAACCTCATTGGCATCACCAGGAGCATAACCATTTGGTCCCCAAGAAATATTCCAAGCTGTCTCTACATCACCTGCTGTCCATGAAACCTGCGCTGTTGTATCTGCTACGTCATAGTTATTTGCTACCAAATCTGTAGGAGCTACACATCGTGTATTAAAACTAAAAGGTCCAGCCCAATCACTAACATAACTAGCCCCACAATCTGTTTGAATATAATACTCATAAGCTGTTGTATCGGTTAATCCTGTAATTTGATAATCTGTAGTAATACTTACATCTGAACCAATCTCATTAGCGCCTCCAGGGGTAAACCCAGGGGATCCCCATGAAATATTCCAGGACGTTCCAAAACTGTCTGATTCCCAAGAAATATCAGCAGTAGTATCTGCTCGATTAACTGTGGTTACATTTGTAACTGAACTACAGGTTACACCTCCAAAATCTATAGTAATATTAGGTCGTCTATTATCCACGGTTCCAGTACCTGTTGGAGCTCCAAAATCCTGTGACCATCTTGCGTGAGAATTTGTTTTCAAAGTATACGAAATACCACTACCAATTGCATACTTAGTAAGACCATAAGGATTTGTTGACATATCGCCATAATTTGCTTCCACCATTACCTCTAAATTATTACCAGAATACGAAAAAGGAGTTGTTAAGACAAAGTAATTCCACCCTGTAATTGGATTTACTATTTCATCATAAACAACAGTAGCACCAGCTATTTTAGATGCCCAAGTTACCCCTGTTTGTAACTCATCTGATGTCTCTCTCAAATATATTTTAATAGGTCTAGCAGCTCTTTCTCCATAACTTGCATTCCAGGCTATTCTATAAATAGTACCAGTTGTACCAATTTCTGAAGAAGTATATATAGTACTTGATCTTTCATATAAATATGAAGTTCCTAATGGATAACTTTTAATACTTGTACCATACCCAATTTCGACTTCTTGTGCCATACCATGCCAGGACATAGCGAGCATTAATACTATTAGTAGGTTTAGTAAATTTTTTTTCATTACTTTCTTCGATTTGATTAATAATTATTTTGGTTTATAATAGTCATGTTTATTTCACTAAAAATTTGTTGCATGCCACAGAAATAATATCTGCTAGTTATTTATATACATATTTTACGTTTGCACTGCTAAAAACAGGAACATGAATTGCTTTTAGTTTGAATAGCTCAAATGTCTAGGAAATAAATAAAATAAGTAAAATCTTACAGGGTAGGTTTGGTGTAGTTTTTATAACTACCCACAGGGTAGTACATATTAAAACACTCATTAATAGCGATATACATAAAAACTGAAATGTGTCTATTTTTAGTTTTTAGCTATACTGTTATAGCTTATAAATAGAACATTAAGGATGTGCACTACTAAATTTCTTTTATTAAAAGTTATTATAAAAAAAAACCGCTAAAAGCGGTTTCTTAATTATTATTTAAATGAACTCAAAACAAACTAAAGTTTATAGTTTTGCCTAAGCATAATTCTATTGGGTACACCTAAAATTTCATAAATAGCTTTTAAATGATATTTAACAGTATTTTCAGAAATAAAAAGCTCGTTTCCTATTTCTTTATTTGTTTTCCCTTGTTTAACCAACTTAACAACCTCTAGTTGTCTTTCTGTAAGATTCTCTATTTCTATAATACCCTTATTATTGTTAGTGTCTATTTCTTTTGAAAGTCTCTCAACTTCTAAACGGATATATTTATTTTCGTTAGATATTAACTTATTTTTTTGTTTATAAACACCTAGTAAAACTAATAGCGTAATAACTAAAACAGTTATTATTACAGATATAATGGACCAATAATAAATGCGATTATTTTCAGCTTTTAAAGCTAGCTCTTCTCTTTCTTTTTTAATTTTATTTCTTAAAGACACTAGTTTATCGTTACTATTTGCGGCATCATATTCTTTGCGTTTAATATTAACGAGTTCCTCCATTTTTAAAGCATTTTCATAATCCCCTTTCTTTTTATAATGCTTAGTTAAACTTTCATGCATTATTAAATCATAAAGAGGTACTTCATATTTTTTAGCATAATAAAGTCCTTTTTCAAAAGCTTGAATAACTTTTATAGAGTCACCTACCAACGAATGCATTGCTAAAGTTGCGCGATAAACGCTAGGCAAATGTTTGGGGTTCACTTGTTCTAAAATTGATGCTGCAATATTATAATTTTCTTCAGCTTTCTTGTAGTCTTCATCCCAAACAGCTACAGCTGCTAGAATAGAATGATAATGAGCAAGTGTTTCTCTGGATAAATAACTAACTTTATCTGAATTAAACTTATCAAGAATTAACGTAACGTTTTCAAAATCTTTAATTTCAAAATAGAAAAACATACGCTCGGCCAAAATTTTAGCTTCTAACTCATTTTTATGAGTCGATTTTAAGGCTTCTTGTTCTGCAAGCTTAAGCATATGAACAGTCATAACATGATTATATACCCTTTTAAACGTATAGGACATTTGAATGTACGCATGAGCCCTATCAAACGAATCTGAGCTAGGGTCATCTATGATTTTATCTAATTTCAGAAAAGAAACTTCGTATTTTTGTTGATCATTCAGTTTAGAGATTTCATTTTCTAAAGCAATTGGATCTATATTTTTTGCAATGATTAGACATGGAAATATGCAAAAAAGTATGTATAAATAGATTTTAAAGTTCACTAATTTGGGGTTTTAGAACTACGAAAATATAAAATATTATAGTATTAGCTAGTTCATTTTTAACTTCATATAAATTATTTATAGTTCTATTAAAAAAGAAGCTTCTCTTGCTCTTTAAAAAAATCCGTTTTAACTATTAACTTAATTAGTTACTGCATCATTTGTTTAAGTTTCGTAAAAATTAAGCATAAAAAAAGCCACTATTTCTAGTGGCTTATTCTAACTTGCTCCTCCTCTTAGGCTCGAACTAAGGACCCTCTGATTAACAGTCAGATGCTCTAACCAACTGAGCTAAGGAGGAGTGTTATTCGCTTTTGCGAGTGCAAATATATATTATATTTTAAATTCTACAAACATATTTTAAAAAAAAATAAAAAAAATTTAAATTAATTTAACCAATCTTGTATTGCTTTGAAAGCGTCATTACCGTTCGCAAATAAAACCAAACCTATAAGCAAAACAAAACCAACTAATTGCGCGTATTCCATAAACTTATCTCCTGGTTTTCTTCCAGAAATCATTTCATATAATAAAAACATTACATGACCTCCATCTAAAGCAGGAATTGGTAACAAATTTAAAACTCCTAACATTATAGACAGGAATGCTGTTAAGTACCAAAAGGCTTGCCAGTTCCATTGTGAAGGAAACATTTGACCTATAGCAGCAAAGCCTCCAATTTGTGAAGCCCCTTTTTTAGTAAAGATATATTGAAACTGTGCTAAGTAATCTTTAATTTCCCAATAGCCTTTACTAATACCTCCAGAAATACTTTCTCCAAAAGTATAAGTTCTATCGTTGTATTTTATAAAATCAGGATCTGTTCTACTATAAACAATACCTATCATTTTATCTTCGGTAGGTGTTATTACAAGTTCTTTTTCTTGATTATCACGTGCTACTTGTAAAACAACATCTTTATTGTTGCTGTTTTTTAATTCGTAAGTAAAATCAGATAGGTAGTTAATTGGTTTTCCGTTAATAGCTAAAATTTTATCACTAGCTAACAGTCCAGCTTTAGCAGCTGGTAATCCTGCTTGCACAGAATCTAATTGAAAAGGAGAACGTGGCTCTAAACCAGGATAATCTCCTGCTGCAAAAAGTTGTTTTCCTATATCTTCTGGAATAGCAATATTTTCTGCTACCCCGTTTTCATGTTCTACTTTAATGTTTTCAACATTTCTAAACATAAGGTATTTACCAACATCTTCGGTTAGGTTTTCTATTGGTTCACCATCTATTGATATAATTTTATCTCCTTGTTGAAAGCCGTAATTTTCTAATGTTTTACTTACAGCATAACCATATTTTACGCTGTCTTTGGTAAGGTATTTTCCTCCCCAAACAAAAAGCATGACAGCAAAAAGAAAAAATGCTAATACAAAATTCATAAAAACACCACCTAGCATAATTATTAAACGTTGCCAAGTTGGTTTAGAACGAAACTCCCAAGGCTGTGGCGGTTTCGCCATTTGTTCTTTATCCATACTCTCATCTATCATTCCTGCTATTTTTACATAACCTCCAAGTGGCAACCAACCAATACCATAAACGGTTTCGCCAATTTTTTTCTTGAATAATGAAAATTTAACATCAAAGAATAAGTAGAATTTTTCCACTTTGGTTTTAAATAGTTTTGCAGGAATGAAGTGTCCTAATTCATGCAAAACAACTAGTATAGAAAGGCTCAAAAATAACTGAGCGGCTTTAATTATAAATACAGTCATGTATTGGGTTTTGTTTATAACGTGCAAAAGTACGCTTTTATACTAACTAAAAAAAGTGCAAAGAGGTATTGCTTACTCCTTTAACAGCCTTTTATGAAAATCTCCTTGATTTGTAGAAAACTTTACAAAATGCACTCCTGAAGCTAAGCTTTCTGTACGTATACTTTCTTGAAAATTAGTTTCTAACACTAATTTACCTAATACATCAAATATTTGAATGCTATCTACTACTAATGCATCTGGTTTTGTTATATATATTAGGCTAGATGTAGGGTTAGGATACATAATTAAGCTTTGCTCTGTTTGAAAGGAATTAGTACTTAATGTAATAGTATTATTTTTAGAAATTAAATCTACTTCTGGGTCAAATATTATTTCACTTACGTCAAAATTTACTGTTTCTACAAAGGTTTCATTAGAAAAAGTGTTATTTAAAACAACATCTAAAGTTTCGTTATTTGTACCAACAATTCGCAACGGAATTGGCGCTTCAAAATAATCTACAGAAGCATCACTTTGTGTTTGAATTACTTGAAATTGAAGTTGATTGGTATTTACCCAATTAGCATTTATGGTATAACTTGGATAGCCTTCATTATAAATCCAATCGTTAAAAAACTCGGTTAAATCCGCTCCGCTAGCTGCTTCCATTTTAGCTTGATAATCTGGTGTTTTAGCATAATTAAACGCTAAATCTGTATCACTTAAATAATCTTGCATACCTTGATAAAAAGGAACGTCACCCACTTTTTTTCTAAGCATGTGCAACACCATAGAGCCTTTATTATAGCTGAGTCTGCTACTAAAAATTCTACTAACACTTGTAGTATCTGCATCTGATAAATATACCGCTCCATCTGTTTGTGATGTGATAGAGTTTACTTTAGCTTGTTTCCAGCTTGTAAAATCTTCGTTACCATCAAAATCTTCAATGACCAATCCAGATAAATAAGTTGCAAAACCTTCGTTTAACCAAATATCTTTCCAACTACCACAAGTAATTTTATCACCAAACCATTGATGTGCTAATTCATGAGCTATTAATTCTCTTCCAAAGCTTCCCATAAAGGAAACAGTAGTATGCTCCATACCTCCTCCCCAACCAAATTGAGCATGACCATATTTTTCTGATGCATAAGGATACTCTTCAAATTTAGTAGAAAATAATTCCATAATATCTACTGTAATGGCAGTACTTTCCTGAACATAATCATAATTTTCTGGGTATACGTAATTTACAATTTCAAAAGAATTACCGTTATTAGGAACCGTATGTGAATACACTTCATAATTAGTTACTGCAATAGCTACTAAATAAGCAGGAATAGGAAATTCGTGCTTATAATATGTAGTTTTAGTCGATCCGTTTATGATTTGGCTCTGCTCTACACCATTACTAACAGCAATATATTCTTCGTTATCTGTATTAAATTGTGGTGTTGTAATATATACATCGATACTTTCTATTTTATCATTTAAATCTTGTTTGCAAGGCCACCAACCTTTTGCTCCATAAGGTTCAGAAAGTGTCCATATTATAGGGTCTCCATTATGTGTAGTTTGAGCAAAAGAGCCAAAACCAGAACTTATTGGGTTTCCAGAATAGGTAATTTCTACAATTCCTGTTTCACCAATATTTAAAGTTCCTTGTAAAGTAATTACTAATTCATCATCTGAATTTTGAGTAAATGACAAAGAGTTTCCGTTTTGTAAAACTTGTGAAACAGTCATATTATCTGCCAGATCAAAAGTCACCTCTGTCATGGCTTCTTTGGCAATAAAATGAGTAGTTACTACTCCAGAAATACTTGCTACACTTGGGTCTACCGTAAATTCTAATTTGTGATATGTAACATCATAATTTCCGGTATTTATATTTACTCTATGGTTGTAAATTCTATTTGAAGCAGCTTTAGCTTCTGCTTCAACAATAGCATTAAAATCGGTTTCCTCTATTTGTGAAAAAGAGAAGGACACAGATAATAACGCCATGAACAAAAAATAATATTTCATTGGGATAACATTTTAAGGATGAAAGTTACAATATTTTGTTGAAATTTATGTAACCTCAGTTACTAGTAGAGCTTGAAATAAATTGTAATTTTGCATAATAAATTTCATTTTATGCTTTCATTTTTTAAAGACTACAAATATTTTGCTATAGTTTTAGGCATCTTATCTGTTATTATACTTTCTATTTTCTATAATATTTTAAAGGTAGAAAAAGTACTTCCTATTTACCAGCCTGCTTCGGTAAATGCAGAACTAGTAGACAGCACCATACAGTACAAAAAAAAATACCATAAAATTGCCAATTTCAGCCTTACTAATCAAAACGGTAAAACCATAACCCAAGAAGATTATAAAGATAAAATTTATGTGGCAGATTTCTTCTTTACAACCTGCCAAACTATTTGTCCTTTAATGACAGATAACATGGTTATTATACAAAAAGCAATACTTCACGATGATGACGTGATGCTACTTTCACATTCTGTTACTCCTGAAATAGATAGTGTAGCACAATTAAAAAAATATGCTATAAAAAAAGGAGTTAATGATGCCAAATGGAATTTAGTAACAGGAGATAAAAAACAAATTTACACCCTTGCCAGAAAAAGCTACCTAGCAGTTAAAGATGATGGAGATGGAGGCCCTTTTGATATGGTGCATACAGAAAACTTTATGCTTATAGACAAAAAACAACAAATTAGAGGCTTTTATGATGGCACAAAGCTAGAAGATATAAACCTTTTATTAGAAGATATTAAAACACTAAAAAAAGAATATAAATAGTTTATTAGGTTACAATTTTTTTAGCAAGAACTTTTATATTACTTTTGCTTCTTTAAAATCAATCTAAATAAGCTTGCAGATAACTATAGCAGATCTTAAACGTGGAGAACAAGGCATCATTATTGATGTTTCGTCAGCGCACATACCATTAAAACTTCTAGAAATGGGCTGTCTTCCTGGTAACACCGTAAAACTTTTACAGGTTGCTCCTTTTCAAGACCCTATGTATCTTAACATTAATGGCACACATTTAGCGATTAGAAAAGAAACTGCAAGTTATATAATCATAGAAAAAACAATCCATGAGTAAACAAATAAATGTTGCGCTTATTGGAAATCCGAATACAGGAAAAACTTCTGTATTTAACGCACTTACTGGCTTACACCAAAAAGTTGGTAACTACCCTGGAATTACTGTTGAAAAAAAAGAAGGTATCTGTAAATTACCTCGTGGTGTAAAAGCCCACATTATAGATTTACCAGGAACCTATAGTTTAAACGCTTCTTCACTAGATGAAAATGTGGTTATAGAACTGCTTTTAAATAAAACAGACAAAGACTATCCAGATGTTGCAATAGTAGTAAGCGATGTAGAAAACTTAAAAAGAAACTTACTGCTTTTTACACAAATTAAAGATTTAGAAATCCCTTGTATTCTTGTAATTAACATGGCAGACAGAATGATTTACAAAGGTATTTCATTAGACATAGATTATTTAGAAAAGCATCTAGAAACCAAAATTGCATTAATAAGTACACGTAAAAAAGAAGGTATTGACACCTTAAAACAACTTATAGCTAATTATAAAGAGCTACCTATTACACCTTGTTTAAATGCCTCTGAAATTGATAAAGAGTATTTCGACAGGTTACGTCAAGCTTTTCCTAATCAGCTTTTATACAAACTGTGGCTAGTAATTACACAAGATGTAAATTTTGGTAAAACAAGCAGACAAGAAGTTGAAGCTATAGCTAGTTTTAAAACAAAATCTAAAGGTGACCTTAAAAGGCTTCAGCAAAAAGAAACCATAAAACGCTACCAATTTATTAATAATGTTCTTAAAAAAGGACAAACTATAGATGTTTCTCAAGCTAAAGGCTTACGCGCTAAAATTGATAAAATACTAACGCATAAAGTTTGGGGTTATGTCATTTTTGCATTCATTTTACTTACTATATTTCAAGCAATTTACGATTGGTCAAGTATACCAATGGACTTTATTGACTCTGCTTTTGCATCTTTAAGTGAGTGGACAAAAAACACATTACCTCAAGGTGCTTTTACTAATTTAATTGCCGAAGGTATAATTCCTGGACTTGGCGGAATTGTTATTTTTATACCACAAATTGCATTTTTATTTCTATTTATATCCATTCTTGAAGAAAGTGGTTATATGAGTCGTGTGGTATTTTTAATGGATAGAATTATGCGTCGCTTTGGTTTAAGCGGAAAAAGCGTGGTACCTCTTATTTCTGGTACTGCTTGCGCTATTCCTGCTATTATGGCAACCAGAAATATTGAAAGCTGGAAAGAACGACTAATCACTATTTTAGTAACTCCTTTTACCACCTGTTCTGCTAGGCTTCCTGTATATTTAATTATTATTGCGCTGGTAATTCCTGAAGGCAGATTCTTTGGCTTAAGCTACCAAGCATTAACTCTAATGCTTTTATATTTAATAGGATTTGGAGCAGCTATTATTTCTGCATACATATTAAATAAAATACTAAAAATTAAAAACAAAAGCTTTTTTGTAGTAGAAATGCCTAACTACAAAATACCACTTATTAAAAACGTTACCTTAACCGTTTTAGAAAAAACAAAATCTTTTGTATTTGGCGCAGGTAAAATAATTTTAGCCATCTCTATTGTTCTTTGGTTTTTAGCATCTTACGGACCTGGAGAAAATTTTAACAATGCCGAAGAAATTGTAAAAACAGAGTATGCTTCGCAAAATTTATCTGAAAATGAATTAAACCAAAAAATAGCTTCACATAAGCTAGAACATTCTTTTATTGGTATTACTGGTAGAGCTATTGAACCTGCTATAAGACCTTTAGGTTACGATTGGAAAATTGGTATTGCCATTGTTAGTTCTTTTGCGGCTCGTGAAGTATTTGTAGGTACACTAGCAACTATTTATAGTGTAGGTAGTGACGAAGAAGAAACCATAAAAAATAGAATGGCTGGTGAGGTAAACCCTATTCTTGGCGGACCATTATTTAATCTAGCTTCTGGTATTTCATTACTGCTTTTTTATGCCTTTGCTATGCAATGCATGAGTACTTTAGCTATTGTTCAAAAAGAAACCAATTCCTGGAAATGGCCAACCTTACAATTAATAATCATGACAGCTATTGCATACATAGCAGCATTAATTGCTTATCAGTTTTTAAAATAGTTTTTTTGTAAATTTTTAGAGCAAATTACGACCAAATAAACATGAACACAATCATTCAAAACATACTTGCTTTTTCTGCAGTTTTACTAGCAGTAGGATTTCTTGTTAGAAAATATTTCTACAAAAAGAAAACTAAAAAAGCATGCGGAACAGATGATTGTGGCTGTCATTAAAACCACTTTAAAAAAAATTTTAGTTTAATATTCTAGTTTTACAAAATTAAACCTTCTTTAAATACAGGTTTTTAGCCACATTTTGCGAAACTACTATTTCTGTATTTTCTAGTGCCAACTTTATAGAATTATCATAAGGCTCCTTATGTTTTATAGTAATTATAGTACCAAGACCTATTTTATTACCATCTAAGTATTTTAAAAAATTAGAAGAAGTATCATCTACACCCACACATTTATATGTATCACCTACTTCGGCCTTTGCTAAAACAATTTTTTCTACATGCTTAAATTTTCCTTCTTTATTTGGTATTGGGTCTCCATGCGGATCATAGGTAGGAAATTCTAAAAAAGCATCCAATTCATTAATAAGTTTTTCAGATTTTATATGCTCTAAGTGCTCTGCAACTTCATGAACCTCATCCCAAGAAAAATTTAGTTTTTCAACTAAAAACACTTCCCATAAACGATGTTTTCTAATAATATTAATCGCTACATACCTGCCTTCTTCGGTTAAAGTTACGCCTTGGTATTTTTTGTAATTGGCGTATTTCTTTTCAGACAACTTTTTAACCATATCTGTAACAGAAGATGCCTTTGTTTGCATAACCGAAGCTATAGCATTTGTATTTACAGATTTTTCACCATTGCTGCCAAGATGATAAATAGCCTTAATATAATTTTCTTCTGTTAATGTTATCATAGTAATATTATCTGTTACAAATATAGAAAAGATATATTTCTTAAAATATTTTTAGACTAATCTAAACTTTATTTTATATTTGCTTAAAAATAAATAAAGATGAAACTAATAAATTTTTTAATTGTAACATTTTACTGCGCTACTATAGCAGCACAAACCACTTATAAGGTAGAAGGGAAAGTTTTATCTAACGGAAAACCCCTTCCATTTGCAAACATTTATATTGAAAATACCGAAAAAGGAAGCACAACCAATGAAAATGGTTTTTTTGTAATTGAAAATGTAAACGCTGGAAATTACGCTGTAACAGCTTCATTTACTGGATACAAAACACAAAAGAAAACCATTCGTATTTCAAACAAAAACGTATTTATAACCTTCCATTTAAATGAAAATGAAGATTTAGAAGAAGTAATTGTTACAGGAACTCTCAAAGCAGTAACAAGATTAGAAAGCCCTGTTCCTGTAGAAGTGTACTCACCAACTTTTTTAAAGAAAAACCCAACACCTAATATTTTTGAAGCACTACAAAATGTAAATGGTGTTAGACCGCAATTAAACTGTAATGTTTGTAATACTGGTGATATTCATATTAATGGTTTAGAAGGTCCTTATACTCTGGTTTTAATTGATGGTATGCCAATTGTTAGTGGTTTATCTACAGTGTATGGTTTATCTGGAATACCAAATTCTTTAATAGAGCAAATAGAAGTGGTAAAAGGCCCAGCATCTTCACTATATGGAAGCGAAGCAGTAGGTGGTTTAATTAATGTAATCACTAAATTACCAGAAAATGCACCAAGGTTTTTTGCAGACAGCTTTGTTACAGGTTGGGGAGAAGTAAATATAGATGCAGGTTTTAAGGCTAATGTAGGAGAAAAAGCAACTGTTTTATTTGGTGCTAATTATTTTAAATATGATAATATTATAGATAATAATCATGATAATTTTACCGATTTAACACTACAAGATAGAATTTCAATTTTTCAAAAATGGGATTTTAAAAGAGCAAATAATAAAAAACTATCCCTTGCAGGTCGTTATTTTTATGAAGATCGTTGGGGAGGAGAATTACAGTGGACCAAAGCAGATAGAGGTGGCAACGAAGTTTATGGGGAAAGCATATACACCTCTCGATTTGAGATACTAGGAAACTATGAACTCCCTATCAAAGAAAAAGTAAACCTTCAATTTTCGTATTCTGATCATGACCAAAATTCGGTGTATGGTGATACGCCATATTTAGCACAGCAACGTATTGCTTTTGGGCAGTTTATTTGGGACAAAAAAATAAACAAACATGACTTATTGCTCGGCACTGCCATACGTTATAATTATTATAACGACAACACTACAGCAACACCAAATGCAGACAAAGTAACTATTCCTTCTTTATTTATTCAGGATGAAATTGGCTTTAGCAAAAAACAAAGCCTGTTATTAGGAATGCGTTATGATTATGATAAAAGGCATGGTAGTATTTATACACCAAGAATTGCTTACAAATACAAACCAACAGACACAGATATTATTCGTGTAAATGCCGGCACTGGTTTTAGAGTTGTAAATTTATTTACCGAAGAACATGCAGCACTTACAGGAGCTAGAGATGTTATTATTGAAGAAGAACTAAAACCTGAAGAATCTTATAATGTTACACTTAATTATTTGAAAAAATTATACCTAAAAAACGGCATGTATTTTACTTTAGATACTTCTGCTTGGTACACGTATTTTACAAATGCTATTATTCCAGATTATGACACCAATCCAAATCAGATTATTTATGATAATCTAGATGGTCATTCTACATCAAAAGGGCTTAGTTTTAATATAGATGCTGTTTTAAAAAACGGAATCAAAGCTTCTATTGGCGCTACCTATCAAGAAGTATCACAAACCGAAAATGGAGAGCGAACAGAACAAATACTCACAGAAAAATATTCTGGCGTATGGTCTTTAAGCTACAAAAACTACCCAACAAACCTTACTGTAGATTATACCGGAAACATTTATGGTCCAATGCGACTACCACTACTAGGAGATTTAGACCCAAGACAAGAATATTCGCCAACATGGAGCATTCAAAACATACAAATAACACATGATGGTTTACAGAATTTAGAAATTTATGGAGGCGTAAAAAACCTATTAAACTGGACACCTAACAAAGGAAATCCTTTTATAATAGCAAGAGCAGACGATCCTTTTGATGAGAACGTACAGTTTGATACTAATGGTGCTGTTATTGCAACCGCAGACAATCCGTATGCGCTAACCTTTGACCCTTCATATGTTTATGGCCCAAATCAAGGTATTCGTTTGTTTTTTGGTTTAAGATATACACTAAATTAATCATTCATTTTTAGTACCTTCGTAATAAATATTTAGATAGATGAAAAAAATAATTTTTCTATTAGTAATCACCACAACGTTAATTGCTTGTAAAAACGACACTAAAGAAAACGGAAAACTCAACATAGTAACGACCACAACCATGATAACAGATCTGGTTAAAAATATTGGTGGAGAACATGTAAACACACAAGGTTTAATGGGTTCTGGTGTAGATCCTCACTTATACAAAGCAAGCGAAGGCGATGTTACCAAACTAGTTAATGCAGATATTATTTTTTATAATGGTTTACATTTAGAAGGAAAACTTGTAGAGGTTTTTGAAAAAATGGGAAGCAAAACCAAAACACCTATCGCTTTAGCAGAAGTTATTGATAAAAGCACTTTAATTGGTTCTGATTATTTTGCATCTAATTATGATCCTCATGTTTGGTTTAATATTGAATACTTTAAACAATTCGCTAAAAAAGTAACTCAAGTGCTCTCGGAAAAAGATCCTGAAAACGCTTTAAACTACAAAGAAAACCAAAAGCAATATTTAGCAAAATTAACTTTTCTAGAAACTAAGATTAAGGCAACAATTGAAACGCTTCCAAAAGAAAAAAGAATTCTAGTAACAGCACATGATGCCTTTAATTATTTCGGAAAAAACTACGACTTTGAGGTTGTTGGTTTACAAGGATTATCTACTGCAACAGAAGCTGGTGTGCAAGATGTTCAAAAATTAGCTACTTTTATAATAAATAAAAAAGTGAAAGCTATTTTTGTAGAAAGCTCTGTACCTAAACGTACTATTGAAGCGCTACAAGCAGCTGTAAACTCTAAAAATCATGAAGTTGTTATTGGCGGAACCCTGTATTCGGATGCCTTAGGAAATGATAGCACTGTAGAAGGAACATATATTGGTATGTTTGAATATAATGTAAATACTATTGTAAATGCCTTAAAGTAAGTAGGCAGTATTGAGTAGCAGTTTGCAGTGCGTACTCGGTTGAAAACAAATTATAATACTTAAAACAAAAATATAAATGGAACTTGAAATTCTGACACAGTCGGAAAACATCAAAATTCAGAAATAATGAGCGAAAGAACAAAGATGCGAAGCAAAGCTTCAAGCACGAAGTTTGTATAGTGAATGTTGCTTTAGCAATTTCCTAATTTTGATCGTGATCTTTTGGTTTGTTTTGCATCAAGGCAAAATGAACAGAAATAAAATTATGAAAGAACAATCACAAAATAAAAAGACTCCTAACTATTCAGGAGTATTAGCAGTAAAAGTTGACGATTTAACCGTTGCATACAACTACAAACCTGTACTTTGGGATATTGATTTAGAAATTCCAGAAGGTGTTCTTATGGCTATTGTTGGCCCAAATGGCGCTGGAAAATCTACGCTTATAAAATCTATTTTAGGCATCTTAAAACCCATTGCTGGAAGCGTTAGTATTTATGGTAAACCATATAACAAACAACGCAAATTAGTGGCCTACGTGCCACAAAAAGGAAGTGTAGATTGGGACTTCCCAACTACAGCCTTAGACGTTGTTATGATGGGAACCTACGGAAGTTTGGGTTGGATTAAAAGACCTAAACAAAAAGAAAAAAAAGCAGCTTTAGAAGCTTTAGAAAAAGTTGGAATGCTAGCCTTTAAAAGCAGGCAAATTAGTCAGCTTTCTGGAGGGCAACAACAACGAATATTTTTAGCGAGAGCTTTAGTACAAAACGCATCTATTTATTTTATGGATGAACCTTTTCAAGGAGTAGATGCCACCACAGAAATTGCTATTATTAATATTTTAAAAGAATTACGAAAAGCTGGTAAAACAGTTATTGTAGTACATCACGATTTACAAACCGTTCCAGAGTATTTTGATTGGGTTACTTTTTTAAATGTAAAGAAAATAGCAACAGGTCCTGTTAAAGATATTTTTAATGATGATAATTTAACAAAAACCTACGGCATTAACTATAAAGTAAGTATACAAGAGTAGAAAAAAAGTAGGCAGTGTTCCGTTTTCAGTGCTTACTCGACTAAATAAAATCATGTCACTTCGAGTAATTCCGAAGAAAAAATCCTTCCCTTAAAAAAATGGGAAAGTTATTTGATTTAAATAATGAAAGTCAAAATTGAAATTAAACTTGAAATTCCGACAAAGTCGGAAAACATCAAAATTCAGAAATATTGAGCGAAGAGATGAAGATGCGAAGCGCAGCTTCAAGCACGAAATCTCGAAAACGAAAAATGCTTTAGCAGTTTCCTAATTTTGATTGTGATTTTTTGGTTCGTTTTGTATCAAGACAAAATGAATAGAAACAAAACAAAAAACCAACAGATTGCCACGACTTCAAAAAGTCTCGCAATAACAATAAAAAAACTGATTGCGTAGCAGGAAGAGATTCCTGCCTTCGCAGAAATTATGGACATAACAGAATATTTTAAATTAGTATTTAGTGACTACACACTAAGAACCATCACACTTGGAACTGCAATTTTAGGAGCTGTTACAGGCATGCTTGGTAGTTTTGCTGTACTAAGAAAACAAAGTCTTCTTGGTGATGCCATTTCGCATGCTGCTTTACCAGGAATTGCAATCGCCTTTTTAATCACTGGTGCAAAAGACACAAATACGTTATTAATTGGTGCTTTGGTTAGTGGTCTTATTGGCACCTTCTGGATTCGAGGAATAATCACAAAAACACATTTAAAAAGTGATACTGCTTTGGGTTTAATTTTATCACTCTTTTTTGGTTTTGGTATGTTACTACTTACCTTTATTCAAAAACAACCAAACGCTAACCAAGCAGGTTTAGATAAATATTTATTTGGCCAAGCAGCAACACTTGTAGAAAGTGATGTTTGGTTAATGGCTATTGTTACAGGAGTTTGCCTATTAGTACTCTTACTATTTTGGAAAGAATTTAAAATTCTGTTGTTTGATGCAGATTACACCAAAACCTTAGGATTTAACACCAAATTTATAGATGTTTTAATTACTAGTTTTATTGTTTTAGCAATTGTATTAGGCTTGCAAACCGTTGGTGTTGTTTTAATGAGTGCTATGCTACTTGCTCCTGCTGCTGCTGCAAGACAATGGACCAATAGCCTTAGTACAATGGTTTTTCTTGCTGCTGTTTTTGGTGCATTTTCTGGTGTCTTCGGAACTGCAATTAGCGCCAGCCAAAACAATCTTTCTACAGGACCAGTAATTGTATTAGTTGCTGCTGTTTTTGTAGTATTTTCTTTTATCTTTTCACCAAGTAGAGGATTGCTTTTTAAACAAATTAGATTTATAAAAAACAGACGTGATTTAGAGCTTCATAAAACCTTATCTTTTATGTATCATATTGCAGAAACACATGAAAACACCTCGCATCCTCATGCTATTAAATTACTAAACAACTTTCAAGGTTTTACTAAAAAAACCCTTCAAAAGTTAGTAGAAAAAAATTACGCAACCATAGATGGTTCTAAATGGAGCTTAACCGATTTAGGTTTTAAAACAGCCAAAAACCTATATAACAAACAAGAAACAAAAAATGAATAGTGCGCAAATAGAAATACAACTTATTGCTAGCCTGGTTGCTATTGCATGTGCTATTCCTGGTACATTTTTAGTACTGCGTAAAATGGCAATGATTAGTGATGCTATTAGTCATTCTATTTTACCAGGAATTGTGGTTGGTTTTTTTATTACACAAGACCTCAACTCTCCATTACTTATTTTACTAGCAGCATTTACAGGAATTATTACCGTAGTTTTGGTAGAGTATATACAAAAAACAGGGTTAGTAAAAGAAGACACAGCCATTGGTTTAGTTTTTCCTGCACTGTTTAGTATTGGCGTTATATTAATTGCAAAAAATGCCAATGATGTACATTTAGATGTAGATGCCGTTTTACTTGGCGAACTAGCCTTTGCTCCTTTTGATAGATTATTTATTGAAGGAACAGATGTTGGACCAAAATCGCTTTGGATTATTGGAAGCATTCTATTAATTACAATTACCTTATTACTTGCTTTTTTTAAAGAGTTAAAACTAAGCACTTTTGACAAAGGCTTGGCGGCTTCTTTGGGTTTTTCTCCAGTAATTATTCATTATGGCTTAATGTCTGTAGCATCTGTAACAACGGTTGGTGCTTTTGATGCTGTTGGCGCTATTTTAGTGGTTGCCTTAATGATTGCTCCTGCTGCTACTGCATATTTACTGACAACAGACTTAAAGAAAATGCTAAGTCTTGCTATTGGTTTTGGTGTGTTAAGTGCTATTTCAGGATATTGGTTTGCACACTGGCTAGATGCATCTATTGCTGGATCTATAACCACTATGTTAGGTTTTATCTTTCTAATAGTCTTTTTATTTGCTCCTAGCAAAGGAATTATTGCTGTTATGTATAGAGAAAAACAACAACGTACCGAAGTATCTTTACTTACTTTTTTATTGCATTTAAAAAACCATACCGAAGAACGGGAACGCCATGTTAACCACTTACAAGAACATATTAACTGGCAAAAAGTGAGAGCTAAAACGGTTTTAGATTTGGCACAAAAAAACAACATGATTACCATGAACAAAAACATTGTTTCTTTAACCAATAAAGGAGACACCTTTACCTCTAAAGCTATTGATTATATTATTACCAATGAAGATGCACAAATAGAAGACATGAAAGAGGACTTCTTTTTGTTTAGAGGTTAAAACTAATGCCATTTAAAAAGAAGCGAAAATCTATGTAATGAAAATTAAAAAACCAGCTATATACTGAAAGTTTCTATATTTAATTACGACTTTTACACCTCTAAATAATAATCATGAAAATATTAGAATACCTAACAGGAAAAGAAGGAATACTAATTCTTGGACTAGTTGTTACTGTAGTCTATTTTGTTAGAAAATGGAAAGAAAAACGCTATTTTAAGAGTGTTGAAAAAAGAGTAAACAGCAAAAAGAAGCATTAAAAACCTCTTTCTTTTTGCAACTGCTCATACGCTTTTTGCACTTGTTTAAATTTCTCTTCTGCTCCTTTTTTGTGTTCTTCACCAAGATGCTCTACTTTATCTGGATGGTATTTTTTAGCCATTTTTCTATAGGCTTTTTTAATTTCATCTACAGTTGCAGATTTAGTAATTTCTAAAATTTTATAAGCATTATCACTACTATTATAAAACATCGCTTTAATACTACTATAATCTCTAGCGTTTATACCTAAATAACCAGCAATGATATAAATTTGGCTTTCTTCATCTTCTGTCACCATTCCGTCAGCTTTGGCAATTCCAAAAAGAAAATGCATCAATTGCAAACGCGATGCATGATCCATCATTTGTTGTATTTGATGGCATACTTGACGTAGTGGTATGGTTTGCTTATTAATGTTTTTAAAAAGCTTAAATGCTTTATTAGCTCTATCTTTACCATACATGCTCACAAATTGATTGCGCACAAAATCTAATTCTCTTTGGTCTTGTACACCATCTGCTTTTATTACCACAGAGGCAAGTACTAGTAAACTTACTTCAAAATCTCCAGAAGTGGTTTGCGCTCTACGTTGTTGCTGGCTTCTGTAGCTTCTACCACTTTGTGGTTCTCTTCTTCTGCTACCTTGATCAATAGTAAAGCCTCCTTTTCCAGAAGACAAGGTATCTACAAAACTACCAAGTGCTAATCCTACAATGGCACCAATTGGCCCTCCAAAAGACCATCCTAAAGATGCTCCTATCCATTTTCCAAAACTCATTTTTATTTTTTTTAAGGTTCAAATATACTATTTGTTGGTTACAATGTATATGGTTTTGTTACAATCTAAAATGCGTTAAGGATAGAACGGCATGTTTAAGCTCTTTTTGTTTTTTCTACAAAAAAGCGAGTAGTGATAGCCTGACCTTATGACACCATAAGTGTTGTAAGGTAACGCCATAATAAAACGACAACTAGATGAATAAGATTCTGTTTTACAAGATAATTAATTGGATTATTTCATTTTTATGCGTCATTGTGTCTTTAAAAACAGCTATCTCATTTAATTGCATGGTTTTTGATTATCTTTGCAAGAAATAGATTTATAAATATAAAATTACAAAATATGTATCCAGCAGAATTAGTAAAACCAATGCGTGAAGACTTAACTAACGTAGGTTTTGAAGAATTACATACAGTTGCAGATGTGGATGCTGCTATAGCAAAAGAAGGAACAACTTTAGTGGTTGTAAATTCGGTTTGTGGTTGTGCAGCAGCTAATGCAAGACCAGGAGCTAGAATGAGTTTACAAAATGCAAAAAAACCAGACCACATAACTACGGTTTTTGCTGGTGTAGACAAAGAAGCAGTAGATAAAGCGCGTGAATATATGATTCCTTTTCCTCCTAGCTCACCATGTATGGCTTTATTTAAAAACGGTGAATTAGTGCATATGCTAGAACGTCACCATATTGAAGGTAGACCAGCAGAAATGATTGCTGAAAACCTTATGGACGCTTATAACGAACATTGTTAGAACGTTTTAACTTCTATATGTTAAAATAGACAAACTATTAGTATTAAACCACGTTTTATAGACGTGGTTTTTTTATTTTTGAAGGATATTTATTATATTATAATGAGAAAACTATTAGCATATCCTTTAACCTGTATTTATTATCTTTTTTTTGGGATGTCTTTATTAATATTTCATCCTATACAATGGTTTTGCTTTAATGTTTTAGGCTATCAAGCTCATAAAAAGAGTGTAGATGCTTTACAGTTTTGTTTAATGCGATGTATTAACCTTTTGGGCTCCAGACATTCCTTTTACAACGCTTATAATATAGACACTTCACAGCCTGTAATAATAGTTTCTAACCACCAAAGTATGGCAGATATACCACCTTTAATGTGGTATTTTAGAAAACACCATGTTAAATTTGTAAGTAAAAAAGAATTAGGAAAAGGTATACCTAGTGTGTCTTACAACTTACGCCATGGAGGTTCTGTTTTAATAGACAGAAAAAATGCACGACAATCTATTGTTGCTATACGCAAATTTGCAGATTATATAAAATCTACAAATCGTGCAGCAGTAATTTTTCCGGAAGGTACTAGAAGTCGTGATGGCAAACCTAAACCTTTTCGAACTAAAGGGTTAGAAACACTTATAAAATATATACCTAATGCTGTAATTATACCTGTAACTATTAATAATTCTTGGAAAAACCTTTGCTATGGTAAATTTCCATTAGGCATAGGAAATCACTTAACTTTTACAGCACACAAACCGGTTAAACTTGGTGATTTTGAAAGCAAAGAATTATTAATAAAACATATTGAATCAACAATTATAAATAGTATTAAAATATAAAATTATGTCGATAAAAAATGTAAGATTAGAAGTAATGTCGTTTTTAGAAAAAGACATAGATGCCTTAATTCAAAAATATTTAATTCCTGTAGACACCATTTGGCAACCAACAGATTTTTTACCAAATAGTGAAGGAGATCAATTTTTTGAAGAAGTAAAAGAAATTAGAGAACTTGCAAAAGAGTTACCTTATGATTTTTGGGTAGTTTTAGTAGGTGACATGATAACCGAAGAAGCACTACCAACCTATGAGTCTTGGTTAATGGACGTAGAAGGTGTAGACCAAGTAGGAAGAAACGGATGGTCTAAATGGGTTAGCCATTGGACTGCAGAAGAAAACAGACATGGCGATGTGCTTAACAAATACCTTTACCTTTCTGGACGTGTAAACATGAAGGAAATTGAAAAAACCACACAGCACCTTATTGCAGATGGTTTTGACATTGGTACAGGAAGAGATCCATATAAAAACTTTTTATATACAAGTTTTCAAGAATTAGCTACTTATATTTCACACAATAGAGTTGCTAAAATTGCCAAACAAAAAGGCAACAAACAACTCTCTAAAATGTGTAAAATTATTTCTGGAGACGAAATGAGACACCACCACGCCTACTGCGAGTTTGTAGAGCGTATTTTTGCCGTAGACCCAAGCGAAATGATGCTTGCATTTCAATACATGATGAAACAAAAAATCACCATGCCTGCACATTTTTTAAGAGAGTCTGGAAATAAAATAAGTACTGCTTTTGAAGAATTTTCTAACACAGCACAACGTATTGGTGTGTATACAGCTACAGATTATGTAGATATATTAGAGAAACTTATTAAACGCTGGGAAATAGATAAGGTTACCAACCTTACAGATGAAGCCGAAAAAGCTAGAGACTACCTTATGAAACTTCCTTCTAGAATGATTCGTATTGCAGAACGCATGAAAATATCTGACAATTCTTTTGAATTTAAATGGGTAGAACCTGCAAAACTATAAAAAGCAATGCATAACAACCAGATTATTGAAACGACTAAAACTTTTGTAAAAGACAAACTTAAAAATGCAGAAGGTGGTCACGATTGGTTTCATATAGAGCGTGTATACAAAAACACCCTACTTATTGCCAAAAGTGAAGATGTAGATTTACTAGTAGTTTCTTTAGCTGCTCTGTTACACGATATTGCAGACAGCAAATTTTATGATGGTGATGACACGGTTGGACCTCGAGTAGCTCGAGAATTTTTAACTGAGCAACAAGTAAACACCACAACAATAGACCATGTGGTAAAAATTATAGCAAATATGTCTTTTAACAAATCGTTAGAAGACATTGCTCTTTTTACCTCTAAAGAGTTAAAAGTAGTACAAGATGCAGATAGATTAGATGCTATTGGTGCTATTGGTATTGCACGTTGTTTTAATTATGGTGGTTTTAAAAACAGAGCACTTTACCATCCTGAAATTAAACCCAACTTAAAAATGAGTGCAGCAGCTTATAAAAAATCAAATGCCCCTACCATTAATCATTTTTACGAAAAACTATTATTACTAAAAGATAAAATGCATACCAAAACAGGAAAGCGTATTGCACAAGAAAGACACCACTATATGGAAGGCTTTTTAGAGCAATTTTATGCAGAATGGAATGGAGAAAAATAAACTATACTTTTTTTAAGCAGTTCTTGAACGGTAACGCTATACGTTTATCTATTTTATTGAAATGCGTTTTATTGAATGATTAGTCGCATTTCATTTCTATATTTTGATGCACTTTTACCAATTACCTCATTAAATACCTTATTAAAGTGTGAAAAATTATTAAAACCACACTCAAAACAAATATCGGTTATACTACTTTGACTTTCTGTTAATAACTTAGTTGCATAAAACACTCTACACTCATTTACAAACTGTGTAAATGTTTTTCCGGTTACTTTTTTAAAATACCTACAAAAAGCAGGAACTGTTAAATTTACATGTGCAGCAATTTCATCTAAAGTTATATGTTCTTGATAGTTTTTATTAACGTATTTAAAAATTTTATCTATTTTACTACTGTCTTGTGGTTGGGTTTCAAACATATAACCATTTTCATTTAACAGCACATAATCGGTACTTAGGGCCAGTAATTCTAAAATCTCTAAAAGCTTTGTAACGCGTTTTATACCTTCATATTTTGGCAATTTTTCAATTTTAGGACCAACCACGTCTTTTATTTCGCGTTTAAACAAAATACCCTTTTTAGCACGCTCTATTAACTGCACAATGTTTTTCATTTCTGGCAGCTTATTAAACAAGTCTCCTAAAAACTCAGGATGAAACTGCACCATAGTTTCTTTTCCTTTAGAGGTTAAACGATCTGTAAACCCATTATGAGGTAAATTAGAACCTATTAGTATTAATTGACTATTATTAAAGTAAGAAAGATGGTTACCAATATGTCTTCTTCCTTTACCTTTATTAACATATACCAACTCTAACTCAGGGTGAAAATGCCAGAAAGCCTCACTTCTTTTACGCTTTTTAGTTTTTTGAATAGCGGTTATTGAGCTTCCAAAATCTGGTGTTATTTTTTTAAATGTTGGTTTTAATTGCAAAATATATTCTAAGTATTAAATCTTTTAGCAAAATTACAAATAATAAAAATTTTAGTATGTGTTAATTTACCACTAATATATGCTATTTTATCATATTACGTTTTCGTAACCTTTAATTAGGTTAAAATAACACATATAGTTGTAAATATAGTTGCTAAATAAACTCTTCTATCCCTATACCTTTGTCCACATAATCATTAAAACACTAAGATTATGAAAAAATTAATGAAAAACACTTTAGTAATAGTAGTACTGTTTACTGCTTTACTAGCAAACGCGAACACATCTTTAAACGATTTAAATGATGTAAGAAAGACGGTTTTAACACTAAATGATGTTAAACAAGGAGATGAGCTTTTAATTAAAAATGCCTACGGAATTATTCTTTATAAAGAAACCATTAAAAATTCTGGTAGTTACAACAAAGGTTTTGATTTAACAGAATTACCAAAAGGTGATTACTTTTTTGAATTGAATAAAGATTTTCAAATTAAAATAATTCCTTTTAATGTTTCTAACAATGTAGTTGCATTTAAAAGTGATAAAGAAACTACTATTTTTAAACCTTCAATTAGAAATAAAGAGAATAAAGTTTATATTAATAAACTATCCTTAAACTTAGAACCATTAGAAATTAATGTTTATTACGAAAATTTAGACATTAATGATTTTGAGTTAATTTACTCTGAAACTCTTGAAGGAACTAACAATATTAGTAGATTATTAAATTTAGATATTGAGAAAAAAGGAAAATACAGAATTGAAACAAAAACAGAAGGAAGAACGTTTGTTGATTATATACAGTTTTAGTTAGATTTATATAATTATTCCCTCTTAAAAAAAGCGAGCATGATGCTCGCTTTTTTAGTATAAATACATTCTTGTTTAAGATATAAACATGTACTATTTACCAGGAAAATCTGCTTTGCGTTTTTCTAAAAAGGCTGTTGTTCCTTCTTTAAAATCTGCTGTACCAAAGCACGCTCCAAATTGTTTTATTTCTTCTTTAAAACCATTTTCACCATCCTTATAATTGGCATTAATAGCTTTTATAGCTTTACCAATAGCAACGGTAGAATTACGCATTATCTTACTCGCTATTTTTTTAGCTAGAGGCAGTAATTCTTCTTGTGTAGTTACATGGTTTACTAATCCGTAATTTTTTGCTGTTTCTGCATCAATCATACCTGCAGTCATTACCATTTCCATAGCGCGTCCTTTACCTACTAATTGCGGTAAACGCTGCGTACCACCATAACCAGGTATTACACCTAATGACACTTCTGGTAATCCCATTTTAGCAGTATCACTTGCTACTCTAAAATGGCAAGCCATAGCTAACTCTAATCCTCCACCAAGTGCAAAACCATTAACAGCTGCAATAACTGGAGTTTGTAAGTTTTCAATAAAATCAAACAATAATTCTTGTCCTTTAGCTGCAAGTTTACCTCCATTTTCTACACTAAAGTTTGCAAATTCACTAATATCTGCTCCTGCAACAAAAGCTTTTTCACCACTTCCTGTTACAATAATAACCTTTGTATTTGCATCTGCATCTGCAGCCTTAAAGCCTTCGTGTAGTTCTTGAATAGTTTCTTTATTTAATGCATTTAATTTACTAGGTCTATTAATAGTAATGGTTGTTATCCCTTCTTCTGTTTTAGATAATATGTTGTTGTATGCCATTTTAGTTTGTATTAATTTAGTCTATTCTTTAGGAAAAGTAACTGTAAAAGTTGTGCCTTCACCTATTTGAGATGTAAAGGTAATACTTCCGTTATAAGTTTCCATAATATTTTTCACCATCGCAAGTCCTAATCCCATTCCGCTGGTTTTGGTGGTAAACTTTGGTTCAAATATTTTTAATTTGTTTTCTGCTTTAATTCCTACTCCATTATCAGCCACTGTAATTTTAACAGTATCTTTTTCCTCTAAAACGTTTACCGTAATTCTTGGTGTGGTGTCATTAGAAATAGACTGAATAGCATTTTTTATTAAATTAGTAACCACACGAATAAGTTGGGTTCTATCAAACTTGGCAATAATTTGTTCTTTATTAGAAGAAAACGCAATATAATCTTCATTAAAAATATCTAATGAAAGATTTACAATTTCAACTACATTCAACATTTCATTTTTCTGCGCTGGCATTTTAGCAAAGTTTGAAAACGCAGACGCAATAGAGCTCATAGTGTCTATTTGCTGAATTAATGTTTTACTATATTCATCTACTTTTTGATGTATGTTTGGGTCTGAAGGATCAAACTTACGTTGAAAACTTTGAACACTTAAACGCATTGGAGTTAACGGATTTTTAATTTCATGTGCTACCTGTTTTGCCATTTCTCGCCATGCTTGTTCACGCTCACTAGTTGCTAATTGCACAGCACTTTCTTCTAACTCATCAATCATACTATTATAAGATTTAACAAGAGCAGCTATTTCAACAGTTGCAGAATCTAATTCAATTTTTTGATTGCGTTTTTCTAGTCTGGTAGCATTTATTTTATCACTTATAGTATTAAGCGACTTAGTAATATATTTAGACAAAACATAAGCCAAAACTATTGCCATAAGCAACATAAACAAATACGCAAAAGCAATACGCTCTAAAAACTCATCTAATTCTTTAGCTAAAAAATCATCATTTTCTAGTAATGGTAGATTTAAAATAGCGATAGGTTTTGATTTTTGGTCTTTTATATAGGTAAATGACGATTGGTAGGTTTCTCCATTTACCTGACGTTTTTCTACCAACCTATGTTCTACTGTATTAGATAAAGCATTTAAAACCTCAGCATTTAAACAGGTTTGAATAGAATCTTGTGTTAATGTTGCTATAGATGATTTTAAAAGCTGACCTCCTAAATCATAAAGGTTTATTGGCAAATCATGTATGGTTGCTATTTTATAAATTTCTTCTTTAAAAATAAAAGGTAGCTTATCGGTTTTTACCTCAAATGAAGTTTCTTGAATTACAAAATTTATATGCCTTTGTATAGCAGACTCTTTACGTTCTAGTCTTTGCTCATGATAATCTTGGGTTTCTTCTTTGTATTGGTATACAGCAACTCCTGTAATAAGAATAGAAGCAACAAGCACCAGAAAAATCATGGCTATAAATATGCGAAAACGTAAGGAGAGTTTTTTTAGCTTCATAGAAATGCCTATATAAACAGGTATCTTAAATTAGTATTTGTAATTCTCTAAATATAACAATAATCACACCAAACATTAAAAGAATCTTGATGGTTCCATTTATATACAAAAGAGCCAACACATCTTCTATAACCACTTCTATGCCTCCGGATTTTTATTACGTATTTTTTTATAAAACTTAAAACCAAGCATTAAAAGTACGCCAAGAACAAAAATTCCTATAACACCAAAAATCCAATTAAAAGCGCTTTTAAGTATTACAAGAAATACTACTGCAAACAATATAAAGGTTGCGCCTTCATTCCATAAACGCATAAAATTAGAGGTCTTTTTAACCTCATCTCTTTGTAATTGCTTATAAAACTGATGGGTTTTTAAATGATATAAGATTAACAAAACTACAAAGGTTAGTTTTACATGCATCCATGGTTGTTGTAACCAAACAGGTTGTAAAATAAGCAACCAAACTGCAAAAAAAGTTGCTAAAATAGCAGAAGGCCAGGTAATAATACTCCATAAACGTTTTGCCATAAGCTTTAACTGTTTGCCTAAAATTTCTTTTTCAGGAGAAGGTTTATGAAAAGCTTCTATTTGATACACAAACAATCTAGGAATATAAAACAAACCTGCAAACCATGTAATTACAAAAATAAGATGTAATGCTTTTATGTATTGATAGTATTCCATAATGCAACTAGTTTATATTGTTTTTTTAATTAAAGTGCTTCTAATTTCTCGATTTAAAAAATACCCTGTTACCACTGTTGAAAGCACATCAGAAATAGGAAATGACATCCACACACCTAACTCGCCATAAAATTTAGGTAAAATTAAGATTAACGGAATAAAGAAAAACCCTTGCCTAGATAAAGTAAGCAATAATGCAGGAGTAGCTTTACCAATGGCTTGAAAATAAGCTGCACCAATAAGCTGTAATGCAATTATAGGTGTAGCGGCAAATACCCAACGCATATCATTTGGTGCTTGATTTAAAACAGCAATATCTGTAGTAAAAGCTTTAGTAATAGCTACAGGAAAAAGCATGAGTAAAACAAATATGATAGTTGCTAAAATAGCTGCATATTTTATGGCAATATTAATACTCTCTCGTACTCTTTCATAATTTTTAGCGCCATAATTAAAACCTGCAATAGGTAAAAATCCTTGGGTAACTCCTAATACAGGAAACAAAGCAAACATTAGCATTCTACCAACAATGGCATAGGCTGTAACAGAGGTTGCGCCTCCTAGATCAAATAAAATATTATTCATAAATAAATAGGTCACACTCACTACTGCCTGTCTTGCAAGAGTAACAAAACCCAAAGTTCCTATTTCTTTTACTATAGAAAAATCTAAGCCAAAATGAGGTATACTTATTTTTAGTTCAGAATATTTAGAAAGAAAAAACCAAAGCACAAACAAAAAAGATAAACTATAAGAAATAGTAGTTGCCCAAGCTGCTCCTGCCATTCCATAATCTAGAATATAAATAAAAATATAATCTAAAACCAGGTTTCCTACAGACGGAATCATCATGGCGTACATGGCAAATTTTGGTTTTCCTTCTGCGCGTATTACATTATTTCCAAGCATAGATAACGCCAATAAAGGAACTCCGTAAAGCACTATTTTATAATAAATTTTTGCAGGATCAAAAATAACTCCTTTACCGCCAAACAAAAAAATAATATCATCTACATAATACAAGCCAAGAGCAACAATAGAAACTGTTAATAACAAAACTAGTGTTATTTGGTTTCCAAAAGTTTTTAATGCTTTTTCGTAGTTTAATGCACCAAGTGCTCGTGAAATAATAGAAGCACCTCCTACACCAATACTCATTCCTAAGGCTGCAATAAAAAAAGAAACAGGTAATACTATATTTATAGCAGCAATAGCTTCAGCTCCAATCCAATTACCAACAAAAATAGTATCTACTAATACATTTAGAGACATTACCAATACACCAATAGATGCAGGAACAGCTTGCTTAATAAGCAATTTACTAATGGGTTTAGAACCCAAATCTTCTGAAGATACTTTAGCCATTTTTAGGCTTTCGTTTTAGATAGAGCCCAGTTATTAACCCATTTTGCAAGTAATGCAACCCATTCGTCATCATCATTTAAACAAGGAACTGTTGTAAATTCTTTTCCTCCCATTTCATGAAAAATCTCTTGTCCTTCCATGGCTATTTCCTCTAAAGTTTCTAAACAATCACTAACAAAGGCAGGTGTTATAATTGCCATACTTTTTACACCTTCTTTACCTAAACGCTCAATAGTTCTATCTGTATAGGGTTGTAACCAAGGATCAAATCCTAATCTAGATTGAAAGGATGTAGAAAAGGCTCCTTCTTTAAACTGTAACTTTTCAGCAACCAAACGCGTTACTTCTAAACATTGATGTCTGTAGCAAAACTCATGCGCTTTACTAGGTGTTGCACAACAACTTCCATCTATTTTACAATGCGATTTTGTAACATCACTTTTTCTAATATGTCTTTCTGGTACACCATGATAAGAAAACAATACATGCTCATAGTTTTTACCCTGTAAGTGTCTTGCAATACTATTAGATAAGACTTCAATATAATCTGGTTTATTATAAAACGCAGGAACAGATTCTATTTTTAAATTAGGAAAAAACTTTTGACGTAGTTTTTCTGCCTTAACAGTAATAGTTTCTGTGGTTGCCATAGCAAATTGAGGATATAACGGAAAAAGTAAAACTTCATCTACTCCCTTATCTACCAATTCTTGAAATCCTTTTTTAATGGTCATGCTTCCATAACGCATTGCCAAAGCCACTGGCATTGCTGTTTGTTTTTGCACTTTCTTTTGAAGTCTTTCTGAAAGCACTATTAGCGGAGAACCTTCTTCCCACCATATTTTTTTATAGGCTGCTGCAGATGCTTTTGGCCTGGTATTTAAAATAATACCTTTTACCAATGCTGTTCTAGCTAAAACAGGTAAATCTATGACTCTTTCATCCATTAAAAATTCACCTAAATATCTTTTAACATCTTTAGGTTCTGGACTATCTGGCGACCCTAGATTTACTAATAATATTCCTTTACTCATATGCTTATTACGTACCACAAAAGTGGAAACATTTTAATTTATAGATTGTATATATTTTTTAGGAGTGGTACCATACTTCTTTTTAAAAGCAGCAATAAAATGACTGGAGGTACTATAACCAACTTTTAGCCCTACTTCATTTACATTATGGTCTCCAGATTCTAATAACTTTCTGGCTACTTCCATTTTATAATCTAACAAAAAACTAAATACAGAATCGCCATAAATTTGCTTAAACCCTTCTTTAAGTTTCTTTAAGCTTAAACCAATTTCATCTGCTAATTCTTGCAGACTTGGTGGCTCTGCCATTCTAGATATTATAATATCTTTCGCTTTTCTTATTTTAATAACATTAGTTTCGTCTACCAAAAAAGGACATTGCTCTACATCTGCATCTTCATTTCTATTAAAATACAAGCTTAAAAGCTCATACGCCTTCCCTTTAAAATAAAGATTTTTAATAGATTGATTTAAATTATAATGTATTAATTGGTTTAAAACAATAGACATTGAAGGAGAAATTTTTCCGTCTTTATAATACTTCTTGTCTTTATTATCACTACTTAAAAATGTAATATAATCTGCTTCTTGACTAAACAAACCATGAAATTTTTTAATAGAAATTAAAACAGAAACCAACCAAGTCTTGGCTTCTACTTGTAAGTGAATTGGCAAATCACGTTGCGGATTATACAACAGTAAAGAAGTTTCATCTTGAATATTTAAAGTATAACTTCCTTTATTAAATAAAAAAGCTGCAGACCCTTTAATACAAAAATGAAACTGAATAAAACTACTATCAATTTCACGCTCTAAGGTTTCAACTAACTGGTTTTCATTTTGATAGGTTAACACAAAAAAACCATCATCAACTTGCGTTTCTGTAAAAGTACCTCTAGCGACATTTTTTAAAGTAGTAATCTCTTTCATTTTTAAAATATTATTTAGAATAGTTCTAAACAGCAACACGAAAATACGTTGTTATCCCTACAAAAGTATGACATTTTTCATATAATATTAAAAAATAACGCTAAAAAACCACAAACGACACTAAAAGTTCTTTTAGCGTTACTTTTATAGATATAAGCGCTTTACTTTTGTCTGGTAATATCCAAATCAGGTAATGGAGCAATACAATATTTCTAAAGGCAATTCATTTTACGCAATAGGTTTAAGCTATAAAAAAGCAGATGCCAAAATTCGTGGGCACTTTAGTTTAGACACCGATTCTAAAATAAACTTACTAGAACAAGCTAAGCAAGAAGGCATAGAAAGCCTTGTTGTTACTTCTACATGTAACAGAACCGAAATTTACGGTTTTGCACAACACCCTTTTCAACTTATAAAATTACTTTGTGACAATACTGTTGGCACAGTTGAAGAGTTTCAAAAAGTTGCCTTTGTTTTTAAAAACAAAGATGCTATTTCACACATGTTTAGAGTTGGCTCTGGTTTAGATAGCCAAATTTTAGGCGATTTTGAAATTATCGGACAGTTAAAACACGCAGCCTCACAATCTAAAAAAGAAGGTTTATTAAATCATTTTTTAGAACGCTTAGTTAATGCTGTAATACAAGCCAGCAAACGCATTAAAACAGAAACAGAGATCTCTACAGGAGCTACATCTGTATCTTTTGCCTCTGTACAGTATATTTTAAATGAAGTAGAAAACGTTTCTGAAAAAAATATTTTGCTTTTTGGAACAGGAAAAATAGGAAGAAACACCTGCGAAAACCTAGTAAAACACTCTCAAAACAAGCAAATAACTTTAATTAACAGAACCAAAGATAAAGCCGAAGCTATTGCTGGAAAGTTTAATCTAGTAGTTAAAGATTACAGTAACTTACAAGAAGAAATTCATACTTCAGACATATTAATTGTGGCAACAGGAGCACAAATGCCAACAGTTGACAAACACATAATTCAAAACAACAAACCGCTTTTAATTTTAGATTTATCTATACCTAAAAACGTAAATGATAACGTAGCTGAATTAGAAAATGTAACCTTAGTACATTTAGATCATTTATCTAAAATAACAGACAATACTTTAGAGAAACGCAAAGAGCACATTCCGCTTGCCGAAACAATAATTGAAGAGGTAAAAACCGAGTTTAACGCTTGGCTAGAAACCAGAAAGTTTGCACCAACAATTAAAGCGTTAAAGCATAAATTACAAGACTTTAAAAATGCCGAATTAGATACGCAACGTAAAAAAATGGCTAACTTTAATGAAGAACAAGCCGAAATTATTGGTAATAAAATTATTCAAAAAATAACAAACCATTTTGCACATCACTTAAAAGATGATGCTATCTCTACAGACGAAAGTCTAGAACTTATAAAAAAAGTGTTTCAACTAGAAACAGCGACAAAAAATGCCTAAAACAATAAGAATTGGTACTCGCGATAGCGAACTTGCCTTATACCAAGCCAACATAGTAAAAAGTCAATTAGAACATCTTGGCCATAACGTACAATTAGTTCCTGTAAAATCTACTGGAGATTTACAACTAAACAAACCATTATACGAGCTAGGAATAACTGGTATTTTTACTAAAACGTTAGACATTGCCATGTTAAATGGTGATATAGATATTGCTGTACATTCTTTAAAAGATGTACCAACCGTTTTACCTAAAGGTATTGTACAAGCAGCAGTATTAAAACGTGGTAACGTACGTGATACTTTAGTATTTAAAACTACCGAAGAATTTTTAGGCGCAAAAAATGCCGTAATTGCTACTAGTAGCTTACGCAGAAAAGCGCAATGGCTAAACCGTTACCCAACACATACTGTAGAAGATATACGTGGTAACGTAAACACGCGTTTACAAAAGCTAAAAGAAACAGAACATTTTGATGCTGCTATTTTTGCAGCAGCAGGAATTGGACGCTTAGGTTTACGTCCTGAAACTGCTTTAAATTTAGATTGGATGATTCCTGCTGCAGCACAAGGTGCTATAGTAGCTGTTGCACTAGAAGAAGACGAAGAAACAAGAGCTATTTTAACCGAAATTAACGACGAAGAAACACAAACCTGTACACAAATTGAACGTGAGTTTTTAAATCGTTTAGAAGGTGGCTGCACGGCTCCTATTGGCGCTTTATGCTATATAAAAGACGAAGAAATACATTTTGATGGCGTTTTATTAAGTCCTAACGGAAGCAAAAAAATAACCGTACAACGTAGCAAAAAATTAGGTGAACATCATGATTTAGCAGAATGGTGTGCCAATTACGTAATAGAAAAAGGTGGTAAAAGATTAATGGATGCTCTTAATGAAGTTAGCAAGCCAACAAAAGTATACTCTACAAAATCACTTACCGAAGACCAACGTTTATTAGTAAATGAAAACTTAGGTGTAGAAAGCTCAGACTTTATAAAAATAAGCACCAACAGGTTAAAACCACAATTGGTTAGAAACCCTATACAAAATGTAATAATTACCAGTAAAAATGCAGTAGAAGCATTACTTCAAAATTTTTCTGCTGTAGAATTACAATTTCAAAACATATACTGCGTAGGTCGTAGAACAAAACGTTTGGTAGAAAAACGTATTGGTAAAGTAAAACACGTAGAGCCTAACGCTAAAAAACTTGCTGACTACCTAGTAGATTATATTGAAGGTACAGAAGTTACTTATTTTTGTAGCGATTTAAGACTAGATGCTTTACCAACAATACTAACAGAAAACAATATTACTGTTCATGAGGTTGAAGCCTACCAAACAAAATATGACGCAGTAAAAATTAAAGATACTGTTGAAGCTGTTTTATTTTACAGTCCGTCTACAGTACAAAGTTTTAAACAAGAGAATACAGCAAAAGATAATATGATTGCTTTTTGCATTGGGGAAACCACTGCTCAAGAAGCAAAAAAACACTTTAAAGACATACGTATCGCCAAAGTACCAACCGTAGAAAGTGTGATACAATTGGTCAATGAGCATTATGTTTAATATACTTGTTATTCCTGCGTAGACAGGAATCTGTATTAATAAAATAAAGTTTCAATAAAAAAATTCCAGCCTTAGTAGGAATGACAAAAATATGATTAAAAACGATTTATTTTTAAGAGCATTAAAAGGAGAAACCGTAGAACGTCCACCAGTTTGGATGATGCGTCAAGCAGGACGCTATCTTCCAGAATTTATGGAGATAAAAGCAAAATACGATTTCTTTACACGTTGCCAAACACCAGAATTAGCAAGTGAAATTACAGTACAACCTATTCGTCGTTTCGGAATGGATGCAGCTATTCTGTTTTCAGACATCTTAGTCATTCCGCAAGCAATGAATATTGAGGTACAAATGAAACCTAATTTTGGTCCATATTTACCAAATCCTATTCGCTCTCAAAAAGACGTAGACAATGTTATTGTACCAGATGTAACAGAAGCTTTAGATTATGTGTACCAAGCCATAAAAGCAACCAAAGAAAAACTAAATGACGAAATTCCGTTAATTGGTTTTGCAGGTTCTCCATGGACCATACTTTGCTATTGCGTACAAGGTCAAGGCTCCAAAAACTTTGATAAAGCCAAAGAGTTTTGTTTTACAAACCCAGTTGCTGCACATGGTTTATTGCAAAAAATTACAGATACCACCATTGCTTACTTAAAACAAAAAGTAAAAGCAGGTTGTAATGCTGTTCAGGTATTCGATTCTTGGGGAGGCATGCTTTCTCCTACTGATTATCAAGAATTTTCTTGGCAATATATACAACAAATAATCGATGCTTTAAAAGAAGACGCTCCTGTAATTGCTTTTGGTAAAGGTTGCTGGTTTGCCTTAGACACTATGGCAAAATCTGGCGCTGCAGCTTTAGGTGTAGACTGGACTTGCTCTGCTAAAAACGCACGTTATTTAACTGGTGGAAACATTACGTTGCAAGGTAATTTTGATCCTACACGATTATTTTCACCTCCTGCAGAAATTAAAAAAATGGTTACCCAAATGATTAACGATTTTGGTAAAGACAAATACATTGTAAATCTTGGTCATGGTATTTTACCTAACATTCCGTTAGAAAACGCTAAGGCATTTATAGATGCGGTAAAAGAGTACAAAAGCCCTTCTTAATCTTTCCAAAAGAAAGATACTGCTTCGGCAAAAGAATTAAACATGTGAATTTGCTTTCCGTTACAACGGAATAGAGATAAAAATTTGGGCGTTACCTATTTTTTTGAAGTAACAATTTCTTATAAATTGCAACAAATAAGTATAAAAAATAGGTCGCGCTTTCACTACTCGCTCTCTGCGAGGAGCTCAAACAAATAGCTCAATCGCTAACGCAAGGCTTGGTTTTAAAACAAAGACTATGGTTAAAAACATACTAAAAGGCTTAAAAGCATACGCAAATAGTTTCGCATTAATTTCCCAATTAAAACTCTGGAAATTCTTTTTTATACCAATCATCATAAGTGTAATAACAGCTATAATTATTGGTGTTACCGCCTATGGTTTTTCTGATAATATTGGTGCGTTTATAGCAAAAATATGGTTTTGGGAATGGGGAAAAGAAACCTTCTCCACCATTTCAACAGTTATTGGCGCAATTGCAGTTTTAGCAATTGGTTTAATACTATACAAACACATTATCATGGCACTTTCTGCGCCATTTATGAGCCCTGTTTCCGAAAAAATTGAAGCACATCTCACAGGAATAGAAAGCCATTCGCACAGAGATACTTCCTTTCAAGAACAATTATGGCGCGGAATACGTATAAACATTAGAAATTTAGGAAAAGAACTTTTATTTACCATCCCTTTATTAGTACTTAAATTTATTCCCATTGTTAATATATTTTCTACCGTTTTATTATTCTTATTACAAGCTTATTATGCTGGTTTTGGTAATATGGATTATACCTTAGAACGACACTTTAAATATAGAGAAAGCATACAGTTTATTAAAAAAAACAGAGGTGTTGCCATTGGTAATGGTATTGTTTTTATACTCTTTTTATTAATTCCTGTATTAGGTGTAATTTTAGTTTTACCACTTAGTGTTACTGCAGCTTCCATAAGCACAGTAAACCTATTAAAAGAAGAATCTGTAAGCAAAAATGCAATCTAATGAAAATGCAGTTTGATGATTTTGAAATTAACCCAATCCTTAATGGAGATGCATGGAAAATCTGTGATTTTATAGTTGCAAATCAAGACCGTTTACAACGCTATTTTCCCAAAACATTAAAACAAAACCTTACACCAACTTTATCGCAATTGTTTGTCGATAAAAAAGTAAAACAGTTTGAAAATAAAGAAGAATTCCTGTTCACATTAAAACAAACCAAAACCAGAGTATTGGCAGGAATAATTTATATTAAAGAAATAGATTACAAAAAACAACAAGGGGAATTTGCCTACTGTATGGATTACAATTTTGAAGGCAAAGGCTTAACCTCAAAAGCAGTCAAGTACTTATCCATATATGCTTTTGAGACTTTAAATTTAAAAACACTTCAAATTATTGTACATAAAAACAATATTCCTAGTGTAAAAGTAGCAGAAAACAATAGTTTTAAATGGATAAAAACCTTGAAAAACGAATTTACTCCAGTAGGCGAAAACCCTTTAGATATGGAGCTATACGAATTATATAATGAAAAATAAATTCTACCAATACATACAAGATTTACAAAACAGTATTACTTCAGGATTAGAAGCAATAGATGGCAAAGCAATATTTCAAGAAGACATTTGGAAACGCCCTGAAGGTGGTGGCGGAAGAACACGTGTCATTGAAAACGGAAATGTTTTTGAAAAAGGAGGCGTTAATATTTCTGGTGTGCACGGAAAATTACCAGACTCTATGCAAAAATATTTTGGTGTAGAAGATGCCGATTTTTTTGCTTGTGGTTTAAGTTTAGTACTACACCCTAAAAACCCAATGGTACCCACAGTACATGCCAATTGGCGTTATTTTGAAATGTATGATAAAGAAGGAAATATTGTAGACCAATGGTTTGGTGGTGGTCAAGACCTTACACCTTATTATTTGTTTGATGAAGATGCCAAACACTTTCATACTACCTGTAAAACAGCTTGCGACAAACACAACCCTGAATTTTACCCAAAATACAAAGCGCGTTGCGACGAATATTTTTACAATACACACAGAAATGAAGGTCGTGGTATTGGTGGTTTATTCTTCGATTATTGCAAAGCTTCCGAAGAAATGAGCATGCAAAAATGGTACAATTTTGTTACTCAAGTTGGCGATAGTTTCTTAGAAGCTTATGTTCCTATTGTAGAAAAAAGAAAAGATTTAAAATACACCAAAGAGCAACGCGATTGGCAAGAAATACGCCGTGGTCGTTATGTAGAATTTAATTTAGTACACGATAAAGGAACTCTTTTTGGTCTAAAAACAAACGGAAGAATTGAAAGTATTTTAATGAGTCTTCCGCCACATGTACAATGGGTTTACAATCATCATCCAGAAGCAGGAAGTGAAGAAGAACGATTAATTAACGTATTACAAAATCCTAAAGACTGGGTGTAATATGAATTGTTACTGTGGAAATAATAAGAGTTACAAAACATGCTGTGAAGTCTACCATTTAAATAATGGAAAAACAAAAACAGCAGAACAATTAATGCGCTCTAGATATAGTGCTTTTGTTTTAGCAAATGGCGACTATTTAATGGCAACGCATCACGCCTCTACAAGACCCTTATCTGAAAAAAAAGAAATTGTAAAATGGGCAAAATCTGTAGAGTGGATTAAACTAGAAGTGCAAGAAACCACTAAAGGCTTAGATAATGACAAAGAAGGCACAGTTACCTTTAGCGCCTATTTTTATGAAAACGGAAAGGTAGATGTCATTCATGAAAAATCTGCTTTTATCAAACAAAACAACAAATGGTATTACTTAGGTTATGCCAAAAATTAATATATTATGTATCCTATTAAAAGAAATAGAAGATTAAGAACAAACCAAGCTATTAGAAGCTTAGTTAGAGAAACTATTATTTCACCAAACGACTTCTTAGTACCATTATTTGTAGTGGAAGGAAAAGGTGTTAAAGAAGAAATAGCTTCTATGCCAAATTACTACCGTTACAGTTTAGATTTATTACAAACCGAAGTTAAAGAACTTTGGAAACTAGGCTTAAAATCGGTATTACTTTTTGTAAAAGTTCCAGACCATTTAAAAGACAATAAAGGAACCGAAGCAATAAACCCAAACGGATTAATGCAACGTGCTATAAAAGCCGTTAAAAATGCTTGTCCGGAGATGCTGGTAATGACAGATGTAGCATTAGATCCATATTCTATTTATGGGCATGATGGTATTATTGAAAATGGAAAAGTAGTTAATGATGATAGTGTAGATGTTTTAACAGAAATGAGTGTTTCTCATATAGAAGCTGGAGCAGATTTTGTTGCACCCAGTGATATGATGGATGGTCGTATTTTATCTATACGCGAAGCTTTTGAAGACGAAGGCTATACAGATGCAGGAATTATGAGTTATTCTGCTAAATATGCCTCTGCTTTTTATGGTCCTTTTCGTGATGCTTTAGACTCTGCTCCTGTAGACTCTCAAGACATTCCTAAAGACAAAAAAACGTATCAAATGGATTATGCAAATCGTTTTGAAGCCATACGTGAAACCGAAATGGATATTGATGAAGGCGCAGATATTGTAATGGTAAAACCTGGTTTATGTTATTTAGATATTGTACGCGAAATTAAAAACGAAGTAGATGTTCCTGTTGCAGTATATCAAGTTTCTGGTGAATATGCAATGCTTAAAGCAGCTGCAGAAAAAGGATGGTTAGACCATGATGCTGTGATGCTAGAACAAATTACAGCTATTAAACGTGCTGGAGCAGACATCATTGCTAGTTATTTTGCAAAAGATGTTGTGAAGCTACTCCACTAATAATAAATTTTTTTTTCACATAAAAAACCCTGTACAGTTTTGTACAGGGTTTTTTATTTTAACCTTTATCTTTTTAAAGTAAAGTGTGATCTAAATTCTTTTATATCTCCATCTTCTTCATAGTTTAATACAAACCAGTAATCACTTGTTGGCAATGGCTCCCCTTTAAAAGTTCCATCCCAACCAGGAGAGTTTGACTGTAACTGTGTTAAAACCTTACCATATCTATCAAAAATAGTAACTTTAGTATTTGGTAAACCACTAACAGCAAAAACATTCCAAGTATCATTATACCCATCATTATTAGGGGTAAACATTTTTGGGTAATCAATTACAAGAATATCTTCAATAGTAATAAAACCACAAGATGGTGTTCCTGTCTTTCTATCATACACATAAATAGTATGCTCACCAGTACTAACATTAGTAAAAACACCTCCATTATCTAGAATAGGACCATCATCTAATTGATACCAATATTCTCCATACCCATCTACAGTTACGTTTATAGAAGGGTTAGGTGCAAAGGATTCTGATTGCGTTACACTTACTAAAACCGCTTGTCCTGATTGTATCACTTCAAAAGCTTCACTTATATCTGAAGTGCAATTAGCTGTTGGTAAAATTTCTTCTATAGAAAGCGTGTAAAGCCCAGGAGCATTCGTATTAATTGTATACGTGCTTTGGTTGGCTCCAGGAATTACAACGCCATTTAAATACCAAGTATAAGTATAATTGGTATTTTGTAAATCACTTTGTAGCGTAATTGCATTTTGAACCTCATTCGTTAGAAAATCCACACAAAGCGTATTCCCGTCTACAGAAGAAATAACAGGTATTAAAATAGGGTTTACAGTAATTGTCATGGTTTCTGTAACACTACACTGTCCAGCATCTGGCGTAAAGGTATAGGTTGTTGTGGTGGTATTATCTAATGCAGGACTCCAACTTCCTGTTACACCATTATTAGAAGTAGTTGGTAATGGCGCGAGGGATTCACCACTACAAATTTCTCCTACTTGTGTAAATACAGGAGTAACCGTTGGATTTACAGTAATTGTCATGGTTTCAGAAACCGCACATTGCCCTACATCTGGAGTAAAGGTATATGTCGTGGTGTTTGTATTATCTAAAGCAGGACTCCAACTTCCTGTAATATTATTGTTTGATGTGGTTGGTAATGCTGCTAAAGTATCACCATTACAAATTGCCGCTACCTGTGTAAAGGTTGGTGTAATATTTTGATTTACACTTATCGTCATGCTAGCAGTAGCTGCACATTGTCCAGGATCTGGCATAAATGTATACGTTGTTGTTGCTGTATTATCTAATGCAGGACTCCAAGTTCCTGTGATACCATTGTTTGACGTCGTAGGTAATGCTGCTAAGGTATCTCCTTCACATATTGCAGCTACTTGAGTAAACGTTGGTAACACACTTGGGTTTACTGTAATGGTCATGGTTTCTGTAACACCACACTGTCCTACGTCTGGTGTAAAAGTATAAGTTGTAGTGGTTGTATTATCTATAGCAGGACTCCAAGTTCCTGTAACACCATTATTTGATGTAGTTGGTAAGGCTGCTAAAGTTTCACCACTACAGATTGGTGCTACTTGAGTAAATACAGGAGTAACCGTTGGGTTTACGGTAATGGTCATAGTTTCTGAAACCGCACATTGTCCTACATCTGGAGTAAAGGTATACGTTGTTGTTGCAGTGTTGTCTATAGCAGGACTCCAAGTTCCTGTAACACCATTATTTGATGTAGTTGGTAAGACTGCTAAAGTTTCACCACTACAGATTGGTGCTACCTGAGTAAATACAGGGGTAACCGTTGGGTTTACAGTAATGGTCATACTTGTATTTGCTGCACATTGCCCTGCATCTGACGTAAACGTATACGTTGTGGTTGCTGTATTATCTAATGCAGGACTCCAAGTTCCTGTGATACCATTATTTGATGTAGTTGGTAAGGCTGTTAAGGTTTCACCACTACAGATCGGTGCTACTTGCGTAAACGTTGGTAATACACTTGGGTTTACTGTAATAGTCATGGTTTCTGTAACACCACACTGTCCTGCGTCTGGTGTAAAAGTATAAGTAGTAGTGGTTGTATTATCTATAGCTGGACTCCAAGTTCCTGTAACACCATTATTTGATGTAGTTGGTAAGGCTGTTAAGGTTTCACCACTACAGATTGGTGCTACTTGAGTAAATACAGGAGTAACCGTTGGGTTTACCGTAATGGTCATAGTTTCTGAAACCGCACATTGCCCTACATCTGGTGTAAATGTGTAGATTGTAGTTGCAGTATTATCTATAGCTGGACTCCAAGTTCCTGTAACACCATTATTTGATGTAATTGGTAAGGCTGCTAAAGTTTCACCACTACAAATGGCAGCTACTTGTGTAAATATTGGTGTAATATTAGAACTTACAGTAACAGTCATGGTTTCTGTAACCGCACATTGTCCTGCATCTGGCGTAAAGGTATACGTTGTTGTTGCTGTATTATCTATAGCAGGACTCCAAGTTCCTGTGATACCATTATTTGAAGTTGTAGGCAATGCTGCTAAGGCATCTCCACTACAAATGGCTGGTACCTGAGTAAATGTCGGAGTCAGGTTTGGGTTAACCGTAATAGTCATGGTTTCTGATGTAGCACATTGTCCTGCATCAGGAGTAAAGGTATAGGTAGTAGTGGTTGTATTATCTATAGCTGGACTCCAGGTTCCTGTTACACTATTATTAGATGTAGTTGGCAATGCTGCTAAGGCATCTCCACTACAAATGGCAGCTACTTGCGTAAATGTTGGTGTAAGATTAGGGTTTACCGTTACAGTAGTACTATCTACTAGTATTTGCGAACAAATTATAGTTCCAGACCCATCAACAACTTGGCCATTTTCTAGAGTTATGGTTGTATTAACGGTAAGTGTTTGCGTTAAAGTTGCTACTCCTGCATTATCTAAAACAATTTGTTGTGTAGTACCACTATTTATGTTGTAATTTACCACTGCATTTGGTGTTCCTGAAAAATTAAATGTCACATTTTCACCTTCACAGATATCTGTATCGGAAACAGAAACCGTAGCATCTGGTATTTCTGAAACAACTAAATTAAATTCAACCAAGCTATAACAATCTGTAACACTTGATAAAACTTTAGCATAAATTAGTTGCGGATTAGAACTGTTTACATAAATACCTGGTAAAGGACTAACACCATCTGTAGCATCAGCTAAATTTTCGTAATACTGAACGGTTTCATTTGCTAAATCATTACTAATACTACTACTTAAACCATTTAAATTGAAGATAGACACATCTGGAGTACCACTACAAGCAATAACATCATCAATAGAATTTGCTGCTGGAGGTGTAGGAAAAGCCCCTGTGCCAGCCATAGCTGTTCCTGTCCATTCTATTTCAAAACCACCATCTCCATGAGGTCTGTCAATTACTAAATAATACGTTTGCCCAGGAAGCACAGATAGCCAATACACATAACCATTTCCACTAGCTCCAGGACCAGTTTGAGTTAAAGTTGTACTACCATTTATTCCTGTGTGATTATTTGAAAGACCCGCTGCATCAGGGTTTGTTGTAGCGCAACGAATAGGGCTTCCTAAATTTGAGCATAGCCTATCTGGACCATATACCCAAAAATCATAATCGACCAAAATATCTGGATCATCAGGAATTAAATTAAAACCTAGAGTTCCTGCTTGAACGATATTCACTTCTAACCATAACGAATTATGTTCAGAACCACCACAACCAGAAACTTCTTGTGTGTTTCCAATACCACTTGCATTAGATGAAAAATTTCCATTACCACAAACAGTTATAGCATTTACACAATCATTTGGTTCCTGTGCATGAACTTGAGCAACCAAGAGAACTAAAAACCCAAAAATTAAAAACTTTTTCATTGCCATCTTTTCTTCATTATTAGCTAAAAATTAACTTGCAAAAAATTAGATAATGCTTAACTTTCACCACTAACAATCAACTATTTTTTTACTATCAAAAACTCTGAGCGTCTATTTTGAGCATCTTCTGCATCTGTACAGTTAGACTTACAATCTATTTTAGGCTCACTACTTCCTAAACCTATTGCAGATAACCTGTTTTTACTAATTCCTTTAGAAATTACATATTGCATCGTTGCTTGGGCTCTTCTTTCAGATAGCTTTAAATTATAAGAAGCGCTACCTTTGGTATCTGTATGTGAACGAACTAAGATTTCCATTTCTGGATATGCTTTCATAATAGTTACTAGTTTATCTAATTCACTAGCACCTTGATATGTTATGTTACTTTTATTAAACTCAAAGTAAATATTATTAAGCTTCACTTCTTTGTCTGTAATCATTTCCTCTATGGCATCTTTAACAATAGGTTTTAATGAAGCACTAACCTCAACTTCATCTTTATCTTCTCGATTTATAGGAATGGATAGGTTTTGGTAACCTTCTTTTTCTACATGAATAGTATAATTAGATTCACAGATTACTTGAAAGCTTGTTTTTCCTTCTTTAGTTGTTTGCGTTGCAATTATATTATTTTTAGCATCTAAAATGGAAACATTTGCTTGAGCTATAAGTTGCTTTGTTTTTGCATCTTGCACCAAAGTTATTACTTGATATTGACAGATAGGAATTGCTAAATAAATATTATCTACTCCTGATCTATTAGATGAAAAGAATCCTGATTTTTTTTCGGTATTAATACTAAAAGAAAAATCATCACTTTTAGTATTAATCCCCTTTCCCAAGTTTATAGCCTCTTCTTTTTTATTAAGATCTACTTTAAAAATATCAAATCCTCCAAACCCTTTCTTTCCTCTTGAAGAAAAATAAAGAATATTATTATCACTAATAAAAGGAAAACCTTCCTTGTCTGCTGTATTTACTAGAGGTCCTAAATTTTCTGGCGTACCAAAAACACCATTATTTATAGTTACTTTCCAAATATCTGTATTCCCTAAACCTCCAGGCATATTAGATGCAAAGTATAACGTTTTTCCATCTTTGCTTAAGCTTGGATGGCTTACAGAATAGTCTTTGCTGTTAAATGGTAAAGCTTCAATATTTTTCCATTTCCCATCTACTAAAGTTGCTTTATACAAGCCTTGTTGTGATAGTTTAATTTGTTTTTTATCTATTTTTTTATAAACACCTTCACTATGTCCATCTCTAGAAAAAATCATTGTTTTTCCGTCTTCACTTAAGGTAATTGGACCATCGTGATAAGGTGTATTTAAACTATTAACAGCTTCAGGGTCTGTAAATGTACCATCTTCATTTCTATTCGTTTTATAGATATCTAAATATGGATTATTTGTCCAATTATCTTCTTTTTTGCCATTATCTCTTGTACTAACAAAGTATAGAATATTGTCATTAGATAAAATAGCTCCAAAATCACTTTGCTCTTCATCATTAATTGTTGTGCTTTCTACATCAAAAAATTTAGATTCATCTGCAAGTTTTGGTATATAATTAGGGTTTATTAAATGCTCTTTTGCTCTTAAATCTTCTGGTAACATTTTAGAAAACACATTCATTTGTTTGTTTGCCTCTTCGTAATTTCCTTGAGATTTTAAAACTTGGGCATAACGATAATAGGTTTCTGCATCTTGTTTTTTATCTATGGCTTTTGCATACCATGTAGCGGCTTCAGAGATATTAAAAACATTATAATAGCTATCTGCTAATTGTTTGTAAACATAGCTATCTGCTTTTTTAGCTTTTACAATTTTAAGATACGCTTCAATGGCGTCTACATATTGATAAGTATTATAAAGTTCGTCTGCTTGTACTGAATATTTGTTTTGACTGTAACTTGTTGTTATAAGTAAACAGAAGCAAAAAAGACTAAGAATATTTTTCATTTTTAACTGTTTTTTTTATTAGAAAAATCTAGGTGAAATAGATACTTTTTTAGGGAAATTTAAATCGAATAACAGCATTATTTCATGTGAACCCGAAGTGACAACATCTAATTCTGAGGTGGTATAATCATAAGCGTAACCTATTCGTAATTCTGGAGTTATTGCAAAATTCACCATTGCTCCTATAGCATCTTCTAAACGATAAGTTGCACCTAGTTCTAATTTATCAAAAAATAACACATTAGCAGAAACATCTAAAGAGGTTGGTGCATCAAATGCAGATTTTAACAAGAAAGATGGTTTAAATTTAGTGTTTTCTGATAGATTAAAAACATAACCAGCAGAAAGAAAGTAATGCATAACATCTGAACCATATTGATATTCTTGGCCATTGTTTGTAACATCAAGATAGGTGTTTTTTAACATGTTTGGCACTGCTAAAGACACATAATAATGATCTGTATAGTAAAATACTCCTGCTCCTAAATTTAAATGTGTATTGTTGGTATCTTGCCCAAACGCTTCATCATTTGCATCTGGAACATAACCATTACCTACTTGGCTAAACAATCCTATTTTTTGAAAAGTTGCTCCTCCCTTTAAACCAAATGCTAATTTATGAGATTGATTTAAATTAAGGGTATATGAAAAATCTGCATATATATTATTTTCTTCAACAGGACCAATTTGATCTGAAACAACAGACAAACCTAAACCTACGTTTTTTCCAACAGGACTATGCACAGAAAAGGTTGCTGTTTTTGGAGCATCTTCTATACCAACCCATTGTGAACGATATAATAACCCTAATGCTACTCCTTCTTTAGATCCTGCATATGCTGGATTTACAACATTCATATTATACATGTACTGTGTGTACTGAGGGTCTTGTTGTGCTTTTGCACTTATAAAAACCACAAGTACAAAGACTATTGTTAAATATATTTTTTTCATTTGTATATTAAATTATTTACAATTAGTGTGCTCTATTAATGTAAACCCAACCAGTTATAGAGCTTCCATCTTCTTTTTGAATTTTATAGAAATAAGTACCATCTGGTAATTCTTTTCCTTTATTTGATTTCCCGTTCCATTGGTTAGAGTAGTTTCCGCTGAAACTGTATACTTCTTTTCCGTATCTATTAAATATGATCATATTTGTAACTCCGAAACCTGTTAAGTCAAAGCTGTCATTTTTACCATTTCCATCTGGCGAAATTCCTCTAGGTATATTTCTACAAGCAAAACGATCTGTTGTAAATGAAGCAGTTGTTTGACAGTTACCAAAACCAATATTTACTGTAAATTGAGTTGGTATTGTTAGGTTTGGGTTTTGATCTGCATATGCAGTTACATTAAATAGTTCTGAATTTTCACCAACCACATTTCCGTTGGCATCCATCCAGGTGTAGGTTACCTCATCTGGGTTATACGAACTATTAATTGGAGACACAGTTAACCAATATTCTTCGTTGTTACATGCACCATCAATAGAAGCTTCTATAGCATCTAGAATGGTAATATTAAACGTGCTTATACTTGCTTCTGTACATGTTGCTGAATCTTCTACAACTTCATAGTTAATAGTATAATTTCCTATAGCACTTGAAGAAACATTTACTTCTCCTGTTGTAGAATTAATTGTTAAGCCTGTTTCTGCACTAAAAGTTCCTCCAGTTGTAAAACCTGCTGCTAATTCAGGAAGCACATTAGTACTTGTTGCACAATACACATCATCTGAGTAAGTAAAAGAGGTAATTGGCGTTGTCTTTTCTATTATTTCTATAGTAACTGTGAAACTTACAGATGCTAAACATGCGGTTATATCGCCATCAAAAGTATATACAACATCATGCATTCCTGAGGTTGCTCCTGATAGATCTAATGCACCAGTAATAGCATCTACAGATAATGTTGTAGAGCTAAAGGTTCCTCCAAGTGCAAAATCTGTTGCTAAATTTGGTATTAGCGTAGTAGCATTTAATTCGCAAAAAGAAGTTGCTCCATAATCAAATAGTGCCACTGCAGGAATTGCTTGTGTAAAAGTTATTGTAGCTGTATAATTTCCTGAAAGTATACACATATCTGTATCGCCTGCAAAAGTATATGTTACGTTATGTGTTCCTGCAGTTGCTGAAGTAATATCAATTGCTCCAGTTGCTGAATCTACGGTTAAGGTAGCAGAACTAAAGGTACCTCCTAATACAAAGTTGTTATTTAATAATGGCATAACATTATCTGCAACTAGCTCACAAGTATCTGTATAGCTAAAGGATAATTCTGGTGTAATTATTTCTTGAATAGAAATTGCAAACGTACTTAAATTACCTTCGGTACATGTAGTAATATCTTCATCTACTTGATAGCTTACTGTATAATCTCCTACAGTACTTGTAGAAAAAGTAATTTCTCCTGTAGCAGCGTCTATTGATAAACCATCTTCTGCACTAAAGATTCCTCCTGTTGTAAAACCTGTTGCTAATTCTGGTAAAACAGCAGCATTATTTGAACAGTATGAATTTTCGGTATATGTGAAATTTGCAATTGTTGGTGTAGCTTCTGTAATTTCTATACTAAGTGTAAAATCACCATCTTCTTCACAAGCTGTTTCATTTGCTAGGTATGTGTATGTAATATCGTGATTACCTATGGTTGCAGTAGATAAATCTAACGCACCAGTGGTTTCATCTACAGTTAATGTTGTAGAACTAAAGCTTCCTCCAGTTGTAAAACCACTTACTAAGTTAGGTGTAACTATTGTATTTTCTAGTTCACAGAAAGAAGTCTCTCCATAATCAAATGTAGTTATCGCAGGAACTGCTTCAGTAAAAGTAATCGTTGCGGTATAGACACCTGCACTTATACATGTTTCTTCATTTCCATTATACGTATACACAACATCATGTATTCCTTCTGTTGCAGAAGCAACATCTATTTCTCCAGTTGTTGCATCTACTGTTAAAGTAGGTGATGTAAACAAACCTCCAGTTTCAAAATCAGTACTTAAATCTGGTGTTGGATTATCTTGAGCAACAATACAGGTTGTTTCATAGCTAAATGAGATTTCTGGAGTAATAGCATCATTTACAGTTACTATTATTTCAACACGTGGACTTTCACATCCATTTGCATCTGCATTTGCTACATAGTATGACGTATCACCAACAACAGACGTATCTGGAATTGGAGCAGTACTAGTACCTGTTCCGCCAACAGCTTGCGTATACCACACTAAAGAATAACTACCTGTTGGCATTGCTGTTAATGGTAGCGCTGTAGTGTTTAAACAATATTCTAATGGCGTTTCAATAGTTGGAACATCTGAGATACCATTATAAGTAAAAGCAATACTATTTTCACAATAACGTGTTTGCCAAGTAAATGTATAAACACCAGGTTGTAAAAACCCTGAAATATTTGTGTTATTACTATTAGCATCGTCAATTATAACATTTCCAGGATTATTAGCATCTGGAATCCAGGTTCCTGTACCATTAGCCGCTACTGAAACAATTGGGTTTGTACAATCAACTACAGCTGATGGTGTTATTATTTCATTGTTAGGAGTAAAACTAACTGCATCAATAATATTACCAATATAACTATCACCACTCGCTTTAAAAACAAATCGAGTAGTATTTTGGTTTTCAGGAACTTGATACTCTCCCGTCACAAGTGTCCAAGCCTGAGCGATAGCCGCATTTTCATTAATCATGGTGTAAGGCCCACCAGGAGGACCAGCATATACTTGCATGATATTACCTTCAGACCTTCCTAGGTGTGCATAATTAAAATCAAAGAGAGTAGTTTCAGAAGTATCAAAATCACGGTAGTATCCTTTAACCTCTGGGTCATTAGCCATGTCTGCTAGTATTTGTACACATTGACTACCATCATAAGGTTCAAAACCAGGAGCTACTAATCCTTCCCAGATAAAAATAGCTCCATCATCCCATGACGTTAAGTTTGTACGCCAACCAGGAACCACTTGTATGGTTGCAATAGAAGTTATTCCACTTACATAACCTAAAACAGAGTCTTCAAAATCTCCATTAACAGTTTCAATTAAACATGAATCTGATGGCGTTCTTAAACATACGTTAAATATTCGGGTGCTAGATTCAGCGTTTTTTAATGATAGTCTTAATTTATAATTATCACCAACTACTAATTCTGAAGAATACATAGTAACCATTACTTTATCATAGGTACACGAAATTTCCTCAAGACTACCACCATTATCTTTATAAAGTGTCATGGTAATATCTGGGTAAGGTATGTCTCCACTAGATAAATAAAATTGACCTGTGAAACCATTTATCTCAATAATATGCACTAAGGATTCTGCGGTAAAGTCAAACCAAATATCTCCAGTATTTGAACCCTCACATGTCATGCTTTCGGAAGAAACCGTTGCTCCAATAAAAGAGACATTATTTACAGAAATATCACATGAATCATCAGAATTAATTGGAAGTGGTATTGCTGTTGAAACGTCATCATTTCTAACAAAACTAAATGGTCCTGACCAATAACTTTGGTCATCTGTACCACAAATAGCTCTTACAAAGTATTCATAAGTTACTGCATTAGGGTCATTAAAATCTGAAGCTGTTGGCGTGTATGAGTTTGTTGAAACTATTGTTCCTGACTGTGGTAAAGTTCCATTTTCATAAGGTTGAACAGCTACTTCCCATTGTGTTTCAGATCCTCCTGGAGTCCATGAGAATACCGATGTTTCACTAATAGTTAAGTCTGTTGGTTGTGGACATGAAATAGCTCCACAAATTGCAGTACCTTCATATACAACTCTTCTTAATGGGATACCTGTTGGACTAGAATAAACGGTAACACCTTCGTTATTTATAATATCAAACTGGTAATCATCATATTGAGATTGCGAACTCCCTAAAGTAGCAAAGTAAACAGAGAACTCTACTCCAGAACATAAAAAGATAGGAAACTCTTCTGCTACTTCCCCATTAAAAGGTAATGATTGTGTTACTTGATTGTTTTGAGTAATTTCCAGAGATGCTGAAATATCATAACCACTTGTAAGTACAAATGTATATTGACATAGATTTTCAAAACTACAAAGAGTTAATAATTCTATAGGACCTGACCATTCACTTTCAGAACCATCACAGATTGCTCTTACATAGACATCATATTCTGATGAAGCTGTAAGCCCTGTTAGAGTAAAAGGATTTGTTGTTGCACTGTATAAATAAGCAGGATCTGTATCTCCAACTGGAGCAGGAGAACCTGTTGGTTGTACTGAAATTTCCCAAGCAGTTTCAGATCCATTGGCATCCCAAGTAACTTGCGCTTGCGTATCTGTAATGTTATTAAAGGTTATATTTGTTGGTTCTGCACATGCAGGAACATCTTCAATATTTACATTGTCTATAAAGAGACCATATCCTCTATAACCACATGTACATGGTGGAAAATACGGAACATGAAAAGCGATATTAATATCTCCGCTAATTCCTGCTGGAAAGTTTATTATTTTTTCTCTGTATTCTTCATTATTAATTACCACAGGATCAGTGTCTGAATCATATAATTGTGTTGTAAATTGATCTAATCCTGTACCATTAGTTGAAAGAAGTACATCTAAATCTTCAATATAGAGGTCAGAATTCACTCTATAATAGAATCGTAAACGCTGATTTTCTGTAATAGTAATGGTAGGAGAAATCAACCAATCATCACTGTTACCATTAGTTGTAGTTAAAATAGCTGCTGCTTCGTCACCTTCATAAGGAAATGTTGCGCTGTTAAATTCCCAAAAATAGTAATCTCCATTATTATTAACGGTTTGCCAACAGCTTTCAGAGTCAGAATCTGTATTAAAAGTTTCTACAAATGGGCTTGTAAAAGAGGTACACAATGTTCTAAAAACCATAGGTCCTACCCATTCACTATCTCCAGTTTCACAATCAGACATTACATAAAACTCATAGTTAGTATCTGAAGTTAATCCTGTTGCGTTATAATCTGTGCTAGTAACAGCAATACCTGTAGTAGTAGGAATTCCTGAGCCTTCAGGTTGCACAACTATATTCCATGCTGTTTCTTGATATCCTGGAGACCATGATAAATCTGCTGTGGTTGCGGTTGTTGTATCTACAACTAAATCTGTTGGGTTAGGACAAGAAGGAGCATCATTAACGCGAACATTATCAATACTTAATGCAGACATAGTTCCGGAGAATTCAGGAGGTACTCTAAAGGCAAAATAAACCGTTCCAGAACCTTCTACTATAATAGTTTTTTCTTCATATGCACCATTAGTAATTATTTCTAATGGAGAAATTACTGAAAAACTACCAGGACTTGTGTTTGTGGTAGACATCAAAACTTCTAGTCCAAAACGTGTAGCTGTAGCAAATAAAGAAAAATCTGCTCTTACATCAAACGTTAATGCTTTTGGAGTACCATCTAAATTAATAGCTGGAGAGATTAAGTAATCATTGTAACTACTTGCAGGAGTAAATATAGATGGTTGTATATTAGCATAGGTATCATTAATAAACCAAGTTGTACTATCATTATTAGCATCTGTTATTTCCCAACAAAACTTTTTGGTATCATAATCATCATCATTAAAACTTTCATAAAATGGTGTATCATAAGAGGTACACAGCGTTGTAAAAGGTACAGGTCCAACCCATTCACTAAAATCATCTGTATCACAAACAGCTCTTACATAATATTCATATCTATGACCTGAATCTAAACCATTTACGATATAAGGAAAATTACTAGTTGTAATTACACCAGGTGTTGTTGGCACACCAGAATCTAGGTCTTGAATAGCAACTTCCCATTCTGTCTCCTCGTCTCCAACGGTCCAGAATAACCAAGCAGAACTGTCGGTAATTTGCAAAACAAAAGGGTTTAAAGGGTCTGGACAAGAAGGTTTATCTTCAATAGTAACATCATCAATAGAAACTCTTAATGCAGTCTCTGATGCATTAGGCTCTACAATCCATGCAATATTAACTTCACCTACAATGTCTTCAGGAAGATCAACAATTATTTCTTGAAAACTGTTATTGTTTATAGTAGTAGAAGGTAAAACAACCGTTGTAAAATCATCATAACCAACTCCTGTTGTAGACAATTTTACGGTATATGTAGAAGCTCCTTGAGTAGCTCTATGTTTGTAGCGAATACGCTTTGGTGTACCATCAAAATTTATACGTGGTGACGCATAAATATCATTATTTTCATTTTGCGTGTTTCCTGTTGCAAGTGTAGCATATCCACCAATAAAAGCCCAAGTGTAATTGTCATCATTAACGTTAATAGTTGTCCAACATGGTTCAGGACTGTCATTTGTTGCTGTACTAAAATCTGTAAAAAATGGTGTATCAAAAGTAGTACATTGGGTTGTAAATGTGTTTGGATTACTCCAATCACCTGGCACACCATTACATATAGATCGCGCATAAAAATCATACGTGGTTGCTGTTGTTAACCCGTTAATAGTATTTCCAAGGTTAGTATTAGTAGCTATTCCAGAACCTGTAGGTTCTCCAGAACCTGTAGGAACAACAACATACTCCCAAGAGTCTGAAAATCCTCCAATATTATCCCAAGAATAGCTAACACTGTTTTGTGTTAAATTATTATAAACAAAATCTGCTGGAGCAGCACATGTTGGTCCTGAAATTTCTAATTCAAAGCAGATTCCTGCTCCTGTTCCGTACGGAGAGGACACCACTATAACGTATGTTTCTCCAGCTTCTACAAATAAGTTATCTATTGAACCTGGTTCAAATCCATTTATTATATTTAATCCTGCAATACAATTAACTCCAACAGATGCACAACTATCATAAACAAAAAGACTACTCTGTGCATTATAACAATTATTCGTTTCGTCTCCATTATCAAATGTAGTATGTGTTATTGTTATTAACCCATCTTGCGTTGGTGTATAGGTTAAGAACACCTTATCTCCATTTAAATAGTTATAAAGACCATTACCTTGTATACAGTTTGCCCCTTCAGTAGTATATACTTCATCTGGATTTACCCAATTGGCTAAATTATCTGCTAACACATAAGGTGTTGTAGAAACATCTGGAACTACAATAGGCGCATCACAAGACAAACCATATTTTAAAGTTTCAAAGGTATAAGGTCCTGTAAAAGCACTTTGTGTATCGTTACCACAAATTGCAGACAAATAAACATCAAATTCTGTTTGATTATCTAGATTTAATAGAGAGTAACTAGTTCCTGTAACAGGAATACCACTATCTGCAGGAACACCACCTGTAGGTACTATTTGAATTTCAAAGTTAGTTGCTGTTGGGTGAGACCATGTAACAAGCGCAGAATCTACTGTAATATCTTCAATAACTACAGTATCATCTTCAACCTCAATACAACCTTCTAAAATAGAAACTTCATCAACAAACCATTCATCTCCAGTTGCATTTGCACCATCTTGAGTGTTTACTGCAACAAAGGCAATGTATACATTTAATCCTGAAGGAATAGATGTAGGTATTTCTACAATTTTTTTCTCATATTCTGTTTGTAAACCTACATTTAGAGTAGTTTCTGTATAAGACTGTAAAACAATATTAAAACCGTTAATATCTGGTTGGGCTGCAGTTGAAATACGAATTTGATATTCTGCGCCATTATCTATTTCGCTTGTTTGTTTTGTGTAAAATTGTATTTCACCATTTTCTGGCACAGCTATTTGTGGTGTTACTAAAAAATATTGGGCCATATTTTGATCACCAATATTATCTGCACTAGGGTTTATTGAAACACCTTGAGTACCACTATACCCATCTAGTGTTGTACTCCATTCAGAGGTTCCAACGCCATTACCAAAAAGCGTCCATGTACCTGGAATACCAGTATCAAAAGATTCACTTAATTGAGCAAAACCTTTTCCAGAAATTAATAAAAATAAGGCTAGCGTAAAAGCAAAAATAAAACCTCTATTTTCACTCATCTTTCTAGAAGAAAAGAAGGATTTAGTTGCTACGGTTTTTTGTAACTTGTTTCTCATGTCAAACAATTTCAGTTAGTAATTTAAACTTAAATGTATGTATATAATTACTATATATATAGTTTAAGTCTTTGGTTTTTACCGAAATTTAAAAGACAAAAAACAAAATTAATCTACTGACAGTCAGTCAACAAGCCCTGAAACAATATTTTTATGGTAAGTTTGTTAAAGATTTCGTGTTTTGTATAGTTTCTACCTGTTTTTGTAGTGTTTTGATTATTTTTTTATTTTTTCTTTCTATAAAAAAGACAATAATAATGAAGATAGAAATTACTAAAGCTAACCATTTAAATCTGTTTTTAAATTGCGATTGAACTTGGTTTATTGCTTCATTTAAATTTTTAGAACTTTCCTTAATAGAATCACTAACAGAGCTTCGCTCAGATTTTTTTATCTCTAATTGAATTTTTGAAAACAGCTCATAATATTTCTGATATTTATCTGATTCATTAAGTACTAAATAGTTTTCAAAAAGCCCTTTATAGATACCTAAATTTAAAACTAAATCTCCTACATTTTTTGACCTTTCTAAAGCCGACAGTAACAACGAAATGGCTTCTTGATTTTTGCCTTCTAAAGTATATACTTCGGCCAAACCTTTTTGCGCAAAAGAAACCAAACTACTAGCATTTTCAAGAGTAGCAAGTTCTATAGATTTATTAAAACTATTTTTGGCATTGTTATACTCTGAGAGAATGATATAACAGTTTCCTATATTGTAATGTCCAATGCTTTGGTTATGAACGCCTGAATTTAATCTTTCATATTCTTTGATACCCTTTTTAAAGTATTCTAATGCGATATCACAATTTAAATTATCCTTATATATAAACCCTTTTACCAAGTAACTATCTGCAAGTACTTTACCTATAGAATCTCTTTCAGGAAATGTTAGAGCTTGTTTTTCTATTTCCTCCATGTACTCTATAGCCTTATCAAATATCTTTAGTTGTTGATATTGAAGCCCTGTCATAAATAAAATTTTAATTTGAAGGCTTTTATTATCTATTTTACTTGAAAATTCTTTGGCTTTAATAATATGTTCTAAAGCTTTTTTATAATCCCGTTTAGAGGTATATGCAGTAGATGCCAGAATTAAAGCTCGAGTTCTAGATTCTTTTGAATAGGATGTATTTTCAAAAATAGACAGAGCAATTTCAATGGATTTGTTAGGGTTTTCATATGCAATATTAGTAGCCTCGTTAATAAGACTATCTACTTGCTTTTTTTGAAAGGTATTAGCACGAATAGAAACTGCGAATAACACACACAGATAAATAAGAAAGTGATATTTAAGTTTTATCATCATTTAGTTTCCTTATTTTTTTTTAATTCTTCTCTTTCGGTTTTTAATAAATTTATAAATGTAGCTGGAGGCATACCAATAATAGTTTTAAATATTGTAGCAAAACTACTATGTGTGCTAAAACCACTTTCTTCTGCTAAAAAGCTAATTTTATAATTCATATAATTTGAATCTGTTTTTAATTTTTCAATTATATAATTAATGCGAAGCTTGTTTATAAAGGTATTAAAATTGTCGTTATAATGCTTATTAATAATCTCTGACAAGTATTTTGTATTGGTTTCAAATTGCCCTGCCAATACAGCTAATGACATATCGTTATTTAAATATTTTTGAGATTTTTCAAAGCGTTTTAGTTTTAATAAAATATTTTTTTCTGTTTCTTCTGGTATTGCTATTTTTTTAGAGGTTTGTTTTTTTACAGGTTTAACCTTTATAAAATTATTTCTGCTTATTTCTAAATAATTAATAATTTCTCTTATACGTTTTTTTTTGTTTTCACTTTTTAACAAGATCAAAATACCAATAACAATAAAAAAGAAAACAGCTCCCAAAGCTACATATAGGTAGTTGGTATATTTTAGCTTTTCTATTCGTAATCGCTTTTCTTGTTGCCCACTTATTATATTAAAATATGTGTTTACCGATTCTTGCTCAATCTGCTCTATTTTATTATTTAAAACTAAAAACTCATCATTATACGTTTTATGTTTATTTTTTTGATTAGATGCTAAATAGTTAATGGCTAAATCTCGATTTAACTGCTCTAACAGAAACGGGTTATTTAATATTTCGGCATAGCGTAATGCAATAAAAAGTGTTTCTTCACTTTTTTGGTATTCTTTTTTTTGTAAGTAAAGATGCCCTAATTCTTTGTAAATGATAGCTTTTTCATAAAGATTATTGTTTTCTGATGAATTTAATAAATCAAGGGTTTTGTCAATATACACAAAAGCAGAATCGTATTTAGAAAGACTATTGTACGCACGCTCTTTTGTTAGAATAAAAGCTCTATTTTCAGTAGAATTATTTTTTAAAAAGTTTTTAAGTTTAGCTTCAGCTTCAGAAATAGCTGTGATTGCTTCATTAATATTAAATCTATCTAAAAGCATATTTATTTGCTCTAAATAGACATGACTTTCAAATAATGTTTTTTTAGATGTTAATTTAGTCGTTAGTGAACTAGCCTTGTTAATATACTCCTCAGATTGGCTATCTAGATATAGTTTTCTTAAAAGTACTGCCTTTATTATATTGTTTTCTATTCGTGTATGTATATCAATTTCTTCTAGTTGATTACTATCATTAAAGGCATAAATAATAGCATTATTATAATCTCCTTTTACTAAATAGCTTTTAGATAAAAGTAAATTAGCAATAACTTTTTCCTGAAGTTTTGGACTGGTATTTAAAATATGATTCGCTATTTTAATAGCTTCATCTGGATTGGAATAAATAAGTTCTTCTGATTTTAAGACAAGATCATTCTCCTGTGAATAAAAACTTATAGATAGCAAAAAGCTAACAGCGGTAATAACTAAGGTTTTATTTAACAGAAATTCTTTAAAATAATGATGTGTTTTTCTATTTATCAAAAAGCATACTGTATTATATTTTAAATACAAATATAGTTTTCGAACTCTTATTTTAAGTGCTTTTTCATGAAAACTATAAGAAATTAAATATATAAAACTTTTTTTTAAAACTGTTATTTACTTTTTTAGTAAAGATAAATTGGTTTTACATAAAGTATTAAGAACTACTTTTTTTATTCTAAAGCATAAAAAAAGCAGCCATTACAGCTGCTTTTTTCTGAAAAAAACTACTCTTTTTAGAGCATTTAAAATATATCTAGCTTATAGGCTATCTATATTTCTTTTTTAACACGAGCAAGAGAATACATCTTTTACTCGTGTTTAATCATTTAATTGTTACGTTTATTTTTTAACAATCTTAATTGTTTTTTGAGCACCATCAATAGTTACTGTAACAAAGTACACTCCATCTTTTAATTCATTCATGTTAATTGTAGATTTTATGCTGTTTGGACTAGCCGTAAGCACTTGTTGACCAACAATATTAAAAACACTCACGCTTGAAATAGTGTTCTTTGCTTCAACTGTTAATGTATTAACAACTGGATTAGGATAATACTTAAATGTTTCAAAAGTATTAGATTCTGTACTTAATGACGGGTCAGGATAAGCAAAGAACTCAAACTCTGCTGCACTTGATGCATATAAGAATACTAAATAGCTATTACCTGCTACTAGCTCTGCTGATGTAGCACCAGAGTTATAACAACTTGTAATATCTGAAACAAATCCTGCTGTTTCTATTTGAGAACAATCACCTGTATCATAAACAGTGTAATAAGCATATCCTGATACTCTTGTAAAATCAAAATAATACACTCCTGTATACTGTGGTGTAAAGTTATACCATAAAGATTCGTTAGAACTACTTGAACAACCTTCTAAAGAATAATAAGCTCCTTCAAAATTTCCAGCAATAGTATTATCACCATTAGAGTCTGAAGATTCTAATAAAGTTATCGAATCAGAACAATTACTATTTATCTGTGCATCTAATACTTCCCATACACACAAATTAAAACCTGTACCAGCGGCAGTAGTAGCAGAACGCACCATGATAGAGTAGCTTTCACCACTAGTTAAATGTAAAGTTTGGTTTGTATAATTATTACAATTAGCACTTAATTGCGTTAAAGCACCACAAGTTCCTTCATAAATGGTATAGTTTGATGTTACAGTTTCGTCTAATTTTTCATAAGAAAACTCATAATACGCAGTATTTGTTGGTGTAAATACATACCAAACATCTCTTAATGTAGTATATTCATTATTACATGAATTATCAGCAGAAACAGTTGCTCCAACAGTAGTACCTGTTATTTGATTGTTACATTGGTTATCTGTTGATGCCGATAACGCTATAGCATTAGAACACTCATCATTTGCAGGAGCAGCAGGAGCAGATTTTAAACTGATGTCAAAGTTTTGAGCATAATCTCCAGAACTCACTGAACTATTTCTAATATAGTAAGTGTTATTTACTGTTAAATCAAAGAATGTAATATAAGCACTATTGTTATTGTAACAACCAAGACTAGTAAATGCTCCACAGCTACCTTCAAGCAACTCAGTAGCTTGATTTATTCCTCCTACTCCAATAGCTTCAGTAATATTTAAATATTCTAAAATGATAGTTTCATCTGTAGCAACAAAACTAAACCATATATCATTAGTATTTGTATAAATACAGTTAACCGGGTTACTAGCAGACTCTGCAGCACCTGCATTAGTTACACTAGTAAAAATGTTGTTTGTACCATCTGTATTTACAGTTAGTTCAATATTATTAGTACAATCATCATTTACAGGTGGACAATAAAAGAAAGTAGAATCTGTATAAGAACAAGCATTATCGTTATTACTTGTCAATGTAAATTCTACAGTAGATCCGCTAGCATATGGGCCAAAGTTTGTAACACCTGCAGCATTAATATTAGAATTTGTATTACCAAAATTATCTGTTAATGTTAATGTTGTAGCATCTCCCATATACGTTACATCAACATCTACAGTAAATTCACCTGTTGCACATTCTGAAACTGGAGTTAATGTAAACTCTGGATTAATACAAGTATTTTGAGTTATTAATAAAAGATCATAACTAAAAGAAGAACTAGAACTACTCAACACTATAAAATAAGTACGCCCAGCAAGTAACACTAAGTCATCTATATTTCTAGTGGTTCCACTATAAGCACCAACATAAGCAGTACATTCTGTTGCAGTATCAATACAACCTTCTGTTACATGAATACTAGCTCCATTACCTACAATATTTGCAAGCTCTATATTAATAGAAATATCTGTAGCTGGTGTAATTTGATAAAACACATCATAACCTCCTAAATATGCTCCTGAATATCCACCACAAGGACCTTCATTAATGTTATTTTCATAGTTAGAGGTATCATCTGCTAATCCTAAATAAGGAGTTGATGGTGAAAGTCCTGTAATAACATAAGGGTTAGAACATGTTGCGCCTTCTATTGGAGCCATACGTGTTGTAAAACTTTCTTCTGTACATCCTGTTGCACTACCTATACCATTAAAAGGAACAATATTAACAAAATACTCTGTTCCATAAGCTAATCCAAGACCAGCAAATGAGTAACTAGTTGCTGTGGTAGTTGCTGCATTTAAAACATCTGTAGCTCCAGTACTTGTACCTATTGAAACAGTGTAACCTGTAGGTAATCCTGTTGCTGTATTCCATGTCATTGTATCATTTAAATCTGTAGTATCAGTACCTGCTACTGGAGATATAAGAGTAGCATCACAATTTGGTGCTGTAGTAGCAACTTGAGTTATAGAAACATTATCTAAAACAACATTTAAAGTAAAATGTCCAGGATCCATATTCGTTAAATTTGTAATAAAACGAGCTTGAAAATCATTACCAGCGGTAAGTGCTCCAAGATTAACAGCAGGTATTGAGGTACATGTTTCTGTGTCTACATAAGTCAAATCAGAACTATCTACTGTAACAGCAGAAATCCAAGTTGCACCACCATCTACAGAATACTCTAAAGTTACAGAACCCCAATTTGAAACAGGAGCATAAGCACTTATTGGAGGCCAAGGACCCGTTTTTTCAAATACATTTATTGAAAAACTTACCGTTAAGTCAGTATTGTTAGTTATACCTGGATAATTGGGAGTTGTTAAAATATTTTCTATTTCCCATGGTGTTTCACCATAGTCTGTACTAGCTGCTGTAGCAATACTCTTCCCAGTACCACCACATTGCTCATAAGGCACTACAATATATGAATCGCTACTAAAAGCATTCAAACTTGCTGTCCATCCAGTAGGAAGACCATAGTCTGGAGCGCTATCAAAGTTTTCAACAATCTCTACTTGAGAGAAAGCTGTGATGCTCAATAACATCATTAATAAAAAGGTAATGTTTTTCATTATAAATTAGGTTTAAATTAATTAATTAGGTTAGTTAACTCTAGACTAATGTATAAATAAGAATAGCGTAATAAAAGCTTATGTCTTTGGTATTTACCGAAATTTGAAAGTAAAAAAATACATGTAAATACATGCAAATCAGGAACTTAATAATATTTAAGTGTTTAAACATAAAAAAAGAAGAATTCATAACAAATCAAGTAAAATTATGTTTTTTTTACACCATTACTGTTAATTATATTTTATAAATCTTATACTTTTTATGAAAATATAATAACACATTTTAATGCTAAAAAATAATATATTCCTTGATTGAAAATTGGTAAATAACCAATTCTCTTTAAGACTATAATTATAAATAGGATTTTGTAAATTAGCCAAAAACACACACATTCTATGACTGCACTAATTCTTTGGGCAACCATCTCTATTTTCTTTTCGTTTTTATGTTCTATACTTGAAGCTGTACTTTTAAGTATTACACCTACGTTTATGAATGTTAAAAAACAAGAAGGTAAAGAATACGCAACTACCCTAGAAAGTCTAAAAAAAGATGTAGACAAACCACTAATTGCTATACTAACCTTAAATACCATTGCCCATACATTAGGTGCCATGATGGTTGGTATTCAAGCAGAAAAACTACCTTTTAAATTAGATTTTTTTGGTATTAACACCGTAGGTGTAGTATCTGCAATAATGACCTTATTAATATTAATCGCTTCAGAAATTATACCTAAAACCATTGGGGCAACCTACTGGAAAAGTTTAGCAAATTTTACAGCAAAAGCACTTACCATTTTAATCTGGCCTCTTAAATGGACAGGTATTTTATGGCTATTACAACTTACCACAAAACTTATTGGTGGTAAAGGGCATGGAAGCGTTTTAAGCAGAGAAGGATTTTTAGTCATGGCAGACATGGCACATGAAGAAGGTGTTTTTGAAGGCAATGAAAGTAAAATTATTAAAAACCTTCTAACCTTTAAACAAGTATTTGCTAAAAACGTAATGACTCCTCGTACCGTAATGAAATCTGAAAACGAAGCAACAACCGTTGAAGATTTTTTTAACAGAAACATGAATTTACGCTTTTCTAGAATTCCAGTATATGCAGACACCGAAGACAATATTAAAGGTCTTGTTTTAAAAGACGAAATTTTTAAAGAAATGGCCTTAGGCAATGGCAGCAAAAAACTGTCTGACCTTAAAAGAGACATTATCATTGTAAATCGTGATTTAGCCATACCTACTCTTTTTGAAAAACTAGTAGAAACCAGAAACCATATGGCTTTAGTTGTAGATGAATACGGAAGCGTTAGCGGTTTAGTAACCATGGAAGACGTTATAGAAACACTTCTTGGTATGGAAATTATGGATGAAAGCGACAACGTAAGCGACCTGCAACACCTTGCCAGAAAAAGCTGGGAAGCTCGCGCTAAAAAACTTGGTATCATAGAAGAAAACAACACAAAAGAATAATGAATACCTGCATCATCCAATCTCCTTTAGGTTTCACAAAAATAACAGGCGATCAAGATGGTGTTACATCTATAACTGTTTTAAATTCTGAAGAAAAACTAACAGATTGTATACCGCAAGAATTAGAAGACTGTGCTAGACAACTACAAGAATATTTTAATGGCGAAAGAAAACATTTTCATATTAAAACAAACCCTGCTGGTACAGATTTTCAAAAGCGCGTTTGGCAAGAACTACTTAACATTCCGTTTGGTAAGACTACCACATACCTAAAATTAGCTCAACAACTAGGCGACGTAAAAGCCATTAGAGCAGTAGCAAATGCAAATGGCAAAAACCCACTTTGGATTATTATTCCATGCCACAGAGTTATTGGTAGCGATGGCAGTTTAACAGGTTACGCAGGAGGCCTACACCGCAAACAATGGCTCTTAGAACACGAAAGCCCTTATACACAACAAAGTCTTTTTTAATATTTTGGCGTTACCACAAGGGTCGCGCTTTCCGTTACTAGTTTTGGCTCAAAACGCACGCTCGCCAAAAGCTAACCACTACAATCGCTAACGCACACCCAAACTAAAATAAGATTTTTCAAAAAAAAGAGTATACTTTTTAAAGATTTCCTATATTTAATACCCTAAAATAATAATAAATGAAATTAATAAAAAAGATTCTAAAAGTACTAGCTGTGCTTTTAGGTTTACTAATTGCAACCCTATACATTACAGACACAGACTACCTTATTAAAGCAGTACGTACCATTTATATGCAAGGGTATACTACAGCATTTTTAGACGACTATAAAAAGTTTGATTACCAGGTTGTAGAAAACGGAACACCACAACCATGGCCAACACACAAAAACTACAATACAGTAACAGAAACCAAAACGCTACAAAAAGCAAACAAAGATTGGGGAACCATAGCTTACGTAATCATTAAAAACGACAGCGTTTGGTTTGAAAACTATTATGATGGCTACAACAAAGACTCTAAATCTAACTCTTTTTCTATGGCAAAAAGCTATGTTTCTGGCTTAATGGGTAAAGCCATTAAAGATGGTTATATTAAAAGCTTAGACCAACCCGTTTGCGATTTCCTGCCTGCTTTTTGTGAAGGTGAAGCAGCAAAAATGACTGTAGGTGATTTAAGTAGTATGGCCTCTGGTACCAATTGGGACGAAGCCTATTACTCACCCCTATCTATAACCACAAGAGCATATTTTGATGACGACCTAGCAAAAGTAATGAACGGCTTAAAAGTAGTTACAGAACCAGGTAAAGCATTTAAATACGCAAGTGGAGACACACAAATGCTAGCCATGGTAATAGAAAAAGCTACAGGTAAAAAAATATACAATTACTTAACCGAAAGCTTCTGGAAACCGCTAGGAAGTGAAAACGAAACCCTTTGGCAGGTAGATAGCGAAGCACATGATTTAGTAAAAGCATATTGCTGCATTACCAGTAACGCAAAAGATTTTGCACGTTTTGGTAAACTATATAAAGACCATGGAAAATGGAATGGCAAACAAATTCTAGATTCTGCTTTTGTAGCAAAGTCTTTAAAACCACGTTTTCCTAACAGTCCAGAATACGGTTATGGCTGGTGGCTAAAAACACAAAATAACAAAGATTTTTTCATGATGCGAGGTCACCTTGGCCAATATGTTATTGTACAGCCTGAAGACAATGTAATTATTGTACGCTTAGGCCACCAAAAATCTCCAGATGCAGGTATTGGTGCATACACCAAAGACATCTCTTTATACATAGAAGAAGCATATAAAATGATGAATAAATAAATTATCGCTAGCCTTTATAATTAGGCTAGCTCAAAGCAATAGGAAACATGATTAGCAAACTAAACCTAGAAGACATATTATTTTTAGATATTGAAACCGTTCCAGAAACACAATATTTTTCTGATTTAGATACCACTAAACAAGAACTTTGGGAAGCTAAATCACGCTACCAAAGAAAAGATGAATTTACTGCCGAAGCATTTTATGATAGAGCAGGAATTTGGGCAGAGTTTGGTAAAATAGTATGTATTTCGGTTGGTTATTTTGCTATTCAAAATGATGTAAGAACCTTTAGAGTTACTTCCTTTTTTGGCGAAGAACCAAAAATTTTAAAAGACTTTAAAAATCTATTACTTTCACATTTTAGTCAAGCTAAGCATTTACTCTGTGCGCATAATGGTAAAGAATTTGACTTTCCATACATAGCAAGACGTATGATTATTCATAATATAGAATTACCATATAAACTTAATCTTTTTGGTAAAAAACCTTGGGAAGTACCGCACCTAGATACCTTAGAACTTTGGAAATTTGGCGACTATAAAAACTATACCTCTTTAAAACTATTAACCAATGTTTTAGGTATACCATCACCAAAAGATGATATTGATGGTAGTGAGGTTTACAAAGTGTACTACCAAGAAAATGAAATAGATAGAATTGTTACCTACTGTGAAAAAGACACCATTGCTGTAGCACAAATATTTTTAAGACTTCGTGGTGATGCACTACTGCATGATAATGAGATTATGCATGTGTAGTATTCGCGAAAAGGATTGAGGCTTTGTTGAAGCTCCTCGAAGAGAGCGACTGCCGAAAGCCTGGTTTTTACCTTTTTCTGGTAAAAATTTGCACAAAAAAAACTTTTATCTATTTGAAATATCTTCTTGTAAAAAGAAATAAAAAAATCCAGAGCTTTCACTCTGGATTTTTAATTAAATTAATTATTGGTGCTTATTCATTATTGTTTTATAAACTTTTTCACTTTTGTTTTCTCCCCAATATTCAATTGTAAAATATACATGCCTTGTTGCAGGTTAGCAACAGGAATAGTATCTGTATATCTACCTTTAAGCACGGTTTGCCCTAACAGGTTTTTAATTTCGAAACTTTGTGCTTCTAATCCTGATAGACTAATATTTAGTGTTTGTTTCACAGGGTTAGGATATAGCGTAAACTGGCTATCTGCAGTATGCACTGTAGTTGTAGTAAAATAATTAGATGTTGCATTTGTTGCTCCGCCAACACAAAATGTTGTTGCTTGAGAACTTGCAAAAGAACCTCCACTTGCTAATACTGTACCTCCATCTGTTAAAGAGTAAGAACCATTACCATAAGAACAGCAAATACCATCTCCATATGCATCATTTATTGTAAAGGTATAACATCCTGCTGGCAAGCTTATATTAACATTTAAGGTAGAACCATCTGCTTGACTAGCGTAAGTTCCTCCTGATGCTACAACACTACTTGAACCATCTGTAATTGTCCAAGAGGTTTCTTCTGGGTAATTATCAAAAGTTATAGATAAAGTAACATTAGTATCACCTCCAGAAGACCCTCCAGATGTAGATAAACTTACTGCATCAACAGCCATATCTCCTTGCCATGTGGTACCTGTAACACCATTAAAGCGTAGTTGAACCGTTGCTCCTGCGTAAGCAGATAAATCTACAGCTGCTGTTTTCCATGAGTTTCCTTGGTTTCCAGATGCACTCCAAATGCTTGCCCATGAACTTCCATCATTACTACTTACCTCTAAAGCTAAACTACCCATTGCAGAAGCGCCATACATATGGTATGCAAACTCAAATATTGCCTGACTTTCTCCACTTAAATCAAAACAAGGAGAATTTAAAATTGCTCTTTTAGCAGAATAGTTTGGCGAAGATGATTCCATAAAAACATACTGCGAACCTGCAGATGCACTAGATGGTCCTGTATTACTAGAAGGGGTAGCACCAGAACGGCTTGTCCAATCAAAATCATCTGTACTATCTTGAGACCAAGCCCCAAAACCAGATTCAAATCCTTCACTATAAGGAAAAGATGTAATTGCGCCAGAACATCCTGTTCCGCTAGGAGCTTCGCTAACAATAACAGTTCTTGAAACTTGTGTTGCAGCATTTCCTGCAGCATCACTTACATTATAATTTAAAGTATATGTTCCGGCTATATTTGTGTTTACAGAACCTGTAACACTAATGCTAGATGTTAAATTACCATCTACATTATCTGTTGCTGTAGCTCCTGCATCAGCATAGCTATCTCCTACTGTTAAATTAACTGTAGCGTCACCATTTAATGTAATTACTGGAGCAACAGTATCTGCTTGTCCTGCAACAATATTTACGGTATAATCTTCAACTTCACCATAATTAAATGTTTCGCAAGATGTTGGCACGCCATTATATTTCATAGCAACACGTATTCTGGTTTCCCCATTTGTTGCAGAAGTAGAAACGGTAAAACTTCCACTTACTGGAGTGGTTTGCGTAGCAGACTGACTCCAAACTTGTTCGCCAGAATCTGTAAAATCACCATCTTGATTATAATCTATCCAAACCGAATATCCTTCACTATAAACAGAACCTGTCCATGTTGGAGTTACTGTTATAGTAGTAGCGCTTCCTTTAGTTAAGTTAGTAGAAATACTAGTGAAATCTGAATAAAATTGAGCTCCAGATGCATTATTAATAGTTCCTAACTGCACACGACTAATATACTCATCGTTTACATTTGTACTTGCAGCATCGCAATATTGCGGTCCTGTTGCGCAAGGAGAACAAGAAGTTCCACCACAATCTACTCCTGTTTCATCTCCATTTTGTATACCATCTGTACAAGTAGGTGTTGTTCCTCCTCCACTACATTTATCAGATAAAGCTAAAGCTCGTCTTGCTCCTCCAGCTTCTAAAACGGTACGCATTCTTGTTTTTTGCCCTTGTGTAAATAAGTTCATACAGGAGTCATTGGTATAATCCATATAGTTTTGAACCATATCTGTAGAAGAACATGAAACTTGCCCAGTAGGACACCCATAATTTGAAGTTTGGTGTGTTGGCGTATCACTCACATAGTCGGTTCCACAGTTAGAGTCTCCCCAAATGTGACGTAAATTAAAATAATGTCCAATTTCATGCGTAGTAGTTCTACCTCCATCATAAGGAGAAGTTACAGCTCCTGTTCTACCAAAAGCATTATAAATCATTACTAAACCATCTGTTGCTGCATTACCACCCGGAAATTGCGCATAACCTAAAAGGTTAATGGTTTGCCCTCCAGAGGTAGTTGTCATTTTTGGTACAATCCACATATTTAAGTATTCTGAAGTATTCCAGGGATCAATTCCTCCTGAAGAAGAACTTTTGGCTTCGTCATTAGCTCCCCAATCTTCACGTGTTGTTAATTTTCTAGTAATACCTGTTGTAGCATTTCCGTTAGGGTCAACAGTAGACAAGCAGAATTCTATTTGTGTATCTGCTGCTTGAGACCAGGTATTATCTGCATCTGCATTTGTACGTCTAAAGTCTTCGTTTAAAACATCTAATTGCGATTGTATTTGCGCATCGCTTATATTTTCTGTACTATTTCTATAAAGTACATGTACCACAACAGGAATGGTAATTATATCTCCATCTATTCTACTAGAATTAGGATTATTTAAAATTTCCTGTGTTCTTGCTTGGGTGAAACTTTCAATTTCAGCCATTCTCTGCTCTAATTGTGGATCTAATTGTTTTCTATAATCTAGATTTTCCATGGCACCACATCTTTGATATTGTGCAAAAAGAGATCCAACCATAAGAAAACAAATAACTGTTAAAGTAATTTTTTTTTTCATACTAATAATTTAAGTTTTTGTTAATATTTTAATTAAAACATAATGAATGTAGTCTTTTTTTAACAAACTCATAATTTTGTGTTAATTATTCGATGAAATACGTTTTAAGTAAAATTATTCGGGTATTTTTTACGGATTTCCCGTAATTTTCAAGCCCAAAAACGCTATTTTTAGCCATGGTTAAAAACACAATACTTTCTATAAAAAACCTATGTATTTCTTTCTTTAACAAACAAAAAGAGAAAGAAATTATTCACAACATATCTTATGATTTATATGAAAATGAAATATTAGGAATTGTTGGTGAGTCTGGTTCTGGTAAATCTGTTTCCTCTTTAGCTATACTGGGTTTGTTACCAAAGAAAATATCTAAAATTACAAAGGGTACTATTCTGTTTAAAGACGAAGATTTAACCACACTAAACGCTAAAGCTTTTCAAAAAATAAGAGGAAAGAAAATTTCTATCATTTTTCAAGAACCCATGAGTTCTTTAAACCCTTCTATGACTTGCGGAAAACAAGTTTTAGAAATTGTTTTACAACACACCAACCTAACTAAAACCGAAGCAAAAGCGCAGGTAATTTCCTTGTTTGAACAAGTAAAGCTTCCAATGCCAGAAACAACCTACAATAAATATCCTCATGAAATTTCTGGAGGGCAAATGCAACGTGTTATGATTGCCATGGCAATTGCTTGTGAGCCAGAAATACTCATTGCAGATGAGCCAACAACCGCCTTAGATGTTACGGTACAAAAAGATATTATTCTACTTTTAAAAGAGTTGCAAGCAAAAACTAAAATGAGCATCCTTTTTATTACGCATGATTTATCTTTAATATCTGAAATTGCACAGCGTGTTTTAGTAATGTATCAAGGCAATATTGTAGAGCAAGGTAGTATACAGCAAATTTTTAAAAACCCAGAAAACAATTATACCAAAGCACTTATTAGCTCTAGACCTTCATTAGATGTTAGGCTAAAAACGCTACCTACTATTCAAGATTATTTAAAAGGAAGCATATCTACATCTATAATTACCAAAGAAGACCGAAAAAAAAAACAAGAATTAATTTACAGCAAACCTCCTTTATTAGAAGTTGTTAATCTTGAAAAAGAATACTTTAACACCTCTGGTTTATTTAATAAAACCGAAGGATTTAAAGCCGTAAACCATGTAAGTTTTAAATTATATGAAGGAGAAACCTTAGGATTAGTTGGTGAATCTGGTTGCGGAAAATCTACACTTGGTAAAGCCATTTTACAGTTAGATAAAGCTACTGCAGGAAGCATTATTTACAAAGGCAAAGATATTACCAAAATATCTAAGCAAGCCATGCGAACCCTTAGAAAAGATATTCAAATAATTTTTCAGGATCCTTACGCTTCTTTAAACCCAAGACTAACTGTTGGTCATGCTATTTTAGAACCCATGAAAGTGCATCAACTCTATGATTCTGATACCGAAAGAAAAGAAAAGGTTATCGAAATTTTAAATAGAGTTGGTTTAGATGCAGATAGTTATAATAGATATCCACATGCTTTTTCTGGCGGACAACGACAACGTATTGGTATTGCCAGAACCATTGCCTTACAACCAAAACTTATTATTTGTGATGAGTCTGTTTCTGCCTTAGATATTTCTGTACAAGCACAAGTATTAAACTTATTAAACGAGTTAAAACAGGACTTTAAATTTACTTATATTTTTATTTCGCACGACTTAGCAGTTGTAAAATATATGGCAGATCAATTACTAGTTATGAATGCTGGAAAAATTGAAGAATTAGAGGATGCTGATGAAATTTATAATCATCCTAAAAAAGAATATACAAAAAAGTTAATTCATGCTATACCCAAAGGGTTATAGCATGAATACCTTTTTTGTTAAATACAATAAGCTCCCTATAAATCTGAATGTGTTCTTTACCTTTTTAAAAAGTTTTAAAAAAAATAAATCGGTATTCATAATTCATAATTTTAGGTTACGTCTATGGTAGACTTGGGGTTATTATATTTGGTACATTTGGGGACTGCTAATATGGAATATATTTTTAAATAATCTGCTTAAACGCATAATAAATCGATGAAATACATTAAATTTTAACATTTAATAGCTATTTGAAGTCTATTTCCTTAATTTTTAATAGGTAAAAAAATAATCTAGAAGTGCAAACCAACTCACTATCAAAGCATTTTTAATCATATAATAGCTATTTACACCTAAAACATAGGTGCTTATGACTTAAAAAAAGCCTCTACCTATACGTACAAGAATATATACATAGGTAAAGACTTTTAAATTGCACACACTATTATTGTTTTAAATAGCGTAATGGTAGCTTGTTATTAAAAAAACTTGTTTTTTAGAGACTACAAAGTCATTTCTGGAATATCTCCCTCAACTATTAATTTACCTTCTGTGGCATTTTTAATATCTTCAACAGAAACTCCTGGAGCGCGCTCTAATAATTTAAAACCGCCTTCAGTAACCTCTAAAACAGCAAGATTAGTTACAATCTTTTTTACACAACCAACTCCTGTTAAAGGCAGGCTACATTTTTTAAGTAATTTAGATGCTCCTGCTCTATTGGTATGCATCATAGCCACAATAATATTTTCTGCACTAGCAACTAAATCCATTGCGCCTCCCATTCCTTTTACCATTTTACCCGGAATTTTCCAGTTGGCAATATCACCATTTTCAGCAACTTCCATGGCACCAAGAATGGTAAGATCTACATGTTTTCCTCTAATCATAGAGAAACTCATTGCAGAATCAAAAAAACTAGCTCCCGGAAGCGTTGTAATGGTTTGTTTTCCTGCGTTTATAATATCTGCATCTTCTTCCCCTTCAAAAGGAAATGGCCCCATTCCTAAAACGCCATTTTCACTTTGAAACTCTACTTCTATATCCTCTCTAACATAGTTTGCTACTAAAGTTGGTATACCAATACCAAGGTTTACGTAGTAACCATCTTGCACTTCTTTTGCAATTCGTTTTGCTATTCCGTTTTTATCTAACATAATTTTAACCTCTTTGTCTTACTGTACGTTGTTCTATTCTTTTTTCATATTTGGCACCTTGAAAAATGCGTTGCACAAATATTCCTGGAATATGAATTTGATTAGGATCTAAAGTCCCTACAGGAACTAGTTCTTCTACCTCAGCAACTGTAATTTTTGCTGCACCACACATATTTGGATTAAAGTTTCTAGCCGTTCCTTTAAAAATTAAGTTTCCTGCTGCATCTCCTTTCCATGCTTTTACAAAAGCAAAATCTGCTTTAAAAGCATGTTCTAACACATACATTTTACCATCAAATTCTCGGGTTTCTTTACCTTCGGCTACTTCTGTACCATAACCTGCTGGAGTATAAATTGCAGGAAAACCAGCTTGTGCTGCGCGACAACGTTCTGCTAAAGTACCTTGCGGAATAAGCTCTACATCTAACTCGCCAGAAAGCATTTGACGTTCAAATTCTGCGTTTTCACCAACATAGGAAGAAATCATTTTTTTTACTTGTTTTTTATGTAATAACAAGCCTAATCCAAAATCATCTACTCCTGCATTATTAGAAATACAGGTGAGTCCTTTTATATTCTTTTTTACTAATTCTGCTATGGAGTTTTCAGCAATACCAGAAAGTCCAAATCCGCCAAACATGAACGTCATGTTGTCTTGAACACCTTGCAATGCTTCTTGTACAGAATCTACTTTTTTATTGATCATTTTTGTAATTTTTTGGAACTGAAAAATACGAAATAAAAAAACCATTCGGAATAGAATGGCTTTGAATTTATGTGTGACTATTGATTTACTTAGTTGTTTTTTGAAAACTAAAATTTGTTTTTCTTAATTTTTAACAAACTATCCGATTTATCGATATTTAAAAACAACACCTTCCTTTTCTTAAAGGAAGGTGTTGTAACTTATAAAAATTTAGTTTTAATAAGAGATTCTTTATTTTACAGGAAATTAGAAGTCTAATTCCTCTGGAACATCTTCTTCAGGAGTCTCTGAATCTGAATTTTGACCTGGATTATATTTATCACAATCTACTTCAATAGTTAAATTTTCAGGTTTCTCAAAATCTGCCTGAGAGATATTAAGTGTTTCATCTTCATAACAGCTTTTCATATACATTCCCCAAATTGGTAATGCCATTGCTGCACCTTGACCATAGGTTATAGATGCAAAATGGGTTGCTCTATCTTCTGCTCCAACCCAAACTCCTGTTACCAGATTTGGTACCATTCCCATAAACCAACCATCACTTTGGTTTTGTGTAGTTCCTGTTTTACCAGCAATTGGATTTGTAAATTGGTATGGATACCCTGTTATAATCTCTCTATAATCTGCTCTATAAGCATCTGCTCCTTTTGTTCTTAATCTTGCTCCAGACCCAGATTGTGTTACACCTTGCATTAAGTTTACTGTTACGTAAGCCGCTTCTTCACTTAATACATCTCTGGATTCTGGTGTAAATTGATATAAAATAGTTCCGTTTTTATCTTCAATGTGTGTTACCATTACTGGTTTGGTATACACTCCTTTATTTGCAAAAGTGGCATAAGCACCTACCATTTCATACACACTTAAATCTGGAGTACCTAAGGCTATAGAAGGTACAGGTAGCACCTCTGACTCTATTCCTAATTTCTTCACCAAATCTACAACTGGTTGCGGCCCAACTTTATCCATTAAACGTGCTGTAATGGTATTTACAGAGTTTGCTAATGCATTTTTTAATGTTTTTGTGCCACCATATTTATTATCTGAATTTTTTGGTGTCCATGGTTCTGGATTTCCATATTTATTGGCTTCAATAGTGATTTGCGTATTTGGTAATTCATCACAAGGCGAAAGGTGTAATTGGTCTATTGCTGTAGCATATACAAAAGGTTTAAATGTAGAACCTACTTGACGTTTTCCTTGTTTTACGTGATCGTATTGAAAATGTTTATAATTCATACCACCAACCCAAGCTTTTACGTGTCCTGTTTGCGGATCCATGCTCATCATTCCTGGATGTAAGAAGTGTTTATAATAACGCATAGAATCCATTGGTTTCATGATGGTGTCAATTTCATGTACTTTTCCTTCTTTCCATGAAAAAATGGTCATTTTTGTTGGCACATCAAAAGAAGCAATGATTTCTTTATCTTTCTTTTTAAGATCATATTTCATATGTCTCCAACGTTCACTTTGTTTTATAGAACGTTTCATTAGAGATTCTATTTCTGCTTTATCTAAATCTAAAAATGGTGCTGTAGGGTTTCTTTTTGGCGTATTTTGGTGAAAAAATTCTGCTTGCAATCTTGGCATGTGTCTATTAACAGCATCTTCTGCATATAGTTGCATACGTGAATCTATGGTAGTGAATACTTTTAATCCGTCGCTATTGATATTGTATTTTGTACCATCTGGTTTTCTGTTATTCTTATCATTGGTCCAATCTTTCATAAAAGCACGAAGATATTCTCTAAAATAGGTTGCTGTACCTTCACGATGTGACTCTGGAGAATAACGCAAACCTAAATCTAATTTTTGCAGCGAATCTTTAACCGTTTCATTTATATAATCATACTTTTCCATTTGTGCCAAAACTACATTACGTCTATTTTTAACACCTATAGGGTTACGTTCTGGTCTTGGGTTATATAAAGATGAGTTTTTAAACATACCAACCAACATGGCAGATTCTTTTATATCTAACTCCATAGGCTCTTTACCAAAATAAATTCTGGAAGCAGAGCGTATACCATCTGCATTATTACCAAAATCATAGATATTAAAGTATTGCGCTATAATTTCTTCTTTGGTGTATTGGCGTTCTAAACGAATGGCAATAATCCATTCTTTTGCTTTTTGAAGTATTCTCTCTATGGTGTTTTTAGAACCTTCTCCATGAAACAATTGTTTTGCTAGTTGTTGCGAAATTGTACTTGCTCCTCCTCCTTTTCCGAGTTTTACAATGGCTCTTAAAGTTCCTCTTGCATCAATACCTGAGTGTTCATGAAAACGAGCATCTTCTGTAGCTATTAAAGCGTCTACCAAATGCTGTGGTAACTCATCATAACTTACAGGTGTTCTGTTATCATTAAAATAAAACTTCCCTAAGGTTTTTCCGTCTGACGAAATAATTTCTGTAGCTAAATTGGTTTTTGGGTTTTCTAAAATGGTATGATCTGGTAAATCACCAAACATAGAGGTTAACACAAACAATGAGATAAATGCTAAAACACCACCTAAAAAAAACACCCAAAATAAACGAATGTATTTTGCAAAGTCTTGTGTTTCTGCTTGTTTTTTGGGTTGCTTTTTCGCTTGTTTTTTTGCCATAATATATTTACTTCTCTTTATAGTTTTATTGCGCTTTACACATTTTTACGCGGTAAAAAACCTCTGGAAGTGACCTTATTTATTATTTATTTTTTCTACTCTAAACCCAACATCTGTGATGCCTTGCAAATTAACTATACCATTAACTTTTCCGTTTTCACGCATGGCATGTTGAATATTTACCTGGTATTCTCCTGTTTCTGAGAATATAAAATTTTCTTTATACCAAAGTTTATTTTCTTTTATACTTGAAAAACCTGTGCCTAAAAATTCACCATTAGGCTTAGCCATTTTATACTCTAAAGTATCTTTAACTGTTTTTCCGTGGGGAAAATTCATTTCTACAATTAAAAATAAATTGTTGTATTTGTATTCTTGATTGTTTCGCAAGTTTACAAACAAATTATATGCACTTGTTGTATCTGGAGCCTGTACTTTAAACTGCACTATAGCTTCTTTATTCCATGGATTAGATACACTTTCATACTGATCAAAAACACCATTAGCATCACAAGACACAAATAACGCAGAAAGAAAGAAAAGCATTAGAATAACACTATTTCGCATTGTTCTTTTTATTTTGAGGTTTTCTTCTTCGTTTATTGTTATTATTCTTGTTATTGCTGGTATTTGTTGTGGTTTTAGTTTTATTGTTTGTGTTGGTATTATTATTGTTCTTCTTGTTTCTACTTCTATTGTTTCTATTGTTTTTACGTTTTTTATTGCCTTTTGGACTATCAAAACGTGTTAAACTATCTTGACCTACAACGTTCTCAAACTCTGTTTTAGTATCTTCAACAAGCTCTAAGGCGTATTCTTCAAGACTTACAATTTTTTCTCTTTTTTTATTTATTGCTATAATTTCATTGGCTTGATCTTTAGTAATTTTATGCCAATTCATCCATTCGCCTTCATAAGCATACCAAAGGTGTCCTTTAAAAATATCTGTTTTTTGGCAAACAGCAGTTCCTTTTTGTGTGTATAGCTTAATTTCTGGTTTTGGTATTGTTTTTAAGGCATCTAAGTAGCTATCTAGCTCATAGTTTAAACAACATTTTAACTTACCACATTGTCCTGCTAGTTTTTGCGGATTTAAAGATAATTGCTGGTATCGTGCTGCAGAAGTACTTACCGATCTAAAGTCTGTTAACCAAGTAGAGCAACATAACTCACGACCACAAGACCCTATACCACCAAGTCTTGCTGCTTCTTGCCTAAAACCAACTTGTTTCATTTCAATTCTGGTTCTAAACTCTCTAGCAAAAAGCTTAATTAGTTCTCTAAAATCTACGCGTTCTTCTGCTGTGTAGTAAAAAGTGGCTTTACTTGCATCTCCTTGAAACTCGATATCAGAAATCTTCATCTGCAATTTTAAGTCTATTGCAAATTGACGTGCTTTTACCTTCATTGCTTCTTCTCTATCACGAGCTTCAGACCAAATATCAATATCTTTTTGTGATGCTTTTCTGTATAATTTTAAAACGGTTTCTGGGTTTTCTGAAACCTTTTTACGTTTCATTTGCACTCTTACAAGTTCACCTGTAAGGGTTACCATACCAATATCATGCCCTGATTGTGCTTGTGTAGCTACAATATCACCTATTGCTAATGTTAGGTTTTCTGTGTTTTTGTAGTATTCTTTTCTTCCGTTTTTAAAACGAACCTCAACCCAATCAAATGGTTTTTCGCCATTGGGTAATGACATGTTTGCTAACCAGTCAAAAACAGTTAGTTTGTTACAACTGTCTGTTCCACATGTTCCGTTATTTTTGCAGCCTTTTGGTTGGCCATCTTTTCCTGTTGAACAAGTTCCACAAGCCATAAAGTAGTATATATTGATTCTGAAAAAGCATTTTTTTTCAGAAGAAGATTAATAAAAAATAGTTTCTTTTTTAAAGATTTCCAAGTTTTACTTTGGAATGTAAAGATAATATTATTCTAAAGACTTAAAAACAAAGTTTTTTAATTAAACTCTACTTCATAGTTTAATCGGTTAGAAAGGGATTTTAAATCGGTTTCAGACTTAAAAATATTGGCAAATAATTGTTTGCTCCAACCTATTCTTTTGGAGTATTGATTGAAGGATTCATTTTTCCAATCAAAGCCATCTTTCCAGAACTTATTTGGCGAAACATAGCAAAACGTATAATCAAAAATTAAACTAGAGTTATTAATTTGTGATTTTTCAGGAATTTTATTAGATGCTAAAAGCGTAATATTATTGGCTTTACAGTTCTCTCTAATTTGTTTTATTAGTTTTGGGTAATCTGCACGAATACTTTCTAAATCAAAATCGTTGTATTCTGTATTTCCAATTTTTCGTATTGGACGTATTTGAAGTATATCGAAACTTTTTCCGCTAAAATGATTAAATAGTTCTGTTAGTTCGTAAAAATTATCTTTATTAAAAGTGTAATTAATCCTTACTTTAAAGTCGTATTTATTTTTTAGTTTTTGAAAAGCATTAAATGCGTTATGAAACTTTTCATAGCTAGATTTTTTCATAAAACCTTCATAGCTTTCTTTGGTAACACCATGTAATGAAATAGTAAACTCATTAAGTCCTGCTTTTAAAAGCGCTTCTATTTTTTCTTCATCTAGCAAATTGGCATTGGTAGTTACAGAAATATAAGGCACACCATACTGCTTGCCTAATTTTACAATTTCTGGTAAATTTTTATACAATGTTGGCTCTGTACCACAGCCTATTTGTAATTTTAAAGCACGTTTAAAAATGGTTTTAGCTACTTGCTCTAACGCTTCTGGTTTAAACTGTCCTTTTAAAGTTTTTACATAGTCTGCATCTGTAAAATAACACATTTTACAACGTAAATTACAAGCCATTACAGGGTCTAGGTTTACTGCCATATACCTTCTATTAAACTTATGCAGTAGCCAAAGTCCCAAGAATTTAATTCTGTGACTTTTAATCTTTCGGTTTAGTTGTAATAACTTGTAAATGTTCATTTAATTTAACTTTACACTTATAATATTTACTGGACAAGCTTTGGCTGCATTTTCACAATCTTCTAAAATAAGAGGATCATTAGATTTTATGGTATAAAAACCTTTTTTGTCTTTAGCGTTTAACAAAACGGTTTTACCATCTTTTTTTGACATTTGAAATTGCTCTGGTGCCATTTCAACACAGTAATTACAACCAATGCATTTATTTCGCTGTAAGGTAACAATAACCATTAAGCTTCTACTTTATTTTCAACAATTTTATACAACTTATCTGAAGGACGAATTCTAAAATCTAAGGGTATTGTTACAGAATCTCCTTTAGAACCTGTTTGTAAAGCCTGGTCATTAACCAACATTTCTTTAACCTGTAATTCTTTTGCTCCTGTAGTTGGTCCTGTAATTAAAATGGTATCTCCTAGATTAAGGTCATAGGCTTCCATTTTAAATTCACCAATTTTAGCTTTAGGATAAAAATGCATGCCTTTACCAAGATACACTTTTTTTTGAGTTGCATGAGATCCTGAGCCATTGCTCCATTCTCCTAATTTTTGGCCTAGATAATAGCCATTCCAAAAACCACGATTATAGACTTTTTCTAGTTCTTGCATCCAAGTGATTACTTTATCTTTATTGTAATTACCTTGCGCAAGACTATCTAAAGCATCACGATAGCATTTTATTACTTTTGCTACATATTCTGGCGCTCTTCCTCTTCCTTCAATTTTTAATACTTTAATTCCTGCATCTGCAATTTGATCTAAAAAATCTATAGTACATAAGTCTTTTGGAGACATGATGTATTCATTATCTAGTTCCATTTCAAATCCAGTTTCCTGATCAATAACCGTGTATTTTTTTCTACAATTTTGCTTACAAGCACCACGATTAGCGGAAGAGTTATGAGCGTGTAAACTCATGTAACATTTTCCTGAAACTGCCATACAAAGTGCACCATGACCAAATATTTCTATTTCAACAAGTTTTCCAGAAGGCCCTTTGATTTGCTCTTTTTCAATTTGTTCTGTAATTTTTTTTACCTGTCTTAAACTTAGCTCTCTACTTAAAACCATTGTGTCTGCAAACATGCTATAAAACTTAACCGTTTCAATATTTGTAATGTTTATTTGCGTAGATATATGCACTTCTAAACCGTGTTCTCTAGCTGTAGCAATTACGGCTTGATCCATAGCAATTACGGCTGTAATATTAGCTTCTTTTGCTTGTTTTACCAGTGTTTTTATTATAGATAAATCATGATCATAAACAATGGTATTTAGCGTTAAATAGGTACGTACCTTTTTTTCTGAACAACGTCTAGAAATTTCAGCTAAATCATTTAAAGTAAAATTTATGGAGGCACGCGCTCTCATATTTAGTTGTTCTACACCAAAATAAACAGAATCTGCACCATTATCTAAAGCCGCCTGAAGGGATTCAAAATTTCCTGCAGGTGCCATTAATTCAATTTTCTGCATAATAAAACTTATTTAACTAAGATTCAGGCGTATTAAAATTCTCGAAAATGTTTCTTAAATCTTTTTTGTAAGGCAAGTGGTCTGCGCGTCCTTTTTTAAAGATATCGTTACTATTTGCTTGTCCTTTACGCAATGCTTTTTGCTCTTCAAAAGGCAATGCGTGAATTTCTTGACAGGTTGTAGAACAGCAGTTGTTCATTTCTTCTTTACAAGCATCACATTGTATAAATAAAAGGTGACAAGCATCATTGGCACAATTGGTATGTACATCAAACGGTTCGCCACATTGGTGACATTGTGCTATTACGTCTTCGCTAATTTTTTCTGCTCTACGCTCATCAAAAACAAAGTTTTTACCAATGAATTTATTTTCTAATCCTTGCGCATTAATTTGACGTGTATATTCAATAATTCCGCCTTCTAATTGGTAAACATTTTTAAAGCCTTTGTGTTTGTAGTATGCACTTGCTTTTTCACAACGTATTCCTCCTGTACAGTACATTAAGAGGTTTTTTTCTTCTTTATATGCTTTTAAATCTTCTTCAATAATATCTAAAGACTCTCTAAAGGTATCTACATCAGGAGTTACAGCGCCATCAAAATGACCAATTTCACTTTCATAATGATTACGCATATCAACACAAACCGTGTTTGGGTTAACTAGCATTTCATTAAATTCTTTAGCAGAAAGATGTACTCCTTTATTTCTTACATCAAAAGTGTCATCATTTAAACCATCTGCAACAATCTTGTTTCTAACTTTTACTTTGAGTTTTAAAAAAGACATATTATCTTGCTCTATAGCAATATTTAGTCTTATTCCGTTTAAAAAATCAATGGTATCTAAATGAGCTTTAAAGGCTTCAAATTGATCTGCTGGCAGAGAAAGTTGACCGTTAATACCTTCTGTAGCTACGTAGATTCTTCCTAAAACATCTAATGCGTTCCAGGTTAAAAATAAGTGGTCTCTAAATTCTTGAGGATTTTCAATTTTAGCGTACTGATAAAAAGAAAGTGTTAATCGGTCTTTTCCTGCTTCTTCGATTAACGCAGCTCTTTCTTTTGCGCTTAAGGTGTTGTACAGTTGCATGCTATACTAATTTTAAGGTTAAAGAATAATTTCGTGCAAAGGTAGTGTTTTAAAAAGACTTGACAAGATTTACGTGCTTTGATGCAGTATACTGCTTATGTATTAACACAAAAAAAAGCACTTTAGGAAACCTAAAGTGCTTTTCATAGACTAACTCGTTATTACTATTTTAATTATTTAAAATTTTAAAATATGTAACGAGTTAACCTCCATCGGCTTTACAGTTACTATTTACAAATATAGTAACTGAAACGCCTAGTACATGAATACTTTTTTTAAAAAACTTCATAGTTTGATGCTTTAAAAGATGAAACTATATATACCTAATAAAAACCAAAACAGCAGATGTAAATTGCTTCTATTTTCTTTATATTCCAACATAAAACAAAATATACTTGCGTACAATTTCTATTTCACTAAAAGAAAATATAAATACCATTTACTTTCTATTATTTTAAAATTTATTTGGCACTATTAATTAAAAAGCGAGGTTATTTTTTCTTTTTCGTAGCATAAAATTTTCCCACTTTATTTAGTAGATGCAGAAAGATTAAAAAGGTTGCGTCAAGAAGGAAAATATTATTTTACTAATTTAAAATGAAATGTACTAATGTATTGTAATATGATAAAAGAAGTAGTATTTTAGCATCTCTTACACGAATAAATAATATACATAGATGAGCAACGAAAAAGAAGCAAAATTAAAAGCATTGAAACTAACTTTAGACAAGTTAGATAAGGCCTACGGAAAAGGAACAGTAATGAAAATGAGCGACAAGGCTATAGTAGATGTAGAAGCTATATCTTCTGGTTCTTTAGGTTTAGATATTGCTTTAGGCGTTGGTGGTTACCCAAGAGGTCGTGTTATTGAAATATATGGACCTGAGTCTTCTGGTAAAACCACATTAACTTTACATGCTATTGCAGAAGCACAAAAATCTGGAGGTATTGCAGCATTTATTGATGCAGAGCATGCCTTTGATAGATTTTATGCAGAAAAACTAGGTGTAGATATAGACAACTTAATAATCTCTCAACCAGATAATGGTGAGCAAGCACTAGAAATTGCAGATAACTTAATACGTTCTGGTGCAATTGATATTGTTGTAGTAGATTCTGTTGCTGCATTAACACCAAAAAGTGAAATTGAAGGTGAAATGGGAGACTCTAAAATGGGTTTACATGCACGATTAATGTCACAAGCTTTAAGAAAACTAACAGCTTCTATTAGCAAAACGAACTGTACTGTTATTTTTATTAACCAGTTACGTGAAAAAATTGGTGTTATGTTTGGTAACCCAGAAACAACAACTGGTGGTAATGCGTTAAAATTTTACGCTTCTGTTAGATTAGATATTAGAAGATCTACTCAAATAAAAAGTACAGATGGCGATGTACAAGGTAACAAAACCAGAGTAAAAGTCGTTAAAAATAAAGTTGCTCCTCCTTTTAGACTTGCAGAATTTGATATTATGTATGGTGAAGGAATTTCTAAAGTTGGAGAAATTTTAGATATAGCTGTAGAATTTGAAATTGTAAAGAAAAGCGGTTCATGGTTTAGTTATGGAGACACCAAACTAGGTCAAGGTAGAGATGCTGTAAAAGCTTTAATAAAAGACAATCCAGAATTGATGGAAGAATTAGAAGTAAAAATTAAAGAAGCCATTAAAGAAAATAAAGAATAACCTTTAATTGAATTCCTAAAAAAAATCCCGATATATTCGGGATTTTTTATTTTTATACGCAACCTTTTCTAGTTTTCTGCATCTAGTAATTAAAACAAGTCTTTTTAGTATACTTAAAATGAAAAAAATAGTAGCTTTCTTATTATTCGTTTCCTTATTGTTTTCCTGTAGCGTAAGTGATGATACGCCACGCTCTCACTTTGAATTTTTACCTATTGAAAGTGTTAATATGCCTGATACTTTTACAAGATATCAAACACACACCATTGATTTATTTTATAACTTACCTTCCACTTGTCATGTTTTAAATGATATCTATTATGCTATAAATGAAAATGAAAGAACTGTAGCAATAGTAAGTGAAGTATATACAACAAGTGACGATTGCCAGGAAATAAGTACAGAAGCCGAAACATCTTTTGGTTTTACACCTACAGAATCTGGTGTTTATGTTTTTAAATTTTGGCAAGGCGAAGATGAATTAGGTGAAGACCAATACCATGTTGTTGAAATAGAAGTTGTAGAATAAATTTAAGTTTAACTAATACATGAACATGTGAGTTTAAACCAACTCATTCAAAATTGTAAAAAGAATGATGCTAAAGCACAAAGGGAACTATACCAACTATTTTCAGGTAAACTATTTTCTCTTTGCTTAAAGTATTCACGAAATTACGCAGAAGCGGAAGATAATCTGCAAGATGCTTTTGTGACTATTTTTAACAAAATATCACAGTTCAATAATAAAGGTTCTTTTGAAGGTTGGTTAAAACGAATCACGATAAACACTGCTTTACAATGCTACCGAAACAAAGGGGTTTTTGAAATTGTAAACGAAGAAAAAATTGAAGACGTAACACTAGAAATTGAAGATGATGAGCTAAGCATAGAGTACTTACTTAAAATAATTCAAGAACTACCAGATAGATACCGATTAGTATTTAACCTTTATGCTTTAGATGGCTATTCACACAAACAAATAGCTTCTATGTTAACCATAACCACAGGAACCTCTAAATCTAACCTAGCACGAGCAAGACAGATTTTAAAAGATAAAATAGAAACCTATAGAGCGAGCTTAAACGCGAAGACATTATAATGAGTGACAAAAAACATATAGATAGAATTTTTCAAGAAAAACTTAAAGATTTAGAGGAAACTCCTAATGCTAAAGTTTGGAAAAACATTCAGAGTAAAATAGAACAACCAGAAGAAGACACTAAAAAAGCGTTTCCAATATGGCTACGTGTTTTAAGTATTGCAGCAGTTTTATTGCTTTTACTAACCATTGGTAACCTATACAATACCAACAAAAACAATACAAAAACGAATACCACTGTTGTAGATACAGAAAATACCGTAAATACTTCAGAAATAGAAACCAATACAATTAACCAAAACGCTTCAAATACAAAAATAAAAGACAGTAAAATTGTAGAAGAAAGTAATAACACAACTAATGATGCAGAGTTTTTAAACAAAAAAACAAACGCTTCAGAAGAAAAGAAAACCTATACCAATACAAGTATTGCAAACACCACTACTACCAAGCCTACATCTACAAAAAAACAATTGAACAATGCTAATGCTAATACTGTAGTAAACAATAAAACATACACTAGCACATCAAAGAACAAGAATACCAATAAAGAAGTGGTAAAAAGCACACAACAACCAGCAGTTGGTATAAATAACACAGATACAAACAGAGTTGCAGCTCATACTACGCAAGAACAAAACCAAGAAGAAAAAACTCAAAATAACACTGCTCTTTCTACTACAGTTTCTTTAGAACAAACAGGAAACACCAACGCTAATGCTGTAGCACAAAACAATTCATCAAATAACACCAACAACAAAACAACAGTAACAGAACTAGATAAAAACAAGGCTACATCTGCATTAAAAAACAGTGCAACAAATGCTATTACAGCAACCACTACAGAAAAAGAAAACACTGCTACAGATGCAACTCTTGCTGAAGAAGTAAAAAAAGAAGAAGTATCTATAGAAGAAGCCATAGCTAATGCAGAAGAGCTAGACAATGAGGAAGAGGAGACAAAAAATTTAAAAAAATGGGAAATGTATGCTAATATTGCTCCTGTTTACTACAATACGCTTGGCAAAGGATCGCATATGGATGAACAGTTTGTAAACAATACAAAAACTGGTGAAATAAACACTAGCTATGGTGTAAATGTAAGTTACGCTTTTAACGAAAAATTAAAACTTAGAACAGGTTTTAACTCTTTAAATTTAAGCTATGATACCGATGATGTAATTATTTATCAAAACGTATCTAGTAACTCTTCAAACAATGCACCTTTAAAAAACATTACTTTTAATAGCGAACAACCTATTTCGGCAATTTCTGCAACCAATCTTACTGTACAAGAAGCGCTTGGTATTTTACCTGATGAAAATGCTGCAATAAGCCAGCGTTTAGGTTATTATGAAGTACCTATGGAACTAGAATATACAATATCTACTAAAAGGTTTGGCGTAAATGTAATTGCAGGATTAAGTACTTTCTTTTTAAATCACAATAAAATATTCTCAGAATTTGAAGGAAGAAAAACAGAAATAGGAAAAGCCAATAACGTAAACAACTTTAGTTTTAGCGGAAACCTAGGCTTTGGTTTTGATTATAAATTTTCTGACAAAATAATATTTAATGCACAACCTACATTTAAGTACCAAATGAATGCGTTTGAAAACACTTCAGGTGATTTTAGACCTTACATAATAGGGCTTTACACAGGTTTGAGCTACAAGTTTTAGTTGGTTTTTGCTTTTTTTATACGAAGTATTTAAAAAGCAATAAAACAAAAAGCTGCTCTGTGCCAAGAGCGGCTTTTTATTTAACTAAAGTTCTTTTATATCTTTTTCAATAGCATTAGAAAAAGAGGAATATTCTTTAATAATCACTCCATTTTTATCCACAAGAAAATAAGTAGGGAAACTATTTATTTTATACTGATCTAATAATTTGTTGTTGCCTTTTAAGTTTAAAATTTTGATGTTTTTATCTAAAAGTAATTGTTTAATTCTTTTAAAACTTTGTGAAGAAATTCCAACAACATTAACTTTATCCTTATATCTATTTTGAAACGTTTTTAGTTTTGGTAATGCTTCTATACATGGTGAGCACCAAAACTCCCAAAAACTAATTAAAGCAGGGAATTGGTCTGAAACAACAACTGGCTTGTCATGCCACAATTCTAGAAGATTTTCTGTTGCAAATTCTGCTCCTACAAAAGAGATTTTAACAGGTTTCTCCGTTTTTTCTAATTCTAAATATTGAAGGTTGTTTTTGTAATTAGCAATCGAATTCTTAACCTGACCATTAACCAAGATACTATCTAATTGAAAAATTCGAGAAGTACGTTCTCCTAATTTTTCAGACGTTCTTGTTATGGTAGTTGGTAAAAAAGTAGATTTATTTATAGTAATAGACTTTTTTATACTTTTTTCATTGTAAATGGTATCGTCTTCAAAAGTATAATCTAGTAGGTAGTTATTTTTGGTTTTAGTTAAATGTACTGTTTTATAAATACTATCCAATCCAAAAAATATATCTGTTACTAATTGACCTCCAGGTGAACCAAAAGTTGAAGCATAAAACGCCTTATTTACAGTATAGCTATGGTCTTTGTTTGTTATAATAAAATCGCTGTAACTGTCATGTAAATGACTAATATTATAACTATTTGCTTTTGCATAGAAAGACATGCCCTAAAGTGTATCTGTTTTCCTTTTTTCTATTAACACTTTACCTGTTTTATTCAAAATAAAGTCGTGAGAAAAGGTGTCTATTTTTCTAACTTTGTATTCAACCTAATCTAAAGCATTGACTTTTTCATTAAAAGTAGCAATAACATCTTCAGGTGTAGTGTTGTTTTGACAGTTAAACAATAAGAATGGTAAAATACAAACGATATTTTTCATATTAAGGATTAATAAAATGTAGTAATAAAATAGTTAGTTTAATTATTCACATATACACAACCACCCTTCTGCTGGCACACAATTATGTTCCTGACACTTATAATCTCTTTTATAATACATTTTATTTATTCCGAATAGTGTCCAAAATTTTTCAGCATCCTCTTTACAAAACACCTGCTCAATGATATCATATTTTACTGATGTTATAAGTACATTCTTATTGTATTCTAAATTATTATTAAATTCTTTTAAAGTAGATTTACTTAATTTACTAACAACTGAATTTCTGTCTTTTGCATAATGTTCAAAATCTGAGAGTGTAAATATTTTTACTCTATAAATTTCAATCGTAAAGTATTGTTTTAACTAGAAAGTACAGAAAAACCGTAATTTAATTTATTTTTCAAACTCTAAAAGCTGCTTTAAAATTACAGCTCTTGCTTTACTATTAAGTGCTTTGGTATTATTAGATTTTAATCCTACTGTTGGTATAAATCGATGCATTTTAACGCGCATTCTACCAGGACTGCCACTAAAAAAGGTGTATGAAAAACGTTTTTTATTATCTGCAAAAGTTAAAGGTACAATGGGTATTTGGTGGTTTATGGCTAACCTAAAAGCACCATCTTTAAATTCGGTTAAAAGCACATCTTCATCAGGAACCAAACCTTCTGGAAAAATACAAATACTTAAGCCTTGGTTTAAACGTCTTTGTGCTCGTTTAAAAACTCCTTTTCTGCTACGTTCACTACTTCTATCTACCAAAATACAAGTACGTTTGTAAAAGAAACCAAATAGCGGAATTTTAGCCAATTCTGCCTTACCTACAAATACAAAAGGATTTTTTACAGTAACCAACATAAGCATAATATCTGCCATAGAGGTATGGTTAGCAATAAACATGTAACTTTTGTTTTTATCTGTAATTTCTTCGCGTTCTATTTTGGTTTTAAAACCCATTCCTATTAAAATAAACTTAGACCAAATACGCGCTAGTTTAAAAAAATAAGGATACCAAGATTCTTTAAGTATAGATATTATAAGCAACGGAAACATGACAAGTATTGGCAATGCAACCAGTATATAAAACCAGATACGATAGAAAATCCAGAAAATGTATTTAAAAATTTTCATAAGCTCCAAAACTACTAAAATTATTGAACTCATCTTTATAAAAAAATTATCTTTGCTTTATCAAAAAAAAATAAGTTTAATTTAAAGAGGTTTCTATCTATAGAATTAAAGATGAAATCTCAAAGCACAATATAATTTTGTGTTTTTAAAAAAGAGATACCTGCTTCTGCAGGTAATATTATGGCAAGAATTTTAACAGGAGTACAAAGTACAGGAACACCACATTTAGGAAACATTTTAGGTGCAATAATGCCAGCTATTAAAATGGCAGAAGACGCTAAAAACGAATCGTTTTTATTTATTGCAAACTTGCACACTTTAACGCAAATTAAAGATGCTGCAGTTTTAAGAGAAAACACCTACTCTGTTGCTGCTACTTGGCTTGCTTTTGGATTAGATATTGAAAAAACAGTGTTTTACAGACAAAGTGATATACCACAAGTAACCGAATTATCTTGGTACTTATCTTGCTTTTTTCCGTTTCAACGCCTAACCTTAGCACATGGTTTTAAAGACAAAGCAGATCGTTTAGACGATGTAAATGCTGGTTTATTTACCTATCCAATGCTTATGGCTGCTGATATTTTAGCCTATGATGCCAATATCATCCCTGTTGGAAAAGACCAACTACAACACATAGAAATGACTCGTGATGTAGCATCTCGTTTTCACGCTAAAATGGGAGAAACTTTTGTACTACCAGAAGGAAAAATACAAGAAAACATCATGCTTGTTCCTGGAACAGATGGTGAAAAAATGAGCAAAAGTAGAAACAACTTTATTAATTTGTTTTTAAACGATAAAAAACTACGTAAACAAATTATGGGTATTGAAACAGATAGTACTGCTTTAGAAGATCCTAAAGACTGGAAAACCTGTAACTGCTTTGCATTATATGCGCTTTTAGCGTCTGAAGAAGAAATAGAAACCATGAAAGCCAATTATGAAAATGGTGGTTTTGGTTATGGTCATGCAAAACAAGCCTTATTTGAGCTGATTATTGAAAAATTTGCACACCAAAGAGAACGTTATAATTACTATATGAATAACACAGATGAATTAGACAAAATACTTGCTGTTGGTGCAGAAAAAGCAGCTAAAGTTGCTAATGCAGTTTTAGCTAGAGTAAGAGAAAAGGTTGGGTATTAATACTTTTCTTGTAAAAAAAGTCTTTATACATTTAAAAGCAATTAGGGCTATCTAGTAGATCTAATTGCTTTTTTACTTTACCTTAGATAGCTATTAAATCACTTCAAACAATTTTCCAGGAAGCGGTCTTACCACACCTTTTAATTCCATGTTTAAAAGGATACTAGCAACTTTAAAGGTTGGTAAATTACATTGTAAAGCAATCACGTCTAATTGTTCTTTTTCTGTTTTTTTTAGGTAGTTGTAAATCACTTTTTCTTGATCGTCAAGCTCTACAAACAATTGTTTTTGCACAGTAGGTTTTTTACTGTCTTCTAATTCCCAATTTAAAATATAAGGCACATCTAAAGGCGTAGATAACATATGTGCTTTTTGGTGTTTTATTAAATTATTACAACCAACACTTTGGCTATCTGTAATTCTACCAGGAACTGCAAAAACATCTCTATTATAAGAGTTTGCAATATCTGCAGTTACCAGACTTCCTCCTTTTTCTGCAGATTCTATTACTATGGTAGCTTGGCTAATTCCAGCAATGATTCTATTTCGTTTTAAAAAATTGTTTCTATCAAAAGCATCACTACTCCAAAAATCGGTAAAAAAACCTCCGTTTTTTTCTACATCTGCAACATACTTTTTATGTGCTTTTGGATAAATCTGGTTTAAACCATGCGCCAAACAACCTATGGTTTGCAAATTGTGTTTTATAGCAGCTTTTTGTGCTGTAATATCTGTACCATAAGCAAAACCAGAAACAATAACAGGGTTAAAAACGGCTAGTTGTTCTATTAGTTTCTCACAAAAAGCAATACCATTGGTAGTTACTTTTCTTGCGCCTACAATACTAATAACGCGTTGTTGTTTTAAATTAATATTTCCTGCTTGAAACAGTACAATAGGACTATCTATACAATGTTTTAACTTTTCAGGATACGTGGCATCTGTAAAATAATGACAAACAATTTTCTCGTCTTTAATAAATTGCAACTCTTTTTCTGCTGCTTTTATATGTGTACCTGCAAACAAATCACTAATAACAATACTTCCTATACCATCAATTTTTAATAAATTTTGCTTCTTTTCTTTAAACACAGCTTCTGCAGAGCCACAATGTGCAATAAGCTTTTTGGCAGTGATATCACCTATTTTGGCAACATGTTGCAGAGCTAATATATAAAGCAAATTATTTTCTACCATCTATTGTTTTGATTTTCAACTTACAATTTAATTAATTTTTGGGCTGTTAATAAATAGTTACACGGAATTTTTATAGAAAGCGAAAAAAAATTAACTTTGTTTTATGCGATTAGAAATATACATAAGCGATTTACTTTATAGATATGACTGTGTTACTGTTCCAGGATTTGGTTCGTTTTTAACACAACGTGTTTCAGCTAAGCTACACGAATCTACCAATGCCTTTTACCCTCCAAAAAAAGTATTGTCTTTTAATGAGCAAATACAAAAAAACGATGGTTTATTAGCGCATTATATTGCAGATGTAGAAAAGATACCTTTTGAGGTTGCTGTTAAAAAGATAGAAAAAAGAGTAAAATCTTTAAAATCTTATTTAACAGAAGGAGAAACACTTACTTTTGATAATATTGGTGACTTATCATTTAATAGCGAAGGTAAAATGTTGTTTGAACCTTCTTACCATTTAAATTATTTAACAGATGCTTTTGGTTTAAACCAATTGGTTTCTCCTGTAATTAAAAGAGAGGTTTACAAAGAAGAAGTAGAAGCTATAGAAAAAGTAATTCCTATTGCTGTAACTACTGAAAAACGCAAAGCAAGACCTTATTTAAAATATGCTGCTATTGCTTTATTAGCCTTAACTGTAGGTGGTTTAGTTTCTTCTAATTACTACGTAAATAAAATTAAAACACATAACCAATTAGCACAAGAAGAAGCAAACACGCAATTAGAAAGTAAAATTCAAGAAGCTACTTTTATTATAGACAATCCGCTTCCTGCTGTTACACTTAATGTTACTGTAAATAAGCAAATTGGAAAATACCATATTATTGCTGGTGCTTTTAGAGAAGAAGCAAATAGCGATAAAACCGTACAACAATTAAAAAGCCAAGGTTATAATGCCAGAAAAATTGGCGTTAATAAATATGGTTTACACCAAGTGGTTTACTCTAGTCATTCTGATAGATTAGAAGCCTTACAAACATTACGTGATATTAAAAACACACACAACAGAGACGCTTGGTTATTAGTTAAAGAAATGAACTAATTTACTATTACAAAAAATCTTTTTATATAATAACTTCCCTTTAATAAAGGGAAGTTTTTTTTATTCCTTTTTTTTTAGAACTAAGACTACAATCACCTTAAATACAACATATTACAAATGGGTTTCAACCTTATTTTTTAGCCTTTTAAAATTAAAAAAAATTTTTAGCAAAAGAATATAAAAGCGTTAATCTTAATATAAACTTGTATTCTTTACTAGTAAAAACTAAATTCATCATACCTTTGCAACTTATTTAAAAAAAAAATAATGTCTTTAAAAACTCCAGAACAATCTAAAACCACGTTAACCGATTTGGTTTTACCTAGTGAAACCAATCCTTTAAATAATTTATTTGGTGGAGAATTACTTGCCAGAATGGATCGTGCTGCAAGTATAGCTGCAAGAAGACACTCTAGACGTATTGTAGTTACAGCATCTGTAAATCATGTTGCATTTAATCGTGCAGTACCTGTTGGTAGTGTAGTTACTGTTGAAGCTAAGGTTTCTCGTGCTTTTAAAAGCTCTATGGAGATTTATTTAGATGTTTGGATAGAAGACAGAGAGTCTGGTGATAAAACCAAAGCTAATGAAGCTATTTATACCTTTGTTGCGGTAGATGAAACAGGAAGACCTGTTAAAGTAGATGATATTCACCCAGAAACCGATTTAGAAAAAGAACGCTTTAATGGTGCTTTAAGACGTAAACAATTAAGTTTAGTACTTGCTGGAAAAATGAAACCTCACGATGCTACAGAATTAAAAGCATTATTTATATAATTTATATTGATATATCATTTCTAGGTTAGCCTAGAAATCGATACACTACAGCACAAAAGCTTAATGAAATTCCTGCCTTTGCAGGAATTTTACATTTTGTAAATCCATGAAGCTGGATTTTCTGTTTTAGAATTATTAAATACACTAAAACTTAAGGTGGTTTGCCCATTTGACGGATTGGTAAAAACTTCGCCAATTTCTTGTTTTGTAGTTACCTTATCTCCTTTTTTAACGTATATTTTTCCTAAATTAGAATATGCTGTAAAGTAATTACCATGTCTTATTAAAACCGAAGGGTTTCCGTTTTTAGATGCAATAATTCTATACACTTCACCATTAAAAACGGCTCTAACTTTTGCATTACTTTCGGTTTCAATTCTAACTCCGTTACTTTGTATCATAATGGTTTTTACAATTGGACTAGGTTGTCTTCCATAACGTAATTTTACAACCCCTTTTTCTACAGGCCAAGGTAATTTACCTTTACTAGATATAAAGCTATTTGCTAAAACCTTATCTTCTGGTGTCATTGCATAAGCAGTAGACTTTGTTGTTGAGGTTTTACCTGCTTTGGTATTTGAGCTTGCAATAGCTTCTTTAATAATACGTTCTATTTCTTTATCAATACGGTTAGCTTCTGCTTGACGGCTTTTAATTTGAGCAGCATATTTAGTAACATCTTTATTAATAGCAGCCATTAACGTTTCATGCTGTTTTAGCTCTTTTACCAGCTCTGTTTGTGCAACTTTATTTTCATTAATAAGTTTTTGCTTGTCTTCTTTTTGTTTTAACAAAGCCTTATTAATTACTTGTAACTCTGCTGTTTTTGTTTTTATAGCTTCTCCTTGTTGCTTTTGGTATTCTGCATATTGATTAATGTATTTTACACGCTTATATGCTTGTTGAAAATTGGTAGATGATAATAAAAACATAACACGACTTTGCTCACTTTTACTCTTATATGAGGTAACAATCATTTTTGCATAATTGTCTTTAAGCGTAGCAAGTTCTTCTCTTAGTTCAGAAATATTATTTTGGTTATCGTTAATTTCTCTAGTAAGTAAATTTGCTTGTTGGTTAGTAACTTTAATTAAATTTCTACGTACACTAACCTTATAATTTAAATCTTCAATTAAGGTTAATTGTGATTTTTGTTGTGACTTATTTTTAGTTAATAAGCTGTTTATTTGTTGAATTTCTTGACGTAATTCTTGTCTTCTGTCTTCTAATTCTTGTTGTTTTTTACTTTGTGCAAACGAAAGTGAAGTGCATAAAAAGAATGCAATAAGAAAAACGGTTGTATATATTGGTTTATTTTGCATTACTTAAGTACAATTTCTTTGTATCCTGATGGTATATTAAACGGAAATTTTAATTTTTCATTTAATGTTATCGATTTAAATTCTATCTGCAGTCTTGTTTCATCAACACCTTCAATAGCATTAATTTGTATGTGTTGCGGAAACATTTGTTTATTAACTTCTTGATAACTTGTATAGTCTATTTGAAGCATTCGTTTTTTTGTTGCTTGTGCTAATTGTTGTGAGTTTATTTTAAAATGTGAAGCATCTAATATATAAAATAACTCGAATGCATCTAATTGTTTTTTAGGCATTAAAACATACTGGTTTTCTTGTGTAGACACGTCAAACTCATTCGCTTTTAAAGCATATAAAGCTTCTCCTAAAAGAAGGTTTTGTACTTTATTAAAATCTAGATCTGTTCCTAATAAATCACTTAAATATGTATAATTTCCATCAAAATATGTATTGTCTAATTTATTATAAAAACTTACGCGTTCTGGTGTAATTAGCACTTTTACAAATCCTAATTTACTCATCCAAATAGCTTTATCTTTTTCCATTCTAAAACTTACTGTTGTACTTTTAGAACTTGTACCTTCTGTATAATCTATTTTTACCCTAGCTGCAAGAGTTTTAAAACTAGGTGTTTGTTTTGCATTTGCTTTTATTAGCTGTTTTGCAGATAGGTTTAAATTACTATTTCCTGTAGTTACTGTTTTGGCAGACTTACAACCCATTACTAAGAAAACAAAAAAGGAAAGTGTATATATGAGGCGTTTTGTTTGCATCTAATTTGTAGATTCTAATTGTTTTGCTTTATCACTAAACGATTTTGCTTTTACTGTATTGTTTAATTGTATATAAGAAATACTTATTTGCTTGTAAAAATCGCCTTCCATTTTTTTATCATCTATAATATAATCTAATCCTGTTTCTAAAATTCGAATTGCTTTTTCTGGTTGGTGTAACTTATTTTGTGCTACACCATGTACTAAATAAAAAATGGGTTGCGATGGGTATTTATCTAAGGCATCTTCACTCATTTCTACAGCTTTTGTATAATTTTCTACATCAATATATAACAACAATACATTACGTAGTACGCCATAGTTTTCTGGTTCTTTTTCTAGTGCTTTTTCATAATAGGCCAGTGCTTTATCTTTTTCTCCTTTTGTTAAAAAATACTGTGCTACTTCAATATTAGATTTTCCTTTTTCGTCGTCTGCTATTCTTGAAGTAATTGCAACCAATTGGCTTTCATACTCTGGATTTTGACCAACAAATTTTACAAAATCTGCCAACACCATCATTTTTGCTTCTGGTTTAATTTGACTAGAATTTAGCACAATCTCCATGGAAGCTACTGCTTTTTCAGCTTCATTATCATCTAAATAAAACTTATATAATGCTAAGTGAACCATTTGCGAATTAGGATGACTTTGTAATAGCTTTTTGGCTGTTTCAAAGGCTTTTTCTTTTTCGTTATTTTCACTATATCTAAAAATTAGAGAAAGGTAATTTATTTCTAGCTCTGGATTTTCTTCTACGCGCTCTTCAAGATTTTCTATTTGCTCTTTTTTATTTCCTGTAGCATTATAAATCATATTTCTTACACGATCTCGTGTTTCTGAAACACCTAATTCTGCATCCATTTCATCTAAAACCTCAAGAGCATCATCATACTTTTTGGTTTTTACATACAGTGTTGCTAAATCTTCTTTATAATCTGGGTGGTATTTTACAAGTTGTTTTACCGTTTTAATTGCTTTTTCAAGATTGTTTTGTTTTGCATACACATCATATAGCTCATCTAAATACCATTCATTATCAGGTTGTTTTTTTATGGCTTGTTGTAATGCATCTTCTGCTGCACCAAAGTTTTTAAGTTTGTTGTAATTTTTTCCTAATTCAAAAAACAAAGCAGCATCAGAATCGTCTATATTTTCGCATTTTAATAACGCTTCAATAGCACGATCATAGTTTTCTATTCCTTTTTGTTTTAAGGCTTCAAAAAAGAGTTCCTGGTATGCATCTTCATTATCTCCTAAATCATCATCTGGTTTTTTATTAAAATCAACTTGCGCATAGTTTACCTGCGGAAAGAGAAGTATTCCGAAGATAAGTAGTATTATGTATCGTTGTTTTTTCATCTTTATCGTTCTTGAAAAAGGGAATCTTAAACTTATTTTTTAGTAGGAATCAATAGTTGTTCCAAACTGGGTTTAGATGCCTTTATAAAATTTCTGCTTTCGCAGAAACTTGGTTATTCTAAAACAGAATAATCACCAATACTAATTTTAGTAAATTCGCCATTATACTTTACGTGATTACCAATCATTGCCTGGTCTAAATTAGCATTTTTTATGGTGGTATTGTTTTGTATTAAGCTATTTTTAACGCTTGCGTTTTCTATTATACAATGATTACCAACAGATACATTTGGCCCAATAGTAGCATTGGTAAGTGTTACATTTTCGCCAATATAACAAGGCTCTATAATTGTAGCGTTTTCTAAAGTTACAGATTCTGCTATTAATTGTTCTTGATTATCTGCTTTTAAAAACCCTAACATTTTAGTGTTGGTATCTATAGTAACGGCTTTATTACCACAATCCATCCACTCATCTACAGTTCCTGTTTTAAAGATTTTACCTGCTGCCATCATACGCAAAATACCATCATTAATTTGGTATTCTCCTCCATTCATTATGTTTTCATCTAACACCTCTTGCAGTTTTTCTTTTAAAACAGCAACGTCTTTAAAGTAATAAATACCTATTACTGCCTGATTACTTACAAAGGTTTTTGGTTTTTCAACCAGTTCTGTAATATGGTTTTCTGCATTTAAATTTACCACACCATATGCTTCTGGATTGTCTACTTTTTTAGTCCAAATTACAGCATCTGCTTCTGGATCTAAATTAAAATCTGCACGAATTAATGTATCTGCATAAGCAATTACTGCAGGACCAGAAAGTGAAGGTTCTGCACACATAATGGCATGACCTGTTCCTAATGGTTTATCTTGTCTGTAAATAGATGCTTTTGCACCAAGGCTTTTAGCTAATTCATTTAAGCTAGCAACCACATCGTCACCAAACCAAGCAGGATCACCAAGAACAAATGCTATTTCTTCTATAGGTTGCTTTAAAACTTTGGCAATATCTTTTACCAATCTGTGTACAATTGGTTGTCCTGCAACAGGAATTAATGGTTTTGGTACTGTTAAACTATGTGGACGTAAACGAGAACCTCGTCCTGCCATTGGTACTATTATTTTCATCGAAAATTGTATTTTTTGTTTCTACGAAAGTGGAAATCTATTCCATTATTATTTTAATTAGGTCTCGACTTTTTTAGACCTTATATTTCTTTTAAGTTATCTGGTTTTAAAAACCTTGCTGTATTGCTTAAGAAACACCTGTGCTACCAAAACCACCTTCTCCTCTATCGGTTTGTGAAAGTGTTTCTACTGCTACCCATTCTGCTCTTTCATGTTTTGCAATTACTAATTGTGCAACACGTTCGCCATTATTAATAGTAAAATCTTCATTTGAAAGGTTTACCAGAATAACACCAATTTCTCCTCTATAATCTGCATCTACCGTTCCAGGAGCATTTAATACTGTAATTCCTTTTTTTGCAGCTAGACCACTTCTTGGTCGTACTTGTGCTTCAAAACCTATTGGTAATTCTATAAATAAGCCTGTTTTAACTATCGTTCTTTCTAAAGGCTTAAGTAGTATTGATTCTGTAATATTTGCTCTTAAATCCATTCCTGCAGAGGCTATGGTTTCATAGTGAGGTAATGCGTGGCTGGATTTGTTTATTATTTTTATATTCATGCTTACTTTCCGCGAAAGCGGTATCATTCGGTTTTTCTATATGGAAAACCTATTTATTAATAAATATTCGTTTTAATTCTTTTTTCTCTAGTTGAAAAACTAAAGTTAAAAATACAATTATTGCACCAATTCCTATAACATAATTTTCTCTAAATTGATAGAAATACAACATAGATAATAATGTTGAAAGCCCGAAATAAAGTAGTATCTTTTTTAAATTATAAGGAATAGGGTAATATTTTTTTCCGAAATAAAAAGACAAGATCATCATAACTGCATAGGCTGAAAATGTAGCAATAGCAGCCCCTTTAAAACCAATGATAGGTATTAATATATAATTTAAAACCAAGGTAATTATTGCTCCTACTATTGAAATATAAGCCCCAAATTTTGTTCTATCTGTAATTTTATACCAAACAGAAAGGTTGTGGTATATGCCTAAACAAAAGTTAGCCAGCAGAATAAAAGGAACAATCCACATAGCTTCATAATAAGCTTCGCTTCTAATAATAAAAGGTTTTAAAACATCTGCAAACACAACAACGGTTAATAGTATTACAGCACCAAAAGCCACAAAATATTCCAGAATTTTAGCATAATTTTTTTGAGGGTTTTCACTTTTTGAATGACTAAAAAAATAGGGCTCTATACCTAAGCGAAAAGCGGTAGCAAATAAAGTCATGAATAATGCCAGCTTATAACATGCCGAGTACATACCAACTTGCTCATCTGCAATAGTAGCTGGTAACAGTTTTTCTAGTAAAATACGATCAAAAGTTTCGTTTACCGAATAGGCAATACCTGCAATAAGTACCGGAAAAGCATACTGCATCATTTTTTTCCATAAAACAGCATCAAACTTAAATTTTAATTTATAATAAAAAGGAAGTAGTAACAACAGTGTTATAGCACTAGCAATTAGGTTTGATATAAAAATATAACTTATTTCAAAATCTTGTTTGTAAATACTATTTAATAAAGAATAATCTTCTGCTAGGTCTTTTAAAAAAAGGAGTAAAAACACATTTAAGCCTAAGTTAATAGCAACATTTAATATTTTTAAAATAGCATAACGCATGGGTTTTGCTGTTGCACGTAACCAGGCAAATGGTACAATAACAAGAGCATCTAAGAGTAAAATAACAAAGACTAAGTTAAGATAGGTAACCTCTATATTAATTAGCGCAGAGATTTGTGTTCTACATAAAAAAGCGATACCTAATAAGCTAAAGGAGCTAATTATTAAGGATAATGCAGAAGTGCTTGTAACGGTTTTTTGGTTTTCTTCTTTATTAAAAAACCTAAAAAAAGCGGTTTCCATTCCGTAGGCCAAAACCACATTAAAAAGCACAAAATAAGCAAAGATAAAAGAAACACGACCATACTCTGCAGTAGATAACACCTTTGGATCTGTATAAAGTGGCACCAAAATAAAACTCATCATTCTAGGTAGCACAGTGGCTAAACCATAAATAAAAGTTTGTTTAAAAAGGGATTTTAATGCGCTCAAGAAGCTTATTTTTTTATTCTGCTAAATATACATGATTAAAAAACGTTTTACAATCCTAAATAGTATTAGTGTTTTGGTGGAGCACTAGGATATTGGTCTCTAGGTTTTTCAGCAAGGTTTTCTATTTTAAAATATTTGGTAACAGCATCTTCTATATAGCTAATAACGCATTCATTATCTTTTAATTGAAAAGGGAATGCTGCATTATTAGGTAATTGATTACCATATTCTGCATTTTTTTCATTGCTCAAAATAATAACTTCCTTTTGATTTGCTTTGGTATTAAAATTTGCAACATAACCTGTTTTAACGGGTTCTAAAGCAGATTGCATACCTCTAAAATACACAGAATCAAAAACCACATTGTTTGGGTTACTAGTAACTACAATTTGCAAATGTATACCAGAACCACCTCCTTTAACACCTGCAACCCAATATTTGTAAAAGCTTTGATCTAAGGTAAAAGAGGTGTTTTCTTGAAAATCTTGCATAGCTAGTTTATTATCTTGAATCTTGGTGTCTTTTATGCTAGAACAGTTTAAAAAACTTGCCATAAAAAAAAGCGTTAAAAGAGATACAATAGCTGTTTTAATAAAGCTCATGACGATATATTTAGTTATTTTAAAGATAGTAAATCAAAAAGTATTCCATAAAAAAACCTCACAAAATGTGAGGTTTTATATATTATTAGTAACTATAAAGAGTATTCAGTAAAAAACACTAGTTATTTAAAGCTTCTGCACCACCAACAATCTCAAGGATTTCGTTAGTAATTGCAGCTTGACGTGCTTTGTTGTACGTTAACTTAAGTTGATCTCTTAGCTCTGTAGCATTATCGGTAGCTTTATGCATTGCTGTCATACGTGCTCCATGCTCTGATGCAAAAGAATCTCTAATACCTTTATATAATTGCGTTTTTAAAGACTTAGGAATTAATTGTTCTACAATTTCTAATTTTGAAGGTTCAAAAATATAATCTGCATTATTAACTGCTTCGCCTGAAACAGGAACAATTGGTAAAAACTGTTCTGTCATTACAATTTGAGTTGCTGCGTTTTTAAACTTGTTATAAACAATTTCAATTTTATCATACTCACCAGCAACAAAAGTATCCATTAGCATTTCTGCAATTTCGGATACATTATCAAAGGTTAAATCGTCAAAAATGTTACTCTTATTATCTATTACAATTCCTTTTTTAGAAAACGCATCGTTTGCTTTTTTTCCTATTGCTAAAACAGATACTTTTTTACCTGCATGTACATTAGAAATTAAGTTTTGTGTTTGCTTAATAATATTAGAATTAAAAGCACCACACAATCCTCTATTAGAGGTGATAGACACGATTAATACATTATTAACTTCACGTTCTTCAGCAAATTTACTTCCAGAATCTGCATCAAGAGTTGCACTTAAACTTTGTAAAAGTTCTGTCAACTTATCTGCATAAGGACGCATTGCTGTAATAGCATCTTGAGCTTTCTTTAATTTTGCGGCAGATACCATTTTCATGGCACTGGTAATCTGCATCGTTGAAGATACTGAAGATATTCTGTTACGTATTTCTTTTAGGTTAGCCATTCTTTATTTTTATAAAGACTCTTCGACAAGCTCAGAGTGACATTAGGTTTAAAATTTAAATTTAGAGTAGCACACAAGTTACTACTCTAAATTTATAGTATTATGCTCTATATTTAGCAGATAATTCTTTACAAACAGTTATTAAAGTGTCTGTAACCTCATCTGTTAATTTTCCTGCTTTTAAAGTATCTAAAACACCTCTGTGTTTTGCGTTTAAGAATTCTAAGAAATCTCTTTCAAATTCTTTTATTTTATCAACAGGAACATCTTTTAATAAGTTTTTAGATCCAGCATAGATAATTGCTACTTGATCTTCTACAGTAAACGGATCGTTTTGACCTTGCTTTAAAATCTCTACGTTACGTTTTCCTTTTTCAATTACATTTAAAGTAACAGCATCTAAATCTGAACCAAATTTAGCGAAAGCTTCTAACTCACGATATTGTGCTTGATCTAATTTTAAAGTACCAGATACTTTTTTCATAGATTTAATTTGTGCGTTACCACCAACACGAGATACAGAAATACCTACGTTAATTGCAGGACGTACACCAGAGTTAAATAAATCTCCATCTAAGAAAATTTGACCATCTGTAATAGAAATTACGTTTGTTGGAATATATGCTGATACATCTCCTGCTTGCGTTTCAATAATTGGTAATGCTGTTAAAGACCCACCACCTTTTACTATTGGTTTTAATGACTCTGGTAAGTCATTCATTTCTTTAGCAATTGCATCATTATTAATCACTTTTGCAGAACGCTCTAATAAACGAGAGTGTAAATAGAATACATCTCCAGGATACGCCTCACGTCCTGGTGGACGACGTAATAATAAAGATACCTCACGGTAAGCAACGGCTTGTTTTGATAAATCATCAAAAACAATTAAAGCTGGTCTACCAGTATCTCTAAAATACTCACCAATAGAAGCTCCTGTAAAAGGTGCATACACTTGCATTGCAGCAGGATCTGATGCATTTGCAGCTACTATTGTTGTGTATGCTAAAGCTCCTTTTTCTTCAAGAGTTTTAGCAATAAGCGCTACTGTTGAGGCTTTTTGCCCAACAGCAACATATATACAATATACAGGCTCACCTGCATCGTAAAATTCTTTTTGATTTAAGATAGCATCAATACAAACAGCAGTTTTACCTGTTTGTCTGTCACCAATTACTAACTCACGTTGTCCTCTACCTACAGGAATCATAGCATCAATTGCTTTAATACCTGTTTGTAATGGTTCTGTTACTGGTTCTCTAAAGATAACACCAGGAGCTTTACGCTCTAAAGGCATTTCATATGTATCACCAGTTATTGGTCCTTTACCATCAATTGGGTTACCTAATGTATCTACAACACGACCTACAATACCTTCTCCTACTTTAATAGAAGCGATACGATTAGTACGTTTTACTGTAGAACCTTCTCTAACTCCTACTGAAGTTCCTAAAAGTACAATACCTACATTATCTTCTTCAAGGTTAAGTACGATACCTTCTAATCCGCCTTCGAATTCTACTAACTCACCATATTGTGCGTTAGATAATCCGTAAGCACGTACAATACCATCACCTACTGTTAATACTGTTCCAACTTCGTCTAATGAAGCGCTTGCTTCAAAACCTGAAAGTTGTTGTTTTAAGATTGCTGATACTTCAGCTGGTTTTACTTCTGCCATCTTTATTAAATTTAGACCCTATGACTAGCTTAGGGCAAGTCTTAGTTTATTGTAAATTCTCTTTTTAACTTGCTTAATTGATTAGCAATACTAGCATTATACTGTGTATCACCAACTCTTAAAATGAAACCACCTAAAATGCTTTCATCTACTATATTTTTTATTGCTGCTTCTTTACCTGTAAGTTCTTTAACTTTTGCTAAAACTTTAGTTTCTAAAGCTTCTGTTAACGGAACTGCTGTTGTAACTGTAGCAATTTGACTACCTTTTTGTTGCTCATATAAAGTAATAAACTTTACAGCTACTTCTGGTAATAAATCTGTACGTTTATTAGTTATTAAAGTATCTATAAGGTTAACCGTTGCAGGGTTAATACCTTTAAAAATCTCTAATAACGCAGATTTTTTAATGCTTGAACTAATTACAGGACTGTAAAGCATATCTTTTAAATCTTTACTTTGCGCTACTGTATTATTAATTAGCTCCATGTCATTGTTTACAACTTCTGTTGTATTATTATCTGTAGCTAAGCTTAAAACTGCTTTTGCGTAACGTATTGCTGCTCTTTCTCCTGCCATGATTTAAACTTAGTTTAATTTAGCATCATTTAACATAGACTCAACTAATTCTAATTGTTTGTCTTTGTTTGATAATTCTTGACGCACTACTTTTTCTGCAATATCTAAAGATAATCCTGCTACGTGACCTTTTAATTCTGCCATAGCTGATTTCTTTTCGCTTTCAATAGCTGCTTGAGCTTGAGCAATCATAGTGTTTGCTTGCGCTTGCGCTTCTGTTTTAGCGTCTTCAATCATTTTATTTTTTAACTCTCTTGCTTCTTTAAGCATAGACTCACGCTCTGCACGTGCTTCTTTTAATAAGTTTGCATTATCTGCTTGCAGATTTTGCATTTCTAATTTAGCGTTTTCTGCTGAATCTAATGCATTTTGAATTCCGTCTTCACGAGATTGTAAAGCGTCTAGAATAGGTTTCCATGCAAATTTTCTCATTAATAATATTAAAATTATTAAGATAACGGCTTGCATAACGAATAAGCCTACTGAAAAGTCGTTTAATAAAGTTTCCATACTATATAGATTACTTAAAAGTGTTTTGTTTAATTTAAAACAGTTTCTGCAACCAACCGTTGCAGAAAACTGTTTCTTTTTGTTTTAGGATTATGCTCCTAAGATTAACGCACCGAATGCTAAACCTTCTAATAAGGCTCCGATGATGATCATTGCAGTTTGAATTTTTCCAGCTGCTTCAGGTTGACGAGCAATACCTTCCATTGCTTTTCCTCCAATTTGACCTAATCCGATTCCTCCTCCGATTACGATTAATCCTGCTCCAATTAAATTGTACATACTAATTTGGTTTTATAAATATTAATTAAACAAATTCTTATTAATGATGGTCATGTTCTTCAACAGCCATTCCTATAAATAACGATGATAACATCGTGAAAATAAATGCTTGTAAAAAGGCTACTAAAATTTCAATAACCGAAATAAATAATGCTAACACTAATGACATTCCTGTTGATCCTACAACACCAAATGATTCTTTCATTGTAATCATTAATGCAATTAAGCTCATTACCACAAAGTGACCTGCTGTCATGTTTGCAAATAAACGCACTAATAAAGAGAAAGGTTTGATTAAAACAAAACCGATTAGCTCTATCACTGCTAATATTGGACGTAAAACTACTGGTACTCCTGGCATCCATAAGGTGTGTTTCCAGAAATCTTTACTTCCACTAAATAAATATATTACTGCAGTAAAAATAGCTAAACAAGCTGTTACTGCTATTTGTCCTGTAACGTTAAACCCTATTGGTGTTAACCCTAATAAATTCAATATCCAGATAAAGAAAAATACAGTTAACAAAAAGCCCATAAACTTACGGTACTTTTTCTCACCAATATTTGGCTTTGCAATATCATCTCTTACATAGATTACTAAAGGCTCTAAAATTCTACCAATACCTTTTGGTACAGAGTGTCCTTTTTTATAACCTCTTGCTAATGCACTAAAACCTAATAACATTAAAAGACCTGCTAGCAACATTCCAAATACAGATTTTGTAATAGAAAAATCTAATACTTTGTGTGCATTTTCTGGGTGGTGGTGCTCATCAAAAGCAACTGTTGTTGCTCCTGCATCTAGCTCGTATATTTTACTGTGCAGTTTTACTAAACGCGTATCTCCTTTTTCTACAATTACGCTTCCACTATCATCGTGATGAAAAGCTGAAGACATAAACGTTTTTAAACCATTACTAGTCCAAACAATTACTGGTAATGGGAAACTAATATGAGTTCCAGACTCATTATGCGTAAACAAATGGAAGTCATGAGAATCTTTTAAGTGATGCGCGATATACTCTTTAATTTCTTGAGCAGTATTCACCGGATTTCCTGGTTCTTGTTTATCACTATTTCCATAAGAGGAAACTGAAAATAAAGTGAGAACTAATATCGCTATAAAATTGATAGATTTTTTTGACACCATCATGCTTTTTGTAACTAAATGAATTTATGCTTTGTAAATTTTGTGCAAATGTAAGTAATAATTTAAAAAAATAAAGGCTTTTTTGAGTTTGATTTTTTTTGAGTTGATTTTTAAACAAAAAAAAGTGAAAAACAGCTGATTATTGGTTATTTAAAAGCCTTGAAACACTAATAGCTTCTATAATTAAAAATAGAAATAGCGGAACAACTAAACCAACTCTTTCTATTTGTGTTAAATCATCTTTAGCAAAAACACTTGATTGAAAAATTAAAACAAATATTCCTATTTTAATAAATATTAAAGTTAAATACGCGTAACCTGCTTGATTTGGTAATTTATCAGAGATTATTTCTATACTAACATATATAATAATAGCTGCTATTAAGTGAAAGGTATATACCTTAAGCAAAGAAAATGACAACACAGCATCTATTAAATAGTTATGAAGGTTGTAGGCTATTAAAAATAAACCAAAAAATATACTGGTTACAACTAAAATACGCTTACTCATTACTTATTATTTTTTGGAAGAATTGTTATTGGTGATTTTTAGCACTTGTTTTATCACAGCATACATAGCTATAAATACAGAAAGTAATGTTATAATTTTATAATACAACTGGTTGGTGTTATTACATTTAACATCTACCCACTCTCCAAGCTTACTTCCTAAATATATAGTAAGTCCCATTTGAATAGCAATAGATGAAAACCGAATAAAAGGATTAAGCTGTTTTTTCTGATTTTTGTTGTTTGCCATGATTTAAATCTTTCACTGCACCTTTCATTACGCACGTTACATTAAATGTTGCTCCTGGTTCTACTTCTAGTTTACCTAAAACAACTTCACCTTCAATATGCGCAGAAGATTTTAAGGTTAGTGTACCTGACAAATTTAAGTTTCCCGAAAATTTACCTTGAAAATACGCGTCTGATGCGCTTAGTTTTCCTTGTATAACTCCAGACTTACCTACTACTACTTTTCCTGGAGTTTGTATGTTTCCGTCTACTGTTCCGTCTATTCTTAAATCCCCTTCACTTAATAAGTCGCCAATAATTTTGGTTCCTTTTGCTATAATGTTTTGGCTTGAAGAATTTTCGTAATTATTTTTATCTTTTTTTTTGTCTGAAAACATAACCTTGGTTTTATTATTGGTACTCTTTAATATAGTCTTCTACATTTTTATGTATTTGAACGATTTGATAGTTTTGGGACGAAATAGCAATAGATGGTTTGGTTATTTTATATCTATCTTCATCTCTTAATATAAAAGCAAATCCTTTTGCTCCATCTATACTTTTTAAACCGTGAACTACTACAAATATGGTTTCAGGATCATATACATCTACAGATGTACTTAAATCATAATGCGAAATATTAGAGTTCACTTCGTTTAAAGTTTTTACAAAGCTTGTTATTTCTTCTGTATCTGTAGCATTAAATTTATATAAAACCTTATAGTTTCCTTTTAAGGTATCTGAAACAAATACTTTTTTAGATAATTTTGGCAATGCAGTACTTACTAGGTTTTGTGCCTGTTTACCTTCTGGTGTATTTGCATAGTTTAGTGCTACAAAATTAATTGCTTTACTATAGGCCTCATAACCATATAACCGTCCTGTAGTAGTAGCCTTAAGAAGTTCGAACTTTGAAACAATATCTTCTGCTTCAAAAGCAGTAATATAGGTATCTATATTAGAAAGCACTTTGGCATATTCTTGATTTGTAAATTGATTGTAAAGGTTTTTATAAATTGTTTCTGGACTATTTTTATCTTCGAGATTTGCAGCTTCGGGATTGTTTAAAATGGTTGCGTATCTAGAATCTGGATAAGTAGTTATGATATCTTCTTTTATGAAGTTTGCTTCTGTTTCCTCTCCTAATAACTGATATATTTTATACAAGTTATATTTTGATGGAAGTATTAAGTTTTCTTCAGGGTTATTATCTAGTAATTGTGTAAAGTTAGTAATAGCTAAAGAGTATTCTTTAAATTTCTCTTTATAAATTAAACCCAACTGGTAATAGGCAAAGTTTCGTTCTTTAGCAATACTGTCTACTACTTTTTCTTCTGAAGGGATTTGAGCTATATAAAAATGAGGGTCATACAATTCTTCATTAGATGCATTAGTTATTGCTGTATTTGTTTCTGTAGTACTTATTGCAGATTTAATACTATTAGACCATCTCCAATCGTCTTGTAATTTACGATTTCCCCAATTTTTAGTAAATTCTGATTTACCATAAGCTACTGTTGTTGTATTATAAAAGTAAAAAGAAGATCCTTGTCCAGACATTGGTCCTCCTGAAGATCCTTTTACTCCAATTAATCCTGAAGTACTATTACCAAAATTATTATTTACAGATACAAGTTCTTTGTTTTTTTCTGCTGCTTCTAGTCTTTCTTGTTCTTTTTCTGCAGCTATTTTAAGTTTTTCAATATATTCCTCAAAATAGGCAATCTTAGCTTCTTTTGGTAAAGCTACTAGTTGTAATATGCTATCGTTGTTTTTTGCAATATCTTCATAGTAAATAACATCTTCTAAGTTGTCTCTTTTACGCTTAATAACTCGATATGGCTTACTGTTTTGTACCATATTTGTCATGGTACTATCATAATAATCTCCTGCATCTTTATATTCTGCTACATCAAATTTCATGTCACCAATAATTTCATAATTTTTGGCTTTTAAAACTTTGTCATTAGAATCTGTACGCAGCGATTTGTTATAATACACAAGCGCCAGGGAATCTGAATTATTTTTTACATGATACTCGGCTATTTGGTGATAAATTTTATCTAAATAAGGTCTGTTTTCGCGATTTTCTTCTAAATCGGTTAACAGTTCAAAAAATTCAAGTTTGTTGCCTTGGTTATAATCAAAGTTTTTAGCTTTTTCAATATGTGCACTAATAAGATACATTCTTGGCGTACTACGGTTAAGATCTATCACTCTATCAAAAGCAATATTAGCACTGTCTTTATCTCCTAAAGCATTGTATAACTGCCCTTGAATAAAACGATACCTTCCGCGTTCATCATTACTTTTTGTTGCTTTAGCAGCAATCCCTATTTGTGTGATAGCGCTATCTAAAGATTTTGTATTTATATATGCTTGTGCAAGTATAGAGGTTGCATCTGCTAAATCTTGTCCGCTTAATTCTTCTTGTTCTAAAAGGCGTTTTAAATTTTTAATAGCAAGCTCGTCATTTTCTAAACGTATATTTGTTTTTTCTCTCCAAACCTTAGCTTGGTTTATATTGTTACTTGCAGGATATTTATATAAAATATAATTAAAAGATTCTAAAGCAGGTACAAAACGCTGGTCAAAATAACGCGCTTTTCCTAAAAGTAAATATGCTTCGTCTATTTGGTAATTATATTCTTTACCCTGAATATTCATACCGTGTTTTTGAATGGCTTTTACTGCTTTTTCTTCGGCTCTACTAAAGCTTTGGTTTTTGTTTTGTCCAGGCAGTGTAACCTCTTCAAAAACCTGCATACGCTCAATAGGAAGAATTTCCCAATAATTATCGGTATAGTTTTGTATAAGGTTTTCTCTACCTTCTTCTAATGCATTATAACCATTAAAAAGTACGTTGTCTCTTGCAGCTAAAGCATGGTAGTTTCTGCTAATAAAAGTGTTCTTTTTTCTAGAACAGCTAGTTATTAAAGTAACTAAAACTAAAAGGGTTAATATTATTTTGTAAGATGTTTTCATTTTAATAAAAATTTTCATTTTTGCGAATAACTAAATAAAAATTTTCTGCAAAAATCAACTGCTTCACATTCGTACAAAAAATAGAATTATTTTGTCTAGTAGTAAAAATATTAAATTTATTTATGCTCATTATAAAAGCGGTGTATTTAACTCAAATAAATAACTGTAAACTCAGGCAAATATTATAAATACTATCACTTACTTGCAATAAATGCTACATAAGTAGGTAAAAATACGCATCTTTTTTTATTTAGCTATAAAAACTAGTTGTTTTTAGATTTTTTGTGTTCCTGCAAAATGATTTTCAAGTTCTTTTAAAGTGGCTTGACTTGTAACAATATCTTTAACAATTTCTCCTTTTTCTAATACAACAATACGCTCACAAACATCTGTAACATGCATTAAATCATGACTAGAAATAAGCACTGTTACCCCTTGCTCTTTTGCTAGGTCTTTTACTATTTGTTTTAGTTTTATTTGTGTAGTTGGATCTAGATTAGCAAAAGGCTCATCTAAAATAATTACTTCAGGATTACCAATAAGAGCAGCAACAATTCCTGCTTTTTTTTGATTTCCTTTACTTAAATCTCTTAAATACTTTTTCTGACCAAGAATTTCGCCGTGAAAAAAATCTTCAAATGTAGCTACTAATGCATCTACATCTGCTTTATTTTGCCCTCTAAGTTCACCAACAAAATAAAAGTATTCTTCTGCAGTGAGGTAACCAATTAAAAAACTTTCGTCTATAAAAGAAGAAGTAAATGGTTTCCAGTCTTCACTAAGGTTTACTTGAATATCATTGTTTTTAATACATCCTGTAGTTGGTTGTATTAAATCTAATAATAAACTAAAATACGTGGTTTTTCCTGCACCATTATTACCAACCAAACCAAAACTCTGCCCTTTAGGAATCTCTAAATGCGCTATGTTTAAAACCGGATTAGTATTATATTTTTTGGAAAGATTTGTAGTCGTTATCATCTTGTTATTTTTTAATTATCTTGATCAAAAGCAGCAATCATTTTATGTTTTGAAGCCAGGTATTTTTTGGTAATAAATTGCATTATTTTTTGGTGTAAAATAATTCCTGTTACACCTAAAAGCGTTAATACTAGAATACCAATTTCAAAGCTAAAAGCAAAATTAAAAACAGCAAAAATACCTATTGGTAAAAGCAATAAAGGCAAACCAATAAGCCATTGCACAGCTCCAGTACCTTGAAAATTAAAGGCTGCTCTTTGATTTAAATCAATTTTTTTACGGTTAAAAGAACCTCCTAGTAAAATAACATATGTATTTACACCTATGTTATATACTGCTGCAGCAAAATGGGCTAGTAGTATTTTCCAACCAAAGTACACATAAGGTATACTTAGTACAAACAATAAAATAACACTTAAAGTCATTAATGTGTATTTAGATTTTAAGTATTGTTGGTACTTAATATTTTGACTCATTAGCATTTTGTAATACCCACTATCCCAAGCCGGAATGAATTGCCCAAAGTTGATAAGAAAAATACCTGTAACAAATATGCCTACAAAAGCAAACAAAAATTCTTTGTCTTGGTATATAGGATTAGGATAAAAGAACAAACCATACAAAAGACCAAAAGCCAACATCCAAACTGCAGATTTTGGTCTTTTATTACGCCAGAGTAATTTTAAATCTAGTTGCATAAAAGGTGCTATATCACCAAATTTTTTAGTCCATTCAAGATTTGAAGCTTGTACTTCTTGCGTTTTTGTTTGTAAAGAACTGTCTAAAAACAATTTATTACGAAGTATTGTAAAGTTATACCAATACAAACCAATTAATATAAAAAAGAGCACCACTAACAACAACGGATTAGCAGCAACAGACTGAATACCAGAAGACAGTAGATCTGCAATATTTATTAATTCAAAATGGTTTAATGTATAAAGAGAACCTGCAAAAAGAATAACAGGTAAAAAAGACAACTCTGTTTTGGCTGCAAGGCTTTCAATAATAAAATTTAAATAATTATTAATAAGCGTAATTAGCAGCATGGTAAACATCCAAACCACAATGGTAGAAACAGAATAACCGTTAAAGATAAGGGTTAAGCCAAAAGGTACAATAGCAAATAAAGGCAAGAAATTAAAAAAGGACAATGCCGATTTATTCAATACAAAATTCACTATTTTTTTACGTTTTATAGGCAGCACAAGTAATGGTTTTACACTCATTACAGGTAATTTCTGAAAGAAAAACCGAAGCACTAAATCTCCTAAAATCCAGAAGAAAATAAAACCATTAAAAAGAATAAAAGGGTCACTTTCTGGAGATATTTTTTTTAGCAATGGATACATGGCAACACCCATAATTAAAAACATGCCAATAAAATATAATGCAAAAAAGATCATTACTATTTTTAGCGCTACACTTTTACCAAAGCTTGCAGACCTAGTAAATTGTTTCCACTCTAAATCTAAAAAACGTTGTATCATTATGGTTGGTTTTAAATCATTAGTAATATTAAAGCTCATTTTGTTACAAACAAAATGAAATTACTGTTTTAGTTTCTTATTTTTACAAAAAATAAAAATATGTCACAATTTCATACATTAACCATTAAAGATATACAAAGAGAAACAGAAAAGGCTGTAACTATTTCTTTTAATGTTCCTGACAATTTAAAAGAAGCTTTTACTTTTAAAGCAGGACAATATATAACTATAAAAACCCTTATTAATGGTAACGAGGTAAGACGCGATTACTCCTTATGCGCTTCACCAAAAAGCGGTGAATTAAAAGTTGCTGTAAAAGAAGTTGAAGGAGGTACTTTTTCTGCTTATGCAAACAATAACTTACAAATTGGTGACACTTTAGAAGTAGCTTCGCCAAAAGGTAGATTTGTATTTACACCTAACGACTCTATAACAAAAAACATAGCAGCATTTGCTGCAGGAAGCGGTATTACTCCTATTTTAAGCATTATAAAATGTGCTTTAGAAGAAGAAATACACAGTAAGGTAATTCTTGTTTACGGAAACAAAACGAACAAAGAAACCATGTTTTTAAAAGAGTTGTTAGATTTACAACATGCGTATAAAGATAGATTTTCTATACAGTTTTTATTTAGTCAACAAGATGAAGACGATGCTATTTTTGGAAGAATAGAAAAAAGCACTGTAAATTATGTGATGAAAAATAAGCATAAAAACATAGATGTAGATGCTTTTTATCTTTGCGGACCAGAAGCAATGATTTATACTGTTAAAGATGTTTTAACAGAACACGAAATACCTAAAGAACGTATTCACTTTGAACTTTTTAAAGCTGCAAAAACAGCTCCTGTAAATGAAGAAGTTGCTAGCGGAAATACAGAAATTACCATAACTGTAGATGATGAAACAGCAACATTTACTATGTCTCAAAAACAATCTATTCTAGAGGCTGCTTTAGATGAAGATTTAGATGCTCCTTATTCTTGTCAAGGAGGAATTTGTAGCAGCTGCATCGCTAGAGTTACAGAAGGAAAAGCAACAATGAGACAAAATAACATTTTAACAGAAAGCGAATTGGCTGAAGGTTTAATTTTAACTTGTCAAGCGCACCCAACAACACCTAAAATTACTGTTGATTATGATGATGTATAAAGAATAAAAAACACGCTAAATTAGCATTAATCTTCTTTTTATCGATGATACATGTTGTTTCAACCTAACAAACACACACTTTAACGATTATATAGTTTTTAACTTGAGGTTTGCTTCTTTTAATAAATAAAGCAAATATATTCGTTTAAGTTTTAAACAAAAATAATAATAGTTAGGGATTATTTATTTTATGGTATGTTTAAAATGAGCCCTACTCTTTGGAGTAGGGTTTTTTGTTTTATACCTATTACTATTTTAAATTATAGTATTTATTGTATCTATAACTTTTTGAGGAGAAATACTTTTTGAAGCTTCTTCATATGCTTTCGGAAAAGTATTTCCGTAGATAGAAGTAGGTATTAAAGGAAATTGTTTTTTATCTGCTAATAGCGCATAATTTTCAGGTTGATTAAACGGATAAAAACCTGCAAAAGGATGCGTTACACCCCAAATTGTAACTACTTTTTTACCAAGCATAGCTGCAATATGGGCGTTTCCAGAATCCATAGACAACATAACATCTAAATTTGAAATTACGTCTAGCTCTTCGTTTAAAGACAACTGTCCTGCTAAATTAATTACATGCGTATTTACCACTAAACTTTTTAGTGCTTCTTTATCTGCTTTTCCTCCAAACAAAAAAACCGTATGTGTTTTAGATAATGCTGCAATAACTACTTGCATAGCATCAAGAGGATACATTTTACTTTTGTACGTAGCAAAAGGCGCAACACCAATCCATTTTCTATTTTTTTCACCAGTTTTAGCAAGTATGCTTGCGCTTAGTTTAACGCGTTTAGCAAACGTTGGATTACTTAAATCTATAGGATAACCTAGTTTTTTAAAAACGGTAGCATAACGCTCATGTGTTGTTTTTAATTGTTTAAAATTTTTTCCTGAAACTAGTGCTTTTTTCTCTGCTCTACCTTTGTTAATTGAAATAAATTTTATGCCAAATAAAAAGACTTTTAAAATTTTAGTACGTAATACATTGTGCAAATCTGCAACAGCATCAATTTGTAATTTTTTTAATTCTTTTGAAAGTTTAAAAAGCCCAAAAACACCCTTATGTTTATTTTTTAAATCTATTGAAAAAACAGAGACATTCTTTATCTCTCTAAAGAAAGGAGCAAAAAAATCTCTTGTTAAAAACGTAATTTTAACATCTGGATATTGCTGTGTAAATGCTTTTAAAACAGGAACAGTCATAGCAACATCTCCCATTGCAGAAAGCCTAATTACTAGTATATGTTTAGGTTGTTTAGCCATATGCTTTTTGTCTTTTTTATTTAAAAAATTAAAAACCACCTTTGTTTAAAAAAGAAAGGTGGTTTTTAGAAATAAAAATTACAATTTATTTTTGTGAACGCAAAACAGGGTTTAGTTCATCATCATTATACATTTTCATTTGTTTATACACTTTCATGTATTTGTCACCATTAGCAATATCATTAAGTAATGTATCTATTGCTGTAGATAAATCTACACGTTGTTCTAATAAAACGTCTAGTTTCTTTTGGCAAGCTGCTTTGTGTGCATCTGTAGCATCTGTACGTGTTGCCTCTTCCTGCATGTGGTATACTTTTAAAGCTAAAATAGATAGTCTGTCTATTCCCCAAGCTGGACTTTCTGTGTTAATGGTTGCATTTTCTTTTACAGTAACCTCTTTATATTTTTCTAAAAAATAACTATCAATATACTCTACCATATCTGTTCTGTCTTGGTTAGAAGCATCAATTTGACGTTTTAATTTTAAAGCTGCAACTGGATCTATTTGCGGATCTCTAATAATATCTTCATAATGCCATTGTACAGTATCTATCCAACATTTTCTGTATAGCAAATGCTCTAATAAATTAGTGTCTTTATCATACACATTAGTAAATGACTGGTCTACTGTATTTAAAATGTGGTATTTATTTATTACGTCTTGAAATATTTTATTCGCTTTTTCTGAAAACATATTTTAATTTATTTGACTGCAAATATACATTAATGAAACCAAAAAGCCACTTAAAGCTATACCCTAAAAAACAACTGGTAGCAATCTAGTTTTACTTTATCCCTATTAAACGTAATGAGATACATTTTAATTTTATTTTAAACTAAAATAAAAAAAGAGAGTAAAACACAAGTAAGTAGTATGTATTTTATTGTTATTTTTATGCCATGAAAATATTTAATCTAGCCAAAGAAAACTCTATTTTAAACACTTTTATTTCTGAAATAAGAGATGAAAAAATTCAAAAAGACAGCATGCGTTTTAGACGAAACATAGAGCGTATAGGTGAAATTTTGGGTTACGAAATGAGTAAATCCCTACAATACAACGCCACAAATGTTACAACTCCTTTAGGAAACTGTAGCATGAATTTATTAAACAATGATATTGTTTTGTGTTCTATATTACGAGCTGGAGTACCCTTACATAACGGTTTATTAAATTATTTTGACAATGCCGAAAATGCTTTTATATCTGCATACAGACATCATAAAGAAGATCCAGATAGTTTTGAAATTATTGTAGAATATTTAGCTTGTCCTAGTTTAGAAAACAAGACTCTTATTCTTGCAGACCCTATGCTAGCAACAGGACAATCTATGCTTGCTACTTATGAAGCTTTAAAACCTTTTGGAAAACCAAAAAACGTACATTTAGTTAGTGTTATTGGTGCTCAAGAAGGTGTAGATTTTATTAATAAAAAATTTAGTGAAGACACTAGTTTATGGATTGCTACTATTGATCCAGAATTAAGTAACAAAGGATATATAGTTCCTGGTTTGGGTGATGCTGGAGACTTAGCTTTTGGCAAAAAATTGCAACACTAAAAGTATCATTGGTGTAACTAATAATATACCAAAAAACACTTCTTTAAACCACTTATCTTTAATCGTTTCTATATAATTAGTTATTATTATTGTTAAAGGTGCAAACAAGAATAAAATTTCACGTCCGTTTTTATTTGGTGCAATAACAAATAATATAAAAGCAAGTATTAACATGGTTAAAATTGTTTTATAGGCTGGCCTTATGGTTCTTATTTTTGTTCTGAAATTTTTTAGATAATAAAAAACAGACCAAAAGCCAAAAGAAAATAGTAAGGTTAAAGCTACTAAAAAAGGTAAGCTATTGTACTTTACAAAACTAAAACTTGTTTGATAATTACTATTAAAAAAACCTAAATACGAGTTATTTACTACAATAGATGTACTTATACATAATATAAAAACAGTTACAACTCCTACTATTGGAATAAGCCAATGCTTTATATCATTACTAGAGTGAAATAATAAAACTAAAGGAATTAACACCAGAAATAAGATAGCCCAAAAATAAAACAACGAAGCAATAGTAATACACAGCGCAGCATCAAACAGTTTACTTTTGGTGTTTTTTTTAGTTCGTAAACTTATTAAACGTCTTAAAGCAAATAGAATAAAAAAATTAGCCCAAATAACCTTAGCACTTATTAATGCGTCTGGTATGAGGAGTAAAAACAAACTAAATAGTATAATTTCTAGATTACTCTTTTGTGTTAAATCGTTTTTTGTGCTTATAAAACTTAACAGTAAAACAGATAAATAAGCTACCGTAAAAGTGATGGTTTGTTTTAAAATAAACAAACTAGATACTGGTTGTTGTACGTGCTTAAATTTAACGATTAAAAACGCTAAAACAGCAAGTACAAAAACGATTAAAAAATTTATTGGTTTAGATTTACTAAAAATACTTGTAATCATTAACTCTTTTTGTATTTTTGTATTGTAAATATACTATTATTACTATTATGAAAGATTTCTTTTACGCAATACAAGACCTATTTGTAAACGTTTTATTTGCACCATTAGATGCAATTAAAAACTTAGAACTTGAAAACTGGTTTGCAGCAAATACTATTTCTTGGATTTTTATTCTTATTGGATTTGTAGCTATGGTATACTGGATGCTTCAATTAAGAATATTTGATCAAAACAAAGAAGAAGATAAAAGCGTTTCTGCACATTCTTATTTATAAGAACTACAGATCAAAACCAATATCTTTACGATAATTCATCTTATCAAAATATAGTTTATCTATACTTTGGTAAGATTTTTTTATTGCCTCTTGGTACGTATCACCATAGCTTGTTACTGCCATAACACGACCTCCTGAAGTTACAATTTTATCGCCATCTAGCTTTGCTCCTGCATGAAAAGCTATAGAGTCTGTAATGTCATGAACTCCTGTTATTTCTTTTCCTTTTTCATATGCTTCAGGGTAACCACCAGAAACTAACATAACTGTTGTTGCTGCACGTTCATCTATTTCAATTTCTATAGCATCTAAGGTTTGATTTGCAATGGCTTGAAATATTTCAACCAAATCATTTTTAAGTCTTGGTAAAACAACTTCTGTTTCAGGATCTCCCATTCTTACATTATACTCTATAACTTTTGGGTCATCACCAACTTTTATTAAACCAATAAACACAAAACCTTTATATGGTAAATTATCTTTTTGTAAACCAGAAATAGTAGGTTTTACAATACGCTCTTCAATTTTACTTAAAAACGCATCAGTAGCAAAAGGTACTGGAGATACTGCTCCCATTCCTCCTGTATTTAACCCTGTATCACCTTCGCCAATACGTTTATAGTCTTTTGCTGTAGGTAATATTTTGTAGTTTTTACCATCTGTTAACACAAAACAACTTAATTCTATTCCGTCTAAAAACTCTTCAATTACCACTTTAGTACTTGCTGCACCAAATTTGGCATCTACAAGCATGCTTTTAAGTTCTGCTTTAGCTTCATCTAGGTCATTTAAAATTAAAACGCCTTTTCCTGCTGCTAATCCGTCTGCTTTTAAAACATAAGGTGCCTTTAAGGTTTCTAAAAAAGCATAACCAGCTTCTACACTAGTTGCATCAAAACTTTGGTAAGCTGCAGTTGGTATATTATGTCTGTATAAAAACTCTTTAGCAAACTCTTTACTTCCTTCTAATTCTGCGGCTGCTTTTTCAGGACCAATAACAGCGACGTGTTTTAGTGCTTCGTCTTGTAAAAAGAAATCATGAACACCTTGTACTAAAGGATCTTCTGGACCAACAACTACCATATCAATTGCTTTTTCTAAAACTAAGGTTTTAATAGATTGAAAGTCTGTTACACCAATATCTACATTAGTAGCAAGTGCTGCTGTACCTGAGTTTCCAGGAGCAACAAAAAGGTTTTTACATAAAGGGCTTTGTGATATTTTCCAAGCAAAAGTATGTTCTCTTCCGCCAGAACCAAGAATTAAAATAGTCATGTTGTAATTTGTTTGCCCAAAAATAAAACTAATGCGCCGAATACACGAATATTTTTTATTTACTTTACAAAAATATCTTTTTGTTTGAATTTATTTAATCTTTCATTATTACTAAACGGCTTTCCTATAAAGAAAGCAAAAAGCACTTTGAAGATGATTCATGGTAAAAATGAAGCCGATTTTGCCGCGTATATACTTCAGAAAAAAAAAGATATTTTTAATTACCATATTCAAAACAACACCTTCTATCATAATATTGCAAAAAATGCTAGTGTTACAGACTGGAAAAACATTCCTGTTATGACAAAAAGTAATTTGCAACAACCTTTAAACAAGAGACTTTCTAAAGGTTTCAACACCAAAAATGTTTATATAAATAAAACTTCGGGCTCTTCTGGAGATCCTTTTGTTTTTGCAAAAGACAAATTTTGCCATGCCTTAACCTGGTCTGTAATACAAAATAGGTTTGGCTGGTTTGGTTTAGATTTTAACAGCTCTAAACAAGCGCGATTTTATGGTATTCCGTTAGATACAAAAGGATATTATAAAGAACGTTTTAAAGACGCATTAAGTAATCGTCATCGATTTTCGGTTTTTGATTTAAGTGATGCTGCTTTTAAAAAATGCTTAAAGAAATTTAAAAACACCCATTTTGATTATATAAATGGCTATACAAGTGCCATTGTACAATTTGCTAAGTATCTTGAGAGAGAAAACATTATTTTAAAGCAGGTTTGCCCTACATTAAAAGCCTGTGTGGTTACTTCTGAAATGCTTTTTGAAGACGATAAAAAACTACTGGAAAAACAATTTGAGCTCCCTGTAGTTAACGAATATGGAGCATCTGAATTAGATTTAATTGCTTTTCAAAACCCTGAAGATCTTTGGCAAGTAAATAGTGAAACGCTTTTTGTTGAAATTCTTGACAAACAAGACAATATTTTACCAAAAGGGGAAGAAGGAAGAATTGTTATTACCTCGCTTTACAATAAAGCTCATCCTTTTATTCGTTATGACATTGGCGATATTGGTATATTATCTAAAAAAAGCACATTACAAAAGCCTATTCTTGAAAAATTAATAGGAAGAACCAATGATATTGCTATTTTACCTAGCGGAAAAAAAGCAGCCGGATTAACGTTTTACTACATTACCAAAAGTATTATTGAAGATCAAGGAAATGTAAAAGAGTTTATAATAGAACAACATACAACAGAAACTTTTAAAGTTATTTATACAAGCGCTGAAGTTATTACAGAAGAAAAAATAAAGCACATTAAAATACAAATGGAAAACTACCTAGAAAAAGGGTTAACCATTATATTTGAAAGACAAGATAAAATAGAACGATCTAAAAGTGGTAAATTAAAACAGTTTAGATCCTTACTCAATTAATATGAACATAACAATTATTGCAGGAGCACGACCAAATTTTATGAAAATAGCTCCTATTATAGAGGCTATTCAAGAAAAAAAAGCACAAGGTTTTAATATAAATTACAGACTGGTTCATACAGGACAACACTATGATAAAAACTTAAGCGATACTTTTTTTAAAGAACTAAACATACCTTTTCCAGATATTAATTTAGAAGTAAAAAGTGGTACACAAGCAGAACAAACGGCTGCTATTATGATTGGTTTTGAAAAAGAATTACAACAAAACCCTTGTAATCTGGTAATGGTTGTTGGTGACGTAACCTCAACCATGGCTTGTACTGTTGTTGCAAAAAAAGCAGGAATAGACGTTGCACATGTTGAGGCAGGAATACGCTCTGGTGATATGAATATGCCAGAAGAAATTAACAGAATTGTAACCGATAGTTTAACCGATTATTTTTTTACCACTTCTAGTTACGCAAACAAAAACTTAGCAAACCTTGGTGTTGCAAAAAGTAAAATTTTCTTTGTTGGAAATGTAATGATTGATACCTTACTAAAACATTTACCAAGACTTAAAAAACCTCAAATCTGGGAAGATTTAAAGCTAGAAGAAAAAAAATATATGGTCATGACTTTACATAGACCTAGTAATGTTGACGAAGAAAACCAACTAAAAAATTTAATACAACAAATTGTAACACTTGGTAAAGATTACCCAATAATATTTCCTGTACACCCAAGAACCAAAAAGCTTTTAGAAGGTTTAGATTTAAATTATAACAATCTGCATTATGTAGAACCTTTAGGTTATTTACATTTTAATTATTTGGTGAAAAATGCTTTTGCAATGCTTACCGATTCTGGAGGAATTACCGAAGAAACCACAGTAATGAATGTACCTTGTATTACGCTTAGAGACTCTACAGAAAGACCTGAAACCTGTGAAATAGGAACCAATGTTTTAGTTGGAAATGATTCTGAAAAAATTGAAGCAACCTTTAAAGAATTGCTTTCTGGAAAATGGAAACAAGGTCAAATACCAGAACTTTGGGATGGTCATGCTGCAAAACGAATTACAGATTGTTTGGTTGAAATATATTCTCTGTAAATGAAAGATATACTTATAATTACCAGTTATTTTCCTCCAGAAATTGGAGCTGCTTCCAATAGAATTTATCATCTTGCCGAAGCTTTACAAGAACGAAACTTTAATGTACAAGTATTAACACCTTTACCTAATTATCCTACTGGTAAAATATTTGATGCCTATCAAAAAAAATTTAAACATACTAGTGTTGAAAAAGGTATAACTATTAATAGATTATGGATTTACGCAACCGTTTCTAAAAACAAGTTTTTACGTTTAATTGCCATGCTATCTTACAGCTTTAGTTTGGTTTGTTTTTTTACTTTTAATAAAATACCAAAAACAGTAATTGTGCAATCACCTCCATTATTGGTTGCTTTTACCGCTATGTTTTTTTTACGATCTAAAAAAAGAAAACTCATTTTAAATGTTAGTGATTTATGGCCTATTGCAGGATTAGAACTTGGTGCATTTAAAAAGAATTTTAGTTATAAAATGCTAGAAAACATTGAGCGTTTTAATTACAAAAAAGCAGATTTAATTTTAGGCCAAAGCAAAGAAATATTAACACATGTAACGTCTTTGTTTCCTAAAAAAGAAACCCTTTTGTATAGAAATTATCCAGAATTTGATGCGCCAGAAATAATAGCTAGAAATACATCGGATAAAAAAATAAAATTGGTTTATGCGGGACTTTTAGGAATTGCACAAGGCATTTACAAGCTATGTACCGAATTAGATTTTAATAACCATGTAGAACTTCATATTTATGGTTCTGGTGCAGAACAGAAGCTTATTGAAGCCTTTATAGAGAAACACCCAGAGCTTCCTATTTATTTTTATGGAAGAGTTACAAGAGAAGAACTACACAAAGTACTTTTACAATATGACATTGCTATCATCCCTTTATTAAATAGAATCTATGGCTCTGTACCTTCCAAAATATTTGAATACGCAAAATTAGGGTTGCCTATTCTATATTTTGGTGGTGGAGAAGGTGAAGATGTAATAAACAACAATAAACTAGGTTGGATTGCTACTGCTGGAGACTATAAAGATTTAAATAGTGTAATTGGTTCTATTCAACTTTCTGAAATCACCTTAGCTTCTAAACAAAAAATAAAAGAAACAGCAGCAACTACTTTTAATTTAAAAGCACAACTTAAAACGCTATCAAACATGCTTTAATAGGCTTTATCTTCGCCATTAACAACATTCATAAAGGTTTGAGTCACTATTTTAATATCTAATAGTAAAGACCAGTTTTCAATGTAAAAAATATCGAATTTTACACGATTAATAATGTCTTTATCTGTTTCAATTTCTCCTCTAAAACCACTTACTTGCGCTAAGCCTGTTATTCCAGGTTTAACAAAGTGTCTTACCATAAACTTATCTACTCGTTTTGCATACATATTGGTATGACTTACCATATGTGGTCTAGGTCCTACTACAGACATATCACCAAACAAAACATTAAAGAATTGCGGTAACTCATCTATACTTGTTTTACGTATAAACTTACCTATTCTTGTTACACGTTGATCACCTCTTGTTGCCTGATTAAAATTAGCATTTTTATTTGGAGTCATGGATCTAAACTTATAGCAATCAAATTCTTTATAATTAAAACCGTTTCTAGACTGTTTAAAGAATATTGGACCTCTAGATTCTATTACAATAAGAATGGCTATAATTGGAGTTAACCAAGAAAGTAGTAAGATAATTACAGCAGATGAGAATACAATATCAAACATTCTCTTAATAAATTGATTAACAGAATCTTCTAAGGGTATATTACGAAAAGAAAGTATTGGTGTATAGTTATAGTATTCGTATTTTAATTTTTTTGAATATATATCTTTATTGTCTGGTAAAAACTTTAATATTTTAAGGTTATTATCTGCAAAATCAATAACTTTTCTTAATTGGCTATTAGAAAGTTGTGATAAAGAGCAGTAAATTTCATCTACATTTTCTTCAAGCAAAAACTTAAAACAATCTTGTAACCCTTCTTCTGTACGGTTTTTAAAATTAAAGGTTTTGGTATGTAAGTAGCCATATTCTGGTTTATCATTAAAAAACTTTTCTAAGGCATGTGTTTGTTTGTTTTTACCTAAAATAGCAGTAACCCTAAAATTACCACCAAAAGACGCTCTATACCTTTGTAATAAATAATACAAAGTGAATTTAAATACGGTTACTAGAACAAATACACTACCTATATATTTAAAAATAGTTTTTGGTAATATGTCTAAATCATAATAAAACCCTGAAAAAGCAAACACAACTAATGTAAAAAGCGCCATTTGCCTAAAAATAAGTGTCATGATAACAACTTCTCTAGTATACCTAAAAACAGCATAAAATTTAGATAGTGTAGAGATTATTATCCAGGATAAAGAAATTATACCAACAAAAGAAATAGGTTCAACACTTTTAAAAAAATAAAGTAATGCTAAACTATTAATAATAATTAAATCAATTAAATATGATATAGGCCTTAAATAGACGGAATATCTCCCTTGGTTAAATGTGTTCAATTTATTTTTTTATATGTTTAGAAAAATCTTTATGCTCACTTTTATACAAGTCTTCATCTGACAAAGACTTGAAGTAATTAAAAGTTTTAAGCATACCTTCTTCGCGTTCAACTTTAGGCTCCCAACCTAGCAACTTTTTTGCTAATGTTATATCTGGTTGTCTCTGTAACGGATCATCTACAGGTAATTCTTTATAAATTACTTTTTGATTGGTATTTGTAAGTTTAATTATCTCTTCTGCAAAATCACCTATAGTAATTTCGTTTGGATTTCCAATATTTACAGGGTTTGCATAATCACTAAACATTAATTTAAAAATACCATCTACCTGATCATCTACATAGCAAAAGGATCTGGTTTGTTTACCATCACCAAATACCGTTAAATCTTCTCCTCGAAGCGCTTGTCCCATAAATGCAGGAATAACTCTACCATCATTTAATCGCATTCTTGGACCATAGGTATTAAATATACGCACAATACGAGTTTCTAGACCATGAAACCTATGGTATGCCATGGTTATAGATTCTTGAAAACGTTTTGCTTCATCATACACACCTCTAGGTCCTATGGTATTTACATTACCATAATAATCTTCGGTTTGCGGATGCACTAGTGGGTCTCCATAAACTTCGGATGTAGATGCTATTAATAGCCTTGCATTTTTAGCCTTGGCCAATCCTAACAAGTTATGCGTACCTAAAGAACCTACTTTTAAGGTTTGTATTGGTATTTTTAAATAGTCTATAGGGCTTGCTGGCGAGGCAAAATGCAAAATATAATGTAAGTCTCCTTCAATTTTAATAAACTCGGTTACATCGTGTTCTATAAACTGAAAATTTGGGTTATTAGCGAGATGACTAATATTTTTTTTGTCGCCAGTAATAAAGTTATCCATACCTATAACATAAAAACCTTCATGAATAAATTTATCGCATAAATGTGACCCTAAAAATCCTGCTGCTCCTGTTATAAGTACTTTTTTCATTATTTAATATTCTTTATTGACCAGTTCCTATTTTATAATAAACAAAACCGATGTTTTCTAAAACTTCTTTATCTAAAATGCCTCTTCCATCAAAAACAAAAGCTGGTTTTTGCATATTATTAAAAATTTGCTTCCAATCATAGGTTTTAAATTCATCCCATTCTGTTAAAACTGCAATAGCATGTGCGTTTTCACAGGTTTTGTAAGGGTTGTTTTCAACTTTTAAAAGGCTTCTATTTTCTTCGTTTGATCTTGTATTTAAATATTCTAAATCGGCATAAATACGTTCTTCAACCACTTTAGGATCAAAAACAGTTATTTGGGCTTGCTCATTTAGTAAATTATCAGCAACTTTAATAGCTGCCGACTCTCTAGTGTCATTAGTATCTTTTTTAAATGCCCATCCTAAAAACGCAATTTTTTTACCAGATACAGTATTGTAGAGTGTACTTACAATATTGTCTGAAAAACGTTGTTTTTGGTGTTCATTCATTAGTATTACTTGCTCCCAGTAATCTGCCACTTCGTTTAAGCCATAGCTTTTAGCAATATAAACAAGGTTTAAAATATCTTTTTGAAAACAAGAACCTCCAAACCCAACAGATGATTTTAAGAATTTAGCTCCAATTCTGCTATCCATACCAATAGCTTTAGAAACTTCATTTACGTCTGCTCCTGTTTTTTCACAGATTTCAGACATGGCATTGATAGAGGAAACACGTTGTGCTAAAAAGGCATTTGCTGTAAGTTTAGATAACTCTGAAGACCACACATTAGTTCTTAAAATTCTTTCTTGAGGTACCCAGTGGGCATATACATCTGCAAGGGCTTCAATTGCTTTTAAACCTTCAGGACTTGTATCACCACCAATAAGCACTCTATCTGGACTTAAAAGATCTTCTACAGCTGTACCTTCTGCTAAAAATTCTGGATTGGATAAAATTTGAAAAGCAACATCATTACCTGTATTGTCTAAAATATCTTTTATTGCAGAAGCTGTACGCACAGGAAGTGTAGATTTTTCAACAATAATCTTATCTTGTTTAGCAACTCTTGCAATTTGGCGAGCGCATAACTCGATATATTTTAAATCTGCAGCCATACCTTTACCTTTTCCATAAGTTTTGGTTGGTGTATTTACAGAAATAAATATCATTTCAGCCTCGTCAATAGCTTTATCTACTTCGGTTGAAAAGAATAAGTTTCTTCCTCTTGCTTCTTTAACAATAGCATCTAAACCTGGTTCAAAAACAGGAAGGTTATCTAAATTTTTGTCATTCCATGCTGCTATTCTAGCTTCGTTAATATCTACAACAGTTACGTTGATGTTAGGGCATTGCTTTGCAATTACAGCCATAGTTGGGCCTCCAACATATCCAGCTCCAATACAACAGATGTTTTTTATTTTCATTTATACTTCTTTTATTATTATTATAAAAATAATACTATTTAAAATTATAGCTATTGCGTTATTAAACATTAATTGTTTCAAAATAAAGAAATTATTATGTTATTCAACAATAAACTTTTATTATTTATTAGTGAAAGTATTATCCTTTTTTTTATTTGTTTTCTTTTAATGCTTTTAACAATAGTTTTAAATATTCATTATTAATTTTATTCCAATTAAAGGTATCTTCTATTTTTTTAAAATTGTTAATGATTTTATCTTGATAATCTTTTTTATTTATTGTGTTGATAAATTTAGCGACTTCTTCTTTATTTGAAAAATAGAAAGCATCATCATTTAAAATTGCTTTATTAAAGACATTATCATTAGCAATGATTAATGTGGTTGATGCCATGGCTTCTAATAAAGAAGGATTTGTTCCTCCAACAGAATGTCCATGAAAATATAAATTAGAAAAATGTCTAAGGTTATTTAAATGTTCTAAATTGTAAACCCCTCCAATAAAGCGTATGTTTTTATGGTCTATATATTTTTTCTTTAAGTATTCACCAAATTCATTTGCATCATGTTTACCTATTACTAAAAACGTATCCTTATTATCAGCAAGGCTCGCACCATCTAAAATAGCTTCTAGATTGTTTTCTGGTTCAAACCTAGCAATTAACATGTTGTATTGATAGGGGGTTACGTTGTAGGTTTCTAAAACAGTACTATCTTCATTTGTAAAGTTATCAGCTCCATAAGCAATGTAAGTTGAATCTTTATTATAGGTGTTTTTAATATATTCTTGTATTCCTATAGAATCTGAAATTAAATAATCACTGCTTTTAATGGCAAGTTTTTCAGCATATTTAAGAAAGGCTTGTACAGGTTTAGAATATTTACTTCTTTTCCATTCTAAACCATCCATATTGGTGATTATAATTGGTTTTTTAGGTAAAAATCTATGCCAAACGGAATTACTTGTGTAACCGAGTTGCAGTATAATATCAAAATCTTTTTTTCTTGCATCTCTTATACAGTTTAAATCATATAAAAACTGCCCTGCAGTACCTATTACATTTTCAGGATCTTGACAATGAATAATTTTCACTCCTTTAAACGTACTTTCTTGATAAGGGTGTGTATGTGAGTTATACACATATACGTCGTGCTTATTATCAGCTAAAAATACCGAAAAGAATTCTGCAAATTGCTCAAAGCCTCCGTGATGATTTGGAACCCCTCTAGTTCCTATTATTGCTATCTTCAAAATTTAAATAGTTTTGTAAAAAAAGTGTGTTAAAAAAATAAAAAAATACAATCCCTTTGCTCCTAACTAGGTTCACTTCAAAAAGAAAACCAAAACATACAAGGATAAGGAAAAAAATATATAAAATGTCTTTGTGTTGAATTGCTACATAAAAACTAAAAAATAAATAACTTAAAAAAAAGATCAACACAAAAACACCATACGTTACTAGCATGTGTGTGTATTGATTGTGTAAATTAAAATCTTCAAACCAATTAGGGCCTAAGTTATAGGAAAAAAAATAATAGTTTAAATAATCTTTAGTATCTCCTTGCTTGTAACCTAATAGTAATTTACCATCTTTTACTAAATGATAAATACCAATACTACTTAAAACATATCTTAACTCTAAATCACTAATCTCTGTTTTTTCTTGATATGTAAATATTTTTTTATTACTAAAATCATTAGTAGGTTTAAAGTTTGCTATTTCTGGACTAAAACGTAATCCATCTGTAAATCTTTCTTTTATAAAGTTAATATTAAATACAGCTATAGATACTATTGCTAGTATTGAAAAATATGCAATTCTTTTTTTTAATTGCTTTATTTTTAAGGCAAAATAAAACAGGTAAAATACTCCATTTACAAATAAAATAGCTTTAGAAACACAAAGGATTAGCCCTAAAAGAAGGAGTATTATAAAACAGATCTTTACAACTTCGTTTTTTTTAAAAAACCACTTTGTTTTTGTGTGAATAATAAAAAACAACGCAATAGAAATGTTTAAAGAGTAATAAATAGGATGGTAATCATATAACAGTGTGAAATTATGAAATATTAAATCTCCTATTTCTTTATGTTGGGCAATTTTTATAACATTATGAATAAGTAATACACTAACACTTAGCACTGTTGCATACGTAAACCATATTAGTATTTTAGTGATTTTGGTTTTGGTTATTTTGTTATTTACTAAAATAAAAACCAGTAAAATCAATAAAATTTCTAAGTTTAAGCGCTTTAAGCCTTGCATATATTTATTACTTAAAAAACTACTTATTACTACAATTAGAAAGAATGCTATTGGAAAAATAGCACTAAAAGATTTTAGTTTTTTAAGATTCTCTTTTCTAAAAAAGAATACCGTATATACAGAAGCTATAATAATTGCAAGATTACCAATATTAATCTTAAAAGGTATTGTTGCAGCAATTAAACATAACAAAACTGTTGCTACATCGTACTTAGAAATGATATTTTTAATAAAATCCACTAATTAAGCAGTTTTTTTAAATCTTCTACTTTTGTACTCCAAGAATGTATATTTAAGTCTATTAAATTCTTAGCATTTTGTTGGTTCATAATTTCAGTTGAAAATTCTTTGGCGTTGTGGATTATATACAAATGTTCTTTTAACTCTTCTAAGCCATTAGAATCTGTACCAATAACTTTTTTTGTAGTTGCTAAATACTCATAAACTTTAATAGAGTTTGCTCCAGATTTTTTTTCTTCATCTACCACATAAGGGACCGTACAAATATCAAAGTTTTTTACATAATTTGGATAGATTTCATAGTGCTTATCTCCTAAATAATAAAAATTATCTAATTTTAAAATACTATTAAACACCTGTTTATCTAAAATTTGCCCAACAAAAACAAAGGAAGCATTTTTAGTTTGCTTCATAGTTTTATTTAACAAATCAACATCCAAAAGGTGAGTTATTTTTCCTCCAAAACCAACAATTGGCTTCGGGATATTTTTCATATCCTCAGGAATTTCTGCATCTGTATCTTTAGCAAATCTAGAAACGTCTACACCATTTTTAATTAGTACGAGTTCTTTGGGTTGATAGGCATTTGAAAAATCTCTAATATTATCATTAGAATTTGTAATCCAAAAATCACAAATCTTGGCATATTCTTTATAAGCAGAAAAGATTTCTTCTTTAATTTTTGAATACACGTTAAATTTTGCAAAATTATCCCAAGCATCAAAAACAGATTTTTTAGGTTTTAAAGATTTAGATAATTTACTAGCAAAGATATTTTGATTAAGTAAAAAGTAATCGTCATGAATACCAAGTTTACTTAAAGACTCGTTAATAAAGTTAATATATTTTGGGTTTTCATATTGTGAAATAAACCATTTATAACCGTTAAATACTTGACCCAAAATATCATTGGAAACAAAATCTATGACATAAAAATTCTTACTTACTTCATAAAGTTTAAAGTTTGACTTTGAATGAATGACTTTCCCTTTGATTAAGTTAGGCTTTCTTTTAAGTAAGATTTCTACTAATGTTGTAGGCCTATTAATAACCACTTTTACATCGGCACTATTTTCATTTAAATGTTCAATAAAATGCGCATCTCTAGTTCTAAAACCTTCTAGGATAATTTTTCTCCAATCGTGAAAAGGTGCTATAAGTATATTCATTCTTGTCTAATCTTTTTATTATTCTGTAATAAACTAGTTAGGGTTATCATTATTGCTAAATCTGAAAAAATCGTTGTCATAAAAGCATAAATAAGCACAACACCAAATAGAATAAATTTCACACTTCTATCTAATTTAAAACTATTTACAAGCAAATATAAAAGTAATATTAATAGAACGAGCCCTATAATACCCAAATCTGCATAAACCCATATTAATTGCGAAAAATGTTCTGTTTTTGTAAACTCTCCTTTTAATACATTAAAATAAGAGTATGGTCCTTCTCCTACTACTCTTAGTGGTAGCATGGTTGCATACGTAATAACAACTTGAGGACGCTTAGCAATGCCTCTATTATAGTTTGAAAAGGATTTTTTAGAATTGTATTCTTGATGAAAAAAGTAAATTTCCCTTTCAAAAGCTTTTATTTTTTTAGCTTGAGAAAACACTAAAGGCGTTAAAAAAAGAATGACTAAAACACCAAATGTTTTTATTTTTTTAGGAAATGATTTATATATTAAATATCCATAAAACAAAATAAGCAAGAGTTTAGTAATATTTGATTCTGCTATTAATATGGTTAAAGAAAGGTAGAAAACAACTAGTTTAGGCATTTTGGTAATGCTATTATTTGTGTTGTTTTCAAAAATGTTAAAGATATTTAACAATAAAAAGAAACCTAAAGCGTGATCGGCTTTTAAGAAAAAGGTCCCGAACATAAAGTCAAAAGAAGCAATAGCTTGGCTACTATTATTAAACTGTACAAGGAAATCATATCCAAAGTTCTGTATTAAAATAGCAGGTAATTGTAAACAAGCTATAAATAAATAGATTTTACTAATTGTTCTAGTTGAAATATATCTTTCTTTTTGATTTATTTTAAAAAACAAATAGCTTCCCAGAGGTACAAATACAAAAATTAAATAAATAATTGTTTTTAAAACTTTTGTTTGATTTACAATAGAACTGAGAATAATGAGTAGAAAAAAAAGGAAGAAAAGTAGTACTATTTTATCTACAAAAACCTTTTTTTTAACTACAACATAAATAGTGTAAAATATAAAGAAAAGCCCAATTATACCATAAGACAAAACAGTATTGGGTACACCTATAAAAAACTGAGTAAAACCTCCTATTAAAAAACAAAAAGCTATAATTAATAAAAAAACACCTAAGTATAACTTATTTAATTTTATCATTTATTTTAAAGTGTTTACTAGAAGATAGTATCGCTCTTAATATTATAGGGAACTTCCAGAAGTGAGTCGGGTTAAAAATCATTGCCAAAAATAAGATAAAAATATAACTTAAGGTATTTATTGAATATATCAACTTACTAGTCACAAAGTTTTTCTCAAAAAACACATTGTTACGCACAGAGTAATAAATTGCATTTTTGGAATTGGTTGAAAAATATCTTGTATGCAGAATTTTTTTAGGTTTTTTTAAATGAAATGAGGTTTCTAAATCCTCTAATTCACTATCTAAAACTAAAATTATTTTACCATCATTTTTTGTTATTCTATAAGAGAATTCATGATCATCTGCATATAGAAAAAAGTGTTCGTTAGGAAGCCCTATTTTACGAATAGTATCCTTATGAAAAAACATACCACCGTAAGGTGCTACTGCAACTACACCAGAATCTACATTTTCCGGTTTATTTACTTTAGGCTTCTTCAGTTTATCTACAATATTAAATCCTAAAAAAGAATTTTCAGTACCTAGCATTAAATAGGGATTATGCTGCGAAATAGCATCCTTGTAAATCTTTCGTTGTGGTCTGTAGGACAATAATGAAAGCGGCTTGGTAGTATCGTCATTAAAACCATTCCATGACTTTAAAAGTACTTCTAGCGCTTTGTCTTTAGGAAGGTTATCATCATCTAATAGCCATATAAAATCAATGTCTTCTTCTAAAACTCTTAATATCCCTTCTTTAAAGCCTTTGGCTGAACCGGAATTATAGCCTAAATCATGAACTATAAGTTTTGTTTTATTTGCTTCTTGCAATTCGTTTAAACGAACGCTACTTTCTTGATCAACACCATTAGAAACCACAACAATTTTTGCGACATTAGGATGTTTAACAGCCGACGCTATTAGTTTTGAAAAATAAGTATCTCTGTTACCATAAGTAACTGTAACTATTCCTACCCGTTCTTGTACCATGAAGATAAATCTAGATTTATTAAACTTTCTAAAGCTTTTATATCTTCTAAAAACACAGACTTAATAAGCTTTTCTTTAAGATCTTCATTTGTATTATATGTTATCTTTTTTCTATTTAGATGATCTATTTTACTAATAATATTTTTTCTAATTTGCGGAGATGCAATAATTTTCTTTCCTATTTTTCTAATAATATTAGGCTTGTTTACAAAGTCTCTAATCATTTTACTTTTAGGAGTTGAAGCCACATTGCTTTGAATGCTTAAATCGTAGTTAAAAGACTCTAAGCCTAGAAAATCATTTACCTTATTTATAGTTTCTTGTTTCTTGGCAATGAAATCGTCTTCAAAACGAATAAATAAAAAATTAGATGGGTTAAAAAGCTTAAAATAGGTATTAATTTGCTTAGTGTACAAGCTTCTTGTTTTATAGCTAAAATACAACTCACCAAAATTATCTTTGGTACGTGATGCTTCTTTATCTATAGCCTCTTCAAATTCTAAATCTTCAAAACCTCTTCGTTTACTCATCAAATATTGAGAAAAGGCTCTGTCGTAGGGATTTCTTAAAATAACAATGAATTTTAAATCGGCCCCAAAATGTTTAAGAATTCTTTCTGGTGCTTTTTCTGAACATAGATATTCTGGATCAATTTCACCAATTATCTTTTTCTCGTTTAAATCATCATTAAACATTTTAAAATACTCCTCTAAATTTCCTGAGTACAAGTCGTCATGAGAGAAAAAATGAGTTTCCTTATTTAATGGCAAACCTATATTTGGATTTTGCAATAAGATATCATGTAGCGAGGTTGTCCCCGACTTTTGAGCTCCTAAGCAAAAAAAAGAAATTTTATTAGTATTCATAAGGAATCAATATTTAATTTTATAATTAGATTTAATTTGTAATGTATTAAAAAAGAATAACAATTACTTCTTCTTGTTTTTAATAAAAAGGAATGGATTAAAATAAGTTACTATGCCCAATTTTTGTTTAACAAAAACAGCAGAACTAAGATTAAGTACAATAATACTAGAAGCAGTAGCTATGGCTGCTCCAATAATTCCGTATAACGGAATTAAAAGAAAATTAAGGGTTATATTTAATATGCCGCTGTATATTGTAAAGTTTCTTAGTTTTTTATGATTTCCTGTCATATTCATTACTTGCCCAGAACTACCAGATATTGCATTAATTAATTGAGACATCATAACGATTATTAAAGCAAGGCCTCCTACAATGAATTCTTCTCCAAAAACAGATAGAACAAGTTTATTAGCAACCATAATTACAATTACCAATGGTACTGTAATTATAAAAATTAGTCTGGTTGATTTTGTTATTAATTGTTTCATCTCCTCTAATTGAGAATTACCATAGAACTCTGATATTTTAGGTGCTAAAACAAGATTAATGGATGTTATAGCTATAATTGCTATTCTTGCTATTCTAATAACCACATTATATACTCCTACGTCTGTTTTATCATTATAATAACCTAACATTAAAGTATCTGTCCACCCCATTATAAAAATAAAAGAACTGGTAGCTAGCATTGGAAAAGAATAATGCATTAGTTGCTTTGCAGAATACTTTTTTAGTTTTGAATTATCTGCTTTTTTTATCCAGAAAACACTCAAAACAAAAGCGATACCAACTCCTAAAGCATAAGCACTAATTATAATAGTATCTTCTATAACATTAAAATAATAAAAAGCTACAAGCACAATAATAGATGCCGCAAAAAAAGGGATAATATGAGATAAAAAACCAAATCTGACAATCTCTTTTTTACCTCTTAAGGTTTCAAAATTTAATCGTAATAAAATTAAAGGTGTTAATGCTATTGCAGAAATAACAAAATACCTTTTAAGTGTTTCATCTTTATAAAAATCTGATAAAAATGTAGAAAGTGAATATAATATTAAGCTTCCTACAGCAGCTGAAAGTATTAATAACTTTATAGAGGTTCTTCTAAAATGAAATTTACTATTTATACTTTGATCAGAAACTATTTTTATAGTAGCATCTGGTATACCTAGCGCAAAGACTAATGCAAAAACATTTAATACTGTAAATGCAATAGAAAAACGCCCATAAGATTCTGCCCCAAAAGATCTTGAAACGATAACAATAAAGGCATAGCTTAACACTAAGCCTAGTATTTTTAAAACAAAAGAGAATATTGTTTTCTTAGCAAATTCTCCTTTAAAGATGTCTTTAATTTTTTGAAACAAGTCCACTTTTCATTTTTTTCCAGAGCAACAAATCCTCCATACTGTTTATTACCTAGCTTCTAATTCTAGTTTCTTCTTAAAAACTGGTTTTGAATTAAAATAAGGGTCATACTTTCCATCTACCATTTTACGTTCGATTACACCTGTTTCTTTGGTGTAATTTACATATTCGTTAGGTACGAAAAAAGAAAGAAATTCTTGTGAATTTAATTGCAGTTCAAAATCTTCGTAAGACATTTTAACCGTATTAAAAACTATATTTTCTGTACTGTTTTTTGTACCAAAATCAAATCTTAAACTCGTAGGAAAGATTTCTTTTGGAAGCAATAATTCTATATTTTGAGATTTCGTATCTCCTGTAACTTTTTTGGTTACTTTCGTTTTATAACTATATGCTTGGTTATCATAATCTAAATAAAAAACTTCTATTTCGTCATCATTAGGCACCACGATATCTAAATTAATTTTAAACACCGATTCTTCTTTAGGTGCTTCCATAACTGGGTCTGTTGTTGTTACTTCGGTTTTTGCTTTCTTTTCCTTTTCACCACAACTGAATAAGCTAATACTTAAACAAATAGTTACTAATAAAACAATTCTTTTCATCATTTTTAATTCTGTATTATATTAAACAATCATTCCTGCTGCAACCGTTTCGTTGGTAGCATCATCTACAAGAATAACACTTCCTGTTGTTCTATTTTCTCTGTACGTATCTACCATTAATGGTTTAGTTGTACGTATTTTTACTTTACAAATATCATTCATGTTCATTTCTTTATCGTCATTAATACGATCTAGAGTATTGATATTGTATTTGTAAATCACTTCTTTAATCATTGCTTTTTGATCGTTTGAGGTGTGTTTTATTGTGTATTTAGTTCTTGGTTTTGCAGGTGTATTATTTAACCAACATAACATCACTTCAATATCTTGTACTGCTTCTGGTTTGTTATTAGAACGTACAATCATATCACCACGACTAATATCAATATCATCTTCTAGTGTTATAGAAACAGACATTGGTGCATACGCTTCTTCTAACTCTTTATCTAAAGTATCAATCGTTTTAATTTTAGAGGTAAATCCTGAAGGCATTATTGTTACTTCATCTCCTTTTCTAAAAACACCACTTGCTACACGTCCAGCATAGCCTCTGTAATCAATAAAGCCTTCGCTTTGCGGTCTTAGTACGGTTTGTACAGGAAAACGTGCATCGACTTTATTAATATCGCTACTAATGTGCATGGTCTCTAAAGTATGTAACATTGGAGCTCCTTGAAACCAAGGCATGTTTTCAGATTTATGAACTACATTATCCCCTAATAAAGCACTCATTGGAATAAAACGAACATCTGTCACTAACATTTTTGAAGAAATGTCTTCAAATTCTTTAACAATATTATTATAAACTTCTTCAGAAAAATCTACTAAATCCATTTTGTTTATACAAACAATAATGTGTGGTATTTGTAATAAAGAAGCAATAAAAGCATGTCTTTTAGTTTGTTCAATTACACCATGTCTAGCATCTATTAAAATAGTTGCAACGTTTGCTGTAGATGCTCCTGTAACCATATTACGCGTATATTGAATATGCCCAGGGGTATCTGCTATAATAAACTTACGTTTAGGTGTTGTAAAGTACCTGTAAGCAACATCTATGGTAATACCTTGTTCACGCTCATCACGTAAACCATCTGTAAATAAAGCTAGATCCACACCTTCGTGGCCTTTCTTTTTACTGGTATTTGTAATCGCTTCTAATTGGTCTTCAAATATAGATTTGGAATCGTATAATAAACGACCAATTAAGGTGCTTTTTCCATCATCTACACTTCCTGCTGTTGTAAAACGTAATAATTGATTATTGTCTAACATGCTTCTTATATTATTTCTATTCGTTTATTTGAATTTTTAACTAAAACTTCGCCCTCTGAATTTCTAATTATCATAAAGACTTTATATTTACCTTTTTCAAGCAATAAACTGTTTACATTTATTTTAAAACCTGAGTTGTCGTAAATATTTTCTTTTTTAAAAAACTTAGATACATCTTTTCTTTCTATTGGTTTAAATTGGCTAGCTTTAGATACATATATTGAATTATTATCACTTTTTAATCCAATAAATATTTCACTATTCTTAGAGTCTATATTTTCTATTGCTGTCCAACCATCTAAAACCAATGGGGAGCTACCTTGTCTTATTTTATATTGTTTGTTTTTGGTTCCATTTATTTTTTCCAAATTTCCTAACAATCTGTTTCCTTCCTTTAATGTATCTCTTTTAATATCATTATAAAGATAAAATTCAGGCAATGATTTAGGAATTACATTTGAATTTAAATTATAATTTGTGTTTATAAAATTAGAAAGGTAATTACTTGTTTTAATAGCTCCTTTGTAATTTACATGTTGATTATATCCTACATATTCATTAGAGAAATTAGTATTATCCCAATCTGGAAAAACGACATTTAGATCAAGGTGTTTAATATTATTCTTCAATGCAAGATTATTAATTTCTGTATGAAATGAGGAATAATCAATTTTGTTTCGATATTCTTTAAAATATGGAATTGTAAGAAGCATTACTTCTATATTATGCTTTTTAGCTAGTTCCATTATTTTATTAAAGTATTCGAGTTGGTTTTCAGCTATTTTAAATGGTTCATTTTTAAAGGTCTTTTTCTTATAACCTTCCACCCTTTTTTTACTTAATGTGGTAATAGAGTTTGACGAACCTTTATAAAATCTAGTTGAATTTACAGGATTGTATTCCTCAAATAAATTATTGGTTACAAAGTCTTCTTTATTCCAATTAGAATGATTTCTAATTAAAGGGAAGAATGTAGGTAAAAATTCTTCGTCCTTATAAATATCTAAATACTCATTGAGTTTAACCAGACCTATTTTCTTAGAATCAAAACTTTGAATTTTAGCTTTAAAAGGAACATCACTTTCTTTTACAGGGTCTTTAAAATAATAAATGCTATCACCTGGTATTGCAAAAGTTTCAATTACAATCAATTTAGGGGATTGATATTTTAGAGTTTCTTTAAAACTGTAATAAATTTGGTTTAAAATTTGTCCGGAACTATATATAGTATTTACGTTTGCTTTTGTCTTAACAGTTACAATATTTAAATCAATACCATTACCGATATGAGAGTTACCCAAAAACAATAAATCTATAGAGTTAGAAGGTTGATTATAAAAAGAATCCCAAGTTTTATTTCCAGATTTTTTAGAAATAAAAAAACCACCTAATATACTCAGAAACAACGCGTATATTATCGTTAATATAACTAATTTTATTAAAAGTACTGAAAAATTTCTCATATTTTAAAATTGAAAATAAATAAATTCTGAAACATTATCATCTCCATATACTCCAAAAATGGTAAGAACCATTGCAATAGCAAGGTAAGTAGACCAACGTAATATAATAGATTGTTTATTTAACCAATTAACCATATTATACTTCTTGTGGTTTAATTCAAAACCAATCAAAACAATAATACTTAAAAATAATGCTAAAAACTCATTTTCCTTTAAACCTATAAGGTATAAATCGGTACCAAATAATTCATAAAAATTATTATTAAACATATTTTGAATAATTATAGATGCATCTGCAAAAGAATTTGCTCTAAAAAATAACCATGCAAAATCTACAATAACAAAGGTAATGATTACAAAAAACAATTTATTTGCAAAGGTATAAGCAGACAAGCCTAAAGTATTGCTTATCTTGGTTCGTATTTTATAAGTCGCTTTTTCAAAGACAATTATTATACCATGAATTACTCCCCAAATCACAAAAGTCATGGCAGCTCCGTGCCATAAACCGCTAACTAAAAAGACGATAAATAAATTGGCATACGTTCTATATTTACCCTTTCTACTTCCACCTAATGGGATGTATACATAATCTCTAAACCATGTAGATAATGATATATGCCAGCGTCTCCAAAACTCTGTAATAGATTTAGAAAAATAAGGGCTATCAAAATTTTTCATTAAATCAAAGCCCATTGTTCTAGCAGCTCCAATAGCAATATCTGAATATCCTGAGAAATCACAATAAATTTGAAAAGCAAACAAAACAGTAGCCATGATGGTTTCTACACCTTCATAACCTCCTGGATTATTATATACTTCATTCACATAAAGAGCAGCTCTATCAGCAATAACCATCTTTTTAAACAATCCAAAAGCCATTAATAATAATCCAGATTTCACTTGATTATAATTAAAGGTATAGGTTTTATAAAACTGAGGTAATAAATGGGATGCTCTCTCAATGGGTCCTGCAACTAGTTGCGGAAAGAAAGATACAAATGAGAAAAAAGCGAGCCAATCTTTAGTAGGTTCTAGCTGTTTCCTGTAAATATCTATCGTATAACTAAGGGTTTGAAAGGTGTAAAAACTAATCCCTACTGGTAAGATGATATTTAACGTAGAAACCTCTAATTCACTACCAAATAACCTAAAGGAATCTACAAAAGTGTCAATAAAAAAGTTCGTGTATTTAAAATAAACTAAGAAACCCAAATTAACAACAAGACTGACTAGCAAATATTGCTTTTGCTTTTTCTTATTATCCGTATTATAAATTTTTTGACCAATTAAAAAATCAACCAACGAACTAAAAGCTATTAATAGTAGAAACCTCCAATCCCACCAGCCGTAAAACACGTAACTAGAAACAAGTAAAAGTATATTTCTGTAATTTTTATTTTTAGCAACCAGCCAATAAAGAATAAAAACTATCGGAAAAAATATAGCAAAGTCTAAGGAATTAAACAGCATAGGTAATTAGTAAATTGGGTTTTCTATTAAAAATATCCTTGACGTTTTCTATCTTCCATTGCAGATTCAGAACGCTTATCATCACTTCTATTTCCTCTTTCTGTGTTACGCATTCCTGCAACTTCTGCAGCAATTTTTTCTAAAGTATCTGCGTCTGATTCGTCTCCTCCAGTAATTGTGATATCTCCTAAGGTTCTAAAACGTATTTTTTTAACTACTACCTCTTCATGTTCTTCTAGTACTAAAAACTCTGAATTAGGAATCCAGGTACCTTGTCTACGAACAACTTCACGCTCATGTGCAAAATATAAAGAAGGTATTGCAATGTTTTCTCTTTTTATGTAGTTCCAAACATCCATTTCTGTCCAGTTACTAATTGGAAATGCTCTAAAATGTTCTCCTTCAAAATGTTTACCATTAAAGATATTCCATAATTCTGGTCTTTGATTTTTAGGATCCCATTGGCCAAAATCATCTCTATGTGAAAAGAAACGTTCTTTTGCTCTTGCTTTTTCTTCATCACGTCTTCCTCCACCAATAGCACAATCTATTTTATTAGATTCTATAGCATCTAAAAGTGTTGTGATTTGAAGCGCGTTACGTGTTGCATTTTTACCTTTTTCTTCTGCCACACGACCATCATCTATAGATTCTTGTACAGAACCAACAATAAGCTCTACGCCTAACTCTTTAATAATATCATCTCGAAATTGAATAGTTTCAGGAAAGTTATGTCCTGTATCCACGTGCATTAAAGGAAATGGTATTTTAGCTGGATAAAATGCTTTTTTTGCTAAGTGCGTTACTAGAATAGAATCTTTTCCTCCAGAAAATAATATTACTGGGTTTTCAAATTGTGCCCAAACTTCTCGTAAAACGAAGATTGCTTCGCTTTCTAATTCATCTAAATAATTTAAGTAATATTTACTCATTGCTCGAATTTTAGTTTTTTCTTTATAGTATTCCTAAAATAGTAATTTTCTATTTGATAGGATTTTCTGCTTTCATTTAAATTTCAGTATGATACCTTTTCGTATTGTACTACCTTATTCTGTTCTACTTTAACATTTTTAATTACTAATGATAGCAATAATTTGCCAAAGTTAAAATCTTTAACGATATTTTATACTCTTTAACCGTTTTTTTTATAAACGAATACATTTTAATTTCTTTAATAATCAATATCTTAAATATAGAATGTTATTCTATTTATTTAACCTTATTCTATTTATTTAATCTTATTCTGTTTTTATTATAAATTGGTAAAAATATAAACGACAACACACCTATTACAATTATAATCATTGTTTGAGAAGTCCATATAATCCACCCAAAAGCGTAACTAGGTTCTTCTGCTAAACCAAACAATGTAAGTGCAGATAAAACTGCTGCAGGGTAAAAAAATACGCCTCCATTTGTTGTGGCTATAGTGAAACTTGCAGCTATAAAAGCTACTATCATAGATGCAAAAGGAGCGCCATGTAACTCTTTTAAAGAAAGTGATGTTATATAAAACATTAAAATATACATTAACCAAATAAAAATAGTGTGAAAAATAAAAACTCCTTTATTCTTCATTTTATATATACTTGTAATTCCTTCTAAAAGACCAACTACAAAACTTTTAATTTTATTAGCAATTTTACCTTTAGATTTTTTAATATAGAAAACTACTAAACCAAACAATAAGCACAAACCTAACAGTATTATTATTAGGTTACTTAAGTTAATTTTTTTTATTAAAATATTATAAATAAAATCGAACTGGAAAAACAAGGTGATAACACAAATAGAAAGCATCATTATTAAATCACAAATTCGTTCTGTTACTATAGTGCCAAAGCTTTTTTCAAAAGGAATATTTTCATAATTTGTTGCTACTGCTGCACGCAATACTTCACCCGATCTTGGAACGCCATAATTTGCTAAGTAGGCAATAAATATAGCCATTATACTGTTTGGTGTTTTTATGGAGTAACCCATTGGTTTTAGTAGATAATTCCACCTATATGCTCTAGAGAGGTGGCTTAAAACACCTAAAACTAAACCTAAAGCAATCCACCAATAATTAGCAGATTTAAAATAGGGAATAATTTCTGTTATTGGAAGTTTAGAAAAAGTTAACCAACCAAAAAAAACAGCTAATACTATTGGAAGTATTAGCTTTGTTTTTTTTAAAAATGATTTCTTTTTATCACTCATATTAAATCAATTTATACTCTATTTATTTAATAAAATAAAAATTGTTTGTAATTAAATTTTTAATTTAGGCCTAATATACGCCATGATATCTTTCACCGCTTCTTCAACGGTCTTTTCTTCTGTTTTAATTTCAATATCTGGGTTTTCTGGGGCTTCATAAGGAGCTGAGATTCCTGTCATATTTTTTATTTCTCCTGCTCTTGCTTTTTTATAAAGTCCTTTTACATCTCTTCGTTCACATTCTTCAACACTAGTGTTTATATAAACTTCAATAAAATTGGCATCTTTAACAATGCTTTTAATGTTTTCTCTGTCTTTTCTGTATGGAGAAACAAAAGCTGCTAAGGTAACTAAACCTGCATCTACCATTAGGTTTGCAATTTCAGCAATTCTTCTTATGTTTTCTGTTCTATCTTCTGGTGCAAAAGTTAAATCACTGTTTATTCCTTTTCTTATATTATCTCCATCAAGCGTATACGTTTTTACGCCTAGTTTATACAACTCTTGCTCAACAACATTTGCTATTGTAGATTTTCCAGAACCCGAAAGTCCTGTAAACCATACTAAAAAAGAGGTATGCTTATTGTTTTCTTGTCTATCTTCTTTGGAAACTTGATAGTTATGTGAAATAATATTTTCTTTCATCTGTATCTTTTGATTATTTTGTACGTTCTACAAGTCCAAAATTTATTTTATACCAAACACGTTCGTGTAAATAATACAACAACATTTTTGTTACCACTTCTGCAAATCCTATTTTAAGACCTGTTAATGGATCTCCTGAAATTAACCAAGCTAGTAACATAGTATCCATAGTACCAATAAAACGCCATGTTACTGTTTTTGCAATGTGGCGTTTTCTGCTTTCTAAAACTTCTCCTTCTTTAGAAAGGTTTATTTTAAACCAAACACGTTCATGCAGGTAATATAAAGTCATTTTAGTAATAACCTCAGCAAAACCTATCTTTAGGCCTGTAAAAGGGTCTCCTGAGATTATCCAGGATAAAATAATAGTATCTATGGTACCTACAAACCTCCAAGTAATTGTTTTAGCTATATGTCTCTTATAAGATATATCTGCCATTATTTACTAACTAAAAACCAAGGGTTTAATAGATTTTCTTTGTTATATAAAAGAGATTGGTTTGTTTCTTGTGAAATAACATCTACACCAACAGCATTACAAATTGCTTGTCCAGCTGCTGTATCCCATTCCATAGTAGGAGCAAATCTTGGGTATACGTCTGCGTTACCTTCTGCAACAAGGCAGAATTTTAATGAGCTTCCTTTAGAAACTACTTCAACGTCTTTTCCTTCTTTTTTAATAGAGTCTACAAAATCTAATGTTTCTTGACTCATGTGCGAGCGACTACCTACCACTTGCACAGGGTTAGAACCTAATGCTTTTGGTTCTAATTTTATTGCTCCTTTAATAACTTCGTCTAAAGTTGCATCATGGGAACTTACTTCTGTTTTAAAAGCTTCTTTGTTGGTTACATCGGCAACATAAATAGTTTTAGTTGCTGGTACATAAATAACGCCTAATACTGGTTTACCATTAGTAACTAAAGCTATATTTACTGTAAATTCTCCGTTACGTTTAATAAATTCTTTGGTACCATCAACAGGATCTACTACCCAACAAGTAGACCATGTTTTTCTAGTAGCGTAATCTATTTGTTTATTTTCTTCGCTAATAATTGGAAACTCGGTATTAACTAGATAAGAGTTTATAACATCATTAGCTTTTTTATCAGCTTCTGTTAAAGGTGATTTATCATCTTTAATCTCAACATTAAAAGCGGTATCATACACTTGCATGATTACTTTTCCTGCTTTTAAACTTGCTTGTATAGCTATTTCTAAATCTTTATTCATAACTTTTTGCTAATGCTTTTTTTAAACTGTCTCTCCAATATGGTATTTCCATTTGAAGATTCGTTTTTATTTTGGTTTTATCTAACACACTAAAATGTGGTCTTTTTGCAGGTGTTGGATATGCTTTAGATGGTATTGGTAATACCTTAATTTTAATATTGCTTTCTTCAAAAATAGCTTTAGCAAAATCATACCAACTTGCAACCCCCTCATTACTATAATGATAAATACCGTATTGCGTGTTATTAGTAGTTATAATTTTTATAATGGTTTCTGCTAAATCTGTTGCGTAAGTTGGTGTACCTATTTGATCGGCGACGATAGTTAACAGCTCTCTTCCTTCTGATAGTTTTATCATCGTTTTCATGAAATTATTTCCATTTTCAGAATACAACCAAGATGTTCTTACTATAAAATGTTGTTCTAGATTTTTAGCTACTTCTAGTTCTCCTTTTAATTTTGTTTCTCCATAAACTCCTGTTGGGTTTGTGGTATCTGTTTCTGTATATGCTACAGATTTTTCTCCATTAAACACAAAGTCTGTAGATACTTGAATTAAGGTTACATTATTTTCTGCGCAAGCAATAGCAAGATTTTTTGACCCAAGAACATTAACTTCCTCTGCTTTTTCTTGGTCACTTTCTGCTTTATCTACAGCAGTGTAAGCTGCGCAATTAATACAATATTGAATGTTTGTAGTACTAAAAAAATCTTGTACAGCATCAAAATCAGCAATATTTAACTGTGCTGAATTTGCGTATATAAAGTTTAAATCGGAATATGTTGATTCCAGATCTTTTATACAGGTTGCTAATTGACCGTTTCCTCCTGTCACCAAGATATTTATCATAGTCTAGCGTTGTCTAAATTTGGTAAAACGACATCTTTTTGTGAAACAAGCAGTTCGTTTTCAGGCAATTGCCAGTCAATATTTAATTTTGGATCATTGTATATAATTCCTCCTTCAGATTCTTTATTATACAAGTTATCGCATTTATAAGAAAATATTGCAGTATCACTTAATACAATAAAACCATGAGCAAATCCTCTTGGTACAAATAGTTGTTTCTTGTTATCTTCTGATAACTCTACAGCTACATGTTGCCCAAATGTTTTTGAATTAGCTCTAACATCTACAGCTACATCTAAAACTTTTCCTTTAATTACGCGAACTAATTTTGCTTGTGCATGCGCACCTACTTGATAATGCAATCCTCTTAACACTCCTTTTGAAGAAAAGGACTCATTATCTTGAACAAATGCTACATTTTTATTAATTAGAGTATTAAATTTTTCTTGGTTAAAACTTTCAAAAAAGTAACCTCTTTTGTCTTCAAAAATTGTTGGTTCTAAAACAAAACAGCCTTCTAGTTTAGTTTCTGTTGCCTTCATATTATTTTTCTAAAATACTTAATAAATGCTTACCATAACCGCTTTTAATTAGTGGTTGTATTAAGGTGTTAAATTCTTCTTTATTGATATACCCCATTCTAAAAGCTACCTCTTCAATTGCTCCAATTTTTAAGCCTTGTCTTTCTTCAATTACTTGCACAAATTGAGATGCTTGCATTAGGGAGTTAAAGGTTCCTGTATCTAACCAAGCTGTACCTTTATCTAAGACACTAACTTTAAGTTTTCCTTGTTTTAGGTACTCTTTATTAACGTCTGTAATTTCTAATTCACCTCTATGACTAGGCTTTATGTTTTTTGCAATTTCGACAACAGAATTATCATAAAAATAAATTCCAGGAACTGCGTAGTTTGATTTTGGTTTTACTGGTTTTTCTTCAATAGAAATAACCTTTCCTTCTTCATCAAATTCTGCTACACCATAACGTTCTGGGTCGTGCACGTGGTATGCGTAAATAATACCTCCTTCTGGATCATTATTGGCTTGTAATAATTGTTCTAATCCTGTGCCATAAAAGATATTATCTCCTAAAATAAGTGCTACTTTATCATCACCAATAAAATCTGCTCCAATAACAAAAGCTTCTGCTAAACCGTTTGGTGCTTCTTGTACTGCGTACTCAAAATTACAACCAAACTTTTTTCCGTCTCCTAAAAGTTGTTCAAATAAAGGTAAATCATGTGGTGTAGATATTATAAGAATATCTTTAATTCCAGACCACATTAAAGTGGATAACGGATAGTAAATCATTGGCTTGTCGTAAATAGGCATTAATTGCTTACTTACAGCAAGTGTTAATGGATGAAGTCTTGTACCAGAACCTCCTGCTAGTATTATTCCTTTCATGTTATGTTTTATATTTTAGCTATATTGTTTTTGGTAGTATGTTTGATAGGCTCCACTTGTAACGCTATTTAACCAGTCTTCATTATTTAAATACCAGTCTATAGTTATCTTTAAACCTTGCTCAAAGGTTACCGATGGTTTCCATCCTAATTCTTTATTTATTTTAGATGCATCAATAGCATAACGTAAATCGTGTCCTGGACGATCTTTAACATATGTTATTAATTTTTCTGAAGAACCTTTTTCTCTTCCTAAAGCAACATCCATTTGTTGGCAAAGGAGTTTTACTAAATCAATATTTTTCCACTCGTTGAACCCTCCAATATTATACGTATCTCCATGCTTTCCTTCATGGAAAACTAAATCTATTGCAATAGCATGATCTACAACATACAACCAATCTCTAGTGTAATTTCCATCACCATAAACAGGTAAAGGTTTGTGGTTGATAATGTTATTGATAAACAATGGAATTAGTTTTTCTGGGAATTGATTTTGCCCATAATTATTAGAACAGTTTGTTATAACATAAGGCATTCCGTAGGTTTCACCATAAGCTCTTACAAAGTGGTCTGAACTGGCTTTTGAAGCCGAATATGGTGAGTTTGGATCATAAGAAGTAGTTTCTTCAAACAAACCCGTTTCACCTAAAGTACCATATACCTCATCTGTACTTATGTGGTAAAATAATTTGTTTGTAAAATCATCTTTCCAAAGTGCTTTAAAAGCATTTAACAATATCATGGTACCAATCACATTGGTTCTAACAAATGCTAAAGGGTCTTTTATAGATCGATCTACATGAGATTCTGCTGCTAAGTGAATAACACTATCAAATTTATGCGTTTCAAAAAGAGAATTGATAAAACCTTCGTCTGTGATATCTCCTTTTACAAAAGTATAATTTGCTGCTGCTTCAATATCAGTTAAATTCTCAAGATTACCTGCATATGTTAAAGCGTCTAAATTAATTATTTTATAATCTGGGTATTTTTCAACAAACAACCTTACAACATGAGACCCTATAAAACCTGCTCCTCCTGTAATTAATATCGTTTTACTATGCATTCTTTTATATTTTTATATTTTATTAAATTTTAAGTAAGCTATTCCTTAAACGTATTTATTTTAAACGTATTAGACATCAAATGTATGGCTTTTTGGTTTGTATTACAATTAATTAGCTACTAGGTGTTTTAAATAGTTTTTCTTTATTATCTATGCTTAACTTTCTTTTTAAGTACTATGTTTAGAAAATATTTATAGTGCTTTTAAATATGCTGCACAAACAAATAAAACTGGCTGCTGCCTTAATTAAATCATTATTCTTTTCCATAAGCATTTACAAACTTAACTATAGTTACAGTTATATGTAAAATCAAAAGGAAAATAACAGCTAATATTGGAAAGATTAAACTATACTTTTCTGAAATTTTATCAGATTTTGTTCCTATTTTTTGAAAACTAGATATAGTATCAAAGAAAACATCTTCTTCAATTTTCTTTTCTTCAAGCACCCTTAATTCGGTTCTTAGTTTTAATTGTTGATTTAACAATTCATATTCTTTGGTGTTTGATTTTTCTTGTTTTAAAGGATATCCTCCATCAAAATTTATGTTACCACTTCCAGATTTAGCTTCTTCATTAAGTACGTTAACATATATTTGCTGTAAAGAATCTAACTCTTGAATAGATGCTAAAATATTCTCTTTTTGAATGATAATTAATGAATCTCTTTTCTTCATTTTCTTTAAAGAATACTCATTAGTAAAAGAAGAGTTTAGTCCTTTTTCTAAAGAACTAAAAATATCTTTTTTATAAGACTCTACATTAATTTCATAAAAATCACCAGAATAGATACTTCTGTTTTCAACAAAATCTTCAAATTCAATATCTGCAGCTCTAATACTATCTATAGATTTAATAAACTTATCATATTGAATAATTCTATCATTCTCTGTTTCTGGACCAGGAGCTATTTCAAATTTTTTAATCTGTTTTACAGATTCTTGATCTAAATGGAAAATATTTGATAAAGTAGTATAGTCTTTATTACCTATTAAAGCATTAAAATAGTCTATGTTAGTTACTAACTGAAATTTAGAATCAAAATATGGTTTAACTAACATACTTGAACCATAAGTAGCAGGTTTAATTTTTTCAATAACATATCCTAAGATACCGGAAACTAATACCGTTATTAAAATAATTTTAAAATTCTTAATTACTACTCTAAGAATAGAAACTATAAAACTAAGTATTCCTTTAAAAATAGATTTAATAAAATTAGTAAATCGATCAAAAAGACTACCTATAACATTAAAAAGTTGCCCTAAATCTATTTCATCTGAAGCACTTGTTTCTGTTTGTTTTTCACTCATAATGGTTAGTTAAATATTTGTTGTAAAATTTTTCTTGTTATTAAATATGTAGGTTTGACTCCTGAAGTACCTAAACCTCCTGAAGCAAGTGTTCCTCCTGTTTCTAAAGGGTTATCACTTGCATAATACGCATAACGCACTTTAACGTCTTCATTAATACTACCTCTTACTTTTGAAGCAGCTTGAATTGCTTTTTGGTAATGCGCTCCTTCCATTTCTAGACCAATCACATTCCATGTAGAGCTATGAAAGAACTTTAAAATATCTTTGTTTTGTAATGATGTACCTAAAACGGTTATCATAGCTCCTTCAAATATTTTTAATCCTTGCCCTTCTAAATCTGTTTTACACAATTCATTTTTAAAAGGGTAGTTATCTGCTGTCCCTTCAAAAATATGTGCAGAAGGTATCATAATATCTCCTTTTCCTCCTTCTAGAATTCCTGCTTTTCCCATTATAGAAATAGAATCTACATATAAATGTGTTTTCTTTCCGTTAGGCTGGTATGGTTTTAAAAGCTCATCTATAGTTTCATAAGCTTGTTCACCAAAAGCATAATCCATTACCAAAATAATTGGTTTTTCTTTTTTTAATTTTTCTTGGTTGACTTCTATGTCAATTTTAGAAAAATCTATTTTATCGGTATCAAAAACTTGCACGTTAATATTGGTACCAGACTCATCTTTAATATAAAGCATTCCTTTTTGCAACGCTTCTTTTGTTACTTTATTGCGTAGGTCTGCATTGTCTTTATTGCTTATAGCTTCATAAACTTGAAAAATATCTTTTTTAGCTGCTAAAGGTTTTAATGCGCTTGGTGCAAAAAGAGTATTCATAACACTATGCATATTAGCACTTATTACATGTATTGGTCTTTCAAGCAATCCGTTTTTATGTAAAATAGCTTTAATATTATTGGCCCAAATTTCACCATGAATATGGTGCCCTAAGCGCTCTCTTAATACAGGACTAAATGTAACGGTTCTTTTGTTGTTATTAACCACTTCTTCTATTGCTAATTTACCTAACCAATACACAATGTGTAATAATCTTTCTGGTTGTGTAGGTATAGCAAAATCTTCATACACCTCATTTAACTCATTAAATGTACGCCCAAGAATATTAGCCGTATGTGTTATTGCAACTTCGCGCTCTTGTTGTGTAAGTTTCTTTTTAGTAGTTACTGCTTTTTCAAGCTTTATCCAATCTCTAGTAGTTTCACCGTTTTCGTCAATTAAAACGCGTTTGCTAATTTTATGAGACTCTACAAAAAGAAAGGTAAGATGTGTTAGAATATCATAGATTTCAGAACGACCACGAGTAATCTCAATGTTCATTTGTTCTTCGTCTATTCTATAGCAATTACGTCTTCTTTTTGGGGGAATAATAACTTTAAAATGAGAGTTTGCATAGCCTTCATCACTTGTTAAGTTTATAAAGGTACACTCTTCTATACCTTCAGGTAGTCTATCAACTACATAAAGGAGCCCTTCAAGTTCTGCTTTTTCTTCACCAATAGAGCCATAAATTTCTGGTCTTAGTAGCAATAAAGCTTCTCTTAATGTTTCACCAGAAACTCCCATTGGCTTATAAAAACCACGATTAAAGAGGTGTCTCATGGTTATATACATGCGCTCAATAGCATTTGAGCTTTCTTGAGCTCTCGTTCTTGCATGATGTTTTTTGTTACTCATATACTTTATTTAACCTACAAATATAGAATTATTTAATGAGATTTAATGTTTCTAAATCATCAACTAATTTTCTGTCGTTAGATAGTCGTGGTAATTTATTTTGTCCGCCTAGCTTACCAATAGATTTCATATAGTCCTGAAAACCACCTTTTTTAACTAAAGTAATCTTTAATGGTTGTAAAACTTTACCAGCAATTAAGTCTAAATAATAACTATTTTGTTTTTGTAAAGAAGCATCTATTTTTTGCGCTAATACGGAAATGTTTTCAGGTTCTTTTTCAAATTCTATAAACCATTCATGATATGGTAAGCCTTGTGTTGGGTTAATTTGTGGTGCTACTGAAAACTCAGAAACTTCTGCATCACTTGTAATTAAAGCTTCTTGTATTGCCTGTTCTACTTCTTTACCAATTACATGCTCGCCAAAAGCTGAAATAAAATGTTTAATTCTACCTGAAACAATAACTCGATATGGTTTTGTTGAAGTAAACTGTACTGTATCTCCTATATTATAAGCCCAAAGTCCTGCATTGCTAGATATTAACATTACATAATTTACACCTATTTCTACATTTTTTATAGTAATACGCTTAGGGTTTTCGTTAAAAAAATCGTCTGCTTTTATAAACTCATAAAAAATACCAGAGTTTAATTGTAGTAGCATTCCTTTTACGTTTTGTTTATCTTGATAAGCAAAAAAGCCTTCACTTGCAGGATACAATTCTATACTATCTACTTTTCTTCCTATTAAATTTTCAAATTTAGCTCTGTAAGGTTCGTAGTTTACACCACCAAAAATAAATAAGTTGAAGTTTTTAAAAATGTCGCCTACTTTTTTTCCTGTTTTTTCTTGAAGCTTTTCAAAATACATTTGTACCCAAGAAGGAATTCCAGAAATGATAGTCATATTTTCTGGTAAAGTTTCTTCAACTATAGCATTTACTTTCGTTTCCCAATCTTCAATACAATTGGTTTTTAGTGAAGGCATTCTGTTTTTTTGAAGGTATTTTGGCACATAATGTGCAACAATGCCTGAGAGTCTTCCTAGTTGTATGCCATTTTTCTTTTCTAGAATTGGAGAGCCTTGTAAAAAAATCATTTTACCATCTACAAACTTAGCATTACCTGTTTCATGTATATACATTAAAATAGCATTTCTAGCTGCTTCTATATGTGTTGGCATGCTATCTTTGGTTATAGGAATGTATTTTGCTCCAGAGGTTGTACCTGAAGTTTTAGCAAAATAAATAGGCTTGCCTTTCCATAATATATTTTCTTCGCCAGCAACTACTCTTTCTACATACGGCTTTAAGTCTTCATAATCTCTAACTGGAACCCGTTTAACAAAGTCTTCATGATTATTAATACTAATAAAATCATGGTCTTTACCAAATTGTGTTGCTGCAGCATCACTAATTAGTTTTTGAAACACTTTGTTTTGAGTTTCTACAGGGTTATTAGCCCATTTTTGTATGGACTTATACACCTGTTTTGCAAATGGTTTTGCTAAGGCTGCTTTTATTGATAGCATTATTTCTTGTTTTTTTTAAACCAATTGAAAATTAATTCGTTTCGTTCTTCTTCAAAATTAGATAAACTATGATTTCCACCTTCAAAAACTTTAAACTGAAAATCTTTTTTATTAGACATGGTAAAAGAATCTACTAATTTTCGTGCTTCTTCTTCTTGAACTCTAGAATCATCTGTTCCATGAAGAATTAAAGTAGGTTCATTTAGTTTATTGTGCCAAAAAATAGCAGATCTTGCTTCATATTCTTTTCTTTTAGTTAAAGAATCTCCTATTAATGGTTGCATTACTTTAGTATACATTTTAGGTCTAAATTTAGATAAACTTAATATGTTTGTTGGTGACCCAACTATTGCAATACTGTTTATATCATCTGATAATTTAGAAACTTGGTAAGTATTCATTCCTCCTCTAGAGATACCAAATACATGAATGTTTTTAGTGTCTACAAAATGTAAATCTTTAGCTATATCTATAAGTTTTAAAATGTCGTTTACATCTTTTCCTCCAAATTCATCTACGCCTTGACTATACATGTTACCTCTTAATTGTGAAGCCAAAACAACAAAACCTCGCGCTGCTAAACTGTTAATTATTTTAAGTTGATAATCACTAATTGCACCAAAACTTTGGTTTCCTCCACGACAATAAATTATTGCAGGTAATTTTATGTTTGCTTTATATTGTGTTGGTCTTGCAATAAAACCTTCTATTTGTAGACCATCAGATTTATAATTAATTTTATAGGTGTCTACTCCATCTTTATGAAACATTTCTGTTTCGTTTAAAAGTGTTTGAGAAACTATTTGAGAATGAAATGTAGTTTTCTCTTTTTCTTTACAAGAGAAAAAAGACAAAACTGCTATTACCAGAACGATACTGAAAAAGGAATGCAGCAAAACGCCAACTACATGTTGTTTACTCTTTCTTATTCTCATTCAAAGTCTATAAAGTTAGTTGGATTTATTGGATAACCATCACTCCAAAGTTCAAAATGTAAATGTGGTCCTGTAGTAAGTTCTCCAGTGTTTCCAGACATAGCAATAACTTCTCCTGCTTTTACTAAATCTCCTTGTTCTTTATTTAAAGAAGCATTGTGTTTGTAAACCGAAATTAAGCCATGACTATGCTCTACAATAATTACATATCCTGTTTTGGTGGTCCATTCTGCAAAAATAACTGTGCCATCTGCAGCAGCTTTAATTGGTGTGTTTTTAGCTACTACAACATCTACTGCGTAGTGCTTATCTTTTGCGTTGTAGTTTTCTGTAATGGTTCCGTTAACAGGAGGAAATAGCACAAAGCTTACATTTGAGGTTGCAGATTCAAATAAGTTATACTTATCTTCTTTTACTACTTGTTCGCGTAACAAAGAGTCTTCTCTTGTAGGAGCTAGATCTATTTCACTTACATCTAATTTGGCTGCTTCAATAATAGAGTCTCTATTAAAATCTACACTACTCATCTCTCCATACAATACTTTTTTTATGGAAGAAAAATAACGTTCATTTACTGCTATTACTTTTTCTAAAGAATCTGTTTTATGGTTTAATATAGTTGCTTTCTTTTTTAAAGCGGTTGATGAATATCCAGGAATATATTCTTTTAATGGTGTAAAAGCAATTAAAATAGTAGTACCAATAATTAATAACACAGAAGAGAAAGCAAGTAAAACAAAAACGTTAAGCCTTGTTAACTTAAAAGATAAGCGTTCTTCAAAAGTATCTTCATTAAGTATAACTAACCTATACTTATGTAGTAATTTTTTTGCTATTTTTTTTTCTTTTTTCTTTTTTCTTTCCATGCCTAAAACAAAAGTAAATAAATTTACAAAGCCTCACTTTAATATTATACTAAAGTTAGCGTTAAAACGATAATATTAAACTTTAATTATTAACTTTGCTTTAAATTTCAAGATTATGATTTTAAATATGATCCCTCTTATTATAGGTTGGCCTCAAGTAATATTAATTGCCGTAGTTATTTTATTAATTTTTGGTGGAAAGAAAATACCTGAACTTATGCGTGGTCTAGGTAGTGGAATTAAAGAATTTAAAGACGCTACTAATAGTGAAGAGGAAGAAGAAAAGAAAAAAGAATAGTTTTGTTCTTTTTTAGATATAAAAAAACCAACGCCTTGCGTTGGTTTTTTTTGTTTATGTATTAAATAGTATTATTCTATTTTTATAGATTTAATTATTGCTTCTAGCTCAAACATATAATCTCGCTTTGCAACAGATGGCGCAAAAGCAAAAGCTTCTAGAACTACATAACGTTTGTTTGCCTTATCTTCTATCATATAATTAACAAAAGGTCCAGACATAAAAGCATTTTTCATATCCCAAATTCCTTTAGTTTCTAGTGTTAACTTATTATCTATACTTGTTTCTGAAAGAAATGGTGTATACGCATCTTCTGTAACCATATACGCCTCTTCTGTTGGGCCAGGAATATAAACTTTATTAATAGAGTCTCTAATTTTAATTATTTGACCAATTAAGCTATCATTTTTTTTAATAGCGCTTTGCGGTATACTGTATAACATTAAATTTGTTGTTCCTGTAGTTATATCTTTTCTAATCCAAAACACATTGTTTTCTTCTTTAGCAATTCTATAGGCTGTTGGAAAATTTATAGAAAACCCTAATTTTTCTTTTATAGCACTGTCTTTATGAAGAGATAGATTTATTCTTCGTTGTTTTTCTTTTAGTTCTTCATTTTTAAAAGCAGCAACAATTTTAGCAGCATTACCTGTAAGTTGTTCTATAATTTCTTTATTGTTTTTTCCAGTAACTAAAACTAGTTTTTGTGGTGCAGCAAATACATCATTAGCAACTTTTACTTCTGCTTTTTCTGTACCAACTTCAATTTTTAAAACCGTTCTGTTTTTGGTTACAAAACCAGAAAATACCTGAGGAGGTATTTGTGCCATGGTAAACGTTGGCTCATCTTGTGGTAAGCCATAAATTGGTGCTGCAAGCACCTCTCTAATAGTTTCTCCTACTTCACCCTCCCAAAGTTCATTAGCTACTACTACAGAAATATTATTGAGTGTTCCTGAAGATGCTGAAAGGATTCTTTTTTTAGATTTTTCATCATCTTTACAAGATGTAAACAATAGCACTACCATTGCTATACAAAGAAAATTACGCATAATTGATTGTTTTTTATAGAAGTATTAGCTTTTTGATACAACAAGCTTCATTCCTGGTTTTAATTTGTTACCACTAATATCGTTCCAATCTCTAATATTTTGAACAGAAACTCCAGGAAATTTTTGAGATATGCTCCAAAGAGAATCTCCACTTTTTACTAAATATGTTTTAGCATTTGCCGAAACAGTAGAACCTGCCTGCTTATTTGGAGTACTTTTTGTTGTTGCGGCTGTGTTTCTAGGGTAGATAGTTAAGCGCTGCCCTATTTTTAAATTATTGCTTCGTAAACCGTTCCATTGTTTTAATTGACTAATGCGAACACCAAATTTTCTTGCAATTTTACCCAAATAATCACCACTTCTTACCGTATATCGTGTTTTGCTTTCTGAATTAAAAAATTGTGGTAAAGGCTTTTCTCTCTTATCAAATTCTGCTTTAGCTAAAGCATAAAATGCTTCTTCATTATTTACAAATTTACCTACTACATCTCTTGGCAATCTTAAGGTATAATTTTCACCTTTTACAACAGGAATTATATCTAACTTATATGATGGGTTTAAAAACTGTAAAGCTTCTATTTGTACACCTGTAGCTTCGCTAACCTGGTCTAGCGTAATCATTTGCTTTACATGAATGGTATCTGTTTCTATGTATTGAAATTCTGGTTTTACAGGTTTAAAACCATGCTCTTCGGCAAACTCAAAAATATACATGGTTGCTAAAAAAGCTGGTACATATCCTGCTGTTTCACGTGGAAGATTATGACGAATATTCCAATAGTTTTCATAACCTCCAGAGCGTCTTATTGCTTTACTAACATTTCCTGGTCCTGAGTTATATGCTGCTAGCGCAAGGTCCCAATCCCCAAAAATCTCGTATAGTTTAGACAAATATTTAGATGCTGCTTCGGTAGATTTTATTGGGTCACTACGTTCATCTACATAAGAACTTACGCCTAAACCGTATTGTTTTCCTGTTGCAAACATAAATTGCCACAAACCTGTAGCACCTACTCTAGATCGCGCTCTTGGTTTTAAAGCAGACTCTACAATGGCCAGATATTTCATTTCTAACGGAATGTTGTAATTGTCTAATTCACGCTCAAACATTGGAAAATAATAATGGCTTAAACCCATTAATTTTTCAAAAGATTTTCTTCTATGTTTTAAAAAGGATTTTATAACACTTTCTAACGAAGTATTGTATTCTACATTAAAAGGTGTTCTAGCGTTTAGTTGTGCAAGTCTTGATTTTAAAACTTCGGTAGATAATTCTGGATAGTCAACCTCTTTATAATCTAGTGCACTAACAGTTCTATATATAGTATCATACAAAGAATTGTTGTATAATTCCTGAAGCCATTTTTTATCAATTTCTGCTGCGTGTTTATTGTCTTGTAAAATACTATCAAGAACTATCTGCTCTACCACTTTTATTTCCTTTTTATAAAAGGCTTGCCCATCAATAACAGTATCTATTACATAGTTTTTTCCTGCTTCTAATTGTTGTTCTGTAAGTCTAGTATTTTCTGTAGCAACTTGCAAAGTATCTTGCGCTTGTAAAAGGCCAAGACTTATAAAATAAGCAAAGAAAAAGAGTTTATGTAACTGCATGATTATATAATTAGCGTCTTGTTTAAACGTATAAGATACTAAATTCGTGTTTTATTAAATAAAAAAAAAGAGATATTGATTACTGCTATTCTAAAATAGCTGCAATTCCTGGAAGTGTTTTTCCTTCAAGGCTTTCTAGCATTGCTCCTCCTCCAGTGCTTACGTAGCTTACCTTTTTTTCAAATCCAAATTGCTTTACAGCAGCAACAGAATCACCTCCACCAACTAATGAAAAAGCTCCTTTTTTAGTAGCTTCTGCAATAGAGTTACCTAAAGCAATGGTTCCTCCTGCAAAAGTTTCCATTTCAAAAACTCCTAAAGGGCCATTCCATAGTATGGTTTTGCATTGTAATACTACGTTATTAAAAATTTCTTTTGATTTTGGTCCACAATCTAAACCTTGCCAACCATCAGGAATAGCAGTAATATCACAAGTTTGTGTTTCTGCATCATTACTAAAAGCATTTGCAGCCAAAACATCTACAGGAATATGTACTTGTACATTTTTAGCTTTTGCTTGTTTTAAAATATCTAAAGCTAATGGCATTTTATCATCTTCGCAAATAGAATCACCTACTTTTCCGCCTTGTGCTTTAATAAAAGTAAAGCTCATTCCTCCACCAATGATTAAATGGTCTACTTTATCTAAAATATTTTCAATAATAGTAATTTTAGAAGACACTTTAGCTCCTCCTAAAATTGCTAGAACAGGTTTTTCACCTGTTTGCATCACTTTATTTATACTTTCAATTTCTTTGGCTAATAAATAGCCAAAACATTTATTTTCTGGAAAAAACTGAGCAACAACAGTAGTAGATGCGTGTGCGCGATGGGCTGTACCAAAAGCGTCATTTACATAAATATCTCCAAGTTTAGAAAGACCTTTGGCAAACTCTTTATCACCAGAAGTTTCTTCTTCATGAAAACGTAAATTTTCTAATAATAAAATTTCACCTGGTTTTAAATTTTTAGCAGCTTCTTCTGCTTCGTTACCAACACAATCGGAAACAAATTTAGTTTCTACACCAATTATTTCTTCTATTTTATTTGCAATATGATGTAAGGAGAATTCATCTTGAACACCTTTAGGTCTTCCTAGGTGCGACATTAAAATACAGCTTCCACCATCTTCTAAAACTTTAATAATAGTTGGTTTTGCAGAAATTATTCTGGTAGCATCTGTTACTTGAAAGTTATCATTTAATGGTACATTAAAATCTACTCTAATTAATGCTTTTTTGTTTTTAAAGTTGAAGTCGTTAAGTGTTTTCATTTTTGTTATATATAAAAGATTGCGCAGTTTATTTTAAATGCTAAAGGTCTTTAAAATAAATAATATGCGCAATTTTTTTATTGTAGGATGTATTTAAAGCTTTTTACTCTTCATCATCTATATTACCAACAACAGGTTTTGCTTCTTTTAAAATATCTAAAGAAACTATAAAATCGTTATTTTTAATATTGTTTTCTATAAAGCAAGCTTCGCTTATATCTGTTTTAAATGCTGTAAAAAACATGTAAAAACGATCTGCTTTTGTGTGTACTTTTACATCTAAATTGGTTTGATTGTTCTCTAAAAAAGTATGATTTGTATTTGGAATATTAAATGAAATTAAATCAAATCCTAAAGTGTTTTTGCTTTTTGGAAATCTTGTTGTTACATAGTCTTTGTTGCTTGTAATTTTACTATTGAAGAAATTTTGTGCTGGTCGTAAAGTAGAACTCATATCAACAAAAGTGTTTTCTTTTTTACTAAAAACCGAAAACTTATCTGTTTTTAATTTAGCATCACCTTCTATAGCTGCCATAGTAATAGAAGCATCAATTTCACCAAATTCTGTAGTTTTAAAATTATTAAAATTAATAGCTAATGGTTGTTTATTTAATAGAGACAAGCCATGGTAAGTACTTATATATTTAGGCATTGCATCTTCGTGTTCATAAACTAAATATAAAACCCAACCAGCAGAGCTTCCTCCCGTAATAACACCTTCTGTTGCTCTAATATTTGCAACTGTATAATAACCGTTGGTATTTGTATTTTGTAATATAGATGTTACATCTGCATAACATACATACGGGGAATTTGCTGCAAAGAATTTTTTCTCATATCCATCAAAAATAATTTCTCCTTTAATGTTTTTGTATTCCTGATTTGGCGTTTTAAATTTTATATAATTAAACGTAGTATCTCTTGCTCCTTTAGCTTTAATAAGCATTTTATTTTTTACAACTTTATAATCTCCTTTTTTAAAACCATAAGTTGCACTCCAATATAAAGCTGCAAATTTTATTTTACTTGTATTATGAGGTAATTGTAATGCTGCAGAACTAGAACTAAATGTAGAACTTTCATTATCTATATCTACATATTTCATTTCTATTCTGTCATTTATCAAGCCTATTTCATTATAATCTTTTTTAACCTGTTCGCTTAATATATTATTTCCAATAGCTATTGCGTCTCCTTTAATGTAAAATTCTTTTTGTAGACTTAATGGTCGTTCTTGTATAGTGGAGATAGAACTATTCTTTTGTGCATTTTGTGCATTTTGTGCATTTTGTGCATATGCAGAAAAAACAAAAAATAATGTAAAACTGAGGTTAAGTATAATTTTCATTTTGGGAATGATTTGGTATATCAAATATAACAAAAAAAACACTTTATCTGTGTTTTTTGCGTTTTATCGTATTTATTTTTGTTTAAAATTTTAAATTGAAGAATACTTTTGGTTTTGGTTTTAAGGATAAAAACTATATTTGCCATATGCTTTTTAGTGATATTTTAGGACAAGAACACATAAAAAACCATTTAACACAAAGTGTTGATAATGGTAGAATTGCACATGCTCAATTATTTGTAGGTCCAGAAGGCTCTGGTACCTTACCAATGGCAATAGCTTATGCACAATATATTTTGTGTGGCAATACAAACAAAGAGAACGACAACGGAAACGCTGCATGTAATCTTAAATTTAATAACCTTTCACATCCAGACCTCCACTTTGCTTTTCCTGTTACCACAAGTGAAAAAGTGAAGAGTAAACCTGTGTCTAGTTTTTATCTAGAAGAATGGAGACAATTATTAAAAGAGCAACCTTATGGTAATTTATTTGATTGGTACAAATTACTTGGTGTAGACAATAAACAAGGACAAATTGGTGTTGATGAAGCCCAAGAAATAGTAAAATCTCTAGCATTAAAATCTTACGAAGGTGGTTATAAAGTGATGCTTATATGGATGGCAGATAAAATGAATGCAGCAGCCTCTAACAAGTTATTAAAGCTAATTGAAGAACCACCAAATAAAACCATATTTATTCTTATTGCCGAAGACGAAGAACAAATAATTAACACCATAAAATCGCGTTGCCAGATTTTACAGTTTCCTCCATTGGCAGAAAATGATGTAAAAAAAGGATTAATAAAAGACCATAATTTAGAAGATGCTGTAGCAACTAAAATAGCACATCAAGCCAACGGCAATTATAATAAAGCTTGTGATTTAGTATACCAAGATAGCGAAGATATACAGTTTGAAACTTGGTTTATTTTCTGGATTAGAAGTGCTTTTAAAGCAAAGGGAAACAAAGCAGCAATACACGATTTAATTTCCTGGAGTGAAGAAATTGCCAAAACAGGAAGAGAAACACAAAAACAATTTTTACACTTTTGTATTGACTTTTTTAGGCAAGCATTACTTTTAAATTATAATGCAAACGATCTAGTGTATTTTGAACCTAAAACCGAAAAATTTAAACTAGAAAATTTTGCTCCTTTTATTCATGGTAACAATATTCTAGAAATTTCTGATGAGTTACAAGATGCCATTTACCATATAGAACGTAATGGTAATTCTAAAATAATTTTAACCGATTTATCTATAAAACTAACCAGATTACTACATAAAAAAAGTCAAGCATAAGCTTGACTTTTTTTTGGTTGGTTGGGTGATCTATTTATTTTTTATAAGATGCATTTAAGGCTTCTAAAACCTTTTTTGTAATATCATTAGTTTCACTACCATACATTACACTTCCTGCTTCATTTTTACCTAAAATATAAGTATACCCATTTTTCTTTCCGTAATCTGCAACAAATTCTTTTACAGCTACAATTGCAGAATCTATTTCAACTTGAAATTCTTGCTGCATGCTTTGTTGTTGCATTTGTACTTGTCTTTGTAAACCTTGTTGTTTTTGCATTAAAGCATTGTATTGTTCTTGCGCTTTAGATTGTGACATTTTTGCAGCGGCAAGTTCAAAAGCTTTTGCCTCTATTTGAAAACCATTAGCTAAACTATCTGTATTCTTTTTAAAAGCTTCGTCTTTAATTTGAAATTTTGCTTCAATGTCTTTTTTACCTTGATACTCATTAATCAACTCACCATTATCTATAAAAGCAATTTTTTGTTGCTCACAAGAACTTAAAGCGAAAACGGTTACTACTGCTAAAATTATTTTTTTCATGTTTTAATATTTTATTTTTAAATCGGAGCAAATGTAGAAAAAGCAAAGGAATTTAACAGTATAAAAATTATTTATACTAAACACCTAAGCAATAAGTTAATTTTATTAAAAACAGCTTTAAATAAAGCGTTTTAAGCGCTTTTAAAGATTTTAAGTTGCGATTTGTCATACAAAAGAATAAAAACCAAATAAAAGTCCTTAAAACAAGAATTAGTGGTTTTTTATGACATAAATTAGCGAAGAATACTCACCAGAGCGTCTTGCTTTACAATTAGAAACAAAACCATACCAAAAAGCTTTAAAAGGATTCATAAATCCGGTTTTATATTTTTCTGAAAGTAAGCTTACATAATATGCATCAAATTTCATAGGAAGCGTTTTTACAACTTTCATCTTTTCACTAGCAAAAAGTGCTGCAATAGAATCTTGATTAAAATGCCAAAGGTGTCTTGGTACATCTAAAGCAGCCCAAACGTTTTTATAATGTGCAGCATCAAAACTTTTATAATTAGGCACAGCAATAATTAAAGTTCCATTTTCTTTTAATAAACTTTTAAAAACAGCAACTTGATCTTGTAAGTTTGGTAAATGTTCTAAAACATGCCAAAGGGTAATTACATCAAAACTATTTTTTTTAAATTCTTGCAACTGTTCTGTAGTATAAACAGCATGATTCGTTTTAGTATTTGCAATTTCTCTAGCTTGCTGGTTAGGTTCTATTCCAGAAACCTGCCAATTGTTTTGTTGTGCTATTTGTAAAAAATCACCTGTACCACAACCAATATCTAAAAGCGTTTTTTGAGTAGAAGAAAACGAGTCAATAAGTTTTAATTTTCTTTTTAAAGAAATATTTCTAACAAAGTGATATACTTTTTCAAGTACATTTCTTTTAGCATCTGTATGCGAAATATAATCTTCGGTTTTATAATATTCAAAAAGTTTTTCTTCTTTAGGTTGTGGAGTGGTTTCTAAAAAACCATAGGTTTGATTTTGTACTAATTCAAATTCTTCTCCAGAAACGGAATGATCTTTTACTTTTAAATAGATAGGATTTTTTTTCATTTGAAATAAATTCTGAAAAATAATTCAGAAGGATGAATAACTATTTTTTGATGGATTTTTTTTCAAAGATATTAATATGTATTAAAATCTCTTCAAATGACATCTAAATACTTTGCTACAATATATCAGTAAAAAGAATGTATTCTTAAAGCATTTTCTTTATTTTCAGAATTTACTACAACACAAACAATCTATTTCTTCTTCCCTTTTTTCACCAATACAGAATCTTCTTTTAAAAAAAAAAACAAACTACAAAGTCTAATTATTAATGAATAGTGAATAGTTGCCATTCATTGACGGAACGCACTCTGAAGCCAAAAATTAGAGTTTATAAAAATTGAGTTTTGACAAGAAAACGCTGAAACTTTACTCAAATTAGGAATAAAAAATTACAGCGGATTTTTTAGCAAATTAAAAAACTGAACTGAATCTGGAATTACACATTCAAACGTGAAATAAGAATCACATCGATTTTATTTAATTCCAAGTATTCTATTAAAGGTTTTTAATTCGCACTTATAAAATTGAATAAATTTTTGTTTGAATGATTTTAAAAAATTGTGCATATTGTAAGGTATTTAAGTGTAATTATAAGACGAAAAAGTATTGAATTTGTTACAAATATTATTTGAATTATAAATCAAAACCAAATTGTGTGTGGAATAAAGCAAGTTTCGGAATTGCTCACTCAAACGGAATTAAAAAATAAAGTGGAATATAATGCTCACGGAATTTACTCAAACTCTAAAAATATGAAAACAGAATTTAACTGAACAATTTGAACTCTGAGAAAAAACAACGAAGTGGCAACAAAGTATATAATCCATTGCTAGTTCTAGCCTACTTACGAATATTCATGCGGAATATTCTATTCAGTTTTTATTTGCTAAATTAGTTGCTTATACACACAACGTATCATATACAAAACCGTTAACGCTACCTCTTCCTTTTTAATAATAAAAATATCTAAAGAAAAAAAAGGAATACCTACAAAGCGTTCTTTTAAATATCTATTAAAAATAGAACTAATATTACTTGCAATATTACAAGGTGTATTACTATCTTTTTAAGTCTATCTCATTTAAAACACAAACATGTTCCACGTGGAACACTCCCTTTAATTCTTTAGTTAAAAAGAAAACTATCTACCCATATACACTAATAAAACAGAAATATCATTTGGTGAAACTCCACTTATTCTTGATGCTTGCGCTATAGAAGTTGGTTGTATATTTTTAAGCTTTTCACGCGCTTCTAAACTCATAGATTTAATTTGAGAGTAATCAAAATTTTCAGGGATTTTTACATACTCTAACCTATTTAATTTATCAGCATTCAGTTTTTCTTTAGCAATATATCCAGCGTATTTTACCTGTATTTCGGTTTGCTCAATAACCTCATTATCTAAATTATTTTCTTGAATATAGTTTTCAACAGCTTCAAACTTTCTTACATCTTCAATAGTAATATTAGGCCTAGAATATAGCTTAAACATCTTATCTGACTGTTTAACTAATGCAGAGTTTTTAGATTCTAAAACTGGATTTGCTTCTTCTGGCTGCACACTGGTTTCTCTAAAAAACTGAACAAACTTTGCTGCTTGTTCATGTTTTTCTTCCATACGTTTTAAACGTTTTTCACTTGCTAAACCAAGTTCAAAACCTTTAGGTGTTAGACGTAAATCTGCATTATCTTGACGTAATAACGTTCTATATTCTGCACGAGAAGTAAACATTCTGTATGGCTCTTCTGTTCCTTTTGTAATAAGGTCATCTATTAAAACACCAATATAAGCTTCATCTCTTTGTAGTGTAAAAGGATCTTTTTCACTTACTTTTAAGCTTGCATTTATACCAGCCATCAACCCTTGAGAAGCTGCTTCTTCATAACCAGTTGTACCATTAATTTGACCAGCAAAATACAAACCTTCAACTAGCTTAGTCTCTAAAGTATGTTTTAATTGTGTTGGCGGAAAATAATCATATTCGATAGCATAACCAGGTCTAAAGAATTTTACATTTTCAAAACCAGCTACAGAACGTAAGGCTTTAAATTGTACATCTTCTGGCAGAGAGGTTGAGAAGCCATTTATATAATATTCTACGGTATTCCATCCTTCTGGTTCTACAAATAATTGATGTCTATCTTTATCTGCAAAACGGTTAATTTTATCTTCTATTGATGGACAATATCTTGGACCCAAACTTTTAATTCTACCATTAAACATTGGCGAACGATCAAAACCTTCACGAAGTAAATCATGTACCTTTTCACTAGTATAAGACATGTGACAAGAACGTTGTTTTGACAAAGGCTTTGTAATATCTAAATAAGAGAATTTTTCTGGATTAACATCTCCTGGTTGTTCAAGCATTTTAGAAAAATCTAAAGAACGACCATCTACTCTTGGTGGTGTTCCTGTTTTCATTCTACCAGATTCAAAACCTAATTGCACTAGTTGTTCTGTTATTCCTGTTGCTGCTTTTTCACCAGCTCTACCTCCACCGAAATTTTTGTCACCAATATGTATTAAGCCATTTAAAAAAGTACCATTAGTAAGTACTACAGATTTAGCTTTAATTTCTACACCTAAAGAAGTTTTTACACCAACCACTTTATGATTTTCAACTAATAAACCAGACACCATTTCTTGATAAAAGTCCAGGTTTTTTGTTTGCTCTAGAAGCAATCTCCAGTCTTCAGCAAAACGCATTCTATCACTTTGCACTCTAGGACTCCACATTGCAGGTCCTTTAGACTTATTAAGCATTTTAAACTGTATAGCAGAAGTATCACTAACAATACCAGAGTAACCTCCAAGTGCATCAATTTCACGTACTATTTGTCCTTTAGCAATTCCTCCCATAGCAGGATTACAAGACATTTGCGCAATGTTTTGTAGGTTCATGGTAATAAGCAATGTTTTGCTTCCCATGTTTGCTGCTGCTGCTGCTGCTTCACTTCCTGCGTGACCAGCTCCAACAACAATAACATCATATACTTCGTTAAACATGTAATATACCTTTAAATGAAATTTATATTATATTTTGATTTTTTAGAAATGTTCCACGTGGAACACTTCTTTGTTTTATAACTGAAACAGCTTGCAAAGATACAAGTTATCTTCTAATCTGTAGTTAATTGCTCTAAGTAGAAATTTTCTTTGCTACGCATAACTTTAGCATCTTCTTCTGTTTTATCTTTATAACCACAGTAATGTAAAACACCATGAACAATGACACGATGTAATTCTTCTGCAAAAGAAACTTTGAAATCTTTAGCATTATCTGTAACTCTTTCTGTAGAAATAAATATATCTCCTTGTATAATTTTTCCTACGGAATAATCAAAACTAATGATATCTGTTAAGGTATCGTGATTTAAGAATTCTACATTTAATTTATGTAAATATGCATCATCACAAAAAACGTAATTGATTTCATCTTCTTTACATCCTTCAGAAACTATAACATTAGAAATCCATGTTGCTAATGTCGTTTCATAATCTAATTTAAAATCGTTTTCGTAATTAAAATTAATCATTGTTTTGTTTAAAATATTCTTGCACTTTCTTTTTATAAATAGATTGCAAAGGTAAGCTTTGTCTATTTAATATTTCGGTTGTGTTAAAATATTGTTTTGCGGTAGGAATTTTATTATTTGTTTTATTATCAAAATTCTTAGTATTGTTTTGAGATTCACGTTTTTCTTCCTGTCCTTGTTGCAATGTTGCTTGTTCTAATTTAAGTAATTGATGTTTTAAATTCATCATTTTTTGCAGGGTCTGTTTGGTAAAACCTTTGTTTAATAAATCTAATTCAATTTGTTCCATTTGTTTTACCAAATTACTACCTATACCTCCTTTACCTTCTTTAGCCAATCTATCTTGTAAAGCTTGACGTATTTGCTGCTGTTGTTGGTAAATTCTAAACAATTCGCCATGTAATTCTTCACTGTTTCCTTCTCCTAATTTTGTTTCACCTTCACCATCATTTCCATTTTTACCTTCGCCTTTTTCTTTGCCATTTTCTCCTTGTTGTCCTTTATTACCTTCGCCTGCTTCGCCTTTTTTACCATCACCCATTTTTCCTTCCATTTCTTTAGCTAACTGTTCTTGACTTTTAATTATATCTGGAAGACCACCTTCTCCTCCTTCGCCTTCTCCTGGTTTTGGTTGCCCTTGACCACCTTGTCCTTGACCACTCATTTGCATTTGCATATTATCTAATGCATTGCTTAAAAAATCTGCAAGATTATTAGCAGAAGTAATGGTGTATTGCTGATTAGAAACGCCTTTGTATATTTGATTTTCTGAAAATTCTTCTAAAGATTTATCTACATTATAAAACACCTCTCCTATTTCTTTATTTACTTTTTCTGAAATTTTTGGTTGGCGTAGCGATAAAGCAAAAAGGCTATCATCAATATGCGAAAAATGTTCTCTTAAATCATACTGTTTACGCAAATAAGAAGCATACTTATTATGGTTTACTTCAATGCTATTAAATTGTTTCATTAAATGTTCTTGATCAAAAGAAAAGAGTACTAAATTATCTAAAACCTGACGTAACATGGCAACATCTTCTGCCAATTGTTCTCCACTTGATGAAGCCATAGCTGCTTGCATTTGTGCACTCATTTGTTTCATTTTTTGAGCGGCTTGTTTTTGTTTTTGTTGTGCTTGTTTTTGGCTAGATTGCTTTTGTTGTTCTTCTTGACTATTTTGTTTTTCTTCTAATTTATCTGAAGCTTCTTGTTGATCTTCTTTTACATTTTCTTCTTCCTTTTTATTTCTATCTATTTTTTCTGGACGTTTTAATTCTTGATTTTCTTTTTCAAGTGCATCCATTTCTTTTTGAAAATTTTCAAACTCCTTATTAATTTCGTCTTGTTTTTCTTTGGTGTTTTTTTCTGGAATTTCTTCAGAGAGCTTTTCTTGTTTATCTGCTAACTTTTCTAATTCTTGTTGTAGCTTTTCTAATTTTTTAGCTACATAATATTTTTTGGTAAGTTCTAATAACTGTTCTAAACTACGTTCTTGGTTTTTATTTTGTTTGGCTAGCTTTTCTAATTTTTCGCTTAACTCTTCTTTATCTAATTTTTCTCTTAATTTTTCTAACTCCTCAAGCAGTTTCTCATCTTTTTGAAGCTGTTCTTCATTTTCTTTTAAACGCTGCTTTAAATCGTCTTTAAATGGGTCATCTTCCTTTTCTTGCTGAAATTCTTCTAAATTATCTTTAAGCTTTTTATTAAAGCTCTTCATCATCTCTTCTTGTTCTTTTTGACGTTTTAAAAAATTGTCTAGTTTACGTTTATCATTAAAACTTAAAGTGCTTTTTTCTTTTTGGTTTTTTGAAAGTTGTTCTAATTCCTTATCACGTTCTTCCATTTTTTCAAGAGACTTATTTAGCTCTTGAATGGTTTCCTTTTGTTCTTGTAACTGTTTTTGTTCTTCTTCTTCTTGGGTTAATTTTCTGTAAGAAAATACTTCACTTTTAGTGCTTTTGTATTTATGAATTACATCATTATCAAAAACTTGAAAATATAAATCATAAGATATACCTTCAGTAATTTCAAGATTATTAGGAAATGCTGTTATAAAATCTGCTACATTAGATTTTGAGATAGTAATATTTTCTACGCGTTTTTCAGCTTCATTTTCTGAAGGATAATACACTAATTGTAATGTATGTAATCCGTAATCATCACTTACTTGTCCATAAAAATATAGGCTTTGTTGGTCTAAACTATCTACTTTCATTTTAATATTTAGTTCAGGATATTCGTCTTTAATAACATCAATACTAAAGGCTAGGTTTTCGTAATCTTTAAGGTTTGCATTACTCGTGGTAAGGTTATATTTTAAATTGTTATAGACTTTTTTTGAAGCTGTAAAAACTCCAGAATTATCTGTAAATACAAGGGTATCTTTAGCATATAAATGTACTTGATCTGTGGCTTTGGTATTTAATTTCCAGGTAATATTTGTGCCTTGTGGTACAATTGCATTTCCAGTACTTTTAAGGGTTTCGTCTTGTTTTTTGGTATGACTAGGATACTCTAAAACCATATCAAAACTCAATAAAGTTGGTGCTTCAATAACCTGTAGTGTGTATGGTTTAGAAGTAACATTATTTGCCAATAATTGAAAAGTAAGATTTTGCTTTGGTTTACTAATAACATACTCAAAATCACCAATTGCTTTTTGCTGTAAAAAATAAGTTTCGTTATTGTAAGTTATTTGCACATTTTCTGGTTGTACCTCTCCTACTGTTTTAATAAAAAGTGTAAAGTCTTTATTTTCTGTAGCTTGAAGATTTTCATTGATAACAAAAAACTGAAAAGGAGCAGGTGGCTCATAGGCTGTTTTGTAGTTTACTACTCTTTTATAGCTATCGCTAAACCAATTAAAATGTCCGGAAACCGAAGCTAAAAGCAAAATTAAAACAGGAATTGCAGCATATTTTAAATACTTGGTATTCTTTTTAAAATTTACAGCTAGCTTAAAAGGAACAGGTTGTAAGCTTGCAGATTTTTGTGCAATACTTGCTAGAAGTAATTCAGATGGTTCTGAAGATTGTTTTAATTGAAGAACATTAAGCAATTTATCATTAACCTCTGGAAAGTGATTACCTATTATTTGCGAAGCTTCTTCATAATTAATTCCTTTTTTAAGCTTAAATAATTTAGCTAAAGGAATAGCAATAAATTTTGCAAACAGCAACATTTCAACCACAACAAATAACCAAAATAAAATGGTTCTGCCAGAAGAACTTAACCATAAAAAATGCTCGATGAGTAAGGTTAATAAAAAATACAATAAGCCTATACTAAAAAATAGAATGGTACCTTTAATGAGTTCATTAGTGTAGTATTTTCTAATAAACGCTTCTAGTTTAACTTGTATGTTCTTAAAATTGTGCAAAGTGTAGCTGTTTAACTTACTAAACTACAATAATAATTTTAACTAGAAATGCCTAAATTTGGTAACATTCTGTTAATTTTAAATAGAAATTTAAAAGATTTTCGCTTTTGCGGAAGTAAAATAAAGTACTGTAATGAAAGATCTTAAATATTTAGCTGCTTTTTCTATTCCGTTACTGGCTGTTTTAGGTTTATATTTTAAAGGAATATATGTTTATTTGGTTCCTATTTATGCCTTTGTTTTACTACCAGTTTTCGAGATGTCTTTTCCTATTGACGATACAAATTTAGAAACAGAAGAAGTAGCAAATAAACTTAAAAATAAGTTGTTTGATTGGTTGCTATACTTAAACCTTCCTATTGTTTATGGTTTACTTTTTTTAAATTTAAAAACAGTAGCAAGCCAAAATTTAGAAACCTATGAAATAGTTGGTTTGGTTATATCTTTAGGAATTGTTTTAGCTATTAATGGTATTAACGTTGCACATGAACTTGGACATAGACAACGTAGCAACGCGCGATTTTTAGGCAAAGCCTTGCTCCTACCTTCTTTATACATGCATTTTTATATAGAACATAATTTTGGACATCATTTACATGCTGCAACTCCAGAAGATCCAGCAACAGCAAAATATAATCAAAGTGTATATTCGTTTTGGTTCACCTCTACTATTAGACAATATTTAAAGTCTTGGAAGATTCAAAAAAAACTTTTAAATAATAATAATAAATCTTTTTTCTCTGTTAAAAATGATATGTTTTGGTTTACTATTATTCAAATTAGTTATTTAGTTATAGTATATCTGCTTTTTTCCTCTTCTGGATTATTTTTTGCTTTAGCTTCAGCAATTGTAGGCTTTATTCTACTAGAAACTGTTAACTATATAGAGCATTATGGCTTGCTTCGTTTAAAAACAAAATCAGGTAGATATGAACGTGTAAAAAAAATACATTCCTGGAACTCTAACCATATTATTGGCAGAATTGTATTGTATGAATTAACCAGACATAGTGACCATCATTATAAAACAACAAAAAAATATCAGATTTTAGATTGCCATAAAGAGAGTCCGCAAATGCCTTATGGTTACCCAACCTCTATGTTAATTTCGTTATTCCCTCCACTGTGGTTTAAAATCATGAATAAACGTGTACCAAAAGAGATGCTTACAACTTTATAAAAAACTTATAGCATCTAGTTTTTGTCTTATAGCTTAATAACTATCTTTGCACTTTCAAATTAAAAATAAAATGACCAAAAACGTTAGAGTGCGTTTTGCACCAAGTCCTACAGGACCTTTACATATTGGAGGAGTACGTACTGCTTTATTCAACTATTTATTTGCTAAAAAACACAACGGAACTTTTGTATTACGTATTGAAGATACAGACCAAAACCGTTATGTAGAAGGTGCAGAAAAGTATATTATAGATGCTTTAAACTGGTGTAATATTCCTTTTGATGAAGGACCAGGAAAAAATGAAAAATTTGGACCATACAGACAAAGTGAGCGTAAGGATATATATAAAAAATATGCCGATGATTTAATAGCTTCAGGAAATGCATATTATGCTTTTGATACTGCTGAAGCATTAGATTTTCATAGAAAAGACCACGAAGCAAAAGGAAAAACATTTATTTATAATTGGCATAACCGATTAAAACTAAGTAATTCTTTATCTCTTTCTGTAGAAGAAACACAGGCAAAACTAGATGCTGGAGAAGATTATGTAATTCGTTTTAAATCACCACAAGACCAAACCTTAGCATTAAAAGATATTATTAGAGGAAATATTAGTATTGATACTAATATTTTAGATGATAAAGTTTTGTTTAAAAGTGATGGTATGCCTACCTACCACTTAGCAAATATTGTAGATGACCATTTAATGGAAATTACACATGTTATTCGTGGTGAAGAATGGTTACCAAGTTTAGCATTACACGATTTATTATATAAAGCTTTTGGTTGGGAATCTCCAGAATTTGCACATTTACCGCTTATTTTAAAACCTACAGGAAAAGGAAAATTAAGCAAACGTGATGGTGATAAATTAGGATTTCCTGTATTTCCGTTAGAATGGAAATCTCCTGAAGGCGAAGTTTCTAGAGGATATAAAGAAGATGGTTATTTTGCAGATGCCATGGTAAACTTTCTTGCCTTTTTAGGATGGAATCCAGGAACAGAGCAAGAAATTTTTAACTTGGAAGAGCTAATTGCAGCTTTTGATTTAGAACGCGTAAATAAATCTGGAGCTCGTTTTGATCCGGATAAAATAAAATGGTTTAACCACCATTATATGCAAGAGCAAAATGATGAAGAATTGGCTGCCATATTTCAACAAAAACATGAAGAATTAAAAGACATTGATGTTAACTATATTGCCTTGGTTGTTGGCTTAATAAAAGAACGAGCAACGTTTATTAGTGATTTTTGGAACTTAAGTTCTTTCTTCTTTGTTAGCCCTAAAAGCTACGATGAAAAAGCATATAAAAAATCTATGAAAGAAGGAACTCGCGAACTATTAACCGAGCTTTCTGCTGTAATACAAACTATAGAAGATTTTGAGGTAGAAAACCTTAGCGCTACTATTAAAACCTGGATTACCAATAAAGAAATTGGTTTTGGAAAAGTAATGATGCCTTTGCGTCTAGCCTTAGTTGGTGCCTTACAAGGTCCAGATGTATTTGATATTATGTATATGATTGGTAAAAACCAAACCATAGAAAGAATAGAAAAATTAGCAACTAGCTAATAAATGAAAAAGCGAGCTTAACGGCTCGCTTTTTTTATAAGCTTATTTCTATTAATAATGCTCTTGTTCTACAAAAACAAATTGTTATATTAAAAGGTAATCATAAGTGTAAAGGCTAACATAGATTGGTTTCCTTTAAACTTACTTTCACTACTTCCTGAGGTATCTAAATTGTTTTTATTTAGTTTGCTAAACATATTGGTAAACCCATAAATATATTGCGCTTTAAATCTAAAGTGGCTAATTCCAGCAGAGAGACCAATGGCACCATCTACGTTAAATTTAGTAATATCACTTATGTCTTTAGCCAATAAATTACTGTAATTATTAATTACATAGTTTTCTTGGTCTTTGTCTTTTAACTCCATTTCACTATTGTATTGTAACATAGGTCCAACGTCAAGAGTTAAATAACTTTCTATAATTTTTATGTGTGCTTGTAAAGATATTTGTGCTGTAAAAAGTTTATAATCTATATACTCTTCTGTGGTAGCTAAAGCAAACGGTCTGGCAGCAATACCAATGTTATTTTCAGAAAGCTGTATGCTATAACTCATATTATACCATTTGTGTGGTAACTCTACCGTTGCAGATGCTCCACCAATCCAACCATTGCCTTTTTTGGTATTAAAGTTATCTGTAATAATATCAAATTGCGTAATACCACCTTGAATACCAATACCGTTTTTTATAGGTACTCTTCTATGTTGTGCAAAATTTATTGTAACAAAACCTATGGTACAAGCTACTAATAAGATGTATTGTTTAATTTTCATAATTGTTATGAGGGTTTAGGCAAATATAGTTTATTTTTAAAGTCATATTATTTTAATCAAAAAAAACATGTTATGGGAAATTTTCTTTTAATACCTCTTATTTTTTTCGGAGTCATTATATTGATTTCTGCATTTTTTGTAGTAAAACAACAAACAGCAGTAATTATAGAACGATTTGGAAAATATCATAGTATACGTCAATCTGGATTACACTTAAAAGTACCTTTAGTAGATAAAATTGCTGGACGTTTAAGCTTAAAAATTCAGCAATTAGATGTAATTATAGAAACAAAAACATTAGATGATGTATTTGTACGTTTAAAAGTATCTGTACAATATCGCGTCATTAGCCAAAAAGTTTATGATGCTTTTTACAAATTAGATTATCCGCATGAGCAAATTACCAGTTATGTATTTGATGTAGTAAGAGCCGAAGTACCAAAAATGAAACTAGATGATGTATTTGTAAGAAAGGATGATATTGCAATTGCTGTAAAAACGGAATTAAATGATGCAATGTCTGATTATGGATTTGATATCATTAAAACCTTAGTTACAGATATTGATCCTGATGCCCAAGTAAAAGCTGCTATGAACAGAATTAATGCAGCAGATAGAGAAAAAACAGCAGCACAATTTGAAGGAGATGCAGCACGTATTTTAATTGTAGAAAAAGCCAAAGCAGAAGCAGAAAGCAAACGTTTACAAGGACAAGGTATTGCAGACCAACGTCGTGAAATTGCACGTGGTTTAGAAGAGTCTGTAGAGGTTTTAAATAAAGTAGGTATAAATAGTCAAGAAGCATCTGCTTTAATTGTGGTAACGCAGCATTATGATACTTTACAATCTATAGGTCAAGAAACCAATAGTAATTTAATTTTACTCCCTAATTCACCACAAGCAGGAAGTCAAATGTTAAACGATATGGTGGCTAGTTTTACGGCAAGTAATCAAATTGGTGAAGCCATGAAAAATGCGAAGAAAAAGAAAGAAGAAGATGAAGAGTAAGAATAGTTAAAACCAACAAAAAACCTCAAAGTATGTCTTTGAGGTTTTTTTATTGATTCTTTTTATATTTTTTTAAAATTTCTTTCAGGCTATTAAAATAATCTTCTAGAGATTTAGTGTCTATATTAGGCTGATTTGAAATAGGAATTGTCATAGGATTTTCATCTAAATGTACATACAATTCATGGTGGTTTTTTTCTATATCTAATAAAAGATTAGAAATTTTAGTTAATATTTTTTGCTTGTTTTTCATGGTTCTTAAATTTTGTTTACTCCTTTTAATATACTGATTTATAAGGATAAACAAAAACCATAATCGTTAAAATTAATTAAAAGTATTGTATAAAACGAAGTAAATTTTGCTATATCTTAATTCGGTTTCTATGCATAGCAATTGGAATAAAAAACCAATTTATAGAAAATAAAAAAGCAGCTTAGACCAATTACTAAACTGCTTTTTTGGGCAAAAAAGGTTTATTTTAAGGTTATAGTAGCACTTGTTACTACATTTTTATTGTCATAAATATGAATTTGGTAGGTTCCTTTTTCAAGTGTTGTATCTGCATTAAAAACAAAGTAATCGCATACATTTAAGTTTTCATTTTTGTAACTAAATGTGGTATTAAAAGAATATAAAATATCACTTTCGGCTATTTTTAAAGCTCCAGTATTTTGCGTGACTAATTCATTATTAGGATCTAAAATTTGAACTTGCATGGTTTTATCTCCTTCTTGCACTAAGTTGTTTTTAGCAATGGCATAGCAAATTTTAAGTTTATTAATACGTTTTGCTTTATTGGTAATCATTTCTTTACCAGAAGAACGTTCTTTTATTCCTTCTATTTCTAAATCTAACAAGGTTAAATATTTAGCTTCTTCAATACTATTATTTAATAGTATTTTTTCTGCATCTAATTCCCCATTTTCTTTTTTAAGAGCATTTGCTATGGCTTGGCTTTCAAATAGTTGTTTTTTGCGTTTTTGTAAAGAATGTACTAATATTTTATTGTCTTGAATAAGTTCCTTATTATCTCTAATAAGGTTTTTCATTTCACTAGTAATCTCCAGTTGTTTTTCTTTTAATAACAATAAATCAGTAACAGTAGTATTGCTGGTTTGTAAAGAATCTATTAAATGATCTATTTTAAGTTTGGCTTTTTCTAATACAATATCTTTCTCTTCACTCTCTTTAATGGCAGTATCATAAGCAAGTGAAGTTTCTTTTAACTGATTTAAAAGTATTTTTTTTTCGCTTAATATTTCTGTTTTTTCAGTTAGTTTAGAGCTAAATAAAGAGTAGGCTCCATAGCTAACAAATAATAGAATAATAACAGATAAAATGGTTTTAATTCCTTTCTTTTTATGTGTTGTCATAATTAATTTTTTATGTGTTTATTTTAGTGTAAGACAATTAAAAACTGGATTACCCTACTTTAAAAACAAAAAAATTATAAATAACTACTTAAAAGGATGACGTTCTTGCCAATCTCTAATTGGGTTCATGTACTTTACTATTAATTTTAAAACAGTATTAGCTATAAAATTATTGGTGTGTTTTAAGTAAATGTGCATGGTTTGAGGTTTAGCTCCTATAGAGCTTTTAATTTCCATGGCAGTTCTTGCAAAAACAATGGTTTTAAAATTATTTTCTATACCAAAAATAGCCATATTATAGAGCATGTTTAAATACATTTGGTATTGGTGCTGTAGCTTTGGGTGGTATCCTAAAAAATAGGTTTCTAGTGTATTATTATTTGCTATTAAGGTATAAAAACCAATCAATTCATTATTTAAAAAGTACCCAAAAACTTTAAAATCTTCTTTTAAATGGCTTTTTAAACTGTAAAAATGATTATTAGCTAATTTAAAGGTGTTTATTCCTGCGTTGTCAGATACACACTCATATAAGTTAAAAAGTGTATTAGCGTACTTACCAATAGCTTCTAGGTCTAGTTCTTGTAGTTGTAAAGCATTACTTTTTTTTCTTGCTCTTTTAAAACGATCTCTATATTTTTTAGTAAATGCAGCAATATACTCTTCTTTTGTGTGCCATTCTTTTGGAATAACAAACAACATATTGGGTTGCACTTGTACTTTATACAAATTTACTTTGTTAAAATATTCTTCGTTTTGATGTATAGTATCGCTTTCAAAATAATCTTTAAAGGCAATAATTCTTATCTTTTTATGGTGCTTCTTTTTTATAACAACACGCAAGTATGTAATAGCATCCTGTATTTGATTTAAAAAGGTTTCTTGCAAAATTTCATCTTTTAAAAAAAAGAAACCATGTTGTCCAGTATGCATTAAATTACCAACCACTAGCATATTTCCTTTTACAATTTTGGCAATTGCCTTTTTTGCAAGTACTTTAAAAAAGTTGGTAGATGTTTTTCTAAAGATATCATTGGTATATAATTTTACGCGTTGTAAAATAGCAATACCAACTAATTTCTGATCTTTAAAAACGGCTAAATAATACGAAGTAATATTACTTGGAGACGACTGCTCTAAGGCTTTTAAAAAGGGTGTTTTTAAAAATATATCTTGTGTTGGCAATGCGTTCCAGGAATCTGGAAGTTCTTCAATAGTATTAAAAAGCTTAAAGTGTATCAAATAGTAAAAATAAAAAAGACTGAAATTAAAATTATTCAGTCTTTAAATGTATAAAATCATTACATCTTATTATAATCCGCAAAGTAATGCTCCCATTACAGCAAGAGTAACCACCCAATATCCTGCGTTTATAAAAATGTATTTTGCGCTTTTACGTTCAAACAAAGCTATAGTACCTATAATTGGTAATGCGCCAAATAAACCAAATATAGTACCATGTAATGCGCCATGTTTATAGGTTCTAAAAGCGTTACCGTAGTCTGCCATAAACGCATCAAAAGAAGGTAATGCACCTGTAGGATCTCCTCCTACCATTCCCATTGCTCCCCATTGGTGGTTGGTAAATTGCATTAATAAAATGGCTAATAAAGCAGCAAAAAATAAAGACAATGTAAAGATTTTTATCATGTTGCTACCTTTCATTTTTTCTTCTGTCATACCAGATTCACGCATCCAAACATTTCCAAATACTTTTGGGTTATACCAAATAGCTCCAATTACCAAAGCTGCTACTGCTGCTACAGGTATTGCCCAAGGTGTTATTGCAAGTTCCATATTTTTATAAATTTTATTCTTTTCAATGTACAAAAAAACCTTGATTTTTCAATCAAGGTCTTTTTTAAAACATATACTAACTACTTAAAGCTTGCTAGCTTCTGCAACTAATAATTCATTTTTATCTTCTAAAGCTTTGCTAATAAAATCTATAATTGCTTGATTTTTTTCTAAACCATTTTCTAATAAAACACGAAGTGTTAACATAGCTGCAATACGTGTTCCTGCTTTTTTAACTGCTGTTGCAAAAAGAGGTTCTAGTTCTTCATAGGTAACATTTTTAGCAAGTTCTAAAATTTCTGCTCTTACTTTTAGTTGTTTTTCTTCAGGTAGGTTGGTGTATTTTTTACCCAACTGTTGAATAACACTAATCGCTTTTCTTTGGTTTTGTTGTTGTGGTTTTTGCTGTTTGTTGTTTTCTTTTGGCTTTGCTTTTGCCCAAGAATCACGTAAACCAACCGTTTTATTGAATACCAATTTATTTGCAGTAGCATCATTATCTACATTAAAATAACCTAAACGTTGAAACTGAAACTGCTCTCCTATTTTTGCTTGTGCCAAACTAGGCTCTACAAAAGCTTGAATAATATTTAAAGAATTAGGGTTTATAAATTCCATAAAATCTTTGTCTTCATGGCTATCAGGAGCTTCATCAATAAATAATCTATCATATTCTCTAACTTCTGCTTGTACTGCATGTTTAACAGAAACCCAATGTAAGGTTCCTTTTACTTTTTTAGTAGTATCTTCTGTATAGGTACAATGTACTTCTGTAATGTTTCCGTTTTCGTCTTTTACAACATTTTCTGCTTGAATGATATAGGCATTTTTTAAACGCACCTCTCCTCCTAGTTTTAGACGGAAAAACTTATTGCTTGCTTCTTCTTTAAAGTCCTCTTTTTCAATATAAATTTCTTTAGAAAAAGGCACTTTACGGCTTCCTGCAGTAGCATCTTCCGGATTATTTTCTGCTTCAAACCACTCTTCTTTATCTTCTGGATAATTAGTTATTACCACTTTTAAAGGGTTTAAAACAGCCATTACTCTAGGTGCTGTTTTATTTAAATCTTCACGAATACAAAATTCTAAAAGCGAAACATCAATAACATTTTCACGTTTTGCAACTCCTACTTTTTCTATAAATTTTCGAATAGAATTTGGTGTATACCCTCTTCTTCTTAAACCAGAAATGGTAGGCATTCTTGGGTCGTCCCAACCAGAAACTACACCTTCTTCTACCAATTTAAGCAGCTTACGCTTACTCATAATGGTATAGCTTAAATTTAAACGTGCAAATTCTCTTTGTTTTGGTAGTAAAGGATATTGCTCAGCGCTTAAAGGGTATACTTGTTCTTTAAACCAATCGTATAATTTACGATGTGGTTTAAATTCTAAAGAACATAAAGAATGCGAAACCTGTTCTATATAATCACTTTCTCCATGTGTCCAGTCATACATAGGGTAAATACACCATTGGTTTCCTGTTCTGTGATGATGTGCATGCATAATACGATACATGATAGGATCACGCATCAACATATTAGGATCTTCCATATCAATTTTAGCACGAAGAATATGTTCTCCTGCTTTAAATTCTCCATCCTTCATACGTTGAAACAGTTCTAAATTTTCTGCTACGCTTCTATCTCTAAACGGACTATTAGTACCTACTTTTGTTGGTGTACCTTTTTGTTCTGCCATAGCTTCGCTGCTTTGCGAGTCTACATAGGCTTTACCCTCTTTTATTAATTGTACAGCCCAATCGTATAATTGTTGAAAATAGTCTGATGAATATACTTCATTAGCCCATTGATATCCTAACCAAGAAATATCACGCTTAATAGCATCTACATATTCTTGTTCTTCTTTAGCAGGATTGGTATCATCAAATCTTAAATTTACAGGTGCATTGTATCTTTCACCTAAACCAAAACTAATACCAATTGCTTTGGTATGACCAATATGTAAATAGCCATTAGGTTCTGGCGGAAAACGAAAACGTAAATTAGATTTAGGCATCCCGTTTTGTAAATCTTCTTCTATAATATGCTCTATAAAATGGAGCGATTTAGCTTCTTCAGACATAATTATTTTTCTTTCTAAACTGAAATACAAAACTAGACAAATTTATAGTAACTATATAATAGCTCAAGCGTATATATTTTGTAACTTTTTAAAAAAAAATAAAGACACATAGATAAAAATTAAGATAAGGTATGAAACACAAAAACTATGAATGCCCTAAATGTAATAACCATACATATACTACAGGACAAATGCGAGCAACTGGTGGTAGGTGGTCTAAAATATTTGATGTGCAATCGCAAAAATATACCTCTGTTACCTGCAATAACTGTACATATACAGAATTTTATAAATCTAAAACTAGCGCACTTAGTAATATTTTTGATTTGTTTACTAACTAATGTATTAGTTAATAATTAATTTAAAAATTATATTAAAACTGCCTTTGGTTATACTACTTTTGCGCCATGGGAATAATTAAAGTAGAAAACATTCGTGTATTTGCATATCATGGTTGCTTAACCGAAGAGACTATAATAGGAAGCGATTATCGTGTAGATATTAAAGTAAAAGCCGATTTACAAAAAAGTGCAAACTCAGACGATTTAAAAGACACGGTAGATTATGTGTTTTTAAATAGAGTAATTAGAGAAGAAATGGCAAAGCCTTCGCACTTATTAGAGACTGTTGCAAAACGTATTTTAACTCGTATATTTACTGAAGATAAACTAATTACTGTTGCTACAGTAGCAGTGAGTAAAATAAACCCTCCTATTGGTGGAGATGTAGAAATGGTAACTATTGAGATTACCGAAAAAAGAAAAAGTGTTTCTAAATAGCGTAAAAAGGGAATTATTTTTATATTTGCCTTCTCATTAGAAATAATGAGGTTCCTTTTTAAAGGAATTTAAGGTGTCGTGGCCGAGCGGCTAGGCAGTGGTCTGCAACACCATCTACAGCGGTTCGAATCCGCTCGACACCTCAAAAAGAGTTACTTAAAATAAGTAGCTCTTTTTTTTTGGTTAAATTTTAGAAAAATTTAAGTAAGAAAAATACAGCTGTTCTAGTAGTTTGCTACTACATCTCAAAAAGAGTTACTTGTATATAAATAGTGGTTTAAGTTAAATTTTAAAAAAAATTAAAATAAGATAAAAATAATGCAGTGTTCGAGTAATATATTTCTACACCTCAAAAATAGTTACTTGTATAAAGTAACTATTTTTATATATTAAACTAATATATACAGTAGTTGTGTGTAATTTGAGCAACAGAACTAAAACCAAACTGAATGGGAATATTTGGAAAACTTTTTGGAAGTAAAAAACTAAAAACGACTGACTCTGATTTTGGAGAAATTGAGAGTTTTAGCACGAGAGGAAATGATGTTGGTTGGCAAGTGAATAAAAGATTTTTGGATGCTGATATTGAAATTCTTGTGGCAGGAAATAAGGACGGAATAGCTGAAAATCAGAAACAGATTTTACTCAATGCTTTGAATAAAGAAACGGAAATAAAATCCGAATCTGAAAATGCACTTAAAGAACAATTTGAAAATGCAGAAATGGAATTCGTATCGATTGAAAAACATTTTGAACTGAAAGGAATATCTGTACGTGACGAAGGATTTGAAATGGCTTTTCAAGAAAAAGAAGGCCAAAATTACTTTTTTAATATTCATTTTGAGGATAATAAACAAGTTGGAGTTTCTATTGACGGATAGAAATCGGAATAAAAACTGCACACAACACCGTATAAAATAATTGCGGCTTAGTGCTCAAAAGAAGGTCGTTGCGTGTTTGTAACGTCTGCTTTTCCTTCGGAAAATCCTCGCATACAAAATCGCAACTATTCTTATACATCAACCTTAGAATATAAACAACATGTATAGAAAACTTTAAATATGTATTGAAGTTTTTTAATGCTAATGAAACTCAAGAAAATTATTTAAGAAAAGGATAACAAATGAATACTACAGATTGGATTGGTTTTATAGGAGTTTTTCAAATACTATTAGCATACATTCTTAATGTAATAGGAAAACTAAAAAATACAGATTTAACGTTTATTTTACTTAATTTTATTGGTGCAAGTCTAGCTTGTTTTGCCTCAATACTTATGCAGTATATTCCTTTTATAATACTTGAAGGTGTATGGAGTTTGGTATCTTTAATTTCTTTAATAAAATATAAAGCAAATGACTAGTAAAGTATTACAAAATAATCTATAAAAACATTATTCATTTGTTTAAAGTTAGTTTAATGGATTAATCTGCTCTAATTTATCTTTAATTAATTCTTTTTCTTTAGGAAAAAACCCTTGTACTAAAAGCAAAATTCCGAAACCTAAAATAACAAGAGCTACTATTTTTTTAGTTTTAAAAATACGTCTTGGCGTTAGTTTATTTTTAAGCGTTTTTGCAGCTGCAATTTTTAATAAATCTACTAAAAAGTAAACCAATAAAATGGTAGCTAAAAATATTTGTAGTTCATAAGTACTTTCTGTTAAAGAGTTACCTATTACAATAAAACCCAACCAACCTAGTAAAACACCAATGTTAATAAAATTAAGTAAAAAGCCTTTTACAAAGAGTTTACCATAGTCTTTTTTAAATTCTACTCTATGATATTCTCTAACAATTTCTCTAAAAGATTTAGAAGTTTTAATAAAAGAAATAACGCCATAGGCAGTTAAAAAAACACCACCAAAAATAAGAAAACTAGGATCATCTTTTACCTTTTCTAAGAGTTTACTGGTACTATAAAAAGCAACAATTATAAAAAATATATCTGCTAGAATTACTCCTAAATCAAAAATTAAAGCACTTTTAAACCCTTTGGTTGCACTAGTTTCTAATAAAACAAAAAAAACAGGTCCTATGGTGAACGATAATATAATACCAAAAGGGATTGCTGTTAAAATAGCATCTAGCATGAGAAAGTCTTTCTTACAAATTTAAGAAAAATGCTAGTATTTATTCTTCAATAATAATTTTTCCTCCTAAAATAGTATTCTCATCTACCATTTCTGGGTTACCATAAACATAAACGCTACCTCCTGCTCTAACTTTAGCAACCACTTTTTTACTAGTATTTACATATGCTGTACCAGCAGCTTTTATAGTAACTGTAGTATTTTCTGCAATTAAATCTTTTGCTTTATAGGTACCACCTGTATTAATATCTATAGTTTGATTTATGGTTGTTCCAGAAATTTTAATATTGGCTCCAGAAACAGCCTTGACATCTAAATAATGTAAATCTTTTACTTGTAAAGTAATGCTTCCTCCTTCTTGTGCTTTTACTTTTAAATCAAATTGTTCTAAAATATCATTAGAACCAATAAAAGTACCTTCATTAGCATCTATAACATCTAAAGAGGTATAATATACTTGCACTGTGGTATCATCACCATTAAAAGCTTCTGTTAGTGTCATTCTAATTTTTAGAATGTCATTTTTATGCACTATAACAACATCTTTTGTGTTTTTTCCAGAAATAACAACTTTGTTTTCATCAGCTTTTATAAGCTCTATTTCTATACGATCATAGACTTTAATTTCGCTAAATTCTCCTATTGGTAATTCTATAGATTCTTGTGCAAAACTTGTAATTGCTAGGCTAATAAATAATAAACAAAGTAACTTTTTCATAATATATATGTTTAAAGGTTACTGCAAATTTAAAAAAATAAGATTTTGAGGCCTTTTATTTTAGGCAACTTTAACAGCTGTTCCTGTTATTGAAACCATAATAATTCCTGATGTTGCAATAGTTTCTACATCTACAGTAATACCTACCACAGCATTTGCTTTTAAAGCAATAGCATTTTTTTTAAGGTTTTGAAAAGCTGATTCTTTTACCTCTTCTAGATTATTTTCTAAACTATCATAGTACTTTTTTAAACTAAAAGTCATTCCTGTTTGTTTTCTATTTACTGCTACTCCAGTAACAACACCTAAATAATCATGAATTTTATGTGCTTCAATAGTATTTGTTGTGGTTAAAATCATTGTAAAAAATTTTATTATTAATTACTTTTTGAGTAAAAAAAAACATCTTTTCTCTTGTTAAGAAAAGATGTTTTATAAACTAATTAGCTTTTCCTATTAATAAAAAATCTAGGTGTTTTTTTACTAAATCGGCATTTTTAACTTTTACTATTACTTCATCGCCAAGCTGATACATTTTTTTATTTTTACGACCAATAATAGCGTATTGGGTTTCGTCAAATTCATAATGATCGTCTGTAATATCACGCATTCTAACCATTCCTTCGCATTTATTAGAGATTATTTCTACATAAATTCCCCAATCTGTTGCACCAGAAATAACACCAACAAATTCTTCGTCTTGATGGTCTTGCATAAATTTTACTTGCATGTATTTAATAGAATCTCTTTCGGCTTTAGTAGCTAAACCTTCCATATTTGAAGAATGTTTACATTTATCTTCATAGGCTTCTTGGCTCACTGTTTTTCCTTTATCTAAATAATGTTGTAAAAGTCTGTGTGCCATGACATCAGGATATCTACGAATTGGCGATGTAAAGTGACTATAATAATCAAAAGCTAAACCGTAATGCCCAATATTTTTGGTAGTATATTCTGCCTTAGACATGGTTCTAATAGCTAAAGTATCTACTAAATTTTGTTCTTTTTTTCCGTTTACTTCCTTTAGTAAATTGTTTAAAGTAGTAGAAACTGTTTTGCGGTCTTTAAAGTTTAATTTGTAACCAAATTTAGAAACTACCCCTTGTAAAGCTGCTAGTTTACTTTCGTCTGGTTCATCATGAACTCTATAAATAAATGTTTTTTCTGGTTTTTGCTTACCAATAAATTCTGCTACTTTTTTATTTGCAAGTAGCATAAATTCTTCAATTAACTTATTGGCATCTTTGCTAGTTTTAAAGAACACACCAATTGGATTTGCATTTTGATCTAGATTGAATTTTACTTCTACTTTATCAAAAGAAATAGCTCCTGTACGCATACGTTTGCTACGCATAATTTTTGCAAGTTGATCTAGTTTTAAAGTAGCAAATGCTATTTCTGGTGTGGTTTTATATGTATTACCTGTAAGCGAAACATCTTCAGGAATGGTAGTATCTATCAAAGCAATTTCTTTGGTAGTAAATGTTTTTCCTTCATTATTTTCAATAATTGCTTGGGCTTCTTCATAAGCAAATCGAGCATCACTGTAGGTTACTGTTCTACCAAACCACTGGTTTAAAATTTCGGTTTTGTCATTAATTTCAAAAACCGCAGAGAAGGTATATTTTTCTTCATGAGGTCTTAAAGAACAAGCGTTGTTAGAAAGTACTTCTGGTAACATAGGTACTACTCTATCTACTAAATATACAGAGGTTGCACGTTCATAAGCTTCATCATCTAAAATAGTTCCTTCTTGCACATAGTGTGAAACGTCTGCAATATGTATTCCTACTTCGTAATTTCCATTTTCTAGAATTTGAAAGGATAAGGCATCATCAAAATCTTTAGCGTCCTTAGGATCGATGGTAAAGGTTAAAACGTCTCGCATATCTCGACGTTTTGCAATTTCTTCTTTTGTAATAGAAGTATCTATTTTATTTGCAAAAGCTTCTACTTCATGCGGAAACTCATATGGCAAACCATAATCTGCTAATATTGCATGAATTTCTGTATTGTGTTCTCCTGGTTTACCTAGTACTTTTATTACTCTACCATAAGGAGAATCTGCTTTTTCTGGCCAATCTTCAAGAGATACTAATACTTTATCACCATCTTTTGCTTTGTTAATTTTATTAATAGGTATAAAAATATCTTTGTACATTTTGTTAGAATCTGCTACAAAAAAAGCAAAGTTTTTCTTTTCGTGAATTTGAATTATACCAACATATTCGCTTTTAGCGCGTTTAATAATATTGGTTATTTCGCCTTCTAGCCTACCTCTTTTTCTTCGGTTGTAAATATATAATTCTACTTCGTCACCATGTAAAGCTTTATTTATGTTATTAGAAGCTATAAAAATATCATCTTCAAAGCCTTCTACTATAACATAACCAGAACCTTTAGAAGTAAGATCTAGTTTACCTGTGTAATATTCTGTATTAACAATGGCTTTAAATTTACCACGTTCTATTTCTTCTATATCGCCATCTGCTTTTAATTTTTGCAGTTTTTTAATGATTTGGTTTCTGCTGCTAGCATCATTAACTCCTAGCTTAGCAGCTATTTGTTTGTAGTTAAAAGACTTGGTTCTATCTTTTTTTAAAATACTTAAAATAGTATTTGTAAGGTTAGAAATCTTATTATGTGAAGGTTTCCTGTGTTTCTTTTTTGTCATTTATTAATTGTAATCAATTGAATTTCTAAGTTATGTGAAATTCTGTTATTATCTAGCGTTTTAAGTGGAGAATTTTCGCTATTTGTTTTTACAAAGCTACGTATTTAATATTAAATGGATATTTACTTAAAGTTAAATCTAAAAAAAGTAGTTATCCACATATATATATATAATCATCTTTTTCTTTTAAAAATTTAAAAAAATAATACTGTTTATTATTGCTTGTTAATAACGGTATAACTTTTTAATATTTTAGTTTGATTTTTTTATAAAAGTACTCTATTAACAAGTTATTAGTTCTATAAAAGCTTCATTTATAAAGGATTTATATTCGCTATTAACAACTGTTAATAACTACTATTCACATAAAATTTTTAATAAGTATTTTATTTTTTTACGTTTAAAATTGATGTTTAAGTGCTAATAAGTTTACAAAAAATTAAGGTTAACTTATTTGCATGTTAACTAAACGTTACGGATTGTAAATTTTAATGAATAATCCTAATAAAAGTTTTAAAAAACAATAAGAAGATATTAACAAGTTATAACTAGTATTTTAAAAGTTATTAAGACTATTGTTAATTACTCTATTTTAGTTTTTTATAAAATATAACTATCATAAAATCAAATAGTTATAACTTTTTTATTATATTTACATTTCTCTCTATACTTTATAAAACTATGTTAATAGTATCTGTTTAAAAGCAGGAAAATAAATTACGTCTAATTTAAACTATTAACTCATGAAAAAAATGTACACTTTCTTATTAAGTATTATATGTATGTATCAAATACATGCACAATATACAGCTATTCCAGATTCTGCTTTTGAACAATTTTTAATAAATCAGGCCATTGATAGTGAAGGAACGCTTGACGGACAAGTATTAACAAGCGATGTAGCTATTGTTAATAGCTTAGATGTTTCTTATACCGATATATCGGATATGACGGGAATTCGAGATTTTACAACCTTAACTTCTTTAAGCTCTGTAAATAATACCAACTTAATACATTTAGATGTAAGCGGTTTAACTGCTTTACAAAATTTAGATCTCGCTTTAAATTATACTTTAGAAAGCTTAAATGTTACTGGTTGTAGCGGATTAGTAGATCTCGATATTAAAATTTCCGGACTGAATAGTTTAGATTTAAGTACTTGTACTTCCTTAGAAAACATAGATATGTATAAAAGTTATTTACCACATTTAGATGTTAGTGGTTTAACTTCCTTAACTACTATTAGAGCAAATGAATCTTATTTACAAACCTTAAATGTTGCGGGTTGTACTTCTTTAAGTAATATTAATATTAATGAAACTTTTATTCATAGTTTAGATTTAAGTAATAATCCAGCATTAATAAATTTTGGTGTATTTGATAGTAATCTACAAGATTTAAATGTAAGCAATTGTATCAATTTAGAAAGATTAACTTTTAGGTGGATTAGTAATTTAAATACTATTAATTTAACTAATTGTACTAAAATTAATACTATTATTTCCTATGATGGGAATACATTAACAAATTTAGACACAAGCAATTTAATAGATATAGAAAGTTTCTATTTAGAAGGTATTTCTGTTGATCATCTAGATCTTTCTAATAGTACCAATTTAACTACTGTTGCTTTTAATAATTCTACTATTGGTAGCCTAGATTTAAGAAATGGAAACAATACTAATATTACTAGTTTTAGTTTGTATAATGTAGATATAGATTGTGCTAGTGTAGATGATGAAGTATTTTCTACTGCTAATTGGACAAATTTTAATTATTCTTCTGTGGTTTTTAGTACGGATTGTGAAACTTTAAGTACTACTGAAAACCAATTGAATACCATTAGTATGTATCCAAATCCAGTGGTTAATAACTTGCATATTGGTTTAAAAAGCAATCAAATTTTACAAGAGGTTACTATTGTAAATCTGCAAGGAAAGCAGTTGTTAACAACTACAAATACTACTATTAATTTATCTAATCTTAGCGCTGGTTATTATTTTGCATTAGTATATACCGATCACGGAAAAACTATAAAAAAGATTATGAAAAAGTAAACGAAGCTATCCCATAAATTTTTTAAAAGTCTTGTTTCATTTTATAACAAGGCTTTTTTAATTTTAGTACCTTTATGCTGTTAAAAAAGAAACCCATTTAATTACTACAAAAATGACTATCTCCATAGGAAACGATCACGCAGGAACCGATTATAAATTTGCAATAATTAAACATTTAGAAGCAAAAGGACATACAGTAAAAAATTACGGTACAGATAGTAGTGAAAGTGTAGATTATCCAGATTTTGTACATCCAGTAGCAGAAGATGTAGAAAGTAAAAAAGCAGATTTTGGTATTTTAATTTGTGGAAGCGCAAATGGTGTAGCAATGACTGCTAATAAACATCAAAAAATACGCGCTGGTATTTGTTGGACCAAAGAAATTACTGTATTAACCAGACAACATAATAATGCTAATATTATTTGTATTCCTGCACGTTACACAGCAGTACAACAAGCTATTGCTATGGTAGATACTTTTTTAGAAACTCCTTTTGAAGGTGGTCGTCATCAAAACAGAGTAGATAAAATACCAGTTAGTTGTTAAAATGAACCATGCACATAACCACACACATAATCACAAAGACGTAAAAGGTCAAAAACTGTTAATTACTATATTTTTAAATATACTAATTACTACAGCCCAAGTGATTGGTGGTTTAATTTCTGGAAGTTTATCGTTACTAAGTGATGCTTTACATAATTTTAGCGATGTAATTTCTTTAATAGTAAGTTATGTTGCTGCAAAATTAGCCAAACAAAAAGCTTCTATTAATAGAACTTTTGGTTATAAAAGAGCAGAAATTCTTGCCGCTTTTATTAATGCTTCAACCTTAGTAATAGTAGCAATTTTATTAATTATTGAGGCTGTTAAACGTTTTCAAAATCCGCAAGAAGTAGCATCAGGATTAGTAATTTGGTTATCTATTATTGCTATTGTTGGTAACGGATTTAGTGTTTTATTACTTAAAAACGATTCCAAAAATAGTATCAATATGCGTTCTGCATATTTGCATTTACTTACAGATATGTTGGCTAGCGTTGCTGTGTTAATAGGTGGTTTGTTAATGAAATACTACCAAATTTTTTGGGTAGATAGTCTATTAACTTTATTAATTGCTTTGTATTTAATTTGGGTAGGTTATGATTTATTAAAAACATCTACCAGAATGTTGATGCTTTTTACTCCAGATGATATTAATATAAAAGAAGTAGTTCGTGTTGTTAATAAACTACCAAAAGTAAAAAAAATACACCATGTTCATATCTGGAACTTAAGTGATGATGAACTACATTTAGAAGCCCATTTAGACCTAAAAGAAGATATATCAACAACTGCATTTAATACTTTACTTTTAGATATAGAAAAGATATTACAGGAGAACTTTAATATAAACCATGTAACCATACAACCAGAATATAATAAAGAAGATCCTAAAGAAGTAATTGTGCAGGATTAATCTATTTTTTAAACTACCATTTAAAATTATGCTTAACATAGTAACTAAAACCTTTAATGAATTAACAATACAAGAGCTTTATAGTATTTTACAACTACGAAGCGAAGTTTTTGTGGTAGAACAAGATTGTGTATATCAGGATATTGATGGAAAAGATCAAAAAGCCTTACATGTTATAGGTTTTAAAGCAGATAAAATAGTTGCTTATACACGTATTTTTAAACCAGGATTATATTTTAAAGAAGCTAGTATTGGTAGAGTAGTAGTTGCAGAAAACCAAAGAAAACATAAATATGGTTTTGCTATTATGAAAGCTTCTATAGCAGCTATAAAAGAATATTATGGTGAAGAAACCATTAAAATTTCAGCGCAATGTTATTTAAAAAAATTCTATAATAGTTTAGGTTTTAAAGAAATAGGAGAGGAGTACCTTGAAGATGGTATACCACATATAGGTATGTTGAAAAACTAGCGTTTTTCGGCAACGTGAGTTATTAAAATTTCTACACGTCTATCATATTTAGGATCACCACCAAGCGGAAACTTTCTACGCATACCAATATAGCGCATACGTCTTTTACTTACTCCTTTTTTTAATAAATAGTCATAAATAAATTTGGCTCTGGCTAAAGATAAATCGCGCTTGTTTGTTTTTCTATTTACGGCATCTCTAGAGTTTTGTGTGCAACATACATGCCCTTCAATAGAAAAGTAAACATTGTCTTGTTCTACTAATATAGCAGCTATTTCTTTAAGGGTATTATTAGAGTCTTTTACAAGCGTTGGATAGCCTGTTTTAAAGTAAATATTATCTAATCGTATTTTATCTCCTTCTTGTACATTACCATTAGCAATATCTTGCGTAGTTTTTTCGTTTTTTGCTCTAGGTATGGTGTCTTTAGGCTTTTCTTCAATTTTCTTTTTTGGTAGTTGTTTGGTTACAATAATTTCTACTTTACGGTTTAAGCCTCTAATTTTATCTATCTGGTCTTCTTTTATTATTTTTAGTAAAACTTCTCCTTTACCATCTACATTACTTATTAAAGATTCGTCTATTTCGTTATTAGAAAACACTGTTTTTATGGCGTTTGCTCTTTTTTGTGATAAGGATAAATTATAATTTTGGCTTCCTCTATCATCACAAAAACCATAAATAGATATCTTTTCAATAGCAATACCATCTAATCCAGAAATGAATAATAACAATCTATTTTCTTCGGTAGATAAAACGTGAAAATCATCGGTTTCAAAATACACTTCATGTTTTAGTTTTTCTTGAGCCAAAGCACAAAAAGAACCTAAAAAAAGGAATAGGTAAATAACTGTTTTTTTCATTATAATATAAAGTTTCTAGAAGCTTTCTAGAAAATTGAGGTTTAAATATACAAGTTTTTATTTTAAATAACTTGCGTATTTTGAAGGGTTTGCTAAAATTTCAGTTGCTTTTTCAATTTCTAGATTATGTGTTTTATAGTATTCATATAATCCTTCTCTGTAAGTATAACGTTTTACAATTTCGTCTGTTAATAAGCCAAGAATTTGGTCTTTATTTTGGTCTATTGCTTTGCTTTTAGATTTGTTTAAATTAGTTAACAAGGTGTTGTAATCTTTACTAATAGCAGTATCTAATTCTTCTTTTTCTGCCTGCATTAAAACTTCAGAAAGGGCTTTTTCGGTTTCGGTTTCAAAATTAAAATTATTAGAATTTAAAAAGTTTTTAAAGCTTGAAAAATCTGCATCTGTTAATTTAAAACTTTGAATATCTTCAATATTATTTTTGTAATAATAGTCTGTTGCAAAATCAAAAATTAAAAATTCATTATTAACAGCTTTGGTTATTGGAGAGGTTTTAGTGAAAGCTAAATCTTCATCTGGAAAAACACCACCACCATCAAAAACCTTTCTACCATTTTTGGTTTTAAAGGCATGATAATTTTCTTGTTTTACACGTACTGCATTGCCATCTTCATCTCTATTCCAATAGTCTAAAGCTTGTATACATCTACCAGAAGGTGTATAATATCTAGAAATAGTTACCTTTAATTGGGTACCATAGGTTAAGCTTTTTGGTCTTTGTACCAAACCTTTACCAAAACTTCTGGAACCAACAATAACAGCTCTGTCTAAATCTTGTAAAGAACCAGAAACAATTTCACTTGCAGAAGCGCTAGAACCGTTTATTAAAACTACTAAAGGTATATCTGTATCTAAAGGATCATTTTTAGTATAATAGGTTTTGTTGTATTTTTTTACTTTAGATTTTGTGGTAACTACCAATTGGCCTTTTGGTACAAAAAGGTTAACAACACCTATAGCTTCACGTAGTAAACCTCCAGGATTGTTTCTTAAATCTAAAATAATGCGTTCTGCTCCTTGGGCTTTTAAATCTTTTAAAGCATAAGCCGTTTGGCTAGTTGTTTTGGTATTAAACTTACTTAATACAATATAGCCTGTTTTAGCATCAATCATAGAAAAATGAGGTACAGCATTAATTTCTATTTCAGAGCGCTTAATAGTTGCTGTATTTTCTTTTCCTTGGCGTAAATAGGTTACAGTTACAGTAGAGTTTGCTGCACCTTTTAATAAGTCTCCAGCTTCTTCTTTATAGTCTGTAATAGCTACATTGTTAATTTTTATTATTTGGTCACCAGCTTTTAAACCAGCCTTGTCTGCAGGATAGTCTTTATAAGGTTCTATAATAATTAATTTATCTTTTAATGTTCTAACATTTGCACCAATGCCTGTATAATCACCTGTACGTTTTATACGTTCTGCTTCTACATCTTGCTCATTGTAAAAACGTGTATAAGGGTCTAAATTAGTAAGCATACTTTTAATGGCAGCATCCATTAAATCTCCAGGATTGGTTTCATCTACATAATTCATGTTTATTTCTTTAAACAAGGTTGTAAAAATTTCAATCTGCTTAGCAATTTCAAAAAAATCATTTTTAAATGCAGATCCTGTAAAAAGTATGGTTGCTGCAAAAACAGGAATAAGTATTCTTTTTTTAAGTAATGTTTTCATGTGCATTATTTTTTGTTTTTCTTATTAAGCCATCTTTTAAAGAAAAATAGAGCAAAACCTAAAATAAGTAAAAAAGGCCAAATATGTAAAAGTCCTAGAAAAAATAAGGATATACTATTAAATCCAGATGTAATAGCATTACCCATTTTTGTTCCGTAAGAAACCCTTACACCACTTTCTGCGGTTTGTTTGTAAAATTCAATATTTAAAGTGCTTAATGCTACTTTATTTTGTAGGTATTTTAATCTTCCTTGTTTGGCTTCAATTTCTTCTCTAATGGAAGCGAGTTGGCGTTCAATTTCTAAAATTTCTTTTACATTTTTAGCTTGAGAAAGTAACTCTAAATATCTTGTTTCTAATGTTCTTTTTGCTTTTAAACGCGCTTCTATATCTATAAATTCTTCGGTTACATCTTTTGAAGAAATGCGTTTAGCATCAAAAAAAGCAACATGATTACTTATAGAATCTATGGTTTTTTGAAAACCATCAGCAGGCATTCTTATAATTAAATTTCTAGTGATTGTATTGTAAGATTTACTAGAGTTATCATCTTGTATAAACCCTTTATTTTGTTTTACAATTCCAATAATTTGTTGGTAGGTTTTATTTAAATCTTGGGTTTGAAAACGTAAATAAGATTCTTTTATAAGCTTTTGGTCTATGCTTTCTGGTACAGATTCAAAGCTTTGTGTTGGTGCTTTCATCTCTTCTAAAATCACTTCAGAAGATTCTATATAGTCATAATTAGCATCGCTACTTTTACTAGAATTAGAACATGCTAAAGGTAGTATAAGCAGTAAAAGCGATGTTAAAAATTTCATGATTTCTATATTTATTTGTTTTCCGTATGTTTAGCTAAAAACTTGTTGAACGCCTTTTTTGTAGCACTTTCTACCTGATTGTAAGAAGGTTTTTCTTTACCAATGTACAAAATCATAAACGCAAATTGTGTTGTAATGTTGTTAAAAACATTTTGTTTGTTAAGTCGGTATGCTTCACGCATGACACGTTTTATTCTAATTCTGTCTACTGCTTTTTTAAAATTTCTTTTAGGTACAGAAACACCAGTTTTTGCAGAAACGGCTTCTGTAAATGTAGTTTCTAAATATACAAGACGTAAAGGATATGCCGAAACCGATTTTCCTTCAGTAAAAAGTTTGGTAATCAGCTTTTCGCTTTTTAGTTTTTCAGATTTGTTATAGGTACATTTCATATAAGCTAGTAAGTATACAAAAATACCAATTACTAACCATAATACACCATAAATTAAAGTATGATATTACTCATATTTTTTATCTAGTATTTTTTGTAACTTAATGAATAATAAAGTTTTAAGTTACATATTATGGGAAATTTACACGTTACTAGATTAACTACAAAAAAAGATAAAGCAAATTACATTCATCAACTCACTAAAGATTTAGAAGCTTTAGACCTTATGATTTCTAGTGGTATGATTGAAAAATCACCTATTAGAATAGGAGCAGAGCAAGAGTTTTGTATTGTAGATAATGAATATTTACCCAAAGGAAATGCTTTAGCGTTATTAAAAGATATTAATGATGCACATTTTACTACCGAAATTGGCAACTTTAACTTAGAAATTAATTTAGATCCTTTTGAGTTAAAAGACAATTGTTTTTCTGCATTACACACGCAATTAAAAATGCTATTAAAAAAAGCAAAGACTGTTGCAGATAAACACAAGGCTAAAATTGTATTAACAGGTATTTTACCTACTCTTTCAACAAAACATATTGGTATAGAAAATATGACGCCAATACAGCGATATATGGTATTAAATGAAGCGGTTAAAGAATCTAGAAAACAAGATTTTCATATTCATATTAAAGGTGTAGATGAGTTAAATTTACTCCATGATTCTGTAATGTTAGAAGGCTGTAACACTAGTTTTCAAGCGCATCTACAAATTAATCCAGATGAATTTATAGACAGTTATAATTGGGCACAAGCCATTTCTGGACCTATTTTAAGTATTTGTACCAATGCTCCTCTTTTATTTGGAAAAGAATTATGGAGCGAAACTAGAATAGCCCTATTTACGCAAAGTGTAGATACTAGAGCAAATTCTTTTTTATTACATGAAAAACAATCTAGAGTAAGTTTTGGTAACCATTGGGAAACAGGAACAATTACAGATATTTTTAAAGATAATATTTCGCGATTTAGGAGTTTGGTTACCTGTACTTTTGAAAAAGATAGTGTAGAAATGTTGCAACATGGTGAAATTCCTAAACTAAAAGCATTAAGCCTGCATAACGGAACTGTGTATAGATGGAACAGGGTTTGTTATGGCGTTGGCGACGAAAAACCACACCTAAGAATTGAAAATAGATATATTCCTTCTGGTCCTACGACTACAGATGAAATTGCAAACATGATGTTTTGGGTTGGTGTTATGACTGGCAAACCTAAAAAGTATGAAAATATTCATGAAACTATGGATTTTAAAGATGCTAAAGCTAATTTTTTTAGTGCTGCTAGATACGGAATGGCCACGCAATTTAAATGGAATGGTAACATTATTTCTTGTCAAGATTTACTGTTAAATGAACTATTACCAATGGCTTATAAAGGACTTTATAGCATGGGAGTTTTACCTAAAGATGTAGAATATTACCTAACTATTATTGAAAATAGAATACAGTCTTTAAATGGATCTGATTGGATTACAAAAAGCTACAGAAACCTTTTACAGACTAAAAAACGTGCAGAAGCGCTTCAAATACTAACAGAAAACATGTACTTAAAACAAGAAAAAGAGTATCCTATTTCAACTTGGAATGTTTTAAATAAAGACATAAATGCTTCCTTTTCTATAAAACAACAAGTATCTCATATCATGAATACCGATATTTTTTCAGTAGATAAAAAAGATAGTTTAGAGCTAGTATTGCATATGATGCAATGGAAAAATATTCACCACATGCCAGTTATTAACAATCAAAAAGATTTAGTAGGATTGTTGAGTTGGTCTGATGTAAAAACACACTTAGATGAAATTGAAGAAAGTACCAAATCGGTTCAAAATTTTATGAAAGAAAATGTTATTACAACAACAAAAGATACAAGCATAGAAGAGGCTAAAAAGCTAATGCAAAAACATAATATAAGTTGCCTACCAGTAGTTTCAAACAAAACATTAATAGGCATTATAACCACAAAAGATTTTACTACTAATGACCCTAATTAAAAATAAATCAATAACAAAAACAACAATAATTAATAGAATTATTGGAAAAATTCAAGGTGTAAAAAAGGGACCAACTATTGTTTTTTTTGCTGGCATTCATGGTAATGAAAAAGCAGGTGTTATAGCGCTTAAAAAAGTGTTTAAAGAATTTTCAGAAGAAACTATTAACGGAACCGTCTATGGCATATTAGGAAACCTAAAAGCCTTAGAAAAAAACCAAAGATATTTAGACGAAGATTTAAATAGAATTTGGACAAGCGAACAACTTAAAAACATACCACATAAGGCAACTTTAAATGCCGAAGAAAAAGAACAAAAAGAATTGTTTGCAGTATTACATCGTATTATTGAAAATGATTCAGGACCATTTTATTTTATAGATTTTCATACAACCTCCAGTAAAACATTACCTTTTATAACCATTAATGATGCTATAATAAACAGAAAATTCTCCTCTCAATTTCCTGTTCCTATTGTGTTAGGTATTGAAGAGTATCTTAATGGTCCTATGTTAAGTTATATTAATGAACTAGGTTATGTTTCTTTAGGTTTTGAGTCTGGACAGCATGAAGAAAAAGAAGCTATCGTAAATTGTATTTCTTTTATTTATTTAACCTTGGCTTTTACAAATGCCATAGATAGTAGTAATAGTAAAGATTACACAAAATACTATAACCAACTAAAAGTTGTATCTAAAAAACAGGATAAGGTTTTTGAAATTGTTTATTTACATACTATAAAGCAAGATGAAATTTTTAAAATGAAAGAAGGTTTTAAAAGCTTTGAAGATATTAAAAAGAAAACCGTTTTAGCAACAAGTAATAACCAACTCATTTTTTCAAAATACAATGCAAAGATTTTCATGCCTTTATATCAAAAAAAAGGTAAGGAGGGTTATTTTATAATAAAAGAAATTGCGCCATTTTTTTTAAAACTATCTACAGTATTAAGAAGCATTAAAGCAGATAATGTATTAGTAATACTTCCTGGTATTTTTTGGGAAAACACAAACAAAAATGCGCTTATTGTAAATTTAAAAGTTACTCGTTTTTTTGCAAAATCTATATTTCATTTACTAGGTTACAGAAACAAACAAGCAGATGCAACACACTTAAAGCTTTATAACAGAGAGCGTGTTAGTAAAACAGAAATGTATAAAGATCAACAATGGTATTAAAAAAACCACTTAATAAAGTATTAAGTGGTTTTTTAAAAAAGGAAATAAAGATATAATTTACTTTTTATTATTTTCTTTATTAATATCTGCCATCATTTCTTTTGGGTCTATTTGTACGCTACTTACTTCTTTAGAAGTTTCAAAAGTATAGGTAGGATATGCCCAAGCCCAATCTGCTTTAATGGTAGCTGTTGTTGGTTTTTCACCACGCATCATTTGTAATGGTATATACATAGCTTCTGTAGTACCATCTGTATAAGTAACAGTAACATCTAAAGGCATTGGTATTAAACCAATTCTTTCAAGTGTTACTTTATTTCCTTCAATAGTACTCACAGCGTAATCTATGGTGTTTGTAGTTTGTGTCCAATCCATTAAATACCAGTCTAATTCTAACCCAGAAATCTTTTCTGCAGAACGAATAATATCTATAGGTCTTGGGTGTTTAAATGCAAAATCATTAAAATATTTTTTAATGGTTTTTTTTAAGTTTTCTTCACCAATAATATAGCCTAATTGCGCCATAAAAACTTCCCCTTTACTATATGCAGAAGCTCCGTAAGCAGCATTATAATTGTAACGGTCTGCATGTGTACTTTGTGGTTGTTCTTTACCAGACAAAGCCAAACCAAAATAGCTTCTATACGCTCCAGAAGCAGGGTTTTCTTTATTTGCATTCATAATAGCATTCATAGCATGATCACTAATATAGCTAGTAAAACCTTCGTCCATCCATTCGTGTTTAGACTCGTTTGAAGCTAATAAAAACTGAAACCACGTATGAGCTAATTCGTGCGCTGTTACACCAACAAGACTTCCAAAACTACGTTTACCAGTAATTAGTGTTGACATAGCATACTCCATACCTCCATCTCCACCTTGTATTACAGAGTATTGATCATAAGGGTATGTACCAATGTTTTCAGAAAAATACTGCATTAGCTCTACTGTTTTTGGCTGTAAATCTTTCCAAGATTGTAAGTTTTCTGCAGGTAAATCTTTTTTGTAATAGAAATTTAATAATGGTCCGTTAGGCACTTGCATAGTATCGTGAATATAATCAGGATCTGCAGCCCAAGTAAAATCATGTACATTTGGTGCTTTAAAACGAAGTGTTTTTTTGTTTCCTTTTATTTCTGGGTTTCCTTGTAAATACCCAGTACCACCAACTACATAATCTTTATCAATGGTTAGGTTTACATTAAAATTTCCCCAAACACCATGAAATTCTCTACCAATATAAGGGTCTGCATGCCAACCTTCAAAATCATATTCTGCAAGCTTTGGGTACCATTGTGTCATAGAAAGAGCAACACCTTCGGCATTATTTCTTCCAGAACGACGAATTTGAACAGGAACTTGTGCATTAAAAACCATGTCAAAAGTTACTTTTTCTCCTGGCTGAATAGGTTTTGCTAGATCTACTTCTAAAACTGTACCCACCGTTTGGTAGTTTAAAGCGGTTCCGTTTTGTGTTAATGATGAAACTTTAATATAACCAATTTCATCAGGGCTTAATTTGCTAATTCTGTCTCCAACTCTTCTATCAGGATCAGGAATAGTACGTGAGCGTACATCCATTTCACTTCCTGGTTGAAAGGCGTTAAAGAATAAGTGATAGTATACTCTTGTTAAAACATCTGGTGAGTTATTGGTGTATACTAAATTTTGAGTTCCTTGGTATTGATACTTGTTAACATCCATATCAATATCCATATTATAATCTACATGTTGTTGCCAATAGGTAGAATTAGAAACCGTATTAACAGGAGTTGTTGGTGTTTCTGGAGTAGATGAAACACTATTTGTAGAACCACAAGAAACAAGTGTGATACCTAGTGCAACAAGAAAAATCTTTTTCATTTGTATAAATATTAAATAAAAAAGGCATCAAGTAATTTGATGCCTTTTTATGTTTGTTAGTATTATTTAGATAATTGCTGTGCCATAATTAAAGCATTGTATGCATTTACCATTTTTCCTGATTTTGTTAAAGTATTAAAATTTCTTATGTCACTAGAATCACCACCAACTACAACTTTTTGGTTAACAGGTAATCCAGAATCCATTAAAATTTGTTTTACTTGTTCTGCAGATAATTTAGGATAGTAAGAACGAATTAAAGCAGCAACACCTGCAACAGCAGGAGCAGCCATAGAAGTTCCTCCTTTAGTATCATATTCATTTTCTGGTGTTGTAGAGTATATTTTTGCACCAGGAGCAAAAACATCTACATTAATTTTTCCGTAGTTAGAAAAACCAGCTACCATACTAGAACCATATTTAGGAGCTAAAGCACCAACAGTTACAAATGTATTTGAAACTTCTGGTCCGTTAGCAACTTGATCATTTGGGTATACTGCTACTGCATCTAAATCTGCACCTTCATTTCCAGCAGCATTAACAAATAATACATCGTTTTCTCCTGCATAAGCAATAGCATCTCTAACCCAGTCACTATGTGGAGAGTAGTATTTACCAAAACTTCCGTTTATTACAGTTGCACCATTATCTACAGCATATCTAATAGCTAAAGCAATATCTTTATCATACTCATCTCCATTAGGGACAGCACGTAAGCTCATAATTTTTACATTATTAGCAACACCATTTGCACCTTTACCATTATTGCGTTCTGCAGCAATAATACCAGCTACGTGTGTACCATGACTTTCGCTTTTCTTTACAGGTTTAACGTTTCCGTTACCATAGCCAGGTTTATCGTTTAAAACGTCTGGATTATCTCCTGTTAATCTACCATTAAACTCTTTGTTTAAATTGTAGTTAAGCATATCATTAATACTTTCTAAAGCACCACTTAATTCTTTTTTAGCAGCAGCAGTATTTTCAAAACCAAAACCATACACTTGTTTTAAAACAGTTATATGATTTGTTAAGGTTTCATCTGTTGTAGTAATAGAATTTAAATCTTTAGAAGTATAGTCTTTGTTATTTAAATGTTCAGCAACAGCTTCGTCTGCAGCTATTAAGCTTTGGTAAATTTGCTCATATTGCATTTTATAACCAGAATATTTTTGATAATCTGCATCATAATCTGCTTGTACTTCTGCATTACCATTACCAGAAGCAATAATTCTGGTTTTTTCTAATTGTTCATTGTAAGCGTCTCCAAGAAAATTCCAACCATGTATATCATCTACATAACCGTTTTTATCATCATCAATACCGTTTCCTGCAATTTCTTTGGTGTTGGTCCATACTACACCATCTAAATCTTCATGATCTATATCAATACCAGAATCTATAACTGCAACAATTACGGTTTTACCGGTTTTTCCGTTTAATAATTCAGTGTACGCTTTATCAACACTCATTCCTGGTATTGTATCTGCTACAATATCTAAATGTCCCCAGGTGTGTTTTTCGTTTTCTGTTAAATCTGCTACTTTTAAAGCAACATTATCAATATTTTCTGTTGGTGTAGATAAAATTTCTGCTCCACCACCACAGCTAGCTAAAACAAGCGCTAAGCTACCTGCTAGTAAATAAGGTTTAATAATTTTCATAAATAAGTTTTAGTTTTTAAAAAATATCATTACTGGTAAAAACACGATCTAGTCTTACGCCTTTTTCGGTATGTTTTACGGTAATGATTTCATTGTTTGCATCGTGTTCCAAAAATAAGTAATAATTATTATCTGCTGCTAGGTTAAGGAAATTTTCTTTTTCGTCTAAAGTTAACAAAGGTCTTGTGTCATAACCCATAACAAAAGGTATTGGTAAATGGCCAACAGTAGGTAATAAATCTGCCATAAAACAAATGGTTTTTCCTTTGTAATTAATCATAGGAATCATTTGTTTATCGGTATGTCCGTTTGCGAAAAAAATATCGAAACCTAAAGCAGAATTTTTTAAAATAACATCTTCAGGTAACTCTGTAAATTTTAGATGACCGCTTTCTTCCATAGGAAGAATGTTTTCTTTTAAAAAGGAAGCTTTTTCTCTTTTATTAGGTTGTGTTGCCCACTGCCAATGGTTTTTATTACTCCAAAAATGCGCATTTTTAAAAGCAGGTTCATAGCCTGTTTTGTCTTTATTCCATTGTATGCTTCCGCCGCAATGGTCAAAGTGTAAATGCGTCATAAAAACATCTGTAATATCATCGCGATGAAAACCATGTGTTTTTAGTGATTTATCAATAGAGTCATTTCCCCAAAGGTGGTAATAACCGTAAAATTTTTCGCTTTGTTTGTTACCCATTCCAGTATCAATGAGTATTAGGCGATTTCCGTCTTCAATTAATAAGCATCTAGCTGCAATATCAATCATATTGTTGGCGTCTGCAGGGTTGGTTCTGGTCCATAAAGATTTTGGTACCACTCCAAACATGGCTCCTCCATCTAATTTAAAATTTCCTGCGTTTATAGGATATAGTTTCATAAGCATGCAAATTACTAAATAGCTAGCAAATGATGCAAAGTGTTAAGAATTTATTAAGAAATAACTTTTCATAAAATAAATTCATAATATAGTTGCTTTAATTTTTTTAAATTTTTAATCTTTTAGCTAGTCAATTTTGATAAATAATAATGCATTTTAAAGCAGTAAAAGCAATACAAAGTGTTTTTTTGAGTACAAAAAGGATGTAATACCGAGACTTTTTAATACCTAATTACAATTTTAGTAATAGAGCAATTTAAAAAAAGCTAAAAGCTATATTACAAATAGATGACTCTTTTAATTGATTATTTAGTATTTTCACAAACAAAAATTAGTGCATGTTAGAATTAGCAGGAATTATTATTTTAGGAATATTAGCCCAATGGTTTGCTTGGAAATTTAAAATACCAGCTATTTTACCCTTAATTTTAATAGGTTTATTGGTAGGTCCTATCGCAGCAGAATTTTTAAGCGATGATGGTACAAAATGGATTGAACCTATTTGGAATGGTACAAAAGGCTTATTTCCTGGTGAAGGGTTGTACTATTTTGTGTCTTTAGCTATAAGTATCATTCTTTTTGAAGGAGGTTTAACCTTAAAAAGGTCTGAAATTAAAAATGTAGGACCTGTAATAACCAAGCTAATTACCTTAGGCTCTGCGGTTACTTTTTTTGGAGCAGGAATTGTTGCACATTTAGTTTTTGAGTTAAGTTGGGAATTGTCTTTTTTATTTTCAGGGTTAATTATAGTTACTGGTCCAACGGTAATAACGCCAATTTTAAGAAACATTCCGTTAAAAAAAGATGTTTCGGCAGTATTAAAATGGGAAGGTATTCTTATAGACCCAATAGGAGCTTTGGTTGCCGTTTTAGTATTTGAGTTTATTAGTGTAGGTGGCGAAGCAGGATTTACTAAAAATGCACTTTTAGAATTTGGTAAAATTATTCTTTTTGGTACTACCTTCGGGTTTACTTTTGCACACGCATTAGCATTTGCTATTAATAAAAAATTTATTCCGCATTATCTTCTTAATGTGGTTTCTCTTTCAACCGTTTTACTTGTTTTTGTAGAGTCTGAAGTATTTGCACATGAGTCTGGATTACTAGCTGTAGTTGTAATGGGAATGGTTTTAGGAAACGGTAAACTTGAAAACATAAAAGAGCTTCTTTACTTTAAAGAATCTTTAAGTGTATTGCTAATTTCTATCTTGTTTATACTTTTAGCAGCCAATATAAATATAGCCGATTTATTATTGTTATATAGCTGGAATACTGCTGTTCTTTTTGCTGTTGTAGTGTTTATTATTAGGCCTATAGCCGTTTTTTTAAGTACGGCAGGATCGAAACTAAAATTTAATGAAAAACTTTTTATTAGTTGGGTAGGGCCACGTGGTATTGTTGCTGCGGGTATTGCTTCTTTATTTGGAAGTAAATTGATAAGACAAGGGGTAGAAGGAGCAGAGTATATTACGCCTCTAGTGTTTATGATTGTTTTAGGTACGGTGTTATTAAATGCCACTACAGCAAGAATATTTGCTCGTTTAGTAGGTGTATTTCTAAAAAAATCGAATGGTATTTTAATTGTGGGCGCTTCTAAATTACCACGATTATTAGGGCATTATTTGGTAAATAATGGAAGACATGTTGTACTTATAGATAGTAATCAAAATAATTTAGACAAAGCAGAAGAATTAGGTTTAGAAGCCTTAAATAGTAATATCTATTCAGATACGCTTTCTGATAATATTGAGTTGAATGATGTGGGCTATATAATGGCGATGACTGGAAATTCGGATATTAATGCCTATGTAATTGAAAAGTTTAGTAAAGAATTTGGTGAAAATGGGTCCTACCGTTTGGTAACTTCAGATGAAATGAATTCTCCAGAGAAAAGCCCTAAAGAAGGCTTGTTCTCTCCTACAGATGATTATATTAATCTTACCGAGGTAACACGTAAATATCCAGCAATACAAGAGCTAGAAATAGAGGATGCTAAGCATTACGCGAACCTTATAGAGTTGGCAAGTAAGGATAAATATAAAATTCCGTTATTTTTGAAAGATGACGAAGGAGAGCTTCATATTATTTCTGTTTATGATACAAAGGCAGAAGATATAGGAGAAGGCTATAAGTTAGTGTATCTAGGAAAACCTTATGATGTAGAGAAGGTTTCTAATGAGGAATAATTGTTTGTTAAAACAACAATAAGTATTGGCTTATGTATTGCTAATATAAGTAACCCAAAAAGATTCCTGTTGCAGGAATCTTTTTGGGTTTAATAATAAAATAAAATGTTTTGATTATTTTAAAACGCTTAGGAACGTTTTTTCATACTGGTTTGCGCAAGACATAAAAAAAGCAGTTACTTTTAAAATAACTGCTTCTATTAGGATTTAAATAGGTATATACTATTTAGTTTTTAATAAACTTGCTAGTATGCGTATAACCGTTTTTATTTGTTAAATGGACGATATATGTACCAGTGGTTAGTGCAGAGGTGTAAATAGTTGCATTGTTGTATTCTACATCTATTTTCTTTCCTAAAAGTGTAAAAACTTCAACTTTTTCTATATCTGTATCTTTTACATATAAATTATCTAAAGTAGGGTTAGGGTATAAAGCTATTCTTTCTGTTTCAGTAAAATCTGTTATAGATAGCGCTTGATCAGTTATCTTAATATTATCTACAAATACATTTGTAGCATTAGTAGTTACATTTCCTTCATATGCCCAAAATACAATTTGTACTTCATCAACAAAGTAAGAGTTATCAGATAATTCTATAGAGAATGTCTCTCCTCCATCTTGTATAACAGAATTACTATCAAAATAAGCTAATGAGCTAAATGTGTTTCCACCATCTACTGAGATAAGTAATCTAATTTCATCTCCTGCGTTTAGTTCTTGAAATGTTGTTCCATTGTTGTTATTTGCAAATGCCATGTCCCACTCAATAACATAACTCCCGGTTGTAGGTGTGGTAGATAAATCTATATATGGTGAAATTAACCAATCACGTTTTACATTATTAGTCATGTTAATTCTAATCGCTCCTGTGGTTCCATTATTATTAAAACCATCTCTTAGCCAAGCGCCACCATCATCTACCGAATATCCATTTGCAAAATCAGCACTTGTGTTTCTTGTTTGATTCCATCCATCTAAAGAAAAATTGTTTCCAGTACTAGTGCTTGTAAGACCGGAAAAGTCTTCAGAAAATACTTGACCACTCATAACATTAAATGCAAAAAAAGCCAAGCAACAGTGTAAAATTTTAATCATAATTAATATTTTTATAGTTTTCACAAAAGTATTAAATGATTGTTATAAAAAAAACCTATATACTATTAATAGTTTAATAAATATCACTATAGTATAAATTATTATCAAATACGCAGTAAGTTTTAGAAGTTTTGGTTTTTTTAAAATAAAAAAGATTAATATTAAGAATAACTCAATGTATTTCAATAGAGTCTTTGTTATTGTTCTAAATGCAAGGTTTTAGAGGTTTTTAATTCTTTTTTAAAGTAAGTACTATGGCAAATTAGGTTATTAAAAAAAACAAAATTATAGCTTTGTTTTTTCTAATCATTAAGTTTTAAAACAGCCATAAATGCTTGTTGAGGTATTTCTACATTACCAGCTTGACGCATACATTTTTTACCTTTTTTCTAGAAGCTTACGTTTAAGTGAAATATCTCCACCATAACATTTAGCAGTTACATATTTATGTAGTGCTTTTACGGTTTCTCTAGCAATAATTTTTGCTTCTATTGCTGCTTGAATAGGAATATGAAATTGTTGTCTAGGAATAAGTTCTTTTAATTTTTTGCACAATTTTTTACCAATATTATGAGCGTTATCTGTGTGTATTAATGTAGAAAGGGCATTTACTGGTTGTGCGTTTAATAATACATCTAAACGTACTAATTTAGATACTTTCATTCCTATTGAGAGGTAATCAAAAGAAGCATATCCTTTCAAAAGGTTTTTAATCTATCATAAAAATCAAATATAATCTCTACCAAAGGCATTTCAAAAGTTAATTCAACACGTTCTGGTGTTAAATAGGTCTAGTAAAATAAATCAATCCACATTAGTAGTATTTTATATTTTTTAATATTTAAGTTATATAAAAGTGTTAACTCTATTATATATAAATATAAAAGCAGTTATTTCGATTGAAATAACTGCTTTACTTTTAATTTAAAGTTATCTAAAAAGAGAACTTATTTTTTAATAAACTTACTTGTATAAGTGTATCCCTTTTCATTAGTTAATTGAAGAATATAAGTTCCTGCAGCTAATGCTGATGTATAAATAGTTGAGCCACTATAGTCAACAGATACTTTTCTTCCTATTACTGTAAATAATTGCACATCAGAAAATTCTAAATCTTTTACATTTAAATTACCAGATGTAGGGTTTGGATATAAACTGAACCCTTCAGAGATTGTTAAATCTGTTGTAGATAGCGATTCAGGAACTGTTATACAAATATCAAAAGTAGTTGCTAAAGTCTCATCACTGTAAACCTGAATGAAATAAATATCACCTTCTGTTAATGATGTAAAAGTAGTAAACTCATCTGGATCTGAAGTAGGTGTTGCTTCTCCACAACCAATAGGATCTACAAGATTATCGCAACCATCTTGTCCTTCGTATAGGGCATAGTACACAATACTTGCTCCACTCAAATTTGAAATTGAAATAGCTTGGTTAACATCTGAAGCTACAAATGAATACCACACATCATCTGTAGCTGAACCTGTACAAACACCTGAGCCAATACCTGAGTCTGTAGCTCCTTCTAATGTTCCTTCTATTAAATCGATACATTCGTGATCATCTGATGCTATTAATTCTTCTGCATCTTCACACTCATCATTGTCTGGAGTAGGTGCAGCGGGAGTTGTGATACATACCTCTATAGTTTTAGTAGATTCTACTTCAGTAGGGCCTGTAGCATAAATACTCATGTAATAGGTATTACCAACTGTTAAGCCTGTTAAAGTAACGTCAGAAGAAGTACTACCACATGAAATTTCGTCAGTATCTAAACCAGCACAATCGTTATCAGATGTAGAGAATATAGCATATCTAATGGCATTAGGTCCCGTTCCATCTGTCTTGTCAACAGCAATTATATGAGATGTTGATATTGCCTCAAACTTATACCATACGTTAGCATTAACGTATGTACCTGTTTGACAAGATCCAACACCAGACCCGGAATACGTTGCACCTACAAAAGTTCCTGCAGTAACTGATACGCAATTTTCACCAGTATTTACAGTTACTGATATTGCATCCGTACATTCGTCATTTGGAATACATGTGTAGCTTACTTCCTCTGATATTTCACAATCTTCTTCATCTCCTGTTATAGTAATGGTATATGTATCTCCACTCATATAAGGTCCAAAAGTATAAGTACCTGTAGCATCTACATTTTCATTGCTAGTACCATCACTTATAACTAAGTCAGTAGCTGAACCTAAATCTGTAATTACAATTTCAACACTATATGCTGAATTATCACAATCAGCGATTTCTGTAATGCTGTAAGTTGGTGCTGTACAAGTAGGAGGAGTTATTAATTCATCTTTTATCATAAAATTATCTACAAATACATTTGTTGCATTAGTAGTTACACTTCCTTCATATGCCCAAAAAGCAAATTGTACATCACTTGAATAATAAGAAGCATCTAGTGCAACAGAGAATGTTTCTCCTCCAGCAGCTATAACAGTAGCACTATCATATAAAGCTAAAGATTGATATGTGCTTCCATTATCAGTAGATACAATTAATCTAATTTCATCTCCATCATTAAGCGCTTGAAATGTGCTTCCGTTGTTTGGAGTAAAAGCCATATCCCAAGAAACGGTATACATGCCAGAGCTTGGTGTTGTTGATAAATCTATTGAAGGTGCAAGTAACCAATCACGTTTTACGTTATTTGTCATGTTAATTCTAACAGCATCTGCGGTTCCATTATTGTTAAAACCATCTTTAGCCCACGCACCACCATTATCTACAGAATAACCATCTGCAAAAGAAGCGTCTGTGTCTCTTGTTTGATTCCATCCTGTTAAAGAAAAGCTGTTTCCAACGCCAGAAACGCCTGTAAAGTCTTCTGAAAATACTTGACCACTCATAACATTAAAGGCAAAGAAAACTAAGCAACATTGTAAAATTTTAATCATAATTATTTTTTTTAATTTTCATAAAAGTATTGAATGATTGTTATATAAAAAACCTATTCGTTATTAATAATTTAATAAATATCATAATAGTGTGAATTATTATCAAATACGCAGTAGGTTTTAGAAGTTTTGGTTTTTTATAATTAAAAAAGATTAATATTGAGAATAACTCAATGAATAACTTAATGTATTTCAATAGAGTCTTGGTTATTATTGTAAAAGCGTGGAGTTTTAGAGGTTTTTAATTTTTTTAAAATAAAAAAGCCATCTATAATTTAATTAAATTATAGATGGCTTTTAAAATAAGTACTATGGCAAATTAGGTTATTAAAAAAAACAAAATTATAGCTTTGTTTTTTCTAATCATTAAGTTTTAAAACAGCCATAAATGCTTGTTGAGGTATTTCTACATTACCAACTTGACGCATACGTTTTTTACCTTTTTTCTGTTTTTCTAGAAGCTTACGTTTACGTGAAATATCTCCACCATAACATTTAGCAGTTACATCTTTACGTAGTGCTTTTACGGTTTCTCTAGCAATAATTTTTGCTCCTATTGCTGCTTGAATAGGAATATCAAATTGTTGTCTAGGAATAAGTTCTTTTAATTTTTCGCACATTTTTTTACCAATATTATGCGCGTTATCTGTGTGTATTAATGCAGAAAGGGCATCTACTGGTTGTGCGTTTAATAACACATCTAAACGTACTAATTTAGATACTTTCATTCCTATTGGGTGGTAATCAAAAGAAGCATATCCTTTTGAAACGGTTTTTAATCTATCATAAAAATCAAATACAATCTCTGCCAAAGGCATTTCAAAAGTTAATTCAACACGTTCTGGTGTTAAATAGGTTTGATTAATAATCATACCACGTTTTTCAATACATAAAGACATTACATTACCAACAAAGTCAGATTTAGTAATTATTGTTGCTTTAATGTATGGTTCTTCAACACGATTTACGGTAGAAGGGTCTGGTAAATCAGACGGGTTATTTACAATAAAAGGAGTATCTGGGTTTTTGTTTGTAAAGGCATTGTAAGATACATTGGGAACCGTTGTAATAACCGTCATATCAAATTCACGCTCTAGACGTTCTTGAATAATTTCCATGTGAAGCATACCTAAAAAACCACAACGGAAACCAAAACCTAAGGCCGCAGAACTTTCTGGCGCAAAAACTAAGGAAGCATCATTTAACTGCAGCTTTTCCATAGAGCTTCTAAGTTCTTCGTAATCTTCTGTATCTACAGGATAAATTCCTGCAAATACCATTGGCTTTACATCTTCAAAACCTTCTACTATATTGGTAGTTGGGTTTGCAAAATCGGTAATAGTATCACCTACTTTTACCTCTTTTGCTGTTTTGATACCAGTAATTAAATAGCCAACATCACCAGTTTTTACACTTTGTTTAGCTATTTGTGTTAGTTTTAAGGTACCAACTTCATCTGCAAAATAGTCTTTATCTGTGGCAACAAATTTTATTTTTTGCCCTTTTTTAATTTCGCCATTAAAAACTCTAAAATAGGTTTCAATGCCTCTAAAGGTGTTGTAAACCGAATCAAAAATTAATGCTTGTAAAGGTGCATCAGGATCTCCTTTAGGAGCAGGTACACGTTCTATAATGGCTTTTAAAATATTTTCTACACCAAAACCAGTTTTACCACTGGCATGAATAACATCTTCAGGTTCGCAACCTAAAAGATCTACAATATCATCGGTAACTTCTTCTGGGTTTGCACTTGGTAAATCTACTTTGTTAAGTACAGGAATAATTTCTAAATCATTTTCAAGCGCTAAATATAAATTAGAAATGGTTTGTGCCTGAATACTTTGTGCTGCATCTACAATTAGTAAAGCTCCTTCACAAGCAGCAATAGATCTAGATACTTCATAAGAGAAATCTACATGACCAGGAGTATCAATTAAGTTTAAAACATATTGTTCTCCTTCATAAGTATAATCCATTTGTATGGCATGCGATTTAATGGTAATACCACGTTCGCGTTCTAAATCCATACTATCTAAAAGTTGCGCCTGTTGTTCACGAGCGGTTACAGATCCTGTAAAGTCTAACAAACGATCTGCTAGTGTACTTTTACCATGATCAATATGTGCAATAATGCAAAAATTTCTAATGTGCTTCATAATCCTGTTATCTTCTCTATAGAGATTTAGCAAATATAGTGCAAATATTGTGCTTTTACACACTTTTATTTTGTAGGAAAAATAGAGCAAAATTTACGGAATAACCGTAAATAATTGTGCGAAACTATTGGTATATTGCGTTTTAAATTATTTATTATTTTGAAAATAAAAAGCAGCATTAAATTATTTTTCGTTTTAATTCCTTTAGGAATGTTTAGTCAAGAGTTTTCTGTTAGTGGAAAAGTGTATGATATACAGAATACACCTATTTCTTATGCAAATATTGTTTTATTAAAAAAGCAAGACTCTACCATTGTTTCAGGTACTAGTAGTGATGATTTTGGAGCATTTACTTTACATAATATTAAGACTAATAATTACATTTTAAAAGTTTCTTTTATAGGTTATAATGAATTTATAAAAGAAGTTGTACTAGATAAAAACACAGAACTAGCTACTATTATTTTAAATGAATCTACCCAAAATTTAGAAGAAATAGCTATAGTAGTAAAAAAACCAACCGTAAAAAGGGAAGCAGATCGTTTAATTTTTAATGTAGAAAATACAGCGTTAAGTGAAGGGAATATGATGGAGTTATTAAGAAGTACTCCTGGAGTTTTGGTAACAGACACTAATATTTCTATTAAAAACACAACACCAACGGTTTATATAAATGATAAAAAAGTACATCTTACAGGAGATGAGCTGGCACAACTGCTAGAAGGTTCTCCTGCTAATAGTATAAAATCTATTGAAGTAATTACAAATCCACCAGCAAAATATGATGCTGCTAGTGGTGCCGTTTTAAATATTGTAATGGCTAAAAACTTAATTATAGGATATCGAGGTTCTGTTGCTGGTAACTATACACAAGGGGTTTTTCCTAAAACTAATATAGGGTCTACACACTTTTATAAAGATGATAAAATTAATTTTTTTGGTAATTATAGTTTTACACAAAGTAAGATAAATAGAAAGAATGAGGATAAAATTATTTACATAGAAAACGATGCTGCATCTCAAGAATGGAACTCTAATACAGATAGAAATACATGGTCTAAGACACATAATATTAACTTTAATCTAGATTATTTTTTTGATGATAATAATACCTTAAGTCTTTCTTCTAACTTATTATTTCTACCATATTATAAATATAAAATTAATAGTGCATCAGCAATTGAAGACAATACCAATGATACAGCTTATAATCTTCAAACGAATAACTTATCTAGAGATAATAAACACAATCTAGGATTTGATTTAGATTATGTTCATGTTTTTAACCCTGCATCAAAACTAACTTTTAATACACATTATACGGTTTATGATTACCATAGAGAACAAAATGTATTAAGTAGTTATTTTTATGAAGATGCAGCAAATGATAACAATGCCTTTAATACCAATGCAAATCAAGATACAGGTATTTACACTTCGCAACTAGATTATAATACAGCAATAAACGAAACTTCATCATTCTCTGCAGGAATAAAATCTTCTTTTATAAAAACCGAAAGTGATATACAACATTTTGATGTTGTTGCAGATGTAGAAACCTTAAGCCAAGAAAACACAGACGCTTTTAATTATGACGAAGATATTTTTGCTGCCTATTTTAGTTATGAAAAAACTTGGGAAAAATGGAGCTTATTTACCGGTTTTAGAATAGAGCAAACAAATATTGAAGGGAACTCTCCTATTACTAATGTAGAAAATAAACAAGACTATTTTAAAGGATTTCCTACGTTTAATTTAAGCCATCAACTCACAGGTAATGTAAATTTATACGTTAATTACAAACGCAGTGTAGAGCGACCAAGTTACCAAGATTTAAATCCGTTTAAATATTATTTAAATGATAATACTATTGTTACAGGAAACCCAAACTTACAACCAGCATTTATAGATCATATGGTTTTAGGAACAACCATAAAAGATATATACACTTTTGAAGCTTATTATAAGCACACAGATGCTAGTTTTATAGAATTACCTATTCAAAATAACGAAGAAAATCAATTAATATTTACACCATTCAACCTTAGTAATACTATAGAATATGGTTTTGATTTTACCACGTATTTTAATGTTACCAGAAATTGGTTTGTTTACTTTGTTACTTCTTTTTATAATGTTCAAGACGAAGCAATATTTAATAATACGCTTTTAAAAAGAGATATGTGGTCTAATTATTCTGTACTAAGTAATGATTTTTCATTTTTAAGAGACAAAAGCTTATCTGCTAACTTTACGCTTGTTTATATAGGTAAAAACCAACAAGGTTTTCAGGAAGTAGATTCTAGATTATCTTCAGATTTGGCTATTAAAAAAACTGTTTTAAAAAATAAAGGGATTATATCTTTATCTTTTTCAGATATATTTAATAAACAAGACTTTAGTGTAACCAATAGATATTTAAACCAAAATAGCACTAGTTATACCAATCAAGATAATCGATATGTAAAATTAGGTTTTAGTTATAAGTTTGGTAATACTGCATTACAAACCAATGAGCGTACTAAATCACGAAAAGAAAGAGATCGTTTAGAAAAATAAAAAACTCCTGCTTTTGCAGGAGTTTTAGTATAAGTATGCTGAAAATTATATTGTTTTAATCTTCATTATAATAGCAATAGTATTGCTTTAACAGAAATGGGTTAATCTTGCCATTCTGCAATAAACAAGTTAGTATCATGTCCTCCGCCATTATTTCTATTTGATGAGAAGATTAAGTGTTTACCATCATTTGAAAACACAGGAAAAGCATCAAAAGTAGTACTATGAGTCACGCGTTCTAAGTTTTTCCCGTCTATATCAATTAGGTATAAATTAAAAGGGAAACCGCGTTCTGATTCAAAATTAGAAGAGAATAAAATTTTCTTTCCGCTTGGGTGAAAAAACGGACTCCAATTGGCGTTTCCTAAATCGGTTAATTGTTTTAAATCGCTTCCGTCTGCATTACATATATACAGTTCCATTTCTGTGGGTTGTACTAAACCTTCGGCCAACAAATCTTTATATTCTTTAATCTCTTCTTCTGTTTTTGGTCTAGAGGAACGAAAGATAATTTTTGTTCCGTCTGGCGAAAAGAAAGCACCACCATCATAACCCAATTCAAAAGTAATTTGTTTTACATCACTACCATCTAAATTCATGGTGTATAAATCTATATCGCCATTTCTTGTAGATGTAAATACAATTTTATCGCCTTTTGGTGAAACCGTTGGTTCTGCATCATAACCAGTTTCATTAGTTAATTGTGCGGTTATGTTTCCTTCTAAATCAGCCACAAAAATATCATAGGTATCATAAATAGGCCAAATGTATTTTCCGTTTTTACGCAAAGGTGTTTCAGGGCATTCCTCAGCACCTAAATGTGTAGAAGCATAAATAATATGCTCATTATCTGGTAAAAAATAGGCACAAGTGGTTCTTCCTTTTCCTGTGCTAATCATTGGTGGTATGTTGTCTTTAAAAGTTTCGTCTACATGCATTAAAAACATTTGATCACAGTTAACGTTCCAATCTTTATTATTGGATTGAAAAACCAATTGCTTGTCATCAAAGCTCCAATATGCTTCTGCATTATCACCACCAAAGGTAATTTGACGTATGTTTTTAAAATGCGTTTCTTCTGGATAAATTAAAGAATCTACCCATTTGGTTGCTCCTGTTGTAGCGTCTTCTTTTTTAGAAGTGTTTTGTTTACAAGAAACTATAAGTAAAATAAATAAAATATAAAGCGAGGTGTTTTTAATCATGATTTTTTACATTAATGGCATTTAATACCTAATTTTGTGTAAAATTAATATTTATCATTATGAAATATAGTATTCTTATTCTTTTTTTAATGCTATTAACTTCTTGTAAAAAAGAAGTTGTTATTCCAGAAGTATCAATAAAAGAAGATGTAACTTTTTTAGCAGATGATGCTTTAGAAGGAAGACAAACAGGAACAGAAGGAGAGCAAAAAGCAGCAGCATATATTGCCAAGCGTTTTCAGGATTTAGGGTTGCAAGCAAAGGGAACAGATGGTTTTTTTCAACCTTTTTCTTTTAAACCAAAAACCAATCCACACCAAAAGGTAAACTATACAGTAAAAGATGGTGATAGTACTATTACAGGAACCAATGTGGTTGCATATATAGACAACAAAGCTGAAAATACAGTCATTATTGGTGCACATTATGACCATTTAGGCTATGGTGCAGAAGGCTCTTTATATAGAGGTGAAAAAGCAATACATAATGGCGCAGATGATAATGCAAGTGGCGTAGCAGTATTACTAAACTTGGCAAAACGATTAATGAAAGGAAACATTAATAACAATTATTTGTTTATTACTTTTTCTGGTGAAGAAATGGGTTTATTAGGTTCTAATTACTTTGTTAAAAACCCAACTATAGATACTAATAAAGCAAACTATATGATTAATATGGATATGGTTGGTAGACTAAAAAAAGATAGTACACTTGCTGTATATGGAGTAGGAACTTCCCCTATTTTTAAGCAAACTTTAAAAGCAAATAATAACAGATTTAAATTAGTACAAAAAGAATCTGGTGTTGGGCCAAGTGACCATACTTCGTTTTACAACGCAGATATTCCTGTTTTACACTTTTTTACAGGACAACATGAAGATTACCACAAACCATCTGATGATACAGAGCTTTTACATGTTGATGGTATGCAAGTAATTTCAGATTATATTTATGAAATTGTTACCGATTTAGATAATAACGGAAAACTTCCTTTTAGAAAAACCAAAAACGAAAGCGAAGATGTGCCAAGATTTAAAGTTGGTTTAGGAGTTATACCAGATTATTTATATGACGGAAAAGGGATGCGTATTGATGGTATTAGCGAAGACAAACCTGCACAAAAAGCAGGATTACAAAAAGGAGATGTTGTTATAAAACTTGGTGATATTGATGTTGTAGATATGCAAACGTATATGCTTGCATTGTCTAAATTTGAAAAAGGAAACACCACCAAAGTTGTAGTAACAAGAGCAGGCAAAACAGTAGAAGCAGAAATTAACTTTTAAACGACTACTAAAGTAGCATAAATAGTAAGCTATTTTATAAAATAAAAACAGCAGCAAGAATAATTAAATTTTTGCTGCTGTTTCTATATATAGAATAAATAAGAAAGAATTAAACGCCTAAAATTTCAGCATCTACTCTAAATTTTGTGTCTATAATAATATCGTACGTTTCGCTAATAGTTTCATCTGTTATTGTTTGAATTCTCAGATTAAAACGGTCTTTTTTAATATATTCTTTAAGCTCTTGATCATTAATATCTAAATCAAGTGTTTGAGAATTGGTGTTTTCTAAATCGTAAATATTAGCAATTTCAACTTCTTCAATATCTTCAGCATCTATGTAAACATGTACTTCTTTTAAAAAGTTAAAATTACCAGATTCTGGAGTATCAATAGTAAGTTTAATAGTTTTTAGCTTAATACTTTCAATTAAATCTTTACGTGTATCATTGTTTTCAAAAGAAGACTCAGATTCTGTTGTAACATCAGGAGTAAGTATATTAAAAGGAGAATTAATTAAAGTAGTAGGAGGTATAGAGTAATTAGTTTGATAGTCTAAATCAAACTTTGTTAAATCATCTACTACATTACAACTAAAAAGAAGTGCAAATGCACAGCAAAGCACAAGTAGGTTCTTTTTCATAATATCTTTTTTTTAAGCAAAGATACATATTTATAGAGAACCCCTTTTTTAGTTTATTTTTAGAAACCAATTATAAAAGACTTATTTTTGCACAAAAAATATATTACTTGGTAAAAATAGGCAACATAGAACTACCTGACTTTCCGTTATTATTAGCACCAATGGAAGATGTTAGTGATCCTCCTTTTAGAGCGTTATGCAAAGAACAAGGAGCAGATGTGGTATACACAGAATTTATTTCTAGTGAAGGCTTAATTAGAGATGCTGCAAAAAGCGTGATGAAGCTAGATATCTACGAAAAGGAACGCCCTGTTGGTATTCAAATATTTGGTGCAAACATGGAAAGCATGTTGCAAACTATTGATATTGTAGAAAAATCAAATCCAGATATTATTGATATTAATTTTGGTTGTCCTGTAAAAAAAGTAGTGAGTAAAGGTGCTGGAGCAGGAATTTTAAAAGATGTATGTTTAATGGAAAGCCTTACGGCTGAAATGGTAAAACGCACCAATTTACCAGTAACTGTAAAAACGCGTTTGGGTTGGGACCATGACTCTATTAAAATTGTTGAGGTTGCAGAACGTTTACAAGATGTTGGTTGTGCAGCTATTTCTATTCATGGCAGAACCAGAGCACAAATGTATAAAGGTGAAGCTGATTGGAAACCTATTGCAGCTGTAAAAAATAATCCAAGAATGCATATTCCTGTTTTTGGAAATGGCGATGTAGATTCTCCAGAAAAGGCTATGCTTATGCGTGATGAATATGGTTTAGATGGTTGTATGATTGGTAGAGCATCTATAGGAAATCCTTGGTTTTTTAAACAAGTGAAGCATTTTTTTGAAACAGGAGAACACTTAGCGCCAATAAGTTTAGAAGAACGTGTAGAAGCAGCTAGAAGACATTTACAAATGGCTATTGACTGGAAAGGAGAAACGCTTGGTGTTTTTGAAACTAGAAGGCATTACACTAATTATTTTAAAGGCATTCCGCATTTTAAAGAATACCGAATGAAAATGGTTACCAGTGATGCTGCTAAGGATGTTTTTGCTGCTTTTGATGAAGTACAAAATAAATTTGCTGGCTATCAATTTACAGAATAGATTTACCTCATTATATAGTACTAATACTTATCCTCTCTTTATTTTAAGAGAGGATTTTTTTATTGTAATTAAAAGGAGAAGTCTTTTTTAAAACCATTTTTTTTAAATAGAGATATTATTAGCAGTACAAAAGAACACAGCAAGTGCGTGCAAGAAGGATTGAGCAATTTGTTTGAGCTCCTTGAAAAGAGCGAGTTGTAAAAGCCTGTTTGCCTTTTTTAGGCAACTTGCCCAAAAATTAATTAGAAACTAAATTTTTAGTAATTCTGGTAGAAGCAATTTTAGATGCGAATACGCCTAAAACCGTTATGGTTAAAAATACAATTATTACGTTTATTGCTTTTAACGAAACAGGATAAGGTAGTGATGGTGTTATCATAACCAATGAAAACGTTTGTTGAAGTAGTATTAACACTAAACCTATTATTAAACCTACAATACCTCCTATAACAGTCATTAAAATGCCTTGATAAAAGAATATTTTACGAATATCTTTTTGGGTTGCTCCTAAATTAAATAAAGTATTTAGGTTTTTCTTTTTGTCTAGAATCATCATGATTATAGAGCCAATAACATTAAAAAGTGCAATGATTAAAACTAGGGTAAAGATGAGGTATACAGCTAGATACTCTGTGTTTAGCATTTTGTAAAGCGCATCATTAAGTTGGGCTCTGTTTTTTAAAATGACCTTGTTACCTAAAATATTTTGAATACTTGTGCGTACTTCTTCTTCGTTAAAATTATCTTTTAATTTAAATTCTATGGCAGAAATTTGATTTTCTTGATAGCCTAATAGGTCTTTTGCAAAGGCAAAAGGAGCATAAACATATTTGTCGTTTAACTCTTCGTTTATATCAAAAATTCCAACATTTACCGCTTGAAACGTATTGTATATTTGGTTGGTAGCTGTAATTTGTCCTTTTCCTGGTTTTGGTACATACAAGCTTACGCGCTTGCCATAATCTAAAACGCCAAAAGAAAGATTGCTAGAAATTCCCCAGCCTACTACAATTTGGTTAGTGTCTTGCGTAAGCCAGCTACCTAAAGGGATTACAGAGTCTATGATGTTTACTTTTTTGTAATTTTCATCTACTCCTTTTATATATGCATTAGGGTAGTTTTTATTATCAAAAGCCAGAAAAACACGATCTTCAATAATCTTAGAATACGAAATAATATCGTCTAGATTATCCAGTTTTTTTAGTTCTTCATTAGTTACTAAAAAAGACTTACCTTGTGCGGTTTCTGCTTTTAAGTCTGGATCTACAATAGAGGTAAACTGAAGGGTAAAATCTTTTAAACCAGCAAAACCAGAAAGTACTACAAATAAAGATGCTGCGCCAAGAACGATTCCTATTGCAGCAATTATGGTAATAAAATTAATAGCATTGTTACTGCTTTTAGAATGCAGATACCGTTTAGCTATGTATAGTGCAAAATTCACTATGATTTTTTACGGTTTCCTAATAAGTCAGGATCATTAATTGGGTCTTCTTCTCCTTTTAAAGACTGCTCAATCTTGTCTATATACTCTAATGAGTCGTCTATAAAAAACTCTAAATTAGGCATACGTCTTAATTGGTGTCTGGTACGTTGTGCCAGCTCATGCCTTATTAAAGGCGTGTTAGATTTAATACCATCTAATAATTCTTTTCCTTTATCGTTAGGAAAAATACTTAAATATACTTTAGCCACAGATAAATCTACAGTTACTTTTACTTTACTAACAGATATTAATATGCCTCGCATGCCACCTTGAGATGCTGCTTTTTGTAGTACGTCTACTATATCACGTTGTAATACAGATCCTATTTTTTTTTGTCTTTGACTTTCTTCCACTTTAAATCTATTTTAAGCCTATGTTAACCTTAGGTCTTATTTTTAAATAAAAGATAAAAAATATCTTTTACAATGCAAAAATAGTCGATATTTAAAGATTATCTTACTTTTATAAGTAAAATTCGTATACTTATAAATCGTTTAGAGGTAAAACAATAGATTTTTTTATTTAATTAAGAAGAAAATAATTTTAAATGAATAAAATAGAACATATAGGTATTGCAGTTAAAGACCTAGAAAAAGCGAATAAACTGTATGCGCAACTTTTTGGTGAATCGCATTATAAAGTAGAAGAAGTTGCAAGCGAAGGCGTAAACACTTCTTTTTTTAAAGTAGGAGAAAATAAAATAGAATTGCTAGAAGCTACTAATGCAGATAGCGCCATTGCTAAGTTTATTGATAAGAAAGGAGAAGGTATTCACCATATAGCTTTTGATGTTACAGATATTGAAAAAGAAATTTTTCGCTTAAAAAACGAAGGTTTTAAAATAATTAATGAAAAACCTAAACAAGGGGCAGACAACAAGTTAGTAGCTTTTTTACATCCAAAAAGTACCAACGGAGTGCTTATTGAGCTGTGCCAGGAAATTATTTAAAAAAAATATCTTGTAGAGTTTTAAAAATAATATTAAGTTTGCACTCTAAAATTTTGGTCCCATAGCTCAGTTGGTTAGAGCACCTGACTCATAATCAGGTGGTCCTTGGTTCGAGCCCAAGTGGGACCACTTTTTTTATTAAAAATAGAAAAAGATTCAAATTTTGCAGTTCATCGATGTTTTTTTGCTATTAAAAGGTGTTTTTTTTAATTAAAAATAATTTAATTCTTTTTGTTAATTCCCTTTTTTTTATACATTTACAACAGAATGATACAAAACAAAAAAATAATTGCCTCAATCTTATTTTTATTAATAAGTTTTGTTAGTACAGCCCAAACAAGTGATATGGTGCCACCACCAGCACCACCACCACCACCAGGACTTCCAGTGGATGCAGGAGTGTATGTGTTATTAGTAATAGGTTTAGTTTACGGTGTTGCAAAAACAGTAAGAACTAAAGCTTAGATTTTATTTAAGTCTACTAATCTAGCTACATATTTTCCTATTACATCAAATTCTAAATTAACTTCCGTTCCAATTTTAAAGTGTTTAAAGTTTGTGTGCTCAAAAGTAAACGGAATTATTGCTACACTAAAAGCATCTTTTTTAGAATTTACAACAGTTAAACTTACACCATTTATAGTTATAGAACCTTTTTCAATAGTTATATTGTTTAAAGCGCTATTGTATTTAAAAGTAAAAAGCCAGCTTCCTGAAGTGTTTTCAATATGCGTACAAATAGCTGTTTGGTCTACATGACCTTGAACAATATGACCATCTAACCTCTCGCCTAGTTGCATTGCTCTTTCTAAATTTACAACATCACCAACATGAATTTTTTTTAAATTGGTCTTTTCTAGTGTTTCTTTAATAGCTGTAACTTTATACTCTTTATTGTTAATTGCAACTACTGTTAAACATACGCCATTATGCGCTACGCTTTGATCTATTTGTAATTCTTGAGTAAAATTACTTTCTATGGTAAGGTGCAAATTATCAAGCTCTTGATCTAGTTGTTTAACAATTCCTAATTCCTCAATGATTCCAGTAAACATTATTGTCGATTATTTAGTTAAATTTGTAGCAGTAAAATTACAAACAAAAGTTAGCATTATTAATGAAGAAAGAAGAAAATATAATTGTAGGTATATCTATAGGAGATTTAAATGGTATAGGAGCAGAGATAGTACTTAAAACTTTTGAAGACCCTAGAGTATTAGAGTTTTGTACTCCAGTGATATTTGCATCTGTAAAAACAATCAACTTTATAAAAAATCATTTTAAAATAGATGTTAATTTAAACGGAATAAATAATGTAAATCAAATACTTCCTAAAAAAATTAATGTTTTTAATGTTTGGAACGAACATGTTAAAATAGAATTTGGTAAAGAAGACTTTAAAATAGGCGAGTATGCTATAAAATCTTTAGAAGCTGCTACTAATGCGTTAAAAAACGGAAATGTTAATGTGTTGGTAACTGCGCCAATAAATAAACACAACATTCAATCAGAAACTTTTAAATTTCCTGGTCACACAGATTATTTAGAGCAAGAGTTAGAAGGTAACAGTTTAATGTTAATGGTAGCTAATTCTTTACGCGTTGGTTTGTTAACAGATCATGTACCTGTAAAAGACATTGCTAAACATATTACACCACAACGTATTAAAGAAAAAATAGAAACTATTTACAATTCGCTTCAAAAAGACTTTAAAATTAGAAAACCTAAAATAGCTGTTTTAGGTATAAATCCGCATACAGGTGATAATGGTGTAATTGGCACCGAAGATGATAAAGTTTTAAGACCAACCCTTGAAGCAATAAAAAAAACAGGTAAATTAGTTTATGGTCCTTATGCAGCAGATAGTTTCTTTGGTTCAAACAATTATCAAAACTTTGATGCTATAATTGCATCTTATCACGATCAAGGTTTAATTCCTTTTAAAACACTTTCTTTTGGGCAAGGCGTTAATTACACCGCAGGATTAAATAAAATAAGAACCTCTCCAGATCATGGTACAGCTTTTGAAATTGCAGGAAAAAACCTAGCAGACAACAGTTCTTTTAAAGAAGCTGTATTTAAAGCTATTGAAATATATAAGAATCGATTAGAGTTTTTAGAGATTAGTAAAAACCCTTTAAAATTCAATCAAAAAAAGATATAAACAAAAAAATGTTTATAACTGTGCTTTGTAAATAAAAAGTTATATATTTGCAGGCTCAAAATAGATGTGAAAATGAAGGCTTTAAAAGCATTTACAATACCTTTTGTAGGTTTAAAAGAAGGAGAACACCATTTTGAGTATGATATTAAACAATCGTTCTTTGAACATTTTGAGTATGAAGAATTTAATGATTCAAACCTTAAAGTAGATCTTATTTTAAATAAAAAGTCCACTTTATTAGAATTAAATTTTAAAATCTCAGGAACTATAAATGTAAATTGTGACTTAACCAATGAGCCTTACAATCAAGAAATTGAAAATAATTTTGATCTGGTTGTTAAGTTTGGTGAAGAGTACAATGATGAAAACATTGACATATTAATCATTCCGCATGGTGAATATGAAATAAATATACAACAGTATATTTATGAACTTATTGTTTTAGCTGTTCCTAATAAATTAATCCATCCAGGAGTTGAAGATGGTACGTTAGATTCTGAAATACTAAAAAAACTAGAAGAATTAAGCCCTAAAACGGCAGAATATAAAGAAAACCAAGAGGAAATTGATCCTCGTTGGAATACATTAAAGAAACTATTAACGGATAAATAACATAAAAAATGGCACATCCTAAAAGAAAAATCTCAAAAACAAGAAGAGATAAAAGAAGAACTCATTACAAAGCAACTGCGCCACAAATTGCTACTTGCCCTACAACAGGTGAAGCTCACCTTTACCACAGAGCACATTGGCATGAAGGAAAATTATACTACAGAGGTCAAGTATTAATTGATAACTCAGTGGAAGAAAACGTAGCATAGTTATTATGCGCGCATACAATAAAACGCTCCTATGTGAGCGTTTTTTTTGTTATAAATTTTTCTTTACGTTAAAAACAACTTAATTTGCATCAAAATTAGGCAAAACACCTCAAGTTTTTAAAACTTGAGTTCGTTTATGCAATTTTTTAACGATTTTAGGTCAAATTAACATCTAAATTATGAGCAAAATCTCAGCAGCAATAACAGCTGTAGGTAAATATGTTCCTGAGTATGTATTAACTAACCAAATATTGGAAACTTTAGTTGATACTAATGACGAATGGATAACTTCTAGAACAGGAATAAAGGAACGTAGAATATTAAAAGAAAAAGGAAAAGGAACTTCTTTTCTTGCAGCAGAAGCAGCAAAAGATTTGATTAAAAAATCAAATCTCGATCCCAAAAAAATAGAACTAGTAATTGTTGCAACTGCAACAAGAGATATGCAAGCATCTGCAACAGCTGTATTTGTAGCTTCTCAAATAGGAGCAACTAATGCTTTTGCATATGATCTAGATGCCGCGTGTTCTAGTTTCTTGTATGGTGTTTCAACCGCTTCTAGCTTTATTGAGTCTGGTAGATACAAAAAAGTATTAGTAATAGGAGCAGACATGAACTCTTCTATGATTAATTATAAAGACAGAGCAACCTGTATTATTTTTGGTGATGGAGCAGGAGCTGTACTTTTTGAACCTAATACAGAAGGCTTAGGGGTACAAGACGAATATTTAAGAAGTGATGGTACAGGAAGAGAATTTCTTCAAGTACCAGCTGGTGGTTCTATTGAGCCAGCCACTCTAGAAACGGTAAAAGCCAATAAGCACTTTGTATTTCAAGACGGTAAAACAGTATTTAAATGGGCTGTTTCAAACATGGCAGATGCATGTGTGAAAATTTTAGAAAGAAACAATCTTACTAATGATGACGTTAACTGGTTAGCAGCACACCAAGCAAATAAAAGAATTATTGATGCTACTGCTAACAGAATGAACTTAAACGCAGATAAAGTAATGATGAATATTGAAAAATATGGAAACACTACTTCTGCAACTATACCTTTACTATTAAACGATTATGAATCTAAACTAAAAAAAGGAGACAAAGTAATACTTGCTGCTTTTGGAGGTGGATTTACTTGGGGCTCCATTTATTTAAAATGGGCTTATAATTCTTAAACTAACTAACAATCATAATTAAAATCTGAATATTATGGATTTAAAAGACATTCAAAACCTAATTAAATTTGTAGCTAAATCTGGCGCAAGTGAAGTAAAATTAGAAACCGATGATGTTAAGATCACCATAAAAACTGGTGGCGATGACAAAGAAACTCAAACCATAGTGCAACAAATACCAATGGGTGCTATGGCACCAGCACCAGTTGCTGCTGCTCCTCAACCTGTTGCTGCTGCAGTTCCTGCACAACCAGTAGCAGAAGAAGATAACTCAAAATATATCACTATTAAATCTCCAATAATTGGTACCTTATATAGAAAACCTTCTCCAGACAAACCTGTTTTTGTTGAAGTAGGACAAACTATTAAAGAAGGAGATGTGTTATGTATCATTGAAGCGATGAAACTTTTTAATGAAATTGAATCAGAAGTTTCTGGTAAAATTGTAAAAGTTTTAGTAGATGATGCTTCTCCAGTAGAATTTGATCAACCATTATTTTTAGTTGATCCATCATAATCTGAAGTTTAAAGTTTACAATTTAAAGTTCCTGGTTTTTTAACTAGAACAATAAACGTATAAACCCATAAACTTATAAACTCTAAAGAATTATGTTCAAAAAAATATTAATAGCCAATAGAGGGGAAATTGCACTTCGTGTAATTAGAACCTGTAAAGAAATGGGCATTAAAACTGTAGCAGTATACTCTACCGCAGACGCAGAAAGCCTTCACGTAAAATTTGCAGATGAAGCCGTATGTATCGGTCCAGCTGCAAGTAGTGAATCTTATTTAAAGATGTCTAGCGTAATTGCTGCAGCAGAAATTACTAATGCAGATGCCATACATCCAGGATATGGATTCTTATCAGAAAACGCTAAGTTTTCTAAAATTTGCGAAGAACACCAAATAAAATTTATTGGTGCATCTGAAGAAATGATTGATAGAATGGGAGACAAGGCTAACGCCAAAGCAACCATGATAGAAGCTGGTGTACCATGTGTACCAGGAAGCGAAGGCGTTATAGAAAACTTTGAAGATTGCCAAAAAGTAGCCAAAGAAACCGGTTATCCAGTTATGCTTAAAGCATCTGCTGGAGGTGGTGGTAAAGGTATGCGTGCAGTCTGGAAAGAAGAAGACCTTAAAGAAGCTTGGGATTCTGCAAGACAAGAATCTAAAGCCGCATTTGGTAATGATGATATGTATATGGAAAAGCTTATTGAAGAGCCACGCCATATCGAAATTCAAATTGTAGGAGACTCTACAGGAAAAGCATGTCACTTATCCGAAAGAGATTGCTCTATACAACGTCGTCACCAAAAATTAACAGAAGAAGTACCTTCTCCGTTTATGACCACAGCTTTACGTAAAAAAATGGGTGAAGCAGCTGTAAAAGCAGCAGAATACATTAAATACGAAGGAGCAGGAACTATAGAATTTCTAGTAGATAAACACAGAAACTTCTACTTCATGGAAATGAATACGCGTATACAAGTAGAACACCCAATCACAGAACAAGTAATCGATTTCGATCTTATTCGTGAGCAAATACTTGTAGCAGCAGGAGTGCCAATTTCTGGTAAAAACTATACGCCAAACTTACACTCTATAGAATGTCGTATTAATGCAGAAGATCCGTTTAACAACTTCAGACCTTCACCAGGAAAAATAACAACCTTACACGCTCCAGGAGGACATGGAGTACGTTTAGATACACACGTGTATGCAGGTTATAGCATTCCACCAAACTATGACTCTATGATTGCTAAGTTAATTACAACAGCGCAAACCAGAGAAGAAGCCATTAACAAAATGAAACGCGCTTTAGACGAGTTCGTTATTGAAGGAATAAAAACAACCATTCCTTTTCATAGACAATTAATGGATCATCCAGACTATTTAGCAGGAAATTATACCACTAAATTCATGGAAGATTTTGAAATGAAAGAAGTAACAGAAGATTAAATTGAAAAAACACGCTTCTAGACAATAAGGCTAGAAGTTTCAAATAAATATTTCATTCCCATGAAAATGGGAAACATATTACTCCGAAAGCAATTTCGGAGTTTTTTTTTGGGTGTTACTTTTGCTTTTTTTAGTAAAGCAAAAGTCAGGCTATCGCAAGTCGCTATCATAGATGAGCTCCAACAATTGCTCTATCCTTAACACAAAGGCCAGACTACTTTAATAACTGTCAGTGTTTTCTTAAATTTTGTCTTGCTAGAATGGTATAGCCTCTTGTCATTCCTGCAAAAGCAGAAATCCACAAACCAACTACCAAACCCAAAACGCATTCCTTAATTTTATTCCTACCAAAAAAGCAATTCACTACTCGCAACAAACCCTTAAAACCTCAAAATAAAACCCTAACTTTATGCTATGAATTTAAGTTATTGGGAAATAAAAACATGGCTTACCAACGTAGACTTTACAGTAGTTGGTAGTGGTATTGTAGGTCTTAATTGTGCATTACAACTAAAAGAAAAATTTCCTAAAGCTAAGATTCTAATCCTTGAAAAAGGAACCTTACCACAAGGAGCAAGTACCAAAAACGCAGGATTTGCATGTTTTGGTAGTTTAAGCGAAATTCTAGACGATTTAAACACACATACCCAACAAGAAGTTATAAGTCTCATTAAAAAAAGAGTAGAGGGCTTACAACTATTAAGAAACACCTTAGGAGACAAAACCATCAACTACCAACAGCTAGGAGGTTATGAGTTGTTTACAAAAAAAGACTCTAGTTTGTTTCAAGAATGTCTTGCCAAAAAAGAAACGATAAACAAGCTGCTAAAGCCCATTTTTGGTGAAGCTGTTTTTAGCTTAAAAGACAATAGTTTCCGCTTTAATAACATACAAGAACAATATATTTTTAACCAGTATGAAGGACAAATAGATACGGGAAAAATGATGGATGCCTTGCTTCAAAAAGTACTTTCTAAAGGAGTGAAAATTTTAAATAATGTTTCGGTAAATACGTTTTCAGAAGCAAATAATTCTGTAAAAATAGAAACCAACCTATTTGATTTTACCACTTCAAAATTACTAATAGCTACTAATGGCTTTGCCTCACAGTTACATATTGCAGAAGTAAAACCAGCACGAGCACAAGTGTTAATTACAAAACCAATAAAAAATTTACACATAAAAGGTACTTTTCATCTAGATAAAGGCTATTATTATTTTCGTAATATTGATGATCGTATTTTATTTGGAGGAGGACGTAATCTCGATTTTAAAACCGAAGAAACTACAGTGTTAGCACAAACTGCTATAATTCAAAACCAACTAGAAACGCTTTTAAAAACTACTATTTTGCCAAATACAAGCTTTGAAATCGAGCATAGATGGAGTGGTATTATGGGAGTTGGTTCCCAAAAAAAAGCCATTGTAAAACCATTAAGTAATAATGTGTTTTGTGGTGTACGTCTTGGCGGAATGGGAGTTGCTATTGGTAGTCTAGTAGGTAAAGAATTAGCAAACTTAATTCCTGTACAGACAGAAATCTAACATCAATAGACAAATTTTAAACATGTTAAAACGCTTTTTTAGGTTTCTTTTAAAAACCATTTTTTGGTTAGTGGTACTTTCTGTAGCCTTGGTTTTTTTGTACAAAAAAGTTTCTGTTCCAGTTACACCACTAATGGTTATTCGTGGTGTAGCGCAATATCAAGAAGGAAAGAATATGTCTTGGCAACACGACTGGGTTGCCATAGATAAAATTTCTAAAAATCTACAGGTAGCAGTACTTTGTAGTGAAGATCAAAACTTTTTAAACCATACAGGCTTTGATTTTAAAGCCATTGAAAAAGCTTATGAAAACAATAAAAAAGGAAAACGTATAAAAGGAGGAAGTACTATTAGCCAACAGACAGCAAAAAATGTTTTTTTATGGCCTAATCGTAGTTGGTTGCGTAAAGGCTTAGAAACTTATTTTACGTTTTTAATAGAAAAAATTTGGACCAAAGAGCGCATACTAGAAGTGTATTTAAATAGCATTGAAATGGGAAATGGTATTTATGGTGCCGAAGCTGCATCACAATATTGGTTTAATAAATCGGCTTCCAGATTATCACAACAAGAAGCAGCTGCCATTGCTGCTATTTTGCCAAACCCAAGAAAATATAAAGCCAATCCTGCGACCAAGTATATAAGTTCAAGAAAAAACTGGATTGTAAAACAAATGGTTTATTTTGGAACCTTAGATTTTAAAAAGAATGAGTAGTATTTTAAAAATTAAGCAAAAGCTATATGATGCTTGTTTTCAGTTTATAGAAAACAGGTTGATAACGGTTCAAAAAACCATAAACGAAATTCAAGAATCTTTAACTAGCGAAACCAAAAGTAGTGCAGGAGATAAGCATGAAACAGGTCGTGCCATGTTGCAGTTAGAACGTGAAAAGGCAGGAAACCAATTGGCTGAAATTATGAAAGTAAAAGAAGCTTTTTCTAAAATAGATATTTCAAAAACCAATAAAACAGTAGGTTTAGGTAGTGTTGTGTATACTTCACAAAACAATTATTTTATTGCTATAAGTGCAGGACAGTTAGCTATTGACAAAGATATATTTTATGCAATTTCACCAAATACACCAATTGGTAAATTGTTGGTTGGCAAAACGATTAAAGAAACGTTTTTGTTTCGAGATATTGAGGTTTTGATTGAAGAAGTTGTGTGATTTATTGTTAGCTTTATATCCTAGCAGTTCCATTATTAACCTTCAATTGTACTTCTACAAATCTTTTTTTAAAGAGGGTATTTTTTAGAAGGGTAAAAACCAAGAACAACAAATGTTTTTTGTAACCTTTTACAACTAGTTCGATAAATACAGCTGTTATTCTGAAATTTCTAGATACATTTCTGCGCCAATAGAAAGTAAATTTTTAGATTCAAATAAAAGAGTTTTTTCATTTAAAATAGCTTCAATTAGATAATAGCTTCCTTTAAAGTAACATTTTTTTACGATTACTTTTAAATCAGACCTCTCAACTATTTGTAATTGATGCGCATAAATAATTTCATTATTTATAACATTAAATTCACCAAAAAACGAAGCAATTAAAGGTGTTTTTGGGCTTTTATATAAATTTTCAGGAGTATTGTTAACTGCTATTTCATGGTTGTTTAAAACGATCATTTTATCTGCATAACCTAAAACATCTTCTTTGTCATGCGTTGCAACAATGCAAGCAATGTTTTTTTCTTTTAAATATTTAAAAACACTTCTGCGAAGCGATTGCTTTTTAAAATTATCAATATGACTAAAAGGCTCATCTAGTAGTATAATTTCTGGTTGTTTTGCTAAGGCTCTAGCTAGTGCAACGCGTTGCTTTTGTCCGCCACTTAGCAATTTCACTTTTGTTTTTGCAACGTTTTCTAACTCTACTACTTTTATTAATTCGGCTATGCGTTTTTGTTTTTCTTCGGGATAAAAATTAGAAAGGAATTTACCTATATTTTCTTCTACAGAAATAAATGGCATCAAATCGAATTCTTGGGCTACGTATTTCATGAAGCTATACCCAATAACTAAGTTGTGTTTGGGACCTAAAATTTCTTCTTCTTTCCAGAAAATTGTTCCTTTAAGGGAATCATATTCACCATATAAAACCTTTAATAAGGTGCTTTTTCCAGAGCCACTTTCGCCAATAATAGAAAGGTGTTCTCCTGGTTTTACCTGAAAAGAAAGGTCTTTTAAAACAGGCGTATCATTATAAGAAAATGTAAGTTTTTTTACTTGAAGCATGCTACAAAAATAACATAAAAAAACCGCTCAACTTTTAAGAAGAACGGTTTTTAAATTTAATGGAAGACATTATTAATTCCAACCACCACCTAATGCTTGGTACAGTTTTACATTAGCTAATAATTGATCTCTTTTGGTTTCCACAATTTCAATTTTAGCGTCTAATGCTTCTCTTTGTGTTAATAAAACTTCGGTATATTCTGCTCTAGCAGATTTAAAAAGTTTTAATGAAAGCGCTATAGACTCCGTAAGTGCTTGTACTTGTTTTTCTTTAAGTAGATAACTTGTATTTAAGTTTTTTACGTTAGATAGTTGGTTTTCTACTTCTATATAAGCATTTAATATGGTTTTTTCATATTCAAAAATAGTCTGCAATTGTTTGTTGTTTGCAGTTTTATATTCTGCTTTTATAGCATTTCTATTAATTAAAGGAGCTACCATATCTCCAACTAAAGAATAGGCTAAAGATTCTGGAGTGCTAGTTAAAAACTTAGGTTTAAAGGCTTCAAAACCAACACCAGCTTGTACACCAATAGAAGGATAAAAATTGGCTTTAGCAATACTTACATTAAGCTTTGCTGCAGATAATTCAAGTTCTGCTTTTTTAATATCTGGACGATTAGCCAGAAGTTGAGAAGGAACTCCTACATGCATAGCATCAATAGGTTTTTCTATAAAATTAGTAGAACTTCTGGTTATCTTTTGAGGATATCTACCAACTAGAAAATTTATTAAATTTTCTGTTTCTACTATTTTTTGCTGGATTTGATATTTATTACTTTGGTTTTTAAATACCTCTGCATCAAAACGGCTTACTGCTAATTGTGTGGCTCTTGCTGCTTCTTTTTGCAGTTTTACCATTTTTAGCGCATTTTGTTGAATCTCTAGATTTTGTTCTATAATAGCTAATTGGTTGTCTAAAGCCATAAGTTCATAATACGAACTTGCTATTTCTGAAACCAATTGCGTTATCATAAAATTCTTTCCTTCAATAGAGGCTAAATATTCTAAAACAGCAGCTTTTTTACCGTTTCTAAGTTTTTTCCATACATCAAGTTCCCAAGAAGCAGTTAAGCCTAATGAAAAGTTAGTTAATGGCTCTGGAAATTCTTCGCCTTCACGAACATCTAAGTGCTTTTCTACAGCACCATTTCTGGTATATTCTCCAACTTTTTCTACTTCGGCTCCAGCGTAAGCAGCTACAAATGGTAGGTATTCTCCTTTTTTAGCTTTTATTTCATTTTTAGCCATATCTACTTGCTGTAGCATCATATTAAGCTCTTGATTATTAGCTAAAGCAGTATCTATTAAGTCTACTAAATTAGGATCAGAAAAAAAGTCTTTCCATTTAATATTTGCTGTATTTGTAGTGTCTTTTGCATCACTTAAATATTGTTCAGGTACTGTTTTGTCTGCTTCTCTAATTTGTTTGATTGGCACACAAGAATACAAGGATATTAACGCAAGTAGACCTACAATAAATAGTTTATTAAACTTGCTATGTGTTTTTATATTATTCATTGTTCTTTTTTTTACTTAGTTTTTTAAGTATACTTTTAAGTTTGCTAATCTGTTTTGTGTTTTCCTTGGTTTGATTGCCAGCGTTTTCACTGTTTCTTATCATTTCTTCAGATAAAGGTTCGTTAGACTCGTCTTTAATCAGGCTTTTACCTTCTGCCATTTTAGCAAAAATGTAGTATAAACCAGGAATAATTAATACACCACCAAGAGTACCAATTAACATACCTCCTAATGCTGAGCTACCAATGGTTCTATTAGCAATGGCACCAGCTCCTGAAGCTACAATTAATGGAATTAATCCTGCAATAAAGGCAAACGATGTCATTAAAATAGGTCTAAATCTAGCTTTAGAACCTTCAATAGCTGCTTGAAGTATTGTTGCGCCTTCACGTTGTTTTTGTACGGCAAACTCTACAATTAACACGGCATTTTTACCAAGCAGACCAACCAGCATGATAACACCAATTTGTGCATACACATCATTAGCTAATCCCATAGATTTTAATAATAGGAAGGAGCCAAAAACACCAACAGGTAATGAAAGTATTACTGCAAATGGCAATAAGAAACTTTCGTATTGCGCAGCTAAAACAAAATAAACAAACACAAGTACTATTATAAAAATGTAAGCAGATTCATTACCTCTACTGGCTTCATCATAAGATAATCCTTCCCAAGCAATATCATACCCTCTTGGTAGTTGTTCTGCGGCAACTTCTTTTATTGCTTTTATAGCGTCACCACTAGTATATCCTGCAGCAGGTAAACCTCTAATAGAAGCAGAATTATAAAGGTTATATCTTGTAATTTCATTAGGACCTAACTTTTTATCAATAGTCATAAAAGCAGAATATGGTACCATTTCCCCTTCTTCGTTTTTAACAAAAAGTTTTTCAAGATCTGATGGTAAACGTCTGTATTCTGGTCCTGCTTGTGTATAAACTTTAAAGAATCTACCAAAACGAATAAATCCTTGTTCATAGGTACTACCAATTAAAATGTTTAGGTTTTCCATTGCTTTGCTAATAGAAACTCCTTTTTGCATGGCAATTTTGTTGTTTATTTTTAATTGATATTGCGGATAATTTGCTGAGAAGAATGTAAAAATTCCTGTAAGCTCTTTACGTTTAGATAAAGCTTCTATAAAATTATTATTAATCTCTTCAAAATGATGATAATCTGTAGAGTTGGTTTTATCTAATAAACGCATTGCAAATCCACCAGAAGACCCAAAACCTGGAACAGCAGGTGGTTCAAAATACTCAATAACTGCACCTAAATCTCTGGTTTCTTCTTCCAGCTCTTCCATGATTTCATGTACAGAGTGGTGACGTTCAGACCAAGGTTTAAGGTTAATTAAACAGGTACCAGCATTAGATCCTCTACCTTCTGTCATTATCTCATAACCTGCTAAAGAAGAAACCGATTCAACACCTTCTGTTTCTTCACAAATTTTTTGAAGTTTTTTAGCAACTTCATTAGTACGCTCTAAGGTTGCTCCTGGAGGAGTTTGAATTATGGCATAAATCATTCCTTGATCTTCATTAGGAATAAATCCAGCAGGAAGCACCTTATTAGTTACAAAAATACCAACACAAAAAGCTATTAATATACCAAAGGTAATAATGCGTCTTGCTACAATTTTGTTAAGGATTTTCACATATTTTCCGGTGAGTTTTTCAAAACCATTATTAAACCAATTAATAAACTTGTCTATTGGCGATTTTTTAGTTTTTCCGTGGTTATTTTTAAGCAGCATAGCACATAAGACAGGAGTTAGTGTTAATGCAACAATTGCTGAAATAACAATAGAACCAGCCATAGTGATAGAAAATTGGCGATAGAATACACCAACAGGACCAGACATAAATGAAATAGGAATAAATACCGATACCATAACTAAAGTAATAGCTATAATGGCTCCTCCAATTTCACCTAAAACTTCATAAGATGCTTTGTAAGGTGAGAGGTGTTCTTCTTCCATTTTAACATGCACAGCTTCTACAACTACAATGGCGTTATCTACAACAATACCAATGGCAAGTACTAATGCAAATAAGGTGATTAAGTTTATAGACAAGCCAAACAATTGCATGATAAAAAAGGCTCCGATTAAAGATACAGGTACTGCAATAATTGGGATTAAGGTAGAACGCCAATCTCCTAAAAATAGAAATACTACAATAGCTACTAAGATAAAGGCATCTCTAAGAGTATGTAAAACCTGTTCTATAGATGCATCTAAAAAGTTAGAAACGTCATAACTAATTTGAAAATCTACATCTGGTGGAAGTTCTACTTTTAACTCTGCTAATTTTTCTTTTACAGCGTCTATAACATCACTACCATTACTACCAAAGGTTTGTTTTAATACAATGGAAGCAGAAGGTTTTCCGTCTAAATTAGAGTAGATATCAAAAAATTCACTACCCAGTTTTACATCTGCAATATCTTTTAATTGAATAATTTCTCCTTCGCTATTGGCGCGAATAATAATTTCTTCGTATTGCTCAGGTTCGTTATACCTATTTTCATAGGTTAATACATACTCTAAAGCTTGTGAAGTCATACCAGAACTTCTACCTAAACGTCCTGGTCTAGCTAAAATACTTTGCTCTTCCATGGCTTCTAAAACTTCTTCTGCAGAAATATTATATGCTCGCATACGATCTGGTTTTAACCAAACACGCATAGCATATTTTCGGCTTCCTAAAATTTTTGCACTTGCTATTCCTTTTATACGTTGAATTTCAGGAATAATTTTAGTGTAAGCATAGTTGTATAAAAACTTTTCGTCATTGTTTTTATCTGTACTAGAAAGGTTCACGTACATTAACATACTAGGTTGTACAGGAGTAATAATAACCCCTTCACGTTGTACCAGTTCGGGTAAAAGCGGCATTACTTGGTCTACACGAGTTTTTACCCTTACTACTGCTTCATTTGGGTCTGTACCTGGTTCAAAAATTACACGAACGGTTGCCTCTCCAGCACTTGTAGCATCAGATGCAATGTAACGCATATCTTGTACACCATTTATGGCTGTTTCTAACGGAATTAAAGTAGAGTTAACTAATACCTCTGAGCTGGATCCTGGATACGCTATAAAGATATTTACCGTTGTAGGTGCTATTTGTGGAAACTGTGATATAGGTAGTTGCTTGATAGCAAGTCCACCTATAAATAAGATTATTACCGAAATGACTATAGCCAGAACGGGTCTTTTTATAAATTGTTTAAACATGTCTTTTGTAGATTAAATTCTAAAATTATTCAGCGTATAAGTCTAGCTCAGACAATACTTTGTTTGGCTCTAAAAATTTGGTTTCTATTTTCTCATTGTTTTTAACCATTCTAATACCTTCTAGTAAAATAGTGTCTTTTTCAGACAGTCCTTTACTAACAATGAAAAGATGAGGTAACTCTGCGCCAATAGTAATTTCTTTTTGTTTTACGATATGGTTTTTATCTACTACAAAAACATAGGTTTTATCTAAAATTTGAAACGTTGCTTTTTGAGGAATAATAATTACGTCTTTAAAAGGAACAGCCATTAATACACTTCCTGTTTCGCCATGTCTTAAAATACCATCTGGATTAGGAAACGTAGCTCTAAATGCAATGTTTCCGGTTTCACTATTAAATTCTCCTTCAATAGTTTCAACAATTCCTTTTTGGTTGAACAGTTTATTATTAGCCATTAGTAAGCTAACTTCTTTTTTAGTGTCTTTCTCTGTGCTCGTGATATAATCTAGATACTCTGTTTCAGGCACATTAAAATACACCCACATTTTACTATTGTCTGAAAGTGTGGTTAGCAATTCACCTTCGTCTAAAAGGCTACCTTCTCTTGCTTCTAAATGGTCCATAATACCATCAAAAGGAGCTGTAATTTTAGTAAAACCTAAATGTGTTTGTGCTAAAGTAACTTCGGCTTTTGCTTTGTCTAAATTAGCATTTGCCATAGCTAATTCATTTTGCGAAACCACATTACCATCTGCTAAAAGTTGTGTGTTTTTTAGTTCAATTTCGGCAGTGTTAGCTTCGGCTTTTGCTTTTTGTAATTCGGCTTGATAAATATTTGGCATGATTTGGAACATGGTTTGTCCCTTTTTAACGTGTTGTCCTTCGTCTACAGATATATGTTGTAAGTAGCCTCTTTCTAGAGCTCTTAATTCTATATGTTTAATAGAGTGAATTTGACTAACATAATCTTTAGATATAGTGGTGTCTTTTTTAATTGGATTGGTAATAAGAAAAGCAACATGTTCTTTCTTTTCTTCTTTTTTAGTTTCGCAACTTGTGTGAAATAGACAGGCGAATAAACCTATGAAAAGGAAGGTTTTTTTCATAATTTTTTATTTGAATTAAAATTTGTAAAATAAAATGTGATTACAACAAGTCAATGCCAATAAGGCACAAGACTGGCTGTTTGTGTTATATTAAAAGGTTGAAATAAATAATAAACCAATAGGAATACTGGTTTATAAGAAAGAATATCAGATTATAAAGACTTCTAATCTAATGTGAAGTTTTGTCGAGGGTTGACAAACTATATAGTTGAAACTGTTAACCTCTTTTTGAAGTTTAGAGGATAAATTATTTAGTTGTTGTGCATGAGAAAAAGCAGAGATATAACTTTGTAAAGAGTTAATTGTACTGCTAGTAATAGATTCTTCATTTTCTGTTTCTTCAGCTTCTGTATAATCAAAAAACAATTCAATGTCTTTGTTATGTTGAATAGAAAAGTGAAGGTTGCTGCTTTGTTTGTTACTAAAAGAAGCGTTAGTTTCTTGAATATTAACTAAAGAATAGTCTGCATCAACCGAAGTATTTGCATACATATTTATGGCTCCTGAAAGAAGCAAGAGCACGATTAACGATAAATATTTAGAGACTATTTTATTCATATTCGCAGGCAAAACTATTGCAATAAATGGTTACTTCCAAAAGATAATAATATTTTAAGCTTTTTTTAAATAAGAAATAGCGTGTAAAAAAAAGCCTGTTTGGTTTTATTCACTAAACAGGCTAGGTAATTGTGGTGTTTTTAATCTTTAAATTCTTTTGTTTTTTCTGGTAGTACGTCAAATCCCATATTGTAAAGTGTAAAACCAAAAATATCTGCATATTGCTCTATGGTTTTGCTAACAGGAGTTCCTGCACCATGTCCTGCATCTGTTTCAATACGTATAAGTGTTGGGTTGTTTCCCGTTTGTTTGTCTTGTAACTCTGCAGCAAACTTAAAACTGTGTGCAGGAACAACACGATCATCATGGTCACCTGTAGTTACTAAGGTTGCAGGATATTGCACGCCTTCTTTTACGTTATGTACAGGCGAGTATGCTTTAAGATATTCAAACACTTCTTTATTGTCTTCTGCGGTTCCGTAGTCATAAGCCCAACCAGCTCCAGCGGTAAATGTGTGGTAGCGTAACATGTCTAAAACACCAACTGCTGGTAAGGCTACTTTCATTAATTCTGGACGTTGCGTCATGGTTGCACCAACAAGTAAACCTCCATTAGAGCCTCCTCTAATTGCTAAATAATCACTAGAAGTATATTTGTTTGCTATTAAGTATTCTGCAGCAGCAATAAAATCATCAAACACATTTTGTTTTTGTAATTGCGTTCCTGCTTTATGCCATTTTTTACCATATTCACCACCACCACGAAGATTAGGCACAGCGTAAATTCCGCCTTGCTCCATCCAAACGGCATTTGCAATACTAAAAGAAGGGTTTAAACTTATGTTAAATCCTCCATAACCATAAAGTATGGTTGGGTTTTTTCCGTTTAGTTCTACCCCTTTTTTGTGGGTGATTATCATTGGTATTTTTGTACCATCTTTAGAGTTGTAAAATACTTGTTTACTAGTATAATCTTCTGGGTTGAAATCGATGTTTGGTTTCCAGTATAATTCAGAGGTACCAGTTTCCATATCGTATTTATAAATACTAGAAGGAGTATTGTAATTGGTAAAAGAATAGTAATCTATTTTTTCTTCTTTTTTTCCGCCAAAGCCACCAGCATTACCAACGCCTGGAAGTTCTATATCTCTAATAAATTTTCCGTCATAATCATATTGTTTTATTTTTGAAATGGCGTCTACCATGTATTCTGTAAAGAAATAACCACCTCCTTTAGAAGGGCTTAAAACATACTCGGTTTCTGGAATAAAATCTACCCAGTTTTCTGGAGTAGGATTTGCTGCGTCTACAGTTACTATTTTTTGATTAGGAGCATTTAAGTTTGTTACTAAATACAATTTGCTGTCTACATTATCAATAACGTAAGTGTCACTTTCTGTATGGTCTAAAATAGTTACTAAAGGATTATTTGGGTTTGATAAATCTTTAATATAAAGTTTGTTTCCAGAGGTAGAAACCTTTGGTGATATTAACAAATACTTGTTGTCTTCGGTAACGTTTGCGTAAATATATCTATGCTTTTGGGCTTCTGTACCACCAAAAATAAGTTGGTCTTCTTTTTGAGGTGTGCCAAGTTTATGGTAGTATACTTTGTGTTGGTCTGTTTTTGCAGAAAGTTCACTTCCTTTAGGTTTATCATAACTAGAATAATAGAATCCTTCGTTTTTATACCAAGACATGCCACTAAATTTAATGTCAACCAAAGTATCTTCCATAATTTCTTTGGTTTCGGTATTCATTATTAAAATCTTTCTCCAATCACTACCTCCTTCAGAAATAGCGTAGGCTAATATTTTTCCGTCTTTTGTAAAACTTGTTCCACCTAAAGAAGTGGTACCATCTTCAGAAAATTTATTAGGATCTAGAAAAACTTCTGCTGTATCTGGATTGCTTCCTTTTTTATATCTATAAATTACATATTGGTTTTGTAAGCCATCGTTTTTATAAAAATAGGTATAATCGCCTTGGTTAAAAGGAGCTCCTACTTTTTCATAATTCCATAGTTTTTCAAGGCGTTCTTTTAGTTCTTTTCTATAAGGAATATTGTCTAAATAACTAAAGGTAGCCTGGTTTTGATTTTTTACCCAGTTTTCTGTTTCCGTGCTTCTGTCATCTTCAAGCCATCTAAAAGGATCTTTAATAGTTACACCAAAATAGTTGGTTGCTGTGTCTACTTTTTTTGTTTTAGGGTAGTTAACAGAAATGTTTCTTTCTACTTGTTTTTGTTCTTCTTTACAAGCCATTATAGTTATTAGTGTAATTAAACTAAGTGTTATCTTTTTCATTTTAAAAAAATTAATTGGTATAAAAATAGTATAAAAAAAGCTCTAATAAATGACTATTAGAGCTTTTAAGAAACTTTTAAGGTTTATTGTTTTACTAATTTTTGTGTTTTTTGTTTTCCGTCTGCCATGATTTTTAATACATATATTCCTGTGCTTAATTTAGAAACATCAATAGTATTAGCAATTAGGTTTGCATTTAAAACTTGTTTTCCGGTAATATCATAAATGCTAAACGTAGCATGGTTTAAGGCTACAGAAGAAGTGATATGTACCATATTTTTTGTTGGGTTAGGATAGATTGCTATATCTGCTTCAAGTGTATTGTTAGCAATACTTAAAGGGTTTTCGCCTTCTATAGCTGTAATGGTTTCATTAATTGCTGGGTTAAATATTACATCTACAATACCAGAAGGCCAAGTAATGGTTAGGCTAGTAATTTCTGTGTCTGTACCAATACCAAAATGTGCATTTAGTGTGCTCATAAATTCAAAACCTTCACCACTTCTTACATCTCTAATTTGATTTCCTGAAGGCGTTACTATTTCAATTCTTGCTCCTATACCATTTGTATTACTCGTGGTTCCTTGTGTTCTTATTTTAATCCAATTATTTTCGTTGGGATTGTTTAGATATAAGCTTCCTTTAAAAACATCTAAAAAACCATCGTTATTAAGGTCACCAATAGCTCCACTAGGAGGCATATTACTGCTTGTAACTGTAAAAGAGTTATCTCCATTATTAAGTAAAATTTGTCCGTTTGATAAAATATCTACGTAACCATCATTATTAAAATCTGCTGGTGCATTTTCAATTCCGTAAGGAGCACTATCAATGTTTGCAGTAGCTGTAGCATCCGTAAAAGTTCCGTCACCATTGTTTAGCATGTACTTATGGCCACCATCAGAACTTGAACTTGCTCCAATATAGGCATCCATATCGCCATCGTTATCAAAATCTGCCCAAGCAGAAGACCAAGTTTGTACAGGATCTGCAAGGTTTACTCCTGTATCACCAGCAACATTAACAAATACGCCATTACCATCATTACGCCAAAGCTCGTTTATTTTATGGGTAACATTACCACCTCTACATTTTGCAATAAACATATCTGCATCGCCATCATTATCATAATCTACCCAAACGGTTCCGTAATTTCCACCGTTTGGATGTACCCCTAAACCGTTTGGTACACTAGTAGAAGCTCCTTGATAATAAGATAATCCGCCAGTACCATCATTAATAAAGTATACATTTGGTTCTACATCATGACAAACAAAAGCATCTAAATCTCCATCATTATTAATATCAATAAAATTAGAACGTTGAGAAAAAACGTAATCAGAAGTATTATAGGTTTGTGAATATGCAGTACCATCAGCATTGGCTAACATAAAGGATACACCACTACTTGCAGCATATAATAAATCATTGTACCCATTACCATCTAAATCTCCAGCGGCAATGCTCCATCCAGGACCATAGTTTGCTAAAGCGTCATAAACAGTTTCATTAAAGCAACCATTTATAGATTGGTATGTAATTATAAGGTTTGTTGCTGTAGCTGCAATCATGTCGTCTAATCCATCATTATTCATATCTACTACAGCATAACTTGTTCCGTTCATGGATATTCTATTGTTTTGAGTAAACGCAAATACACCAGATGCAGGAGGTGTGCTGTTTGTTGTAAAAGATAACATTACCCAGGAACTAAAACCGCTTCCGTCAAGGCATTGTGTTCTAATATAAATATCGTAGTTAGAATTTGCAGATAATCCTGAAACCATATAGCTGTTTGTGCTTGTAGATGAACCAGAAGTTGGTGCTCCAGAGCCTTGTGCTTGTACTGCAATTTGCCATGAAACTTCATTACTTCCTGGAGACCAATAAATATCTGCAGAATCATGGGTTAGATTACAAATATTTATATCTGTAATGTTAGGGCAGTTAGGAGGAGCGATGGATTGTATGTTTGGAGAGTCAAAACAAATTCCCCAACCATAAGAACCGTTATCATTATAGTAAATGCGATATCTAAAATTTTGTAATTGGTTGCTAGAGAAACTAGCAATAGCTAACTCACCACTATTAAATATAGCTCTAGTGCCATTACAAAAATCTACATTAGGTGCGTTGGGTGTAGTGGTAGTATATGTTGGTCCCCAATTTACCCAAGAGCTGGCATCTGCATCCCAATATTGAAGGTTTAAAGATTCATTTTGGTATACATTAAGTACGTAAGTAGAAGTTACAACTAAAGAGTTTTCACCAGCATTAAAAGCATTGGTTAAATTAATAGTAGGAGACTGTATGCCTATATTATTAATAGAAGAACCACCTGCTTCATCTTCATCAAAAGAAAAACTTGAGGCACCTCCTGTTACCGTTGGGTTTCCAGTAAAAATAGTTGCATCTGTTTCATAAGACCCATCTAAGTCCCAACTAGTATTAGGCCAATTTGCATCTTGATTTAGTACTTGCCCTGTAGTATAGTAACTACATAATAGTAGAGAAAGTAAAAGTGTAATTTTTTTCATTTTTTTTTGGTTTTAGTTGCACTGTATTGTTAAGGAGTTTATCCAAGCTTCTATTAGTTGTATGCCTTCAACATGTTTTAGAGTTCTGCCTAAAAGCGGCATTCTAATAGATTCTTCTGTTTCGTTTATTCTGTAAAATAGTACAGAATTTCTGGTGTTTTGTGGTTCTACAATATGTGTTAATCCTACGCCAAGGTCTGTGTCAGGAACCACACATACTCCTAAGTTTTCTGGGTTTGAGGTAGCATCAAAATTAAAGCGAACAGGTCTATAAGCACAATGAGCTTCTTCAGAATGGCAATGTGCACAATTAATATCTAAGTATGCTCTAGCTCTTGCATTAAGAGAAAGGGATTGGTCTTGCCAGTTAGGAAGTGTTTCTATATTGGAAGGGTTTTCATTTAAATAACCAAAATTCACCCATTTTTGTAATTGGTTTATAGATTCGGTTCCATAATTTATAGAAATATTTAAATTTCTTGGTTTAGGCCCAATAGGTATGGAGGTGTCTCCAGATTTATGGCAAGTATGACATTGGGATTCACTAGGAATTCTATAGGCTACTTGTTTTGTTTCTGTTGCTTCGTTCCAGTTTAAATTAACAACACTTCCCGCAAGATCAAAATAAGCTTCGGTTTGTGTATCATTCCAAATATAATTTGCAAAAATCCAACCTTCCGCTTTATGAATCATTAGTCTGGTTTCTATTTGTTTTGTTTCATTATTAGGTAGTACATTATTGTAATAAAAGTTTTTAATTAAGATAGTGCCAATGGGAAATTGAAGTATTTGGTGCTCGCCATTGTAATTGGCTTTTACATTTTGAGGCATCCAGATAAAGCGTTTCTTTTTTGCGTAATCTGAAAAAAGCGCAGCACTTAAATCGTAAGGTAATACGCCATAAACAGGGTTTAGATTTTTTAGATCCCCTTCAAAAAAATGGTATTCGGAAAGCGTGGCATAAGGAACTTGCGTAATATCAAAAACTACAGGTGAAGTTTCTGTTGTTTCATTTGCTACATAGTTGTCATCTGTGTTACAAGAAATAAATAGTGTGCACAGAAAAAAAGAAGAGACAATATAAAAAACCTTATTAACCATATATCAAAATATAAGGCTAATAAGGTAATGATTTTTTATAAATTAACTGTAAAAATAGTTGTGTTACAGCAATTTAAGTGTTAAAATAAGTTGAAATATTTAAACCAATTGGTTGTTTACTAAATATTCTGCAATTTGCACAGCATTGGTTGCAGCTCCTTTTCTTAAATTATCTGCAACAATCCACATGTTTAATGTATTTGGTTGTGTTTCATCTCTTCTAATTCTTCCCACAAAAACTTCGTCTTTACCATTTGCTAAAATAGGCATTGGATATTCGTTTTTTGCAGTATTATCTTGAACAACAACACCAGAGGTTTCGCTTAATAGTTGTCTAACGTCTTTTAAATCAAAATCGTTTTCAAACTCTACATTTACAGATTCAGAGTGACCTCCAGCTGTTGGTATTCTAACAGCAGTTGCAGTTACAGAAAATGTTTTGTCATTAAATATTTTTTGAGGTTCTCTAGCAAGTTTCATTTCCTCTTTAGTGTATCCGTTTTCTTCAAAAACATCACAATGAGGTAAAGCGTTTCTGCTAATTGGGTAAGGATAGGCCATTTCACCTTCTATTCCTTTGATTTCGTTTTCTAATTGTTGAACAGCTTTAACTCCTGTACCAGAAACAGATTGATAAGTGGAAATAACCACGCGTTTCATTTTATATTTTTCATGAAGCGGAGATAATGCTAAAACTAATTGTATAGTAGAACAATTAGGGTTTGCTATAATTTTATCTTCTTTAGTAAGTTCTTTTGCATTAATTTCTGGAACTACAAGTTTTTTGGTAGGATCCATTCTCCATGCCGAAGAATTATCTATAACTACTGTTCCTACTTCTGCAAATTTAGGAGCCCACTCTAAAGAAGTACTTCCTCCTGCAGAAAATATTGCAATATCTGGTTTCATGTCTACAGCTGTTTGTAAACCTACTACCTTAAATGTTTTATTATTGAATTCAATTTCTTTACCTACAGATCTTTCTGAAGCAACAGGAATAAACTCTGTTACAGGAAAATTACGTTCTACAAGTACTTGTCTCATAACTTCGCCAACCATTCCAGTGGCACCAACTACAGCTACTTTCATTTTTTATAAAATTTAGTCTACAAAATTATAGCATTTAAACATGCAAACCATTACTACATAACCTTTTTTTTTGTTAAAAATAAAGCATAAAAAAAGCCTTATTTTAAATAAAATAAGGCTTTTAAGCTAATTGGTTGAATTTTATGTAATTAAAGTGATTTAATTAATAAATTACTTTTTTAATAAATCTCTAATTTCTGCAAGTAATTCTTCTTGAGATGGTCCTTTTGGTGCTGCTGGAGCTGGAGCTGGAGGAGTTTTTGTTTTGTTGTAAGCTTTTACAATCATGAATAAAACAAATCCAACAATAATTAAGTTGATGATTGAGTTTATCCATTTACCATACATGATAGCGTTTTCTGGTTTAGTTACTGCACCATCAGCTCCTACAGTTGCAGGGGAAAGCACGTATTTTAAATCAGCAAAATCTACACCACCTGCAAAATTACCAACAATTGGCATCATAATATCTGAAACAAAACCGTTAACTACCATTCCTACTGCTCCTGCAAGTATAACTGCTACGGCTAAATCTATGACATTTCCTGTCATAATAAAATCTTTAAATTCTTTTAACATGTTCTTTTGTTTTATTAGTTAATTGTAAAGCAAATTACTTAAAATTTTAATAAAAAGTAAGAATTTAATTATTGAAAACAACTATTTTAACGACAAAACGACCTTTTTATACGTTGAGATATACAACAGAGCAGCTCATAAGAAATAGAATTTGTTGTATTTGCTAAATTTTCAGCGGTTTGATGTTCTGCATCAAAAATAATTACTTCATCTCCTTCTTTGCAGTCAATATTTGTAACATCTACCATAATCATATCCATACAAACATTACCAACAATAGGTGCTTTTTTACTATTTATATAAACAAAACCTACAGCGTTGCCATATTGTCTGCCAATTCCATCGGCATGACCAATAGGTATGGTTGCTGTTTGTGTTGTTTGTGTTGCTATAAAGGCTCTATTGTACCCTAAAGATTCACCTTTATCTATAGTGTGAATTTGTGAAATAATTGATTTTAGTGTAGAAATAGGTTTAAAGTTTAGGTTCTCTTTTTCAGAATTACCAAAGCCATATAAACCAATACCACTTCTAACCATATCAAAATGTGCTTCAGGATAATTTAATATTCCAGAGGTGTTACACATATGAAGTATGGGTTGGTACCCTATTTTTTCAGAAAATACTTTAGCAATATTTTTAAATTTATTTATCTGATTTAAAGAAAATTCCTTTTCATTTAAATCTTCACTAGCTGCTAGATGCGAAAATATAGAGGTAGCTTTAATAGCAGTATTATTTTTTAATAACGAGATAATTGCATCTACTTCTTTAGCATTAAAGCCTAATCTATTTAATCCTGTATTAAATTTTATATGAATAGGGTAGTTTTGTTGTTTTTCTTTAGTAGCAATAGCTATAAACTCTTTTAATATTTTTAGACTATAAATGCTTGGTTCTAAGCAGCGTTCTATTAATGTTTTAAAATTTACTGGTACTGGATGCAGTACTAGAATAGGTTTTGTAATTCCTGCATCTCTTAGTGCAATCCCTTCATTAATATACGCAACAGCAAAATAGTCTACCTCTAAATGTTGCAGGTGTTTTGCAATTTCTGAAGCATCACTACCATAAGCAAATGCTTTAACAACCGCTAAAAACTTTGTTTTGGGTTGCAGTCTAGATTTAAGGTGTTTATAATTGTGTGTAAGCGCTTTTAAATCTATTTCAAGTGTTGTTTCTTGAGTTTTAGACATTGGGTTTATTTTGTTTTGAAGAAATATCTTCTGCACCTTTTACTTTCATCGCTCTTATTTTTTCACGCATGGTGGCTTTGTAATATGCGGCACGACTTAAGGGTTCGTACTCTTCTGTTTCACCAAGTAAAACAAGATTGTCATTCTGTGATTTTCTAAAACTATATTGTGCCAAATTACCAGTTCTTGTACATACTGCATGTACTTTAGTAACATATTCTGCAGTAGCCATAAGGTTTGGCATTGGCCCAAAAGGATTTCCTTTAAAGTCCATATCTAGTCCTGCAACAATTACACGAATGCCTTTGTTGGCCAAATCGTTACAAACGCGTACTATTTCATCATCAAAAAATTGTGCTTCGTCAATACCAACTACATCGCAGCCGTCTGCTAAAATAGGAATATTAGCAGCTGCAGGAACAGGTGTTGAGCGAATTTCATTAGCATCATGAGATACTACCATTTCTTCATCATAACGTACATCTATTGCAGGTTTAAATATTTCTACTTTTTGCCTTGCAAATTGTGCTCGTTTGAGTCTGCGAATTAATTCTTCTGTTTTACCAGAGAACATAGATCCGCAAATTACCTCAATCCACCCAAATTGTTCTTTATGATTTACTGTATTTTCAAGAAACATTTCGTAATTTTAACATGGAACTTTTTTAAACTTTTTTATTGTGTTAAAAATCAGGTGTTTTGTAGCAAATTAAGGGCTTTTTAGGGTTACAAAGCAAAGCTGTGTAAAGAGAAAAAGACAAAAAACAGATGCAAAAAGGCAATTTTTATCCAATAATATTAGTTTTATTTAGTTCATTAAACAAAACCTTTTTTCGTAATGTATAAAGGTGACGCAAATTTATTAAAAATCAAAAGTATAAATTAGATTAAATTTTAAAAGTTATGAAGAGGAAGCTAGAATCTGAATTAATGAGTATTGCTCATAAAATTTTAAAGCTAAAAGGGAAAGAAGATGTTAATAAAATGCATGCTGAGGTTGCAGCACTTTATGAAAAATTAACGGTTTTAAAATTTGCACAAGAAAACTTTGAAGAAAGCTTCCCTACTATAGGAAATGACTCTTCTTTTTTTGGAATGCTTGATACTGCTTTTAATAATAAAGTGAGTGATAACATAGAGATTGAAGACAAGATTTATGTTGATATGGATGAAAATGAAAACGAAGCAATCATGGAGCATGCTACTGAAAAAATTAAAGATATAGTTGCACAAATGCCAGAAGAAACGCAGCATGTAGATGATTTTTTAGAAACCATAATACCAAAAACCCAATACCATAAAAACGACCTAGAAGAAATTACCGCAGACTTTACAGAAATGCCAGTTTTTGAAAAAGTAACGAATACAAACGAAAAAAAATCGTTAAATGAAAAGCTTAAAAATGGCGCTTTAAATATTGGCTTAAATGATAAAATAGCTTTTATAAAAAAGTTGTTTGATGGTAAAAATGAAGATTATGAACGTGTAATATCACAAATAAATACGTTGGAGTCTTTTACTGAGGCACAAAATTTTATTCAAAATATTGTAAAACCAGATTATAACAATTGGGCAGATAATGAAGAAATAGAAGTGCGTTTTATGGAAATTATTGAAAGTAAATACCAATAATTATTTAATAATTTAAGTATACCCAACCAATTTTTTGTTTGGGTAAATCTTTATGTTCTAAAACATAAAAGTATGTACCAACAGGTAAGCGTTTTGCGTCATTATGCAAAACACCATGGTTTGGTCTGCCATCCCAAGAGTTTAGGTAATTATTATTTTTATATACAAGGGCACCATGCCTGTTGTAAATTTGTAGTTTGGCATTAGGGTATTCTTCTATACAAGTAATGCTAAAAACATCATTAGTACCATCGTTATTAGGCGAAAATCCTTGCGGAATTTCTAAACAATTTTCTGTTGTATTTGTACTAGATCCTGCTAAAACCGTAAGCATTGCATTGGTGTTTGAGGTGTCAATATTATTTTGGTTACTAACGTTACTGTTGTTATTGGTATAGTTGCCAGCAGTGTTAGAAGTTACAGGAATAGAAAAAGTACAACTTGCTACACCTTCAGGAAAAGTAAGGTTGGTTACTTGAAAAGCAGTGTCTCCTATTTCTCCAACAAAAGTTGCTGTACAACCATTATCTGTACTCCAATAGGCATCACCAGCAATACTAATAGTTGTTGGTAAATTATCTGTAAAGTTTATATTAGTTTGTGCTGTATTAGATGGTAAATTAAAAACAGTAAAGGATAATATGCTTTCTTCTCCTTCAAAAATTTCTTCTGGATTAAATATTTTTTCAAGCGTTGGTGCCAATACTTGAACACTACTTATAGAAATATTGGTTTCGGGTGTTAGTTCTTCATTATTTATAGCACTTGGTATGGCTTCAGAAGTATTAATAAAGGCACCACCAAAAGCTGGTGCTTCAACAGGAATAAAAATACGGACTGTAGCACCAGCTTCCATACTTGGTATAATTGCAGAAATATGATTTCCTGTAATAGAGAAAGATGTTATACAGCCAGCAGTACCAGAAGTTACTACACATGTTGGTGTACCAACTATATTAAATATGGCATCTAATTCATTTTCAAAAGCAACTTCTACAGCACTAGAACTCATGGTGCTGTTAGTGATATCTACTATCCAATGAAAAGGTTGGTTTACGGTTACTACAGGAAATTCTGGAAAAGTTTGAACTATTAAATCTATACATGGTGCAAAATAAGTTGTAGTACTAGCGTTATTGTTTGTTTGATTAAAATCTGCATAAGGAGCTAAAGCATCTACTTGCACTAAATTAGTAGCAGGAATACTCATTGCAGAACAAACAGGAAACCAGTTTACAATAACATGAAAAGTTATAGAGCTTAAAGCAGGTAGCTGTCTGTTTTCTTCAGGTAAAATTTGCCAAAATAGGTCTGGATTATTTTCATCATCATCATAAATACCATCTAATTCTAAGCCAATATTGGCGTTTTCAATAGGAAAGCAACTTGCGGTTCCTGTAGTAGCAACACAGGTTACAGATTCTAAAGAGGCAGAAATAGTAGAAGAATATCCTGTAGGTATATAGTCTATTAGCTCAAAAATAGTAGCATTTTCACTTAAATTAGAAACCGTAACTTCATAAGTAATACTTCCCCAACTTGTGGTGTTATCGCTAGTTTCTCCTTCTGGTAAAACAGGATTTATTTGTGTTTTTGTTACTTCAATATCTGAAGAATCGCATTCCTCTGCAGTTGGTAGGTTTATATAGTCAAAATCTGTATTGTTAGAAAAATCACTATCTGTAACTTCATCAGATTCAATATTTATAGCAGTTCTTATAATACCATCTAGACTACCAATAATACATTCAGGTTCTAAAAAAACAATAACTGTTTTAATGGTTACTATTTCTCCTACAGGCATATTAAATAGGTTGCTAACCCAATATTGATCTGCATCTGCAAAAGATAGACTGCTACAAGGTATTGTAGTGCTGTTTTGCTCACAAGTTATAGAAATAATATTCCAAAATGCATTATTAGATTGGTTTCTAAAACTCACTAAAACATCTGCATCTAATGGTCCGTTATTGCAAATAGTAGTTTCAAAAGTAATGGGTTCATTCCATGCAATTTCTGTATTAACAGGTAAAGGGTTTATTTGTACTGTTTCTATGCAAACATCTGTTTCTTGACATAATTGTGCTTCTACTAAATTAGTAGTTATGGTGTTAGAACTATTAGCAGATAGATTGCTGTGCATTAGAGAAATTTCACCAGAACTAGTAACATTTATTGTATCTATTATTTCTGCACATTCAGGCTCTAAATATTGATAAACCATCTCAAAAGTTAAAGATCCGCCTGCAGAATATTCATGGCTTTCTTCAAAATCAAATATAGTTACTTCTGCACTTGAGTTAATGATTACAGGAGTTGGTGTTATGTTTACAGTATCTATACAATTAGTGCCACCAGTAGCATTAATACAATTTACAGAAAGTAATTGCGCAAAAGGTTTACCATAACTTTGCGGTGTGTTTAGGGATAAAAAGGTGGTGAAGCCGTTTAATGGATAAGCTATACTACTATGATTAGTAATGGTAAATTCATAAGTTACTGTATCATTCCAGGTACTAATGGCTGTGCCTTCTGGTGGTGAAATTTGCGTTTGTGTAATTGTAAAATCTATGGGCACATCTGTAACATCTATAGAAATTATAGAAGTATTGTTACCAGTATTGGTGTCTGTACTATTTGTAGGAGGAGTAACATTGGCGTTGGTAGCAATTCCTCCAATAATTTCGGGAGCGCGAACAATCACTTTTACCTCAATGCTAGAAGCTGCAGGTAAGCTTGTAATAGTACCTGTAATTACATTTGCATTTTGACTAAAATTAGTAATAAGTGTAGTGCCACCAATTGGGTTTTGGCTAATGTAAGACACAATAGTAGCATTGGTATTTATGGTTTGAGAAAAGGATACGTTAGAAACAGAATTACCAGAATTACTAATAGTTACAAGGTATTGAAATTGCTCAAAAATAGGTATTTGTGAAATGTCATTTCCAGATAAATCTTGTGCTACAACAGCAATAGAAACATCTGTTGTTTGCGAATAACTCGTTATAAAATGAAAGAATAAAAATAAAAAAAAAGGAGTTTTAACTTTCATAGTCTGTTTTATGGTAGATGCCAAAATATAAAAAAGGTTGCGTACAATTACTATAAAAGATTGTAAATTTGAATAGAAATAAAAACAGAATGAAACTATATATTGTACCAACACCAATAGGAAACTTAAAAGACATAACCTTTAGAGCTGTTGAAGTTTTAAAAGATGCTGATTTAATTTTAGCAGAAGACACCAGAACCTCAGGAAAGCTTTTAAAACATTTTGAAATTGGTACACCAATGCAAAGCCATCACATGCATAATGAGCATAAAACGGTAGAAGCATTAATACAAAAGTTAAAGGCAGGAACCACTATTGCTTTAATTAGTGATGCAGGAACTCCTGCAATTTCAGATCCTGGTTTTTTATTAACCAGAGCTTGTGTAGAAAATGGTATTGAAGTAGACTGTTTGCCTGGAGCAACCGCATTTGTGCCTGCATTAGTAAATAGTGGGTTGCCAAATGATAAGTTTGTGTTTGAGGGATTTCTTCCGGTTAAAAAAGGCCGTCAAACCAGATTGTTACTTCTTGCTGAAGAAACAAGAACCATGATTTTTTATGAAAGTCCGCACAAACTTATAAAAACACTTAGTCATTTTTGCGAGTATTTTGGAGAAGACAGACAGGTTTCTGTTTCAAGAGAGCTCACAAAGCTATACGAAGAAACTGTAAGAGGAACAGCAAAAGAAGTGCTGGAACACTATACCAATAAACCACCAAAAGGAGAGATTGTTGTTGTGGTTGCAGGAAACACCAAAAAATAAAATTATTGTTTTGCTACTTAGCATCTAAACATACTAAAATGAACATTACTACTTTTAAAACCAAATTAAAAACAACACCAAAAAACATTGCTTTTTCAGAAACCATGGAAGTTATTGAAGCGAATTATGAATTCACCCCAAAAGCATTTAAAAACGGTGTTTTAGAAAACGGAGAAGGACAAAATTCTGGTTCCTGTAAACTGTTTGCATTTGCACAAGCAGAAGGTTTATCTAAAGAAGAAGCTTTAGCTTGTTTTGGTTCATTTTATTTTGATGAGGTCTTAAATGATCCTAATGGTGAAGGACACCAAAACATCAGAAATTTTATAAAAACAGGTTTTGAAGGCTTGGTTTTTGAAGGCTCTCCTTTAACAAAAAAGTAAAGGTTCATTTCTTATCCTATGGAAGATTTACTGTACAAGATAAGACAATGTGATATCTGTAAAGCACATTTACCACTTGGTCCACGACCAGTAGTTACAGCAAATCCAGCAGCCAAAATAATAATTATCGGACAAGCGCCAGGAACGAGTGTGCATAAAACGGGAATTCCGTGGAATGATCCTAGCGGAAGACAACTCCGTAAATGGTTGGGCGTTAGTGATGAAGATTTTTATGATGAAACCAAATTTGCAGTAATGCCTATGGGTTTTTGCTATCCAGGAAAAGGAAAAACAGGAGACTTACCACCAAGAAAAGAATGTGCACCACAATGGCATGAAGCTCTTTTGCAAGAAATGCCTAACATAGCATTGGTGCTATTAATTGGTCTATACGCTCAAAAATATTATTTACAAGAAGACGCTAAAAGAACACTAACCGAAACGGTTGCCAATTATAAAGAGTATTTACCTGAGTATTTTCCTATTCCGCATCCTTCGCCAAATAATAGATTTTGGAAAGGTAAAAATCCTTGGTTTGAGGAGGATGTTGTTCCGGAGTTGCAGAAAGAAGTTCAAAAGATTTTATAAAATAAAACCTCACTATCTCTAGCAAGGTTTATATATAATTAGGACTAAGACTAAGAGTAAGCAAACTGAAAACTGGTATTGCCTACTGCAAACTATTTTAAACATGTTTCCCAACTTCAAATCCGTGTTTTCCTAAAAATTGGTTTCCGCTTTCAATAGCATCCTCTTCTAAAGTGGTTCCCATACTATCATTCCAACGGTTTAAATAGCCAAACAAGGAGATAACGCCTAACATTTCAACAATTTCGCCTTCATCCCAATGCTCGTGTAAACGCTTTTGTATGGTTGCATCTACGGCATTTGGTACTTGGCTAGCAGCTAAACTAAAATCTAGAGCAGCACGTTCGGCCTCGTTAAAAGCAGGATGTGTTCTGTATTCCCAAATATTATTTAATTGTTCTTGTTCTGCTCCATAACGCTCTGCAGCACGAATAGCATGTGCTTGGCAATATCTACAACCTGTTGCGTTGCTTGAAACCCAAGCAATCATGCGTTTTAAGGCTGAGGTTACCTTGCCTTCATTAGCCATAACCGCTTTATTTAATTGTATAAAAGCTTTACTAATAGCAGGACGACGTTGCATGGTAAGTACAGAGTTTGGGCAGAAACCTAATGTTTCGTTAAAAAATTCTGCTAAGGCTTTGGTTTCTAAATCGTAGTCTGCAGATAATGGTGTAACTAATGGCATAATCTTTTTTTTAGTGGTATTTTTGAAATAACAATGCGCATTTTACCTTCGTATTTTAAGGGGCTTAAAATTAGTTTAGAGCTGTGCGTTTTGTCATAAAAAAATAATCTTATTACACAATAAACAAAAAAATATTATAATATGTCTGATAAAATTACAGCCAATTGGAAAGGGAATATGGTTTTTGAATCTGATAACCCTAGATGGGACTCCATCATGATGGACGCCTCAGAAGAATTTGGAGGTACCAATTCTGGAATGGCACCAAAAGCCATGATGCTATCTTCGTTAGCAGGATGTTCTGGCTTAGATGTAGTTTCCGTTTTAGATAAAATGAAAGCTACAGTAGAAGGTTTCTATATGACTGTGGAAGGAGAGTTAACCGAGGAACACCCAAAATATTACCACACGGTAACGGTAGAATATCATTTTACTGGTAAAGATTTAAACGAGTCAAAAATTAAAAAAGCGGTAGATTTATCTGTAGAAAAATACTGTGGCGTTATGGAGATGTTTCGCAAGTTTGCAAACGTAAAAACCTCTATTCACTACCATAACAAATAATATTTTTTATATTTATTCTTCTTGAAGCATCTTTTTTAAGGTGCTTCACTAGTTTTAAAAAAATAAAGAATCCATTTAAGTAACAAAAATGCGTTGGACACTTAAACCAAAACCAGATACCCATAAATTAAATGCCTTAAAAAAAGCACTTCAAGTAAATGATGTTGTGGCAACATTACTATTGCAAAGAGGAATAGAAACCTATGAAGAAGCTAAAACGTTTTTTAGGCCAAGTTTAAGTGATTTGCATGACCCATTCTTAATGCAGGATATGGATAAAGCGGTTGCTAGAATTGAAAAAGCATTTGCACAAAATGAAAACATATTAGTTTTTGGCGATTATGATGTAGATGGTACTTCTTCTGTTGCACTAATGTCTCAATATTTAAAAACAAGAACAGCTAATGTAGCTACCTATATACCGGATCGTTATGAAGAAGGTTATGGTGTTTCTTATAAAGGAATTGATTTTGCAGAAGATAATGATTTTACGCTAATTATAGCCTTAGATTGTGGAGTAAAAGCTATTGATAAAGTGGCGTATGCAAAAGAAAAAGGGGTAGATTTTATTATTTGTGATCACCACAGACCAGGAGAAAATTTACCCGAAGCTATTGCTGTTTTAGACCCCAAAAGAGAAGATTGTAAGTATCCTTACAAGGAGCTTTGTGGTTGTGGCGTTGGCTTTAAACTCATTCAAGCCTTAGCTTCTAAACAAAATAAAACGGTTGAAGATTTAACCGAATACCTAGACTTGGTTGCAACTGCAATTGGTGCAGATATTGTACCTATAACTGGTGAAAATAGAGTGCTTGCTTATTTTGGTATGCAGGTAATTAATGCCAATCCACGACCAGGAATTCAAGCTATTATCAACCAAGTTAAAAAAACAGAGCTTACTATTACAGATGTTGTTTTTACAGTTGCGCCTAGAATTAATGCAGCAGGAAGAATGAAGCATGGTAATTATGCAGTAACCTTATTAACCGAAATGGATTTTTCTTTAGCTGAAAAATACGCTGCCGAAATAGAAGCATTTAATAGCGATAGAAGAGAAACAGACAAACGTATTACTGAAGAAGCCTTACAACAAATTGAAGAGCGAAAAGAACAAGAAGGTTTTACCACTGTTGTGTATCAAGAAGATTGGCATAAAGGGGTTATTGGTATTGTGGCTTCAAGGCTTATTGAAACCTATTACAGGCCCACTTTGGTGTTTACCAAAAGTGGCGATAAGCTTGCTGCTTCTGCACGTTCGGTTTCTGGTTTTGATGTGTACAATGCCTTGGAGGCTTGCGCAGAACATATTGAACAGTTTGGAGGGCATAAATATGCCGCAGGTTTAACATTAAAAGAAGAAAACTACGAAGCTTTTAAACAGGCTTTTGAAGATGCTGTTTCGCAAACCATAAATAAGAATTTATTGACGCCAGAAATTAAAATAGATCAACAGATTGCTCTGCATGAAGTAGATGCTAAATTAATGCGCATTATGCGTCAATTTGGCCCTTTTGGTCCAGGGAATATGACACCTATTTTTATGACCGAAGATTTACAAGATACAGGTTACGGAAAATGTGTAGGCGAAGACGATAAACATTTACGAATTACCGTAACACAACCACAGGCAGATAAAATTGTTTGTATTGGCTTTGGTTTAGGAGACAAACTAAACCTTATTACAGAAAGAAAATTATTTAAAGCCGTGTATTCTGTAGACGAGAATCATTGGCAAGGTAATGTGTCTTTACAATTGAAGTTGAGAGACATTAAAGCATAATTTTATGAAAAAAAAAGATCCATACGCTGCACTTCGGTATAAAGAATTTAATACATTTTTATTGCTTCGTTTTGCATTAGTTTTTGGTTGGTCTATGCAATTTATTGTTATTGAGTGGCAAGTGTATAGTATTACCAAAGACCCTTTATCATTAGGTGTAATTGGTTTAATGGAAATTATTCCGGCATTATCAATGGCACTATTTGCAGGACATATTGTAGATCAACGTGAAAAACGAAACCTTTTAGCTACCTGTATTGCTTTATTTTCTTTAATAAGCTTAGGTTTGTTTTTACTTACCTGGCCAAGAATAGTACAAGATTGGACCACAAAAACCATTTTATATTCTATTTATGCTTTGGTATTTTTTGGTGGTTTTTTACGTTCGTTTTTTGGTCCTACTATCTTTTCATTAATAGCTTTAATTGTACCCAAAAAAGTATACCCAAATGCTGCAACTTGGAGCAGCTCTACTTGGCAGATGGCAAGTGTTTTAGGTCCTGCAACCGCAGGAATATTAATAAGTGCTATTGGTGTGCATTGGTCTTTATGTGTTGTTTTTGGTTTGGTAATGCTGTCTTTAATTGTGTTGTTTCAAATAAAAAAGAAACCCATTTTAAATCCTAAAATAGGAGAGCCTGTTATGCAAAGTTTAAAAGAAGGTTTGCACTTTGTGTTTAAAACAAAAGCAATTCTTGGAGCGCTAACCTTAGATATGGTAGCTGTGCTTTTTGGAGGAGCCATTGCACTTTTACCTGTTTTTGCACAAGATATTTTAAAAGTAGGTAGTGAAGGTTTTGGTGTATTACGAGCAGCTCCTGCTGTTGGTGCTTTTTTAACCATGTTAGTCACTGCATATATACCTATTAGTAAAAACGCAGGAATGAAATTACTTGCAGCAATCTTTGGTTTTGGTGTGTGTATTATTGTTTTTGGCCTTTCTTCTATTTTCTGGGTAAGTGTTGTTGCCTTATTTTTTAGTGGTGTTACCGATGGGGTTTCTATGGTAATACGTCAAACTATTTTACAAATTAAAACACCAGATAATATGCGTGGTCGTGTATCTTCGGTAAACTCTATGTTTGTTGGTTCTAGTAATGAACTTGGTGCTTTTGAAAGTGGTGTAACTGCAAAATTAATGGGTACAGTAACTGCTGTTGTTTTTGGAGGTACCATGACTTTAATTACAGTGCTAACCACAGGAATTGTTTCGCCTACCTTTAGAAAATTAGATTTAACCAAAGATTTAGAAGCCCATGAAAGAGAAGAATAATTTTTTACATCTGTACTATATATAAAAATATAACTAGTTTATCTTTGCTTGATGGTACGTAAAGTGAATAAGGTAGTAAAAATAGCTTCAGAAAGAGAAATTGTTATATCTTCATTAAAAGTAGCTATAGTTGTAGGTTTAATTTTGAATTTGATAAATCAAGGAGAAAAGTTAATTGCATTAGATTTTAAGCATTTAAATCTTTTGAAGTTTTTTATTACTTTTTCTGTGCCTTATATGGTTTCTACCTATGCTTCTGTAAAGGTTAAGTTAGCAAGTGAGAGAAGCTAAGGGTTATAAGAATATAATCTGCCAGATTATATCTTTTATTTTTTATATTTTTTAGAATTCGATGTTATTAGTAAATAGGGAATTCCTGTTAAAATAGAAATAAACAAAAAGATGTTTTCTAGGTTGGCATTATGAAACCATTTAGAAGCGAAATAACCAATAATTATTAATAAAGCCATGCCAAACATTACATTTTTAAAAAGTGTTGCTAAAGCGGCAATGTTGTACTTTTCTTTTTCTTCTTTACTCATGGTATTGTAGCCTGCAATTAAAAAATAGCATTTGCCATATTTAATTAATGCGCCTAAAAGCATAAAAATAAAAGCAGTGATCAGCAAGGTTTATGGTTTAAAAGTTTTTAAAGTCATGGTTTCTCCGTCAAAAACACCATAGGTGTAATATTGTATCCAATCCCCAAGATTGATGTATTTAGACTTGTTTTGTAAATCTATATCTAAAGGAAGGTGTCTGTGGCCAAATACAAAATAATCTCTGTGTTTGTCTTGTAATTTGCGTTTGCAATATTGTACTAGCCACTCCTTATCATTACCTAAAAACTTGGCATCCTCATCTCCAGAAATAAGTTTGTTTTTTACAGACATATATTGCCCAATGCGCATAGCAAAATCAGGATGTAAAACCTGTTTAAATAGCCATTGGCATAAAGGGTTGGTAAACACTTTTTTCATGCGTTTATAGCCTTTATCATGTGGACCTAAACCGTCTCCATGACCTATAAAAAAGGTTTTATTGTTAAAGGTAAATTCCTTTGGTTTGTGGTATACAGGTATATTTAATTCTTCTTCAAAATAGCCACTCATCCATAAATCATGATTACCAACAAAATAGTATATTGGTATTCCTGAGTCTGCTATTTCGGCAAGTTTACCAAGGGTTCTTGTAAATCCTTTTGGTACTACGTGCTTGTATTCTACCCAGAAATCAAACAGATCACCTAAAAGAAAAATAGCTGCAGCATCTTGTTTAACATGGTCAAGCCAAGCTACAAATTTTTTTTCGCGAGGAAGAGAGGCTTCTTTTGTAGGAGCACCCAAATGATTATCGCTTGCGAAGTATATTTTTTTTCCTTTTGGAATTTGCATACTGTAAATATAAAAAATGTTTGTTAGTTAACTTTTATGCGTTAAGGATGGAGCAATTGTTGGAGCTCATCTGTGATAGCGACTTGCGATAGCCTGACCTTTAGGTAACGCCATTAATTTTTTTAACTAGGCGTTATCACTAGCGTACCACTCTGCATAAGAGCTTGTGGTTTCTGAAAGTTTTAGCGAATGTAATTTTATGTTATCTGGTAAACGTCTTTTTATTTTAGCAGCAAAGTCAATCACCATCATTTCGCTAGTTGGTTGGTAGTCTACCAATAATACATTGTGGTCTCTTGCAGATAATTCTTTTGCTAGTTCAACATGTGGGGTGTTTTTATTAAAAACGGTTGCGTGATCAAAGACTTCAACAATATCTTCTTTTACTATTTTTTTTAAATCGCCAAAATCTATAACCATTCCGTACTTAACATTTGTCGGGTCTGTAATGGGTTTTCCTATAACGGTTACAAATAATCTGTAGCTATGGCCATGTACGTTTTTACATTTACCATCGTAACCATAAAGGGCGTGTCCTGTCTCAAAAGAGAACTGTTTTGTAATTCTAATATTACTCATTGTATTGTGCATTTCACTGCAAAGATATTCATTTTGTAAAAGCAATCGCTTTTTAGATTACATTTGCGCGCTTTTGTTAAAATTAAAAAGGAAGCAAATAGAATTATGAGTCAGATTTTTGAAGCGCTTGAGTTTGTTGAAAACCCTTTGTATGAAAGGGTTATTGCTGATATTTTAGCAAATAAATATAGTGTTGTTGAGGACTTTTTTACAGCCGAAGAAGTTTTAATTTTAAGACAATCTTTACTTGAAAAACATGCTGAAGATGCATTTAAAAAGGCTGCTATTGGTAATCGTGTTAACGAAACCATAGAAAAAGCAATACGTGGGGATGTTATTTTATGGATGGATGAAAGTAAAGCTAATGTTTATGAAATGTTGTTTTTTAATAAGATAAATAGTTTAATTCACTATTTAAACAAAACGTGTTTTTTGGGGATTTTACATAAGGAGTTTCATTATGCGTTATACCCTAAAGATACGTTTTATAAACGCCATATAGATACTTTTCAAAATGATGACAGACGTAAATTATCTTTTGTTTGTTATTTAAACGAAGAGGATTGGTTGCCAGAAAATGGTGGTGAACTGGTATTGTATTTAGATAAAAATGGCCAGGAAAGTGAGAAGGTTATTTATCCTTTTCCTGGACGTGTTGTAATTTTTGAAAGTCAGGTTATAGAACACGAAGTAAAACCTGTACATACTGAGCGTTTTAGTATTACAGGTTGGTTAAAAACAAGGTAATTATCTGCGTTTGTTTCTGTTATAAAAATAGATGATTATTAGAACAACACCTAGTATTAAAAATAAACCATTACCACTTAAAAAACTTAATATATCCATTTTATTGCTTTTTGTTTTTATTGTATTTAAATATAAAATATGCTAGTGCAACCAGAATTATAAAAGGAAGCATAGAGCCAATAAAAACACCAATTTCATAGGCGCTGTTAGGAGCTTGTTTTATTTTTTCTTCTATACTTACATCTTGTAAAAGGGAAAGTAGCATATGTTATTTTCTTGAAATTTAGCCAAAGTTACATCTTTTGTGAAAGGGGTAAAAATTCTTTTCTAAATATTATGATTAAAGGTATGCCTCTAGCTATAATCCAAAGTGTGAAAGCAATAAAAATAGCGTATAGTTTATAGTGTAAAGCATCTAGCCAAAAAAGTATTGGTACAAAAACAATAAAGGTAGCAAAGAGAAGCACGTTTCTTAGGGTTTTCATTTTACCTAATCCTTTAAAAATACCATCAAAAATAAAGGCTAATGCACAAAAGGGTTGCATGAGTAGTACTAACCAAAATATGTTGTAAAAAGCTTTTAATACTTCAGGTTCTTTTGTAAAAATAGTTCCTAAAGGATAGTATAAAAGAGCACCTATTACAGCAATGATAATACCTACAACGATGCCATATTTTATTAATTTATTACTTAATAGTATAAGGTTTTTATATTCTTTTCCTCCTAGCAGTTTTCCTGATAATATATTTCCAGCACTAGCATAACCATCAATAATAAAAGCACCAAGAAACCATAAGTTAATAGCAATAGTATAGGCTGCAATGTATTGTTTGCCATAGCTTGTAGAAAAAGCACTTGCAAAATATAAAGTAACATTTAAGGCAAGCGTACGTACAAACAAATTAAGAATCATGAGTATAAAACGTTTTATTTCTTTGTTAAAAGGAAAGCTAAAACGCAACGGAATATTGGTTTTTGTTAGTAGGTAATATGCTGAAAAAGCAGCCATTAAAATTTGCGCAAATACACTAGCATAAGCAGCACCTTTAATATGCATAGCAGGAATGTAGCCTTCAATGCCATAGACCAAAACAAAATCGAAAACTATATTTGCTGATGCACCAATTATAGCAATAAGCATTGGGTAATAGGTGTTTTGTAGTCCTCTAAAAGTACCAAAAACAGCTATAGTAAATAGCGTAAAAGGAAAACCAAATACACGAATTTTATAATATGCTACACTATAATCTAAAATTAAACCAGAAGCATTATAGAGTTTAAAAATGCTATTAGCAAAAGGATATGTACTAACAATAATAAGGATGCTTAAAGATGTAATGATAAAAATAGCTTGAGCAGGAAGTTTTTTTACCGCTTCTACATTGTCTGCACCAACATATTGAGAAACTATAGATGAAATAGCGCTTCTTGTTTGTCCTAATACCCAAATAAGCATAGAAATAAAAGCACCAACAATACCTACAGCAGCTAAAGATTCTGTAGCATTTATATCGATATTTCCAACAATGGCTGTGTCTGTTAACGATAAAATTGGCTCAGATATACCAGCAATTAAAGCTGGTATGGCAAGTTTGTTTATATGTTTCAGGCTTATGTTGGTACGCAATAGTTTGATGTTAATATTAGAAAAAGCTAAAGGTCGTAACAATTATTATAAAATCTGTACTTTTGCAATCTAAATAATAAGAAATGAAAAATATTTTAGTTCCTATAGGTTCCTCAGCAAACGCAAAAAACACATTACAATACGCCATAGAATTTGCAACGGTTATGCAGGCCAATGTTTATGTATTTAGAGCTTTTAGTCTTACTGCAAAAGCTGGTGCTATGATAAATTTGGATAGTATTGTAGCTAGAGAACAAGTTGCAAGTGTAAAGGCAGTTGTAGATAAGGTTGATACTAAAAATATAAATGTTCAAATTATTTCTGCTAAAGGAGGAGTTATAGATAGCTTAGAAACGATACAAAAGGAACTAGGAATTGATTTAGTAATTGTAGGTCAAAGACCTAATGGTTTACAAGAAGCCTATTTTTTAGGAAGAGTAGCAGGTAGTCTTGTTAAACAGACAGATATACCTGTATTGGTAATACCAAATGGATATGTTTATAAGCCAATAAAAAAGGTTTTAACAGCAATAAAATCTGGAATAGTAAAGAATAAGGTTTCGGTAAAACCTTTAGAAGATATTATAGAAACTTTTAAAGCTAAAATGCACTTGTTACAAGTAAAAACGCAAGATTTTTTACCAGAAGATTTAGAGTTTTATTCCGAGTTGGCCATATTAACATCTTCTTATAATAGCTCTGAAAACGCTACATTATTTCAAGGAGTTTTAGAGCATATAAACAAACATAATCCAGATATTATTTGCGTATTTAGACGCAAAAGAGGGTTCTTTAAAAAGCTATGGGAACAGAATACTATTAAAAAAATAGATTTTGAAAGTCGTGTGCCTCTGTTGGTTTTAAAAGGAGCCGAATAATTATATAAAAGCAATACTTTTAATAACTACCTGTTGCAAAGCATCTGGTAGTTTTTTGTTTTTATAAGGATGTGTACTGTTAAAGACATGGTTGCTGTTTTCTATCTTATACAGTTTACTAGTTGTATTGTATGCATGAAGTTGTTCTGCTTCTGTAAAAAGTACGGTTGGATCTTCTAGAGCATGAATAATTAAAAAGGGAATTTTTATTTTTTTTGCAGCTAAGGCGATATCTAAGCGTTGTTCATTAGCTTTATAATCTAGATAAAATTGGTAGTTATGTGGCATTTTTTGTTTGGTTCTGCCATTTAAAACATACTTAACACCGTCTTTTTTCCATTGTTCAAGATCTCCTGTTGTAGAAAACCTTTTACCAAAGCTACTTACACTTGCCCAGGTGATTAGCTTGGTGATTCTGGAATCTTCAGATGCTTTAATTATGGAAACTCCTCCTCCTCTAGAATGGCCTATTAAAGTAATATTGTTCGTGTCTATTTGGTTTGAATAAGCATGCTCATTAGAAATAAGAAAGTTTAGCATACTATCTATGTCTTCTAATTCTTTAGTGTAGTTATTTTCTGCAAAAGCTTCTAAGTCAGGAAAATCAATAGGTTGGTTTACGGTTCCGCCATTATGTGAAAAATTAAATTTTACAAAAAATAGCTCTGCGTCACTAAATGTTTGTGCTACCAAATCCCAGCTTCCCCAATCTTTAAACCCTTTATAACCATGACAAAAAATAACCAATGGCTTTTTGTTGCCATTGTCTTTGTAAAAGGCGTCCCAAACTATTGGTTTTTTAGCATCTCTGTTTAGTATTTGGTTTTTTTTAATCATACTTCTTTTTCAATAAAATTGATTTCTTGGTTACAGATTTCTAGGATAATTTTTTTGAGTTCTATTTCAAAATTATCTAGTGTTTCTTGAGTAATAAGTTGGTTTTTTTTTCTTCCTTCTTTTACAGCAAATTTTAAAAAACCAGCATTTAAATTTTTAAAGGAAACAATCCCAGCTTCCAAAGGTAGGTTTACTTTGTTTTGTTGATTCATCATATAGGCATACAGGAGTACCTGAAAGCTTTTACTGTACTTTTTATAGTCTGTTGTAATGGCTTCCCATTCTGATATTTCTACGTCAGTATTGCTTACTTTACCTGTTTTGTAATCTATAATTCTGGTAATTCCGTTATAGAGGTCTACACGATCTACTTTTCCGGTAAGGTTTATGTTAAAATCTAATTCGGGAATGCTAACCGATGCTCTATTCTCAGCTTCTAAAGAAAGGATTTTAATTTCGTTTCCTTTTTTTAAATCTTCAATTTCTAGATTTATAAAGTTGCTTACGTAGCGTTTTGCAATTTCAAAGATAATAAGGTTTTTACCTTTGCTAATATCACCTTCTTTATATTCATTTTTAAAATGATGCGTAATTCTTTCGTTGATTTTAGGCTTTTGTTTTTCTAAAGCTTCAACAGTTAAAAAGCTATTTTTAAATTGGGTATATAAATCTTCTAAAGTATTGTGTACAACAGTACCAAGTGTATTAAATGCTACGCTTTCTTCTACGTCTTCTTGTTCTGCAATACCTAGAACTTTTTGGTAATAAAAATCTATAGGATTTCTTATGTAATTGGTAATAGAAGAAGGAGAAAAACCCTTTTCAGCAATTTGTTTTAACCTGTTTAGTATGGCTGGTGTTTTTTCAATTTCAATGCATTCAGAAAAACAGGCTTCTACCTTTGGTGTTATAATTTGATGTTTAATATTATGAATTCCTTCTAATTCTAATTGCGTAATAAATCTACTTTTTTCTCCTCCAGTTAATACATCTGCTTCTGTATTGTATAAAATATATACATTTTTAGCACGTTGTAATAACCTGTAAAAATGATAGGTGTATACTGCATCTTTTTCTTTATACGTAGGTAATTGGTTTTCTATTTTAACATCAAACGGAATAAAAGAATTGTTTGTTTTACCAGAAGGTAGTACTCCTTCATTTACAGAAGCAATAATAACCGTTTCAAAATCTAGTACACGAGATTCTAGCATACCCATTATTTGTAATCCCTGAAGAGGTTCTCCTTGAAAATCTAGAGTAGCTGCACTCAATAGCTCTTTGTAAATGCTATAAAGCGTATTAATATCTGTAATAAAACGGTATTTGGTGTTGTAGTTATTAAGTTCATTAAAAAGCTCGTTAAATCGATATAAATACTCTAAAGAGAGTTTGTTTAAAGATTTGTTTTCGTCTAAATCTTCTTTTATCGTTAATATAAGTTTTGAGCAGTTTTTAAGTATGTTTTCTACGTTATTTTGTTGAACAGCAAAAAGTAAGTCTATTATTTTTGTAGAGGCTATAGCAAGTTCTTTTAATTGCTCTAAAGTTATGTAGACTAAATTATTAGTTAATATCTTGTTTGTGATTTTAGACGCAATATCTACATTATTTGTATTTAATAAAGGTCTTATAAATTGATGCGAAATTATAGCAATAACATCTTTATAATAGAACGTGTTATTTTCTTTTTTATGAATTTGAAATATTTGCTCAAATAAAGAAGCTAAGGGAATGGACTGTAAAGGAAAACCCATTGTAATATTTAAAGCATCTACCGATGGAGGTAGCGCGTTTAATGTAGGTGTAAGTAAGTTTTCATCTGCAAGTACAACAGCTGTTTTTTGTAGGCTTGCATTTTTTTGTTGTAAAGACTGTAGAAGCGTACCTATATATTTTGCTTGGCCTATGTTTTTAGGAACACCAAAAACCTCGATGTTTTTTTCTTGGGTATAATTATTGGTTTTCCATTGAAAAGGATGGTTAGCAAAGTACTTCCAGTTTTTATGATGTTGCCTTGTAAATAGTCCAGCATCATGAAAAGAATTATCAAAAAATTTAGAATCAATATCCCAATATATAGCTGCTAATTCATTTTCAAGTAATTCTTGAATAATTACTTCTTCGGCGGCATTTAAGGCGTTAAAGCCTAGAAAAACATGTTCTTTATTAGAGTTACTCTGTATGTAAGATTCTATGTTTTCTACGGCTTCTCTATATATTAAACCTTGGTAACCTGTTTTGTTTTGTAATAGATCTTTGGTAAATTTTGTATAGTAAAGATTTAATTTGTTCCAGAAGGAAAGGTACTTTTTTATAAAATCAGATTTAGGTTCTTCTAAAGACCAATGTTTTAAATCTTGAATGGCACTTAAATAGTTAAATATTTTTTCTTGAGGAATAAGGTATCTATCTATTTCGTTAAAGTCTTGTAATACTATTTGTGCCCATTTTGAAAAAGCATCAAAACTTTCCTGATCTTCTTTTTTTGTTATTTCTAAATAGGTTTTATAAAATATAAAAAGTAGCTCTGTATTGGATGTTTTTTTTAACTGTGATAAGTCTTCTACAAACTCTTCTATACTAATAATTTTAGGAGATAGAATAGTTTGATTGACTATTTGTGCAATTTGGTTTTTTAAAAAAATACCAGCACGTTTGCTGGGTAAAATAAAGAGAATAGAAGATAGGTCTTTATTCTTATTTTGTAAATCTTTTAATACATCTAGAATGAATGTTGTCATTCTATAAAAATAAAAAACGCTTCGATAAATCGAAGCGTTTTTATTAAATATTTAGATTGTTGTAGTAAACTTATTTTTTAAGTTTTACTTCTACACGTCTGTTGTTTTTCTTACCAGCTCTAGTAGCGTTAGAGTCTATTGGGTATTCTTCTCCAAATCCAGCAGCAACTAATCTGTCAGCAGCAACTCCGTTAGAGATTAAGTAATCTCTTACCGCGTTAGCTCTTCTTTCAGATAATAATTGATTAGAAGCTTTAGGACCATCACTATCAGTATGTCCTTCTATTGTGAAAATAGATGCAGGATATTCTTTTAAGATAGCAGTAATAGCTTGTAATACTGGGAAAGTTTCTTGTTTGAAAGATGATTTAGCGCTATCAAATAAGATAGTTCTAGCATAGTTGTTTAATGTAGCCATAACTTCTGCAGTAGGAGCAATAACTTCAGGACAACCATTATTAGCAACAACACCTGCTTCATTAGGACATTTGTCATCTTTGTCTAACACACCATCACCATCAGCATCTGGCCAAGGGCAACCATTGTTTGCGATAGGACCAACTTCATTAGGACATTTATCATCAACATCAGCAACACCATCAGCATCAGCATCAGGACAACCAGCTAAAGCTTTTAAACCAGCAACTGTAGGACATTTGTCATCTTTATCAGCAATACCATCACCATCAGTATCAGGACATCCGTTTAATTCAGCTAAACCAGCTTCATTAGGACAAGAATCTTTAGAATCTTCGATTCCGTCACCATCAGCATCAGGACAACCGTTGAAAGCTTCTAAACCAGGAACTTCTGGACAAGCATCGTTTTTGTCATAAACACCATCACCATCAGTATCTTTTCCACCAAACTTAACAGTTAAACCTGCAGAGTGTTGGAAATGTTTAGATAAGTAATCTTCGAAAGAATGTTTGTATGTAGTTTGTACGTTAAAACCAATGTTTTCGCTTAACCAAAAGTTTAAACCTAAAGAACCGTTTAAAGTACCAGCTCCAATTTCATCAATCCAAGTGTAACCTCCACCAACACCTAAATAAGGTTCGATAGTTTTACTGTTTAATAATTCAGCAAAGCTGTATTTTACAATACCATCAAGTCCGTAGTAAGACATTTCACTAACTTCTACGCTAGGTACTCCTAAAGTTTGTCCTATTTTTTCAATTTTATTGATAGAACCTGTAACTCCAATAGAAAAACCATTGTTAAGGTATTTAGAAACATTAATAGTCGATAAAGACGGAAGGATGTTCCAATGATCTGTAGCGTTGAAGAACTCATCAAAGTATTCACCTTGTGGAGCATCTTCACCAACTGGATAAAGGTCTACCGCGTTTACCCCGAAACTAATTGCCCAAGGATTGTTTTCATCTTGTGCATACGTGTTGCTAAAACCTAATACAAGCAACATAGCTAACAATAATCTGCTAAGATTTTTCATATTCAAAATTTAATTTTTATGTGTTAATTGATAAGCAAAAGTAAGTTGTTAAATATTATTAACAAAGACAAATATAAAAAAATATTCAAAAAAACCTTCAAAATTAACTGTTTGTATTCAATTTAAATAATTTCTAAAGATTGTCCAACTTTAATAAAGCTAGCGATAGCCTTATCTAAATGCTCTTTTTGGTGAGCAGCAGATAGTTGTACTCTAATTCTTGCTTTTTCTTTAGGTACAACAGGGAAAAAGAAGCCTATTACATAAATACCTTCTTTTAAAAGCATATTTGCCATGGTTTGAGATAGTTTGGCGTCATAAAGCATTACTGGAACAATGGCAGAATCACCATCTATAATGTCAAATCCAGCTTTTTTCATTCCTTTTTTAAAGTAATTGGTATTCCATTCTAGTTTGTCACGTAAGCTGGTGTCGTTTTTAAGCATATCAAAAACTTTAATAGAAGCGCCAACTATTGCAGGAGCTAAAGAGTTTGAAAATAAATAAGGTCTAGATCGTTGACGTAAAATTTCTATAATTTCTTTTTTTGCTGTGGTGTAGCCTCCCATTGCGCCACCTAAAGCTTTACCAAGGGTTCCTGTAATAATATCTACTCTTCCTAATACGCCTTTTTCTTCTAAGGTACCAATTCCTTTTGGTCCTATAAATCCTGTAGCATGACACTCATCAATCATTACCATAGCGTCATATTTGTCTGCTAAATCACAAATTTTATCTAATGGAGCTACTAAGCCATCCATAGAGAAAACACCATCTGTTACTATAATTTTATTTCTAGTACCATTTTTATTGGCTTCAATTAGTTGTTTTTCTAAATCTGCCATGTCATTATTGGCATAACGATAGCGTGCTGCTTTACTTAAACGTACACCATCAATGATAGAAGCATGGTTTAAAGAGTCTGAAATAATGGCGTCTTCTTTTCCTAATAAAGGTTCAAAAACACCACCATTTGCATCAAAAGCTGCTGCGTATAATATGGTGTCTTCTGTGCCATAGAAATCTGCTATTTTTTGTTCTAGCTCTTTATGTATGTCTTGTGTACCACAAATAAAACGAACGGATGACATACCAAATCCGTGCGTATCCATAGTGTCTTTTGCTGCTTGAATTACTTCTGGGTGAGCAGAAAGGCCTAAATAGTTATTAGCACAAAAGTTTAAAACGGTTTCCCCAGTGTTTAAGGTTATTTCTGCTCCTTGAGGAGAAGTGATAATGCGTTCTTCTTTGTAAAGTCCGTTATTTTTTATGTCTTGTATTTCTTGTTGTAGTTGCTGTTTTATGTTTCCGTACATGGTTTTTAATTTTTTACAAATTTATAATGTTTTTTGCGTTAGTGGTAGAAACGGCATCCTTTTTTATGTTACAGGTATTGTCTTTGTTAAGGGTTTGTTTGTGAGTTTGTTAGTTAATTGTATTGTGTAAAGCGTATGAAAAAATAAAAAAGATATAGTGTATGACACGACGCTTTGTAGTCTTTAGCGAAAAAGCGTAACGCCATAATTAAAAAGTTACTACATGAATATCTTCATTGATGTAAACTAAAATTTTATTTGTTACTTGATATGGCATTTCTTCTATAATACGTTGGTAGTTCTCTAATTGTAATTGGTGTTTATTGTTAATAGCTCCTGTTTTGTAATCTATAATAGTGGCTTCGTTTTTTGCATTTATAACTAACCTATCTGGTCTTATAATTTCCTGGTTTGAAATTATATCTCGCTCGTTATAAATCGTGTTTTCTTCTGTAAAGAAATTTTTAAGGGCTTTATGTTCTATTATTTGTGTTACTGTTTTTTGTAATTCTTGTGCCTGATCTGGATTTATAATTGCCTTGTCAAGAAAGTGAGATATGGCAAAAGTAATGTCTTCCTTTGTTTTAATGTGCGCCATAATATTATGAATGAGGTTTCCTTTTTCTATGGCTTTTTCTTGTGTGGTGTTCCATAAATAACCAGAATTGGTAACAATTTTGATATTATGACTTTCTTTGGTAGTGGTAATAAATTCTTGTTGTTCTATTATTTTTTTAGGAGTAACTTTTGGTGTAGATGTTTTTTTAGCGTTACCAAAAGTGTACAGGCTTTCATTTTCATGATATTTTTGTTGTTGTACTAAATAGTTAATAAATAGACCAGCAAAACTTTTTGGTTGTTCTAATTCATTTTTAGAAACATCTCTTTGTGACAGAATAAAAAGCTGCTCTTTTGGTCTGGTTAAGGCAACATATAATAGGTTGATATTGTCTAGTTCTAATTCTGCTTGATGTTTGTTGTGAATTTGCAAACCAACCTCACCATAGTTTTCAAATTCTTTATTGTAGTTTAATAATGTGCTGGAAAAGCCATTAAAGTTTTCTGCTTGAAGCGGAAACCATTCTTTTGGTTCAATTTCTTTATAAATATTTAAGTCTGCATATGGTAATATAACTACAGGAAACTCTAATCCTTTAGATTTATGAATAGTCATAATTTGTACCGCATTTTGTCCTTGCGGAGAAACAATACTTAAATTTTCTTTTTTATTGTTTGCGTGTTCTAAAAAGCCAGAAAGACTAGAGCCTTGTTTTTGAGCGTACTCTAAAACAAAATCTAGATAGTATTGTACATATGCATTAGAGGTTTCTATAAGTTTAAAATTTCTAACAATACTTTCTGCTAATTCATACAATGGCAGTTGTAGTAATTGATTTGGTGTTAGGTATATGTTGTAGGTTTCAAAACTTTTAAAGGTTTGAAAAAGGGACTGCTTTATATGTTTGCTAAAAAAAGCATGTTTATCTTTTATTTTGAATTTTTGTGTTAGATAATTTAGTGCTTTTACTTTAATTTCGTCATTGTCTGATTGTACTAGTAATGTAAGTATATTATGAATAAATTGCACTTCTGGACTATTAAAAATAAGCATGGTTTCAGAAGACATAATAGGTATGTTTTCTGTGTTTAAAAATTCTGCAATTGCAACACCTTCTTTTTTCTTACGTACTAAAATGCAAATATCTTGGTATGTAAACCCATTTTTTAGACAGGTTTTAATGATTTCTAGTGTTTTTTGAGGATAAATTTCATCTCTGTTTTCATTTTTAAGATCTAAAAATTCTAACTGAATATAGCCCTCATTAGTATTAAAGGTATTTTGTTTAGAGCCTTCTATATATAAGTTGTTGTAGTCTGGATTGCTAAAGAATGTTTCTGCAACATATTTAAAAAAGCTATTGTTAAAAAGTATAATTTCTTTGTAGCTTCTGTAGTTGGTTGGCAGGTTGTCTACATGTTGTTCTACTTGAAAAGGAAGAGATTTTTTAGAGTATAAATCTATAAATTGATCAGCTTCTCCACCACGCCATCTATATATAGCTTGTTTAGAATCTCCTACCAACATTGCAGTTCCTTTTTCTTGTTTTAGGTTTTCGCCTGCAAGAGAATTATCTATTAACGGAATTAAATTTTGCCACTGCAGTTTAGAGGTGTCTTGAAACTCATCTATAAAATAGTATCTAAATTTTTCGCCTAATCGTTCATAAATAAATGGTGTTGGTTGGTCTTTTATTTCTTTACTTATTAGGGTGTTAAATTCTGAAATTAATAATTTATTTTGGTCTAGTTTTAAATTTGTTAATTCTTGATTTATGGCACTTAAAACAGATAAAGGTGTGATATTTTTATAAAATGCTTTTAAGAATTTTTGCTGAAAAACTAGATTTTTGGTTGCTTCAAAAGCTTTAATAAATTGTGGTTGCAAACCATCTATAACAGCACCAAGCTCTGGAGTGAGCCGTTTAGGGTAGAGCGTTTCGTTATTAATTAAAGTAATTTGCCATTTAGTATCTAAACTTACAGCAAAGTTTTTATTTGCTAATTTCTCAAAATGTTTTGGTAAATAACTGCTTGAAAAATCATTAAATTGTAAACCAGCTTCACTAATAAGTTGTAATACATTTTTTGAAATTTCTACAATCTCTTCTTCAAGACTTTTAAGGTCTTTTTTTATTTGTGTTTTAAGTGCTTTAAAATCATCTAGAGATTTGTCTTTTAGTTTTTCAATATGCGCGACATCGCTTTCATTAACTAAGAGTTTTGCAATTTTATTAAAGTCAAAAGAAATATCCCAACTTTTATCTTCGTCTGCTTTTTCAATAGCAAAATCTACCAACACCTTTGTTAGCTGTTTGTTGGTTCCAGCTTTAGCAATTAAACTATCTACGGCTTCTTGTAAAAGAGAATCTTGATCTAGTTCTACTTCAAAATTTAAAGGCAGTTTTAAATCATGGGCAAAAGTTCTAATTATTTTGTGTGTAAAGCCATCAATAGTAGAAACATCAAAAGCAGCATAGTTATAAATAATACTGTTTAATATTTTTTTAGATTTTTTTTGAAGTAACTCCGGTTTCATTTGTAACTCTTCGGTAAGAACAGTAAACATGCTATTTGGTTTGTTTAAAATATCTTCTGAAGAAAATTCGGTTAGCATTTCTATAATACGTTCTTTCATTTCACCAACGGCTTTGTTGGTAAATGTAATAGCTAGAATGTACTTGTATTGTTGTGTATTGTTAGATTGCAATAAAATCTTTAAATACTCTTTTACTAGTGTAAATGTTTTTCCGCTCCCAGCAGAAGCATTATAAATAGTAAAAGGATGTTGATTGTTCATGCGTAAAATTTTAGACAAGATAAAAATTATCAATAATTTGATAACTATTTATTATTTTTAATTGAAGGCATTTATGCGTAAATTTGAAAGAAATTAAATATTAACTAATAAAAAGAAATATTATGGCTTTCGAATTACCGAAATTAAAATATGCATATGATGCTTTAGAACCAAACATTGATGCTCGCACAATGGAGATTCACCATACCAAACATCATAATGGTTATACAACAAAATTAAACGCAGCAATTGAAGGAACAGATTTAGAAGGAAAATCTATTGAAGATATTCTTGGTAATCTTGATATGAATAATGCAGCGGTTAGAAATAATGGAGGAGGTTTTTATAACCACTCTTTATTTTGGGAAGTAATGAACCCAGAAGGAAAAGGACGTTTGTCTGGAGAATTAAAAGATGCTATTGAAGCGGCTTATGGTTCTGTAGATGCTTTTAAAGATACTTTTAGTAAAGCGGCAGCAACACAATTTGGTTCTGGTTGGGCTTGGTTATGTGTTCATAAAGGAGGAAAAGTAGAGGTTTGTTCTACACCAAATCAAGATAATCCATTAATGCCAGGAGTTACTTGTGAAGGTACACCAATTTTAGGATTAGATGTTTGGGAACACGCTTATTACTTAAATTACCAAAACAGAAGACCAGATTATATTGAAGCCTTTTTTAATGTAATTAACTGGAATGAAGTTGAAAGACGTTATGCAGAAGCTAAATAAGCTTTTACAATAAATAAAAGAATACCTAAATTATTAGGTATATAAAAAAAGGTGAACTAGCGTTCACCTTTTTTCGTCCCAAATCTACCATAAACTTAACCTACTTATGTTATGGTGATATTTATATAACGTAAAAATATTGTAAATAGTATAACTACTATATGTCTTTTTTTTTGTGAGGATGTAAAATGAAAAAAGCTGAACTAGCGTTCAGCTTTTTTGCCCCAAATCTACCATAAACTTAACCTACTTATGTTATGGTTTTACAAATATAAGCCTGCTTTGGTTAAATATTGAAAATTATTAGATAAACGACTAATATATTAGTCTAAAGGATAAAAAAGTCTGTTTTAGAAAGAAATATCTTATAAAACTGAAAAATAAAAAAGGTGAACTAATGTCCACCTTTTTTGCCCCAAATCTACCATAAACTTAACCTACTTATGTTATGGTATTACTAAAGTAGTTTTATTTCTTTTTGTAGAGAAATCTTTTAGACGAAATGCTTTTAATATAGATTAAGTGACTTAAAATCAAGCAATTATATAATTAAGTAAGAAAAATCTTTAATATGCGCGTTCGTTATTTCCTTCGTAAAAATTAATAAAAGCTCTATTTACTACTCTATTTCCTCCTACAGTAGGATAGTTTCCTGTAAAATACCAATCTCCTAAATTATTAGGACATGCTTTATGTAAATTACTAACTGGTTGAAATAATATTTTTACTTCTGCATTTACTGTTTCGTCACTTAATAGTTCTGAAATTTTATCTGAAATTTCATCATCTGTAAATGGATCATACAATTCTTTTACAAAGTTTTTAACTTCAGAATCGTGTAAGTCTATTTGCTTTTTACACTTATTGTATACTTCTTCTATTAAATGGTATTTGTTGTTTTCTTTTAATAAAGCTAACATTGCTCTAAAAGCAACTAATCCTTCTAGATTAGCCATGTCTATACCATAGCAATCTGGATAGCGAATTTGTGGTGCAGAAGAGACTACAACTATTTTTTTAGGATGTAGTCTATCCATCATTTTAATGATACTCTTTTTTAAAGTGGTACCTCTTACAATACTATCATCTATAATAACTAGGTTGTCGGTTGGTTTAATTACGCCATAGGTAACATCATATACATGTGCAACTAAATCATCTCTACTACTGTCTTCTGTAATAAAAGTTCTTAGCTTAACATCTTTAATAGCTATTTTTTCAATTCTTGTTCTTTCTGATAATATTTCAATAACGCGCTCTTTAGAGAGTTTACCATCTCCTGCAATTATTGCTTTTGTTTTCTTTTGGTTTAGGTGTTCGTCAACGGCTTCAATCATTCCGAAAAAGGAAGTCTCTGCTGTGTTAGGGATGTATGAAAAAACAGAGTTTTCAGTGTCGTTATTAATCGCTTCTAAAACTTTTGGCATTAATAATTTACCCAATTCTTTACGTTCTTGGTAAATTTCTGCATCACTTCCTCGAGAAAAATAGATGCGTTCAAAAGAACATGCTTTTCTTTCTAAAGGTTTTAAAATTTCTTGAATGGAAACCTCACCAGATTTTTTGGTAATGATTGCGTGTCCTGGTTCTAGTTCTTTTACTTGGTCAAAATCTACATTAAAAACAGTTTGTATTACTGGTCTTTCTGAAGCAACAACAACAACTTCATCATCTTGGTAATAATAGGTTGGTCTTATTCCGGCAGGATCACGAAGTACAAAAGAATCTCCATGCCCTAAAAGCCCAGCCATTGCATAACCTCCATCCCAGTTTTTTGCAGCTCTTCGTAAAATCTTGGCAACGTTTAATCTTTCCGCAATTAAAGGAGAACACTCATTTTTATTATAGCCTTCTTTTTTAAGTTTTTTATAAATTTTAGCAACAGCATCGTCTAAAAAGTGTCCAATTTTTTCCATTATTGTAATGGTGTCGGTATACTCTTTTGGGTGTTGGCCAAGATCTAACAGGTTTTTAAATAGCTCCTTAACATTTGTCATGTTAAAGTTTCCTGCAAGAATAAGATTTCTGTGCATCCAGTTATTTTGTCTTAAAAAAGGGTGTACACTTTCTACGCTATTTTTACCAAAGGTACCATAACGAACATGACCTAAAAGTACTTCGCCTATATATGGAATTTTACTTTTTTGTAAGGCAACGTCATTTAAGTATTCTGGATGATCTGTAAGCTCTTTGTTTATTCTAGCATTGATTTGTGCAAAAATATCTTGAATAGGTTGTTGTGCTATAGAGCGTACTCTGCTTATGTATCGTTCTCCTGGTTTAGTGTCTAGTTTAATACTTGCAAAACCAGCTCCATCTTGTCCTCTATTGTGTTGTTTCTCCATCATTAGGTACATTTTATTTACGCCATAAAATGCGGTACCATATTTTTCTTTGTAAAATTCTAATGGTTTTAAGAGTCTAATGTGTGCAATTCCACATTCATGTTTTAAAGCATCGCTCATCTTGTTATGTTGTGTTTGTTGTTCTTTTATTGTGTTTTACTTAACGTGCTAACTCCTTGTATTAAGCTATAATAGTTAAGAGTTTGTTGTTTAGCAGTAATAAAAAAACGCGCTCCATTTTAGAGCGCGTTTTTTTATTTTAATTCAATTTCAAATTGTGTTAAATCTTTAAACTGCTGCAAGCGCTCGTAGATTTCTTTATCTGTTAACGTTAACATGCGTTCGGTTCCAAATTTTTCTACACAAAACGATGCTAGTGCTGATCCGTATATTACAGCTTTCTTCATATTGTCAAAAGAAATGTTACCCGTTTTAGCAATGTATCCTGCAAAGCCACCTGCAAAAGTATCTCCTGCTCCTGTTGGGTCAAAAACTTCGGCTAGAGGTAATGCTGGTGCATAAAACATGTTTTCGTCATTAAATAATAAGGCTCCGTGTTCTCCTTTTTTAATAACTACATATTGAGGACCCATTTCATGTATTTTCTTTGCGGCATTTACTAAAGAATATTCTCCAGATAATTGGCGCGCTTCTTCGTCATTAATGGTAATAACATCTACGTTTTTTAATACTGCTTTTAAATCATCCATTGCAATATCCATCCAGAAGTTCATGGTGTCTAAAATAGCCAGTTTTGGTTTTTTAGACATTTGGTCAAGAACGCTTTGTTGTGTTAATGGATGTAGGTTTCCAAGCATTACAATATCTGCATCTTGGTAGTCTGTAGGTACAACAGGTGTAAAATGTTCTAGTACATTAAGTTCTGTTGCTAAAGTATCGCGAGAGTTCATATCGTTATGATATTTACCACTCCAAAAGAAGGTTTTGCCTTCTTTTACTATTTCTACTCCTTCTATATTTATTTTTCTTTCGGTTAATAGATTTAGATATTCTTCAGGGAAATCTCCACCAACAACAGAAACTGCTGCTGCATCTATATTATCAAAATTGGCTGCAGAAAAACCAATATACGTTGCTGCTCCTCCAAGAATTTTATCTGTTTTACCAAAAGGTGTTTCAATGGCATCAAAGGCTACAGTACCAACAATTACTAATTTGCTCATAAAGCGATATTGTTATTAATTTTTTGCAAATATACGTTTTTTAAAGACCAATAAAACTAAAAAATATTTGAATAAGATAATTTACATTACTTACCTAGTATTTACGTTTATTATAAGGTGTATGATTAATAAAAAATAGTAAACATAAATTAGTTGTTTTAGACGTGTAAATGGTAGAAGTATTACAATAAAAAATAGTAGAAAATTTAAAGTGTTATTTAAAACAGGTTTTTATTAAAAAGGATAGTAATAATAAGTGATTTATTTTCTTCCAAAATCTGCAGGTATTTCTCCCCAGGCTTTGGTTTCCCATTTTACAATGGTTGTAGTGTAGGTGTTTTTGTTTAACCAATCTATAGCACGATCTACTAAATCAAAAACAGGCTTGTTTTTTTCATTTCGTTTTAGTTTGGTGTTACAGGTTTTTTTGCGCACCCAACTCATTGCTGTTTTTGAGTCTGTATATATAATAAAGTTACTGTTGTGTTTTTTTAAAAAGCTTAATCCGTGAACCAAAGCTAAAAATTCACCAATGTTATTTGTTCCTTCGGCAAAAGGCCCTTGAATAAAAAGCTGTTTTTTAGATTTTGTTTCTACACCACGATATTCCATAACGCCAGGATTTCCAGAGGAAGCAGCGTCTACAGCAATAGAGTTGTAATTGGGTTGTCCTATTTTTTTTAATTGGTCTGGAGTAAGTTCGCTTTTAAATTTTTTATTGTTGCCTACATAATCTTTATAGCTGCCATTAAGTGCTTTTTTTGCGGCATCAAAAGTAGGAAAAGACTTGTATTGCGCACCTTGGTAATCCTTTATTTGCGCTTTGCAGTCATTCCAATTATCAAAAACACCAACATGGTGTCCTTTCCAAACCGTGTAATATTTTTTTTTCTTTTTACTCATCTTGTCATTTCTGTAAGAAGGTAGGAATTTTTTAAATTTAACTTAAAAGATCATTAACAACTTCTGGAAAGTGTTTCATTTCTAATGTATGAATCTTTTTAGCAACATCTTCGGCAGAGTCGGTAGGTTTTACTTCGCATTTTGCTTGAAAAATGATAGCTCCTTCATCATAATGTTCATTTACATAATGAATCGTTATTCCAGTTTCTTTTTCTTTATTGTTTACTACAGCTTCATGAACATGCATGCCATACATGCCTTTTCCTCCAAATTTTGGCAGCAAAGCAGGATGAACATTTATTACTTTATTCGTGAATTTTGCTAGAATATTTTCAGGGAATTTCCATAAAAAACCTGCCAGTACAATTAAGTCTGGTTGCTTGCTTATAAGTATGTCCAAGACATCATTGGTTTCAATAAAAGCTGTTTTGTTAAAAGATAATGCGCTAATTTTTAGTTTCTTACACCTGTCTAATACTTTGGCATGAGGATTGTTAGTTAGAACCTGAATAACAGACGCATTTTCTCTGTTGTGAAAAAACTTAATTAAATTTTCAGCATTAGTTCCACTTCCGGAAGCAAAAATTACAATACGTTTCATTTACAGATAATAATGTTAAAATTGTTCGAACAAAAAAAAGAATAATTATTAACAATTAGAGGTTAAAAAAGAATTATTCAGCTTTATTTATTAAATTAGAACCACATTTTTAAACTAAAAGTGTGTTTTAAAATAAAGTTTTTTATTTTTGCCATCTAATAAAACTTAAAATTAAAAAGATTATGTCAGACATTGCATCAAGAGTAAAAGCGATTATCGTAGACAAACTAGGAGTTGATGAAAACGAAGTTGTAACGGAAGCTAGCTTCACAAACGATTTAGGAGCAGACTCATTAGATACTGTAGAATTAATTATGGAGTTCGAAAAAGAATTCGATATTCAAATTCCAGATGATCAAGCTGAAAATATTGCAACAGTTGGTCAAGCTATTTCATACATAGAAGCAGCTAAATAAGAACAGATTTATGGAACTAAAGCGAGTTGTAGTTACAGGGTTAGGAGCATTAACACCAATTGGTAATACCAAAGATCAATATTGGCAAGCCTTAATAGATGGAAAAAGTGGTGCTGCGCCTATAACATATTTTGATACAGAAAAGTTCAAAACCAAGTTCGCTTGTGAAATAAAAAACTTTAATGCCACCGATTTTCTAGATAGAAAAGAGGCGCGTAAAATGGACAGGTTCACTCAGTACGCTATGGTAGCTTCAGACGAAGCTATCATAGATGCTAAGTTAAATCTTGATACCATTAATAAACTACGTGTAGGTGTTATTTGGGGAGCAGGAATTGGAGGATTGGAAACTTTTCAAAACGAAGTTTTAAACTTTGCAGAAGGAGATGGTACACCAAGATTTAATCCTTTCTTTATCCCAAAAATGATTGCAGATATTGCACCTGGAAATATTTCTATTAAAAATGGATTTATGGGTCCTAATTACACAACAGTTTCGGCTTGTGCCTCTTCTGCAAATGCAATGATTGATGCCTTAAACTATATTCGTTTAGGACATTGTGATGTTATTGTTACAGGAGGAAGTGAAGCAGCAGTTACTATTGCTGGAATGGGAGGTTTTAACGCCATGCATGCTTTATCTACTAGAAATGAAAGCCCAGAAACAGCATCTAGACCTTTTGACGCGACCAGAGATGGTTTTGTTTTAGGTGAAGGAGCAGGAGCTATTGTTTTAGAAGAATATGAACATGCAAAAGCTAGAGGAGCAAAAATATATGCTGAGGTATTAGGAGGAGGAATGTCTTCTGATGCATACCACATGACAGCACCACATCCTGATGGAATTGGAGTTATTGCTGTTATGAAAAATTGTTTAGAAAATGCAGGAGTGAAACCAGAAGAAGTAGACCATATAAATACACATGGTACCTCAACACCTCTAGGAGATGTTGCAGAACTTAAAGCTATTTCTGAAGTTTTTGGCGATCATGCAAAAAACATAAACATTAATTCTACAAAATCTATGACTGGTCATCTATTAGGAGCAGCAGGAGCTATAGAATCTATTGCATCTATACTTGCAATAGAACATGGCATTGTGCCTCCTACAATTAACCACAAAACGGTTGATGAAAATATAGATCCAGCATTAAACCTAACGCTTAACCATCCGCAAAAAAGAGAGGTTAAAGTAGCCATGAGCAATACCTTTGGCTTTGGTGGTCATAATGCTTGTGTATTATTTAAGAAGCTAGATTAATTTTAATGAGCTATATTAGTAACATATTTAAATCTCGTTCTAAAAGTAACGAAGATTTTTATATGGCTATTAGTAAAATTTTAAGCTTTAAACCAAAGAAATTAAAATTTTACCATACTGCTTTTACGCATCGCTCTATGAATATAAAAAATAGCAAAGGACATGCTATTAATTATGAACGATTAGAGTTTTTAGGTGACGCTATGTTAAGTGCTGTAATTGCACATCACTTATATATAGAAGTACCAAGTGGAGACGAAGGCTATCTTACCAAAATGCGTTCTAAAATTGTAAGTAGAGAGCACTTAAATGAACTTGGTAGAGACCTTGAGCTAATTAAACTTGTAGAAAGTAAAATACCAAAAGGTCAGTTTGGAGATAATATTCACGGAAACCTATTTGAAGCTTTAGTAGGTGCTATTTATCTAGATAGAGGCTATAAGTATTGTGAAAAATTTATCTACAAACGTATTATTACACCACATGTAGATATTGAAACTCTAGAAGGCAAGGTAATAAGTTATAAAAGCCTGCTTATAGAATGGTGCCAGAAAGAAAAGAAAAACTTTAATTATGATGTCTATGAAGATTCAGGTAATGATAACATCAGACATTTTTCGGTAAAACTTTCTATAGATAAAAAAGTTATATCTAAGGCACGTGCAACTTCAAAAAAGAAAGCAGAAGAAAAAGCCTCTAAACGTGCATTTTTTGCTTTGCAAAAACAAATTCCTAGACCATCTTCAAATTAAATTATATAGTACACAAACTATATCGTTTTCGTTAAAAAATACTGTTAAGATTAGCTATAGCTTAACATAGTTGTTCGTTTTTAATACTATATTTACAATAATTAAAAGGGATTAATATTTTGCGAAAACTAATTCTTGAAGATTTTATAGATGATATTGATTATACTTTAATAGGTATACACTGCTCTATTGAAGACTACAGGTTGACCTATTTAGTTAACCATTATTTAGGTTTAAAACTTAAAAGAAAAGATGTAGATATAGAATATAAAGACACATCTAGCTATTCTATTTTTGAATGGAATGACCAAAAACAGCAAACCATCTGGAATTTAGTTGCTAACATTAGCAAAATAGAAGTAAATGATGCAGTAGATGCTACTTCATTATTTGTAAATCAAGAAAAATTTACCAAAACAAACTATTTAATTCCCGAATACAAGAAAGTAAATTTTATTTTAAAGATAAGTGATGATCCTTATCAACACTTACAAAAGCAAGCTTTAAATAAAATTTTAGAAATACCTCAAGTAATAACTGCTTTTGGTATTGATGCAAACAAATTAAAAACTACAGAACAATTAATATTTAACTAATGTTAAAAAGAAAAAAAACAAAAATAGTAGCAACCTTAGGACCAGCAACAAGTACCAAAAAAGTATTAAAAGGTATGCTTGAAGAAGGTGTAGATGTATTTAGAATCAATTTTTCGCATGCAGATTATGATGATGTAAAAAACCGCATCAAAATGATACGTGAGCTAAATGAAGAATTTGGTTACAATGCAGCTATTTTAGGAGATTTACAAGGTCCAAAACTTCGTGTAGGAGTTATGAAAGGAGATGTTATTGTAAAAGAAGGAGATGAAATTATTTTTGCAACAGGAGAACGTTTTGAAGGAACTAAAAAACGTGTATACATGACGTATGATCGTTTTCCTCAAGATGCAAAACCAGGAGAACGCATTCTTTTAGACGATGGTAAACTTATATTTGAAGTAGTTTCTACAGACAAAAAAACCGAAGTTAAAGCTAAAGTTATTCAAGGAGGACCTCTTAAATCTAAAAAAGGAGTAAACCTACCAAATACCAATATATCACAACCTGCTTTAACCGAAAAAGATATTGAAGACGCCATTTTTGCTATAGAACAAAAGGTAGACTGGATGGCCTTGTCTTTTGTGCGTCATGCAGAAGATTTAATGCAATTAGAAGAACTAATTAAAAAACATAGCGAACATAAAATTCCTATTATAGCAAAAATTGAAAAACCAGAAGCCGTAGAAAATATAGACAAAATAGTTGCCTATTGTGACGGATTAATGGTTGCACGTGGTGATTTAGGAGTAGAAGTTCCTGCAGAACAAGTACCACTAATTCAAAAACAACTAGTACTTCGCGCTAAAAAAGCTAGAATTCCTGTAATTATTGCTACGCAAATGATGGAAACCATGATTTCTAGCCTTACACCAACAAGAGCAGAAGTAAATGATGTTGCTAACTCTGTAATGGATGGAGCAGATGCAGTAATGCTTTCTGGCGAAACCTCTGTTGGGCAATATCCAGTACAGGTAATCAAGCAAATGTCTAACATTATTAAAAGTGTAGAAGACTCTCCGCTTATTCAAGTACCACAATTACCACCACACATTCGTACCAAAAGATATATTACAAAGTCTATTTGTTATCATGCGGCAAATATGGCAAACGAAATTAATGCAAAAGGTATTTCAACACTTACCAATAGTGGGTATACAGCATTTCAAATTTCCGCTTGGCGACCAAAATCACACATCTTAGTATTTACATCTAACAAACGTATTTTAACACAGCTAAACTTGCTTTGGGGAGTTAAAGCATTCTATTACGATAAGTTTGTAAGCACAGACGAAACTATAGAAGACGTAAACGCCATAGCCTGTAAAAAAGGATACCTAGAAGTAGGAGACATGCTAATAAGCCTAGCAGCAATGCCAATTCAAGAAAAAGGAATGGTAAACACACTACGTGTAACCGAAATTACAAGCTGTAGTTTTTAATAAAATTTGGGCGTTACCACAAGGGTCGCGCTTTCACTACTCGCTCTCTGCGAGGAGCTCAAACAAACCGTTCAATCGCTAACGCGAAACCAAGAACAAAACAATAATTTAAACCAGTTACAACCCTGTAACTGGTTTTTTATTTCAGTACCATATAAAACAAACCAGCAATTAATTCAATTATAAACCTTACTTTTGAAGACTCAAAAATGTTTATTATAAACCGTAGTTTATGCCATACCAAGATGAATTTGTCCTTTTCTGGGAACAAGTAAAACAAAGTGTACAAGAAGGAAGATTTGCCAAATTAACTATGGCAAAAACCATTGGTAAGCAAGAATTAAAAAACATATTTGTAAGACCACTAGATACAGAAAGCGATTTTAATGTATTAGTAAAAGTACACTACAGACCTAAAGAAACAGAAGACAAAGAACAAGAACTTACCTTAGATCAAACTTTTGAATTTTTAAAAGGCTATTTATTAAAACCCTTTCTATCTGTTATTTTATTTACCACAACCAAAGATGTTACCTTTAAAGTAAATAAAAAAGGAGCAGGAAGCATTACCGAAAATGCACCAACATTTCGCGATGTTATTCTTGCTAAACGAGACATCTAGCATCTTTTATTAAATTTTTAAAAGCCAAATTGTAACTGTACACTAACCTCTTTTTTTTCAATTACAGGTTTTTTAGCTTTTTCGGTATTTAAATTAGATAAAGAAATACCAAGCAATCGTACCGAATTACTCATCTTTTCTTGATACAATAAGTCTTTAGCTGTTTCTAAAATAATGCTAGTATCACTAATAAAATAAGGCAAAGTTTTACTTCTTGTTTGTAAAGTAAAATCGCTGTATTTTATTTTTAGAGTTACTGTTTTCCCTGCAACTTTACTTTTTTTTAGGCGTCTGGACACTTCTTCAGCAATATGTTTTAATTTTTCAAGCATAAAAATTTCAGAAGAAAGGTTTTCGCTAAATGTGCGTTCTGCAGCAAGTGATTTTCTAGTTCTATTTGGTTTTACTTCGCTATTATGTATTCCGCGAACAATATAATAGTAGTAACGTCCAGATTTTCCAAAGTTTTCGTCAAGGTATTCTAGGGTTTTAGCTTTTAAATCTTTTCCCGTAAAAATTCCTTTTTGGTACATTTTTTCGGCAGTTACCTTACCAACACCATAAAATTTTCGGATATCTAAATCTTCTAAAAAGGTTAAAACCTCTTCCGGATTTACGGTTTTTTGTCCGTTAGGTTTATTATAATCACTAGCTACTTTAGCAATAAATTTATTGATACTAATTCCAGCAGATGCCGTTAAACCTATCTCGTTAAAAATACGATCTCTAATTTCTTTGGCAAGTAATGAAGCACTTGGGTTTCCTTTTTTGTTTTCAGTAACATCTAAATAGGCTTCGTCTAAAGAAAGTGGTTCTACTAAATTGGTATACTCGTAAAAAATTTTTTTTATTTTTTTCGATATTTCGGTATATCTTTCAAATCTGGGTTTTACAAAAATAAGTTCTGGGCAATTTCGTCTTGCTTGTGCGCCACTAATGGCACTTCGTACACCAAATTTTCTTGCTTCATAACTTGCAGCACTAACCACACCACGTGTTCCGCCTCCACCAACAGCAATAGGTTTTCCGCGTAGTTCAGGGTTATCCATTTGCTCTACAGAAGCATAAAATGCATCCATATCTACATGAATAATTTTTCTAATTGGTAAATCGCTTGACATGATGTAAATTTAGAAAATAATAGAATGAAACAATTCATGAAAAAAAGTATTCTTCTAATTTTAATAGTAATTTCTGTACTCTGTACCATTGTTTCGTCTTATATAAACAATAGCACTATGCACTATGTGTTTAAGCCATTATCTACAGTGCTTGTGATGTTATTACCTGTTTTGTATGCTAAAAATGGGTTAAAGCCTTATAAAATTATCCTGTTAATAGGGTTGCTTTTTTGCCTAATCGGCGATGTTTTTTTAATGTTTGATGCTTATTTTGTTTTGGGTTTGGCTTCCTTTTTAATTGGTCATGTGTTTTTTGTATATGCATTTACAAGCATTAATGGGTTTAGTGCTAGAATACAAACGTTGCTTCCGTTAGTAATAATTTCAGGACTCGTTTTTTTGTTTTTAAAAGATCATTTAGGTAATTTATTAATTCCTGTAATGCTTTATATAACTTGTATTGTTCTTATGGCATGGCAAGCTTTAAACCTATATATTTGGAAAAAAGAATATGGTTTTTTATTAATTACCATTGGTGCTTTTTTGTTTTTAGTTTCAGATTCTGTTTTAGCAATAAATAAGTTTGTTACTAATTTCACTATTGCACAATTTTTAATCTCAAGCACCTATTGGTCTGCAATTACATTAATTGCGCTTTCAACAATTTATATTAATGACAAATCAAAAACAGATATCTAATTTAGAAATAGAACGTAAATTTTTAGTAAAATCTACTGCGTTTAAAGACGAAGCTTTTAAACAAACAAGAATTGTACAAGGGTTTTTAAGTACTAATAAAAACAGAACCGTTCGCGTAAGATTAAAAGGAGAACAGGGTTTTTTAACTGTAAAAGGAGCGTCTTCAAAAAACGGATTATCGCGTTTTGAATGGGAAAAAGAAATCACTAAAACAGAAGCAGAATCCCTTTTGCAATTATGTAAAAAAGGAGTTATTGATAAAATACGATATGAAGTTAAAGTAAATAATCATATTTTTGAAGTAGATGAATTTTTTGGCGAAAACCAAGGATTAATCGTAGCTGAAGTAGAGTTGCAAACCGAAACGGAAACCTTTGTAAAACCAGATTGGTTAGGTAAAGAAGTGACCGGAAAAATAAAATATTATAATTCACAATTAAGTAGTAAACCTTTTGCTGCTTGGAAAAGAAATAAATAAAAGAACCATGAAACAATTTATAATTGTAATCCTTGTATGTACAACAATTCTTGCCTGTAAAAAAGAAAGTAAAACAGTTACAGATGAAATTTCAACCGTTCCAAATATGGATGCTGTAGAAGAGGTTGTAGATGAGGTTATAGAAGTAGAACCATCTGTTGCAGAAATTAAAGCAACATTAAAAGCTAAAGGTTTTGAAACGTTTGATTATGTAGACCCAAAAACACAAGATACTATACTCATGCAAAAATATTTCATGGCATTTTTAAAAACAGGACCAGTAAGAAGCCAGAATGAAGAGGTAGATAAAGGCTTGCAAGAAGAACATTTAGAGCATTTAAGTAGGATGTATACCGAAGGCTTTGCAGATTTAATAGGTCCTTTTGATGATGATGGAGATGTACGTGGTATTACTATCTATAACGTGCCAAATAAAAAAATGGCAGATAGCTTGGCTGCACTAGACCCAATGGTACAAGCTGGTCGTTTAGCTGTAGAGATTCGCCCTTGGTGGTGTGCAAAAGGACAATCTTTACGTTAGTTATTTAGATATTTCAATCCAACGTTTAGCTTCGTTACCAAACGCATCTACAACAGTGATTATGTGTTTTCCTACCATAGGTGAAATAGCCATATCATGAATGTCTTTTGTGGTGCCAATAAATTCAGCATCTACATACCAAAATAAAGTAGTTTCTGGTTTAGAATGTGCCATTTTTAAAATGAGTTCGTTTGTCTTTCCGTCAAAATCTTTAGGTAAAAAAACGGTTGTATTATCTTTAGGATAAATAAACTGCATAGAAATAACATTTTCACCTAAACAATCGCTTCTAAAACGAGGTAAAGGTTTATAAAAAGGGTTTTTAGTTTTGTAATAAAACTCCATTAAAGGAGGAAGCACAAACCAAGATTTGTTGGTAATATTACTAATATCCTCACACGAAGAGTTTACTTGGTATTGCTCATTTGCGTCTAAGTGAACCAATATGTGATAAGGACAAGGCTTGGTTTTTAATCCGCTAATTTGTATAAATTCATTCTGTGTTTCTTTACAATTTTCTGTTGCTCTATAACCGCTTTTTTTGCAAATAGTAACTTCTTGCATTTCATCAAAAGGTTTTGCAAACCACTCGCTATTTGGTAACAAATCAAAAACATCAAATAAAACAGGAGCAGCTGTTTGTACACCAACCAAACCAGGTCTACCTTCACCATCTGCATTACCAACCCAAACACCAACTACATAATCTTTGGTAGTACCAATTGCCCAGGCATCACGAAATCCAAAACTGGTTCCTGTTTTCCACGCAATTTGTTTCGAGCCATCAAAAAACTCCCAGCTTTCATCGCTTTCAGGCCTGTTTACTTCTTTTAAACTTTCATAAGTTAAGTAAATTGAAGCTGCGTCAAATAAGGTTTTGTCTAAAGTTTTCTTTCCAAAATCTATTTTCTCTGAAGCTAAAAAAGTAGGTTCACAAAATTCATTAGTAAAATATTGGCTAGAATTTTGGGTGTAATGGTTTATGGTAGAAGATAAAGAAGCATAGCTTTTACATAAATCCCAAAGATTGCTTTCTGCACCACCAAGAACTAAAGTTAAACCATAGTGATTAGCATTGTGTTTTAAATCTTTTAGCTTTAATTCTTTTAAATAATGATGAAATCGATCTAAACCAAACTCCTGTAGCATACGTACAGCAGGAACGTTTAAAGAACGCGATAAGGCAAGGCTTGCAGGAACAGCGCCATCAAATTCTTTATTGAAATTTTCAGGAACATAACTTCCGTATTGGGTTGGTACATCTGCAATTAAAGTGTTTGGTAGCAAATCTCCAGAATCTAACATGGCAGCATATAAAAACGGTTTTAAAATACTGCCTGTACTTCTGGGCTTGTCTATAATATCTACATCTTTTTGGTGTGTTTTGTCTGTTGCAGAGTTGCCAACGTAGGTTAAAATTTGTCGTGTTTTTACATCTATAACCAAAATAGATAAATTATGTATCTCATTTGTTTTTAATAGGTTATAGTGGTTTTTTGCAATGTAATTTGTTTGTTTTTGCAACTTTAAATTAATGGTTGTTTTTATTTTTTTTCCATAATTTGTTTTGGCTATTTTTTGCAATAAATGAGGAGCTGTTTGTGGTAAAGGGTAGGGTTTTTGTGGTAAACCTTCTGCAATAGATAGACTATAGGTAAGTGAGTCTATAATTGCTTTATCTAGCAGTTTTTTAAGTAAACGGTTTCGTTTTACAAGCAATTGTTTCTGGTTTTTTCCTGGGTAAATTAAACTTGGTGCATTTGGTAAAACAGCCAGTGTTGCGCTTTCTGCCCAGGAAAGTTGGTTTGCATTTCTGTTAAAATAACGCCAGGAAGCTGCGTCTATACCAACAACGTTTCCTCCAAAAGGAGCATGACTACTATATAAAGCTAAAATTTGTTCTTTGCTTTCGCGCAATTCTAATCGCGTAGCAAGAATCATTTCTTTTATTTTTTCAAAATAGGTTCTAGGTTGTCCTTTTCTAGAAAGCCTAATTACTTGCTGTGTGATGGTGCTTCCGCCACGTTTTACTTTGCCAGATTGTATGTTTTGTTTTAGTGCTTTAAAAATGGAAATAGGATTAAAACCTGGATGTTTGTAAAAATATTCGTCTTCAAACTGAATAATACAAGTTTTAAATTTTTCGGGCACAACATTGTTTTCTGGAAATCGCCATTGACCATCTTTTGCTATTTGCGCGCCAAGCAATTCGTTATTTGCACTTGTTATAACAGTAGCAGTTGGGTCTTTAAAAAGTGGCTTGGGTAAGCAGAAATAATAAACAAGCAAAAGTGCAGCAAGAATTACTGTTTTTATTTTATGTTGTTTTATGTAGGTTATTGTTTTGTTCATGTTTGCTTTTCGCTAAAGTGGCAATCTTATAAGTTTACCCTTCTGTCTTTGATTTTCTTATTGAAATCAAATCTACCTTCCCTTGAAAAAAGGGAAGGTGTTGTTCTAGGTGCTTTTCAAATTTTACTTTCATTTAAAAAGATAACTCAATTTTAAATTCTCCTTCTTTTCATGTAGGAGTGGATTCCGTTTACAAAAAAAAGAAATGGAAGACGAGGTGGTTTTTTTATAAATTACTGTTGTTGCAAAAACTCATACTCACGTTCTACTTTGCAAACCCTAACATGGTACCAACTATACCAATCTTGCTTTCCTTTGCGTTGTGCTTGTGCATGCTCGCTTTGTTGTTTCCAGTTTTTAATATCTTCTAAAGTTTCCCAATAACTTACAGTAATACCAATATTTTCTCTAGCAGATTCTATACCAATAAAACCCTTTTGTTGTTTGGCAAGCGTTTCCATCTTTTCAGCCATTTGGGCATAGCCTTCTGTATTTTTATTTTGGGTAGAAGTAAAAATAACGGCGTAATAGGCTTTAAATTCATTATTCATAAAGACAATTTTTTAATTTATTTTGGCGTTACCTAAAGGTCAGGCTTTCACTACTCGCTCTCTTCGAGGAGCTCAAACAAGCCGTTCTATCCTTAACGCACCAATCTGCTATGTTTTTTTTAATTTAAAAACCAATGCTTTTTGTTATAGCATTCCTGCCTGCATCAGAATTGGTTACTTCACTACTTCAATCCAGCGTCCTTTATTTCTTACCATAAACTCATTATCATACATAGCTTCAGCTTGTACTCCAGGTAAATAATAGGTTCCTAGGTATGCAGCGTTTAGCATGACGTTAAAGGTTTTAGTGTCGTATTTTCCTTTTTTATTTAAATCGAAATAGAAGTTTACTCTATCATCACGAATATCTATAAATCTTGCTTGGCTTGTGGTGCTGCTTCCAAAATCTGTAAAACGTGTGTTTACAATTTCCCAACCAGAAGGAAATATTTGTGTCAGTGCCACATCATTCACCTTTTCATTTTTAAGATTAGTCACTTTAACAGTTGCTACAAAATCTTGGCCTTGTTGTAACTTAGAAATGTCTATAGTGTTTCCTTGTACATCTTTATACACCACAGCAACACTTAAACCACGTTGTTCTGTAAGCTCATTTCCTAAAGGCAGTTTTCCAGAGTTTAACACACGAACATAAACCAAATTACTCTGGTTATTTTTAAAGGAAAGCGAATTACTTCCTTCTTTAACGATTAAGTCTCGTTGTGCAATGGCGCTTTTGGTGTTTATTTCTTCTGTTTTACCATTTAAAGTGTATTGTATTTTTAATGATTTTCCGCCATTTGCTTCTACCATTTTTGCCATTGCTAACAAGCTGTATGCTGTAGTTTGTGTACTCATCCATCTATCTTCAGATAATTCTTTAGCAATGGTTTTGGCTAAGTCTCTAGCGCGCTTATCTTTAGTAATTACCATAGTTTCTAGAGCCATAGCACGATTTCTGTTTACAGAACCATAGGTGTAATAATTATATTTAGGAGCTAAGAATTCAATATTAGCAGTTTTAGAAATTTGTGCACTTGCTTCTTCTTGTCCAGCTAAAGCATATGCTGCTGCCAAACGCCATTTTGCTTCGTTAGAAATTTCGGTAAACTCACGAAGTCTATTCATTGCTGCTAAATCTGGGCTTCCAGCTAATGCTAAAGTGTACAATCTGTAGGCCTGTGCAAGATCAGAATTGTAGGTTTTATAGCTTGGTCTCCAATCTCGAGAAGCTTGTTTTTGGTAGGCAATCCAATTGTTTTTAAAGGTAAGCGGAAGTACAAATCCTTTCTTTTCTGCTTCTATCATAAAATGTCCAGCATAACTGGTTCCCCAATCACTGGCTGTGTTTTCTCCCATCCAATAACTCATTCCTCCATTTGGTCTTTGAAAATGACCTAAACGTTTGATACCGTTTTCAATATTTAATTGTATTTCTTGTTTTTTCTTAAAAGTCAGATCAAAAATATCTTGTAAATATAACTGCGGAAAAACGCTAGAAGTAGTTTGCTCTACACAACCATGAGGATATTGCACAAGGTATTGTAGTCTTCTAGAGAAATCCATTGGAGGCATGGTAGAAAACTCTACGGTTGCACTATTGGTTCCTGCCACACCAAAGGTTGTAAAGTCTAAGTCTTTTGAAGCATTTGCTTCTAAATCTGCGTCTAATGCAATAGATGAAATAGGATTGGTGTTTACTACATCTAATTCTACTTTGTAAGTAGATGTTTCTCCGTTTCCAGTAGCAAGTACTTCTACAGTATTTATGCCTTTTGCTTTACTAGCATCCAGTTCAAAATACACCATTTTCTCATCTGGTTTTGCAAAAGTTAGTGCTTGTGTTTTACTGCCAATAACTTCCATTCCATCACTTAGTTTTAAGCTAATATTTACATTCTTAATGGTAGGTTCCATAGCAAAAACAGTTACAGGTAGCGTTACTTTTTCACCTGGACTTAATTTTCGTGGTAGCGTAGCCAATACCATTAAAGGTTTTTTAACAGGAACCGTTTGTTCGGTGCTTCCGTATGCTTCGTTGATGATGTCTCCAGCAACAACCATAGTTCTAACCGAGCCAATATAATTTGGCATTTTTATTTTGTGTGCTTTGTTGTCTCCTGCGTTTAATTGAAAAGGACCTAAAAAGGTAACTACAGGTTTAAAACGGTTTGCTTTTTTGTTTTTTCCATCTGCAGCAGCGCCATCGCCACCAATGGAGAAAACTTGATCTACGCTTCCGGAATATGCACCAATGACATCATCAAAAACATCCCAGGTTTTTACGCCTAAAGCTTCTCGTTTGTAAAATTCGCTCCAGGCATTTGGGGTTTTAAATCTTGTTAAATCCAGTAAGCCTTCTTCTACCATTGCAATGGTATAGGTCATTGCTTTGTTGTTTTTTTCGGATACAAAAACTTCAAATTCTTGTTCCGGTTTTAAAGCGTTAGGCATTTTTAATTCTGGCTCTAGTTTAGTATTTGGGTTTTCTACCATAATTGGGATAACGCCATACAAACGAATAGGTAAATCGTTAGCAGTAATTGCGTGTGGTTGCAATAACGAAATATTTACAAATACATTAGGAGCCATTTTAGCAGTAATAGGAAGGTTTACTGTAGTTTCTCCTTTAGTGGTTTTCACCCATTTATACTCTAATACCTCTGTGCCATTTTCAATACTAACTAGTGCGCGACCTTCACTACCAGAAGGAAAAGTAATAGTTGCAGTTTCGCCAACATTATAATTTTCTTTATCAGCAGCAAAAGCTAGCATTTTTGCGGCTTCTTTGTCTCCTGATGGTGTATACCAATTTTTATAAAAGTATGCGGTTCGCCCTGTTGCATGCCCACTTTTAGGATCGAATACACGAATAAGGAAACGGCCTTTATCGCTTTCTGGAATATTTAAAGTGAAACTGGTTTTACCATTAGCATCTGTATTTAGCTTCATGTTTTTGTAGGCTTGATGATAGGTGTTTGAGGTGTAGGAGGATAGATTGTCATAAGAAGAATTCCACCACCAACGCCAGTTTATTTTATATACTTTTACTTCTAAGCCATTGCGTTTTATGGGCTTTCCTTGAGTATCTACAACTACAATATCAAAAGTTTGATTTTTATTGGTTGTAAATGATCCGTAGCCTTTTTCTTTGGGTGATTTTAAACCAACAAAAGATTTATAAGGTGCATATTGTTTGGTAAAAGCATCCATAGAGAAATCCCCTCCGTTCTCAAAAGCACGAACTAAAAATTGTGCGTTTAACATGCCTGGAGCATTGTTACCAACATTTAGTTTGTTGGTGATATCTGCTAAACCTTCTTCGTTTACTTTACCATCAAAAATGACAATTTCTTCTGTAGCAAAAGAACGAGATGGATCTTTAAATGTATAGTCGGAGTAATTTTTAAAGCTTGTATACGCGTTACTAAACTTCGCTTTAATTTCGGTTCTAACATTTTTTGCAGGAGCACCATGTAGCCATTTTACATCTAATTTTCCGTTTAACGGATTTTCACCAGAAAGCACTTCGTCTTCAAAATCGACTTTTATTTTTAATCGATTAGGTTTCACGGTTTCTATTTTTAATCCTTTGTAAAAAGTAGCGCCACCAACCGAAACTTTAGCATTCCAGTTTCCTGTTTTGTCTTCGGTAGAGGTAGGAATTGTAAAGGTGTATAGGTTGTTGAGATTGTTTGTTGTAATATTTCTGTAAGCAAGTTTGCCATTAGCGTCTGTAATTTCCATTTTTACAGGATGCGCTTTTGGTAGTTTGTTACCAGCATCGTTTAACATAAAAGATAAATGCAAGGTGTCTCCTGGTCGCCAAACGCCACGTTCGCCATAAATGTATCCTTTTAGTCCGCGTTGTATGTGGTTTCCAGAGACATCAAATTTGCTTAAAGATAGAGAGTTTCCGTCGTTTAGTTTAATGTAACTTGTGTTATTTCCTTTAGAAACAATGGCAAAAGCAGCATGGTTTTCTACATCTATTGTGGCTAACCCTTCTGTGTCTGTTTTGGTTTTTACAATTTCTTGTTGCTGAAAATTATAGATAGCAACGGTTGCTCCTGCTTCTGGATTGGTGTTTAAAATATTAGTAACTGCAAAGTAGTAATTGTTGTTTGCTCCTTTTTTTGCAATCACACCAATATTAGATGCTAATAAGTTTTGAGTAATTGTTTTGCTGTTGTAATAGGCGTCTTTACAAGGGTTTTTTCTATCGTTCCAGTTATAGTAATTGTTTCTGTAGCTGTAGGTTACATTATCCCAATATTCTTCTTCACGAAGGTCTTCGTCTTCGGTTGTGGTTTCTCTGTAATCCTCATAGTAATAGTCTTCTTCGTAATAATCTTCATTATCTTCAGTGTTGGTTATGTTTTGATTGCCTTCACAGTTGTAGAGGGAGTATTCTTTTTTCATTTCTAATTCTACTCTGTAAACGGCTCCAGGATCAGCTTTCATGTATTTCGATAAATCGATACTATACGTTTTCCATTTTCCTGTGTTTTCGGCTTCGTCTTGTAGTTGTATGGTTTGCTTTGCAATACGTCTTCCAACGCGACGTACATCATTTCTGTTTGTGTTGTTGAGGTTGTTGTCTTGTAAAAACTGTAGCACATTATCTTCAAAAATCTTGATGATTCTAACATCTACAGCTTTTAAATTAACCGCTTCAAAATTAAATTTTAATTCTTGCGAGGTTGGTAGAATCACACCATTACTTATTAATCTTACCTGTGGTTTTTCGTCTTCAAAAGCGATAGTTTCAGAAAAAGGTTTCTTTAATTTATAGCCATCTGTGTTTGCTATTCCTTGAAAGACATCGACTTGAATATTGCCTACTACTTTTGTGTTTGGATATGCTTTTAATACGTTGCCATCGACAATATATTTAGGGTTTTTTACATTTTGAATAGTTACTAATCCATCAAAATTTTGTTGCTTTTTTAAAGGGTCAGAAAAATTGATAGATAAATATTGTTCTGGGCTTTGTATGACGTCTACTTTGGTAATGGTAAAGTTGTTTTTGCCAGGAATGTTTACTGTGTTTTCTCCAGAATTATCTGCATTGATACTTTTTCCGTTCCATGTTATAAGTATCTGGCTGTCTTCTTCTAAACGATGGATGCTGTCTATTTTAAATTCAAAAAGTTTTTCTTTTTTATACGATGTACTCCAAACAATTGCTAGTTTTTTTTCTCCTTGAAATGCTTCAACCAATTGCTTGGCATCTTCTAAAGAAATAATATCTGCTGCGCGAATAAGGCCTTCTACATATTGCCATTCTTTACTGTATGATTGTAAATTATTGGTAACAATATTAAAGTTTGGTGTAATGGTTTTAAACTTAAAGGTATAGGTTTTGTAATCTGAAGGTATATTATTAAATAGCTTATCTAGCTTTACATTAACCGTGTATTCTGTGTCTGGATCTAGAATTTCATCTGGAACAAAATGCAGGGAATGTTTGTTGTTTACTAGTAGTTTTCCTTCTACATGTGGTTTTATAGAGACAATATTTTCTGTTATTTCTTGGTTTATTTCCCAGCCCTCTACATCATTAGCTAAATTTATTACAATGGTATTTGTAACAGAAACTCTGCCAGCAGTAGTGTAGCTTATATAGTCTTTAAATTGGAACAGGTTATCTGTTTTTTCAACCTTTTTTTTACATGAAAAAGTAAGGGTTATAAGGAAGACTAAAGCAAGAAGTTTCTTGATGTGCATAATTGAGGGTTTTTTTGTTGAAGATGAATGTTATAGAGATGTAATATAATTCTTATTAATATAAATACTCTATTAAGAAACACTTTGGATTTTCTGTTGTTGTTAAATTGTTCCTAAAGTTAAAAAAAGACGCAAAATTTAATCCTTTTAAAATGGAATATTTTTAAGAATAAAAACGGATAAATTATTAGTATCTTAGCAAGAAATTAAATAATTCATAAAAAACAAGCATATATGGAAGCTATTTCTACAGATTTCGGAATGGATAAAGCGTTAAAGGCATTAGGTGTTTCAGCTGTTAATAATGGAACATCAACGGGTTCTAATAATTTTTCTAAAGGTGAAATCATTGAGTCATTTTCACCAGTAGATGGAGAACTAATAGGAAAAGTAAAAGCAACTACCAGAGAGGATTATGATAAAGTGATGGATGCTGCAACTAAAGCGTTTTTAACGTGGAGAGATGTTCCTGCGCCACAACGTGGAGAAATAGTACGTCAGTTTGGTAATAAATTAAGAGAATTAAAAGAACCTTTAGGGAAATTAGTTTCTTATGAAATGGGAAAATCTTTGCAAGAAGGTTATGGTGAGGTTCAGGAAATGATTGATATCTGCGATTTTGCAGTAGGATTGTCTAGACAATTAAACGGACAGACTATTCCGTCTGAACGTCCAGGACATGTAATGCGTGAACAATGGCATCCAATAGGTGTTGTTGGTATTATTTCTGCATTTAATTTTCCTGTAGCTGTTTGGGCATGGAACACTGCTCTGGCTTGGATTTGTGGTGATGTTTGTGTTTGGAAAGCTTCAGAAAAAGCACCATTATGTTCTGTTGCTTGTCAAAATATAATTGCAAGTATCTTAAAAGAAAATAATTTACCAGAAGGTATTTCTTGTATTATAAATGGAGATTATAAAGTAGGAGAAATGATGACAACAGATGCTAGAATTCCACTTGTTTCTGCTACAGGATCTACAAGAATGGGAAGAATTGTAGGTGCTACTGTTGCGCAGCGTTTTGGAAAATCTTTATTAGAGTTAGGAGGAAACAATGCCATTATTATTACGCCAACGGCAGATTTAAAAGTGGTAGTTCCTGGTGCTGTATTTGGTGCTGTTGGTACTTGTGGGCAACGTTGTACTTCTACAAGAAGACTAATTATTCATGAATCTGTTTATGATAAAGTGCGCGACGCTATAGTTGGTGCTTACAAGCAATTAACTATTGGTAATCCTTTAGATGAAAAAAATCATATAGGACCATTAATTGATAAAGATTCTGTAAACACATATTTAGAAGCAATTGAAAAAGCAAAAGCAGAAGGCGGAAATGTTTTAGTAGAAGGTGGTGTTTTAGAAGGAGAAGGATACGAGTCTGGTTGCTACGTAAAACCCGCAATTATAGAAGCTGAAAATCATTTTGAAATTGTACAGCATGAAACTTTTGCGCCAATTTTATATTTAATGAAATATTCTGGAGAAGTGGAGAATGCGATTGCAAAACAAAATGGCGTTGTACAAGGATTGTCTTCGGCAATCATGACTAATGAAATGAAAGAAGCAGAGAAATTCTTATCGTATGCAGGTTCTGATTGTGGGATTGCAAATGTAAATATAGGTACTTCGGGAGCAGAAATTGGTGGTGCTTTTGGTGGTGAAAAAGAAACAGGTGGAGGACGAGAGTCTGGATCTGATGCTTGGAAAGTATATATGAGAAGACAAACTAATACTATAAACTACTCAGACGAGTTGCCTTTAGCGCAAGGAATTAAGTTTGATCTATAGTAGAAGTTTAATTATTAAATAAAAGTCCCATCGAAAGATGTGGCTTTTTTTTTGCTTAAAACACCATAATTAATGGTGTTATTTGTCGGTTTTTAGTAAAAAATCGTATAATTTAGATGTAAATATAGATTGTTAACTATAATAAGTTAAATGTATTGATAGTAAAAAGTATGTTAACAGAGATAAACAAATGAGTAAAAGAACATCTTACCTATTTGGTATTTTGCTTACCATTGGTGTTGGAACCTTTTTGAATTGGAGGTTTTGTTGCAATAATGCAAGTTGCGAGCAAAATAAAGTAGATGAAAATATAGAAGTTTTAAAGGAAAAGGAAGTAACGTTAAACCCTTTAACTATTGAAGATGGTGATTATACTATAAAAAGCAGCAGTAATTTTAATTTTAAAGCTTCTACTTTTAAAATAGAAGAACCAATTTCAGAAGAATTAAAAAATGCTGTTTTAGGTTTAAAAACGTATTTAGATGAAAATCTTTTAAAAAGAGTAGCTATAACAGGGTGTTATATTGGTCAAGAAACAAACAATTCAGCATATCCTAATTTAGGATTAGCGAGAGCTAATGCAGTAAAAAACTACTTTGTATCTCAAGGTATTTCTTCTAAAAACATTGATACAAGTAGTGAGTTAAAAGATACTCTAGTTGCTGATGAGAATACTGTTTTATTTGGCCCAATTAGCTGTAAATTAGTTACGGTTTCTAAAGAAACAACAACAGTAAATGAAGCTTTGCTAGCAGCTTGTGAAGACTTAAAAACAAATCCGTTAGTTTTATATTTTAGTCCAGGAAAAGCACAAATAAAGCTAACCGAAGAACAGCGTCAAAAAATTGCAAATATATCTAGATGTGTTGATAAATTAGGAGTAAAAGCACTAGTTGTTGGTTTTACAGATAATACAGGAAACGCTGCTAATAATATGGTTCTTGGTCAGCAAAGGTCAGATTTCGTAAAAAAATATTTAATACAAAACGGTATTTTAAGTACCAATATAGAGGCTACTTCTAAAGGGTCGAGTGAACCAATTGCAGATAATGCAACCAAAGAAGGTAGAGCTAAAAACAGAAGAACTATTGTAACTATTAACTCTGTAAAAATTAATAAAAATTAGAATATGAATTGGTGTATGTTAATTCCGTTATTAGTTGGTGTAATTTGTGCCTTATTAGGTTATTTAATAGGGAAGCTTTCAGGAAGAGGAAACAGGCAATCTTTTAATATTGATGCTTATAAAAATAGAATAGCAAAACTAGAAGCAGATTTAGAAACATGTATATCTAAAAAAACTTCAGACTAGTTATGGTGCTTGATTAATAAGTAGAAGAGATAACATTAGTTAGTAGATAGTGGTCACTCCTTTTTAAAATAAATAAAAAACCGTTTTATGTTAATAAAACGATTTTTTTGTTAAATAAATAAAGTTTTACGCTTAAAATGGTTAGGTTTTTGATAGTTTATGTAAATTAAGTAGCTTTCTTTAAGTTTTATTAAAATGAATAAAAAACATATACTGCATTTATATTGGCGAGCAGGTTTTGGTTTGTTACCAAAACAATTAGATAATCTTTCTGGTAAAAGTAAAGAGGAGGTTGTTGAAGAGTTGTTTTTAAAGTCTGCTAAAATAACACCACTACATATTAGCACTTCAAGTATAGATATTTTTAGTAAAGATGCTTTAGATGAGTCTAGAGATTTAAGACTAGAGTATAATAAATTAAACGCCAGCTTAATGAAAAATTACAGCCATAGGTGGATGGATAGGTTGGTAAATACTAATGAAACCTTAAGGGAAAAAATGACTCTGTTTTGGGCCAATCATTTTTCGGCAAAAAACGGAAGAATAAAATACGTTAAAAACTTTAATAATACATTAAGAAAGCATGCGTTAGGAGATTTTAGGAAGTTTGTAAAAGCAATCTCAAAAGATGCAGTAATGATTCAGTTTTTAAATTTACATCAAAATAATAAGTCTAAGCCAAATGAAAACTTTGCAAGAGAACTTATGGAGCTGTTTACCCTTGGTGTTGGGCATTATTCTGAATTAGATGTTAAAGAATGTGCAAGAGCATTTTCAGGATATAAAAATAATTTTGAAGGAGAGTTTGTTTTTAGTACATACCAACACGATAAAGGAATGAAGACCTTTTTAGGAGAAAAAGGTGCTTTTGAAGGAGATCAAATTATAGACATTATTTTAAAACAAAAACAGTGTGCTCGTTTTATTTGTGAAAAAATATATGGCTATTTTGTAAATGAAAACATAAATAATAGCCATATACATTTAATGACAGAAGTCTTTTATAAAGACTATAATATAGAAAACTTGATGCGTTATGTTTTTAAATCGGATTGGTTTTATAATAAAGAGAATATTGGTGTTAAAATAAAATCGCCAATAGAGTTGCTGGTTGGTATGTGTAGAGTGATTCCTTTAAGGTTTAATAAAACAGAAGAGTTAATAAAAATACAAACCATTTTAAATCAAAGGCTATTGTATCCACCAGATGTTGCTGGCTGGAAAGGAGGGAAAAATTGGATAAACACGAATAGTATTTTGGTGCGTGTAAAATTACCTTCTATGATTTTAGAAAGAGAATCTTTTACTATACAGCCTAAAGGTAATTTTACAGACCAATTTAAATTGGTTTATGTAAAAAACAAATATCAAGAAAAATTAAACGTTTCCGTTGATTGGAAAACCTATAAAAAGCAGGTAAAAAAAATAGCATCCAATGATTTATTGTTTGCATTGGTGTTGTGTGAAATTAATTTAGGAACACAAAATTATTTAAAGACACTTGGTAAATTAACTAAAAAGAAAAATTTAGCAAAAATAATGAGTCTTCCAGAATATCAAATGTGTTAATTATGGATAGAAGAAAATTTTTAAAAAACTCTGCACTAGCAAGTAGTGTGTTTTTTGTTCCAAGCTTTTTAAAGGCATTTGAAAATGTAGATTTAAGTAGCTATGGTTATAATAAATTAGTTGTTATACAGCTTTCAGGTGGTAATGATGGTTTAAATACTATTGTGCCGTACAGAAATGATCTTTATTATAAAGCAAGACCAAAAATTGCAATAGCTAAAAATGAGGTTATAAAGTTAAATGATGAAGTAGGATTGCATAAAAAACTTTTACCGTTAAAACGATTATATGACCAAGGAGATTTAAGTATTATAAACAATGTTGGTTATCCAAGCCCAAATAGGTCACATTCCAGATCTTCAGCTATTTGGCATACAGCAAGTGATTCTAATAAACATCTTCAATCTGGTTGGATTGGTCGATATCTTGATGTTTATGGTAAGTATGCGCACCAGGCAATAGAAATAGATGACAACCTTTCTATTATGTTAAAAGGAGAGGTGCATAATGGTATTGCTACAAGAAACCCCTCGTTTTTATACAAAGGATTGCATGAGTCTAACTTTAATAAAATACTAGCTTATCAAAACAGCAGGCATTTAAATGAACATAATTTAGGGTATCTATATAAAACAATGATAGATGCAAAATCATCTGCTACTTATTTACATGAAAAAACACAAAACTACACTTCTACACAAAATTACCCTACAAAAAACCCATTAGCAAACCAATTAAAAACGATAGCGCAGTTTATTAATTCCGGAATAAACACTAAAGTATATTATGCTAACCTTGTAGGTTTTGATACGCATGCAGGGCAAGTAAATACACAAGATCGTTTGTTAGATATATATGCAAATAGTGTAGCTGCTTTTGTAAAAGATTTAAAAAGAAACAATTCTTTTAAAAATACATTAATTCTTACTTTTTCAGAATTTGGTAGACGTGTAAAGCAAAATGCGGGTAATGGTACAGATCATGGTACTGCAAATAATGTTTTTGTTATTGGCAAAAATTTAAAAAAACAAGGTCTTTATAATGATTTAGCAAGCTTAAGTGATTTAGATGCAAATGGAGATATAAAATATGAAATTGATTTTAGAACCATATATGCAACTATATTAAATAAGTGGCTAAAAGTAGACGATAAAAAAATATTGAATACATCTTTTAAGCATTTAGATTTTATTTAAAAAAAAGCCTTGTTTCCAGTAAGAAAACAAGGCTTTTGATTTTAATTATCTGTAACTACAATATCAAAAGAAATATCTTCAGGTATTACTGATAAGTCTTCGGTGTAAATAGACCAATTTGTTCCTGTGTACCATAAAGAGAGTGTTTTGTCAAGTACGACATTGCGAGAGTCGCCCTCTGCTCCCCAATTATGTGTAAATACAAATTTTGCATCTGGATTGTTGTTTAAGGAAGCATGATCAATTATAGTATAATTTCCAGAAATATTAGCAGCGGTTGCTTGATGAGAAAATTCTTCGGCTGCATCTCCTTTAATTAAAACATTAAAAGCTGCGTTGTTAGGTATATCGCTTGCACCTTCAGTGTAAATATTCCAATTTGTCCCATCATACCATACACCATAGTTTTTGGGATTGTAAACAGAATTTGGATCCCATGTAGTAGTTACTATAAGTTTTTGATTGGGATTACCATTAGCTAAGGGATGATCAATTATCGTGTAGGAGCTATTAGTCCCTTGGTTTGCCTCTGTGGCTATATGTGTAATAAGTTCCCCATCCATAGCAATATAAACATTAAAGGTGCTGCCTTCCAGCATAGGAGTGGTGTCTTCGTTAAATATTGCCCATTTCATTTCTACAGGATTGTACCAAACACCAGTGGTTTTATTGTTATAAGTTCCATCATTCCAGTTGTGTGATATAGCAATTTTAGCATTTGGATTAGCGTTTAAATAAGGATGGTCAATAAACGTGTCTTCACCTTCGGTATTTCCAACCGAAGCGGTGTGCTTATAAATAACATCTTTAACATCACTAACATTAACGGTTACGGAAGAGGTTGCACTGGAAAGATCATCGGAAACAGTAACACTTGCAGTAATACTAGGGTTTGTTTCAAAATCAAATAAAGTACTGTTTGCTACAGAGAGTTCTCCTGTAGAAGGGTTTATGCTTAGCGCTCCATTTGGTGTTTGTGTACTTATTACATAATTTAAATCGCCTTGTCCTGCAGTGGCTTGCACGTTACCAATAATGGTTCCGTTTTCTGAATTTTCTGCAATAGAATTAGTAAAATCGGAAGCGCTTACGTTTGCTGGAGGACTTGTGTCTCCATCATCATCACTACTACATGAAAAAGTTAATAAAAAGATTAAGATAAAACAGCAGGAAATTTTTAGTGTTGTTTTCATAATTAAAATGGTTAAGGATTAATAGTTATATATAAATCACGCAGAAAAAAAGTTCTTCTGTGTATTAAATTCATACACTAATCATTTTTAGGGATTTTAATTACTAAACAAATAAATACAAAACAACCTTGTTTCAATACCTAATAACGGGAGAAACAAGGTTGAAATATTTTGTTGATTAATAGCTTTGTAAATATATAAAAATCAGGCAGATAAAACGGTGTAAAAGTATGAATAGTAAGAAAACACATGTGTTTGGTATTGTTTTTTGTATAGTTGGTATTTCTACCCTTTTTAAAACTTGTCTAATACTTCTTGATGGCTAAAAAGAAGGGTTGTTAATATTGTCAATTTATTAATCTGATTTATTTTTATTTAAGTGTAGTTTGTTGTGAATCCTGTTTATACTCTAAATAAGTGTCTTTTTAGAAAAGTAAGTTAAATTTATTCTAAAAAAAAAGAATAGTCATGCTTATGTGTTGATTTTGTGGTGTTTGCTGTGTAGTATCGTTTTGTTTTTGTTATTAAAAGTCTGACAATGAGTGTTTTTGTTGTTTTGAATGTGGTTTCTCGCAAGATTTGGTTTTATTTTATAGCGCTTATTTTTTTTGAATAATATTCAATAAATTAACAGTTTTGTAGGAATTTTTTTGTTTTTTTTAACATTTTTACTTTAATTTATGCAGTTTATTATGCGAAACAAGTTTGATTGTTTCGTTTTTTTTTAATGAAATCTAAAAGATTTTAGTTGTTTTTATCAATTCTAAACCTAAACCATGAAAAGAAAACTACTTATGCTTTTCCTATTTATATTTATAGGAAGTTCCATTATTTATGGACAAAAAAAAAATCATCTTAAAAAAATTCAACCAAACTATTCTAACGAGTTTATAACAAAATGCATTGTAGAGGTTTATCAAGACCAAGCAACTAAATTAGTTTTTAATAATCCAAGACGTTATCAATTTATTAAAGATTTTTTTGCAAGAATACGTTACATAAATTATACACAAAATAAAAAGGAGCTGTTAAAACACAAAGAAGTACATGAATTATTCAAAATTCCTTTAAATAATAAACTAAATTCTTCTTTGAAACGAGAGGAGTTTTTAAATATAAATAATTTCAACCCGCTTAAATACAAAGTTAATTTTGCAAGTCCAGATCCAACATGGTATATAATTGATAATTCAAATTATATTTTAGTAATAGAATCGTCACAAAAAATTAACAGAAAATGAGAAAATATCTATTTATAGTAGTAATACTTATTGGTTTTTGTGGTTTTTCGCAAACATATAATATGCAAAATGGAACATATTATACTTGTTCTGGTACATTCTATGACTCAGGTGGCTCGGGAGGTTATTATTCTTATTGGGAAGCTGAAACTATTACTTTTTGTCCAGATACTCCAGGATCATTTATTCAATTAGATTTCACGCAGTTTGATATTGAAGGAGGTGGGTATGATTTTATGATGGTATATAATGGGCCTGATGATACATATCCACTTATGGGTACATATGAAACAAACCCAGGAACACTTGTTTCTAGCGATCCAGGGGGTTGTTTAACAATCTATTTTGAAAGTGATTATTTGGTTAACTATTCGGGTTGGGCTGCAGATATATCTTGTGTGGTACAATGTGATCAAACAATTGTAGCGAATTTAGATTCTACTTTGCCAGCAGCTAATGGAGCTGGAGTAGTTGAGATTTGTCAAGGAGATAGTGTTACATTTAATGGAAGTGGTACATTTTCTGGTTCAAGTGCTGGAGCTGTTTATACATGGGATTTTGGAGACGGAACAACTGGAGTAGGACAAAGTGTATCTCATACTTATCCTGATCAAGGAATATATACAGCAAATTTAACAATTACAACAGATATTTGTACAAGTAATAATTTTATAAAACAATACATTCATGTTTCACCAACACCAGATTTTACTGGTACTGTTGCTACAGATGTTACAATATGTCAGGGTGATACCACAACTATAACTGGCGTGGTAGCACCACAAAGTGAAGCTAATGTTTGTGCAGTTCCTGTTACAGGAACTACTTTTTTACCAGATAGTTCTTCGGGTGTTTATAGTACTTGTGTTACAGTAGATTGTTATTCAGCAGCCGATACTGTGCAGTCTATTTCAGATATTCAAAATATTTTTATGAATATTGAGCATTCTTATTTAGGAGATTTAACAATTTCTATAACAGCTCCAAATGGAGTTGTTGTTGATCTTCATGAATATATTGGTTTCGGTGCTGGTGCTACCAATAGATTGGGAACTCCTGACGAAGCGGATGGAACGGGGCCTGGAGTTGGTTGGGATTATGCTTTTGTTCAACCAGGGACAATAGGTGTCGATTTAGCAAATGCACCAACTATGGCAAACGGAAATGGTGATCTTGCAAAGCAACCCGGCTCTTGGGATAGTGACAATTCTTTTGCTGCATTTATAGGTTCCCCTTTAAATGGAAATTGGTGCTTAACAATAAATGATGATTTAGGTTCAGATGATGGTTATATTTTTAGTTGGGGAATAACAATAGATCCAGCAATTTTGCCTTTTGAGCCAAATGATTCATTTACACAAGCATTTACTTCTGAAACATGGACAGCAAACGATAGTAATGGTAATATTATTAATACTAGTGGAAACACCATAACAGTTCAACCTACAAGTACAGGAAGTGTTTGTTATACGTTTACAGTTATTGATGATTTTGGTTGTTCATATGATGAAGAGGTATGTATTAATGTAACACCTACAGATGCTAATGCAGGAGTTGATGGATCTATAAGCGTATGTGATATAGGAGCATCAATTGATTTATTAGATTATCTTGGAGGAAGCCCAGACACAGGAGGTAGTTGGTCTGGACCTAGTGTATTAGCTGGAGGTGATTCAGGGACTTTTGATCCAAGTACAAATACAGCAGGAACTTATACTTATGAGGTTGCTGGAGCAACTTGTGGAGCAGACTTTTCTGAAGTTGAAGTGACTATAGATACTTCTGTAACGCCAACGTTTACGCAA
>NZ_JAHKPZ010000035.1 GCF_018860825.1 Lacinutrix sp. C3R15 | reverse complement strand
GAACTGAATTTCGTAAATAACTTATTATGTTCCTATTAATCTGAAAAGTTTTTTAGGGTTACTTGTTGCGTGAACAATTCAGTTCGAGAATTGAGTGATCAGAATATGTGATTATTTTATTCCGATTTGAGTAAGAAAAAAATCCAATGATTTATGTTTAGATAAAAACAGTTTATTGAAAGTTACAATTTTCAAGCTATTTTTTATAACGGTCTTGTATATGAAAAGTAGCGGATTTTAAGCGCTAATTTTTCGGATTATAACTGACCTTAATTTTATAAAATTAATTTTCGTTTAAGCACTTAAACCGCTATTTTTTATATACGTTGTTAGGCATAGTTATTTTTTATCAGGTACAATCCAATCAGCATTTCTTACGAAAAAGACGTATTGTGCATAGTCGGTTGTTGATGTACCTTCAATAATATCAAATCCTTCCCAAATTGGTATTAATCTTTTAGTCTTTGTTCCTCTTGCAGAGTATAAATAAGGCGAGTCTTTTGAGTCAAGTTTTATTAAACTAATGGTATTTGGTCTTGTGACTTTTTTATAATCAGCAATTCCTTTTATGTACATAAATAATCTATTATCGTATGAAAATTTAAACCTCGTAAAATCTCTGCCTTTATCTTGTAAAAATTTTGGAAGAGCAGCACTTTGAACAGTTAATCGTGAGTCAACATAAAGTGCATTCATACTTATCATTTTATTTTTGTAAGGCAATAATGTATCCTTTTTAATTCGACCCGCTAAAGTGTAGTCGTATGCTTGTAAAGTATGAGCAAAACCAAATCCACCATATATTTTTTTGTCTTTCCATTCTTTTTCGAGGTGATACCTTTTAAAGTTTTCAAACATAAATTTGTCTCGAGATTTGATTTTTGAGTTGGTTGTTATATTGAATTGTATGTCTTTAAGTATGGATATAGAGTTATTTTCTAATAAACCTGATTTTATTATTTTATCTAAATTTTCTGATGACCAAACACTCCATTTTTCGTCATCTGTTGGTAATTCGGTTAGAAACTGTTCGGGTATTTTTTCTTCGACAAGTTTTCTCAACAAGGTGTAATCAGCAATTTTGTCTAATCCAACGATTTGAAATTTAGATTTTTCAGGTAATTGTGTATAATATTCTCTTAATTTAACCCACTTATTTCGATATTGGTCGGATATACTTCCAATATAAATCGCCCAATTTTTTAAAATGTCTTTTAATTCTATTTCATTTGAGCCTTCAATATATTTTTGCAAATAATATGCTTGGGCAATATCCATTTCTGCAAGATATAACTCAATATTTACTTTTTCATTAAGCTGTGTAAACATTGCAAAATCAATTCTTGGTGATGTTTCTACTTCGTGAATTTCTCCTACAAAAAACAAATCATTACTGTAGAAATCTGTGTTTAAGCTTGCAAATTGTAATGAGTCTTTCATTTCTACAATTTCCACATTGTTTTTTAGGTAATTCACATATTTACGGGAAGCACAACTCGAGAATATAATCGATAATATTGCGATGGTCAAAATGTTTTTTATCATTGTCTGTATGTTCGTTATAATTATGCCTAACGTGTTTGTGTATGGTTAGTTGCGTGGTTAGGTAGCTAATTTAGTAAACTTTTACGGACCAGAGAAAATTCCGAAGGAATTTTCCAAAGAAGCACTTGCCTAAGCAATTAATTATACACGTCTTAAG
>NZ_JAHKPZ010000022.1 GCF_018860825.1 Lacinutrix sp. C3R15 | reverse complement strand
ACAAACTTAAGACGTGTATAACTAATTGCTCGTTCTGTGTGTACTCGGAAAATTCTCCGAATTTTCCTCTGGTTCGTTTTCTTTTGCTAACTTAGTTCTCGCCAACGCAACTAGCCATACACAAACACGTTACCTGCAAGCTGAAAAACGAACGCAAATGAAACAACGGAACATAATAATATCTGTTTTTATTATTGGAATAATCTCATTGTTTTCCTGTAATAGAAAAATAGTAAGTTCACCTCGTTCTATTACGAAAACAAAATCAAACGTTACCGAAAAAAAACCTTATTTAATATTAATTTCACTTGATGGTTTTAGATGGGATTACGTAGAAAAATATAACCCACCTAATCTGAGTTCATTCATTAAAAATGGTGTTAAGTCAGAATCACTAATACCTTCATTCCCAACTAAAACTTTTCCAAACCATTATACAATTGCAACAGGACTTTATCCAGACAAACATGGAATAATAGGAAATATATTTTATGACTATAAAAAAGATACTTTATTTAATAAGAGGAATCCCAAAATGGCAGAAGACGGGAGTTTTTATGGAGGTTCACCTATTTGGGTTGAGGCAAATAAAGTAGATATTCTAACTGCCAGTTATTTCTTTGTAGGAACAGAGGCTAATATTCAAGGAATCAGACCAACATACTATTCTAAATTTGATAATAGTGTTAAAAATAAGGAACGCGTTAATCAAACAATAAATTGGTTGAATTTGGAGGAGAAAAGCAGACCACATTTAATCACTTTATATTTTGGTGATATGGATGAAGTTGGACACGATTATGGTACTAATGATGACGAAAAACTGAAAACAGCATTGTTTGAACTAGATAAAAATTTAGGCGATTTGTTTAAAGGAGTATCAGAAACTAATCTTCCAGTAAATATTATTATCGTTTCTGACCATGGTATGGGAAATCAGTCTTCTAAAAAAATAATACCAATAGATTCTATCGAAAACGATGACTTATTCATGACAATTGAAAATGGTACAATAGTAAATATTCATCCAAAAAAAGAGGTTGAAATAGATTCTGTACTACAATATTTAAGACAAAAGGAAAATAATTTCAAAGCTTATAGAACTGAAAATACACCAGGTTTTGAATACATCCCAACCAATAAAAATTGGGGTGCAATACAATTAATACCAGATTACGGTTATCATTTTTGGAATCAAAGACGAAAAGACGCTCTTATCGAAGAGGGTGTTAAAACATTTGGCGTTCATGGCTATGATAGCAAATACAAGGAAATGCATGGAATCTTTTATGCGAATGGTCCAGCCTTTAAAGATGGTTATGAAATACATTCGATAAAAAACATTCATATTTATCCATTAATGTGTGAGATTTTAGGATTGAAAATTCCTGAATCGATAGATGGAGACATAAATGAAATAAAAAGTGTTTTAAATGAAGATAATTGAATAAATAATAAAGCCAGCAGGTAACAAAGAACTGAGTTAAAA
>NZ_JAHKPZ010000031.1 GCF_018860825.1 Lacinutrix sp. C3R15 | reverse complement strand
GACAGTACATAACGAATATTACAAAAAACACCTGCCTACGCAGGAATGACAATAATTAAACTGTAATATAAAAAGTCTTATTCTGGTTTTCTACCGTGAATTTCCTCAAAATCGGTATCAAAATTATCACGTAAATACGCACGAAGTTTTAATCTGTAATCGTTTTTCAACCATTCCACAAAATTAAACGTACTTTTACTAATACACTTGGTATATCTTCCTATTCTGTAATCAATATCATCCCCTAGCATTTTAGCTAATCCTAAGGCATCATATACATCTTCAGAATTTTCAATACATATTTTAGCATGATGTTTAATAGAGCGTTCAAGAACAACTTTTGAAGATTCACCAGCTTTTATAGAATTAATATAGGTTTTCTTAATATCAAAATACACATCTTCAGAATTAGAAAACTCAGCTCGAAGTTCTTCAGGCATTTCGTATCTAAAATTCTCTTCAATGTCTTCATCGTTTATTAGTCCGTCAAGATAAAAATTAGGCGTTCTAAAAATACGTTGCCAATCTAAATCTGCTCCCCAAGGACCAAAACGATGTAAATTATTTCCTAAATCAATAACCTGAAAAGTAGTTTTATTCTTTAGTACACGAGACCCTCTACCAATCATTTGGTAATACAGTGTTAATGATTTTGTAGCTCTATTTAAAATAATAGCTTCTACAGATGGCTCATCAAAACCAGTAGTTAAAATACTAACAGAAGTCAATATGGCATCTGGTGTTTCATGAAACCATTTTAATATAGCTTTACGTTCTTTTTTAGTATTGGTATTGTCTAAGTGTGCTACAGGGTAACCAGCTCTTCTAAAGGTGTCGTACACGTGTAAAGACGTGTTAATACCATTATTAAAAATAAGGGTTTTTTTACCTTTACATCTTTCTTCATAAGCTTGTATAAGCTTAGAAAGCATGTCTGTATTAGTATATAAATCTTCTGAAGATTTTACCGTATAATCTCCGTTTGCACCTACAATTAATGAGGTTAAACCTACATTATACGAATAGATTTCAGCACGTGCTAAAAATTCGTTTTCAATAAGGTGTTCTATGGTTTCACCAACTATAAGCTCGTTATAGTTGTCATTCATAGGAAGTTTAATATTAGAACTTAAAGGGGTTGCTGTAACACCTAAAATAAAAGATTTTTCAAAAAACTTAAATAGTTTAGTGAATGAGTTATAGTGAGCCTCATCAATAATTACTAATCCAATATCAGAAATATCTAATTTATTTTCTTGTAATCTATTGTTTAAGGTTTCAACCATGGCAACAAAACAACTATATTTTGCTTGGTCGTCAAGATTAGCCTTACTACTTACAATTTTATTTTCTACACCAAATTCTGTAAGCATATAAGAAGTTTGCTTACACAACTCAATTCTATGTGTCATCACTAAAACTTTCTTTTTGTGATGTTTTAAATATTGTCTAACAATTTCAGAAAAAATTACTGTTTTCCCTCCTCCTGTTGGTAATTGGTATAAAAGGTGGTAATCTTCTGGAGCATCTTCAAAGGCTTTAAAAATTCTATTAATAGCTCCTCGTTGGTAACTGTAAAGATTTTTACCAGCATTTCTTTCTTCTTGTTCTGTAGTAGTAATAACGTTCCCCATAATTTTTTAGATGTGCAAAAATAACACCTTTTTGCAGTTTTTAAAGGGAATTTGGAAAGAAAATTTTAAAAATTATGTTAAAACCTATTTAACAATGATGATAGAAGCCTTTACTCCTTTTGCTAAATTCCATTGATTACCTGATATTACACTACCATCATCGTCTAAAATTTGAAACTCTGCAGTGTTAGGAGAAACTTGTCCTGTATCTAAGGCATAAAAGTCTATTTTGTTAATACCTTCTACCAACTTAAATTTAAAACCTGTATAATCTGGTGTTAATAAAACCGTAGCTTTTACAACATCACCATTTATAAATACTCTAATGTGATCACCATCAAAAGCACCATAATCTCTGTAAACAATATTTATATTTTCTGAAGTGGTTTTATGATCACCAAAAAATTGCGTTGTGGTGTTTCCTCGGTATTGTTGTTCTTTTCTTATTTCGGTATAACTAGCGTGCTTTTTTATTCTATCTTCATATAACTCTCCAGGATTACCAAATTTCTCTTTGTTAAACATAGAAAATTCTTCTTTTGGTAAATCTGTAGGTTGGTATTGTTTTGGTACTGTTAAACCATTTATATTATCGTCTTTAGGAATAATAAAACCTTGGTTGTTTATAGGTTTCCCTTCTTCTTCTACTTCTTGTTCTATATCTCCTTCTTCACTTTCTATTACAGGAATTTCAACAGATTTTTGCTCACTATCTACTTGTGCTTGTATAGTGTAGGTGAAAAAGCTTAAAATAATAAATAAAAGTAATCGCATAGTGTATTAGAAAAAATTATATTCTCTGTATTCAAAAATCGTACCTATGGTATTAAAAACCAATTTTAATTACAGTTTTTTAATTTATTTAACGCAATTCTTTTAATTAACGTACACTCCTACTCTTTTTTTTTGCATCCTAAAAAGAGATAAAACTGTTAAAAATAGTTAATTTGCTAATATGTATAACATAGTACTGTAACAATTTTGTTTTTGTGTCGTCTATCTAGTATAACAATCAAAAAACAAAAATCATGAGAACTTTAAACAACAATCAATTATCAGGAACTTTAACTAACACAAAAAGTCACACTTGGAATAGTAAAAGACGATACAGATAAGTAACAAGTAGCAATCAAAATTCATCAAAAAAAACCAAAAGATTATGAGAACATTAGCAAAATTATCTAAAAAAGTAAGTGGTATTGTAGAAGAGCAAAACCTTATAAATAGACATGTTATTCGTTTTTGTAATACAAATACTACCCTTTGGAAAGGAACTAAAAGGTTTGCACATTGAGATTTATTCATTAAAAATTAGTCCTAAAAAAAAGCCAGGAAGCATAAAACAGCTAACTGGCTTTTTTGTATTTTAATTAGAATAAAATAAATGGCTTTATTCTGTAATACCTTCTAAATTTAAGAAAAAACTATACATTAAAGCGCTTTGCTTATAGCGTTCAAACCTACCAGAAGCTCCACCATGACCATTATCCATATTACAATCTAAAAGTAAGAGGTTGTCATCTGTTTTTAAGTCTCTTAATTTAGCTATCCATTTTGCAGGTTCCCAATATTGCACTTGGCTATCCCAATAGCCAGTAGTAATTAGTATATTTGGGTAGTTTTTAGTTTCTACATTATCATAAGGCGAATAAGACTTCATATAATCATAATAGGCTTTTATTTTAGGATTTCCCCATTCATCAAACTCAAAAGTAGTTAAAGGAATACTTTCATCTAGCATAGTAGATACAATATCTACAAAAGGAACTGCAGCAACAACACCATTCCACAATTCGGGTTTCATATTTACTATTGCTCCCATAAGTAATCCTCCTGCACTTCCGCCAAGAGCATATAAATGGTTGCTACTTGTAAATCCTTCTTTAATTAAATGTTCACCACAATCTATAAAATCTGTAAAAGTATTTTTCTTTTTTAATAGCTTTCCGTTTTCATACCAATCACGTCCCATTTCTTGTCCACCACGTACATGCGCAATGGCGTACACAAATCCTCGATCTAATAAACTTAAGCGTGTAGCATTAAATCCTGGATCTATACTGTTTCCGTAAGAACCGTAAGCATATAGCAATAGAGGGTTATTTCCATTTTTAATGAATCCTTTTTTATATACAATAGATATTGGTATTTGAGTACCATCTTTAGCTGTTGCAAAATGACGTTCGGAAACATAATTAGTAATCGAAAAATTAGGATCTAAAACTTCTTCTTGTTTTAATATTTTAGAAGTTTTGGTATCCATATTGTATTCATAATCGGTATCAGGAGTGGTTAAAGAGGAATATTTATAGCGTAATTTATTGGTGTCAAAATCTATATTTGCTGTTGTATATGCAAGGTATGCAGGATCATTAAAAGGAATGTAATACTCTGCTCCTTTCCATTTTTTTACTCTAATATTAATTAATCCTGCTTTGCGTTCTTTTACCACTAAATGATTTTTGAATAAATCAAAACTTTGAAAATATACATCTTTACGATGCGGAATAACATCTACCCAATTTTCTTTTGTAGTTTTTGTGATTGGTGTTTTTACTAATCGGAAATTTTTGGCATCTAAATTAGTACGAATGTAAAAATGATCCTCAAAATGATCTACCTGGTATTCTAAATCACTTTCTCTAGATTGCACTAGTTTCCAATTGCCATTTGGTGTATTGGCGTCTAGGTATTGCATTTCGGTAGAAAGTGTTTGAAAACTACCAATAAACAAGTAGGCTTTAGATTTAGACTTCCATACAGCACATCTATACGTGTCATCCTTTTCTTCATAAACCAATATATCTTCTGCTTGATCGGTTCCTAAAATATGCTTATAAATTTTATCTTGTCTTAATGTTTCGGGATCTTTAGTAGCATAAAAAACAGTTTTATTATCATTAGCCCAAGTTGCGTTTCCGCTAGTATTACTAAGTTTATCATCTAGAAGTTTTCCGGTGTTTAAATCTTTAAAATAAATGGTATACTGACGTCTAGATATGGTATCTATTCCAAATGCTACTAGCTCATTATTAGTACTCACAGCACGTGAACCAATACCATAATAAGCAAAACCTTTTGCCATTTCTGGACCATTAAGAATAATTTCTTCTGTTGCATTTTCTTCCACTTTTTTTCGGCAGTACAATGCGTAATCACCATCTTCTTCAAAGCGTGTGTAATAAGAATAGCCATTATCTAACACAGGTACAGAAGCATCGTCTTTTTTAATTCGGCTAACCATTTCTGTATAAAGCTTTTCTTGTAAAGCATTGGTATGCTCCATGGTTTTAGCTGTATATTCGTTTTCTTGATGCAGATAGTCTAAAACATCTTGCGTTTGTTTATCTGGAGTTTCTGCATTTTTTTGTTTATCACTTAAGCGCATCCAGAAATAGTTATCTATTCTAGAATCGCCATGTGTAATAATTTCTTTAGGTATTTTTTTAGCAATAGGAGCTTGAATGTTACTTTGTGCTAAAAGCATGTTGTTTGTGATGCCTACAGCAAAAAAAAACAAAAAAGCAAATACATAGTGGATAGATTTTTTCATGTGGTTGTTGAATTAATTAATACCTAAAGTAACAAAAAAAACAGATAACTACAACAATGCAATTACCTGTTTTTTAATATGTTAACCCCTTTTTGGTTAATATTGAAGCAACTGTAATAATTCATTTTCAAACTTATCTCTTGATAAATATTGATCTTCTAATTGATTAATAAACGGAATTGGCGTTTCCATACTTGCTACTCGTTTTACAGGAGCGTCTAATTGCTCAAAACAGTTTTCCATAATTAAAGCTGAAATATCACTTGCTATTCCTCCAAAAAGGGAATCTTCTTGTAAGATAATTGCTTTTCCTGTTTTTTTAACAGAAGCATAAATAGCATCGGTATCTAAAGGCTGTAAAGAACGTAAATCTATAACATCTGCCTGTATATTGGTATGCTTATCTAAAGTGTTTAAAGCCCAATGCACTGCTGCACCATATGCAATAACTGTAATGTTATTTCCGGTTCTTAAAAGAGAGGCTTTACCAAGAGGTAATGTAAAATAATCTGTTGGCACTTCTTGACGTATACTTCTATATAATGCTTTGTGCTCAAAGAATAATACAGGGTTAGGATCATTAATTGCTGTTGCTAAAAGCCCTTTAGCATCATAAGGAAATGCAGGATAAACCACTTTTAAACCTGGTGTTTTAGTAAACCAAGCTTCGTTAGTCTGGCTATGAAAAGGTCCTGCAGCTACTCCTGCTCCACAAGGCATTCTTACAACTACATCAGCATTTTGGTTCCATCTATAATGGCTTTTTGCCAAATAATTTACCACAGGGTTAAAACCAGAAGTCACAAAATCTGCAAATTGCATTTCAACTACAGATTTTATTCCTGCAATTGAAAGTCCCATTCCTGCTTCTACAATTGCAGACTCACAAATTGGTGTATTGCGTACTCTGTCTTTTCCAAAGGCTTCTACAAAACCATCTGTAATTTTAAAAACACCTCCATATTCTGCAACATCTTGCCCCATGATTACTAAATCATCATGACGCTCCATACTTTGTTTTAAGCCTTGAGAAATAGCATCAATAAAACGCAATTCTTCTGTTTTATTGTTTTTTGTAAACTCTTGATATGCAAACTCTTGGTGTACATCACTTAATTCTTCACTTTCAGAAGGGATTATTGCTTTTTCAGCACTAGCTTGCTCTAAATGAGTATTAATTTCATGAGCTATTTCTTTTTTTATAGTAACCTCAAAAGCTTCGTCTATAATGCCTTCATTTTTTAAAAATTCTTGATAATTTTCTAAAGGATCTTTAGCAGCCCAAGTATCTAATAAGTCTTGAGGGACGTATTTTGTACCACTAGCTTCTTCATGGCCACGCATTCTAAACGTTTTAAATTCTAGTAAAACAGGATGTGGATTTTTTCTAATATCTTCTGCTAAAGCATTCACTTTAGTATACACTTCTAAAATATTATTACCATCAATAATGTGGCTTTCCATACCATAACCTAAAGCTCTATCAGCAATGTCTTTACAGTTATATTGCTCATTGGTAGGTGTTGAAAGTCCGTAACCATTATTTTCTATACAAAACAAAACAGGAAGTTGCCAAACAGAAGCAACATTTAAAGCCTCATGAAAATCACCTTCACTAGTTCCTCCTTCACCAGAAAAAACAGCAGTAACTTGGTTTTTATTTTTTAACTTACTTGCTAATGCAATACCATCTGCTACACCTAGTTGTGGTCCAAGGTGTGATATCATACCTACAATATGATATTCTTGGGTTCCAAAATGAAAACTTCTATCTCTTCCTTTTGTAAATCCGCTGGCTTTACCTTGCCATTGACTAAAAAGTCTGTATAACGGAATTTCACGAGAAGTAAAAACGCCAAGATTTCTGTGCATAGGTAAAATATATTCATTGCTTTGCAGTGCTTTAGTAACACCTACAGAAATGGCTTCTTGACCAATACCAGAAAACCATTTTGATATTTTTCCTTGTCTTAATAAAATGAGCATCTTCTCCTCTATCAATCTAGGTTTCAGCATACTCTTGTATAAATCGATTAAGGTTTCATTGTTTAAACCTTCTTTATTGTAGTTAATCATAAGTTTAAAAATCGTTTCCAATACCTTTATATTTATAAATCAAATGTAAGTAATTTTTCATGTTATGACTTCATTAAGTTTAATTTTACTCAAGATTTTCGTTACATTTGTAATTCGACTTTTAAAATAAAGAATATGGACAGAATACCTAGTGTAAACCTGAATGATTTTATTTCTGGTGACCCAGTTAGAAAGCAAAAATTTGTAGATGAAATTGGTAAAGCCTATGAAGATATAGGGTTTGTTGCGCTTAAAGGACATTTTTTAGACGATACTTTAGTAGATAATTTATATGGCGAAGTAAAGAACTTCTTTGACCTTCCTGTAGAAACAAAACGCAATTACGAAATACCAGGAATTGGTGGGCAACGTGGTTATATTTCTTTTGGTAAAGAAAGTGCAAAAGGAAAAAAAGAAGGAGATTTAAAAGAGTTTTGGCACTTTGGTCAATTTGTAGAAAACGATCCTAAACTAGAAGCCGAATATCCTGCAAATGTAACTGTAAATGAATTACCAGAGTTTAATAAAATTGGTAAGCAAACCTATAGAATGTTAGAAAAAACGGCTAAATACGTTTTACGTGCTTTAGCTTTATACTTAAACTTAGAAGAAACCTATTTTGACCAATATATACATAACGGAAATTCTATTTTAAGACCAATACACTATCCTCCTATTCTTGATGAACCTAAAAACGCTGTTCGTGCAGCTGCGCATGGTGATATTAATTTAATCACCCTTTTAATGGGAGCTCAAGGTAGAGGTTTACAAGTACAAAAACATGATGGGGAATGGATTGATGCCATTGCAGAACCAGATGAATTAATGATTAATGTTGGTGATATGCTTTCTCGCCATACTAACAACAAGTTAAAATCTACTATACACAGAGTAATTAATCCGCCAAGAGAACTTTGGGGAACTTCGCGTTATTCTATGCCGTTTTTTATGCATCCTATAAGTGATATGAAATTAGATGTATTAGAAAGTTGTATTGACGAAGAAAACCCTAAACAATTTGAAGATATTACTGCTGGTGAATTTTTACACGAACGTCTTGTAGAATTAGGGCTTATTAAAAAATAGTAATAGATTGTAATTACAGCTTATTGTAATTACAAACGGAAATTGTAAACTAAAAAAATGGACTTACAAGACCAACTTAAAAATTTGTTTCCAGATCATGTAAATGAAACTACAGAAGCGGAAACCTCTACTGAAAAAGGAATCTGGTTACAAGAGGAACCTATTCTCTGTAAATACGAAAAACGTAAAGGGAAACCCATTACTATTTTAGATGGTTATACTGGTGCTACAGAAGACTTTAAAGCTTTAGCAAAAGAACTAAAAACCAAATTAAGTGTTGGAGGAAGTTTTAAAGACGATAAAATTATCATTCAAGGAGATTATAGAGATAAAATCATGGAAATGCTTAAAGAAAAAGGATTTAATGTAAAACGAGTTGGTGGTTAATATGGACAAAAAAATACTTCATATTACCAATGGTAGTAATTTAACAAACTATTTAATCGATTTAACCTATAAAGGAGATTTTTTAACTTGGCATGAAATGCTATGCGAAGGTCCTGCTAACAGACTTATTAATACAGATGCGTTTATAAAAGTTAGAAAAGACTTTTTAAACGAATTTTATAATATTGAAATTAATGAGCAGGAATACAAAAATGAACTACAAAAGCTTGACGCTATAGATACCTATTCCGAAATTATTTTATGGTTTGAATATGATTTGTTTTGTCATTTAAACATGATGGCTGTAATTAGCCTATTAAACGAAAAGAAAATAACACTACCAATATCTTTAGTATGTAGTGGTAGAATAGCACATGAAGAAAACTTAAAAGGATTAAGTGAGCTAACACCAGAACAACTAGACACGCACTATAAAAATAGAATACCTTTAACAAAAAAAGATATAGAAATTGCTGTTAATATATGGCAAATTTATTGTGGTAAAGACCACAATTTATTAAAGAAATATATTACTAAAAAATCATCTTTTGAATATTTAGGATGTTGCTTAAAAGCCCATTTAGAACGCTTTCCAGATTCTAAAAACGGCCTAAGTGCATTAGAGCAAAACATTTTAACCTTAATAGATACGTATGATATTAAGTCAAAACATCACTTACTAGGATACGCTTTAAATTACCAAGGTTATTATGGTTTTGGCGATATACAGCTCATGCGCATTATAGATAATCTTGCTATATTTTATAATGAAGAAAAAGATAGTATTACGTTAAACAGAAAAGGACATGAAGTATTGTTAAACCACCACAACTATGCTTCAGAAGTAAATGATGATATGATTTATGGAAACATAAACCGTTTAGACTTTCAGTTTAACAAACAAGAAAATAAACTTATAAAAACAATATTGCATGGCGATTAAAGAATCTGAACTTATATTAAATCCTGACGGAAGCGTATATCACCTTAACTTAAAACCAGAAAATATTGCAAAAGATATTATTTTTGTTGGTGATCAAGATCGTGTAGAAAAAATTACTAAATACTTTGATAGTATTGAATTTTCAACTCAAAAAAGAGAGTTTAAAACACAAACTGGTTTATACAAAGGAAAAAGACTTACGGTACTTTCTACAGGAATAGGACCTGATAATATTGATATAGTAATTAATGAATTAGATGCCTTAGTAAATATAGATTTACAAACAAGAAAGCAAAAAGAAACCCTAACCAGTTTAAATATAGTACGTGTTGGTACTTCTGGTTCGCTACATAAAGATATTCCTGTAGACTCTTTTGTTATGAGTACACATGGTTTAGATTTAAATGGTATGCTACATTTTTACCAAATAAATAGTGTTTCTAACCCAGAAATTGAAGATGCCTTTATTGCCTTTACAAATTGGAGCAAAAATAAAGCAAGACCTATAGTTATTAGTAATAGTGAAAAATTAGAAACCTTACTAGATAGTGATAAGATACATAAAGGAATGACTGCCACTGCAGGAGGTTTTTACGGCCCACAAGGACGTGTTTTACGTTTAGCATTAGAAGATGCTACGTTAAATAGTAAAATGGATTCTTTTTACTTTAAAGACTTTAGAATTACAAATCTTGAAATGGAAACTTCTGCTATATATGGTTTATCTAAATTATTAGGACACCACGCACTCTCCATGAATGCCATTATAGCCAACAGAGCAACAGGAAATTTTAGTAAAGACCCTAAAGCTGCTGTAAATAATTTAATACAATACACCTTAGATAAATTAGTAGAATAATTTTTTCACTTACGTGGAAAGAAAAACATAGCATTACAGATGGAGTTTAATTGAAACAAAGTCGAAATGCCCATAAATATGAAAAAAGTAAATATTGGTGGTGTACCAGAGCATTTTAATCTAGCTTGGTATTTAACCCTTAAAAATGGCGAATACAAAGACGAAGGAATAAACCTACGTTGGAAAGATTATTTTGGTGGTACAGGAGAAATGTGTACAGCACTAAGAGAAGGCGAAATAGATTTAGCAGTTATACTTACCGAAGGCATTGTTAAAGACATTATAGATGGTAACCCAAGTACTATTGTGCAAACCTTTGTTGCATCTCCTTTAATTTGGGGAATTCATGTTGCCAATAACGCTAGTTATAATAAAATTGAAGACCTAAAAGGAACAAAAGCTGCCATTAGCAGATATGGTTCTGGTTCGCATTTAATGGCATATGTTAATGCACAAAACAATCATTGGAATTTAGGTAAAGACCTAAACTTTGAAGTCATTAAAAACCTAGATGGTGCTGTTGAAGGTTTAACCAATGGTGATGCAGACTATTTTATGTGGGAAAAATTCACAACTAAACCTTTAGTAGATAATGGTACTTTTAGACGTATAGACAACTGCCCTTCTCCTTGGCCATGTTTTGTTATTGCAGTAAGAACAGAGTTTTTAGAAAATAATAAAGAAGATATTAAAACTATTTTAAACATTATAAACGGTACCACAAAAGATTTTAAAGACATACCATGCATTGATACTACCATTGCTAATAGATATGATCAAAAATTAGAAGATGTAGAAGAATGGTTAAGCTTAACAGAATGGTCACAAGAAGTAATAAGTGAAAAAACTATTGCTAATGTGCAAGAAACATTATTTGATTTAGACATAATTCCTGAAAAATGGGATTATAATAAGTTAGTAACAAAACTATAACCCTTCAAAACCTAGATAACAACTGCGTTTCAACCGTAATTAATTGCATTTTAACTACTTAATTATTAAATTTTGTTAATTTTTATTTAAATTTAGTAAACTAAAAACATATATTTGTATACCAAAACTACAAATACTAAATTAGTGCTTATGCTATTAATCATTACTTTTACCATCGTTTCTTTAGTTGCAATCAACTTTATATTACTAGCGTTTAGTTGTAACAAAACAAGAAAAAAATTAAATAAAAACAAAGGAGTAGTTAGCGTTAGGTCTACCAAACCAGAGGCCGAAACCCATCTTGCTCCAACAGGAAGTTAACTTTACTAAAGTGTTTATTTCCAAACCAATACCCTCTATTAGCACTTAATGGAGATGGATGACCTGCGCTTAAAATTTGATGTTTATTAGTGTTAATTAATTTGGCTTTCTTTTTAGCATATCCTCCCCAAAGTAAAAAAATCACATTCTCTTTTTTATCACTTATCAATTTAATAACAGCATCTGTAAAAGTTTCCCAACCTTTTTTTTGATGACTTCCTGCTTGATGCGCACGTACTGTTAAAGTTGCATTTAACAATAAAACCCCTTGCTTAGCCCAAGATTCTAAATTGCCACTTTCAGGAATGGTTTTGTTTATATCGTTATTTAATTCTTTAAAAATATTTTTTAATGATGGCGGAAATGCAATGCCGTCATTTACACTAAAACATAATCCGTTAGCTTGTCCGTAATCATGATAAGGATCTTGCCCTATAATTACAACCTTTACATCTTCAAAAGCACATAAATTAAAAGCATTAAAAATAAGTTCTTTTTCAGGAAAACAAGTATTGCTTGCATACTCCTCTTCTACAAATTTTAACAACGAAGCAAAATAAGGTTTATCAAACTCTTCCTTTAAATATTTTTGCCAACTACTATCAATATTAATGTGCATTTCTTTTGTTACTTATTTATGGAAGTCTAAAATAATACTATCTTTAAACTTGATAAAATTTTCAGTACTTAATTATAATATGAAAAAAATTAAATTTCCTTCTGCACAAACCATTTTACTTATCATAGCAGGATTGGTTACTTTATTAACATGGATTGTTCCTGCTGGTAAATATGAAACACTAGCATACAATAATGCAGACAATACCTTTTCTAGAATTGGCTTAGAAAAAACCGAAACAATAGCTGCAACACAAGAAAATTTAGAAACACTAAACATAAAGATTCCCCTAGAAAAATTTACAAATGGCGATATTTATAAACCCATAAATATACCAAACACCTACCAAAAATTAGAAGCACAACCACAAGGTGTTTTAGAATTTATAAAATCTCCTGTTAAAGGTATTATTGAAGCAGCAGATATTATTTTTCTAGTCCTAATAATTGGCGGATTAATAGGTATTATTAATAGTACAGGAGCTTTTGATGCTGGTATAAGTTGGCTTGCAAATGCACTAAAAGGCCGTGAGTTTATACTTATTATTTTAGTAACTACTTTAGTAGCTGCAGGAGGAACCACCTTTGGTTTTGCAGAAGAAACCATTGCCTTCTTCCCTATTTTAATTCCTGTTTTTTTAGCTGCAAAATATGATGCTATGGTTGGTATTGCCTGTATTTTTTTAGGTAGCTCTATTGGTACCATGTGTTCTACCATAAACCCTTTTAGTACAATTATTGCAAGTGATTCTGCAGGAATAAGCTGGACCACTGGTCTTGCAGGAAGACTTTTTATGCTTTTTTCCTGTTTAACTATTGCCTTAGTTTACATTATACGTTATGGTAAACGCGTACAAAAAGATCCTACAAAATCTATTGTGTATGACCAACAAAAACAAATAGCAGCTTTATTTACAAATACAAACACAAAAACAGTAACTTTTACAACCCGTTTACGCTTATCTTTAATGGTATTTGCTTTAAGTTTTATTGTCATGATTTATGGTGTAGTTGCACTAGAATGGTGGTTTGTAGAAATGACAGCTACCTTTTTAGTAGGCGCTATACTTATTGGTTTTATAGCCAAAATTAAAGAAACCGACTTTATAGATACTTTTGTAAAAGGTGCAGGAGATTTACTTGGTGTTGCATTAATTATTGGTATTGCTCGTGGTGTAACCGTTATCATGGCAGATGGTTTAATTAGCGATACCCTTTTATATTATGCAAGTTCTATAACCCAAGACATGAATAAAGGGGTGTTTGCAAGCACAATGACAGCTGTTTACGCAGGACTTTCCTTTTTTATACCTAGTAGTTCTGGTATGGCAGTACTTACCATGCCTATCATGTCTCCTCTAGCAGATAGCGTTGGTATTGGTAGAGAAATTGTAGTCAATGCTTATCAATATGGTATGGGACTTTTCTATTTTATTAATCCTACAGGACTCATACTTGCTTCTTTAGCAGTAGTAAAAGTAGGTTTTAATAAATGGCTAAAATTTGTAATGCCACTATTTATTATACTCATAATCTTTACTTTAATTGTAATGACTGTTTCTAGTTATATATAATTTACGCTTTCGCGGAATAGATTCCGTTAGCATAAAACGAGTTTAATATTTTCCTATTTCCTATTTCCTAGTTGCTACCCTGGTTTTTATACTGCAGTTTCATAGGATGAAATGGCTTTCACGACTAATTTGTACACTAAAAGGAATAACTTTGTAAATACTTTTAATGCGCTCCATCTTGTGAAAGCAAATAATATCGCTGTACTTTATATGCAATACAATCCAAAATTGTGTTAGAAAAATAGCTATACTTTTCATTGAAAAAATACTGTCGTTCACATTATTAAATACACGTAGAAATACGTATTGCAAAAAGGGATTTTAAATGGTAATTTACCCCCTTTAATTACATGATTATAAGCGTTTTATTCATAAAAAAAATAATACCTTTAGTTATTATGTAATATATTTTGTTACATAACCACTAACCAATGCTAAAATGAATAAACAACAGATTCTATATTAAACTAGCAAATTATTAATTAATCAACTAAAACAAATTACAACTATTATGACACTACGATTTTTTAAATTAAACATAATAATAGCCTGCCTTTTTTTAAGTTCCTGTGTTAATAATAAAAAAGAATATGGCACCATGATTATTCATGGCGGAACTATTTATACAGTAGACTCTACACAAACAACAGTGGAGGCTGTGGTAACAAAAAAGGATAAAATTCTCTTTGCTGGAAGTTTTGAAGAAGCCAAAAACTATCAAAATGAACAAACGGAACTTATAAATTTAGAAGGAAAGACAATGACACCAGGCTTAATTGAAGGGCATGGTCATTTTATGGGCTTAGGCTATAATGAATTAGAGCTTGATCTTATGCATACCACTAGCTATCAAGATATTGTTGACGCTGTTGCTACGAAAGTGAAAACGTCTAAACCAGGCGAATGGATCATAGGTAGCGGTTGGCACCAAAGCAAATGGGACAGTATGCCTGCAAACACCGTTAAAGGATTTCAAACGCATCATTTACTCAGCGAAGTATCTCCAGATAATCCTGTTTTTTTATTTCATGCAAGTGGTCACGCAGGATTCGCAAATGCTAAAGCTATGGAAATTGCAGGATTAAAAGGCTTACGTAAAGAAGGAATCCAGTCGTATGCTGTGGAAGGAGGAGAAGTTATTGTAGACGCATCTGGTATGCCAACAGGTATTTTCAATGAACATGCAATATCTATGATTTACAAGCATATCCCTGAAGAAACGCCAGAAACAAACATTAAAGCGTTTCATCTTGCTATGGAAGCATGCCATAAAAATGGTATCACTAGTTTTCATGACGCAGGTATTTCAAAAGATATTATAGAACTATTTGATGACATGAAATCTGCTGGAAAAATGAATGTTAGAATGTATGCCATGTTAAGAGGTGGTGAAGAATTACTTGAAGAATGGTTTGAAAAAGGTCCAAGAATAGATCCAGACCATCGGTTAACAATACGTTCTATAAAATTAAGTTGTGATGGTGCTTTAGGCTCTAGAGGTGCTTGGCTTTTAGAACCGTACACAGATCGCCAAGGGCACTATGGCCATGAAACGCTTCCAATGGATATAGTAAAAGAAGTCGCAATAAAAGGACTGCAAAACAATTTTCAAATCTGCTCGCATGCCATTGGAGATCGTGCCAATAGAGAAATTCTGAATCAATATGAATTGGCGTTAAAAGAATTAAACATGTTAGATGCCGATCATCGATTCCGTATTGAACATGCGCAACATCTACATCCTGATGATATTCCTCGTTTTGCTGCATTGCATGTAATTCCAGCAATGCAAGCCATACACTTGTCTTCCGATAGACCTTGGGCTATTGACCGTTTGGGTGAAAAACGTATCAAAGAAGGTGCTTACATGTGGCAAGCATTATTACAGAGTGGTGTTCCTATTGTAAATGGAACAGATGTGCCTGTAGAACCTCTTAATCCTATTGCTAGTTTTTATGCGAGTGTAAGCCGAAAAACCCTGAAAGGAACTCCTGAAGGTGGTTATGAGCCAGAACAAAAAATGACACGAATGCAAGCGTTAAAATCCTACACCTTAGATGCTGCTTATGGTGCCTTTGAAGAAGATATTAAAGGTTCTATTACCAGTGGTAAGCTTGCGGATTTTACCATTTACAATCAAGATTTAATGACTGTAGAAGAAAATCAGATTTTAAATACAGAAATCGACATGACTATTTTTAATGGTGAAGTGGTTTATAGGAAAGAAACAAAATAACGAGGCACAACAACGTATACAATTTATTCCTAACCCTAACCTAATTACGAATATTCTTACGGAATATTCTATTTCGTTTTTATTTATTAAATTAGTTATTTAAACTCGTAACTAGTAACATACAAGTACGTTACGTATAATTTAACATACCAGAAAATGACTGCTAAAAGATTATTATTTATACTCCTTTTTGTTTCCATTTATCCATTCAGCTTTTCGCAAGAAAACAACGTTGCGTCTTATTATGTCCCTGCTGTAAATGGAACAAAGTTAGCTGTGGATGTTTACTTTCCAGAAAAATACAAAAATCAAAAACTTCCTGTGCTCTTTGAATTTACCCGATACTGGAGAGGCAAAGAAGACGCGAAAACAGGAAAGCGAATTGCCGCACTCAGTAAACGCGATAAGTATTTTCTTGACCATGATTATATCCTTGCAAAAGTGGATGTCAGGGGAACTGGTGCTTCTTATGGAGTACGTTTAGGAGAATACACGCCTACGGAAGTAAAAGATGCTTGGTATCTTGTGGATTGGATGGTAAACCAACCCTGGTCTGATGGTAAGGTGGGAGCCTATGGTACCTCTTACTCTGGAACAACAGCAGAGCTTTTATGTGCAACGCAACATCCAGCCATTAAAGCGGTTATTCCTGGTTGGTCCGATTTTGATGTATATGAGAGTCCTAGTCGTCCTTATGGAATGCTTGCAACTAGTTTTATAGCGCCATGGAGTCAATATGTTGATTGGTTAGACCAAAATTCAGTGGAGCATCTGGGCGTAAGTGTGAGGCGTGTGGAGGAAGCTATTCCAACAGAAGCAATCAAAGCACACAAAAACAATCCAAACGTATTGGAAGCCCTAACTGCATCACCATTCAAAGATTCCAAATTTGGGGATTTCAAATTCGAAGAACTTGACCCCTTGCATTGGAAAAAGGAAATTTCGGAATCCAATATACCCATGCTAGTTCTTACAAGTTGGCTTGATGCTGGAACAGCAGAAGGTACTTTATTAAGGTTACAGCATTTTACCAATCCGCAGAAGGTTGTCATGATGCCAACTTCACATGGCGGACGTTCTCATGCCAGCCCATTTGTTGTTTCTGATAGTATTGTTGCACCTGTTCCATCGGTAGCGGAACAGCTTATACTGCAACGTAACTTCTTTGACCATTATATAAAAGGGGAAAATAAAAACGTTGAAGATTGGCCAACAATTAAGTACTATAATTTTGGAGAAGAATCATTTAAACAATCTGATGTTTGGCCACCCAAAGGGCAAGAAAGAATTACCTATTATTTAGATGCCAACGGAAAATTAAATGCTTCAGCATCAGAAGCACCACAAGGTATGGATGCATATCTAGTGGACTTTTCTGTAAGTACTGGTACAAACAATCGATGGACAACCCAAATGGGAAAACACATTCTTAACCTTAATAATCGCAATGCTGCCGATTCCTTAATGCTAACGTATACCACCGCACCACTTGAAGAGCCGCTTCAAATTACAGGAGTTCCCGTAATTTCTCTCAGCCTGTCGTCTACACACAAAGAAGGTGCCATTTTTGTCTACTTAGAAGATGTAGATCCAAGTGGAAAAAGCAGGTATATTACAGAAGGAGGCCTTTTGCTTCAACACCGAAAATTATCTAAGAATGTTATGTTTAATACGATACCGTATCATTCCTTTAAAAAATTAGATGCATCCCCTATGCCAACGGATACAATAGAAGAAATCAGCTTTAAGTTACACCCAACATCTATTCTCATAAAGAAAGGGCATTCTATTAGAATAGCAATTTCTGGGGCAGATAAAGACACCTTTGACAAAGTTCCGAAAGAAGGAATACCAACTTTGAACATATATAGGAATAAAACAAATAAATCTTTTTTAGAATTACCAATTGTAAAATAAAAACTATGCAAAACATCATATAAATTAAGTGCTAGATCTAGCCTACTTACGATTATTCCGCAGGAATATTCTATTCGGTTTTAGTAACTTAAACACGCTCCAAATCGTATACAAATACGTTAATAACAATATAGTTAAACCAATCAAAACGCAATAATATGGAACGAAAAGATTTCTTAAAAAAGTCAGTAATGGGAATTGGAGCACTATCCATTATTCCTAGTATTAATGCTTGCAAATCCGAAACAAAGAAGGAGAATAGCAACGAAACTTCAAAAGCAGCAGTTACAGAATTACAAAATCCCAAAATTGTTAAAGCGAACGAGGGAAACAAATTAAATGTTTTGGGAGATAATCAAAACATCAAGTTATCTGGTAAAGACACCAATGGGCAGTACACTTTAATTGAACAGAATAATGAACCAGGAGTTGGAATTCCGCCACATGTTCATGATAATGAGGATGAAGTTTTTCAAGTATTGTCTGGCCAAGTGGAAATGCTCGTTGGGGATAAAACCACAATTCTACAAGCAGGTGACTTGATTTTCTGCCCAAAAGGAGTTCCACATTCATGGAAAGTTGTGGGAGAAGAAAAATCCCGAGCCATGTTAAGCATTTTTCCTGCTGGTTTAGAAGACATGTTTAAGGAATTAGCGGAATTACCTGCAGGACCACCTGACATGGAAAAGGTAAGCGCAATTTGTGGAAAGTATAATTTGAAATTCGTTTAACTAAAAAGACAGTTACCAACAACATATAAATTAATTACCAACCTCTCGCCTACTTACAAAAGGCTTCTTAGATTTTTAGACTAGCTATACGGTTTCCCGTAAGGAGATTACAAAGTCTTGTTCTATCTTCGTCAAGCAAAGTACTGTCAATACCTTTACAAAAAATACGTAGTACTACGTATTGTACATTAAAGCGTTAATTATTGATTTTGTAATACTGCTTTATAACTGGAAGTACTTACATTAGAAGATATTTGACAAATTAAAAACCAAACGAGAATATGAAAAAAATTACGCTATTATTATTAGTGGTTTTAGTTACATCTGTAACTTATTCGCAAAACAAAACAACAAGGAAGATGTTGGCTGAAATTGAAGGTCAATGGGAACTTGATGACAACGGAAACGTTTCATACACAAGAATTATTGAAGTTCCTGAAATAAAATCTAAAGACGAAATATATAACAGGTCACTAAACTATTTTGTCTATAATTATGGGAGTGGAAAATCAGTAATTCAAACACAAGACAAAGATTTAGGACGTATTGTTGGTAAAGGTCTTTACAAAGATGTTCATGTTGGAGTTTCATTAATTACGACTTATGTTGATTGTTGGCATATTGTTAGAGTTGATGTTAAAGAAGGTCGAGCTAGAATAATTTTAACGTTGACAGAGTATGACAAAAAAATTGTTAGTGGTAATACGTCAGATTCACATTCATCGTTGAAAGTTGAAGAATCATTTCCAATCAATCCAAAAGCATATCAAAGAACAGTTATGGGAAAAGCATTTTATAAATCACACCTTTCAGCAATTGCAACTTTAGATGCTTTAGAAAAAGCAATAAAAGAAGGAAATACATCTAAGGAATTAGAAAAAGACAAATGGTAAAAACTTTAGCCAACACTATATTTAATATATTGTTGGTTCACTCCTACTACAGCACAAACCTACGTTTGTGTTTTATTTTTAAATACTAAATCTAAATACGGTTTCCCGTAAAGAGATTTCAAAACCTTGTTCTATCTTCGAGTAGCAAAGTACTGTAAATAACTTTACTAAAAATACGTAGTACTACGTATTGTACATTAAAGTGTTAATGGCTAGTTTCGTTTTACTAACTTTTGGACTAAAAGTGTTTTATTAATGAATAAAAGGGACTTTAGTTATTATATAACGAGTTGTATGCAATACGAAAAACATAGATTCTAAATGAAATTAAACAAACTTGAAATTCATAACTTTAAAAGCATCGAACATGTAGAGTTGGAATTAAAAAAAATAGGTGACAATTATACTTATTGTTTATTTGGTATAAACGAATCTGGAAAAAGTAGTATTCTCAAAGCAATTTCACTATATGACGAAGAAAATCTAACCTATCCAGAAGATTATTTTGACGAAACTAAAAATGTAGAAATTAGTTTTCATTACTCAATTAGTCAAAATATTATCAAAGAATTACGAGAACAATTAATCAAGGATAACAAATGCCCGAAAGAAATTACAAGCAAAATTTCTGCAACAGATGTAATTATCAAAATTGTTTTTAATAATGACACGGAAATTGAACGGGAAATAACTGAAGAAGTAAACTTTAAAACAAATATTTTCAAAGGATATTCGAGTAATGCTAAAACCATTACTAAAAAAGAGAAAGAAAGTACAGAAGAAGACTTTAATCTTACTTCTTTCATAAAAAGCAATTATCCTGATTTCTTTTATGGCTACTCACATACTGTAGTCTTTTGGGAGTCTACTTCAAAGTATTTGATTTTGGACGAAATAAGTTTAACAGACTTTTCAGCAAAACCAAGTAGTATTTCAATACCACTTTATAACTGTTTTAAACTTGCAGGTATTAAGACCACAAAAGAAATAGCAAAAAAAATAAGTAGTTTAACTAGTCATGCTAGGATAAGAAACCTAGAATCATTATTGAGTAGAAAAGTAACTGAACATATAAATACTATTTGGGAAAATCACCCAATTTCAATTCTTTTTGAAATAGATAGTGATAAAATATCACTTCTGATAGAAGACAAAGATGTACATGATAAAGCTAAAAACACATCACAAAGGTCTGATGATTTTAAGCAGTTTATTAGTTTCCTTTTAACAATTTCTGCTGATGACAAAACAGAATCTCTAAATAGTAAAATTCTGCTAATGGATGAGCCAGAAACTCATTTACATCCACAAGCTCAATTGAATTTGAGAAAAGAGCTAAATAAAATAACATCTAGACAAAATTCAACCTATGTTATTTATGCAACTCATTCAAATTATTTGATTGACAAAAGTAATCTCAATAGAAATTTTAAGGTTTTTAAAGAGAATAATGAAAAAACTAAAGTTGAAAGAATTGAAAGAACATCAAGTTCATATTCAGAGGTAAATTTTGAAGTTTTTGACATTCCAACTACTGATTATCATAATGAGTTATATGGTTATCTAGAAGAAGTAGAAAATGCTAAACTTCAAGGACTTGACCAAGACAAACAATGGATTGATTCAAGAAATAATAACACTTACAACGTTTCTCTGCCAAAATATATTAGGCATTCAATTCATCATCCTGAAAACACATTAAATAGAAAATTTACAGAAGCTCAATTAAAAAAGTCGATTAAAATATTACGGAAATTAAAATATGATTAAAAAGTACAGCATACAACATCGTATAAAATTTATTGCTAGTCCTAGTCTACTTTCGTAAATCTTATTGTATTTTCTATTCCGCTTGTATTTGCTAAATTAGGTGCTTAAACCACGCAACGAAACCCCATGATTACTCCAAAAACCCCAACATCTTGGCATTCACTATTTCCGCTTGATCGATAGACAAGAAATGTCCTGCATTGCGTATCACTTCTCCTTTTCCTTGCGGTAGCATTTTGGCTATTTCTATGGTTCGTTTTTCATTAATCATATCGTCATCGCCAATTAAAACCAATACAGGCATTTGTAATGATTTTAATTCAGAATTAGAAAAAGGCTGCATACTAGCTACAAATTGGTTTTCCGATTCCTTTTTTAAAGCAATAGCATACTGCGCTAAATACGCATCGCTAATATTAGCGACATTGGTAGACATGCTTTCTAGGCTTTGTTCCATTTGTTTTTCTTTAGAAGAAAGCAACGAAACAATATTTTTAAATAAATCTGTACTCGGTTTAATCCACGTAAAGGTTTGCGCAGGACTCAATAAAACCATGCTTTTAATACTTTTTTGGTTGTTTAAAGCAAGGTTTACTGCTAACCAACCACCACGAGAAGCACCAATTAAATGGTAGTTTTCTAATTGCAACGCAAATAATACTTCCTGGTACCATTTGGTAACTTCTTCTTTATTATCCATTTTATCATACACATGTGATTTTCCTGCTTCTAATAGAAAATCAATAGCAAATACACGATGGTTTTTAGAAAGCGCTTCTATATTAGGATACCACATGGTAGAACTGGCATCCATGCCATGTAACAATACTACAGGCGCTGCATCTGCTGGTCCGCTAACCAATACATGTGCAATACCATGTGTGGTAGGAATGTATAATGCTTCATACGTGACATTCCATAACTTTAAAGTTTCGTCATAAGCTTCCAAATAAGATTGGTCAATTCCACTGGCATTGGTAATATAATCCGGGGTTTTCTTAAACTTTTTATAAGGATCATTGCAACTTAATAACAAAGTAGAAAGTGCAAGTACTAAAAATATTCGCATATAGGTATGTATTCGTTCCTGCAAATCTACGCATAATTACAAGTAACATTAGCTAGTTAGTGTGTGATTTTAAAACATTATACTTAACTTTGTTTGTTTATAAAAGCATTTATTAAATTCAAAGCAGATTTCCACTTTCCTGGAAAATAATATGATTCATATTCACGAAAAAACATTACAAGATTTAGAGTTTTCTACCGTATTACAGCAAGTAAGCGAACGTTGCATAACGCCTTTAGGAAACGCAAAAGCTTTGCAAATTGCGCCATATAAAACCAAAGAAGACTTACAACTAGCATTACAGCATGTAGACGAGTACCTTTCTTCTTTTCATAATGATAATAGAATTCCGAATCATGGTTTTGATACGATTTCTAAAGAATTAAAACTGCTAAAAATTGAAAATACTTTTTTAGAAATACACAGCTTAAAAAAATTGGTTTCTATTTCATTAACATGTAATGAGATTGTAACCTTTCTTAAAAAGTTTAAAGAGTATTACCCAAAACTAAACGATTTTGCTTTTTACATTGAAGTAACAAAAGAAATTATTGAAAAGGTAGATGCCAATGTAGATCGGTTTGGAGATATTAAAAACAATGCTTCTCCGCTACTTTTTGAAATTAGACAAAGCATAAACAACCTTAAAGGTAAAATTAATGCAAGTTTTACATCTGCTTTAAACACCTACCACCAATTAGAGTATTTAGATGATATACGCGAATCTGTAGTAGATAACAAACGAGTACTTGCTGTAAAAGCCATGTACAGACGTAAGGTTAAAGGCGCTATCATGGGAAGTAGCAAAACGGGAAGTATTGTATATATTGAACCAGAAGCTACCTTAAGACACACCAGAGAACTTAATAATTTAGAGTTTGAAGAAGCTGAAGAAATTGTTAGAATTTTAAAGGAAATTACTAATTTTATTAGACCGTTTTTACCTTTATTAGAAAAATATCAAGATTTTTTAATTGCCATAGATGTTATTTCGGCTAAAGCCAAATATGCAAGATCTATGGATGCTATTCTTCCGGAAATAAATGAAGATAGACGCATGTTTTTGCGTGATGCCTTTCATCCATTATTGTATTTAAACAATAAGGAAAAGAAAGAAAAAACGTTTCCGCAAACCATAGAATTAAAACAGGATAGTAGAATTATTGTTATTTCTGGTCCGAATGCAGGAGGAAAAAGTATTACGTTAAAAACGGTAGGATTACTACAGGTTATGCTACAAAGTGGTATGCTAATTCCTGTGCATGAACGTAGTTCTATTTGTTTATTTGACAGGGTTTTAAGTGATATTGGTGACAACCAATCTATAGAAAACCACTTAAGTACCTATAGCTACCGATTAAAACAAATGAATTACTTTTTAAGAAAATGTAATAAAAACACGCTTTTCTTAATTGATGAATTTGGTACAGGATCAGACCCTGAACTTGGTGGCGCTTTGGCAGAAACTTTTTTAGAAGAGTTTTACCATAGAGAAGCTTTTGGTATTATAACTACCCACTACTCTAACTTAAAACTTTTGGCAAACGAAATGCCATATATGCAAAATGCAAACATGCTTTTTGATGAAAAAAGTTTAGAACCTATTTACAAACTGGTAATTGGTAATGCAGGAAGCTCTTTTACTTTTGAGGTTGCACAAAAAAACGGAATACCTTACAGCTTAATAAACAGATCTAAAAAGAAAATTGAACGTGGTAAAGTACGTTTTGATGCTACTATTGCTAAGCTTCAAAAAGAGAGAAGTAAACTAGAAAAAACAGGACAATCTTTAAAGCAAAACGAAAAGAAAAAAATTGCGGAAGCAGATAGATTAGAAGAAATTAATGCGAAGATTCAAAAAAAACTAGAAAGCTATCAAGAATTGTATGATAGTAACCAACGTTTAATTTATTTAGGACAAAAAGTAAATGATTTAGCCGAAAAATTCTTCGATAATAAACAAAAAAAGGCATTAATGTCTGAATTATTTAAACTGGTTCAGATTGAAAATTCTAAACGTAAAAAAGTTTCTGCGAAACAGAAAAAAGCAATAAAAGCGAAAGAAACCAAAGTAAAAAAAGAAGCCGAAAAGAAAGTAGAAGTTATACGTAAAAAGAAAAAGGAAGCCAAGAAAAAAGCCATCGTTCCAGAAAAACCAAAACCAATTTTAAAAGTTGGTGATCGTGTACGTATGCAAGATGGTCGTGCTGTTGGTAGTATTGATACTATTGAAAAAAATAAAGCCGTTGTTAATTATGGTATTTTTACAACTAACGTAAATATAGATATGCTAGAACTTGTAGAAGCAGTGAAATAGCGTATTTTGTATTTCCTGAACAAACAGGAATACATTTGTATAATTAATTTAAATAGTAAATTCCTGCTTAGGCAGTAATGACAACATGAACCAATTACCAAAACATAAAAAACTTATTTTGTTTGATGGTGTATGTAATTTATGCAATAGCACTGTACAGTATGTAATTAAGCACGATAAAAAAGATATATTTCGTTTTGCTCCTTTACAAAGTGAAATTGGTAAAAGTGTGATACATACCTATAATATAGATCCTGTAAAAACAGACTCTATACTACTCTATTCTAGTAAAAATGGTTTACAAGTAAAATCTACTGCTGCCTTACAAATTGCTAGGTATTTAGGATTTCCTATTAATGTAATGACAGTGTTTTTATTAATACCAGCTTTTATACGTAATTGGGTATATGATTACATAGCAAAAAACAGATATACTTGGTATGGTAAAAAAGAAGCTTGTATGATACCAACTCCAGAATTAAAAGCTAAGTTTTTAGAATAAGCTTTATTATTCTTCTATTTTAGTAAAAGGAATCTCTGAAATTGCACTTAAAACAAGCTGCCCTTCTTCATTAAAATAATAAGGAGTATCAATGACTTCGTTTATTAGTAACTGTAAATGGTTATTAGCAGAAATCCACTCTAAAGAAATTGCGTTAGAGATTGCTGTTTCATCTGTATTGGTTTCTGATGAAATTTTTATTCCAGAATTATCCGCGTTAAAAACAAATTTATTTTCAAAATTAGTAGTAGAATCTATACGTTGCCAAACACCAACTAATGCATTGTTAGTATTTTCAACATCATCAGCATCTGAACTACAAGAAAACAATGTAGATAGTAAAGTAAAAAGAATTATAAGGCTAGATTTAAAGGGCTTTTGCATGTTAATTTGTTTTAACGTAGGTAGGTTTTATTAACATATATTATTGCTCTTTCTGGTTTTAAAAATTAAGTTTTTTCTTCCAGAAAGTGTATTTTCAATAATATACTTGTAAGATTTTTTTCTTGCTATAGTATTTTCGTCAAAAAGAACAGGTATTTCAATCTCATTTACTAAAGAAACAGAAGTAATTTCAGTAGGTAAAGAAACTTCTTGTAAAGTACTATCTATTTTTAAATCTTGAGCAGATACTGAAAAGATTGAAAAAACAAATAAAGATAAAAATGGTACTAATTTCATGTGACTAATATTATTAACACTACAAAGATATAGGTAGCATTTAAGGCACTGAAATTAATTCGGTATACAACCATAAAACTAGATAAGTAATAATTGGGTGTAAAAAAATCGGTTGAACTACAAGGTTATTTTAAACTATCTAAAATAAAGTCTACCGTTTTATTAGTATTCTTGTTTTTAAAATAAGAATCTGTAATGTGTTTTGCTGGAACCGAAAGCCCTTTATTGTAAAGAGATTCTATAGAGTTTAAATAAGATAAAGATATTTTTCCGGTAAGTAAAAGCTTTAAATCTTTACCTTGTTTGTAGTAATTGTATACTTTTTTTAATCCAGATAAATACAAGTAATCTTTAGTAAAACCTCCTCCTCTATGCGCTCTAACAGTAATATAAAAAGCAGTTTCTCTGTCTAAATCATATTGGTTGTGTAGTTCTCTAAAAGTTCTTGAAAACGAATATCCTTTAGCTAAACCATCTACAGCAATTACACGATATGCTAATTCTTTTAATCTATTAACAGTAAGATTATTACTCATATACTCAGAAAAAACAGCCAAGCCTTCTTGTGTTTCTTCATAATTAGGAAAACCATGAGAAAAAATCTTTAAAGGATGTAACATACCATTAATGGCTGTAACCATGTGTACACCAATTTCATGATTGGTTAATACTTCAATTTCATTATCTGAAAAGGTGTGATTTTTATTTATTACTAAGGTTTGAATATTATTTAAAACCATAGCAATAGCGCTCATTTTATCTGATAATTGTATCTTATAACTAAAATCATAACGCGTAGAATACTCGCGAAACCTTTCTTGGGTTTCTTTGGTTGAATACTTTGGAAGAAATTGCGCACTATTAGCATCTTCTCCTTTAAAATGTAGAATAAACTTAGCATTTTCTACATCGTCTTCTGTTGGTGTACCAAAAGAATGTAACGAGTTATAATAGAATTTTTTTCCTTCACCAATGGTTTCAATACACGCTATTAGCCCAGAATATGCATAAACAATATCTTCATATAATTGTCTAATTTCTAGATCTTCAATTTGCTCAATAGGTTGTGCAAACAGTTCGCGATGTAATTTAAAACGATCAAAATTTATAGAAGGGTATGTAAACACAGGATCTGTTAAATACTTGCTAGAAAAGAACCGCTCTTTTTCTGCTTCAATATTTGTAGGATTTACATAGCTTAATAGTTCAATTTTTTTAACAAGTTCGTCAATACGATTGTCTATTTTTAGTAAGGCCTTTGTGCTTGAATTTACTGCATTCATATAAAAACTATCTGTGCTTTTTGTAAAATGCCGCTGCATGTTCTGGTAGTTTGCTGTGCAATTCTTTTTCAACAGCAGCTACCACTTCTGGATATAGAATTTGCTCGTACTCATCACAGTATACTTTGGCTATTTCTGTTGCCAAAACTAATGTATTTTTAAAGTTATTGGTTATATATTTTAAGAAATAACCGTTGCCTTGAAAGGTATCGTTAATTTTTGAAGTACTTTTTATATGGTTTGGCAGTTGCATTTTACTCAAACTGTTTCTCCAAGATTCTATAGTTTCACCAAATCTATTCGTATCTAGGTTTGAGGTTCCTAAATTCCAGGTTGGCACTTCTCTTGTCCAGCGTTTCCAATTATAACTATGCATATCATACACGATACAAACACCAAATTTTTCTTCTAATTTTTTAATTAATGCATGTACTACGTGGTAAAAATTAGTGTGTTTAGCTAAGCTTTTAGCTATCATAGCTTCAGGCAGCTGTTGTTTCCAAAGTTGTTTTCCCCAAGCATCTGTATAAATTGCTGTTTCTGGAGCTCGATTTAAATCATATTCAAATCTAGAATCCATTCCTGCAATAACTATAGGATGCGATTGCACCATATTTTTGGTTTCTGGATCTTCTTCATACCAACGTTCATATTCACTATGTAAGCAATTATCCCAAAGTTCTTTTCTAAATTGATGGCCATCGTGTACAGCACCACAAACATAGTGTGTATAGGTGTCAATTTTAATGGTAAAAGAGTAATCTGATGCTACTGCATGAAAACATTCTTCTGCTTCTATTTTAGAAACTATTTGTGTTACACTAAGTTTTTGCATTATTCTACAGATAATAATTTATTTAAACTTCTGTACATAATACGTTCATAAACATCAAAATTTCCATCGACAAAAAACATGTTTTTAATTTCTAAAAGTAACTTATTTACATCTTTTTGTGTAAAATCATGCTCTTGTAACCCTTTTTGAATTTTCTGTATACTTTGGTAATCATTATCTGCATCAAACTCATCATGAATTTTTTGAAAGGTTTGCATGTTTACTTTTTCAATGATTAGGTTTCTTTCTTTATTATCTTCTTCAAAGTTTGAATTTGCAGCATATAATAAAGTATAAGCAATGAGTTCATTTTTTGTCCAATGCATGGTTTTATTATTTGTAATTAAACTTCCGTATTCTGTCCATGAGCCATCATAAACACAAATGTTTGTATAACCAAGTTCTGTTGCTGCTAGTGCTAAAACACAGGCTGTAATACCAGAACCACAACTAAAAACCAGATTTTCTTGTTGATTTGTTACTTGGTTAAAAATAGTTTGTATTTCTTCTTTTGGTCGTAATTGGTTGTTTTCTAAAAGATTTTCAAATGGCAGATTTTTAGAATTGGGTATGTTGCCACTGCGTAATCCTTTTCTAGGTTCAGGTACTTCTGCATTAAATCTTTGAGCAGATCTAGCATCTAAAATAGTATATTTTGAGTCTTCTTGAATTTTTAAAATAGTATCAAAAAAAACCATGTAGCCATCTTGAGCTTTTGCTTGAAAATTACCATTTGTTGTTTTGTGCTCTTTTTTGTTTTCTACAGGTAATTTTTTTCTATTCCATTCTGGAAAACCTCCGTTTAAAACAGCTACATTATCATGACCAAAGGCTTTAAATAACCACCAAGCTCTTGCGCTAGAATAAATTCCTTTTTCATCATACACAACAATTACCGAATCCTTATTTATACCTAACTCTTGAGCAGAATTTGTAAAAGTTTCTTGTGAAGGAAATGCACTAGGAAAAGCATCTTCTACATTACTAAACTTCTTTTTAATATCAAAAAATATGGCATTTGGTATTTGAAACGCTTCTAAAGTAGCATCCTTAGCAACTGTAACTTTTGGTATAGTAGCATTTAAAATAATAAGATTAGGTGCATGTATGTTTTTATGCAACCAATTTACAGAAACTATAGAGCTATCTAGTTTTAGATTAGACATAATTATTTAGATTACTAAATTGTGAAAACTGTTTTTAAGCTTCTTCAACGGTTTTACGTAAACGCGAACGTCTGTCAAAAGCCTGCAACTTATCTAATACTTTACTTTCTAGAAAATCAATAACACGTTCTTCTACTTTTACTTTGCTTTTATATACTTTATTAATATAGGTAATTCCGCCTGGTGACATGACATTTACTTCTACTAATTTCCCTCCAATAACATCAATTCCAACAAAGTAAAGTCCGTCTTTTACTAGTTTAGGCCCTATTTGTTTACACAATGCTTTTTCTTCTTTAGTAAGTGTATGTTTTGCAATGCTTCCACCTGCAGATACATTAGAACGATGGTCTTCTTCACCAGGAATACGTTTCATAGCACCAACAGGTTCTCCATTCAATAATAAAATACGAACATCTCCTTGGTCTGCTCCTTCAATATAATCTTGAAGTATAACGTAGTTAGAGCTTCCGTCAGAACTATTTATATAAAAATCTAGCAAAGAGTTAATATTACTCATTGCAGATTTTTCAATAAGAATTACACCAGAACCACCAAAACCATTTAGTGGTTTAATAATCATTTTATCTGCTTTAGATTCTTTGATTTGTTGTACCAAATAGTTTTTGTTTTTAGACACATGTGTATTGGGTATAATATTACTGTGTGCATCACCAAAAGCTGCTGTATACAGTTTATTGTTTGCTTCACGCATTCCTTCAATAGAATTTATAATAAACACATCATCTTTTACAGAATCTAAAAAGTTAAGCATGATTGGATCTAAAGGAGGGTTTGCTCTAAAAAATATAGCATCAAAACCAGCTAGAGGTAGCATTTCTTCTCTTAACTTTACTTTATTATAAAAAGCTTTTAAAGAATTGGGTACTTTTTCCATTCTTCCTATTACATTACAAAAAGCACTGGTAACACTATCTCTAATGGTTAGGTTTGCAGGTGTACACATGGCAACACCATGGCCTCTTTTAGCACATTCTTTAATTAAAGCTAAACTTGTATCGTTTTCTGCATCAATCTCATTCCATGGATACATTATAAAGCAAATATTCATATTTTTTATATTTAGGTTAGTTTAGCTAAATTTAAAAATAATTTTTACGCTAGACAAACATAAAAAATATTTAGACCTAATAATTATAGATAGAGCAACAAAGGCTGTTTAAAAACTAAAAGGATTAAAAGAAAAAAGAAAAATTATTACTTAACTTCTTCATAGTTATCGTCCCAATTTTTAACTTTTGGTTCGCCTAGTTTACCCACAGATTTAGCAACTATCATTGAAACTGCAGCGTCTCCTGTTACATTTATTACTGTTCTGCACATATCTAAAGGTCTGTCTACAGCAAAAATAAGCGCTAAACCAATGGCTAATTTATCTGCAGGAAAGCCAATAGATTCAAGTACAATTACTAACATAACCATTCCTGCTCCAGGAACTGCTGCACTACCAATAGATGCTAATAATGCCGTAAGTACAATTGTTAATTGGTCTGCAAAACTTAAATCAAAGGCTAAAGCTTGCGCTATAAAAACAGCTGCTACAGCTTGATATAAACTGGTACCATCCATATTTATGGTAGCACCTACAGGCAAAACAAAACTAGATACTTCTTTATCTACACCAATATGCTCTTCTACACGCTCCATAGTTACAGGTAATGTTGCTGCACTACTACTTGTAGAAAATGCTAATAATTGTGCTGGACTAATTTCTTTTAAAAACCAAAACGGATTTTTCTTAGCTACAGTTGCTACTAAAACACAATAAAAAACAACCATTAATGCTAAGCCAAGTACAACTACACCTGCATATTTTACTAATGCCAATAACAAGTCAGGATCATCTGAAGACACTACAACATTTGCTAGTAATGCAAAAACAGCTATAGGAGCAGTTAGCATGATTAAGTCTACCATTTTAAGGACGATATCATTTAAAGAGTCGAAGAAATTTTTCATTGGTTCTGCTCTCTTTTCACCAATAAGCAACATAGATATTCCTAAAAAGATAGAAAAGAAAATAACTTGCAACATTAGCTTATTATTACTCATTGCAGAAAAGGCATTTTCAGGAACCATATCTTCTAAAAACTGTAAAGGACCACTATCTTTTTGTTTTGAAGCTTCTGCTATTTTTGCTTGTACACTACTATTATTAGAGTATGTTTCTGTAAGTTTATTAATGGTTTCTTCAGAAATTCCATCTCCAGGAGCAATAATATTTACTAATAATAAACCAATAGTAATAGCTATAACAGTAGTTAAAACATAGGTTATTATAGTACGAATACCAATATTTTTAAATTTTGAAATGTCTTTTAAATCTGAAATACCTTTAATAAGAGAAGCTAGAATTAACGGAACAGCAATAAGTTTAAGAAGCTTTACAAATATGGTTCCTATTGGTTTTATCCAGTCTGTTGTAAAGTCTTTTCCCCAAGATATTTGCAACATTATAAAACCAAATACTAAACCAAGTAGCATTCCTATTAATATTTTCCAGTGTAGTTCTAATTTCTTCATAAGCATCTTAAGCCAAGGTAATTACCTGTTATATTAAACTTTTTTATTTATTAAATGTATGTATACTTCTGTATAAAATTCAAGCCATTCACTTTTTTGTGCTGGTTGTTTTATAAAATATATTAATGCATTTTATTTAACAAATAATAATCTGCTAAAACCATGGCAGCCATTGCTTCTACTATTGGTATCGCTCGAGGTACAACACAAGGGTCGTGTCTTCCTTTTCCTTGCATTTCTACAATTTCGCCATCACTATTTATTGTTTCTTGTTTTTGCATGATGGTTGCAACAGGTTTAAAGGCAACACGAAAATAAATGTCCATTCCGTTACTTATTCCTCCTTGAATACCACCAGAAAGGTTGCTTTTCGTACTTCCGTCTGCATTAAAAATATCATTGTGTTCACTACCTTTCATTTTAGCACCACAAAAACCACTTCCGTATTCAAATCCTTTTACTGCGTTTATAGACAACATTGCCTTACCAAGTTCTGCATGTAATCTATCAAAAACAGGTTCTCCTAAACCAACAGGTACGTTTTGTAATACACAAGTTACTGTACCACCAATAGTATCTCCTTGTTTTCTAATTTCTTTAATTCTAGCAATCATTTGTTCTGCAATTTTTTCATCAGGACAACGTACTATATTTGTTTCGGTTTTAGAAAAATCTAAATCCTGGTATGGTTTATCTATAAATATTTCACCTACAGAAGAGGTAAATGCATTTATTTTCACCTCTTTTAGCACTTGTTTTGCTATGGCTCCTGCAACTACTCTACAAGCTGTTTCCCTAGCAGAGCTTCGTCCTCCTCCTCTATAGTCACGAACGCCATACTTTTTATCATAAGTATAATCTGCATGACTAGGACGATAAACATCTTTGATATGCGAATAATCTTTAGATTTTTGATTTGCATTTTTAATAGTAAATCCTATAGATGTTCCTGTGGTTACACCTTCAAAAATACCTGAAAGAAACTCTACTGTATCTGGTTCTTTACGCTGAGTAACGATTTCAGATTGACCAGGTTTTCTTCGGTTTAATTCGTTTTGAATAGCATCAAAATCTAATGTAATTCCTGACGGACAACCATCAATTATTCCACCAATTGCTATTCCGTGAGACTCCCCAAAAGTGGTAACTTTAAATATATTTCCTATAGAATTTCCAGCCATTATAATGTATATACTAAATATTTGTTGCTAATGTAAATCTATTATTACAGAAATGAAAATGCATTTAAAATTATTGCGCAATATTTGGAAACATAAACTTTACAATATGCTATTAATTATATAATTAATAGGTAATATTTAAATAACATATAATCGTGTAATTTGTAATATTAATAAACTAAAACATTATTGTTTTGAAAATTAAACGAAAAGTTGAAATTGCTGTAATATCTGATGTACATTTAGGAACTTTTGGTTGTCATGCCAAACAACTACTAACATACCTAAACAGTATAGAGCCTAAAAAATTAATATTAAATGGTGATATTATAGATATTTGGCAATTTAGCAAGCGTTATTTTCCTTCTGCACATTTAAAAGTAATTAAAAAAATTATTACCATGGCTTCTAATGGTACCGAAGTAATTTACATTACAGGAAACCATGATGAAATGCTACGAAAGTTTAGCAACTCACATATTGGTAAAATTTCTATTGTAGATAAATATATTACCGAACTAGATGGCAAAAAAGCATGGTTTTTTCATGGTGATGTTTTTGATGTATCTATTCAAAACGCTAAATGGCTAGCAAAGCTTGGTGGTTATGGTTATGACTTACTTATTGTTATCAACAGATTTATTAATTGGTGCTTAATCAATTTAGGAAAAGAACGTTATTCGCTTTCCAAAAAAATAAAAAACAGCGTAAAAGGTGCTGTTAAATACATCAATGATTTTGAAGAAGTTGCAACAGATTTAGCTATAGAAAATGGTTATGACTATGTTATTTGCGGACATATACACCAACCAAAAATGATAGTTAAAGCCAACAAAAACGGTAAGACTACTTATTTAAATTCTGGCGATTGGGTTGAAAATTTTACAGCGTTAGAATATCAATTTAAACGTTGGAAAATATACAATTACAACAAAGACAAGCTATCTCCTTTTTTTGCCGATGAAGACATTAAAGAAATGGAAATGAAAGATTTAATTGCCGCAATAACCATTGTAGACCAAAGCACTAAAAAATCATAATAAGGCATTTTTTAATATAGAAACAGGATGCATTGCTTCACGCTGAGTACCATCTTTTATTTGGTGTCTACAACTTGTACCATTTGCAGCTATAATTGTCTCTTTACTTGCTTTTCTTACTGCGGGAAATAATGTTTGTTCTCCAATTTGCATACTAACCTCAAAATGCTCTTTTTCATACCCAAAACTTCCTGCCATACCACAACAGCCACTAGGTATAATAGTTACTTTATAGTTTTCTGGAAGATTTAAAATAGTAAAACTAGACAACTGATTATCTTGTGCCTTTTGGTGGCAATGCCCATGAAACTTAATCGTTTTTTCTTCTTTAGTAAACTGCGAAGCACTTATATTTCCTAAGGCTATTTCTTGCTGAAGAAAAGCTTCAATTAAAAAAGTGTTTTTAGCAATTTTTTTAGCAGAAACTTTATCTGAAACAAGTTTTATATATTCATCTTTAAACGTTAAAATCGCTGAAGGCTCAATACCTATTAGTGGTGTTTCTTCTGTAATTAAATCCTTGAATATTTCTACATTTTTAACAGCAACTTTTTTAGCTTGTTTTAATAAGCCCTTAGACAAAAACGTACGTCCGGATTCTTCATGATTTACAAGTAAAACTTTATAATTAAGTTGTTGTAAAAGATGAATAGCATCTAATCCAATGGGTGTGTCTAAAAAGTTTGTAAATTCATCATTAAACAAATAAACTGTTTTAATGTATTTATTTGTAATACTCTTGTTTTTAGCGTGTTTAAATTGTTTATTTAAACTTTTACTTGATATTAAAGGAAGGTTTCTTTTTTTGGCAATTCCGAAAGATTTTTTTAAAATAGAAGCAGTAATTTGATTAGAAAACATAAAATTGGTAAGCTTCGGAAAAACGCTACCAAGTTGATTTAATTGGTTGTTATACGCAAACAATTTGGTACGTAAAGAAACCCCATTTTCTTTTTGATATTGGTATAAAAACTCAGCTTTTAAACTAGCAACATCTACACTACTTGGGCACTCACTAGAACACGCTTTACAACTTAAACATAAATCAAAAACCTGTTTTAATTCTTGATGGTTAAATTTATTAGCTTTCTCTGAGTTTGTTAAAAATTCACGCAAGGCATTTGCTCTTGCTCTAGTGGTATCTTTCTCGTTTTTTGTTGCTCTATAACTTGGGCACATGGTACCACCAAATTCTGGAAGCTTTCTACAATCACCAGAACCATTACATTTTTCAGTAGCACGAAGAATACCTTGTGATTCTGAAAAATCTAATAAGGTTTCTATTTGTGGCTCTACTCTATCTGCCTGGTAGCGTAAATTTTCATCCATAGCATACGCATCTACAATCTTACCAGGATTAAAAATGTTAGCAGCATCAAAAGTAGCTTTTATGCGTTTTATAATTTTATAATTAGCAGCACCAATCATTAACGGAATAAATTCTGCACGAACAATACCATCACCATGCTCACCACTCATAGAGCCATTGTATTGTTTTACTAACTTAGCTACATCTGTTGTTATTTTTCTAAACAAAACAATATCTTCCTTTTTCTTTAAATTTAAAATAGGTCTTAAATGTAGTTCTCCTGCACCTGCATGCGCATAATATACTGCTTTTTGATTGTAGGTTTTCATTAACCCAGAAAATGCTTCAATATAATTAGCTAAATCTGGTAAAGCTACTACTGTATCTTCTATACAAGCAACCGTTTTTTTATCGCCAATCATATTACCCAGCAAACCTAAGCCTGCTTTTCTTAATTCTACCGCTTTATTAATAGCGCTATCCACTAATAAAGGGTTTGCATAACTTAAACCTTGTTTATTAATAGATTTTACAAGTGCTTCTGCTTGTTTTTTAGCTTCTTCAATGGTGTTTCCTCGCACTTCACACATTAATATGGCTTCCGGATCACCTTGAATAAACTGCCTGTTTTCTTGTTGTGTTTTATTGTGTTTGGTTAAATCTAAAATAGTTTTATCCATCATTTCACAAGTATGCAAATTATGTTGCATCACGTTTTCTACACTTTTTAAGCAATCTGCAATACTCTTAAAATGTGCAGCAACCATAATACTTTCTGTTGGCGGAAGCGTATCTAGTTTTAATGTAATTTGCGTGGTAAATGCAAGTGTACCTTCACTACCAGAAAGTAATTTACACATATTAAAATTAGAGTCTGATTCTGAAAAAACACTTGTTTTTATTAACTCATCTATTGCATATCCTGTATTTCTTCTATGTATTTCTGGATTTGGAAACTCTTTTTTTATTTGTTCTTGAACAGCTTCAAGAGCTAATTCTGAAAATATACTTTTATAAATTTTTCCTTCTAAGGTATCAAGTTTTGTTTTGTCATTAAATGCTTCTGCAGATAATTCTGTAAAGACAACATCACTACCATCACTTAATATAGTATGCATTTCTAAAACCTTATCTCTGGTTACACCATATTGAATAGAGGTGGTTCCTGAAGAATTATTACCTACCATTCCTCCAATCATACAACGATTAGACGTGGAAGTATTTGGACCAAAAAACAAACCAAAAGGCTTTAAGTAATTATTAAGTGCATCACGCACTACTCCAGGCTGTACTGTTACTGTTTTTTCTTCTTTATTAAGGCTTAAAATAGAAGTAAAATACTTAGAAACATCTACCACAATGCCTTCACCAACACATTGTCCTGCCAGAGATGTACCTGCAGTTCTAGGAATTAAAGAGGTGTTATTATTTTTTGCAAAAGCAATAAGTAATTTTATATCCTTTTTGTTTTTAGGAAAAGCGACTGCTAGAGGTAATCTTCTGTAAACCGAAGCGTCTGTTGCGTATATAGAACGCATTAAATCATCATGATATAAGTCGCCAATTAACTGGCTTTGAAGTGATTTTAAAGCATTTTTCATTGTAGTATATTAAATAATGAAATGGTAGTTAAATAAGCCTTAAATTTACGGTTAGTTTACCAATAATTATTAAATTAAAACGTTATTATTTTAATAAAAAAAATGAAACTTATGAAAACAAAATTTTTAATTGGATTTGCTTTATTCGGATTTGCTTTAACAACAACTGCACAGGAAATTGCAGAAAATGCTATAGGATTACGTTTAGGAGATAGTCGTGGTTTTGGAGCAGAAATATCATACCAACGTGCTGTTTTAGATAAAAATAGAGTTGAAGTAGACTTTGGGTGGAGTGATGGAAAAAACTATGATGGAGTTAAACTTACAGGGATTTTTCAATGGATTTGGAAAATAGAAGGTAATTTTAATTGGTATGCAGGACCAGGAATTGGTTTTGGTGCTTATCGATTTAAAAATAACAATGGAAATTACAATAGAGATTCTTTTGTATACCTTTCTGGAGATGTTGGTGTAGAATATAAGTTTGATTTTCCTTTGCTTTTATCTTTAGATATTAGACCAGAATTTGGTTTAGGTGATGATTTGTATGACAACAATGATTTAGATTTAGATGTTGGTGTTGGTGCCAGATACACTTTTTAACCACCTTTAACATAAAAAAAAAGCCATTTCAAATAGAAGTGGCTTTTTTTTATGCGTATATATAATCGTAAGAAACTTAATCTTTAATAAGACACCTACTTAAAGTTCTTTGGTAAATAGCTTCGTATTGTGGTACAATATTATGTATATCAAATTTTTCTGATTCTTTTCTGGCATTTGCTTTAAAAGTATTTAATCTTTCTATATCACTTAAAACGTAAATGGCATTTTTAGACATTTCTTCTATATCACCAACATCGCTTAAAAAACCTGTAACACCTTGTTTATTTACTTCTGGTATTCCTCCTGTGTTACTGGATATAACTGGAACTCCAGAAACCATTGCCTCTAAAGCTGCAAGACCAAAACTTTCGGTTTCACTAGGCAGTAAAAACAAATCACTGAAACACAAAATTTTATCTATTTCATTACTTTGCCCAAAAAAGATTACTTTTTCATTAATACCTAATTTTTCGCATAATAGTTCTGCTTTTTCCTTTTCAGGACCTTCACCAACCATCATTAATTTTGCAGGCATTTCTTTTTGTATGTTATAAAATACTTTTACAATATCTTCAATTCGTTTTACTGGTCTAAAATTACTAATATGTGTAATTATTTTTTCTTCATCTTTTGCCATCATACCTCGTTGACAATCTGTAAAACCATGATTATATTTACCAATATCAATAAAATTAGTAACTACATCAATTTCGTTTTTAATATCAAACAAACGTAAAGTATCTTCTTTTAAACTCTGAGAAACTGCAGTTACAGCGTCTGATTTATTAATACTAAAAGTTACTGCTGTTTTGTAAAAAGGATGCGAACCTACAAGAGTAATATCTGTACCGTGAAGTGTAGTAACTATAGGTACATAAATATTTTCTTCTTGCAACATTTTTTGCGCCATATACGCTGCATAAGCATGCGGAATAGCATAATGCACATGTAACACTTCAATTTTATGAAGCTTTACCATATCTACCAATTTACTAGACAATGCTAACTCATAAGGTTGGTAATGAAACAAAGGATACTCTGGTACATTTACTTCATGATAATGTACATTGTTACTCAACAACTCTAAACGTACTGGTTGGTTGTAGGTAATAAAATGAATTTCATGACCACGTTTCGATAATTCTATACCTAATTCTGTGGCTACTACTCCACTACCTCCAAATGTTGGGTAACAAACAATTCCTATTTTCATTAATTGGTATGTATTATTTTAATAATTTTTAATTAATCAATTATAGCTTCATAAATTGCAGCTTGAATATTGGTTCTAATATCTTCTTTTAGTAACAAGTTTTTTCCTGCTACAGGGTAAGTTCTGTTTGCTAAAAAGATATATACAATTTCTTCTTCAGGATCTGCCCAAGCATAGGTTCCTGTAAAACCAGAATGCCCAAAACTAGTCATAGATATACAACCACATGTTGGTCCTGCTTCTCCTAATTGCGGTTTATCAAAACCAATTCCTCTTCTGTTATTATCATCACAATAATAACAAGTATTAAACTTATCAATAGTTTCTGGTAGCAAATAACGTTTTCCGCCATAAAACCCTTTTTGCAAATACATTTGCATAATTTTAGCTACATCATTAGCGTTGCTAAAAATACCTGCGTGACCACCTACTCCGCCTTGCATTGCTGCTCCCATATCATGCACATACCCTTGAATTTTTTGAAATCTATAATAATCATCTTCTTCTGTAGGAACAATGTTTTTATTACTCACCTTATTATTAGGATTGTACATGGTATAATTAGCACCTAAGGACTCATAAAAACGATCTTTAACAAGCTCATCTAAATCTTTGTCGTAATGTTTCTCAATAAATTTCTTTAAAATGTAATAAGGTAAATCACTATAGCGATAACGCTGTCTACTTAGTAGGTCTGTATCCTTAATTATTTTTTGAATGGAATCTTTATAGTCTTTACGCATATACAATTCATCTGCAATTTTTATACTAAATTCTGGGTCGAAACTTTTCCTGTAATATTTAGAATCTGGACGTTTTGTTACAGAATCTAAGGTGGCATAATAAAAAGGAATCCAAGGTTTTAATCTAGCATAATGTGAAAGCATGCTCTTAATTGTAATATCTTTTTTATTTGAGTCTTTATACTCTGGCAGCATTTCTGATAATTTGCTATCTAAAGAAACAATACCTTGCTCTTCTAACTCCATTAACAATGGTAATGTAGCTAATATTTTAGTTAAGGAAGCCACATCATAAATGTCATTAAACTTTACTTTTTCTGCACCTTTATCATAAGTATGAGTCCCAAAGTTTTTATTGTAAATTACTTTTCCTTTTCGGGCAATAAGTAATTGAATTCCTGGCGTCATTTTACCATTTACAGCATAATTTGCTATAGAATCTACCTTTTTTAATTTATTAGAACTCATACCAACACGTTCTGGAACAGTATAAGACAAACGATTAATATCATTATATAAATCTCCTTGACCAACACTAAAATCTACACCAGAAGAAACAGGTAATCTTCCTTTTGCTGGTAATGCTCCAAAAATAATCTGAGCAGATTTTTGTTGGGCAATGTCACTGTTTTGATAGCTAACTACAACGCTTTTAATATTGTTAATAGGGTCTAAATCTAAAAGCGCATATGGCTTAACAAATATATCTAGTATAACCGTATTATTTTTTGCAATTTCATATAACCAAGTAAGTTCTTCTTCTGTAAACTTATAGCTTTTCCATGGGTTGTCATTAGATCTGTGCAAGCCTACAATAACCGTATTATAAGGTTTTAATTTTTCTAAAATACCATCTAGGTTATCTGCTTTAATTTCATGAACACGTGTGTATTTTTTTAAGGCATTATAGAAAGTAGTACCATCTGCATCACCAAACTTTACATATGCAATACTTTTAGTTTCTAAGTTTTGTAATGGTAATACACCTGCTTTATTTTCTGCTACAGTAATTGCATTTTCTAAAAGCTCTTCATATAAAATATCATCTTTTAATCGGTTTAAATCAGTAATTAAATTAGTAGTACCTATAGGAGAGTAATTATTTAAACCTACTTTATATTTTGCTTGTAGTATTTTTTTAACCGAATGAGCTAAACGTTCTTCTGTAATTACTCCCTTACTAAATGCATCCATAAATTTAGCGATTCCTTTCTCTGGATTTTCAGACATTAGCATCACATCGTTTCCTGCTAAAAATGCCATTAAATCTATTTCTCCGCCAGTAATTATTGTGTTTGCAGTAGTATCATCTAAAGACTTTTCAATATAATCTGCCGCACCTTTCATAGTTAAAGCATCTGTAAAGATTAAACCTTTAAAACCTAAACGTTCTTTTAAAATATTTGTAACTATATGTTTTGATAAAGAGGAAGGAAACCCTTCTCGAGATTCTAAACTAGGCACATTTAAATGCGCAACCATTACGCTTGACAAGCCTTCTTGTATTAATTTTCTATAAGGATATAACTCTATAGAATCTATTCGTTTTTCATTAAAATCAACGGTTGGTAAGGTTTTATGCGAATCGCTTTCTGTATCACCATGTCCTGGAAAATGTTTTGCATTTGCCAAAACGCCAGCACTTTGCATACCTTTCATAAAAGCCAATGCTTTTTCAGTAACATTATCTCTATCTTCCCCAAAAGAACGATTACCAATAATTGGGTTTTTAGGATTGGTATTTATATCTACAACAGGAGCAAAATTAAAATGCACACCTAAACGCTTACAGTGTTCTCCAATATGTTTTCCTGCCTGTTCTACCAAATTATTATCTTTAATAGCACCAAGTGTCATGTTCCAAGGAAAAGCATAAGTAGAATCTAAACGCATACTTAAACCCCATTCTGCATCCATGCCAACCAATAGAGGTACTTTTGAGGCTGCTTGCAATTCATTATTTAATTTTGCTTGTCTTACAGGACCTCCATTAGAATAGATTACACCACCAATTTTTTGCCTTTTAATAAGGTTTACTACCTTGGCTTTATTAGCTACATCTTGATTAGAAAAAACTTGAACCATAAAAAGCTGGCCTATTTTTTCTTGAAGTGTTAAACTGCTATACAAGCTATCAACCCATTTTTTTTGAGCAACACCATCGCCTTTTATAAGCGGATTAACTTCTTGTGCATGATTAAAATTAGAGAAAAATAATATGAAAAATAATATGAAATAGTGACGCATAAAATTGCTTTAAAAGTATAGCATAAAAACTATGCCAAAATAACATTTTTAAAACGAAGTTTTACAGACTTTATGATAGATTTTAGAAGAATTATTAACGAGTTTATTAATAACTTTAGGTGTTTGCTGTAAAAATGAAGTGTAAAAAAACAGATAGCAATTAATTAAAAATCAATTATTAAAACACACCTACTAACCGAACATAAAAAAACAAGCGCTCTTATACAAGCACTAATACATTACAAACTTAAAGGCTATTGCAAAAATGTTTGCAGACAAACCTGTGTTACGTTTATAATTATTGTATTTAAAATCTACATTCTTTAATCCTAATTTCCAGATATTAAATTTTGTAAAAATATCTGTGTATGATACACCGAAACCGTATTGATTTGCTGAAAATTTAGACAAATCATAATCAGAAGTATAAAATTCACTAGTAGACAAGTTTTCTTCATATGGAGCAAAATAATCAGCCTCTGTTTGGTTATAAAATCTGTACGAAGGATATAATGTAAATTTTGAAGTGATTTTAATAGGCACTTCTAGATTAAGGGTATGTGAGTTAATTCCCCAATCATCATAGTAGTAACGATAATAAGTTCTTAAAGAAACCGTTTCATTTAAGTAATAGTTAAAACGTAAGCCTAACGGAATTTTAAACCTACTATCTGGCAATCTTTCTATATCATCTGCTAACTGAAACACCTCTCTATTACTAGAAGATGTATAACTAGAAATATTATCTGCATTACCAACATAATAATTATCAACATCTGCAAAATACACACGCTGCATAGGGTTTGCTAACCAACCTTCTTGTTTTACCAAATCAAAAAACAAAGACATTTGCGCTTTTTTACTTAATATTTGCGAAAAAATAAAAGAAAGCGAGTATGAATTTCTAGATTTATCCTTAATTAATCCAAAACCTGTAACAGGGCTCCAATCTGTACTCACATTTCCATTTTGATCTAATATTTCTATATCTTGAAAAAAACCTTGATTTAAGTTTCCGTTAGTTTGCACATAAGCATCTAATTCTGTTGGGTATTTTGGACTCCAAGCATCTAAATACACATTAGCTTTTACTCCTATTTCTGTGTTTTTTTGGTTAAAAAGTTTTGCAAACCCTCCTCCAAAACCAACAGAGGTATAATCATATTCTGTAGCAAAAGAAACATTAGCATTCCAAATTTCATTTCTATCCTCAGAACTGTGTGCGTAACCAACATTTACATTTCCCCATGTGTCTTGTTGTGATGCACCAGATGAAGCCACCCAAGGGCTAGCTCCTTTAGAACCATCAAAAGGATTTAAATTACTTGAAGAAGCAGAACTATAGGTAGAGATTCCTGCATCAACCGTTAATACATCATCTGCGTTTAAGGGCAAACTAACAATAATAGTTGGCGTAAAATCTGTTAATTTTTCGGTACCAATTCCTCCTGTAACTGCAGCGTTGTCTCCATCTTGCGTATAGTAACTGGTTAAGAAATCTACTTCTGCAGTTTCTAAAACCCGTTTTTTATAGACTGTTGTACTATCTTGTTGCGCTATAGTATTACTAATAACAAATAGAAACACTATTATTAGAATATTTTTCATTTTTAATTTTTTAGATACAATATTGTTCTGAAAAGAAGTAAACTCAGCCTGTAAATTTTATAAGTTAAAAAAATAAGGCCTCATTTAATTACAACCACAACCACCTCCAGATTTTCCTCCATTTGCCCCAGAAGCAGCTTCACGATATACTTGAAAATTAGTTTCAAAACGATCTACTTTTTTTTGCGATAAATTCATATCAGGATCATTTATATACACTTTTTCATATTCTTTTACTGCAACACATGAACTACATGTTGCAACTACCAATACTGTTAATAATCCTTTTTTAATCATTTTTATTTTGTTTAAGTTCAATATTATTTGATGTAATAATTTGATTATTACCATCCACTATAATACACTCTACATCTTTCAGCTGGTTAATAAAATCTAATCCTACATCTTTTCCCATTACAAAAACCGAAGTTGCTAATGCGTCTGCTAATTCTGCAGAGCTAGTAAAAACAGACACACTTAAAATACCTTTGCTTGGGTAACCAGTTCTTGGGTCAATAATATGTGAATACAATTCACCATTTAAACGCACATATTTTTCGTAGTTACCAGAAGTAACCACAGCACTATTATGCACAGGAAGCCAAGAAAAAACTTTATCTTTATTTAGTGGGTTTACAATAGCAACCATCCAATCTGCATGGTTTGGTTGTTTTCCCCAAGCATTTAAATCGCCAGAAGCATTAATAATTCCTGCTTTTACACCTTTACTTTTTAATAAGCGCTTTGCTTTATCTGCTGCGTAACCTTTACCAATAGCTCCAAAACCTATTTTCATTCCTTTTTGTTTTAAATAAACTGTTTGTTCCTTTTTATTTAGAATAACGTTTTGGTAGTTTACTTTTTCAACAGATTTTTTTATTGCTTCAGAAGAAGGCATAGCTGTCATAGAGCCATCAAATTTCCAAATTTCATCCATAGAGGCATAACTAATATCAAAAGCTCCATTTGTTAATTTTGAAATTTTCAAAGCACGCTCTATGAGTTGAAACAATTCAAGATCTACTTTAACTGGTTTAATACCTGCTTGATTATTTATTAAAGAGGTTTGTGAATTTGCATCCCAAGAGGATATTAATTTTTCTATTCTTGTAATTTCTTGTATTGCTATGGCTATAAAAGCATCTCCTTCTGTTTTAGAAGTAGCCACCACAGAAATATCAAAACGACTTCCCATAAGTTTTATGGTTTTATTAAAAACCTCTTGTGAAAAACCTTTGAAACATGCTAAAAAAGCTAATATGAAAAGTGTTTTTTTCAAAAACTATTTAATTTGTTAAAGTATTTTTTTGGAGTAGTTTTTTCGTAACCTAAATTTCCTATAACTTCTCCTTTATGATTTAAAACAACAACAAACGGAAAATAACCATTTGGGTTATATTTTTCTGCTAAGGCATTATTATGTTCTTGTAGTTCTGGAGATAATTTGTTTCCTTTTCTTTTTGGAAAATCTGCCTGTAGCATTATAAAATGGTTGGCTGCTAGCTTTTGAAATTCTTCGGTACTCCAAATTTCTTTATCTAACTTTATACAAGGCGCACACCAATCTGAACCTTGAAACACTAAAATTATTTTTTTATTAGATTGAGTAGCTAACTCCTTGGCATCATCAAAATTTGTAATCCATTCTTGAGCAAAGCTTGATACTGAGAAGAACAGTATAAAAGCCAAAGCAATTATCTTTTTCATGTAAGTAAATTTAATATGTAAAGGACGAAAAAAGTAAATACATATTTGGTAACAATAGTTACATACTCAATAAAAAAATGGCTTTAATCTATTAAATCAATATGCCTGTCGTGATATCCTAAAAGATATAAAACACCATCTAACCCTATACTAGATATAGAGCTTTGCGCATTATCTTTTACGGTTGGCTTTGCATGAAAAGCAATACCTAAGCCAGCCAAACTAAGCATTGGTAAATCATTTGCACCATCACCAACAGCAATGGTTTGTCTAATATCAATACCTTCTGTTTTTGCAATTTCTTTTAGGTATTCTGCTTTTTTGTTTCCATCAACAATTTCACCAAGATATCCTCCTGTTAAAACACCATCTTTTATTTCTAATTGATTGGCATACACATAATCTATGCCTAATTCTTTTTGTAAATAATGACCAAAATAAGTAAAACCACCAGAGAGAATAGCTGTTTTAAATCCGTATTTTTTTAAGGTATCAATAAGCCTTTTTGCTCCTTTTGTTATTGGTAAATTAACTGCAACTTCTTGTAAAACTTCTTCGCTTAAACCTTCTAAAAGCTTCATGCGTTTTTTAAAGCTTTCATTAAAATCTATCTCACCTTGCATAGCAGATTCTGTTATGGCTTTTACCTGCTCACCTACTCCTGCAAGTTCTGCAAGCTCATCAATAACTTCGGTTTGTATTAATGTAGAATCCATATCAAAACACACCAAACGTCTGTTACGTCTATAAATATTATCTTCTTGAAAAGAAATATCTACATCTAAATCATGCGATATTTGCATGAATTTTTCTGTTAGTTCTGTTTTATTATCAATTTTCCCTCTTATAGATAATTGAATAGATGCTCTAGGATATTCGTCTTCTTTTACTAAAGAAATACGACCTGTAAGTCTTTTTATAGCATCAATATTTAGGTTTTTTTCTGAAAGTACTTTAGTTACTTTAGATATCTGTTCTGCAGAGAGTTTTTCGCCTAAAATAGTAATGATATACCTGTCTTTACCTTGTAAATTTACCCAGTTTTCATAATCTTCTAAAGATATTGGCGTAAATTTAGCTTTCACACCAAGCTCATAGGCTTTAAAAAGCAGGTCTTTTAATACTGCTGCAGATTTTTTTTTAGATCCTATTTCAAACAAAAAACCTAATGAAAGTGTATCGTGTATATTTGCTTGACCTATATCAAGAATTTTAGCGCCATAATCTGTTAAAACACCTGTTAGACTTGAAGTTAATCCTGGTTTATCTGGTCCAGAAATGTTTAATAAAAAAATCTCGTTAGTCATATGTATTTATAATTACTAGCTACTAATTTAAAAATCTACTATGCCAGCTCTCACTAGCAGGTACTTCCCAGTTTTCTTTAAATTCTGCTACTGTATTCACTAAATTATTAAAAACAATTGTGTTTTTTGAAACGGCTTTATCTTTAGCCATTTTTCTAAAATCAGTTAATGATTTATAAGCAATGAACTCTCCTTGTTTGTAAGAAACATTCATTTTATCCATTAAATCTACATTGTAATCTTTTTCTAATTGCTGTATAAATTGCACCGAAGCATCAATAGAACAACCTGTTGCATTGTTAATGTTTTGGTTTAACCCAATAACAATAAAGCGCTTATAAACAACCTTGTAGCCTGCTTGCAAATCGCTACCATGAGCAGCCCAGTTTTCAATAAAAATATTTAGCTTATTTGAAATCTCTTCTATTTCTTTTTCTGTAAAAGAACGGTTTGCTTGGTAGATCCAAACACGAGATTCTTCTGGTAATTCGTTGAAATTAATTAACATTAAGTATTTATATTATAGTAAAGATGCTTCGACAGTGCTAGGCATGACATTATTTAAATGAATTAACAAGATTTATAAATTTTGAGAACTAGCTATAAGTTCTGCAATATCTAATACTTTTATTTGTGCTTCTTTTTCTTTTACTTTTACGCCGTCTGACATCATAGTCATGCAATAAGGACAAGCAGTTGCAATAATTTCTGGATTGGTTTGTAATGCATCTTCTGTACGAAGCTCATTAATGTCTTTATTCCCTTTTTCTGGTTCTTTAAACATTTGTGCTCCTCCTGCTCCACAACATAAAGCAGTTGCCTTACTACGTTTCATTTCTACTAAGTTAGCATGTAACGAACTTAATACTTCTCTTGGTGCATTGTATTCTGAGTTTGCTCTACCTAAATAACAAGGATCATGAAAGGTTATTTGTTTGCCTTTATAATCACTTTCTTTAATATCTAATTTTCCGGAGCTTATTAATTCTTTAATAAATTGTGTATGATGCATTACATCATAAACACCACCTAAACCTGGATATTCGTTTTTTAGGCAGTTAAAAGAATGCGGATCACAGGTTACAATGCGTTTTACCTCATACATATTTAAAACCTCGATATTCATCATTGCTTGCATTTGAAACAAGAATTCATTTCCTGCTCTTTTAGCTAAATCACCTGTAGCACTTTCTTCGGTGCCTAAAACGGCAAAATTAACGTTTGCTTTGTTTAGTATTTTTACAAATGCTTTGGTTATTTTTTTTGCTCTATCATCATAACTTCCTGCAGAACCAACCCAGAATAAAATATCTGGTGTTTTACCTTCTGCCATACACTCTGCCATTGTTGGCACGTTAAGTTCTTTACTCATTATGTTGTGATTTTCGAAATTTAAATTTTAGTTTTTAACTGCGTTAGCGATTGAGGCTTTGTTGAAGCTCTTTTTTGTTTTTCTCAAAAAAAGCGACTGCCGAAAGCGCGACCCTTGTGGTAACGCCCAGATTAATTTACTCGTTTTTCCAGTTTAATCTATCTTGTTGGTTGTACGGCCAAGGTGCTCCGTTATTTTCTATATTGGTCATCATATTGTTTAATTCTGATGGCGCTGCGCTTTGTTCCATTACCAAATAGCGACGCATTTCTATAATAATAGACAACGGATCGATGCTTACAGGACAAGCTTCTACACAGGCGTTACAGCTGGTACATGCCCAAATTTCTTCATTGGTAATATAGTCTCCTAATAATTGTTTACCATCGTCTTTAAATTCGCCATTATTAGCATCTATATTTTTACCTACTTCTTCTAGACGGTCTCTAGTGTCCATCATGATTTTTCTAGGCGATAGTTTTTTACCTGTTAGGTTTGCAGGGCATTCGCTGGTGCATCGTCCACATTCTGTACAAGTATATGCATTTAGTAATTGCACCCAAGATAAATCTTGTACATCACTAGCTCCAAATTTTGCAGGAACTTCGTCTTCTGCTCCTTCTGGTGCTGCTGCAAATGGATCTGCATTAGGATCCATCATCATTTTTACTTCTGCTGTTACAGAGGCTAAGTTGTTTAACTGTCCCTTGTTGTTTACACGTCCGTAATACACATTTGGAAATGCTAAAAGGATGTGTAAATGCTTTGAAAAGTATAGGTAATTTAAGAAAATTAAAATACCAACAATGTGTAACCACCAAGCTACTCTTTCAATAACAGGAGCAATAGAATCAGAAAATAAAGGTGCTAAATATTGACTTATTATATTACCGGATTGCATTTCTTGAAAAGTACCATCTGTAGCGTTCATTACTAAGAATAAGGTCATTAAAACCATTTCAAAATACAGAATGAAGTTTCCATCGTTTTTTGGCCAACCTTTCATTTCGTCTTTCCAGAAGCGAGCTAGTTTTATTAGGTTTCTTCTAACCCAAAAAACAGTAACAGCCACTAATACTAAAAAGGCTAAGACCTCGAAAGTACCAATTAAAAATCCGTAAACAGATGTTGGTAATACACTAGAAAATATACGATGTGTACCAAAAAGTCCGTCAATAATAATTTCTAGAACTTCAATATTTATGATGATAAAACCAACATAAACTACTACATGTAAGAAACCTGAAACTGGACGTTTAACAAGTTTACTTTGTCCTAACGCAATATTGATCATGTTTTTCCAACGCTGTGAGGTATTGTCGCTTACGTCTACATCTTGACCTAATTTAATATTACGTACTAGTTTTTTTACATTTTTAGCAAAATAGCCAAGCCCTAAAAGTAGCGCAATAGCAAAAATTATATTTGGTAAATAGTTCATGTAATGGTTAGTTTATTGTCTTTCGTCTTCTGGTTTAATATAGCCTTCTTTATCTTTTTTACCAAATACAGATACTTTTACATATCTGCTTGGGTTTAATTTAAAGTCTTGTAATAATTCTTGTAGTTGTTGTGATGCTACTTCTAAGTTATTATACAACTCTTCATCTGTAAGTAGTTTACCAAGTGTACCTTTGCCTTGATCTAAACCTGTTAAAAGTGTATTTACCTCTAATAAGGTCTGGTCTAAAGTTTTTACGGTTTTAGATATTTCTACATCTTTTAAATCATTGGTAAGTGCTCCTAAGTCTTTGCTTACTTTATCAAAATTAGAAAGCATAGAAGTAAGTGTTGCATCATTTTTTGCAATTAAAGAGTTAAATGAATAGGATAAGGTTTGAAAAGATTTAATAGTAGTGTTTAATTCTCCTATTGCATTTTTTAGTCCTTTATCAGAATCGTCTTCTACTAATTTGTTTAGGTTTACTAAAAGCGAATCTGCAGATTCTAGGGTTTCATCTAATCCAGAACTTAATCCTGAAAAATTAGAAGTTAAGCTTTTAACAAGTCCTTCTTCTACTTCTGATTTTATAAAATCTCCATTTTTTGCAGGAGCTCCACCTTCTGCAGGAATAATAGCCATACCATTTCCTCCCATTAGTCCTAATTCATAAAGACGCATTTTACTGTCTTTAGAAAATTTCAAATTTTTATCTATAGTAAAAGCTACTCGTGTTTTACCAGTTTCAAAATCATATTTAATATTGTTAATTTTTCCTACAATATTTCCTTTTATAGTAACAGGAGATGCTGGTGTTAATGCATTGTAGTCAAATTCAGTATAGAATTCGTTTTTGGATTGAAAGATGTTTATTCCTTTCAAATAATTAATACCAATTATAAGGAAAACAATTCCTAATATAACAAGTATGGCAGTTTTAACTTCTCTGGATAACTTCAACGTAAATTGGATTGGTTATGAAACAAAATTAGAAATAAATTTACAAAGAACGACTCTAATTAGCACTTGTTTTTAAGGCTTGGTCTAGAGCTATTTTTTCTCCGTCTTTAAAAGCGACTAAAAAACAACTGTTATATCCTTTGCTTTTTGCATTGGCTTGTAATTGTTTAGCCTTGGTATAATCTGATGTGTAGCCATAAAAATATTTATAAAGGCCTCCTTCTTTTTCTCTTGAAACATTAGACAAACCTTTAAAATTATATGGTTTTGGCTCTAGTTTTCTGGAACTAGCTGCAATTTGAACTTTAAAAACCACATTTTTTATGATTTGTTCAGAATCATCAGTAACACTAGGGTATTCTTCTTGAGGTGTAAAAACAAACTCACCTACATTTTGGTCTAATGTCTTTTTATATTTTAATATGGCTTCTTTAATTGCTGTAGCCATATCTTTTTGTCCTTTATTAGAATTTAAATACGCACCTTCACTTTTATAAGTTAAAAAACCTGTTTCAATAAGAATACTTGGCATGTATGTATTGTGTAGTACCCAAAAACCAGCTTGCTTAACACCTCTACTCTTACGTTTTAAAGAATTTACAAAATTAGTTTCAACTAATTGTGCCAATTGAATACTTTGATCTAAGTAAGATTCTTGCATTAAGGTAAGCCCTATTAAAGACTCTGGTGCTTTAGGATCAAAACCTTCATAATGCACATCATAGTTTTCCTCTAAATAAATAACTTCGTTTTCTTTTTTAGCTACCTCAAAGTTTCTTTCACTAGCATGCAAACCTAAAACAAAGGTTTCTGTTCCGTGTGCTTGATTGCTAAAAGAATTACAATGTACAGAAACAAATAAATCTGCATCTGCATTATTTGCAATGGCTGCACGTTCACGCAACTCTAAAAATACATCTGTTTTACGTGTATATATTACTTTAATGTCTGAATTTTTCTCTAATTCTTTACCAACCGCAAGTACAATATTTAAGGCAATACTTTTTTCTTTATACCCATTTCCTAGATTTCCTGGGTCATGCCCACCATGTCCAGCGTCTAAAACCACAACAAACTTGTCTGATTTTTGTGCATAAATATTAGAGGGACTAACAAAAAGCGTTAATACTATTATAAAAGATAAGAAAAAATATAATCTATTCGTTTGCATACAGATAATAACTATTTAAGGGCTTAAATTATTTTAAATTGCTTAATATTAAATTAATCATAAAAAATATATGTAATTTTGGCAATTCAAAAACCGAGCCATACTTTTACAAAAATACATTAAAAGCGTTGCGTACAAATAAATTTCAAATACTTTTTGCCCTAAGTTTTACCATGTTTATTAACATGTGTAGCTTTGCTCAAGACAGACCAAACTCTGGCGGAGAGATACATCCTATAAAAAAGGGAGATTCTGTTGCTATTAATGTAAACGATGTTTTAAAGCCAAAAGAGCCTTCATCTACAATAGAACTTACAGAAAAAGGACAAGATTCTACTAAAAACGATTCTGTAAAACCTAAACCAGAGTTTTTAACAGATATAGTTAATTATAAAGCCAAAGACTATACTTCTTTTAATAGAAAAGAACAAAAACTATATTTATATAACGAAGCCGAAATTATCTATGGTGACATGGAAATTAAAGCAGGAACTATTGTTATAGATTATAGTAAAAACGAAGTGTATGCTGGTAGAATAAAAGATTCTTTAGGTGAATACTCACAACATCCCGTATTTAAACAAGGGACTCAAGTAGTAGAACCAGACTCTATTAGATTTAATATAGATACTGAAAAAGCTTTAATTTTTAACTCTAGAACAGAACAAGCAGGTGGTTTTTTTGATAGTGAAATATCTAAAAAAGAAAACGACTCTGTTTATTTTGTACAAAATGCAAAATATACTACTTCTGAAAACAGAGAAGATCCTGAATATTATTTTTTACTACGTAAAGCCAAAGTAGTTCCAGATGAAAAAGTAGCAACAGGATTAACTAACATGTTTATTTATGGTGTACCTACACCTATAGGTTTGCCTTTTGCATATTTTCCGTTAACTAAAAAACAAACTTCTGGAGTTATCTTTCCTAGTTTTGGGGAACAAAACGAAAGAGGTTATTTTTTACAAAATGGTGGTTACTATTTTGCTATTAATGATTATTTAGACTTGGCCGTTCTTGGGGATTATTACACCAATGGTAGTTATGGTACCAACATTCAAAGTAAATATAATGTACGTTATAAATTTAATGGTAATGTTAGTTTTAGGTATGAAAATCTAATTACTAGTGAGCGTGGTTTTGATGATTATGCTAAAAACACCATATACAACATACGTTGGTCACATAGTCAGGACACAAAATCGAGTCCTAACTCTCGTTTTTCAGCTTCGGTTAACTTAGGTAGTAGTTCTTACTATCAAACCTCTATTAACCAAACAAATGTTTCTAGTTTTTTAAATAACACCTTATCTTCTTCGGTTTCATACTCTAAAACCTTTCAAGGAGAGCCACAGGTAAATTTTAGTGCAGCAGCAACACACTCACAAAACACAAATACAGAAACCATAAACATGACACTACCTACAATTCAGGCTAGTGTTAGTAGAATTTATCCTTTTGGTAATAAAACAGGAAGCAATAATGGTATAATAGAAAATCTTAATTTTCAATATAATTTAACAGCAGAAAATAGTATTACTACAACAGATTCACTGTTCTTTAAAAAAGAAATGTGGGATGATGCTTTAATGGGTGTACAACACAGTATACCTTTATCTACTAACTTTAAACTATTTAAGTATTTTAGTTTAAGTGCCAGTACTAATTTTGAAGAAAACTGGACGTTTAATACCGTTAACAAATACTACGATACTGATTTAGAAGAAGAAATAACTGAAGACATAAATGGTTTTGATGCCTATAGAACTTATAATTTTAGTACAAGTTTAGGAACCACAGTTTATGGTATGTTTAACTTTGAAAAAGAAGGTAAAGACCCTAAAATAAAAGCGATTAGGCATGTTATGCGTCCATCGGTAAGTTATAATATAAATCCTGCTTTTGATACCTATTGGGATTCTTATGAAGTAGTGAATGCAGATGGTGAAGTGGAAGAAGAAGTAGATTTTTCTCGTTTTGAAGAAAGCCTTTATGGTGCACCAAATCAAAACTTTTCTAGTTCTTTAGGTTTAAGTCTTTCTAATAATCTAGAAGCCAAAGTACGCGCTAAAGACAGTACTGCTACTGAAGATAAAAAAATTACACTACTAAATAATTTAAACTTTTCTACATCGTATAATTTTGCTGGAGATTCTTTACAATGGAGTCCTTTGCGAGTTAGTGGTGGTACTCAAATACTAGATGATAAAATGTCTATAAATTTTGGTGCTGTTCTTGATCCTTATGCTTTAGATAATAACAACACTAAAATAGATACCTATAATATTAATAATGGTGGAAGCTTATTTAGACTTACTAGTGCAAACTTAACCATGAATTACACCTTAAGTAGCAAATCATTTAGTGCTGAAGATGAAAGTAGAGAAAATAGCAGAAATGAAACCTTACGTAATGGTGGACGTGCAGATGATTTATTTGGTGTAGCCGAAGATTTTGCAGACCAAAGACTAAATAACAACCAGCAAGAAAACAAAGACGAACAAAAAGAATCAGGTACTTTATACAACTATAAAATACCTTGGAGCTTACGTCTTGCCTACGCTGTTAATTACTCTAATTCTACTAGGCAAAACGAAATATCATCACATTCCCTAATGTTTTCTGGTGATATAGAATTTGCACCACGTTGGACGGTTGGAGCTTCTTCTGGTTACGATTTAAAAAACCAAGGTTTCACCTATACGCAATTGCGTTTTGAACGTGATTTATTAAGCTGGCGAATGAATTTTTCTTGGGTACCTTTTAGTTCTAGAAGCTCTTGGAATTTCTTTATTGGTATAAAATCAAGTATTCTTCAAGACATTAAATACGAAAAACGTAAACAATCAGACGATCAACTTTAGTTAACTGTTTGTAAGTGCACTAAACCCTTGGTTAAAGAATTTATAAGTACATAAATGAAGGATTTGAATAAATATGTTTCAATTTATAAAGAACAATTAGAAAAAGGAGACATATTAATCGCTTATAACGAGTTAGTGAAATTTGTTATGCAATTAAGAACAGATTTCATTAAAAGTCTTTCTCACCAATATTCATTTGCAGGAATTCTTCATGGATATTTAGACTATACTTATTTTTACTATACTAACGATTTATTAAAAAGTAAAAAGCTAAAATTTGGACTTGTATTAAATCACTTAGAAATGCGGTTTGAGGTTTGGCTTTTAGGAAATACCATACCGAATCAAAAGAAATATTGGGAATTGTTAAAAACCACAAAATGGAATAAAGGAAAAACCGAAATGCCTAAATATTCTATTCTTGAAGCTACGTTAGTTGAAAACCCTGATTTCAATAACCTGAGTAAATTGACAGAACAAATAGAAACCAAAATGATTCAAGTTTCAGATGAAATATTAACCCATCTGAAAACATTAGATTAAGAACGCCTAACAACATATATAAAACACTTCTTACTTTTATATACTCTAAAAATACTTTGGGTTTTCAACTAGTTTGTTTCTTTTTGTTAAATTAGTTTGCTAAATACACGACGAACTCACACACAAACAGGTTGTACAACATTTTGAAAAAAACTTTTACAATACTATTAACCTTAATTGGAATTCTTGTTTTTGGACAAGAAAACAAAATTACTGAAATTGATAATCAATTAAAATCAATCGATACTGACACCGAACTAATTGAATCTAATTTTGAATTGATTAATGAGTCCTGTAAATTAAAAATTTGGCATAAGGAAAAACAAATTTTTAAAATAGCGCAAGTAAAAAATGTGGATTACGGAGAAATAAAATCAAAAATCTACTTAGTAGCAAATAAACCAATTAAAATAGTGGAATCTGAAAGCACCTACTTTTTTCTTACAGACTCTATTGCAAAAATAAAAGGATACAGTATAGATATTGAGGAAAACTTTAGAGCTATAGCATACATAATCAACTGGAATAAAAAACAAAGAAAGTTAATGGTATCAGGAAAACCAACCGAAGAAAAAAACGCTACCTATAATCGAATTAAATATATTGAAATTTTCAGGAAAGCCGAAAAGTTACTTAATGAATAAAAACCTTATAAAAATGATTGTTAATCTTGGCGTATTGAAAAATCAAAATAATCAAAGTTTAATAAAAAAGGAATAGCTACCTTCGTGATAATAAAAAATAAGTTTTCTATGAAAAAAATAATAACCACACCAAACGCTCCTGCTCCTATTGGGCCATACAATCAAGCAGTACTATCTGGAAACACTTTATATACTTCTGGACAAATTGCTTTACATCCTGAAACAGGAGAACTAGTTATAGATGATATTAAAACCGAAACCAAGCAAGTTATGGAGAACATGAAAGCTGTTCTTGCTGCTGCAAACATGACTTTTGAAAACGTAGTAAAAACATCTATTTTTATTAGTGATATGCACAATTTTGCACAAATAAATGAAGTGTATGGTCAATACTTTAATGATAGCTCTGCTCCTGCTAGAGAAACTGTGGAAGTTGCTAACCTACCAAAATTTGTAAATGTAGAAATTAGCTGTATTGCTATACAATAATACTATATTAAAATTTCATTAAACAAAAAACAAACCATACGTTTTAAAAGCTGCTAGATACACTATATATCTAGCAGCTTTTTTATTTAATCCACAGTTGTAACTTATTTGTTTGCTGGCAAACAACTGCTCCACTACTAGGCCCAAATAACAAACCTAATTTTTTCATGATGATAGTTGTTTTAAAGAATTGCAGCTTTTTAATTAGATCATTACTAAAAAAAAACAAAACTGTAAACCACTTAACAACAATTGATTAAAGGCGCTCTTTATAATACTTATATCTTTTTGGCACGATGCTTGTAATTCAATTTATAAGTTCAACATTAAAACCTAGTATTATGAAACAGATACTCGCAATTTTTACAGCAATCTTATTTTCTGGATTTACTGCACAAGCAAATACAAGCACTACTCAAGATAATTCTAACAGCAATACAGCTACAAGAGGATATGGTAATTCCTTTATTTTTGTAGAGCAAGGTGTTGAATTTTCAATTTTTCCTGACGGACAATTTGATTTTTATATGATGAATTACGGACCAAATGTAAACGTAAACATAAATCATGGCAATACAAGCATTAGTTTTAACTCTGGTTATGATTATGATGCTTATGTACAATATGATGCCTATGGAGCCATTGTACAAGTTGAACATATTCCTGTTTTTTACGATTATTATGGTCGTGTTAGCCAAATAGGTAATGTATTTATAAACTACAACAGTTTTGGTTTAGTTACTCGTGTTGGTGGCTTATATGTACACTATAATAGATATAATCGTTTTTCGCATTATACTGGTTTTATAAATGTTTACAACCGTTTTTACGTATACAGACCTTGGCATGCAAACTTTAGAATACCACATTTTAACCATTGTGTAGTATTTAACAGACCTTACAGACAACATTACACACCTATTAGATATCAATATACAAGACCTTTTGTAAATAACCATAGACGTACAACTGCTGTTGCTAATAGAAGAGGAAACACAGTTACAAGAAACAGATCATTGGCTACTAGAGGAAATGATAGACCAAGAAACGCTGTAACTGCAAATAGTATTAGATCTAGAAACAGAACTACAACTACTGTAAATAGAAACAATACTATAAGAACTACAAATACGCCTAGAACTAATACTTCAAGCACAAGAGTACAAAAAAATAGACAACAGAGTAGAAATAATAACGTTACCAGTACTAGAACAAATAGTAATAGAACTACAGTTTCTAATAAAAATAGAACAGCTACTACACCAAGAGTAACAAGCCCAACAAGAAATAGAAATACAGTATCTACAAATAGATCAAGATCTAACACGCAAGTTGCAAGTACAAGTTCAAGAACTAACAGACAGGTTGCTAGTAATACTAGAAGTTCTAATTCTAATAAAACTTCACCAAGTAGAAGTAGCAGAAGATAAAATTTGATTAGTTAGTTAAAAACCCTATCCTGGTTTACCCCAAAGCAACTGGATAGGGTTTTTCTTTTTACTATTATAAAAACATCAAAAATGTTATGTTTATTTAAACTAAAATATGCTATAAAATAAATCAATTGATCTTTAATAACTTTTTAATTAGCGATGTTATTTCATCAGAAAGTGAAAATTTTAATACAGCAATAGCATACAATAAAGCTACTAAAAAACTTTTTAATGCTATATTAAGAATAGGATGAAAAGGGAATTCCCAGAAATAAAAAGCTAAGCATAATAGTGTAATAATTAAAAAAGTATAAGCTGTTTTTATAGTAAATGGATGCATTTTAAATTTTAAATGTACATACCACATTTTTAAAGTATCATAAACAAAAAAGGATATAAGGCTTGCTATAGCTGCGCCATCTATACCATATTTAGGAATAAGCACATAGTTTAACCCTATAGCTAGAAAAACAATACAAAAACCAAAGGTTAGTATTATTCTATAATAATCAGAATTAAAAATAATAGAACTATTGTTTCCCAATAGGTTGTCTATTAATTTAACAATAGAAATTATAATTACAATAAACAATCCTTTACTATATTCAGGGTTTAATAACGCGTATAATCCGTTAATATTAATAACAATAAGCACAAAAATAAAACCTCCTATAATAAATAAATTTATAGAACTCTTTTTATAGAGCTTTGCTAAATCTTTATAATTTTTATTGTTTAAATATGAAGCTGTTAAAGGGTTTACAATTTGCTGCATCGCTCTTGATGGTACTGCAATTACTGTAGCAATAAAAATAGCAACACTGTAATAGGCAATGTTTTCTATTTCTATTAACTCACCAATCATAAACTTATCTAAGTCTAATAACACCATAGAAACAGATCCTGCTATAATAATAAGGAAACTGTATTTTAAAACCCTTAAATACTCAAAAGATTTTGAGATGCTTAATTTAGGAAAACGTATACTAAAAGCATAAATCATCATGATGAATACACGTATAATGTATATGCTAGTTATTGCATAAATAAAAAACTCTACAGTAAGTAATTTAAAATATACAGCAAAAAGTAAAACCATAGTACCTAACCTATGAAAAGCTTCACGCATGAAATTACCAAATACCGATTTAAAATGAATTTTACTCCAGGAAAAAAAGATTTCAAAGTAAGCAAATGCTACAGCCAATACATATATTAACCCTGTATAATCTTTTATAATTTGATTTTCTTTAGCAAGCCAATTTGCAATACTTTCATAAAAAAAAGAACCAAGTAAACCTGCAGGAATTATAAACAATAAAGGCAAAAACAACATAAAGGTTAAAAAGCTGTTTTGAAGTCTTCTGGTTTTGTAAGATGAATAAAACTTTATTAAAGTATTATTTACACCAAAAATTAGAATTGGCATCATTAAGTTTGCAGTAGAAAGCACAAAGACTACTAACCCAAAGTAGTCTGCAGACAAAAATGCTGTATATAAAAATAGGGTGTTAATAGCTCCTATACCAAAACCAATGTAGGTAATAATGGTGTTTTTAATAGATTGTGAAGCAATTATTCCCATAAATTTTTATAAAGATAAATTTTAAATACTAGCAAGTACTATAAGTAATCAAGTAATTTTTAAAATGTAACCAAGATGCTGTTAAATAGAATGAATTAAATCTGCTAATACGCTTGTTAATTCTTTTCTACTATACTTTTGCAAACCTATAGCGTTTGTATGCAGTTTATTTTCTTGAAAATCATTAAAATGTTTTAATAGGATGTTTTTTAAGTTGTCATAATCTTGATAACTAAAATAGTTACCTGTATTGGTTTCTACAATAATTTTTTCAACATCAGAACCCTTTGGTCCTAATGCAACAATTGGTCTGTTAGATACCATATACTCAAATAATTTTCCAGGAATAATACATTTAGTTTCTTCAGAATCTATTTCAATCAACAACAATACTTGTGCTTTTTTTTGAAAACCAATAGCTTTATTGTGAGACACATAACCCTCTTTATTTAAATAATCACTTAACCTATATAGTTTTATGCTTTTAAGAATATTTTCACTTACAGCACCTACTAATTTCAACTCAAAATACTTTGCAAATTCTTGATTTTCTTCTGTTAATTCCTGCAATACATTCCATAAAACTTCAGGGTTTCTTTTTGCTAATAAAGAACCAATATGCGCTAAAGTAAACTTTTTATCTAAAGAAATTACTTCCGTTTTTTCAACATCATAACCATTAGTAATTACGGTTATTGGTTGTTTTGTTTTTTCTTGAAACTCTTGTTTTGTTATGGTACTAGTTACAATAATTTGATCGGCATTTTGTAATACTTGACGCTCTAAAGTAATATGTTTTTGCTTTGCTTTTTGGGTTAGTTTTAGTTCTTTATGGTATGCAATAGTTGTCCATGGATCTCTAAAATCAGCCAACCACTTCACTCCTAGTTTTGCTTTAAGTTGCATACCTATTAAATGCAAGCTATGTGGAGGTCCTGTAGTAATAATAGTATCTATATTAAAATCTTGAATATAGGTAGAAAGATATTTTACAGAAGGCTTTACCCAACTTTTTCTAGCGTCTGGAATAAAAAAATTACCTCTAATAAGTAAAAGCAAACGTTCTATTAAACTTTGCTTTTTAGCCTCAGTAATCAAGCCTTTACTAATAGATTTTGTGTTTTTTTTAGAAAGAAAAGAAGCAAACTTATACGGCTCACTAATGGGTTGTTTAATAATAGTTAAATCAGTAGCAACTTCGCTTAATAGGGTTTCATCTACTAATGGATAATTAGGGTTTGATGGAATATAAACAATAGGTTCTACATTAAACTCTGGCAAATACTTAACAAATTTTAGCCAACGTTGTACTCCTGGACCTCCTGCTGGAGGCCAATAATAGCTTATAATAAGTGTCCTTTTTTTTTCCATTACTATATTCCTGATAAGACAGGAATCCTATTAAATTATATCTATTGTAATTTACTGACAAAGCAGAAGTACCAATTATTTTTTCTTTATCCCAAAATATAATCCACCAAGAAGTATTAATCCGAAAAGTATGGAACTTGCCAGCGCTATACTACTTCCTGTTTGTATTACTCGAGGTTCAAATTTAAATTCTATAGTATTATCTCCTGCTGGAATTTCCATACCACGTAACACATAATCTACTCGGTAATGATCTTTTGGTTTTCCGTTAATATATGCCTGCCACCCATTAGCATAATAGATTTCTGAAAACACAGCAAATCCAGGATTATTATTTTTAGACTGGTATTTTATATAGTTTGGTTTGTATTCCTTTAAAGCAATATTAGCTAAAGAATCTACTGTATAATTCGTTTTTAAAGATGCTACATTTTTAATATACTTTTCATCTAATAGATTGTTTGAAAGCACAGCACTTCTCTTAGTATCTAAACTATCTAAGGCTATAATTTCTGCATTTGCACTTTCTTTTCTTTTTATATTTTCAATAAACCAAGCATTACCATTAGCATCTGTATTAGTAAACGGAAATATTTTCCCTTCCTCTTCTGCTATAATATATTTAGTATTTAGCATGTTTATTACATTCATATTATTTCTAGCAATATGAAAGTCGAAAAGCTCATCATAACGTTTCAGTTTTGCAGCATGATAACCACCAAGAGAATTATGAAAATAGGAAGCCCTTGCAGAACCATCTGTAATATCGAAAACCCTAAAATGCGTGGTGTCTTTTAGTATTTCAATATCTGCAGCATTAGCTTTATACGGCTTTTTTACTTGTAAAGCAGAAACAAAATTATCTGTATTGACGTAACGTCTATCTACCGAAACTAAATCAAAAACAATTAAAACTGCAAAAGCAACAATAAGCAGGTTTTCAGAAAGTTTTTTCTTTAAGAACATAAATATTGCTCCTGCAGAAAGTAGTACTAGAATAAGGGTTCTTAGAATATCTTGGGTATATAAAGCTTTTCTGTCATCACGTAAAGCATCGATAAATTGTTGTCCGTGATTTTGTTTAAAATACCCATCATTTACACCTGCAAAATTAAAAGCAGATTTAGAAAGCAATAACAAAATTGCTAATCCAGCAGTAATACCAACAGTATATTTTAGTGCTTTTAGCTTTTCTTCGTCTTTTTCAAAATTATTAAACAAACGAGATAAACCAAATATTGCTAAAACCGGAATACATAATTCTAAAATTACCTGAATAGAAGAAACTGCTCTAAATTTATTATAAAAAGGTACATAGTCTATAAAAAAGTCGGTTAAAAAACCTAGATTTTTTCCGTAAGAAAGTAATAAAGATAAGACAGTACCTCCAACAAGCCACCATTTTAATCTTCCTTTTACTACAAATAATGCAAAAACAAACAAGAAAATAACCACAGCACCAACATAAGCAGGAGCTTCAACTATAGGTTGATCTCCCCAATAGGTAGGAGTTTGTTTTGTATATTCTTTAGCTTGTAAAGCAGGAACACCTTGACGTATAAAAAATTCGTAAGAAGCAGAATCTTTACCTACATCTTCGTGGTTTCCTCCTCCTACTATTCTAGAGATGTACAAATTAAGGCTCTCAAAAAAACCATAACTATACTCGGTTATATATTCTTTACTCAATCCAGAGCTAGCTTCTTTAGGTGAACCATCGGCATTAATTGTTAATTCACTTTTACTTCTAGTACTCTCATTTGCATACTCTTTGGTAGCCATAATACTTGTTGCATTTAACCCTAAAGCTAGAATTACTGCAAATACTAATATACCAACAGATTTAAAGTAGTGAGGTAACACCTTTTTGTTATATGCATCCACTAGGTAGGCAATTCCTAAAACAATTACTAACAACATTAAATAATAGGTCATTTGCGGATGATTGGCCACCAACTGCAATGCCATTGCCACAGTGGTTAGTAAAAACCCGAAAATATATTTGCGTTTGAATGTGAGAATAATTCCGCTTAAAACCAAAGGCATATAGGCAATAGCATGTGCTTTACTATTATGTCCAACTCCAAGAATAATAATGAGATAGGTTGAAAAACCAAAGGCTAAGGCACCAAGAGCTGCTAGTTTAAAATCTACTTTTAAAACCAATAAAAGAATATAAAATCCTATAAAATATAAGAACAAATAATCTGCAGGTCTTGGTAAAAAACGTAAGGTTAGATCTAGTTTTTTAATATAGTTATGCGGATATCTTGCACCTAATTGATACGTTGGCATACCACCAAAAGCACTATTAGTCCAATAGGTTTCTTCTCCTGTTTCGGCTTTAAAATCGGTTTGTTGTTTAGACATACCAATATATTGCTTAATATCACTTTGGTAAATCTGTTTCCCTTTTAAAACAGGGCTAAAATAAGCAAGTGAAAGTATGATAAAACCAACAAAAACAAGAAAATGAGGAAGTACTTTTTTTATAGAAAATTGCATGAAATAGATAGATAACAATAAGTCTGAAAAATAATCATAATTTTTGAAACTTAATATGTTTAAATGAGGCTAATTATTTTAAACTTTAAAAAATAGTGATTATTTATAGAATTCTTTTTTACTAGTAATATAAAGATAGAAATAACAATATTAATCTACTTCTTCATAATCTACATACTCGCCTACATCTTTATTAGAAGACTTATTTTCTGGCATTTTATCAATAGTGATTTCCCCTTCATTTTTTGGTTTTTCAGGTTTTCTGTACCCACCAAATTGCTCGCCAAAACGTTGTTCGGCTTTTTTAGTTAAAAACTTTAATAAAATAGGAGCAAAAATTCTAGATAAAATCTTAATTCCGTAATAAATTAATAAAATTATTAAGATAACTTTTACAACTCCTGTAACAGATGCTAATTGCAACATAAAATCATTTTTATACAAAAATACAATTCTTAAATCTTAATTTATGGTTTAAATCCTTAAAAAATATTTAAAATCTATATATTTGAGCCCAAAAAAACTACAAATATGAAGTTCTTTAAATTCTATTTAGCTATTTTTTCTTTTACAGTATCCTTTTCTGGTTACTCACAATACACAGATGTAATAAACTCTAACAGACCTGGTGTATCTAAAAGTGCATTTTCTGTAGGTACTAACGTAATTCAATTTGAAGCAGGTCCTTATATGTTAAATGAAAATCATACGCCTTTAAATCGTGAAGATAAAAGCTATGGTATAGATTTTACAGCTAGATATGGCTTACTTTGGGAACCCTTAGAGCTTAATATTGAAGGGACTTTTCAATCTACAAAAAGAACATTTACAAATACTGTTGCTAATGAAGAGTCTTTTAATAATTTTAAAACATTAACCATTGGTGCTAAATATTTAGTGTATGATCCTTATAAAAAAGCAGGAGAAGAAAAACCAAATTTATACAGCTGGAATGCAAACCATAGCTTTAAATGGAAATCTTTAATTCCAGCAGTAGCAGTGTATGTTGGTGCCAATTTTGACACTAAAGACAATCCTTTTACAGCTTATGGCGTAGAAGGTTTTAGTCCTAAAATAATGATTGCCACACAAAACAACTTCACTGGTGGTTGGGTATATGTAATGAACTTTGTAAAAGATAGAATTGGTACAGACCAATCTGATTTTTCATACATATTAACACTTACTAAATCTATTAATTCGCAATGGGTTGTATTTGGTGAAGCGCAAGGAATAAGTAGCGATTTTTATGCAGATAATTTAATTAGATTTGGTGGCGCATACCTTTGGAGCAGAAACTTTCAATTAGATACTGCTTTAACGTTAAACACTAAAGATACACCATCTGTATTTGGTGTAACTATTGGTGCTTCTTATCGATTAGATTTTCATCAAGACAAAGAAATTGATAATGGTACCGAGTTAGGTAATGGTAAAAAAAGCAAAAAGAAAAAAAATAAAAACAATAAAGAATCAAGAAAATCTAATAAAAATAATAGACAGAAACATGAACAGAATTTTGATGACGAATAAAGACCTATAGATTTTTATGATTACCATAAAACAAGTACATACCAAGAAAGAATTTAAGGCATTTGTTAAATTTCCTTTCACACTATATAAAGATTCTAAATATTGGGTTCCGCCAATAATTAGCCAAGAATTAAAAACATTTGATAAAAATGAAAACCCAGTTTTTAACGATGCAGATGCCTCTTTTTTTCTAGCCTATAAAGACAATAAGATTGTAGGCCGTGTTGCTGCAATTATTAATTGGCTAGAAGTAAATAACCAAAACATAAAGAAAATGCGTTTTGGCTGGTTTGACTTTATTGATGATTTAGAAGTATCAAAAGCACTTTTAGATAAAGTTACAGAAATTGGAAAACAAAACAATTTAGAATACACAGAAGGCCCTGTAGGGTTTTCTAATTTAGATAAGGTTGGGGTTTTAACAGAGGGGTTTGATGTAATTGGCACCATGATTACTTGGTACAACCATCCATATTATGCAAAGCATTTAGAAAAACTTAATTACAAACCAGAAAAAGAATGGATAGAAAGCCATTTTCCTTTTGGTAACATAAACCCAGAAAGCTTTTCTAAAGCAAATGCTTTAATACAAAAACGCTATCAAGTAAAAGCTAAAAAATTTACAAAAACTGCAGAAGTCATGCCTTATGCAGATGAAATGTTTGATTTGTTCAATAATGCATACGCTTCGCTTTCTTCTTTTGTAGAAATTACAGACATACAAAAAGCGTATTTTAAAAAGAAATTTATCAGTTTTATAAACCCTGAATACATCAAATTTGTTTTTGATAAAAATGATAAAATGATTGCTTTTGCCATTGTAATGCCTTCTTTTTCTAAAGCACTACAAGAGATTAATGGTAAACTGTTTCCGTTTGGTTTTTTAAAACTACTAAAAGCTAAAAAGGAAAGTAAAGATGTTATTTTCTACTTAATAGGAATTGATCCAGAATACCAAAACAAGGGAATTACAGCTATTATATTTAACGAATACTACAATACATTTAAAGAAAAAGGAATACAAAACTGTATTAGAACTCCAGAATTAGCAGATAATACTGCAATACAACAAATCTGGAAACACTTTAACCCAAAGATTATTAAAAGAAGAAAAACATTTAGAAAAGAAATTGTTTAAAACTCGATTAAAAAACTCACATTTTTGTGAGTTTTTTTTGTTTATACACCTTGGGTATATAATTATGAATAAATGCTCTAAAAACATTCTTTAAAACACTGCATAGACACTAAGCATCTACTCCCTTTTAACATTAAACTAAAAAAAAGTACAAATAGAAAAATTAAAATAGTTTTAGCACTAATTAAAGTACATTTTTTAAACACAAGAAATGCTTTTGTTTTTAAAATACATAGAGCAGCAATAATATGCAGGGTTTTAAATATCTCTTTACAAAACCATATAAAAACAAAAAAGCCTCACATTTCTGTGAAGCTTTAAGTGAGCCCTTCAGGATTCGAACTTTACTTCATGTTATTAGTATTTATAGTGCTTACCACTACTCTATTGTTTTATGTGTGCCTAAAAGTGTGCCTTATTTTTTTAGTATGCTTTTATCCTGCATTGTTATTTACAGTATCTATTAATGATATAATATGCCTTACCTCTCCTTCATCTTTAAACAAACCAAAAATACCTTCGTCATGATTTTCTGTAAACGGAGGTTTTATTAATAGTGATTTATCTAAAGTACCGTTTACATTTAAAAAATTAATTAAAGTTTGTATGAAAGTAATTTGTTGTGGATTTAAGTTTTCTTTTTGAATATAATCTGAAAACAATCCTTTTACCACATCTAAGTCTAATCCTACAATACTTCTAACAAATTTACCTAAAGGTAATTCTCCATACTCATTGGTGTATACTTCTTTTGACCCAAGAGATTCATTAATTAAAAATTGTTCTAAAAGCTCTAATTCTTTATTTGTAATAGGTATATTTTTATGTAGCTTATCAATGACTAAATGTGACTTATTTTTACGAATAAAGCTTTCCACTCGGTCTTTATAACTCTGTAGTTTAGTATAACCATTTAAAATATCCCTTTCTTCTACACTGTCATGATCAAGAATATCTGTAAAATCTGTATAAACAGGTTCTAAGCTTTCTTTTTCAAGAAATTTCACTAAGTCTCTTACCTCAGCTCTAACCTCTTCTACAGTTTGGATATTGATGTTAGACCAAAAAGATAAATCTCTAATTTTATTTATAACCTCTAATTTATTTGAAACCGCTGGTATATTTCTTTTTTTATACAGTTGCACACCAACATTATAAATAACAGAAATAAAGTTTTCTTGCGATTTAGCATCATTTAATAGTGCTAATTGTAATTTATAAGCTAATAAATCAAATCTTTTGGCAACCTCATCATCTGTCTCACTATAACTAGACAAACCAAATAGATTATCGCATAAAATAGTTTCAGCTGTTAAAGAGATGTTTTCCCAATTGGATTTTATTTTAAAATGCTTTACATGACGTAATTCTTTTTTTACTTCAAAACGTTTTTCATCTAAAGCATCAATACTTTTATGCAGCTTATTAACTAGATCATTTGCAAATTCATCTTGCTCTTTTGTTGCTTCTGTTTTATTTCTTATAACTTGTACAATATGCAACATGGTTTCGTAAATAAGTTGAGATATACCTTTTGAAACACTCGTTTTTGCTCCTTCAGGGTATTCTTCAAAATATTCAAAATTACCACAAAAGTCAAAAATAATAAACTCTGTTTTATCCTTTCCTGGACCAAAAAGATTAGGTCTTAAACGTGTACCTCTTCCAATCATTTGCCAATATTTAGCAAAAGATTTTACTGGTTTAAAAAACACAAGATTTACAACTCTTGGCGCATCAACTCCAGTATCCATCATATCTACAGAAACTGCAATTTGAGGATCTTGTTCCTGTTTGTCATCACAAAAACGTTCTAATAAATCTTGCGCTTTTGATGCATAATTATCTATAACCTCTAAAAAACTACCTTTAAATTGAGGATAGTTTTTATTGAAACGTTCTTGAATAAATACCGCATGATTGTGATTTTTAGCAAAAATGATGGTTTTACCTAGCTTATCTCCTCCATTTACTTTTAGTCCATTATTAAACAGGTAATCTAATACCATGTCTACTGTTTTGGTATTAAATAAATAGGAGTTCATTTGACTTGATGAAATACCTAAACTTTCTAAAACCGCATCTTCATCTTCTAGTTCTGGTACGCCAAATTTCTCTTCATACTTTTCCTTATCTTTTTCTGATAAATCATTGTATTTAACTCCCTCACGCATAAATTTTAGTGGTACACTAATTCCTTTAGGAGGATTTAGATGTCCATCTTTCACAGCCTGATCTAACTCATAAACAAAGGTCGGGTTATCATCTTCAATACCAAATAATCCATAGGTATTATGATGAATATCTTTTTTTGGAGTAGCTGTTAACCCAATTAAAATAGCATCAAAATAATCGAATATAGCTCCGTATTTTTGATACACAGATCTATGTGCTTCATCAATAATAATCACATCAAAATGACCAATACCATAAAACCGTTCTTCATTAGCTCTAACTTTATCTATTTTATTTAGAATAGTTGGATAGGTAGAGAATACTACACGAGTTCCTGTGTCTTCTTTTTCTTTTGTTAAATCTATGGTTGATAAATTAGGTAAATGCTCTTTAAACGCATTTTTAGCCTGAGTAACTAATGCATTTCTATCTGCTAAAAACAAGATACGTTTAGCCCAATGGCATTTAGTTAACATATCTACAATAGCAGCAGCTGTTCTTGTTTTACCACTTCCTGTAGCCATTACTAATAAAGCCTCTCTGTTTTTACCAACTAAGCCTTTATCTGTTTTTACCATTAAAGCTTCTCCAACACGCTTAATAGCTTCTAATTGATACGGTCTTTTATATCCTGCTATATCTAAATTAACTTCAAATGCAGATAAATCTTTACGCGTTTTACGTTGCTCTATTAAATAAGCTAGTTCTTCTTTTGTGTAAAACCCATAAATTAAACGCTCGGTATAAAACGTATCATCCCATATATAAGTATCAAATCCATTAGAGTAAAATATTACAGGTCTTTGCCCTGTCATTTGCTCTAAACAGTCTGCATATAGTTTCGCTTGATGTTTTCCTTTTGTTGCACTATGTAAGGACTGTTTTGCTTCTATAACCGCTAATGGTAAACCATCGTTACCCCATAAAACATAATCTGCAAAACCTTTTCCTGATGGATTTGTACTTAAAGGCATACCTACAACTGGAAACTCTAAATCTGTATTTTGTTTTAGATTTTTCCAACCCGCTTCTTTTAATAACTCATCTATATATAACTGACGCGTTTCCTGCTCTGGTGTTAACTGCGGAATGTCTTTTTCTGGAATAACTACTTTTTGACGTTCTTCTTTACGCTCTAGTAATTGGGTTTGTTGTAATTGAAATTGCTGTTTAAGCAATTCGTTTTCCTTTTGTAATGCAAGTGATTTTTCTTGTTCTGCTTTTAAGGCTTCTAGTTGTTTTTCTGAAGCTTTAACTTTTTGATCAATTTCTGCTTTTAGATTTTTAGAACTAACACCAATACCTTGTGGTAAATTATCTTCACTAAAAACAGGTGTTTCAATTAAATCTTCACCGTAGTATTTAACTAAATAGACTCCAAAACTAAAGATTGATTTTAATGCATGTAACGCCTTTTTTTGAGTTACTAAATTACCATGAGCACCATCATTACCAAAACGTCTTACCAGGTCTAAATTGTGGAATAAAGAGGGTTTTATACTACTTTTAAAGTCATAATGAAATAGTAACGCAGCTAATTTAGTATCGTAAGGTTTTGTAAACTCTACATCATTATCATACAACCAATTTAAGCCTAATTCTAAAAAAGAACGACAAGATACTGCTGCTAATTTAGGCACAGCAAAGGTAATTTGTTCTGCTATTTTAGCTTCTGCATATAACTGCGGAAAGTCTTGTTTTAGAAATTCAAAATTGCTCATACATTTAGGTTGTTATTTCGAGAAAATATTTACTAATTTATGATTAATATAATAGTTATTCTTACCTTGTTTTAACTTGGTTAAAACACCATCATTTGCTAATTGATTAAGATAACTTGAAGCTGTTGGTCTACTAACATCTAAAGCTTGCATTAAAAACTCTATTTTGGTATAAGGATGCTTAAACAAATGATTTATTAAATCATGAGAATAAAATTTATAATTCTCTCTAAGCAGTACCTTCATACTCTGCATAGCGTATTTAATATCTTTAATTTTAATAATGGTTAAATAAGCTGTTTCCTCTACACCTTTTAACATAAATAGTAACCACTCTTCCCATTTATTATCATCTCTAACCGCTTGTAATAATCTATAATAGTCTGTTTTATTTTGAATAATATAACGACTTAAATAAAGAATAGGAATATCTAAAAGTTCTTTAAGTACCAAGTATATTATATTTATAATACGTCCTGTTCTACCATTACCATCGTAAAAAGGATGGATGCTTTCAAATTGAAAATGAATGATTGCCATTTTTAATATAGGATCGTAATCTATTACACTATCATCGTTTATGTACTGTTCTAAATTTTGCATTAAGGCTTTAATAACTTGTGCATCTTGTGGTGGCTGAAAAACAACAGCTCCAGTTTGTGCATTTTTAAGTGTTGTTCCTGGTACTTTGCGTAGTCCTGCTTTATTTTTTTCTAGAACTTCTTGAATATTTAAGATGCTATTAACGGTTAGTACTTTTTTTTCTTTTACTATACTTGTACCTAATCTTAAAGCTTCTATGTAATTTTTAACCTCTTTAGTGGCTGGAGTAATATAATTAGAATCTTCTAGTGTGCTTTTATAAACTTCATCGTGTGTTGTAACAATATTTTCTACCTCACTACTATCTAAAGCTTCTTCTATAGCTAGCATGTTTATTAAAATTTCTTGTTGCGGTATAGATTGTGCTACACCTTTTAACTCTGCTAAAGCTTTATTGGCGTTTAATAGCTTTTTAAGTATAGCCTTAGTTTCAAAGTCTTGCTTATAAGGTAAATTTAAAGGTTGCCAACTCATAGTTATTTTATTTACATGTAAAGATAATTAGATTTTCTTTACGCGTTATATTTATGCGTAAAGATTTTCACATTTTCTTTACATGATAATCTTTATATAAAAACATAATTCATTTTTCTTTATATGTACAACGACATAGCATCATTGCGTCTGCTAAATAAGTGTAATTCTATGTTTGTTTTAAGCATAAACTTAAAATCTTTTTTATCCTTTTCTAACACATCTGGTTTGTACACATTAGCGCGCTGAAAAGCACCACCAATAGTTAATGACCAAATTTCTGAGTTTATAAATTTATTTTTCATAGTTACTTATCTTCTATGGTAATTGCAATATTGTTATTAATACAATACGTACTAAAATCTTGTAATTGCATTAAAGCCTCTTCTTCTGTAAAAAACAAATCTAAATCATAGCCTTTCCAAACCATATTACTGTTTTTTGCTTGCCCTTGTGTATTTAATATAAACTCTTTACTATAATGCTTAACTTCATTCCACCAATTCCACTCGTTTTGTCCTGCAACAAAAATTAATTTTGTTTTAGAGTTTTCAACATCTTTAAATTGGTCGACTTCTAAATGCTCAACTTTTTTATCATTAGCTTCTGCTTTTTCATAATTAACTTCAAAAAAGCCAGAATCATTTAATAAGTAAACCGATAAATATATTTTTTTGTCTTTTACAGAAGTATTATTAAAATGGAATGCATAATAATACATGTATAACCAATCCCAAGACCAATTATTTAATTTATTACTACCTCTTCCACTAAATTTAGGATGCCCTTTTACAAATGGAATATTATAGGTTTGACCAATAAACTTCATTAAATCTAGTATTCTAGATTGATAATCAAATAATAGCCTATAGGCTTTTCTAACTTCTAATAAAGGATTATCTGACATTTGTCTTGTATTTAAAATTGATTAATTGCGTTTGTTTAATTGTATGTTTAGGCATTTTAGACAACCATTTTTTTGTATGGTAGCCATGAATAGCAAGCACATTTATAACATCTTCTAAAAGTAATAGTATTGGTTTTTGATGTGCTAAATCTTGTCTTTCTATTGTTTTTTTAAGCGATGCTATTGTAGTTAATAAACTACTCCATTTTATTTTAGATAGCTTTACAGTTCTTTTATTAAAAAAACCATCTGTAATAGTAATTTCTTTTCTTACGTCTTCTAGATACAGTCCTCCCAATAAAATATAATACACTTCTTTTGTCTCGTTATCACTAAACTCATTAAAATAAGCTACCAATTGATCTCTGTGTTGTTTAGGGTTTTGTTGTTTCTCGTCGTAACGCTTAGCTTCAATAATAACATCAAAATCTGTAAAGTTTATAAAAACATCGGGTTCTATGTAATTAGCATTGTCTATTTCTTCAATATCTTTTACATACCATTTTGGCCAAAATTCTATTTGCTGTATATTTCCTGCTACGCTTGGTAAAGTATCAAGTAATAAGCTGCTTTTTAAAATTTGCCAAAAAAGATCTGCTGGTAAATACTTTAATATATCAAATACACCAGCAGTACAACTATCTTCGCACTTACTTAACTTACCAGAACCGCTTGTAAAATAGGATATCATTAATCAAGCGTTTTTAATGGTTCTACTTCATATAAAATATTATCCTCAAGCACATATTCTTTTGGTTTAATTAACAAGTCATTTAAATTGTTTAATTGAGATATATGATTTTGTTCTTTCCACTTTATGTTATATAAATACTCTCTAAAAGTAAAATACTTAACTGTATCTATTTTTTGTTTTTCTTTTTTCTTTTTGCCTCTGGAAAAGAAATTTGTTTTTATTATTATTTCAGATAAAGCCTTATTATTTTCTATTTCTTTTTCAAATACTTTTGAATAATCACCTCTTAAATTTTCAAAATCTGATAATATGCTTTTTACAGATTCTTCGGTATAAGAAGCTGCGTATTTTAATTCTAACATTTTACCATAATAAAAAAGCTCTTTTAAAATGGTAAAAGCATGTAAAGATTCATTAATCTTATTAAGGTCTTGTTTTATGTCTTTTTGAAACGTTTTTAAGTAGAAATGCAATAACTCTTCTACTAAAATATTTTGACTAATAATATTAGCTAGCATAGCACTCACATAAACTTCATTGTCTTTAATCTTATCATGATTATAATATGCTTTTTTGAAGAATTTAATACACGATTCTATTTTAGCTTCTTTTTTAATAAATTCTATTTCTAACAAGCTATCTACCGTTTCACTAATTTCTTTTAATGAAGTATTAATTTTATTTAAATAATGCTGCCTAACAACTACTGTGGCAATGGTAAAAGCACCACCTGCAATACCAGCAACCATATTTGTAGCATAATGCCCATGACCTATTAAATTATTAGCTCCATCTCTAATCATGGTGCCATAACCTTGTTTTGTTGCTCCTACAACACCAGATACTCCTTGTGGAAAAACAAACCGAAAGGATTTAGCCAACATACCACTTTGAAGTAGTTGTGGTATTGCAGAAAAATGATTTAAAAGCCCTTTGTTGACCTCTTTCTTTTTGGTTTTATCTAATGGAACTACAAAAGAATTATTAGAAGAAGAAAAACTAAACGCAGTAATATCTGTTAACGGATCTATTAAATTAAAGGTGTCTAAAACTTCTTTTTTAGGTGTAACTAATTGCGTTAATGTAGCAAGTGATTTGTTTATATTTTTAAATTCTTCACTTGTGTTCTGTTTATTAATGTTTTTTTCTAAGTTTTCTATTTTAGACGCTAACTGATTATTTTCTTGTTTAATTTCTAATAATGTTTTGTTTCCATTTTCAAATGCACTGCTATAATCTATTGGCTTGTTATTTTTTTCCAAATCTTCTATTTTAGAAGTTAATGCTTTGTTTTTGTTCTCTAAATCTGAAATTAACTTTTTTGAAAAAATTGAACTTAACCATTTTTTTACACCCATAATTTAATAGTTCTTTAATTTACACATTATTTCACCAACTCGCCTTTAAAAGCCTTTTGCAATAAACTATTAAACAAGTCTTCACTTTTTTGTAAGCTTTGTTGAACATTTTGTTTTAACTCCCTAATTGTTTCTAGCTTAGTTATAAACTTTCGTTGTTTTTCAATTGGTGGATAAATAATAGGAAAATCTTCTAAATGATTTTTATTTAACTGCCTCTTATCAATTCCTCCAACACATACTCTTCTAATATGTTCTCTATATTCGTTAGTCGTTAGTATGTGTAGTACGAATTCATTTATTACACCTTCTTTTAACCTAATTAAATAAACGTGACCATTAACATTAGCTGTATCATCTTCTCCTTCAAACATAGCTGCTCTTCCTAAACTACTGTTCTCTGTATTAATTCTCCCTGTCTTAGTCATCAAAATATCTCTATTTTTTAAACTACTCTTCATCATTCTACTTTGAGTTTCTTCATCTATATAAGCCACATCATCTAGCTCTAATCTATTTTTCCATACGTTTTGACTTCTTAAAAAAATAATTCCTTTATCTACATAAACTTTACTTCCTCCTTTAGGAGTATTACCACTATGGATTTTAGTTGAAATCTCTTTCATTTTTTTAACTTCCCAACCCATAGGATTAGCAACAGGATCCCCAAACATCTCTAAAAACAAGCTTTGTGTTAAGGCATCGTATTTTGTAATAAGTTGTTTGTTTAGTTGGCGTAGTGTATCTGCTTCGTCTAAAATGGAAGCTATTTTTTTTTGGGTTGGTAATGGTGGTAGTGGGATTTTGATTGAATTTAAAGATGTTTTAGTTAACTTCCCTCTTGTTGCTCCATTAATATAAAGAGATAAATCTGCAAAATTTAAATAATACATTAAATATTCCAATACAACTTTATCATTAGCTGTAACGACATGTGCGTGATTATTAACCCAACATTTTTCATTATATATTTTTGCACAAGTTTGATTGAAGCCCCAACTCCCTCCATCTTCCGCTATACATAATATTTTTTCATCAAAAATATATTCATCGATATATCCCATAATGTTATTAGCACCAATATATGGATATAAAGGCTTTGATTCTTTTTTACTTCTTTCTCTTGAATTTAAAGGGACTCGTTTATTATCAAGATTGATTGTCAACTTACTTAATTCAACTAACTCCATTACTTCATCATTTTTTCCAAATTCAACATGGCATTGGTTCTTTGTTTATCTAACGCTTTAATATCTGCCAAAATGGTTTCTGGTGCATCGTATTCTATTTCTTCGTAGACAATTTCTTTGTAGCGGTTTATAGATAAGTCGTAATCGTTAGCAGCTATTTCTGCTTTTGGTATTAAAAAGCTTGGTTTGGTTTTGTCTGAGAAGTTTTTTTCTATTTGAGACTTCTCGTCTGCGCTCGCAGTGACCGTAGAGTTCATTATAACCTTAGCATCTAGAAGTATTTGTGCAATGTCACATTTTCCTGCTACCTCTTCAACAATATTTTCTGGTTCTGTAAAGCATTGCTCTAAGGCGTCTTCGGTTACTAAAAGGTTACGTTTATCATCTAGACTTAAACCATCTGCTTTCATATCGTAAAACCACACCTTATCTGTACCACCAGAATTGGTTTTTGTAAAAAACAAAATGGCTGTACTAACGCCTGCATAAGGTTTAAACACACCAGAAGGCATACTAATTACTGCTTGTAGTTGTTGGTTTTCTACCAACTCTTTACGTATGCTTTTGTGTGCTGTACTACTACCAAATAATACACCATCTGGTACAATTACTGCTGCACGACCACCAACTTTAAGCATACGTAGCATTAGGCTTAAAAATAGTAGCTCTGTTTTTTTTGTTTTTGTAGTTTTAAGTAGGCTGCTTTCTACTTCGTCATAATCTAAACTGCCTTTAAATGGAGGATTGGCTAGTATTAAGGAATAGGCGTTTTCTATATCTGCATTAGCTTCACTAAGTGCATCTTTACCAATTAAAGTTGGGTTGTCTAAACCGTGTAATTGCATATTCATGGCACCAATACGTAGCATGGTAGGATCAAACTCAATACCATTAAACATGTTGTTATGAAAATGCTCTCTAAACGTGGCGTTATTAAACCAGTCTAGATGTCTGCTTTGTATATACTCGCCAGCACTTACTAAAAAACCTGCTGTACCACAAGATGGGTCGCAAATAACATCGTCTTGCTTAGGTTGCGTTAGTTCCACCATCATGCGTATAATGTGGCGTGGTGTTCTAAATTGTCCGTTTGTACCAGCTTCTGCTATTTTAGAAAGCATATACTCGTATAAATCGCCTTTTGCATCTTTATTATCTAGCTCTAAAGTATCTATTTGTTGTACTACTTTATCTAGTAATTTAGGTGATTGTATCATGAAAATAGCACCTTTCATGTACTGTGCAAAAACTCCACCTTGCTTACCAATGCCTTTCATAAAATCGAACACGGTAAGATCTCCTAATGCTACTTGTGGTCTTGTAAACAGATCGAACATGGTTTCTGGATCTTTTTCCTTAAAACTAGACCAACGTAATGGTCGTTGTGCTTCCGTATAGATTGGGTTTTCTGTTGGTACACCTAATAGGTTGGCTTTTTTCTCGTTTACGGTTTGTTTATCGTCTAGTTGTTTGATAAATATTAAATAGGTAAACTGCTCTATTACGGTTAATGGGTTAGAGATTCCGCCTGTCCAGAAATCGTTCCAAATTTTATCTATTTTACTTTTAAGTTCTCCTGTGATCATGAATTAGTTTCAATTATATATTTAGCAAAATAACTTAATTATTACATTAAGAAATGTGGATATCCGTAAAAGTGTAAATTATTTAATATATATTTAGATTTAGTAATCTATACACGGATAAATCTTTATGTTACTTTTTATTTTAGGAGTAAATATAAAATTTAATGCGGAGATTATCTTGATATCAATTAAAAGATATTAGCAAAAAAAAAGAGCCTATTACAGCTCTTTTTAAAACAAATATTTTATTTAAACCTCCATAAAAATCCACCAGCAGATTTCCGTTCACCCCTACACACCTTTGCTATAGAAGTTTTATTAACTCCTGTTTGTTTGGACGCTTCACTCACAGATTTAAAGGTTTTTAATTCCTTTTCACTATCATCGTACTGTGTGACACTCTTATTTCTAGCATCTATTAAAGGTTTAAATGGTTCTTTATACTTATAGCTCCAATAAAAGTTGTTAAAGGTTTTATTTACACTTAAACACACTTTTGATAGTGCCTTTTTATCCATACCAAACTGCTCACCAGCTTCTGTTAAAGAATTATAAGTATTAATTAACATTCCTGTTTCCATGTTGTACTGATACACTTGTTTTGGTATTCCTCCACCTCTATCTTGGTTATATAATTCGGTCTCGTTACTATAACTAAATATATAATTAACTTCTTTTTCTGCTAATTCATTATTAGTGCTAGCTTTATCAATAGTTTCCCATGTAAATGCATCCACACCATAGGTTGAAATAGCTTTGTGTAATGGCTTTTCTGAGTTATTAGATACTTTCTTAAAGTGGTCTTGTTTTCTTTCTTCTAAGCTTCTTGTAGTGGCTCCTATGTAAGCTGAGCCTGTTGTTTTGTTTGTTACTTTATATATTATCTTCATCTTCTCTCTACATTTATTATTTTTACTTAAATCTTTAATTCATTTACTTCTAATTTTAGCCTAGTGTAGTATATACATTATGCTTCTGGACGCTTCTTTTCATGATTTCTGAAGCCATAACCTCATCTGAAGCTTTACAATACAGCGCATCATAAACATAAATCACATAAATATTATTACGATTAAGTTCCTCAACACAAGTAGTCATAATGTCTACCTCTTTTTTAAATAATTTTTGAGAAGTTATTTTGTACCCTTTAGATTCTTTATCATCTATGATTTTTTTTAAAATATCCTTTTCTCTAGTGTAATAATATTTGAATAATGGACTTCTCCTCATATCGCTTACACGCTTATTAAAAAATGATAAATGCTCTATTTTCACTTCTAATAAAGGTCTTTCTAAGTCTTTAGCAATCTGTTCATGACTTATTTGATAATCTACACCTCCATAAATAGACATAGCTATATTAGGGTGTAACGCTTTATAATCTAATTCAACTATTGGTTCAGAATCTATTTTAATCATCGACCTAATCCATGATGGCATTAAATTAAAGCTATCTACAACTCTTCCTCCTGACTTATGATCTCCAATTTTAGGTATTAAAAAATTATTTCCTACTAAATATTCAAACTGCTTTAAGTTTTCTTCTACAAATGTTCTATTCTTAGAATTTGAGTAAAACGATTTTGGTTTCTTATTTAAAAATGTAAGAATCTTACCTTTTCTATTCTGATACCCTAATTTTACTAATTCTCGACCTCTTTTTTTTATTTCATTTTCTGTAGGTAATATGATTTTGGAATAAGCATTAATTAAATTTTTTCCAATAGGGTTTTGATTAGCTTGTCCAAATTCTAATCGATGGTATTTTTTTCTTTTATCTAAATTATCTTCAAATTTAATATCTAACTTTTCTAAATTCTGATTTCTATATGAATAGTTAAACCTATACTGTTTTGTGAAATGACCTTCTTGATAAGAATCTTCATCGTGTTCATTTTTTCTACACTCAATTATTGGTAAAGTGCTATTTGTGGAGTAAGACAAGGCTTTTATAATGTTTTTGTAAACATAGGTATTGTCAGATCCTTTCTTTAATTGGTCGTGTAAGACCGTAGAAGATAAACTTTTCCAACAATCGTCATCCCTAAATACACTATAAGTTAAGTTAGACACAAAAATGAAGCATTTCTCAATTGCTACATTAATATTTGAATCTATTTTTTTAAGTACCCTTTTGGGTAATCTTTTTACATTTCTTCTAATTCCTTTTGGTATTTGAATACATTTATAGTCTGATAAGTATATCGGGAAAGTGACATTGCTTTCAGCTTCATAAGACAGGTCGTAACTACTTGAAACACTAGTAGTATCGGTTAATTGGTTAAATTCATCCGAGACTTTTGATTCAGTAACATAATTGATAGTATAGTTACTATTAATTGTATTAGTTGTAAATGTAGATACTGTATTGGTTAATTTAATTAATCTTTCTTCATCTTCATTCTTCATTGTTTTTTTACTTTTATTTTTTAATTATTACAATATCAGCAACTACCAAGCTGATGTTTTTTTGTTTAACACCTTTTTGGGAATAGTTTAAAATAAATGAAAAAAAAGAGAGGCGTTCAAATGACGCTATAATCGAAGTCTTTTTGGATGTTCCGCTTTCATTTTCTCCTTCATTTTACCCAAAACCATATGCAAACTTACAAAAAATAATTGACAATTCCTAATTATATTGCATATAATTTGTTAAAAATGTTAAAATAATGAGATTATGATAATTTATAAGATATAAATAGCATTAAGCAATATTTAACATTGAATTATAATAAAAGTAAAATATTGTCTACATTAGAAGTTGAATAATTTTCGATATTATATAAAAATATGTTTGGATCTAAACCAATTAATCTTGATGTAGATACTAATGATGAATTTGAAGATGCTATAGAAAATGGCATTAAAATTAAAGGTTATTTGTCTGAAAAAAAGGATTTGTTAATAGAGATAATTGATACTTGTAAAAGAGTATTATTACACGCTAATCCCAATACAGGTAAAACTACTTTTTTTGCTGATTTATGTGCTGAACACATTAATAACAAACCTAAAGGACGGATAATTTTTATTAGTCCTTATATAATTATTCAAGAGCAATTTAAATCTCGTTTAAAATCTAAAGGTGTAAAAGTAGATTTTGAGTTAAATCACAAAAATAAGAGAAAACGTCTTTTAGAATCTGATAAAATAATCACATCTACATTTCAAAGCATCTATTTAATATCTAATGATTTAAATTCTAACGACCTTATAATAGTCGATGAATGTCACGCATTGTTTTATTCTTATAATGACCGCAAAAACAATAGCAGGTCTTTTTATTTTAAAACTATCAACGTTCTGCATAACACTTATGCCAAGCTGGTTTTAATGTCTGGCACACCACATCAAGGACTAAAACAGTTTCTTAACCTAATAGAAATTAAAGTGCATAAACCTACTGTTGAATCTAAAATTAAATTAGAATACACAAGTGAAACACAAACTGATATAATTATTGAGTTTGCTAAAAGAAATTTAAAGAAGTATGGTAATGAATCTCTAAATATTATTTACATAAAGAACAGAAAAAAATGTTATCATTTTAAAAAAGTATTAGAAGAAAAATTAAGTGTTAAAGTATTGGTATTAACTTCAGAAGAAAAAGATACCAAAGCCTACAAAATGCTAATTGAAACTTCTAAAATCAATAAAAATTTTCAATTTCTAATTACCACTAACGTTATAAGTACTGGTGCAAATATATTGAATGAAAATATCGGTTCTGCCTTAATGTTTGAAGAATTTAATCCTTTAGAAATTAAACAATTCTCTAAACGTTTTAGAAATAAATTAGACATAAATGTAGATGTCATTAATCCTTCATATACTCAATATACTGAAAACGAACTCACCTTAATTGAAATTACAAATCAAAGGAATACACAGCTTAAAAAACTCAAAGAATATATTCAATATTTTGAAAATGAACACATAGAACACAGAAACCTATTTAATTATGATAATTCATATTATGATGCTTATGAGGGTTCAATTTCTCAATTGAAAGAGAAGTTAATTAAAAGATATCTAATTCAAGAAGTTTATTTTTTAAAACAAATTATTGAATATAACAAACATCCTGAAAGGTTAACTAAGCTCTTAAATAAATATGATGATGTAATGACTGTGGAAGTTGTAAATAAAGATAGTTATAATCAAAATATACCTGAAAACTATGATGACAGTTTAATAAAAAACGAACATAAATCTCATATAAATCAATTATTTATAGATTTTATTAAAAACCCTGACGATTATTTATGTGCATTATATCATTATTTAAAATCAAAAGACAGCTATTTATTGTTCAGATTTGAAAATCTTTTTGATTTCTTTTATTATGAAAGTAGTAGTCCTAAATTGCATATTCTAAAAAAGTTTATAACACCAACAATAAATAAAGATTTAATTATCCCATTATTAGATTTAAAACCTTATGTAAGTGATATTAAAAAGCTATTATACTTTATAAAAACCACCAATAAAAACAAAAGAAACTCATTAATAACTTCTTTGTATTTCAATAAAGTGTTTAAAACATTTTATATTTTTTATACAGATGCATCTGATCTTCCACCTGCTTTTGAATATATTGATGATGAACTTGTTTCATCTACCTATATACCTACTAAATTTCCTAAAATTAAAAAAAAATCATTTGAAAATAGCTACCAACCAAAAGCAAATGATAGTTTAGATAAAAAATTTATAAAAGCAACATATAATTATTTAATTAGAAATGAGGTTGTCACCTACAAAGATTTTAAACAATATCTTTTAGAAAAAAATTTTAGAGTAGCATTTAATGATATTAATAAATTAGAATTTCCACTGAATTTAATTTCTTTAGAAAAATCTACTGGAAGAGTAATAGACATAAAACAAACATTTATTATTGGATTAGTAAGAAGTATCTTTAGAATAAAATCTAATCAAACACATAAACGCATAAATAGCGTAAAAAAACCAGGATATGAGTTTATTAAACTAGAACCAAATCATGATAAAGCTAAAAAAAGAAGTCATTCAGAATATATTGATTTAAAAAAAATCTATTTTGGAAGAATAAATTATCTTCTTCCTACAAAAATTCATAGTAAATTAGATATTAATCCGTCTATAAGAATGAGTACTAATGAAAATATATTGCTATATGATTATCTCGATAAAGATTATTACAAGATTCTAGATGAAAACAACAAATAATGGCAGATTTATCTCATTTATTTTTATATATAACTATTTATTTAATTACATAAATCTGCCATTTTTCTGATTACTTTTCAGTATTTTAAATTTTAATGACCTTAAAAAGTCTCAAAAGAATCGAGTAAAGAAAATTCAACATAAGGGTCAAATCAAATTTGATTATTATATCTAAAACTAGCTATCTATTAAAATTGTGAAATGATAATAGTAATAAGCTACATTTTTAATGATATAAACTGTTTGTAATTCTTGGGTAACCTTGACTTCATCTACCATAACTTTCTGTCCCTTTTTAAGCACACCAATATTGTGATTTACTTTAACTTTAAAGGGACAAAAAAGGAGTTTTAGTAGATTATTCCAAGTTACGATGTAAAGCTCTTTAGAAGAGCTATATTTAAGTAATTCAACTAATTCTTTATCATCCATTTATCAATATATTTAAGTGTATCAGTCTAAGCTGAATTACACGAGTTAGCTATATATTAATTATGAAGGTACCAGCTCATAGTATCATTTTTAATCGATTCTACTAGGTGATTTATAAAGGCATAGCAATTTACATTACGCTCAAAATTTGAATCTATGTAAGAACTTTTATTAGCTTCTGTAAATAAATTATACAAATTCCACATACTAATGCTTCCATCATCACTTCTTCTAAAGTTTGAACAGCTGTAGTAATCTTTCACAACATTATTTACCTGACTATCATTTAGAGTTATTGGGAATTTTTCATGTTGTTCTGCCTTATCTAGATGTTGAAACATTCTTGTCTTGCCAACCAAATTAGCAAACTGATTTTCAGTTAAACTGTAATTAGACATTGCTTCCATATTAGTTAAATGAATATCTTTATTGTAATTACTTAATAGATTTTGAATGTTTTGGTTTAAATCTAGTATAGAACCTATTCTAATTTCATTTGTAAAACCATCTGTGGAAATACACAAATTAGTACAAACCTTATTTTGGAACCCTACAAACATTTTAAATTTTTCTAAACTCTTCTTACTATAAAGGTTCTCTTGATTATAAGCTCTTACACCTCCAACACATAATGATATTTCATTACCATTAATAACTTGTTTAAACTCTGGTATTTCAATTACAAAAGCGCAGCGCTCATAATAAATCGTTTTCTCGTTCTCTAATAACTCCTTTGCTGGTTTACCAATAGCTGTTGGAACACGACCTTTCACCACGTGGCTTACCCTTATGTCTGGTGCTTTAGGATTAGCATTTGGAAATTGCGTTTTAATCATTTCTAAAGTTTCATTAATAAACTGAAAATGACTTATAGTAGACTCATTATCCTTAGCAAAAACAGGAATTGTACATTTTTCCTTAAGATGTTCCAAGGTTACTTTTTCTGTGTTAGCCTCTATAAAATTATTGGAGGTAGTATTTACTACTTCAGAATGGTTTAAAACCATATTTTGAGTATTATTATTTGCTATCAATTCCATTGTTTTCTGTTTTTGAAGGTTTTACAATTTCTTTTTGGTCAATTAGCTGACTATCTATAGTTTCTAATTCTTCTTTACGTTTTAGAATAAGTGGTTTAATTGAATTTTGTACACTTGAATGTTTTGTATAAATGTGTTTTAACTCTTCTATAGATACACAATCTTCAATTTCTTGACTAATCCGTTCTATAGATATGCCTTCATTACACCAAGCAATTAATTTCTTACCTGTAGAAGCATTTATTACAAACTCTGGTTTGTTAGTAAACAATCCTGTTCTGTCTTTTGATGCTTTAGCTAAATGATTGTCATTTATTAATTCAAAATCAACAGTTAACTCGTAACTAAAACCTTCACGTGTTATATCTTTTAAACCATGCTTAATTACTTTAGTCTTTCCGTTAGAATCTCTATCCATGGAATAATCCATTTTCTTCCTAACAGTAGTTATAATGTGACATTTTGATTTTAAAATAGCGTCTATAAAAGCTTGATGACGTGGAGTTACAATACTCCAATCTGCAAACCTACCTCCTAGTTTAGAATGAATATCTAAACAACCACCATTTCCATTCCATTCGTGTGTAATACTATCTATTATAACAACTTCCATAGAAGCATTTTCACATGTTTTTACAGCTTCAATGTATCTTTCTGGACTGTAAGGTTCATCTATTGGTAAAACGTTATAACCTCCTAAATGAGAGTATAAACTAGCACTTCCATTTTCTGTATCTATTATAGCTATTTTAGACCAATCATTTGTGATTCCAAACGCTAGTAATAGAGCGCTGTAAGATTTTCCAAATCCACTAGCTCCACTTAATCCCAGTCTTAATTTAACTTGATGCCTTTTGGTTTGTTGTAGTTTCATATATTATATATTTAATAAAATTAGTAGCTATATAATCTTTTCATATAGCATAAAAAAAAGGCTCTAACCTAAGCTAGAACCTTTCTATTTGAATTATTAAAGAAGTTTAAAATACTTCTTCCTCTTTTAAAACATTATCTTTAATAATGCTTTCTTCTTCTCCCATATACTCATAACGATGAGATAATGTAATAACTTCCCCAGTACTTTCAACTGTGTAGTCATAAGGATCTACTTCAACCTTTTGCACAGTGCCTGGAAAGTCAGTTCCAATTAATGATTTACATACTGCTTCATCAAAAGTACATGCTACTCTTGCTTTTCTTGCAGTTAAATAAGTTCTGTTTGTTTCTTGACTTTTTACAGCCTCAAGTCCTCCTTGTACAATTAAAGTACAAAACTCTTTCCCATCTTCAGATTGATAGGTTTTAAAATCTACAATTTTTACCATAGTCTTTTTAATTTTTAGATTTAACAATTAGGTACGGGCTATCTGCCCAAAACAAACAAAGCGTGGGGGTGATTGTAGGTTCCTTAAAAAAGAGGAACTTTTAAATAAAATTTAAAAAAATTTTAAAAAATTAGAAGGGTATTTCTGTACTATCGTTACTAGATGGTTTATTATTACATAAACGAACTATACAACCATTAGTATCACTATGAATTATATATCTAACAATGAATTTATTGTTTTCTGAATTATAAAATTCAAAAGCATTAGCTAAAGGAAAACAAAAATTACATTTTGATTTTTTATAGGTTAGCTTATTGATTTTTTTTGATTTATAATCTTTAAATACGCGTGTAAATTCTTCTATTAATTCTTTTTTAGAAAGATTGGAATACATCGTATTATCATCCAATGAATTTAAATATTTTACATCTAGATTAGTAAAAGCCGGTATTACAGCATTTTCAATTTCTTTTTGAGTAATAATCTTTTTCATTTTAAAAATATTATAAATTCCTATTTCACTTGCATAGACTGTATTCCCTTCTTTATCTCTAAATATATTACTGAATTTTCGAGAAATATGATATTCATTAAAATATTTATAATTAGTATCTTTTAAAACCAAATTACTATTTACAGTAAATTTATTTTTTATACTTATTAGAATCCCATTATTTATAGACATTTCAAAATTTTCACAAAAGACAACTTCTAAATCAACAATATCACTTCTGAAAGTATTAATTAATTTATTTGAAATTTCTAACAAACCATTTTTAGTTATGGATGAGAATTTAATATTTATGACTCCTCTAGGCTTTTCTACTAGAGCCAAATCACTATTGTCTATTTTAAAGAATTCAATTATATTTCTCTTTGATTTATTATATCTAAAAAAATCTAGCATAACTATATAATTCCCCTTTGATGTATAATATAATTAATAACAATGTCATCCAAGTCTTTAACCTCCTATAAATCTAGCAACCTTAAGAACAACTCTACTTTTTAAGACATAAATTACCTTTCTTTTGTCCATTTAGTTTAATCTAGAATTAAACAATTTATCTAATGATCCCAATTTATCTAACATACTATTAATAGAATTTGTGCACAAAGCACCTTCTACATCATAATTCTTATTATATTTTGACAGATTCATTAAGTTATCTCCTCTAATTTCTCTATATTTTTGAAAATTTTCATCATTAGCTTCAAATAGAAGGTTTTCTAATTTAGATAACTCATTTTCAAAAGCAAGCGTATGATACTCAATAGCTTCTTGAATATTAATAATCTTAGATCTCAGTCTATTGTCATAATTTGATTTATTCAATTCTACAGTTTCATAAAACATTTTAGTCAATTCATTAAATTCAAGATCTAATAATTTGTCAAGTTCATCATTCTCTTCTTCTTCATCTTCTTCTTCGATCTGTTTTAATTGTTGCTCATAACCGAGATTACTCATACCTAATTCAATTCCGATTTTTTCCTTTATTACATCACGAGCTACATCCTCAATTATGGTTATTAATTCTTGCTCACTTAATTCTAACTCCTCTTTTTTAGGTAAAAATTCTTCCTTGAAATGTTCAGTATTAGAAGTAATAATATCTGTAGCCTCTAAAGTTGCCATCATATTACCCCGAATAGTTCCATGTTTTTCTTCTATCTCTTTTAAATTGTTAATTTGATAAATAGTAAGTTCTTCTTTTATACTTTCTATAACCAATTGCTTTTTTTGTTTATTTAACTGTTTTTTCAGTTCTAAATCTTGCTTTATTGGCTTTGCTCCAAACCTAGAATTTTCAACTTTTGCTGCTCCCATTGGATCTGATTCTTTATACTCCTCCCATCTTTTCTCCGTGTTATCAGTCAAGTAAGAATCATAAATAAACTTACCAAAAATTAGTACAACGACTATAATAATTAATGTTACCATATTTTATTTTTATTTTTATTTTTATTTTTATTTTTATTTTTATTTTTATTTTTATTTTTATTTTATTATGAAATATCTGTATAGATTTCTTATTACTAAAAATTATTATTAGGCCTTTAATTCATTTAGATATTTCAAAATCTATATTGTGAATTTCTTTACTCATTTGATTTCAGTTTTAAATTATACCAAGCCTGCATATACTTCTTATTATTAATCATCAAGCTAAGACCATTTTCATTTGAAAATAAAATAGCTTCATTTTTTATATATGTAACATCATTTACACAATTGTATATAATCATATTATATCCATCAATTTCTTTTTCTTCAACAAATCCTGTTATTCTATAAAATAAAGGTCTATCAGGAATTCTTGGATCCTGTATAATGATCATACCGTCATTGATGTTTTTGAACACTAAAGCAATATTAAAGCGTGTTTCTTCAATGAAATTCTGTTTTGGATTTACTTCATTTTTAAATACAGTTTTATTACTAGTGTATTCTCCACTATAATCTTTTAGAAATAATTTTTTCACATCACTAGTTGTAAAATAGTAGTCTGGAGAATCCTTGTTATTGTAAGCAAGAATAGTAGGTATTTTATTAATTGCTGTTGATAAATAATTTCCTCTAGAACCATAATTTACAGTAAATCTAATTTTAGTAATTAAATGATTTCTTAAATATTTTATTTCATTTTCTGAGAGTTTATATATTGCTGTACTCCTATAATCAACAAAATCCTTAATATTTCTGTCAATACATCTGATTTGCACACCATTTTCTAAAAATATAATTAAATCACCTTTTAATTTATTACTATTTTCTCCAACATAAGTTGAAATCATAGCAAAGCCTTCGTTACCATTTCTAGCAATAGTTAATTCAAGGTGATCCTTAGTACCAATCCCATCTTTAGCTTCAAAAGTCCATGACTTTGTGGCTGTATATGATTCATCCTCTATGTAAATATAATTTTGCGCATTACTTATATAGCAAGAAACAAAAAAAAAATAACACTATTAATTTATTAAATTTCATTTTTTAAACATTTTAGTTCATTACCTATTATATTTTTATTTTCTGTAACTATTGAACCCTCAAGATTTTCATCTAAATAAAAGAATATACTTTTTAAAGAGTAATTTTTCAATTCCTTAAAATCTGTATCTGTCAATATATACATTGCATTAGCCAGAATTCTTCCATTCATAGTAATTTGTTTGGAAATAATATTTTCCAATCTCAAACCTTCTGAACTTGTAGTTTGAATGATTAAATCATTTTTTAATTTTTTTGGTGACATATTCATAAATAACACGTTAACACTTAATATATAATCATTCGTATTAACATTTTTATAAATAGCAACCCCTACCTCATAGTTAGAATTTCTAATTATTGGTTTTGGGTTAAAGTACTTTATTGTTACCCCATCTGGACGATTGGTTGTTTTTATATCACATTGCGCATTACTAGTGTAAGCAGATAATGACACGAAGAGTAGAAGAATATATTTCATTTTTTATTGCGTTTTAGTAAGAAATACGCCAACCCAAAAACAATTGCTATTGCAATCAAGTGACCTATAAGTTCTGGTGCTTCGTATTTACCCATAGCTTGAAAAAAGCTTACTAGTGAGCCAATACCACCAACAATTAATAGTATTCCAAAAATTATTTTTAATGTTTTCATAAAGTTTAATTGATTTTAATTTTATTAATATATATAATTTGTTAATTATTATTTTATGGTTTTCCTCAATTGGTCTTTAAAATTGCCAAAGAATAAATTACTCCAAGTAAATACAATAGAGTTTTTGTTTTAGAGTATTTACTATACCTCCAAAAAAGGAAAATGAGTAAAAAGTTTTTTTAATACTAGAAATCGATAATTCCGTAAACAATAGTTTCTTGCGTTTTATGTTTATATTATTTTTTATTATTTGTGTCATTATTTGTATTAGCTTTTTTTAGTAATTTTACAATTGAAATTTTCATATCAACAAATAAAAAAAATATAGTTGCAGTCTATCTGCATTTTTAATATGCCTGTAAACTTAAATGCCCTTATTAGATATAAAACATTAGATAAGTGCTTTAGTAAACGAAGTAGTGTTGCTACTATTGATTATTTAATTGAACAATGCTCTGCTGCATTATATGAAGCTACAGGTAGAAAATCTGGTGTTTCTGAAAGAACAATAAGAAATGATATTAGGATTTTAAGAAGTTCTATTTTAGACTTTAACGCACCTATTATTGTTAAGAATGGGATCTATAGTTATAGTTCAAAAAACTATTCTATTTTTGATAATAATATATCTGACAAAGATTTATTTTTAGATATTCAAGAATTACTTGTAGAAGAGTTTACTAATATATCTAACAAAAACCTACCTTATTTATTAAAAAAATTAACAATGCTAACTAATAAGGAGGTTCCTGATAAATACCTTCCAAAAACTAACGATAAGGACTCTCATATTTTCCAAAAACAAATATCTGTTAGCTATGAAAGTATGCTAGATAATTACATAAATAGACAAAAAGTAAAAAGTAAATTTTGGTCTAAACCACAACCTATAAATTTAAAATGGAATTTAATTTTTGATGCTATTTAATTTCTATTTTTTTTAAGCTTACTATTTAGATCAATCATTTGCTTACTAATATTCTTCTGTACTATTTTACCATAATGAGCCTGTGTGATATTCATATTTGAATGCCCTAATAACTCAGACACAATCTCCATAGGAACATCATTATAAAGCAATACAGTTGTTGCAAAAGTTTTTCTAGCAATATGATGTGTTAACTTTTTATCTATCCCTAAAAGTTCTGAAATCTCCTTTAAATAGGAGTTAAATTTCTGATTAGAAATCACAGGAAGTAAAGTTTCTCTATCCAAGCGACTATACTTATTTAGTATTAATTCAGCCTTACTTAATAGTGGTAATGAAATTACTTTTTGTGTTTTCTGACGTTTAATTTGTATCCACTTATTGCTATCAAAATTTATAATAATATTTTGCTTTTTTAAACTAGACATTTCTTGATAAGCTAACCCTGTGTAGCAACAAAACACAAACATATCTTTTACTTGTTGTAATCTTTTTTGTTTAAATGAATGGTTTTCTAATAAATTTAATTCTTCAACAGTAAGATAAACTATTTGAGTTTTATATTTCTTATTCTTAAATAATGCAAAAGGGTCTCTCTCTAAATAGTTTTCAGCTATAGCAAATTGAATAATTTTCTTTACTCGCTGTATACTCCTATACACCGTAGCCCGTCTTAAATTTAATTCCGTTTTATAGTAATATTCTAAATCCTTTATGAATTTTAAATCCAAGTCATTTAACCTAACATCTTTCTTCTTATAAAATTTAGACATAAAACTAGCCACTTTTCTCCTACTTTCCACATATCTACTCCAAGACAACTCATTAAAATCTACTCCAATAAGTTTTTTGGTCTTTTCATTATGCAAATCATAAGCTCCTAATATGGTAATTTCAGTTTTTACATCTTCGCCTTTATATTTTCTGTAAACATCATCTACATCAAAGTCTTCAGGCAAAATTTGAAGCATTAAAAAAGCCTTATCTATCTGTTGATGAATAAGGCTTAATTTGTTATTTAAAATTGTATTTTCTGAATTAGGTGGTTTAGCTAATTGCTTTCCACTATCCCAATAGCTAGGATTTATGAAAATACCAGTAGAGAATTCTTTTCTGTTTTTTAAATATGTAATTCTACATCTTACTGGGCATTTACCCATTTTATTTATCCTGTTTCTCTGTAAATAAAAGAGTACAGCTAATTTATAATTATTCATAGATTTTGTTTTTTTTAAAATGGTACACCAGAAGAAAATATGGTACACCAGAAAGTACACCTAAATGATGCTATTTGATTAATAATAAGATTGGAATAGTAATATTGAAAAATATGGTGAAGTACTATAAACCCTTACAAAACCATATAAAAACAAAAAAGCTTCACATTTCTGTGAAGCTTTAAGTGAGCCCTTCAGGATTCGAACCTGAGACCGCCTCCTTAGAAGGGAGGTGCTCTATCCAGCTGAGCTAAGAGCCCGTAGATTTTATGTTTCTACGAAAACAATGTCGGGGTGGCAGGATTCGAACCTGCGGCCTCCACGTCCCAAACGTGGCGCGATAACCGGGCTACGCTACACCCCGAAAATGGTTATCAAAAATCAATTTGAAAATTGCGGAGAGACAGGGATTCGAACCCTGGGTAAGTGTTTCCACCTACGACGATTTAGCAAACCGCTCCTTTCGGCCACTCAGGCACCTCTCCAGTAATTTTTTTATGAACTACAGCATTTATTCCTAAACGCGGATGCAAATGTAAGTTATCATCTTGAACCTTACAAGCATTTTTTTCACTTTTTTTAAAAAATTATTCTGGATATTCTATTCTAAGATGGTAAATATTTGCAAGCTTGTGCTTTAGCACTTTTTTAATAGATTGAATTTCTTTAAAAGTAATATTCGCATTTAAAAACTGCTCTGCTTCCATCTGCTTATTGATAATATTTTCTACAAATTTATCAATTTTTGTTGAAGTAGGCTCTTTTAAACTTTTAGAAGCTGCTTCTACACTATCACACATCATTAAAATGGCTGTTTCTTTACTAAAAGGTTTTGGACCAGGATACATAAAGTCTTCTTTGCGTACATCTTCGTTTAAAGCTTTTTCTTTCTTATAAAAATAATATACAAGACTTGTACCATGATGTGTTCTTATAAAATCAATGACACGATCTGGCAGGTTGTTTTTTCTTGCTATTTCTATTCCATCTAATACATGGTCTGTTATAATTGTAGCACTTTCATAAGAAGATAATTCGTCATGCGGATTGATGCCTGTAGATTGATTTTCGGTAAAAAACGTTGGGTTCTTCATTTTTCCAATATCGTGATACAATGCTCCTACGCGAATCAACATAGCATTTGCTCCTATTTCATTTGCTGCTGCTTCAGCTAAATTAGCAACGTTTAACGAATGATGAAATGTTCCTGGTGCTTTGTTTGATAGTTCTTTTAAAAGCTTGGTATTTGTATCTGATAACTCTAAAAGAGATACGTCTGAAACCAACCCAAATAACTTTTCATATACATAAATTAATGGCTGTACAAATAAAGTAGCTAAACCACATAACACAAATAAACCAAAGGTTTCCCAATGTATCGCGTCTACACTTCCTTCGTGTATTACAAAAAAAGCAAAATAAGCAATGATATAAATTAAAGTGATTTGTCCTACAGAAATAAATAAATTAGCACGTTTATACAGTTCTGAAACCGTTAAAATAGTAACAATTCCTGCTATAATTTGCAAAAACATATATTCATAACTATTGGGCACTATTAAGCCTAATAATACAACCGTTATTACATGTGTATACAACCCTAATCTAGAGTCAAAAAAAGCTTTTAATACAAGAGGTAAAATACAAATGGGTATTACATATAGGTATTTAGAGTTATAACTAATAACCAAAGTAGTAATTAGTATTATTAAAATAACATTAAAAAATATAAAGGTCACTTTGGTATTATTATTAAAAACATCTAGTCTGTATTTTCTTAAAAACAGAAGCAACATTAACAAAGCAAGTGCTACTAATAAAGTATAGGCAAAAACTACCCAGTTATAATTTGAAGCAGTCCATACTTGTGATTTATATTCGTTTTTTAAAGACTCTAAAATTTGATATTTCTCCCCTTCTACTACTTCTCCTTTAGATATAATTAAGGTCTCTTTTTCTATACTCCCTCTGGTGTATGCAATATTGTTTAAATCTTCTTGTAAAGCGCTTTCTGTTAAAGATTTATTATACGTTAAATTAGGCTCTACTATATCAAAAAACAATGCTAAAAATTGTGTGTGGTAGTTATTTTGATTATTATCTTTTAATACATTATCTACTAAAGAAGATAGATTTTTTTGTTGTATTAAACTAGAAAAAGGGGCTTGCTTAATGGTAATTTGCTTATTAAGAATAACACTTTTTTTATCTTTAGCAAAAGTGTAGTTTTCATCTAAAACACCATTATCATACAATCTATTAATAATAAGCTCACCTGTTTTAAACAAGCTATTTAGTGTAGTATTAGAAAGCGAATCTGGAAATGTTTTATAAAAACCAACTTTGTAATTAGTTTTAACATTGCTTTCAATGTTTTCATCTAAATTAAAATACAAGCTAGCTTTTTCTTCGGTAAGCCTTTTTTCTTTATTAATTTCTTCCGGAGTTTTTTTTATGGCAAAATTAAAAGGAGCATATAAATTTTCTGATTGCCAAGGTTTACCTTGTTCAAAATTATATTTAAATTTTCCTTGTTTCGGAAACAAATAAACAATAAGTATGGTTGCACTAATAAAAAGCAGCACTTTATAAATTAATGCGTGATTTTTATATAAATTATTAATAAGGTCTTTCATAGAGATAATACTATTTTCAAATGTAATAAAATATCCTTTTTAAATACTTATAAAATGCGAATCGTATTCATTTATGCCAAAAAATGATTAATTTCGCAATAATAAAATTAAAAGCACATAATTATGAGTAAACAAGTAGTAATAGTATCTGCTGCAAGAACACCAATTGGTAGTTTTTTAGGAGCGTTATCTACAGTACCTGCGCCAAAATTAGGAGCAATAGCAATTAAAGGAGCTTTAGATAAAATAAATTTAAAACCAGAAATGGTAGATGAAGTTTTAATGGGTAATGTTGTTCAAGCAGGAACAGGACAGGCTCCAGCAAGGCAAGCTGCTATTTATGCTGGTATTCCAGATAATGTGCCTTGTACTACTATTAATAAAGTTTGTGCTTCTGGTATGAAAACCGTTATGCAAGCTGCACAAGCTATTGCCTTAGGCGATGCCGAAGTTGTGGTTGCTGGAGGTATGGAAAACATGAGTTTAATACCACATTATTTTCATGCAAGAACTGCAACCAAATTTGGTCCTGCAAAAATGGAAGATGGTATGCAACGTGATGGATTAGTAGATGCTTATGACCAAAATGCAATGGGTGTTTGTGCCGATGCCTGTGCCACAGAATATAATTTTTCTAGAGAAGATCAAGATGCTTTTGCTGTACAGTCTTACAACCGTTCTGCTGCTGCTTGGGAAGCTGGAAAATTTGATGAAGAAGTTGTTCCTGTTGAAGTACCGCAAAGACGTGGTGAACCTGTTATTGTTAATAAAGACGAAGAGTTTACCAATGTAAAAATGGATAGAATTCCTACCTTACGTCCTGCTTTTACTAAAGAAGGAACAGTAACAGCTGCTAATGCTTCTACTATTAATGATGGTGCTGGTGCCATGGTTTTAATGAGTAAAGAAAAAGCGGAAGCTTTAGGTTTAAAACCTTTAGCAACTATAAAAAGTTATGCTGATGCTGCTCAAGAACCAAAATGGTTTACAACTTCTCCTTCTAAAGCGTTACCAAAAGCTTTAGATAAAGCTGGGTTAACAATAGATGATGTAGATTATTTTGAGTTTAACGAAGCTTTTTCTGTGGTTGGTTTAGCAAACATGAAAATATTAGGTCTTGAAGATAGTAACGTAAACGTAAATGGTGGTGCTGTTTCTTTAGGACATCCCTTAGGATGCTCTGGAGTACGTATTATTATAACCCTATTAAATGTTTTAAAACAAAACAATGCCAAAATTGGTGCTGCATCTATTTGTAATGGTGGTGGTGGTGCTTCTGCTGTTGTTATTGAACGTTTGTAATAACTATATTTACCCAATAAATAAAACACTAATCAAGATACCTAACATCTCTATTTATTAATGCAATACGGAATTTGTAACTTAAGCATTGTTCCTTTAAGACTTGAACCTTCAGATAAAACCGAACTTGTTTCGCAAGTTTTGTATGGTGATTATTTTAAGGTTTTAGAACAACGTAAATCTTGGAGCAGAATTCGATTAGCATTTGACAAATATGAAGGTTGGATTGATAACAAACAGTATGTAGAAATTACCGAAGAGCAATACTATGGCTTGCATCAAGAATTTCCTATTCTGTCTAATGATTTAATTGAATTTGTTCAAGATAAAGACAAGCAATTATATCCTGTTACTTTAGGTGCTTCGTTAAACGGTTTACATCTTTTAGAACACACTTTTGATGGCTCTAAAATAAATACAATTTGCCCTAAAGAGCATTTAATAAATACCGCATTTTCATTTTTAAATGCTCCATATCTTTGGGGAGGAAAAACACCTTTAGGTATTGATTGTTCTGGATTTACACAAATGGTTTATAAACTTAATGGTTATAAATTATTGCGTGATGCTTCACAACAGGCAACACAAGGTGAAGCTTTAAGCTTTATAGAAGAAAGTGAACCTGGTGACTTAGCATTTTTTGATAATAATGAAGGAGAAATAATACATGTAGGTATTATCATGAAAGATAATTATATTATTCATGCGCATGGCAAAGTACGTATAGATAGAATAGATCATTCAGGTATTTACAATGCAGATAAACGCATGCATACACATAGACTACGAGTAATTAAAAAGATTATATAATTAACAAAAAAAGCCACTTTAAATAAAGTGGCTTTTTTTATATGTAATTGTTATAATTCTTAGTTTTCTATAGAATCAAGCAATGCTTTTATTGCATTTAACTTTTCCGTTTCACCAATAGCACCATAAATATTTAATAGTGTTTTAGCTACTTGAGAATTGTTAGGTTCTACTTCAATAACAGCCTCTAAATAAGGAATTGCACTTTCATATAATCCGGTACGTTTTTCTTTTAACTCATCATAACGAATGTTATCTGCATTAGAAGTACCAAGACCATTCATTTCATCAATTAATGCGTTTTCTTGTCCTAAAATTAATGCTGCCATGTTAGTAAGTGCATTAACATTTTTTGGCTCTAAAGAAATTACTTTATCATAGTATTCTTTAGCTTTTTCAATTTCTCCATTTTCTGAAGCTACAACACCTAAGTTAAATATTAAATCTGTATTTTCTGGATCTAACTGAATGGCTTCCTCAATTAGTTTTTTGTACGTTTCTTTATTACCGTTTTTATACTGTAAGTTCGCTTCAGACAAAATTAAATTAGAGTCTGTTGGGTCCATTTTTCTAGCTTCCTGAACTGCTGCTAATGCTTTTTCAGACTCTCCGTTATTTAAGTAAATAAATGCAAGATTTTTAACTATTTCTGCCGTTTTAGATTCTGAAACTCTTTCTGAAGGTTTTATATGTGAACCAGCTTTAACAAATAAATCTCTTTGTGATTTAGAAAACGCTTCTACTTCTCCTGTTTCTACATTAGTAGCTACATATTGTTTTTCAATTCCTGTATAGCCTAATTCTAATAATTTTTCGTAGTTTTTTATAGCAGAATCATAATCTTTTCCTGTAATAGCACTAGAAGCTGCATAATATAAATACGTAGTATCTGAAGGAATTAATTTATATAATTTTTCAAATCCTTTAACCGCATCTAAATATTGAGCAGATTGGTATTGCTCGTTAGAATCTGTTAAAAGTGTATTAATTAAATTTTGTTTAATTTCTCCTATTTCAACTTTATAAGAATCTTTTACATTATCAAAATTCTCAATTGCTAAATCTATATCTTCATCACTTCCTGCACCATTAGCATAAAATGCTTGACCTTTAAGAAAATAATATTTGTCTTTATATTTATCTTCCATGCCAGAAAGCATTGGGTCTAATTGTTCTAAAAGAGATTTAGCTACAGAAAAGTCATTATTTTTAACAGCTTTTTCTACAGTCTTAAGCTCTTTTTTTTGTGCAAAAGTAAATACACTAAACGCTAGTGCTAAAGCTACAATTACTTGTTTTTTCATTTTTTAAATTTGTTTTATTGTTCGTTTTATTTATTCTTCTTCACTAGTATCAAGAGTTATGCCATCTTCATTATCATCAGTAGGAGTAATAACTTCTGGAACTATTACATTTCCTTCTTCATCTAATTCTACTTCTTCTTCATCTTGCATTACTTTTGCAACTGCTGCAATAGAGTCATTTCCTTTTAGATTAATAAGTTTAACTCCTTGTGTTGCTCTACCCATTACTCTTAAATCTTTAACAGCCATTCTAATAGCAATACCTGATTTATTAATAATCATTAAGTCATCAGAATCTGTTACATTCTTGATTGCTACTAAGTTACCTGTTTTTTCTGTAATAGAAATAGTTTTTACACCTTTTCCTCCTCTATTGGTAATTCTGTAGTCTTCTAAGCTAGAACGTTTACCATAACCGTTTTCAGAAACCACAAGAATATTGCTTTCCATATCGTTTACAGCAATCATACCTATTACTTCGTCTGTTTTTTCGTCTTGTAATCTTATACCACGTACACCAGATGCGTTTCTTCCCATTGGTCTAGTTTTGGCTTCTTCAAAACGAATTGCTTTACCAGATTTAAGCGCTAACATTACCTGGCTTTCACCTGTAGTAAGTTTAGCTTCTAGTAATTCGTCATCCTCCTTAATAGTAATCGCATTAATACCATTAGTTCTTGGTCTAGAATATTGCTCTAAAGAGGTTTTTTTAACCTGACCTTTTTTGGTAGCCATGATTACATAATTACTATTAATGTACTCTTCGTCTTTTAAATCTTGGGTACAAATAAAGGCCATTACCTTATCATCTTGCTCAATATTTATAAGATTTTGTATTGCTCTACCTTTAGAGGTTTTACTTCCTTCAGGAATTTCATAAACACGCATCCAGAAACATTTTCCTTTTTGTGTAAAGAATAACATGTATTGGTGGTTTGTACCAACAAATAGGTGTTCTAAGAAATCTTCATTTCTTGTAGTTGATGCTTTTTGCCCAACTCCTCCTCTATTTTGTGTTTTGTATTCTGTAAGTGATGTACGTTTAATATAACCTGCATGCGAAATAGTAATTACTACTTTTTCATTAGGTATCATATCTTCAATGCTTAAGTCTCCTCCTGCATATTCAATAACCGAACGACGTGCATCTCCATATTTATCTTTTACTACTTGAAGTTCCTCTTTAATGATATCCATTCTACGTTCTTTCTTATCAAGAATGTCTTTAAGGTCTTCAATAGTTTTCATGATCTCTTCATACTCACTACGCAGTTTGTCTTGCTCTAAGCCTGTTAATTGGCGCAGACGCATTTCTACAATTGCTTTTGCTTGTATTTCTGAAAGTTTAAAACGCTCTATTAAATTAGTTCTAGCTTCATCTGCGTTAGAAGATGCACGAATAATTGCAATTACTTCATCTATATTATCAGAAGCGATAATTAAACCTTCTAATATATGTGCTCTTTCTTCTGCTTTACGCAACTCATAAGTAGTTCTTCTTACTACTACATCATGCCTGTGCTCTACAAAATAATGAATCAATTCTTTAAGATTCAATAATTGCGGTCTACCATCTACTAAAGCAATATTGTTTACACTAAACGATGATTGTAAAGCAGTATACTTGTATAATTTATTAAGTACAATGTTTGGTATTGCATCTCGTTTTAAAACGTAAACAATACGCATTCCGTTTCTGTCTGATTCATCTCTAATAGTAGAGATACCTTCTAGTTTTTTATCATTTACCAAGTCTGCAGTTTTCTTAATCATATCTGCTTTATTGACTTGATACGGAATTTCTGTTACAACAACACATTCTCTACCATGAACTTCTTCAATATTGGCATTACCACGCATAACAATACGCCCTCTACCAGTATGAAAAGCTTCTTTTACGCCATCATAGCCATAAATAGTTCCTCCTGTAGGAAAATCTGGAGCTTTAATGTGCTGTATCAGTTCATCAATTTCTATATCATTATTTTCTATGTAAGCAATAGTACCATCTACAACTTCTGTTAAGTTGTGTGGAGGCATGTTAGTTGCCATACCTACTGCAATACCAGATGCTCCGTTTACCAATAACCCAGGAATACGCGTTGGTAAAACGGTTGGTTCTTCTAGAGTATCATCAAAGTTTAATTTATGGTCTACCGTTTCTTTGTCAATATCTGCCAACATGTCTTCAGATATTTTACGCATTCTCGCCTCTGTATAACGCATTGCTGCAGGACTATCTCCATCTACAGAACCAAAGTTTCCTTGACCATCTACTAACATGTAACGCAAACTCCATTCTTGAGCCATACGTACCATTGCATCATAAACCGAAGTATCTCCATGCGGATGATACTTACCTAAAACTTCACCAACTATTCTTGCAGATTTTTTATGTGCACTACTTGCTCTAACACCTAATTCATGCATACCGTAAAGTACACGTCTATGCACAGGCTTTAAACCATCTCTTACGTCTGGTAAAGCACGTGACACAATGACTGACATAGAATAATCTATGTAAGCCGATTTCATTTCATCTTCAATGTTAATAGGAATGAGTTTTTCTCCTTCTGCCATATATATAAAATATTAAATTATTTTCTTGTTTTCAAAACACGCTAATATAAAACTTTCATTAGTCATAGTAAGACTTTCAATCGTATTTTTTAAGACTTTTTATTAACAATTTAGATTACTTTATTAGTTAATAAGTAAGCTGTTAATTATTTTGATTTTATAAACTTTTTTTCGTCTATTAGCATATATCCTATAATTTAAGGTATAGTTTTTGATTTTAGTAATAGGATTTTAGTATTTTTAATGAAGAAAGGAACAATTTATGGATGATAATTTTTCACCAAGAGTAAAAGATGTAATTGCATTTAGTAAAGAAGAAGCACTGCGCTTAGGCCATGATTTTATTGGTACTGAGCACCTAATGCTTGGTTTATTAAGAGATGGTAATGGTAAAGCTATTAATATTTTAAATGCATTAGAAATTGACTTAAACCATTTAAGACGTAAAGTCGAAATTTTAAGCCCAGCAAATCCTAGTGTAGCAGTAGTTTCTAATGAAAAACGAAACTTACATCTTACAAGACAAGCAGAACGTGCTTTAAAAACAACTTTTTTAGAAGCAAAATTATTTCAAAGTACGTCTATCAATACAGCACATTTATTATTGTGTATTTTAAGAAATGAAAATGATCCTACTACCAAACTTTTAAACAAGCTTAAAGTGGATTATGATAATGTTAAAGAACAATTTAAACTTATGATTACAAACGATGATAACTATATAGAACCAAAATCAGAATTTCCTGATGAAGATACTTCTTCTTCTGAAGATGCGTCTAAAGACATATTTAATACGCCTACTAGTAAATCTAACAAAAAATCTAAAACGCCTGTGCTAGATAATTTTGGTAGAGATTTAACAGCTATGGCAGAAGAAGGAAAACTAGATCCTGTGGTTGGTCGCGAAAAAGAAATTGAGCGTGTCTCACAAATCCTAAGTCGTAGAAAGAAAAACAACCCATTGCTAATTGGTGAACCTGGAGTAGGTAAATCTGCAATTGCAGAAGGTTTAGCCAATAGAATTGTAAGCAAAAAAGTATCGCGTATTCTTTTTAATAAACGCGTAGTAACTCTTGATTTAGCAAGCTTAGTTGCAGGTACTAAATACAGAGGACAGTTTGAAGAACGCATGAAAGCCGTTATGAATGAATTAGAAAAGAATGATGATATTATTCTTTTTATAGACGAAATTCATACCATTGTTGGTGCTGGTGGTGCAACAGGAAGTTTAGATGCTTCTAATATGTTTAAACCAGCTTTAGCAAGAGGAGAAATACAATGTATAGGTGCTACTACTTTAGATGAGTATAGACAATACATAGAAAAAGATGGTGCTTTAGAACGTCGTTTTCAAAAAGTAATTGTAGAGCCTACTACTGTAGAAGAAACTATTGAAATTCTTAATAATATTAAAAGTAAATACGAAGAACACCACAATGTAGAATATACTCCTGAAGCTATTGAAGCATGTGTGAAGCTTACCAGTAGATACATGACAGAACGTTTTTTACCAGACAAAGCTATTGATGCTTTAGATGAAGCTGGTTCTCGTGTACACATTACTAACATAGAAGTACCTAAACAAATTCTAGAATTAGAAAAACAACTAGAAGCTGTAAAGGAAACCAAATCTTCTGTTGTTAAAAAACAAAAATACGAAGAAGCTGCAAAGTTACGTGATGACGAAAAACGCATTGAAAAAGACCTAGCCATTGCTCAAGAAAAATGGGAAGAAGACACCAAATTACATCGTGAAATTGTAAACGAAGAAAACGTTGCAGATGTAGTTTCAATGATGACTGGAGTGCCTGTAAATAGAATTGCACAAACAGAAAGCAATAAATTAGCCCAATTACCAGAGCTTATAAAAGGTAAAGTAATTGGTCAAGACGAAGCTGTTGCAAAAGTTGTTAAAGCAATACAACGTAATCGCGCAGGACTTAAAGACCCTAATAAACCAATTGGTTCTTTTATATTTTTAGGACAAACAGGTGTTGGTAAAACCCAATTAGCTAAAGTTTTAGCTAAAGAATTATTTGATAGCGAAGATTCTTTAATTAGAATTGATATGAGTGAATACATGGAAAAATTTGCTATTTCTAGACTTGTTGGTGCTCCTCCAGGATACGTTGGTTATGAAGAAGGAGGACAACTTACAGAAAAAGTAAGACGTAAACCTTACGCTGTGGTTTTATTAGACGAAATTGAAAAAGCACATCCTGATGTATTTAATATGATGCTTCAAGTACTTGATGATGGTTACCTAACAGATAGTCTTGGCAGAAAAATAGATTTTAGAAATGCCATTATTATAATGACATCTAATATTGGTGCTCGTAGACTCAAAGATTTTGGGTCTGGTGTTGGTTTTGGTACTGCATCACAAAAAGCACAAGAAGACGCTAATGCTAAAAGTGTAATTCAAAATGCGCTTAAAAAAGCTTTTGCTCCAGAATTTTTAAATAGAATTGATGATGTAGTTGTATTTAATGCGCTTGAAAAAGAAGACATTAATAAAATTATAGATATTGAATTAGAAAAACTACTATTAAGAATTAAAGGACTTGGCTATATTTTAAAATTAAGCAAAGCTGCAAAAGAATATATAGCAGATAAAGGTTTTGATAAACAATATGGAGCAAGACCATTAAAACGTGCTATACAAAAGTATGTTGAAGACACTTTAGCTGAAGAAATTATTACTTCTAAACTTGAAGAAGGAGATAAAATAACGATGGATTTAGACAAAGACACTAATGAGTTAATTGTAAAAATAGAAAAAGCGGAAAAGCCAACAGAATCTTAATCTGTTTTTTTAACAACTATAAAGAGGTTAATTATTTGTAGTTAACCTCTTTTTTTTATATTATATAGTACCTTTTTATTAAAATGCCTAAAAAAGAAATGCCTAAAGTAGCACATATTGATATTGGTGTAGGATATGTTAATATCCATGAAAATTATTTGATAATGGAGATAAATCCAGACATAACTTTAACCGTTAAAGACAACGAAATACTTTTAAACTTAGTAGAAACATTTTATAAAGATAAAAATTTTGTGTACATCAGTAATCGTGAAAACTCATACGCTATTGACCCTATTGTATATTTTGAAGTTCAAAAAATAAAAAACTTAATAGGACTAGCTATTGTTTCAAAAAAGGAAATAACAAAATTCAATGCCTCTGTAGAAAAGCATTTTTTTAGTAAACCTTTTGAAATATTTAATAACCTAGACGAAGCTACTTCTTGGGCAAATAATCTTTATGCAGAACACAGCTAAACCCCATAATTATTTAAAAACAACTCTTCAATTTCTATATCAACATCATTTAAAAATGCAATAGACGCTTCTATATCATCATGCAATACTCTATCTTTTTTTACATAAGAAACTTCTTTTCGGTATAACTCTAAAAAAGACTCTAAAAAAGGAGATGTTTTTAAAGGGTTTCTAAAAGCAATAGCCTGACTTGCATTCATTAGTTCTATAGCTATTACACGATCTACATTTTTAATTAATCGATATGCTTGGGTTGCAGCATTTGCACCCATACTTACGTGGTCTTCTTGCCCATTACTAGAAACAATACTATCTACACTTGCAGGTGTTGCTAATTGCTTGTTAGCACTTACAATACTTGCTGCTGTGTATTGCGGAATCATAAATCCGGAATTTAAACCAGGATTATCTACTAAAAAGGCTGGTAATCCTCTTAAACCAGATACCAATTGAAATACGCGTCGTTCTGAAATATTACCTATTTCTGCCATTGCTATTTTTAAATAATCTAAGGCTAAGGCTAATGGTTGTCCATGAAAATTTCCACCAGAAATAATTAAATCTTCTTCCGGAAAAATATTAGGATTATCTGTAACCGAATTAATTTCAGTTAAAATCACTTTTTCAACAAAATCTAAAGTATCTTTAGTTGCACCATGTACTTGTGGTATGCATCTAAATGAATAGGGATCTTGTACATGTTTCTTTTCTCTGGCAATTAAGGCACTTCCTTTTAAAAATTCATTAAAACGTCTGGCAACTTTTAACTGTCCTGCATGCGGACGTACTTGATGTACTAAATCATGAAATGGCTCTATTCTTCCATCAAAGGCATCTAAAGAAATACTTGCTATAACATCTGCTAAATACGATGTTTTATGAGACATTAATAAAAGATACACACCATAAGCACTCATAAATTGTGTTCCGTTTAAAAGAGCTAATCCTTCTTTAGCTTCTAATTTTATAGGTTGCCAATCAAACTTTTCTAATATTTCACTTGCTTGTAATTCTTCATTATCATGTACTACTTTTCCTTTTCCTAATAATGGTAAAGCCAAATGTGCCAAAGGTGCTAAATCACCAGAAGCACCTAATGAACCTTGTGTAAATACAAACGGAAAAACATCATTATTAAAAAAGTCTATTAAGCGGTTTACTGTTGCTAGTTGCACACCACTATGCCCATAACTTAAAGATTGTATTTTTAAAAGCAACATCACTTTTACAACACTTTCTGGCACACGTTCCCCTGTTCCGCAAGCATGTGACATTACTAAATTTTCTTGTAGTTGCGTTAAATCTTTTTTAGAAATCTCTACATTATATAAACTACCAAAACCAGTATTTATACCATAAAAAGGCTTTTCTGCCTCACTTAATTTAGTGTCTAAATATTTTTTACAGTTTACTATTTTTTGAATAGAATCTTCAGACAATTTTAATTTCTTATTGTCTTTAAAAATATTATAAATAGTTACTATGTCTAGCTTTTCTGATGATATATAATGATATGTGCTCATGCTTTTTTTTAAGTGATTCAAAAATGATAATTCAAAATTAGTTATGCAACTATTGTTAATAATTTATTACATGCTTTACTAAATAATTATTCCTATTTTTGAAAACAAGAAAGTATAGCTGTATAAAAAAAGAAAGCCAAAACTAATCTTTAGTACAAGATTTTTTTATGCAAATTATATAAATAGAAAACCCAAAAAGAACACCATGAAAAAATTATTAATTGCCTTATGCGCAATAAGCATAGTTGCTTGCCAAGAAGAACCTAAAGATTTTGTAACCTTTTCAGGAAAAATCACAGATAAAAATAGCGATTCTATTATTTTAAGATCTAAAAAGTACACAAAAACCATTAAGGTTAATGAAGATGGTACATTTAGTGACACCTTAAAGGTTGCAACAGGTATATATAATTTTTATGATGGTGGTGAAAGCACCAATGTGTACTTAAAAAATGGATATGATCTTAGTATGACATTAGATACCAAAATGTTTGATGAAACCATTAGCTATACAGGAATAGGAGATAAAACAAATAATTACTTAGCTAAAAAAGCTTTATTTGAAGAAACACTCTTCCCTCCTAGTCTTTTTGATTTTGAAAAAGAAAACTTCAAAAAAACCATTTCAGAAATTAATACAAAGCGTAAAGCTTTTTTAGAGGAAAACAAAGATATAGATCCTGAATTTTACCTTACTGAAAAAGAAGATGTAGATGGTTTTGAACAAAAAATGTTAGGTTATTTTGAAAAAAATATAGAAAGAGCTAAAGCTAGAGCTGAAGAATTTGCCGCTTTTATAGATAAACCTTCTCCTGTTTTTGAAAATTATGAAAACCAAAAAGGAGGTACAACGTCTTTAGAAGACCTAAAAGGCAATTATGTATATATAGATGTATGGGCAACTTGGTGTGGACCATGTTTAGCAGAACTTCCAGCCTTAAAACAAGCAGAATTAGACTACCATGATAAAAAAGTGTCTTTTGTAAGTATTTCTGTTGACGACGGTAGAGGTTATAAAAACAGATCTTTTGAAGCTGCTAAAAAAGGTTGGAGTAAAATGATTGATGAAAAAGAAATGGGAGGCATTCAATTACTTTCTGATAAGAACTGGAAATCAGATTTTATAACTGCTTTTAAAATTAATAGCATTCCTAGATTTATATTAATAGATCCTAATGGTGTGGTTGTTAATGCAGATGCACCTAGACCTTCTAGCCCTAAATTTAAAGAGTTATTTTCTTCTTTATCTTTATAATAAAAAAAAGCCACTCTAAAATAACTTAGTTAAGTCATTCTGTAGAGTGGCTTTTTTTTTATTTCTTTATCTGTCTTTATCTTTTATTCCTTTTTATTTGGCTCTGCTTCCTCTTCTACTTGTGGTTGTTCTGGTTGCTTAAATAAATCAATATAAGCTTCGCCTAAAGTTTCAATTACATGACTTGCAATTAAACTTTGATAGCCTAAACCTTCAACTGCAATATCTGCAGATTTTCCGTGTAAATAAATAGCAAAAAGTGTGGCTACTAATGGTTCATATCCTTGAGCAATTAATCCTGTAATAACACCTGTAAGCACATCTCCTGTTCCTGCAGTTGCTAATCCTGGATTTCCTGTTGTATTTACATACCCTTTGTCTTGATAAATAGTAATGGTATTTGCGCCTTTTATTACAATAATAAGGTTATACTTTTTTGAAAGTGCTTTTGTTTTTTCTAATTTATCAAAATCACCATCCCATTTTCCTATTAATCGTTCTAATTCTTTAGGATGTGGTGTTAAAACCGTTTGTTCTGGTAGTAACTTTAATAATTCCTTCTTTTTAGCAAGAATATTTATTCCGTCAGCATCAATTACTAATGCTGTGTTATTAGACTTTAAAAAGCTTTCAAAAGCAGTAATTGTTTTAGTTTCTGTACCAACTCCTACTCCAAAAGCAATTACATTAGGTTGTATATTAAACTCGATATTGGTAAGTATTTCTTCGTTAGTATCTGTAAGTACCATAGCTTCAGGAAATGAAGATTGTAAAGCTGTATAGCCACATTTTGGCACATAAGCAGTTACCAAACCTGCTCCAGAAGATAATGCTGCTCTACTTGCTAATGTAACAGCTCCTATTTTACCATAACTTCCTCCTACTAATAATGCATGACCATAGCTTCCTTTATTAGTAAATTTTTCTCGTGGTTGGTACACAGGAAGCATTTCCATTTTACCTATTAATTCATAGTCTGTTGGTGTGGTATGTAAATATTCGGTATCAATACCAATATCTAAAACTTCCCATTGTACGGTATATTTTGCTGTATCTGGTAAAAAGAAAATTAATTTTGGGGTTTGAAAACTTAAAGTATGTGTTGCCCAAACAACATCTTTATCACTTTCTGGTACTTGATCTGGATATAAACCAGAAGGCAAATCTATAGCTAATGTAAATGCTTTAGATGCTTTTAAATGTTGAAACAGTGTTTTTACCCAATCTACAACAGGTCTGTTTAAACCAATACCAAAAATGGCATCTACAATAATATCATCTTGTTTAATTTCTGGAAGTTCGTTGGCATCTGTTAATAATAAAGGCCAATCTTTAGATACATTTTTAATTCTATCATAATTAATTAAAAAATCTTTAGATCGTGTGTCGCTATAATTTACCACATACATTTTTACATTATAACCATAAGTAATTAAATGCCTTCCTAGCACTAAACCATCTCCACCATTATTTCCTATACCACAAAAAACGTGAATAGGTACTTGTGCACCTTGCATACGTAAATGCATCCAATTAAAAATTTGGGTTGCGGCACGTTCCATTAAATCTGTAGAAGTAATTTCTTGCTTTTTAGCAGTTAGTTTATCTCCTTCGTAAATTTGCTCTTTCGAAAATATTTTCATTTTAATAATTATCTGTATCTTATTTTACTAATTCCTTAAAAATAGCGTTTTAATATTTTTTTAGAAGTAAATGTAATACTTTTGAAACGTATTATAAAACTTAAATAATCTAAGTAAAAACCAATGAAAGTATTAAAATTTGGAGGAACTTCTGTAGGTAGTTCTACAAACATCAATAAAGTGATAAGCATTTTAGAAAACTATTCTAAAAAAGATGCCATTATATGCGTAGTTTCAGCTGTTGGTGGTATTACAGATAGGTTATTAAAAGCTGGTGAATTAGCAAATAATAAAGACAAAGCATATACTAAAGAATTTGAAGCAATTCAAAATTCTCATTTTAGTATTATAACCGAGTTGGTTCCTAAGCAAAATAAGGCAATAATTAGTCATGTAGAAAATATGCTACAAGATTTAAAAAGCTTATTAGATGGAATTTACTTAATTAATGAGCTGTCACCTAAAACTTCTGACAAATTAGTAAGTTTTGGCGAATTATTGTCTTCTTATATTATTGCCGAAACTTTAAAAAGCAGAAGTATTAATGCGCAGCTAAAAAACAGTCAGGAGCTTGTTGTCACTAATTCTAATTTCACTAAAGCTGAAGTAGAATATGATACTACAAATAAAAATATTAAAGACTATTTTAATACAGCAAATCAAAAAATAACCATACTTCCTGGTTTTGTTTCTAAATCTAAATTAGGCGAAATAACTACACTTGGTCGTGGTGGTTCAGACTTTACTGCTGCAATAATTGCCGCTGCTTTACAGGTAGAGCAATTAGAAATATGGACAGACGTTAGTGGTATGTTTACTGCAAACCCTAAGTTGGTAAAACAAGCTTTTCCTATAGACAAAATTTCATATCAAGAAGCTATGGAGTTGTCACACTTTGGAGCCAAAGTATTGTATCCTCCAACAGTGCAACCTGTTTTAAATTTAAATATTCCTATTCATATAAAAAACACGTTAAAACCAGAAGAAACAGGTACTGTTATTTCTAAAAATGCTTCCGCAGGAAATTCTCCAATAAAAGGGATAAGCCATATTAGTAATATTGCTTTACTAACCCTTGAAGGTAGCGGAATGATTGGTATTCCTGGTTTTTCTAAACGTTTGTTTGAAACGCTAGCACAAGAAAAAATAAACATTGTACTAATCACACAGGCATCATCAGAGCACTCTATTTGTTTAGGTATTGAAACTAAAGATGCTGAAACTGCTAAAGAAGCTATAGATACCGTTTTTGAAAACGAAATATCCTTACATAAAATAGAACCTTTAGTGGTAGAAAAAGACCTGTCTATTATTGCTCTTGTTGGTGATAATATGAAAAGTCATCAAGGTATTAGCGGAAAAATGTTTAGTGCACTTGGTAAAAATAATATTAATATAAGAGCGATTGCTCAAGGTGCATCAGAAAAAAATATCTCTGCTGTAATAGCAGATAAAGATGTAAAAAAAGCATTAAATACCTTACATGAACGCTTTTTTGAAGAAAACACAAAACAGTTAAATGTATTTATTACAGGTGTTGGTAATGTTGGCGAAAAGCTAATAGACCAAATTCAGCAACAACATACATTCTTAAAAAAGAATCTTAAAATTGACGTTAGAATTGTTGGAATGGCAAATTCTAAAAAAATGATTTTTAACGAAAAAGGTATCGATTTAAAAAATTGGGCAACTCAATTTCATCATGCTGAAACATCAAGCTTACAAGGCTTTTTAAATAAAGTAATATCCCTAAATTTACGTAATAGTATTTTTGTAGATATCACTGCTAGTGAAGCTGTTTCTAAATTATATGCAGACTATCTTAAAAACAGTATTGCTGTTGTTGCATGTAATAAAATTGCATGTTCTAGTGTCTATGAAAACTATAAAAAACTACAAGACTTATCGCTAAAATATAATGCTCCTTTTTTATATGAAACTAATGTTGGTGCAGGGTTACCAATTATAAGTACCTTAAAAAACTTAGTAGCATCTGGAGATAAAGTAGTTAGTATACAAGCGGTTTTATCTGGAAGTTTAAATTTTGTTTTTAATAACTTTAATGATAAAAAGAACTTTCATGATACTGTAAAACAAGCACAATTTGAAGGGTATACAGAACCTGATCCTAGAATTGATTTAAGCGGTATTGATGTAGCCAGAAAAATATTAATTCTTGCTCGTGAAAATGGTGGTAAAATTGAAATTGAAGATATTAAAAACGATTCTTTTTTAACCAAAGCAAATTTAGAAAGTGATTCTGTAGATGATTTTTACGAAACTTTAATAGCAGATGAACCACACTTTCAAAAACTATATGCTTCTGCAAAAGCAAATAACTGTCAATTAAAATATGTTGCAGAATACAATAAAGGAAAAGCTAAAGTTGGTTTAAAAGAAATTCCTGAAGGACACCCTTTTTACAACCTTGAAGGAAAAGATAATATTGTAATGTTTTACACGCAACGCTATCCAGAACAACCCTTAATTGTTAAAGGAGCTGGAGCTGGTGCAGACGTAACTGCTTCTGGTTTATTTGCAGATATTATTCAAATTGCTAATAAATAAAAACTAAGAATAAAGAAAAGAGAATAAATACAAAACAAGTAGTCTATTTTCTTTTCTCTATTCTTTTCTATAAAAAATGAATCAAATAAAAATATTTTCTCCTGCAACTGTAGCAAACGTTTCCTGCGGATTTGATGTGCTTGGCTTTTGCTTAGAAACAGTTGGTGATGAAATGATTATTAGAAAAACCGTTGAAAAAGGTATAAAAATCACTAAAATTGATGGTTTTGACTTGCCTTTAGAAACCAAAAAAAATGTTGCTGGAGTTGCAGCATTGGCTTTGTATAACCATGCCAATCCAGATTGCGGATTTGAAATAGAAATCTATAAAAAAATTAAACCTGGAAGTGGTATTGGTAGTAGTTCTGCTAGTGCTTCTGGTGCTGTTTTTGCTATCAATGAGTTATTAGGCAAACCATATAATAAAACACAATTATCTGATTTTGCCATGAAAGGAGAAGCCGTTGCTAGTGGTAGCGAACATGCAGATAATATTGGTCCCGGAATTTTTGGTGGGTTTACTTTAGTAAAAAGTAATAAACCGCTAAAAATACTAGAGCTGCCTACTCCATCTAATTTATATGCAACCCTAATTCATCCGCAAATTGAAATTAAAACTGCAGATGCCAGAAACATTTTACCTAAAAATATACCTATGCAAGATGCCATTACACAATGGTCTAATGTTGGTAGTTTAGTCCATGCCTTACACACTAATGATTATAATTTATTAGGAGAAGCATTACAGGATGTTGTTGTAGAACCTTATAGAAGTACATTAATTCCGCATTATACAGAAGTAAAAAAAGCAGCAATACAAAATGGTGCTTTAGGAAGCGGAATTTCAGGTTCTGGTCCTTCTATTTTTTCTTTATCAGAAAGTTTAGAAACTGCCAAAAAAGTAGAAAAAGCAATACAAGAAGTATATGCTAAAACCGAAATTGAATTTTATACATTTACATCTAAAATTAATGCAGAAGGTATTAAAATCATAGAAAGTAAATAAGAAACACACTTGTCACACTAGGCCTGCTAAAGTGATATAAAAAAGATTAAATAATTAAAAGATTACCGCTTTCGCGGAAAACAAGCATGAATTACTACAGTTTAAACCATAAAGCACCAAAAACATCATTTAAAGATGCTGTTATAAAAGGATTAGCACCAGATAAAGGATTATATTTTCCTGAAAATATTACACCTTTACCACAATCTTTTTTTGATAATATAGACAATTTATCTTATGCTGAAATTGCTTTTCAGGCTATTAAACAGTTTGTTTCTCCAGAAATACCTGAAGCTATTTTAAAAACTATTGTTGAAGAAACACTTGCTTTTGATTTTCCTGTAGTACAACTAAACGATCATATTTCTACTTTAGAATTATTTCATGGTCCAACTATGGCTTTTAAAGATGTTGGTGCTCGTTTTATGGCAAGATGTTTAGGGTATTTTAACCAAAATAACACCAATGAAGTTACTGTTTTAGTTGCTACTTCTGGTGATACAGGAGGAGCTGTAGCTAATGGTTTTCTTGGTGTAAAAGGAGTTAATGTAGTAATATTATATCCTTCAGGAAAAGTAAGTGATATACAAGAAAAACAATTAACTACTTTAGGGCAAAACATTAAAGCTTTAGAAGTAGATGGTGTTTTTGATGATTGCCAAGACATGGTTAAACGTGCTTTTTTAGATGATTCTTTAACTAGTAAAATGCAATTAACTTCTGCAAACTCTATTAATGTTGCACGTTGGTTGCCACAACTTTTCTATTTTATGTTTGCCTATAAACAGCTACATAAAACGTATAAAGAGATTGTTTTTTCTGTACCTAGCGGAAACTTTGGAAACGTTTGTGCAGGAATGATGGCACAACAATTAGGCTTACCAATTAAACATTTTATTGCTTCAAATAACGAAAATAATGTAGTTACTAAATACTTACAAACCAAAGATTATAACCCAAAAGCTTCTGTGCAAACTATTAGTAATGCTATGGATGTTGGTAATCCAAGTAACTTTATTCGTATTCAAGAAATCTATAAAAACAATTTTGAAAGTTTAAAAAACAATCTTTCTTCTTATAGCTTTACAGATGCTGCTACTAAAGAAGCCATGCTAGAAATTTATAACAATTATAATTATGTTGCAGATCCGCATGGAGCTGTAGGTTATTTAGGATGTAAATCGTACTTACAAGAAAACCCAAATGCACATTGTGTGTTTTTAGAAACTGCACATCCTACTAAATTTTTAGATGTTGTAGAAGAAGTTATTCCTCAAAAACAGGAATTGCCAGAACAAATTCAAGCAGTAATGCACAAAGAAAAAGAAGCAACCAAAATTAGTACCTATCAAGATTTAAAAGATTACTTATTGCAATAAGGAAATAAAGGGGCATTCCTATAAAAACAGGAATTCTCTAGAATATTAAAAAATACATTTCTGTTTTCATAGCAATGACAAAAATGAAAAACCTACAATTGCAATACCAAGGATTTCTAAACACACCTAATTTGTGGTTAAAAAATCACATATTGGGTATGCAACAATTTAAATTATTACATACCACTTTAAAAGTAAACGATTTAAATAATCATAAATTAAGACTTGGTAAATTAGTAGAACGCTTTGTTGGTTTACAATTAAAAGAAGACGACACTGTTACTATTTTAGCAGAAAATATTCAGATACAAAACGGAAAACGTACCATTGGCGAAATAGATTGTCTTTTAAAAAAAGAACAACAACCCATTCATCTTGAAATTATCTATAAATTTTATTTGTATGATGCATCTGTTGGCTCCACAGAAATAGAGCATTTTATTGGCCCAAATAGAAAAGATAGTTTTCTAGAAAAACTTACCAAACTAAAAGAAAAACAATTACCACTACTCTACCATAAACAAACAAAACCGTTACTAAAAAAATTAGGTATTCCTGCAGAAACAATACAACAACAAGTCTGTTTTAAAGCACAATTATACATGCCTTTTTCTGTTAAAAAAGCAGTAATTAACGTTGTAAACCCTGCATGCATACAAGGATATTACTACCAAATAAATCAATTAGAACAATTTGCTAATTGTAAGTTTTTTATTCCAGAAAAAAAAGATTGGTTAATTTATAAACCCAACCCAAATACTTGGCTTGATTACGCTTCATTTATAACCGAAGTAAAACTTCTTTTAAATCAAGAAAAATCGCCTTTATGTTGGATTAAAAAACCAAATAATGAAACCGAAAAATGTTTTGTGGTTTGGTGGTAATTTTTTTTAATTCGTTGTAATACTGTATGTATTAAATAAGAGCTTCCTTAAAATCTAAACCAAATTGCAGTTGTAACTATTTCAATTTTACTTATTTTACAAAACAAATAAACTAGTTTTTTTTATGGGTGTATTAAATCAATTTCAACTAAAAGGTAAAGTAGCATTAGTTACTGGTTGTAAAAGAGGTATTGGTAAGGCAATGGCAATTGCTTTGGCAGAAGCTGGTGCAGATATTATTGGCGTAAGTTCAAGTTTAGAAAAGTCTGGAAGTACTATTGAAAAAGCGGTTCAAAAATTAGGTCGTAAGTTTACAGCATATACTTGCAATTTTAGTAATACAAAAGCTTTATATACTTTTATTGAAGAAGTAAAAAAAGACTTTCCTGTTATAGATATTTTAGTAAATAATGCAGGAACTATACAACGTGCTCCTGCAACAGAACATAATGATGAAATATGGGATGAAGTCATTGCAGTAAACCAAACTGCGCCATTTATACTTACTAGAGAAATAGGAAAAGACATGGTATCCAGAGGTGCTGGTAAAATTGTTTTTACTGCATCATTACTCTCTTTTCAAGGCGGAATTACTGTACCCAGCTATGCCGCAAGCAAAGGTGCAATAGGACAAATAACAAAAGCATTTGCTAACGAATGGGCAAAAAGCGGTGTACATGTTAATGCTATTGCTCCTGGTTATATTAGTACAGATAATACCAAAGCATTACAAAAAGACAGCACACGTTCTCAAGCAATACTTTCTAGAATCCCTGCTGAGCGTTGGGGAAATCCTGAAGATTTTGCTGGTCCTATTGTATTTTTATGTTCAAATGCATCTAACTATATGCATGGTAGCATTTTACTTGTTGATGGAGGATGGATGGCACGTTAAATACCCATTTATAATACTTAATAAAAGGTTTAAAAATTTAAAAACACTTTATCTATTTACTTTTATATTTTTAATCTAAATCCTTTAATTAATTTCTTTAAAAAATTAAATCTACATTAATTTATTACGCTGCTTTAAACAACTAGCAGTATATTTACCTTATATTATTTTAATAAAAAAGAATGCAATTAACCATTGAAAACATATTACTAGTTGGCTCGCTATTACTACTTATTAGTATTATTGCAGGTAAAACATCTTATAAATTTGGTGTTCCTACATTATTACTGTTTTTAGCAATAGGAATGCTTGCTGGTTCTGATGGCATTGGTGGCATTCGTTTTGACGATCCTAAACTAGCACAATTTATAGGTATTGTATCCTTAAATTTTATCTTGTTTTCTGGTGGATTAGACACAAACTGGACTGCTGTAAAACCTATTCTTAAAGAAGGTATTGCATTATCTACATTAGGTGTTTTATTAACTGCTCTTTCGCTTGGTACTTTTGTATGGTTTATTACAGATTTTACCATTTATGAAAGTCTCTTATTAGGTTCTATAGTTTCTTCAACAGATGCTGCAGCTGTATTTTCCATTCTTCGTTCTAAAAGTCTTGCGCTTAAAACTAATTTAAGACCTACTTTAGAGTTAGAAAGTGGTAGTAATGACCCAATGGCATATGTACTAACATTGGCCTTTTTAACTTTAGTAATTAATCAAGACAAAAGCTTTTTATCTATTATACCTTTATTTCTACAGCAAATGATTTTAGGTGGTATTCTAGGTATTTCTTTTGGTATGCTTAGTAAATACATTATTAATAACATAAAATTAGACTTTGAAGGTTTATATCCTGTATTAGTAATTACCTTAATGTTCATTACATTTTCTGCTACAGATTTTCTTGGAGGTAATGGCTTTTTAGCTATTTACATATGTGCGGTATATTTAGGAAATCAAGACTTAATACATAAAAAAACCATTTTAAAAATGTTTGATGGTTTGGCTTGGTTAATGCAAATTGTATTATTCCTTACTTTAGGTTTGCTTGTGTTTCCTTCTCAAATTATTCCGTATATGGGAATTGGGCTACTTATTTCCTTATTTTTAATTGTTATTGCTAGACCTGTAGGTGTTTTTATAAGTCTTATGTTTTTCAAAATGAAAATGAAAAGAAGATTTTATATTTCATGGGTTGGCTTGCGTGGCGCTGTTCCTATTGTGTTTGCTACCTATCCCCTTTTAGCTGGAATTGATAAAGCAAATATGATATTTAATATTGTATTTTTTATATCTGTAACCTCAATATTAATTCAAGGTACTACATTATCTATTGTTGCAAAATGGTTAGATGTAGGTTTACCAGAAAAACAAAAAAAATTATCTGCTACAGATTTACTTTTAGAAGAAAACCCAAAAGCCGAAATGAAAGAGCTATTAATAACCTCAGATTGTTTTGCAGTAGATAAAAAAATTGTAGAATTAGGTTTTCCTAAAAACGCAATAATAGCAATGATTAAAAGAGGAGATTCTTATATTGTACCTAACGGTTTAACAATAATCAATGCAAAAGACACCTTAATTGTTCTTGCCGATAGACCTATAATTTTGGATGAAGTGTATAAAACACTAAAAAGAAAAAAGGATTAAAAGAATATTTTAAATGCTAATTTGCATTTGTATTTAAACTATAATTTAATCCTATTACTAAAAACCAACTCAATATTTTTCAATACTTTTGTTTTTCAATAATTCAATAACATAGGTTTCCGACTTCTCGGAAATAAAAAATATATTCTTTATGAAAAATACTGCATTAACTGCAACTCATGAAGCCCTAGGAGCAAAAATGGTTCCTTTTGCTGGTTACAACATGCCTATTCAATACGAAGGGGTAAACATAGAACACGAAACGGTAAGAAAAAGCGTTGGTGTTTTTGATGTAAGTCATATGGGAGAATTCTTAATTACTGGTCCTAATGCGCTTGCTTTAATACAAAAAACCTGTAGTAATGATGCTAGCAAACTTACTATTGGTAAGGCACAATACAGTTGTATACCAAATGATGATGGAGGTATTGTAGATGACTTAATTATCTATAAACTTAAAGAAGAACAATATTTATTAGTAGTAAATGCCAGTAATATTGAAAAAGACTGGAACTGGATAAGTTCTAAAAATGATGTTGATGCAGAAATGCGTGATTTAAGTGAAGACTACTCACTGCTTGCTATTCAAGGTCCTAAAGCTGTTGAAGCTATGCAAAGTCTTACAAGTCATGATTTAGCTGCAATTAAATTTTACAATTTTGAAGTTGGTGATTTTGCAGGAATTGAAAACGTTATTATCTCTGCTACTGGTTACACAGGAAGTGGTGGATTTGAAATTTATTGCAAAAATAGTGAAGTAAAGCAAATTTGGGATAAAGTTACTGAAGCAGGAGCTAAACCTATTGGACTAGCAGCAAGAGACACCTTGCGTTTAGAAATGGGATACTGTCTTTACGGAAATGATATAGATGATACTACATCTCCTATTGAAGCTGGTTTAGGATGGGTTACAAAATTCACTAAAGAGTTTACCAATTCTGAAGCTTTAAAAGAACAAAAAAATCGTGGTGTAGAACGTAAACTTATTGCTTTTGAGTTAGATGAAAGAGGAATTCCTCGTCATGGTTATGATATTGTAGATGGTCAAGGTAAAAAAATTGGTGAAGTAACCTCTGGAACCATGAGTCCAATGCTTGGTAAAGGAATTGGTCTTGGTTATGTCCCTACCGTTTTTGCTGACGTAAATAGCAAAATAAACATACAAATACGTAAAAATGCTGTTCCTGCAACAGTAGTAAAATTACCATTTTATAAAGGGTAACATGCAAGATTTTCAACAAGTAATTAATACCATTCACAACCAATTAAAAGATGAAATTAATCGTGGATTGGTTGCCAATTACATTCCGGAATTATCACATATAGATGTCAATAAATTTGGCATTCATTTAAGGTTAATTTCGGGGGAAAAGTTTTCGGTTGGAGACTCGCATGTTCCGTTTTCCATTCAAAGTATTTCTAAAGTGCTTTCCCTTTCTTTGGCTTTTCAATTGCAAGGAGATGCACTTTGGAAACGCATGGATGTAGAACCTTCTGGAGACCCTTTTAATCAGTTATCTTTACTAGAATTAGAAAACGGTATTCCTAGAAATCCTTTTATTAATTCTGGAGCTATTGTTATTGCAGATATTTTAGTTTCACAATTAAAAAAACCTAAAGAAGATTTTTTACATTTTGTTCGTGATTTAGCAAATGATCAAACTATAGATTATAATCCAGCAGTTGCAGCATCAGAAAAAGCAACAGGCTTTAATAATTATGCAGCAGCATATCTTTTAAAATCTTTTCACAATTTAGAAAATGAAGTAGATAAAGTACTTGATTTCTATTTTTATATGTGCTCATTACAAATGAATTGTGAGCAACTTACCAATGCCTTTTACATTTATGCTAACCATGGTGTTTGTTTACAAAACAAAACATGGTTAACCCAAAGCCAGATAAAACGTATTAATGCCATCATGCTAACTTGTGGTTTTTATGATGAAGCTGGTGAGTTTGCATTTGAGGTTGGTTTACCAGGAAAAAGTGGTGTTGGTGGTGGTATTGTTGCATTATTACCAAATAATTTTGTAATTTCTACATGGTCTCCAGGACTAAACCCAAGAGGAAATTCTAAAATTGGTATGCAAGCTTTAGAAGCTTTTACGACCAAAACTAAACTTTCTATTTTTTAAAAGATTTGCTCCATTCATGTTGCATAAAAAGAAACACAAAATACTTATACTTGGTGTAAATGGCTTTATTGGTAGTGCTATTTACAAAGAGTTATACGCCTATTTTAGAGTTTTTGGCACCTATGCAACACCTACAAATGGCTTAGAAAAAAACAAACAATTTTTTCACTATAATCACGAAGAAGATGATGTGGTAGAAATTCTTGAAGCCACAAAACCTAGTATTATTATTTCTACACTTCGCGGAAATTTTGCCACACAAACAATAGCACATCAACATATAGTAGAATATGTAAAACATCACGATTGTAAAATTATATTTTTATCTTCTGCAAATGTGTTTGATGCCTATAAAAACTACCCAAGTTACGAGTTAGATAAAACCTTAAGCTTAAGTATTTACGGCCATTTTAAAATTAAAATTGAAAATATGCTTATGCGTTTACCCAAACGTAAATGGGCAATTTTAAGAGTACCTATGGTTTTTGGGCAAGGCTCTCCTAGAATAGAAGAAATTAAAATACAATTAAAAGAAAAATTACCAATAGAGATTTTTCCTAATTTAATTATTAATGTCACTACAGACGATAAACTTTCGCAACAAATTCATTATATCATCAACAGAAGTAAATCTGGTGTTTTTCACTTAGGAAGCACAGATTTAATACATCATGATGAATTTATTAAAGAAATTGTTTCTTCATTAGTATTATACAAACCTGTTTACAAACAAGTTTATACTACTAATGACGATAGATATTTAGCAGTTTTACCAAAGAATAATTTATTACCAAAAAATTTACAGATAGAAAGTAAAGATGTTCTAAAAATGAGTATTTTGTAGTAAATAAAAAACTATGAAAACAGAAAAAATTTTAGAAGAAGACATCCAAAAACGTTTATTACATTTTCCAGATTGGGAGTATTTTGATAATGCGCTTCATGCAGAATTTGAGTTTGACAATTTTAAAGACTGTTTTAGTGCCATGAGCAGAATTACTTTTGAATGCGAAGCACAAAACCATCATCCTGAATGGAGCAATGTGTATAATATTTTAAAAATTACATTAACTACACATAGTGCTAATGGCGTTACAAAAAAGGACTTTAAACTTGCAGAAGCTATTGATGCTATTGTAGTGCCAGAAGACGAATAATTTACTATCTTTCTTTCATTTTTATGATTAAAAACCTACTTTACCCTTTTCTTCTTTGTATTCCTTTACTTACAAATGCACAAGATAATGTATTTTGTAATCAGTTAACAACCATAGATTCTTTAATAAAAGTAGCACATTACAAACCTAAAGCTACTAATGATAGCCTTTCTAAACATGTTTTCAATTTATTTCTAAAACAGTTAGATGCAGACAAACGTTATTATACAAAAAAAGATATTGCAACATTTAAGATAGATCAGTTTCAAATAGATGACTACATAAAAAATAAAAATTGCAGTTTTATAACTAAATATATTCAAGTATTAACACAAAGAATTGAGCAATCTATTCAGTATTTAGAAAACCTAAAAAAACAAAATTTAGATTATTCAGGAAAAGATATATTAAATTTTTCACAAGATGAAAATGCTGGTTTTTATAAAAATCATGAAGAATCACAAAAATATTGGTCTAAAAAAGTAAGATATTTATTAGTTATAGAAGCTTTAGAACAGGATTCTATTTTAGAAAATGCAAAAGCAAATTTTAAAACTTTTGAAAGTTTAAACAAAGAAAAAGTAATAGATAATCAAATCTGTTTGCTGTATGAGATTTTAAACCAAGATGGAGGTATTACTAATTTTGTTACCGAGAATTTCTTGAATGCTTTTATACAATATCAAGATCCAAATTCTACTTATTTTAATGAGACCGAAAAAACAGTTTTTGAAAATTCTTTAGCCATTCAACAAGAAACATTTGGTATAATAACTAAAAAAACAAAAAATGGAGAAATTGTAATTAGCCATATTATTCCAGGAAGTTCAGCGTTTAAAAATGGCTCTTTTGAAAAAGACGACGTTATTAAATCCTTAACCTCAAAAGTCAGTAACTTACAAATTCATTGCACAAAAAATGAAGACGTAATTCGTTTTTTAAATAATAGCGACAATAAAACCGTAACTTTTAAAATAAAGAAAAATACAGGCTCCATTTTAGATATAGAAATTAGTAAAACCGCTTTAAAAGTAGAAGAAAACTCTATAACAGGATACATTATTGGAGAGGATACTACCTTTGGCTATATTAAAATACCAAGTTTTTACACCAATTTAGAATCTTATAATAAAAGAGGATTAACTGCTGATTTTGCAAAAGAGTTATACAAACTTCAAAAGGAAAATATTAAAGGACTTATTATAGATTTAAGGTTTAATGGTGGAGGATCTATGCAAGAAGCCATAGAGCTAAGTGGTATGTTTATAAACAAAGGCCCTGTTTCTATTATTAGAGATAATAAAAATGAACGTTTTACCTTTAGAGATCCTAGTCGTGGTACTTTTTTTAATAAGCCAATTGTAATACTAATTAATAATTATAGTGCCTCTGCTTCTGAGTTTTTTGCAAGTACCATGCAAGATTATAATAGAGCAATTCTTATTGGTTCTACTACACATGGTAAATCTAGTGCGCAAGTTATTCTTCCGTTAAGCGAAAAAAATAATTTAGGCTTTAGCAAAATTACTACCGAAGTATTTTATAGAGTAACAGGAAAAAGTTTACAATCTAATGGTGTAACTCCAGATATTGCATTACCTTCTATTTATGATGGTTTTAAGTTTAATGAAATAGATAAACCTTATGCATTAAACAACGACACCATTCAAGCAACGCTTAAACATATACCACTTCCAAAAATAAATTTCACAAATCTAATTACCAAAAGTAAAGCTCGTGTAAATAATAGTGCTGATTTCGCTTTAGTAAAAACCGCAAATAAAAAACTATTAGAAAATTACTATAATGAAATTTCCTTTGCTTTAACATTAGATAATATCTATAAACACCAGCAAGAATACAAAACCATGTGGCAATCTATTTTTGGTAATAACAAAACAAGACCAAAAATTACAGTCACTAATACGCTTTCAACAAATGAAGTATTAAGCTATAACGAAAACGAAAAAACAAATAACCAAAAGCTATTAGGCAGTTTATCTAAAGATATTTATATTCACGAAGCATCTTTAATTCTTACCAATTTTATCAATTCTAACCATTAAATATTATGAACAACTTTACTAAAATTTTTATTGTCATTCTTTTATGTTTTTCAACACTTAATACTACAGCACAAAAATTTGACAACCCTTCTGATTACTTAACATTTGTAGGAGATGAACTAGAAGTTATAGCAAAAAACAATTGGAAATACACAAAAGCAATTGCCCATAGTAAAAACGATAAAAATATTGCTAGCAAACGTAAAGTGTTATTAAAATCTGTAGAAAGAGCGTTTCTTAAAGTACAAAAAGCAGAAGGTTATGATGGTGACGAATATAAAAACCAAGTACTAAAACATTTAACCTTTAATAAAAATATTTTAAATAATGATTATGCCGAAATTTTAGATATGAAAGCTATTGCAGAGCAATCTTACGATTTAATGGAAGCATACATTCTTGCTCAGGAACTGGCAGATGAAAAAATGGAGCAAGCTCAGGCAGAATACGAAAGCAACTTTTATGCTTTTGCTAAAAAACACGATATCAATATTATTGAAAGTGATTCTGATTTAAGTAAAAAAATGAAAATTTCTGGTGAAGTTTTTAATCATTATAACGCATTGTATCTTATCTTTTTTAAAGTATACATTAATGAAATTTATTTAATGGAAGCATTAGAAAAAAATGATATTAGTGCCATTCAACAAAACACAAATGCCTTAAGTCAATCTGCAAAAGAAGGTCTTACCATTCTTGAAAATGCTACATTGTATAAAAATGATGCTTCTATTGTAAATGCTACAAAAGAAATTTTTAATTTCTTTATTGATGAGGCAGATAATAAAATGCCACAACAATTAGATTTTTTAGTATTAAACGACGATATGGAAACGATTAGTAATACCTTAGAAAAAACACCAGAAAAAAAACGTACTAAAAAGCAAATTGACGATTATAACGAAAAAGTAAAGCAGATAAATAAAGCTATAAAAAACTATAATAAAGTAAATACAGAGTTAAATAACAATCGACAAAAAGCATTTAATGCATTAGATATTACTAAAGATAAATTTTTAGACAAGCACATTCCTAAGGATTAAGCTTTTTTTTTAAATTTGTACAACTAAATAATTAATTAAATTTTTCGCTTTCGCGGAAACCAAAAAATAATATTAAAATGGGAAGAGCTTTCGAATTTAGAAAAGCACGTAAAATGAAACGTTGGTCTGCAATGAGCAAAGCCTTTACACGTATTGGTAAAGACATTGTAATGGCAGTTAAAGAAGGAGGTCCAGATCCTGATAGTAATTCGCGTTTAAGAGCAGTTATTCAAAACGCAAAGTCTGTAAACATGCCTAAAGACAACGTAGAGCGCGCTATAAAACGCGCAAGCGATAAAAGTCAAGGTGATTATAAAGAAGTTATTTTTGAAGGTTATGCACCTCATGGTATTGCTGTTTTAGTAGAAACTGCTACAGATAACAATACTCGTACTGTTGCAGATGTAAGAAGTTATTTTAATAAATGTGATGGAAGTTTAGGTACTTCAGGTTCTGTTGTATTTATGTTTGACCATACTTGTAATTTTAGAATTAATGCCGAAGGATTAGATCCTGAAGAATTAGAATTAGAATTTATTGATTTTGGTGCAGAAGAAGTTTTTGCAGATGATGACGGAATTTTAATCTACGCTCCTTTTGAAAGTTTTGGTGCTATACAAGCAGAATTAGAATCTAGAGGAATTGAAATCTTATCTTCTGGTTTTGAACGTATACCTCAAGTAACCAAAAAACTTACCGCAGAAGAAGCTGCAGATGTAGAAAAACTTCTAGAAAAACTTGAAGAAAATGATGATGTGCAAAACGTATATCATACAATGGAAGAATCAACAGAAGAGTAAAAAAAATTACAACAAAATACACAACAAGCTATTTTGTAGCTAGTTACAAAACCTGTATAATGCTAACAAGCAAAATATTATTGTAATTTAATAAAACCTAAACAAATTGTTTAGGTTTTTTTTTGTAACATTATATGCAATAAAACGTTTTAATAAAAAGTACGTCTATGAAATTTAAATACCTTCTATTTTTTATCTCTATTAGCACTTTTTATAATCAAACTACGCAAGCCCAAATTATCTCTGGTACCATAACTTCTAACAGCAATGAAACTGTGCCTTTTGCAACCATTCAAATTGGTGATGAATATGGAGTAATCTCTAATGAAGAAGGTAATTTTTCAATAGACACCAAAGGTTTTAAAGAAACAGATTCTGTAACTATTTCCTGTTTAGGTTTTGAAAAAAACGCATTTTTACTTAAAAATTTCACTTCTAAAGAATATGTTTTATCCGAAAAAATAAATGAACTTTCTGAAGTGTTTTTAAACCATACCGCTTTATCTGTAGACTCTATAATGTACTATACTAAAAGTAATATTAAAAACAATTACAGATTAGATTTAACTGAATTTAAAATATTTAGTAGAAAAACCGATTATATTATTGGGGATAATGCCGATTTTGAAATTAAAAAATCTACTGGTTTTAAAAGAAAACAACTACAAGCTTTTAATGATGATTTTGATAAATTAGAAACTTCTTTAGTAAATAACAAATCAAAACAATACACAGATTTTGTTGGTAACTTAAAGGTACTAAATAAAGAAAAAGCAAAACTTGAAGTTGAAAAAGCTATTAGTTTACGTGATGAAAAAAACAATCAATCTATGGAAAGTCTTGCAGAACGCGGACAAGAAATAGTTATGAAACATCTAGATAAAGACAAGGTGTATACTGTTAAATCTGGTTTTTTTAAAGTAACAGATTCTGCCTCATTAAATAAAGAAGAAATAAAAAAAAGACAAGATACTATTAATACATTACGGCATGCTAAAAACGAAAGTTTTAACCTAATTAGCAATAGTAATTTTGCAAATCCAGATGCTAGTTTAGACTTTGTAAAAAATACTAATAAATACAAATACACACTTAAAGATGTTACTTTTTTAGACAATGAAATGGTTTATATTATAGATTTTAAACCTAAAAGATCTTCTGCCTTATACACAGGAACCATGTATGTATCTAATGAAACTTTTGCAGTAATTAGAGCAGACTATACCTTTTATGAAAACAGAGTTGGTGATAAACTAAATTTAAGACTTTTGTTTGGTATTAAGTACATTGAAAAAAACCAAAAAGGTATTGTAGTTTATAAAAAAGCTTCAGATAATTATTACTACCCAAGTTATATAAACAAACAAATAGATAGATATTTTTATGTTAACAGACCTATTAAATTTATAGAAAATGATAATTCTAGAAATAAAGTAGCTTTTAACTTTAAAATTGAAGGAACTTTTAAAGGAAAATCTGAACTTTTAATTCTTTCTAAAAAAGAGATACAGGCTAATGATTATAATGGCTTTACAGAAAAAACTAAAATAGATTATGAAAACCCTAAAACCTATGATGCTGCTATTTGGGCAGACTATAATGTTTTAGAACCTTTAAACGATATGAAAAACTTTAAAGTAGAACCAGAAGTGAATTAAAAAAAGCTACTTTAATTACCATTAAAGTAGCTTTTGTAAGTAGAAGCTAATGTTTCTTTTTAGGGACTTAAAGTTTACTTTATGTTTCATTAGTTGCTACACCAATTATAATTTCAAAAATGATGCCAAAAACAAATGGCAATACAAAAAAAGATATGCTATAAAAGTCTGTTTAGTAGTATTAAAAAAATCAAAGTGAACATTAATTATTTTAACTTCCTTACAGGTAACAGTATTTTGTAATTTTTAAATTCTTATTGCAAAATAGTCCATTTTGCCAGTACAGAAAGTAGGTTCTTTACAACTTTTATTTCCCATTGTACACAAATTGCATTTTTAAGTTGGTACTTTAATTTATCTGTTTTGTAATTAGAAATTAACTGTTCTCTATTTAAACAAGGTTCAATAATGGTATAATTAGGTCCTGTAATACCAAATTGCCTAGCAATATAACCAGACGTAGCATTTGCTAGTGTCCAAGGAAAAATACCTGGATTAGCAAATCTGGGGCTATGTTTTAAAGCATTTTCCCAAAATGCTATAGATGAAAAGTTTCCTGCATTAGTAGAAATAAAATACACAGCAGATTGGTTTTTATAAAACTTTAAATTCTTTTTAGCTTTAATAAAAGTAACAAACTGTGCTGCTATATCTGCTTCAGAATCACCTATGGTTTCAAATGTATTCCATTTTAATTCCATGATGAAAATAGTGTTATAGAGTTTAAACCTCCAAAGGCATAACCACAATTTAAAACCTTATTTACTTTTGTTAAAACAGGTTTTTTCGGAATAAGAATATCAAACTCTGCGTCTTTATAATTTATGGTATGCGGAATGGTTTGGTGTTGTATAGATAATACAGAAACAATAGCTTCAATAGCTGTTGCTGCACCTAATGTATGCCCTATTTTGGGTTTTATACTAGAAACATAAGGTTTATGTGTTGTAAACACTTTTGCTATTGCTTGTGCTTCCGATTGGTCAGAAAGTTTAGTTCCTGTTCCATGAGCAGAAATCCAATCTATTTCAGTAGGATTTAAATTATTTTTATTTAATAGTTGCGTAAAGCAATCTATAATACCAGAAGAATCTGGTTTTGGAGCAGTAGGATGATAAGCATCACAAGACAAAGCACAATCTTCTAAAACAGCAAGAATATTAGCATTTCTTTGGGTTGCGTTTTGTACTTTTTCAAGTACAAGAAAACCTGCTCCTTCTCCTAAAACCATACCATCTCTATGTACATCAAAAGGTTTACAAATTCCTGAAGCACTCATGGCTCTGCTTCTACTAAAACCTGTCATAGCAATTCTTGAAAAAGGATCTACTCCTCCAACTATAGCAATAGAAACTTCATCTTTTTGTAATGCTTCTATTCCTGCTTTTAACGCATAATTACCAGCAGCGCAAGCTGTAGCAAAACATTGAAATATCTTTATTTTAGGATATTTTTTGACCAAACGTTTACAAATACCAAAACCCGTATATTCTTCAGGATTTAAGGTTTGCCTTTTTTCTGCCATAGCTTCAAAAGCAGCACTCTCTCCCATAGTAGTTCCTAAAAATAATCCCCATTTTTGGGTAGATTTGCAATTAGCCTGTGTTATAGCTTGTTCTATGGCTGCAACAGAAAAATGAAACCCTCGATGCAAGGGATCACATTCAAAATCTGTTACGCGGCAAGCATGTATATATTTAAAATCTGCATGTTTTAAATCATCCCAATTTTTAATGCTAGAATTTTCTGTTTGTAAAGCGTTCCAAAAATCATTTATAGTATTAGCTATTGCACAAACTACACCTAATCCAGTAACTGCTATTTTATTAGTTACCTGCATTACGTATATATTCTGCCAGTAAATTTACAGTAGCTATTTGTGGCCAATCTGCATCTGGAATTTCAATTCTATATTCTTGTTCAATTCTAGCTATAAACTCTGCCATATCTAAAGAATCTACACCTAATTCCTGTTTAAAATGAGCATCATTAGACGCTATTTTAAGCTTGGGTTTTACATCTTTAAAATGCAATAAAATAGTATTTATTATTGTGTTTTTCATGGATATATTTTTACGTTATTAGCAAATAATGCGGCTTCATTAGAAGAATAAATTGGAGCTAAAGGATCACCAATTAACCTATAATGTGTATATGCCGATACGTTTTTAGGGCTAGCCTCTATTATTAATTCTGCAATAGTACTAGCTCCATTTAATAATGCTTTGGTAATACCAACAGACCATCTTGTATTATCTGTATGCAACGTACTATCAACAGCACCAAACGCAACAGCTGTTTTTCCATCTAAAACCAATTGCTCACAAAAGGAAACTGAAGTATTTTTTCTGCTAGCTGTTTTACAACATAATGAAAGTAATGCTCCAATAGGTTTTGCGTTTTCCGTATCAAAATGATGCGAACGTAAACCATAATAACCTACCCAACCAATAGGTCTTCCATGCCCAAAATAAGTAGCTAATCCGAGCCCATTTTCAAGACCTTCAATCATGTTTTCTCTTAACAGCAAATCACTACTCCATTTGTATGGTAATACATTAGGTGTTTTTAAAATAGTTGCCATTCTATCAACAATTCTAGTAAATCTAGGATGCCTTTGTGATAATAGTGCTATAGCACAATGATCTTGTTTTCTGCTATGTACTTGATATACTGTTTTAGTAAAGGTTAGTAAATCTTTACTATTTCTAAAAGGAAGCCAAGAAATAGGTATTTTCTTATTTTCAATAGTTTTAATAAATGGGTATTTTAATGCATTTTTTGGATAACATTTTGCATCACCAATTAATAAAACAGCGTCTTGATTTTTTACTTGACTCTGAATTTTAGTATACTCAGGAAGTACATCATACTCTATAACCTGTACATCAATACAATGTTTTTGGTAACTGTTTTTAAGCAAGAGAAAGTTTTCTTCCGAGTGGATATCGGAAGAAAACTTTGGTTTTACAATTAATATTGTTTTATGCTGCTGTTTTAACTTCATCTACAAAGGGTTGAAATCTATTAATATCTGTTCCTGTTTGACCTAATAAACGAGCTCTAACAAAATATTGCATTAAAACCTGACCTTGCTGCTCGCCATTAAAATCACTAAAAGAAGCAGCATTTTCTAAAACAGTCTCTCCTCCCTCTCCTGTCCAAAAACCTTCAGAAACATTACTCATATTTCTTGAAGGAGGTGTACCTACAGGAGTATAAAAAGCATTAGGAATAGTTATAGTTACATCTGCTACACCTTCATTATATCCATAGTTATAACCAGAACCTATTTGTGCTCCAATAGCATGTGCTAAATATACAGGACCAACATTTTGGTTTTGCCAAACGTGGGTTAATTCATGAATTAATGTACCTCTGCTAAAGTTATCATCTACATCAAAGTTGATTAAATTACCTGTTACAAATGCACGTGAATCTGGATTTCCGGTAAAGAAATCTTGAATACCAAAAACAATATCGTTTAATGGACCTTCTTTTGCAATAAATGTATTATTCCAATCAATAGCATCACCAAAAACAAATTGGCCATCTGCTATTTCTTCTGCTGTTAAATTTCTATATGTACCAAGCATTTCGAATAACACAGAGATTGTTGCTCCTAGCATTCCTGCACCTACTTCAAATACAGCTTCAAGCATTTCTTCTACAGATTCTCCTATCTCACGAAGTGTTTGCGTTACTTCTTCTAAAAACTCTTCTCCTGTATCTTGAACTGCTGTATAAATATCTTGTATAGTATTACCTATATCTCTTGCAGCAGCAATAAAATTATCTAAAGCTTGGTCTGGATGTAACATGATTTCGGTTAATAAAGTAGCTAATATAATTCCTGCGGCTAAGGCTCCTAAAACCACTTCTTTCATGATTTCAAAGGTTTTATTAGCAACCCAAGCAATTAAACCTGCTAATGCTGAAGCAGCTTTTAATGCACCTTCAACAAATTTTCTAATTCCTGGAATAAAATCATTTTCTAGATAATTAAGAACATAACCTATAGAATTACCTATTCTTTCTGTAGCTTCACCTAAAAACTCTAATGCAGCATCACCTACAGCAATTGCCCAATCAATAACTTCTGAAATTCGGCTTCCTATGTCTTCTACAAGTTCTAAAATTGTATCAAAAATAGCATCAACTTGCTCTAAAGCCCAATCCATAATTTCTGTTATAGATTCTTTTACAAATCGAATTGCCAGAACGGTTTGCCTCCATAACTCTGATGCTAAATCTTCCCCTCTTTCTATTAACCATTCAAAAACATCACCAACAGGACCTAATGCTTGTAAGATGCCGTTTACTATTTTTCTAAACACAAAATAAGTTTCTTCAATAACAGATTCTAATATTTCTGCAATAGTTGCTCCTGCTGCAAGAGCAGCCTCAATAAGTCTTGCTGCACTTTTATAGGTAAACTCTATCATGGCTTTAGTAAACTCTACAATTTGTCTACCAATTTCTAACATTGCTTTTATGGTTTCTTTTAATAAGTCTACAGTGAGTTCAAACACATCTTTTAAAATGTTTACCATAGATTTACCAAGCTCAAAAGCCGCTTCTACAATTTTTTTAATAGCAGCAATACTTTTAGTTGCTATGGTTTGCACCAATTCTAATAAGGTTCTACCAGCAGCAAGTAAACCATCAACAATTTTTGTAGCCAATTCTTTTGTGGTAGTAATTACAAAATCTGTAAACTCTACCAATGCCGTACCAATAGCAGCAGCAGCTCTAACCACCTCTTTTACAAAGTCTGCAGCAGCATCTACTGTTTCTTGAATAATGTCTGCTAAAGTGTTTCCTAATTCGGTAAAAGCTCTTACAACTTCGTTTAGTAAATCTCTAGGACGTGTTACTAAAGTAACTAGTATAGAACCTATAGTTTCGCCTATTTCTAGGAGTACTCTAACGGTATTTCTAATAAGTGTTATACCAAATTGAAGTGCTTGATTTAAGATGTTACCAATGGTTTTACCAATACTAATTAAAGCTTCAACACCAGCTTTTATAAACTCGTAGGTTTTTGTAGCGAGCCATTTTAATAAATCTGCAAAAACTTCACCTAATTGATCAATGGCTTTTATTACAGCTTCTATTATTTCTTTAGCAAAAGCAAAAACATCTTCCATAATTTCAATAAATGTTTTTCCAATAAGCTGAATGGCTTCTACAAACTTTTTAACCACAGAAAAAGTGTATTCTGCTGCAGCTTTTAAGATTTCCCAAATTTGTTTTCCTGCCTCTACTAAAGCTCTGGCTAAACTTGCTATTTCTTCAACCACCCAATTTATCACATCTGCAATAGCTTCAGCTAAATCTGTAAAAAACTCTGTAATTCCGTCTACAATTGCAGTAACTGCATCTGAAATTGCATCTGCAACATCTTCAAAAAACTCTACAACAGCATCGTCTGTTTCACCATCTGGAAAAACAGGAGTATGACCTTCAATTTTTCGCATTTGCGCTCCTGCATCTCGAAGCCATACCATTACTTCATTAACACCTTGTTTATCTTTTTTACCTTTATCATCAAATACAAAATCTTGCATTAATGTTCTGCATTGTTGCCTTGGTAATTGGCTCATAGCATGTACAACACCTCTACCTTGGTTTGCATTTCTGTAGCCTTTAATTACTGCACGTCTTTCTTTTTTATCCATTTGTGCTACACCCTGAAAAAACTCTCTGTGCTCTTTTGGCTCTTTAATAGTTTTTGCATAAGATTCTGATAGTTTTACTGCTTTGTTTTCGCTTTCTTTAAACATCATTCTTACTGCTGGAGCAAGTTCTACTGCTTTGTACTTACACTTTTTTACAGCATCTGTAATGGATTTTTTACTTCTAAAAGAAGCAGATTCAAGTGCTGTTAAAATGGAATTTTTACCAGTAACAAACTTGGTTTTACTAAGCTCTTTTTTTCGAGTTTCAACTTTCTTTTGTAATTCTGCTTTAGATAGTTTTTTAGAAACTGTCTTTTTTACTGGAGCAGATTTTTTTGATGTGGTTTTTTTCTTTCCCATTGGTTTATGGTTTTAAAAATTAATGCCACTAAAAGAAATATCAGTATATGTAGTATTTTAGGAAATACTAGTAGTCATTAGTATTAGGAAGATTACAAATGTAATAAAACCAAAATTAAAAACAAACATAATTAGCTAATAATCAAACAATTAAAAGCTGTTTAGGTTTTACAAAATGGAATACCTTTGTAAAACCAGAAATATTTACTGTTAATTTGAAGAAATGTAATAAGAAATAATTACACTATTTAAATAGAAAAGAATAAATAAAATAGCTGCTTATTTAAAAGATTTTTCAGGAATTTTGCCTTTTACACCTTTAAAAAAGGCATACATAAAATCAAAATCTGCTTCTATATTATCTGTAGGATAAAAGGGTTTTGAAATTTTGTTTTGTTTATTGGCAAAATCAAAAGTTACCATAACAATTGGTACGTTTGCTGCTTTTGCAATATGATAAAAACCTGTTTTCCATTCAGATACTTTTTTACGAGTACCTTCTGGAGCTAATGTTAATCGTAATTCTTCTTTAGTTTCAAAAAGTTTGGCTATGGCTTCTACTTTGTTTTGACCAGGAGTTCTGTCTAAAGCAGTACCTCCTACTGCTCTAAAATAGTAACCAAAAGGCCATAAGAATAGCTCTTTTTTTCCTAAAAAATTAATTTTTGTATTTGTAATTCTTCGAATAAGCAAACCAATATAAAAATCATGCCAACTAGTATGTGGTACTGCTATAATAATATATTTTTTTAAATCTTTTGGAAACTCGCCAATGAGTTTCCATTTCATTATTTTAAAATATATAAACTTGTATATAATAGTTAGCATATTAGAAACGGAATTACATTTTTAAATATAAAGCTTTAAGCTTATCTCTTGTAATTGTTTTTTTCCAGTTTTTACCAATAGCATTTTCCCAAAGAGGCTCTAAACTTAAAGCAACATCTATCATGATATCAAATTCTTTATCACTTAAGTCTGCACAAATACCTTGCGGAATTTTAATATCATGCTTTTTACGCATAGCTTTATACATTGCTACACCTTCTGGATAGTATTCTTCAAGATGTTCAAAAACAATACAGTTACCAACACCATGTTTTACGCCTAGCAAATAGCCTAAACCATAACTCATAGCGTGTGCAACACCTACTTGAGAGTAAGCTATACTCATACCTCCATGCCAAGAAGCCATCATTAATTTATCTGCAGCTTCTTTTTCTGTTAAGGTGTCTTCAAGAAAAATTTCTTTACAAAGCTCTAATGCTTTTTCACCATAACTTTGGCTAAATGCATTTAAATAGGTTCCGTTTAAAGACTCTATACAATGTACAAAACAATCCATACCTGTATAAAACCACTGGTCTTTTGGTACGTCTTTAGTTAATTCTGGATCTAATATAACTTGATCAAATGGAGTATAATCACTATTTATTCCTAATTTTCTAACAGGACCTGTTAAAATAGTAGTTCTAGATACTTCTGCACCTGTTCCAGAAATTGTAGGTATACCAACATGGTAAATTGCTGGATTTTTAATTAAGTCCCAGCCTTGATAATCTTTAGCTTCTCCTTTATTTGTAAGCATTAAAGCAACAGCTTTTGCTAAATCTAAAAGCGTACCACCACCAATACCTATAATACCAGATGGCGTTTCTTTATAGTCAAGAATAATTTGCTCTACCAATGCATCTACTTGTGATGTTTTTGGTTCTTCTTCTGCAGAGATGTACAATAATTTATCATCATAAGACAGCGGTATTCTAGAGGTTAACCAAGATTTACCTTTAAATACGTCGTCTACTAAAAATATAAATGGTGCTTTTACGTTTTTACGTTTAGGCGATAGAATATCATTTAACTGATTAAAACTTCCACGTCCATAAACTACTCTGGACACCATTGGGTAATTTTTATAACTCATTTATTATAATTGTTTAACAAAAATAGAAATACTATTGTTTTAATTCCTACTGATTTAAAAAATATTGAAATTTTTCAGAAAATAAACCAACATGATAGCCATCTACCAATGTATGATTCACAGTGATTGCTACATTCATGCTTAACTTTTTATTTTCTCTAATTACTTTACTAAATGCAATTTTGGGTACAGAATCTTTTTCTCCGAAAAACGGTTCTTTATGTCCTGAAAAATTTAACCAAGGTAATGCGGAACAATGTATGCAATCTAATCCATTTCTTTCTGGAAACAAATTAGTTGAGGATTCAATTCTTGATTTTTCAGATTCTAAATTCTTTAAAAACACATCTAAATTCTCATCAAAATGGATGAATGAAAATCCGAAGGTTTTATCTTTTCGCATAATGGTAGCAGATGCATGAATAATATCATAAGCCACTACTTCATTGTCAATAATGCGATATTTTAAATTATCTACACTGTTCATGGCTTGCATACAAGCATGTAAATATTTACCAAAGAAACTGATTTCATTCTCCTTAGAAAATTGATATGCCTTGGTAACATCAAACGGAATAGTAACCCCAAAATAAGGATCAAACATTTTATTAAAATGCTGAAACTGCTCTGCTCTATTCCATGTTTTTAAATTAATCTTTTTCAAATTCTATAATAGATCTAAAACTTCTTTTAAACTTTTTACGGTTTTATATGCTTTACCATTGGTTTCTTTTTCAGTTACTTGTTCGTGAGCCCAAGTGGTATGAAAAGGAACATGTACAGCATGTGCTTTAATATTTATTAATGGTAATATATCTGATTTTAAAGAATTACCTACCATTAAAAATTCTGAAGGATTTATATCTAAATGGTTTAATAATTTAGAATAATTTTCTTCTTTTTTATCACTTAATACTTCTATATGATGAAAATAATCTAGTAATCCTGACTTTTCTAACTTTCTTTCTTGGTCTAATAAATCGCCTTTTGTAGCAACAATTAGTTTATATTTTTTAGATAATGCCTCTAAAGTTTCTTCTACGCCATCTAATAATTCTACAGGCTCATTAAGCATCTGTTTACCTATGTTTAAAATCTGTTCTATCGTTTTATTAGAAATGGTGTAGTTAGATAATTCTAAAGCCATTTCTACCATTGATAAAACAAATCCTTTAACTCCGTAGCCATACAAAGGTAAATTCTTCATTTCCATTTTAAAGAGTTCTTGATCTACTTTATTAGCCGTTTCAAAACCTGCTAAAAGCTTTGCAAATTCTAACTCTGCGTCTCGAAAATAGGTTTCGTTTACCCAAAGTGTATCGTCTGCATCAAAGCCAATTACTTTTATATTTTGGTATTCTTTATTCAATTATTTTAAATTTTTCATTTACAATGAAATTTCTATTACTTCCAAAGTTTTTTAGCTCTTTCTAAATCTTCAGGTGTATCTATTTCTACTCCTTGCACATTGGTTTCTACCATTTTTATACGTTTACCATATTCTAAATAGCGAATGCATTCAATTTTTTCTGAAGCTTCTAATGGTAGCATTGGCAATCTGTAAAAATCTAGTAATGCTTCTTTTCTAAAAGCATAAACACCTTTATGTTTGTAGTATTTTGCTCCTACATCTGTTGCTCTTGGATACGGAATTGGGCTACGTGAAAAGTATAAAGCAAAGTTATTTTGATCTACAATTACCTTTACTGTGTTTGGATTTTTTATTTCTTCTTGGTCTGTAATATGTACCATTAAGGAAGCTAAATCTACTTGTTTGCCTGTATCCTTTTTAAAAACATCTATTAGTTTTTTTAACGAAGCTACTTCTGTAAAAGGTTCATCACCTTGTACATTTACAACAATATCAATATCTAAATTTTCAACAGCTTCAGCAATTCTATCACTACCACATTCATGTTCTTTTATGCTCATGATTGCTTTTCCGCCATGACTAGTAATTTCTTTAAAAATGATTTCGCTATCTGTTACTACAAAAACATCATCAAATAAATTGGTTGCCTTTGTAGCTTCATAAGTACGAAGAATAACCGTTTTGCCATTTAGGTCTTGCATAAGCTTACCTGGAAAACGAGATGCACTATAACGTGCAGGAATCATGGAAATTATTTTCATATTCAATAATAATATTGATACAAAAATATAACATTTAAAATAGATTTTATGCCTTAGTAGATTTAAACTTTTTATAAAGCCTATAAATTATAAAGAGAATAATGATAACAAGTATTATGGCTAAAACAGGAAGGACTAAAGAAATAATAGACATTGTAATAGCAGTACCTGTTTCTAAAGTAGAAATTACAGGATTTGCAACTCCAGCTGTTGTAGTTGTAGATGCTAACCTTGTAACACTTGAGGTTCCTGCAACTGCTGCTGCTGTACCACCTCCTGCTATTATAGCTAATGCCCAGGTTATTACAGGACTTAAATCTGCAACTGTTGAAACCATAACTGCAGTTCCTGCTATAGCTGCTAATGGCACAGCTATAGTATCTAATAGATTGTCTACTAACGGAATATAATACGCAAAAATCTCTACTACAGTAGCAATACCAAGGGTTAGTACTGCTGCTAAACTACCAATCCATTGCCAAGATGCATTAAGTTCCCAAACATTAAAATGTGCTGCTAAGCTTAATGCAAATAATGGTACAAAAACTCTAAAACCTACAGATGCTGCAAGTCCTACGCCTAAAAATATACTTAAAACAGCTTCTGTAGTCATATACTTTATTGTTTTGGTTGTTTGTTTCTAGCTGGTTTAATACGCTTCCTGAAAAAACTCATCTTTAAAACCGATAAGATACAATTTTTCTTTAGCTCTAGTAATTGCGGTATACAACCAACGTAAATAATCTGTATCAATACCGTTAGGTAAGTATGGCTGTTCTACAAAAACGGTATTCCATTGTCCACCTTGTGACTTATGGCAAGTTATAGCATAAGAGAATTTTACCTGTAAAGCGTTAAAGTGTTTATTCTGTTTTATTTTTAAAAACTTTTTATAGTTACTGGTTTCATCTTCAAAATCTTTTTGCACTTCTTGGTACAATCGGTTAGAGTCTTCATAAGCTAAAGAAGGTGTTTCTGCTGTAATGGTATCTAAAAGTAAGACGGTTTCAAAAGGTTTCATTTTTGGGTAATCTACCATTCGTATTTTTACTTCGGCAAAGCGAAAACCATATAATTCTTGAATAGAGAATATTTCTAATATTTCAATAATATCTCCATTTGCTATAAAACCAGCTTCGGTTGTAGGCTTAAGCCAATAATAATTATTTTTTACTACCATTAAATAATCACCTGCAGAAAGTTCGTTTTCATTAAATAAAATACGCTCTCTAATTTGTTGGTTATATAGGTTTGCTCGTTTGTTGCTTCTAACAATAATGGCTGTTTCTTCATTACCAAGGTTACTATAAGAATCATTAATAGCATCCATAATTTCATAACCATCTACAAGACGAATAATATCTTTAAAGGATTTTAGTTCAAACTTAAAGGTTTCTACAAAAGCACTAGAAAGAGCTTCACGTAAAATGGTTGCATTTTCTAGAATACCAGAATCTTGTTCTTGACGTACTACTTCATCCAGCTCCATTTTAATAACGTCTTTATCATAACTTAAACTTAAAGTGTTTTCATCAAGAGCAGGACTTATATCTAATTTTACAGGAGGTAATTGTGCTGTATCACCTATTAATAATAGTTTACATTGATGCCCAGAATATACATAACGCATTAAATCATCTAATAAAGAACCATTTTCATAAAGTTTAGAATCACTAGCAGTATCTGAAATCATAGAAGCTTCATCAACGATAAAAATGGTGTTTTTATGCTTATTTGGTTGTAAAACAAAGTTTACTCCACCTCCTTTATTTTTTTTAGGAAAGTATATTTTTTTATGAATAGTAAAGGCTTCCTTTTTAGCATAATTAGAGATTACTTTTGCCGCACGACCCGTTGGTGCCATTAGCACTGCGCTTTTTTTAGCTTTCCATAAATGCGTAACAATAGTACCAATAATGGTGGTTTTTCCTGTTCCTGCATATCCTTTTAATAAATATAACGCATTTGGTGATTTTGAAAAAATAAACTCAGAAAGTTGCAATAAAACAATATCTTGTTTTGGCGTTGGTTTAAATGGAAACTGCTGTTTTATAAGGGAATAAAATTGAGATGCGTTCATTAATTTGGTCTATCGAATAAAATTTCATCAAATATAGTAATGATTTTTATGCACTTTGGTTTTAACGATTAAAAAAAAATTGTAGATTTGCGAAAGACCTTTATTAAAAATTAATTAATCATACTATGAATTTAATATTAATTGCAGTTGCAGTAATACTTTTAACAATTGGGTTGGTTTGGCTTATAGATAAGTTTATACCAACTAAATTAAGACCTGTTATAATGATAGCACTTTGGGCTTTAATAGCCTTTTTAGGTTATCAAACTTTTAATTCTATTTATGAACCTATTAAGTTTAATAAAGTAAAACAAAAACGTTACGCTGCTGTTATTGAAAAAATGGTTGACGTAAGAGATGCACAATTAGCGCACAGACAAGTAACAGGAACTTTTGCACCTAACTTTGATAATTTAATTAAATTTATTGATACTGCTAAATTTACAATTACACAACGTAGAGTAGAAACTGTTTTAGACGAAGAAAAAACAAAACTTTTTGGTGGTGTTGAAACCATGAAAGATATTACGGTTATAGATACTTTAGGATATGTTTCTGTAAAAGATTCATTATTTAAAAATTCAGATAGATATAAATCTATGATGAATATACCAAGTATTGAAGGAGCAAAAATAGAAATGAAATCTGGCTTATTAGGAGAAGAAGGAGAAACTAAAATTCCTGTTTTTGAAGCTAAACTATCTAAAAATGTAATCTTAGCAGATCAAAATAAAGACTTATTAGCACAAGAAAACGAAACCGTTTCTGTAGATGGTGTTAATGGAGATGCAATTAGAGTTGGATCTTTAAACGAAGTAAATACTAGTGGTAACTGGCCAAAAACTTATGGCGATAGCGAGTAAACAAAAAAAAACACTAACTAACCAAGAATTGTCCATTCAAATAAGTTTGAATGGACTTTCTTTTTGTATTTTAAAATCAAATACAAATATAATTAGCTGCTGCAAACATTTTGCTTTTACACAAAAGCAAACCCCTTATCAAGTATTACACGATTTAAAAACAATATTTGATACCATTCCAGAATTTCAAGGCCATTTTAATACCATTCATGTAATTTATATAAATGAGCTTTCTACACTTATACCAAAGTCTTTATTTAATGAAGATGCCATTGCAGATTACTTAAAATTTAATTCTAAAATTCTGCAAACCGATTATATTGCACATGATGAAATTGCAATAAATAACAGTATTAATGTATATGTACCTTATATAAATATTAATAATTATTTATATGACAAGTTTGGCACATTTGCATACAAGCACTATTCTACCATTTTAATAGAAGAAATACTTCTGGCAGAAAAAGATGCACAGGATCAAAAAATGTATGTGCATGTAAATAAAAATCACTTTGAAATAGTAGTAACCTATAAAGGGGAATTAATACTTTACAATACTTTTACGTATATTACTAAAGAAGATTTTATATACTATATCTTATTTACTGCAGAGCAATTACAACTAAATGTAGAAACATTAAAACTTTTACTTTTAGGTGATATTGTAGAAGATGATGCACTTTATAATATAGTATTTAAGTACATAAGACATGTACAATTTGGTAAACCCAATACCAATTACATAACCGAAGAAGAAGAGATAATACATTATAATTATATTTTAAAGCATAGCTTTTAATGCGAATAATTTCAGGTACCTATAAAGGCAGAAGAATAACTGCACCAAAAAAATTACCCATAAGGCCAACTACAGATATGGCCAAAGAATCTTTATTTAATATTTTAAATAATCAGTATTATTTTGATGATATTTCTGTTCTAGATTTATTTAGCGGAAGCGGAAACATAAGCTATGAGTTTGCTTCTAGAGGAACCAGTGATATTACAAGTGTAGACGCTAATTTTGGTTGTATTAAGTTTATAAACGAAACTGCAGCATCCTTTAATATGCCAATACAAACTATAAAAAGTGATGTATTTAAATATTTAGAGAAAACCACTACTCCACATACCATTATATTTGCAGATCCTCCTTATGATTTTTCTATTGAAGAATTTTCTAAAATTCCAGAATTAATTTTTCAAAATAACTTATTAGAAGAAGAAGGTTTACTTATAGTCGAGCACTCTAAACATACAGATCTTTCTCATTTACCTAACTACTCCCATTCTAAAGGTTATGGTGGAAATATGTTTAGTTTTTTTGAAATATCTAATAATGATGAAACAGAATAGTTAATATTCTGCATTTATTTTCTCACGTAAAAACACTGATTACCAGTGACTTATTGTTTTTTCACGTTTTTTTTCACTAATTTAGGAGTATTCAATTTTATTAATAAGCTATTAATTAAATAATCCAAAAATTATGAAAACTTTAAAAAAAACGATTGGTTTAGTATTATTCTTGCTATTATTAACCAATTACACGAATGCACAAGATATGTATCTTGTACATCAAGACAATGTAAAACCTTCCATGGTTTGGGAATACGAAGAAGTTGCCAAAGAATTTAACCAAGCATGTGTAGATAACAATCCACAAACTAGTTGGATAACTGTTAGTACATCAGATTTTGTTTATTTGTATGTAACACCTATAGAAAATTTTGCAGAAATAGATAATACCCCATTTAAAGACATGGCAGAAAAAATGGGTGACAAATGGAACAGTATGTTTGATCGCTTTGATACTTGTTATGATTCACATAGTGATTATGTAGTTATGTTAGATAGAGAGCTCTCATACATGCCAAATGGAATAACACAAACCCAAGAAGGTGAAAACTATCGAGACTATATATATATTTACTACAAACCTGAAAATGCTAAAAAAATAAAAGAAGGTATTAAAGCCATTAAAACCATGTATGCAGATAAAGGTTCAAAATCTTATTATCGCATATATAAAAGTGACTTTGGTACAAGCCAAAACTATTACATGGTTGCCATCTCCTCTAAAGATGATATAGATTCTGCTCAAAAAAGTAAAGCAACTAGAGAGCTTTTAGGTCCAGAACGTTTTGAGGTATTTAAAAAATTAATGAATTATGCTACACGTATGGAAAGTACTACAGCAGAAATGAGACCAGATCTTGCATATTCACCTAAGTAAAGTATAGAAAAATTATGTTGACTAAAAAATAAAGCCCTTAGCATAAAGCAAAGGGCTTTTTTGATGAAGTATATCTATAAGCCGAATTCTGTACTCTTTCTATAAAGAAAAAGCCCTTATCATTTATCTACGTGCATTGTTACCAATACACTTTAGCTGCCTACCCTCTAACATCGCGCGTGCACGCTCAAGCATTAGTTTACATGACATTGCACCACATAGAGTTTACCTGGTTTCACTACAGCATTACCTGTACATACTTTCTGTTGCACTTTTCCTAGCCTCACGACTGGTGGCCATTAACCACTATGTTGCACTATGGTGTTCGGACTTTCCTCCATTTTATTACTAAAACAGCGATAAGGCGAAATACTTACCGCAAATGTACAATTAACAAAATTTAAAAACTACAATCCAAATTCTAAATTTATCGTAATACTAAAAAAAAGAGTAATTACCACAAGTATATACTACTACTACATTTTATACTAAAACACCATCCTTTATAAATAAAGACACTAAAAAATGTTAATAACTCCTATTAAAATTAGCATTCAATATTCTATATATTACACTTAATTTTTAACTTTGTTATATATAATATATCATTCATTAATTAGCATCAATAGATGCAGTAATATTTAGTATCATTTGGAACACTTTGTAGTATCAGCTAGAAAATACAGACCACAAACATTTAAAGATGTTGTTGGTCAGCAAGCTATTACAAACACTTTACTAAATGCTATTGATAATAATCACTTAGCCCAAGCTTTATTATTTACAGGTCCTCGTGGTGTTGGTAAAACAACTTGTGCACGTATACTTGCTAAAATGATAAATAGTGATGGTACAGAAACAGATGAAGATTTTGCTTTTAATATTTTTGAATTAGATGCAGCTTCTAACAACTCAGTAGAAGATATTAGAACTCTTACAGATCAAGTACGTATACCACCACAAGTGGGTAAGTATAAAGTATATATTATTGATGAGGTGCATATGCTCTCACAAGCAGCTTTTAATGCCTTTTTAAAAACTTTAGAAGAACCACCAAAGCATTGTATATTTATTCTTGCTACCACAGAAAAACATAAGATTATACCAACTATTCTATCTCGTTGCCAAATATTCGATTTTAAAAGAATAACCGTTACAGATGCTAAAGAATATTTAAAATATATAGCGCAAGAACAAGGTATAGAAGCAGAAGATGATGCGCTACATATAATTGCACAAAAAGCTGATGGAGCAATGCGTGATGCGCTTTCTATATTTGATCGTGTTGTAAGTTTTGCTGGTAAAAAATTAACACGTCAAGCAGTAACAGAAAACCTAAACGTTTTAGATTACGAGACTTATTTTACAAGTACAGATTATATTCTTGAAAATAAAATTCCTGAACTGCTAATACAATTTAACAATACCTTATCTAAAGGATTTGATGGTCACCATTACATTGCTGGTTTAGCAAGTCATTTTAGAGATTTAATGGTTTGTAAAAACGAACAGACTGTAGCGCTTTTAGAAGTTGGTGAACAAACCAAAGCAAAATATTTAGCACAAAGTAAAAAAGCATCGCAACCCTTTTTATTACAAGCTATAGAACTCTCTAACGATTGCGATTTAAAATATAAAAGCAGTAAAAACCAACGACTACTCGTTGAACTAACTTTAATGAAACTTGCCTCTATCACTTTTGATGGAGAAAAAAAAAATAGCAAAAACTACATAATTCCAGCGTCTTACTTTGCTAAAAAAGGAATAACACCAATTCCTGTACAAAAACCAACAAAGCAAACGCAAACACTTTCTAAAAAGGAAGAAAATAATGCTGCAACACCAAATAGCCCAAAACCTGTTGCACCAAAACCTACTATTTTAAAACAACCTAGTATACCTTTAAATGCTAGAAAAAAATCTTCTTCAGGATTATCTTTACGTAGTATTCGATTAAAAAAAGAACACCAAATTAAACAAATGGAAGTTGTTCATGACGAAGAAGACCTACCTAAAGACCCATTTACCGAAGAAGCTGTAATAGACGCTTGGTATACTTACGTGAAGCTTATTGAAGAAAAAGGGCAATTTAACCTAGCTTCTATTTTATCTATTGATAAACCAAAAATTAAAGGAACTACCATACATGTAGAATACCCAAATGCTACCAATAAGATTGAAGTTGAAAGACAGCAATATCCTTTATTAGGTTATATTAGAAAGAAAATTAATAACTTCGATATAAATTTAGAAGTTACTGTAAATGAACAATTAGAGAAAAAGTACGCTTATACTCCACAAGATAAGTTTGAAAAGCTAGTGGAGAAAAATTCAAACATTGAATTGCTAAGAAAAACTTTTGATTTAGATATTTAAATCACTGTGTGGTTAAAACAGAACCTAAGATTATTTATCTATAAATACTTATATTTTAATAGTTTTAAATGTATTACATGAATAGAATACTAATGGTACTCCTTTTTTTATGTGTATCTTTTATTAATTGTGATGGACGTGATAAAGCAAAAAGAACTGCACAACAAGATTTTAGAGATAGCACTATTTTAAATACTTTTAACGGTTCTATTAAATATTTTCCAGAAAAGTATACAGAAGTAGTTACAGATACTACTTTAAGTAATGGATTTAAAATAAACATAAAAACATATACAGATATGAATAATAGTGTTTTAAATACCTTTAAAACAGGCACTATTAAAAACAAACATTATTATAGAGATGCCATTTCAAATATAAAAGTATCTAAAAATGGTGAAATTATTTTTTCTGAAAGAATAGATAAATCATTCTTTTTAAAATTAGACAAATCATTAAAAGATTATTTTAAAGTAGCTAATTTAACTGGCGTTTGGTTGCAAGATGAAAAGGAAAATTTAAAGAATAGCATTAGCATCTATATTATGTTTGCTAAACCTGAAACAGACTATTATATGTTAAACAAAATGACTATTGATACAAAAGGTAAGTATACAATAGAAGAAATAGAACAAGTAAATTAATATGTTAGGACTAAAACTACCAACAGATCCTCGTTGGGTAAATATTGTAGAAAAGAATATAGAAGATATTCTTACAGATCATGCTTTTTGTGAGCAAAAAGCAACAAGTACAGCAATTTCATTAATTGTGAGCTTTCCAGAATATACCGAGTTGGTACAAGAAATGGTAGCTTTAGTAAAAGAAGAAATTAGCCATTTTAAAATGGTACATGATCTTATTCTTGAAAAAGGATGGACATTAGGTAGAGACAGAAAAGATGAGTACGTAATAGCACTTTTAAAGTTTTTTCCTAAAGGAGGAAGCAGAACTACGCAATTAGTACATAGGTTGCTTTATGCTGCTTTAATTGAAGCTAGAAGTTGTGAACGGTTTAGGTTACTATCTGAAGAATTAGAAGACAAAAAACTAGCTACTTTTTATAAAAATTTAATGGTTAGTGAAGCAAACCATTATACGATGTTTTTAGGTTTTGCTAGACAATATGGAGACCGAAAAGAAGTAGATAAAAAATGGCAAGATTTACTAGATTTTGAAGCAGAAATAATGAAAAAATTAAGTAAAAGTGAAACCATACATGGTTAACAAAAAAAGCCTTCCAATTAATTAGAAGGCTTTTTTTATACTATTACTTTGTATTACTTATATTTTTAAGCCAATACCTAATTGAATCGTTGAGTTTTTAGCTTCCATATCTCCAGAAGTATCATCTAAAATATCTGTAAATCCGTAGCTATATCTTGCATCTATAAAGAAGTTTTCAAATAGATCATATTGTAATCCTCCTACTCCTGAAAAAGTAAATGTTTCATAACCATCTTCATAATCCCAAATCTTTAAATTTGCTTGTGGTCCAACACCTATAGATAGGTTACCAATATGAAAACGTAATGTAATAGGTAATTGTATATAATTTGCTCTTAAATTTCTTTCTTTACCACCTTCTGCAGAAAACATTAATTCTGGCATTATAGATAATTTTTCAGAAAACGCATAATCTACAAAAGCACCAACGGCAACACCATTTCTATGTGTATTGCTAAAAGTAGGGTCTGGATCAAAATCTAAATTAGAAATATTTAAAGCAGCACGAACTCCAGAGGTTACATTTTGGGCTTGCACAAAAAATCCTGCAAACAATAAAGTTAATAAAAGTAAATTTTTTCTCATAATTATAAATTGAATATTAAAAAATTAAAGTAGCGAATGTAATAATAAAAATGTTTATAAAAGAATAAAATTATATTTTATAACCAATTCCAAATTGAATATTTGTTTGTTTTACTGTGTAATCTGATTCTTTATCTATTTTATTAGTAAAACCATAACTGTATCTTACATCAACAAATATTTCACTTGTAATCATATATTCTCCTCCAATAATACCAGACAAGGCAAAGTTTTTAAATCCATCATTTTCTTCATGAATTTTTACTCCAACTAATGGGCCTGCTCCAGCAAATAGCTTATCACTAATTCTGTATTTAAATAAAATTGGTGCTTGAATATAATCTAAACGTATCGATTTTTCTTTAGCTCCTTCTGCAGAAAACTGTAATTCTGGCATAAGTGAAATAGCATCACTTAATTCAAATTCTCCAAAAAATCCAAAAGCAAAACCATTTCTATGATCATTGGTAAATTCTGGTGCTGGATCAAAATCTAAGTTAGAGATATTTAATCCTGCTCTTACGCCATAAAGAACATCTTTTTCTTGCGAAAAACCGTACATACAACTAAAAAAAAGAGTGATAATTAGTATTGATTTTTTCATATTTATAATAGTATTAATAAAGGTTTGAAGTATTGTATTTTTTTAAGTTTTATAAAATAAACTTCATCATTTAGTTTAGCATATAAATTTAATTATATGTTGGATAAATATAAATTAAAATACTAAAATTCAACTATATAAAAGATAAAAAGCAAATTTTTACTGTATGTTGCTAGAAACAGTATCATAATACATGCTCTTTATAATACCATCTGCTAATCCTATTTTTGGTACGTATAAATCTTTTGCTCCACTCCATTTCATAGCAGACAAATAAATTCTTGTAGCAGGAATAATTACATCTGCTCTATCTTGATTTAGGTTTAGTTCTGTAATACGCTCTTCATAAGAGTAAGTTTGTAGCATATTATAATAACTGGTTAAGTAAAAATAAGTTAATGGTTTACCCATTGCTTTACCAGATATTTTAAAAATTTTATTAATGTTACCACCAGAACCTATAAGGTCTATTTTATCATAAATAGACGTTTTTTCTTTAATCCACGCTTCTAATTCAAACCAAGTTTCTTTTTTAACTATATCATTTAATAGTCTTACTGTACCTATTTTAAAAGATCTTGAAGTAACAGATTCTCCGTTTTTTATGATTGTAAATTCTGTACTTCCACCACCTACATCAACATATAAATAGGTTTTATTTTTATCTATAAATGCATGTAAATCTGTTGCAGCAATAATTGCAGCCTCTTCTTCTCCATCAATAATATCTATTTTTAAATCTGTTTGTTCTAAAATAAGTGCGCTTAGTTTTTCTCCATTTGCAGCTTCACGCATTGCAGAAGTTGCACATGCTTTATATTTTTCTACTTTATGCGATTGCATTAGTAATTTAAAAGCTTGCATAGTATCAAGCATACGTTTTGTGTTTTCTTTAGATATTTTTTGCTTTATAAAAACATCTGCACCTAAACGTATTGGCACACGTACTAATGAACTTTTTTTAAATCGTGGATCTTTTCCTTTTTCTTCTATAATATTTGCTATTAATAGTCTTACAGCATTAGAACCTATATCTATTGCAGCATATTTTTTTATAGATAACATTTATTGTTTGTTTTTGTAATAATTGTAAGTTTCAAATTGAGCGCGAACCTTTGGTTTATTATTACGTTTGTATTTATTGTTTTGATTTTCGTTTAATATTCTTGCTTTTACATTATCATTCCAACATATATTATAGGTATCAATTAATTCTTGCTTTATTTCTTCATCATAAATTGGGCAGCTTACTTCTACTCTATTTTCTATATTTCTTGTCATCCAGTCTGCAGAAGAAATATATACTTTTGGGTTATTGTTATTACAAAAAACTAACAATCTTGTATGTTCTAAAAACTTATCAATAATACTAATAACCTCTATATTTTCACTCATTCCTTTTTGACCTGGAATTAAACAACAAAGCCCTCTTATTATTAATTGAATTTTAACACCTGCTCTACTAGCTTCGTATAATTTATCTATCATTTTATAGCTAGACATGCTATTCATTTTAAGCCTAATATATGCAGGTTTTCCTTCTTTTACATTTTGTATTTCTTTATCTATTAATTTAAAGAAAGCAGATTTTGTATAATGTGGTGATTTTATAATGTGTTTATATCTATACACACGATAGTTAGTATCAAAAAAACTAAAGACTTTATTTATATCTTTTAGTATTTTTTGGTTAGATGTAAATAGTGTGTAATCTGTATAAATTCTTGCTGTAGACTCATTAAAGTTTCCTGTACTTATAAATCCATATCGTACAGTTTTGTTCTTTTCTTCACGTTCAATTACGCACATTTTACTATGCACTTTTAAACCAGGAACACCAAACAAAAGATTAATGCCTTCTTGTTCCATTTGCTCTGCATAATCTATATTTGCTTGTTCATCAAACCTTGCTCTTATTTCAATAGATACAGTTACTTTTTTACCGTTTTTAGCAGCATTTATTAGGGAACTTGCAACATGTGAAATTTGAGCTAATCTATAAATAGTTATTTTAATAGTTTTTACTGCAGGATCTAATGCTGCTTCACGTAAAAATTTAACTACATATGAAAAGGTATGATAAGGAGCATAAAGTAAATAATCTTTTTTAGCAATTTCGCTAAAAATACTCTTTTCAAGACTTAATCCTTTAATTGGTAGCGCTTCAATTTCATCATAAAGTAGGTCTTTTCTTCCTAAGCTAGGAAAACTCATATAATCTCTTCTGTTATGATATCTACCTCCAGGAATAATACTATCTGTGTTTTCAATATCCATTTTAGTCATGAAATATTGAAGTGTATTTTTGTCTATTGTTTTATCGTATACAAATCGTACAGGATCGCCAATTTGTCTATCTTTAACACTGTCTGATATTTTTTCAATAAAACTTTTACTTAAATCACTTTCTAAATCTAACTCACCATCTCTGGTGATTTTAATCATATGTGCAGAGATGCTCTTATAATCAAAAATATTAAAGATATCATCAAGGCAATAACGCAGTAAATCGTCTACCATAATAATGTAATTTTTGTCTTCCTGTTTAGGTAAAACAACAAATCTATCCATAGCTTTAGATATTTCTATTAAAGCATATTGATTTTCATTACTTTTTAATACCATATTTACTGCTAAATATGCAGCACTATCTTTAAGATTTGGTAATTTAACAAATTCATTAAGCACAATGGTTACAAGGGCTGGACTTACTTTTTGAATAAAGTAATTTTTAATAAATTTATGCTGATCTTCATTAATTTGAGTTTCATTAATAATAAATATTTTTTCAGATTCTAACTTTTTCTGAATAACATTTAAAATTTTTAAACTTTCACTTTGCTGTTTAATAACTATTTGTGTTATTTCTTCTAACAACGCACTAGCTTTTACACCTCCAAGTTCGCTTTTACCACCTTTTCCTGCTTCTACAATACGCTTTACAGTAGCATAACGTACTTTAAAAAACTCATCTAAATTATTAGAAAAAATACCTAAAAATCGTAGTCTTTCAATTAAAGGAACGTCCTCATCTTCTGCCTCTTGCAAAACTCTTGCATTAAATTGCAACCAGCTAACTTCTCTATTAATGTATATGTTTTCTATTTTTTCAGGCTTAGTCATTTAGTAGTGTTTTCTATAACAAATATAAATTAATTAATAATTTATTTAAGTTCAAAAGGTAATAGATTTTAGTTATTTTAAATCCTTAGGAAAAATTTTTAAAATTGTTTTTCCTGGTATTAATTTTTTCCAATTATCAATATCAAATTCTATACTTACCAATCCGCTAGTAGGAATATTATCATATAACACAGAACCATAGATGTTTACAAAAGAAGTTATTGCATAATTATGACCAAAAAGCATTAAATGATTTATATCCTGACTACAATTTTTTATAGTATGTATTAAGTCTTCACCAGCAAAATCATATAACTTGTTATTTAACTGAAATGCAACCTCTTGAAAACCTAGGTTTTTAATAAAAATTCCTGCTGTTGTTTTAGCTCTATTTGCATCGCTAGAAAGAATTAAATCGGGCTTAAAAATTTTAGTTTTTGCATATGTTGAAACTAAAACAGCATCTGCTAAACCTCGCTCATTCAAAGGTCTTTCAAAATCAATTACTTGATATTTCCAAGAAGATTTTGCATGTCTAATAATTGTTATTTTTTTCATTTTATTATTCGTTTAATTAATACATTTGTACGATTAAATGTAAGCGGTTTTCATTTTGTCGAATTTATAAGTTAGTCAACACTTTTATTTGATGAAAATAGAAAAAGACTATTAATTTGTTATATAAGCTATTAATTGATAACCCAAATTTAATGATTGAACTTAATCTATACTCATTATAAAAATAATGTACTTCCCTCTCTAAAGATTATTATTTTACATTTTGGTTATTTTAATTTTTTAAAAACATACAAAAGTTAAAAGTAACTTTTTAAATGTAATTAATTTTAAACATTGTTAATAGCAGTGTAATTATTGAAATAAAAAATTAAGATTTTATAATATGAAAAAAGTAATCTTATTATTTGTTGTAGCCCTTACATCACAATTAGCGTTTACCCAAGAATTAGTTAAACTAGATTTTTCAGATTTTGAAAATACTCAGTTAATGAAAACTAATAATTTAGAAAACTTTAAATACTTAGCCACAAAGGCTGAAGTTGGTGTAGCTTATTTAGAAGAAAATAAAATTAAGACTTATAATACTGAAAACGGTATTAAATTAATTCGTGTTACTAGCAATGCTATTGAAGGGTTAAACAAGTCTTTAAATTTTTCTAGTTCTGTTGAAATGATAATCATTGATATTCTAAAACCAAATTTTAATATTAAATCCATTGACTGTTCTAATTTAAAACAATTTGGAAATTTAAAATATATCTACTTTAGGTATCAAATAGATATTAAAAATAATAGTGAATTACAAAAGTTTGATTGTTTACCTGTTAACGTAAAACAGTATTACACTAAACAATTAGCTTCTTAACATACAGACTATGAAAACACATACCAAATCATTTATTAAAACAATTGTAATTATATGCTTGTGCTTTTTTAGTTTTAATGAACTATATAGTCAAGTTAGAGTTCCATTTACACAAAGAACAGCAGCAGAAACTCCTGGCCAAACAGTTTATAGTATAAAAGGTGATTTTACCTTAATTGGTAATACCAATTTAATGCTTCAAAACTATGGCCTTAATACTAATAATAGTAATAACACTATGGTTGCTGTAGATATTGATGGAGATGCTAGCACATCTAATTCTTCCTCTGCAACTTTAAATTTTAGCACAGAAAACGGAGCTATTCCTGACTGTTCTAACATTATTTATGCAGGTTTATATTGGACAGGTAGAACCTCCAATTCAAATGTAACCTTAGATAAACGAAGTGTAAAGTTTAAACACGCTAATCAAACAAGTTACCAAGATATTGTAGCAGATGTTAATGATATTTATTTTCCTGGTGACAATAATATGTATGCAGCTTATGCTGAAGTTACAGAAATTGTAAAAACTAATGGTACAGGTCAATATTTTACAGGAAACGTAGAAGTTTCTACAGGAAATGGTGGTACCACTGGTTATTATGGTGGTTGGGGCTTAGTTGTTGTCTATGAAAATGACTTAATGGAATGGAGAGATATTACTGTTTTTGATGGTTACGCTTATTTAGTTGGCTCACAAACAACAAGTAATCAATTAGATGTTAATGGTTTTAATGCAATAGAAAATGGCCCTGTAAATGTTAAACTTGGTGTTATTGCTGGTGAAGGTGATAGAGGAATTGCAGGAGATTATTTAGAAATATGGGAAGATAAAGATAATGATGGTGTTATAGATACTAGTGTAATTCCTTCTATAGACGAATGGACAACTTTATCGCATTCTGGAAATTCAACTTTAAACTTTTTTAATTCTTCGATTGAAACTGGAGGTAATGCTAGAAACCCAAACTTAACAAACAATACTGGTTTAGATATTAGTATGTTTTATATTGATAATACTGATAATGATATCATTGATAATGGAGCAACTAATACTAGTTTTAGGTATGGTTCCATTCAAGACACCTATATCATTTTTAATATTGCAATGGCTATTGATGCATTTGTACCTTCAATTGATGGTCAAATTGATATAAATAACATCGCTGGTGATAATACAGTTACAGAACCATATACTATTAATCCAGGAGAAACTGTACAATTTGATATTGATATTTATAATAACGGTAACGAAGCACTCGAAGATTTTTTAATACAAATCCCAATTCCTGATGCAGGCTTATTTGTTCCTGGTAGTATTCAATATCAAGTAAATGCTCCTGCTAGTACTACAACTGTTCCTTATTATGATGCATCTTTTGGTAATAACGGAGGTATTATTTGGAATTTTGGAGATTTACCTGAAGCTACAAGTATTAGTGATGTTTTAGGTTCACTATCCTTTGAGGTACAAGCGTCTACAAACTGTGAAGCCTTTAACCCTCCAAACTGTAATCCTGTTATTACTTTAGCAAGTGCTTTAATGACTGGTACTGGAGCTGTTTCACAAAGCCCTTTCTTTATAAAGTTTAATAGTGGTTATCAAGAAGCTCCCTGTCTTGCGTATCCAATTACAGAACCAATAGTAATATCTGTTATTCCTTCTCTTGAAATTGATAGTGCTGCTTCAAATCTTACTGTAGAATGTGATGGATCAGGAAATACTACAGCTGTAAATGATTGGTTAGCAACAGCTGGTGGGGCAACTGTTGTAGGTGATTGTGATATAACTTGGACTAATAATTATAGTGGAGTATCAGAAAACCAATGTGGTGCTGCAGGATCTACTACAGTAACTTTTACAGCTACAGACTCTTGCGGAAATACTACTACTACTTCTGCTTTACTTACTATAGAAGACACTACACCTCCAGACTTATCAAACTGTTCTGTTACAAATGAAACTCTAGAGTGTAATGGTACAGATAATGAAACCATTGCT
>NZ_JAHKPZ010000040.1 GCF_018860825.1 Lacinutrix sp. C3R15 | reverse complement strand
TTTCCATACACGAGAACGTTAGCAAATATTAAAAACAAACATCGTGCAATCGAAATGAACTATCTTAAATTACTATTGTTTCTATTTTTAATCTCTCAAAATGTTCACGGACAATTTGCCTTTAACAACATAGAGTTTAAGCTAAAAAATCCACCATCATCGAGTTATAAAGTTATCCAAACTGAAAAAGGGAAACTAAAGAAAATTCTTGAATTCAATAATGATGGGAAGATTATTTTCGATTATCGAGAAACCGAAATTCCGCCTTTTTTTAAATGGAAAGAACCACATCGATTTGTTTATGCAAACGAATACGATGCTAATGGGAGAATTATAAAAAGGTATGACTTTAATTCAAATGCTGGTTTGACAATTTACTCATACGTGTATGAACAAAATCCATTGACCAAAACACTTTACAAACAAGAATATCTAGAAACAGAAGATTTTAAAAAAAACACAAATGCTTACGCTTTTATATCAAAATTCAAAAACTTTGAGCAACTAAAGAATTCTAAAGAAGTTTTAACCATTATTTCATCACCAAAAATTAAAGGTTACGTTGAGAATCTTAATCAAGAAAATAAACCAATTGAGATTAAAGAATACAGTAGAATGTATAGAGATACAATTGTGACTTCTATCACATACAACTCAAAAGGCGAAGAATTATCAAAAAAGGTTGTTGGAACGAGTACAAACGAAATAAAAAGAGAAGTAATTAGTGAGTTCGAACAAAATTCTGAAATTACGGAAATAATAAACTTTAGAAACGGAGAAAAAACTTCGGTTTACCGATTTGCCGAATCAAAAAACCCAACCGAAAATACGGAAACTGAATATTCCGAGAGAAAGGGAATTTTAAATATAAGGCACAAAATTTATGACAAAGACGGATATTTAACAAAAGTAACTGTCTATGAAACTGACTTTAAAGGAGATTTAATTATTCCTATAACATCGGATTTAAGAAAAACCTCTGAAATGATTTATAAATATAACAATGATGGACTTTTGGAAAAGGAGATTATGACAAATTATAAAACTGGAAAAAAGGACGTCAGAAAATATAAGTATCGCATTGAAAGTGAATAAATAACATTTGCTAACACCGTATAAAAATAATTGCGGTTTAGTGCTAAATCAAAGGTCGTTGCGTGTTTGTAACGTCTGATTTTCCTTCGGAAAATCCTCGCATACAAACCCGCAACTATTCTTATACATAAACGTTACCAAAAATAGCGTAACAGCAAACTCCTAAACCGAACATAACGCAGAATAGATTACGTGAAAAAAAGCAATACGCGGATTTTTTGCCAATCATGTTTTTGACTTCCTTAGCAATTTGACACAGCAGTTTATAATCGGAATTTAAAACGCATTTCGGAATTTACTCAATCCTTCTCTCCTTCTTGCGAATTTAATGCTTGCTAAAGTCCATTGCTTACTTACGAGAATCTAAGCGGATTTTCATCCAATCTATCTCCTGGACTTCACTCAGAACCGACAAGAGCGTTTTTAACATCTAAGTTTTAAACCGAATTCCTTAATTAACTCAATCCTAT
>NZ_JAHKPZ010000016.1 GCF_018860825.1 Lacinutrix sp. C3R15 | reverse complement strand
TTTTAACTCAGTTCTTTGTTATGCACCGTTTTATATATCTTTTTTTTTAAATCCATTACTCATTTCAAAATCACGCTTTTCAGATTTTTTATGTCCAAATTCATTTTCCTCAAGCCAAAATATATTATTGTATTTTTTTGAAGAATAAAATTCAAATAGTTGATTTTTTTGAACGTAATTCTGAAGTTTATTATAGACCAAAAACTCTGATAATCCGAATTCGTATTTTTGTTTTTGTCCATCAACAGCTTTATTCATAAAACACTCATAACTATGAATTTGATTAAATGGGAGGATTGGATTTTCTAATAATAATTCTCCCACGAGGTTTTCTTGAATGTAAATTTTAATTGATGTGTTAAAATTACTTGTTGTCTCAATACTAATATTTAAAAGATGAATTATATTATATTCTATTAAGCAATTTGATGAAATTTGATAATACACACCTAAAGTATCAATAATTTTAAAGTGTAGCCTTTTTTGATTTAATACAATTGAAAATCTATTCCGGTTATATGGCAACTTATAATCCAATAAAAAAACTTCACTTTTTATTTTCTTTGGAGTTAAATATAAATGCATAAATAATTCAATATCAGTAATATTTTTTAGTACATAAATACCAAACTGATATGCAAGATCCGCTAACTGAATTATTAATTGGTCAAGCATTGTTTGATTATTGGTGCTAAACGACAATAATTCTAATAAATGCATATTCGTTTTCTGCGAATAATGTGAGCCACCATATTTGTTGGCTAATTCACTTATTATTTCTCTAACAGCATATTTTTTACTTTTATTAGTAACTACAATAATGTCTAGAAAATCTTTTAAGGATATTTTTTTTTGATTAGGTGAAATTTTGTCAATACTAAAATGTGTGTCAATAAATCTGATAGTCACATTTTCCACTAAATCAGGTAAATCTTTTTCAAAAGTATCTGGTATATGAAAAAGTTCTAAATCCATATTTAATTGAGATGCAATATCAAATAACAAGGGAGTTATTCCTTTACTTCGGTCTGTCAATAAGCTACGAAGTTGACCATAGACTATTGAAATTTGATAATAATTTCCTTTTTCAATTAATGATTTGCAATCTGCAATAATTCTTAAAGAGAAATACAATTCCTTGATTCTTTCAAGTCCGCTTTTGTCTATTGGCTGAAAATGTTCCTCTTTCATAATGGTGCATAACGTTCTCGTGTATGGA
>NZ_JAHKPZ010000020.1 GCF_018860825.1 Lacinutrix sp. C3R15 | reverse complement strand
GAACTGAATTTCGTAAATAACTTATTATGTTCCTATTAATCTGAAAAGTTTTTTAGGGTTACTTGTTGCGTGAACAATTCAGTTCGAGAATTGAGTGATCAGAATATGTGATTATTTTATTGCGATTTGAGTAAGAAAAAAATCCGATGATTTATGTTTTAAAAAAAACAGTTTATTGAAAGTTACAATTTTCAAGCTATTTTTTATAACGTTGTTGTATAAGCTTTGTTGCGTTGGTTAAGCAGTGAATTTACTAAATAAAACACGAACGGCGAAATTCCGAAGAAATTTCCCAAGTGAGCTAAAACCAGCAATAAAGTTTATACGGTGTTGCCACCAGTTATTTTATTCCGACAACTGTTTCAATCGGTTCGTTTTTATAATCAAATTCAACTTTTTTCATTCTGTGAATTGGACTGTCAAATCCTATAATTAAATCTCCGCTAAATGACCTTAAATCCAAAACTCGAAATTTTTTCTTGTATTTAGTCAGCGTTTGTTTTTCCAAATCTAAAAGTCCAATTCTTTGAAATGTTCCACCAAAAAATGATTTATCCCAAATCGGAATTGCAGTTTTCTGTCCATTTCTTGTCCAGATTGCAGGTCCGCCACATTTCTCGCTAATTAAAATTACTTTTGATTCATTCGTTTTGAGTTTGCATATTCCACTCAAAGGTGCTCCCATTCCAATTTCGTTTAGGTTTGAGTATTCCAAAGTTGCGTAATTTCCATTTTCAATTCCGTTTGAGTTTTGATTCGGAAAATCCCAAGCATTTGGATATTTCAAAGCATCTATTGAATAGCCAATAATTCGGCTTATTGAAAGTTCATCAAATTTTAATGCTTGCAATATTGTTCTGGCTAAATACTTATCGTGTTTTTTCGCTTTATCAAACAACTTCATTAATCCACTCGCAGAAAGACGTTCATTTCCTGTCATTCCTCCAATTCCAATGACACTATTTGCTTTTTCGTAAATTTCTTGTTTCGTCATTTCTCTAATTGGTGGCAACGTGTTCGTGTAAGGATAGTTGCGTTTTTAAGCAACTAACTTACTAAAAATGAACCGAACCATTGGAAATTCCGCAGGAATTTCCAAGTAGGCAAGTCACAAGCAATTATTTTTACACGTTGTTGGGCACAGTTTTTATTCCACTCGTTTTTTTGCAATCGACAATTTTTGAGCATAGGATTTTGGAAAGTCAGATAACGAGTTTTCGATTTTTTCGATAAATAGTTCATATTTATTTTCCTCCCAAGCTTTGTCGATAATACTCTTGAGCTGATTAAATTGAAGACTACGATTATATTCTTCCGCTTCTATTGTTAATTCACGTTCTAATTCCTCTATAATTTTACTATTATAATTTATTTCGGCTAAATTGAAATGTTGAAAATCCTTTTGTAAGTCTATAATCCATTCCAAAATCCTATCAGGCAGTTCCGTTCCAAATTCTAATTCAGATTTGGTATGATTTTTTCCAAGTTTGGCTAAAACCGTATTTATTGGAAATTCAAATTCAGAATTTTGGTTAAAGCCAAGAGAACAAGAAAACTCGTAACTTCTATTCCAATCAAAACCAAAAGTCAGATAATTGTTTTTGGATGTGTATTTTACAAACCCCTTCCATTCATCACTTTTATTATATCCGAGCACATTTAAAATAGAATCTAAATGTTCCTCAATTCCATTTTTAAAAACCTGTTCTGTCGTGTGCATTGATGTTTGGTTAAATTGTGCCCAACGTTCTCGTATATGGAAAGTTGCGTTGTTTGCGCGCGAGGATTTTCCGAAGGAAAATCAGAAGCATGCAAATACGCAACAATCTTTGGTTAAGCACAATATAGCAATTTTATATATACATTGTTACCAAATGTAGCTTTTTTCGTTCGAGACTTACAGTGGTTTTTTGCCATTCTTTTTTCCAAATAAGCAAATAGTTTTGGCAAGCAATAAATTCGCAAATAGGATTGAGTTAATTAAGGAATTCGGTTAAAAACT
>NZ_JAHKPZ010000012.1 GCF_018860825.1 Lacinutrix sp. C3R15 | reverse complement strand
TGTTACGCTATTTTTGGTAACTAGTTTATATACTTATAAAACACATCGTTTTACAACTAAAAGAGATGTAAATCAATGTATTCGTACATCGTTTATATTTTTTAAATGTAGATTAAATTTCAAAATCATCAAAAGGATTTTTTATTTTTTCTAAACTTATCGTGCTTACATGTGTGTAAATCATAGTGGTTTTTGGGCTGTTATGCCCTAAAAGAGTTTGTATAAACCTAAGATCAGTTCCGTTTTCTAATAAATGTGTCGCGTAACTATGTCTTAAAGTATGTAACGTAACGTGCTTTTTAATATTGGTTCGTTTTACTATTCTGCGTAAAACTTGTCTTGAACTTACTGCCGAATATTCTCCGCCATACTGTCCTTCAAACAAAAACTCCTTGGGTCTATAACTTTTATAATACTTTCTTAAAAGGGTAATCATGGTTACAGACAAAGGTACATATCGGTCCTTTTTTCCTTTTCCTGCTTTAACATGCAGTAATCTACGCTCCAGATCTAAAGAGGTAAGCTTTAAACTTAAAGCTTCACCAATGCGTAATCCGCATGAGTATAGCAAACACAATAAAGTTTTGTGTTTTAAATTAGTGGCACTAAATAATATTTCTTTTACTTCGTCTAAGCTTAAAACCTCTGGCAAACGCTTGTTCTTTTTTGGTCTGTCTAAAGTCTCTATATCAATATGTATATTATGCGTTTGCTTGTAAAACAGCTTCACGGCATTTACCATTTGGTTTTGGTACGTATAAGAATAATTGTTTGCTAAAATATAATTGGTATTAAAATCTATTAAATCTGCATTAGTAATATTTTCTATACGTTTTGTATTGTGAAATTTAAAAAACACAATAAGCATAGACTCATACGTTTGTATGGTATTTAAACTATACCTTTTTTGATGCATCCACTTTACAAAACCTTTAATAGGCTCAAAATAATCTTCTTTTAAAGCTTTTAATTCCTTATTTGTATCAGGCTTATTTATTGTTTTATTAACGTCTTGTAGCAACAAACTATAATCAACCACATGTTGTCTTGCCCTTAAATGTTTATACAAATTATTTACATTTGTTTTACTAAACGGAATATAATAAGCACCATGCGTATTACTCCATTTTACTAACGGAAATTGCTTTACATACTCTTTTACTTCAAAATTATATTCAAAATCAATTTTTACTTGTTCCTGGTTGTTATGCTGTATTTTAGATAGTTCAAATTGTGCCATAATTTTTAATTTTTCCACTTAATATTACAACCTATACTTGGTTTTTGAAATTTTACATTTTCGGTTTTATCTATTACACAATCTAAAGCATGACTTAAATCTAATCCCGAAGCAGCAATGCCATTTCCTGGTCTTGAGTCGTCTATTTGTCCTCTGTAAACTAAGTTTAAATCGGCATTAAAAACATATAAGTCTGGTGTGCATGCTGCATCATATGCTTTTGCAATCCTTTGTGTTTCGTCATATAAATACGGAAAAGGATATGCGTTTTCCTTTGCATGAATAGTCATTTTATCTGGAGCGTCTTGCGGATAGTTTTTAGCATCGTTACTTGAAATTGCTATAAATGAAACCCCTTTAGCTTTATATTGATTTGCTATTGCCACTAGTGTTGGGTTAATATGAATAACAAACGGACAATGATTACATATAAACATAACAACAGTTGCTACTTTTCCTTTTAACTGCTGAAGGCTTACTTTTTGGTTAGAAACCGTATCTAACAATTCAAAATTTGGTGCTTTTGTACCTAACGGAAGCATATTAGAAGGTGTATTTGCCATAATAATTTTGTTTTAAAATAATCCATTAAGTTAGTAAAAAGGAATGAAAATTCATAAAAAAGGGAGTTTCAATTTATATAAAACACTTTTTAAATAATAGATTTCTCCTACAAGAATAAACCGTAGTTTAAATGGTTTTTTCTTAAAAAATGCTTTAAAAAAACTATAGAAATAGTAATTTGAAAAATAAGGCGGAAAGTATTTCCTTTGGCATATTACATTACGTTATAAAAAAATCAATATATTAAGCCTCACTAACTAAACAAACATGAAACAATCCATAACTTTTGAAGATTTTACCAAAGTAGATCTTCGTGTAGGAACCATTATTGAAGTGCATGATTTTCCTGAAGCACACAATCCAGCTTACCAACTTACTATAGATTTTGGTACTTTAGGAATAAAAAAATCTTCGGCACAAATAACAACTTTATATAAAAAAGAAGATTTACTAAACAGGCAAATTGTTGCAGTTTTAAACTTTAAGAAAAAACAAATAGGGAAATTTATGAGCGAATGCTTAGTTCTAGGTGCAGTAAATAATAAAGATGTAATTTTATTAAATCCTGAAATTAAAGTAAAAAACGGAACTACTGTTGCTTAAATATGATAGAATTAGATGCAGTAAAAATTAATTTTGATACTACTAATCTTTGGGTTTTAAATATTGCACTTGCAGTGGTAATGTTTGGTGTTTCTCTTGGTGTAACAGTAAATGATTTTAAACAATTATTTAAAGCACCTAAATTGGTTGTACTTGGTATTGTATTGCAATTTATGCTTTTACCTTTAGTTACTTATTTATTTGTTTTGCTTATAAAACCACAAGCTAGTATTGCTCTTGGTATGATGATGGTTGCTGCTTGTCCTGGCGGAAATATATCTAATTTTATGACGCATCTAGCAAAAGGAAATACAGCGCTTTCGGTTAGTTTAACAGCTTTTGCAACTTTTTTAGCAATGGTGTTAACACCATTAAATTTTCAGCTTTACGGAAATTTATACCAGCCAACAGCACAACTATTACAAAACGTAGAAATTAATTTTTTAGAATTAGCAAAATTGGTAATACTCATTTTAGGTATTCCGTTAGTATTAGGAATGACCTTAAAAAGTAAATTTCCACAACCAGCAAAAAAGCTTTCTAAAATATTAAAACCTTTTTCTATTTTGGTTTTTGTTACTATTGTTATCATTGCTTTTGCAAACAATATAGATATTTTTAATCTCTATATTAATAAGGTTTTACTAATTGGTATTAGTCATAATATTTTAGCACTTGCTTTAGGTTTTTTTGTGGCTAAAGCCTTAGGTTTGTCTTTTAAAAACCAAAAAACATTAGCCATAGAAACCGGAATTCAAAACTCAGGTTTAGGTTTATTACTTATTTTTACTTTTTTTAACGGACTTGGCGGAATGGCTTTAATTGCTGCCTTTTGGGGAATTTGGCATATTATTTCTGGTTTATGTCTTTCTTTATACTGGTCTTCAAAATCAAAAAAATAACTTCGTGAAACAACTCAGGCTACATTTTTTTAAAACCTATCTTAGCATTGGGCTATTTTGTTATTATAAACAATTTAAAGTACATAATGTAGAGCGAGTACCAAAAAACAAACCTGTTTTATTTCTGGCAAACCACCAAAACGCATTAATAGACCCTTTGTTAATAGCAACAAAATCAGGTAGGTTTTGTTACTTTTTAACACGTGCTTCGGTTTTTAATAAGCCATTAATTAGTAAGTTTTTACGTAGTTTACAATTGCTTCCTGTGTACAGAATTAGAGATGGTTGGAGCAGTATTACTAATAATAATTCTATATTTTCAACGTGTACAGAGGTTTTAAACCAAAATAAAGCTGTGGTTATTTTTCCCGAAGGAAATCATCATATTAATAGAAGCGTTAGGCCCTTAAGTAAAGGGTTTACACGAATTGTTTTTGAAACTCTAGAGAAATATCCAGAAACAGATTTACAAATTATTCCTGTAGGAATTAATTATAATAAAGCAGATGATTTTGTAGATAGTACCTCCGTTTTTTTTGGAAAACCTATAGCAGCAAAAAAATACCTTTCCACAAATAAAAATAAAGCAATTAATACATTAAAGGAAGATGTGTATCAGGCTATTTGTAAATTAACAACACATATTCCTTCTGAAAATTATGCGGAAACTATTGCTAAATTAGAAGAAGTTCCAGTAAATTTTTTAAATCCGGAAGCAGTAAATAATTGTATTTCTTCAAATTTTGAAACTTGCCAGAAACATGAAAAATCTAAAACTAATTATTTAAAAATAGTTCTTAAATATGTGCTGCTAGCAAATTTTTTACCTCCTTTTTTAGTTTGGAAGTACTATGCAAAACCTAAAATTAAAGAAATTGAGTTTGTAGCAACCTTTAGGTTTGCTCTGTATATTACCTTGTTTCCTTTGTGGTTTTTTATTCTTGTAAGTATTGTTTCTGTCTTATTTGGCTGGCAAGTTACCGCTTTGTATGGTATTGTAATTTCCGCTTTGGCTTTGTTTTATGTAAAGTCTTAAGTTTTTAAATAGTCTATAATTTTACTTTTTAAACAGTTCTCTTCTTTAGTCAAAGAGGAGAAGGGATTTTCATTTTCTTTTAAAATGGAAAAAAAGAGGAGTTTGCCTTAGTTAATCCTTTTTTGGCAACAAGCTGTGAAATTCGTCAATTAAAGAAAATTAGAAGATTAAATTGATAATTTTGTATCTTTGATAAAAAGCTGAATAAAATGAATATAGAAGCTCGAAAAATAGAATTTGTAAAAGAATTTTTAAAACTTCAAAGTGAAGAGGCAATTTCACGTCTTGAAAATATTTTGAGAAAAGAAAAAAATACTTCAGACGAGCGAATATTCGAACCTATGACTCAAGATGAACTGAATAAAAGAATTGACAAATCGGAATCTGACTTTCGAAACAATCGATTTAAAAGCAGTTCAGAGCTTTTAGCCAAGTACGAATAATGACATTTAAAATTATTTGGTCCGAATTTGCAGAAACTCAACTTGACGAAATTTACGAGTATTACGAGAAGAAAGCAAGTCCACAAACTGCTAAAAAACTTCTAAAAGGAATTATCAACGAACCTAAAAATTTGATAAAAACACCATTAATTGGACAAGAAGAAGAATTACTAAAACAAAGAGAAATTCATTATAGATATTTAATATTCAAAAACTACAAACTGATTTATTCTGTGGATATGGAAAATGGATTTATAAAAATTGCTGACGTTTTTGATACTCGACAAAATCCACCAAAGATAAAAAGAACGAAATAAAAGCCAGTTGCCAACAATGTATATATTTTATTGCTAGGTTCTAGCCTGCTTACATAAGTCCTAGCGGACTTTCTATTCGGTTTTTATTTACTAACTTAGTAACTTGATCACGCAACAAACCATACACTAAAATGGTTTTTAAAGAAAGAATAGTTAATGTGTTTTTAAAATAGCTTCGCATTTTTCGTCAAACTTTCCGAATTTATTAATAATAAATCCACCTCTCTTCAGCTCAAGCGAGGAGCGGTTTACGGTTCCATTGAGAAATATGGTTAGAAAAGAAGAAGAGTTAGGGTGTTTAACAAAAAAAACCGCTACTAATAGTAACGGTTTAAATTTTAAATATTTTTTTAGATTTTAAATATCATCAAAATCTATATCTGTAAATCTGCTTTCTGCAGGTTCAGAAACTTCAGAAGTATCTTTACTTTCTGTATGATATTCTTTTTTAAAGTCTTTTTGGTGACGCTCGCTAATTACTTCGTCTCCTTTTTCTGCAATAATATAATCTGTCATTTCTGCTAAAATGCTATTGAATTCAGAGAAATCTTCTTTGTATATATAGATTTTATGTTTTTTATAATGAAAAGACCCATCATCATTAGTAAATTTTTTACTTTCTGTAACTGTTAAGTAATAATCTCCTGCCTTTGTTGCTCTAACATCAAAAAAATAAGTGCGTCTTCCTGCTCTTAATACTTTAGAATAAATTTCCTCTTTCTCCATCATGCCATTGGTATCCATAGTGTTGTTTTTTATATTAAGTTTAATTAATAGATTTTCAAAAATCAAAAAAAAATAGATAACAACCAACTAATTGTAACAAATCTTTTAAATAATTGGTTTATGCTATATTGTTGGTAAATTTAAATGTATAAAAGCGACTACATTTTTTTAGATAATTGCTTTAGATATAGGTTTTTATAGTATCCTTCTTGTTCTATAAGTGTTTCATGTGTGCCTTCTTGTGCTATTTTTCCGTCATCTAAAACTAGTATCTTGTCTGCATTTTTAGCAGATGAAATTCTATGACTAACAATTATAGTTGTTTTTCCTTTAGATAGTTTGTTTAAGCTTTTAAGTATTTTTTCTTCGGTTTCTGTGTCTACAGCAGAAAGACAATCGTCAAATAATAATATTTTTGGGTCTTTAAGTATGGCTCTTGCTATAGATACACGTTGCTTTTGTCCGCCAGAGAGTGTAATTCCTCTTTCGCCTAATACGGTTTCATATCCTTTACTAAAGCCTATAATGTTTTTGTGTACTTGTGCATATTTTGCAGCTTGTATCACTTCTTCATCTGAAGCATTTTCTTTACCAAATTTAATATTGTTATTAATAGAGTCGCTAAACAAAAAGGCTTCTTGTGGCACATAACCAATACTATCTCGTAAATTGTTAAGGTTTACTTGGTCAATTGGTGTATTGTCAATTAATAACTCTCCTGATTTAATGTCATAAAGCCTTCCTATTAAATCTAAAATAGTAGATTTTCCAGAACCTGTTTTACCAATAATAGCTAATGTTTCTCCAGATTTTAAGGTAAAACTTACATCTTTTAAGGCTTGAATATTGGTGTCGTCATAGGTAAAAGAAACATTTTTAAAGCTAATGTTTCCTTGTATTATAGAAGGTTTACTGGCTTTGTTTTGTATTTCTGGCACTATGGTTAAAAAGTGATTTATTCGTTTTTGTGATGCTTCAGCTTGCTGTATTATAGAGGTTACCCAACCAACCGTTGCAACAGGCCATGTTAGCATATTTACATAAATAATAAATTCTGCAATAGTACCTAAACTTTTAATTTCGCCATTAATATATTGCTGTCCGCCAATATAAATTACTAGTAAGTTACTTATACCTATAAGTAATATCATGGTAGGAAAAAATAAAGCTTGTACCTTAACTAAACTTAGTTGTTTCTCTTTGCTAGAAGTAGAAAGTACATCAAAATTATGAAACGTTTGTGGCTCCATACTATAGGCTTTTATAATAGAAATACCACTAAAAGATTCTTGAGTAAAAGTAGATAGTTTAGATAAATACTGCTGCACTATGGTACTGCGTTTGTGTATTTCTTTACTTACTTTAAATACAATTATAGATAGAATAGGTAAAGGTATAAGTGTGTATAAAGTTAATTTTGGCGCTTGACTATACATAGAACTAATAACAATTATAAAAAGTGTAATGGTATTTATACTGTACATAATTGCTGGTCCTGCATACATACGTACTTTAGTAACATCTTCACTAATTCTATTCATTAAATCTCCTGTTCTATTTTTTTTGTAAAAATTAAGAGATAGTTTTTGGTACTGTTGGTATACTTCGTTTTTTAAATCATATTCAATATAACGCGAAACATTAATAATGGTTTGACGCATAAAAAAAGTAAGAATTCCCGTAATTAAGGCTGCACCAATTATATACAAAATGTTTTCTAATAGTGCTGCTTTTACTAATTGTAAATCTGTAATGTTTCCTTTTCTATATTCATCAACTACATTAATAGATTTTCTAATAAGTCTAGGTGTATAAAGTAAAAAAATCTTTGATGCTATAGTTATTAATATACCAAAGATTAAACTAAATTTGTATTTTAAAAAGTACTTATTTAAGTGCTGTAATTCTTTCATTTACAGAAATAGGATTATTTTTAATTTTTATCAATTTCATAATTTAACATCATTTATATTGCGTTTATGTGAATATTGGTTTAATTTTGCATAGTGTTTTTTTGAATTTATCAAAACAACAACCCTAACTTTAAATTTAAATTAAATGGTTTCAGACGTTATTAACGCAAAAGATCTTAAAAAAGTAGACCCTGTTTTTGGGCAACTTTCTTTTGATAATCATGAGCAAATTGTTTTTTGCAACGACAAAGATACAGGTTTAAAAGCAATTATTGGTATTCATAACACAGTATTAGGTCCTGCACTTGGAGGTACTAGAATGTGGCAATATAATAATGAATGGGAAGCCTTAAACGATGTATTAAGACTTTCTCGTGGTATGACTTTTAAGTCTGCAATTACAGGATTAAACCTTGGAGGAGGAAAAGCCGTAATTATAGGAGATGCTAAAACACAAAAAACACCAGAACTAATGAAAAAGTTTGGTGAATTTGTACACTCTTTAAGTGGTAGGTATATTACTGCAGAAGATGTTGGTATGGAAACTGCTGATATGGATTTAGTGCATGAGGTTACTCCTTATGTAACTGGTATATCTGAAAGTAAAGGAGGAGCAGGAAATCCGTCACCTATTACAGCATATGGTGTGTATATGGGAATGAAAGCAGCTGCTAAATATAAATTTGGAAGTGATGTTCTTGATGGTAAAAAAGTAATTGTTCAAGGTATTGGTCACGTTGGTGAATCTTTAGTTGATCATTTAACAAAAGAAGGAGCAAAGGTTATTATATCAGATATTAACCAAGAACGCTTACAAGAAGTTAGTACAAAATACGGAGCAACTATTTACGCAGGAAACGATATTTATAGCGAAGATGTAGATATTTACGCACCTTGTGCTTTAGGAGCAACTATTAATGACGAAACAATTAATAAACTAAAAGCTAAAGTTATTGCTGGAGCAGCAAATAACCAATTAGCAGAAGAAGCTAAACACGGTTTAATTCTTCAAGAAAAAGGAATTGTTTATGCACCAGATTTTTTAATTAATGCAGGAGGAATTATTAATGTATATGCAGAATTAGAAGGTTACGATAAAACTGAAATTGTTCGTAAAACCGAAAATATCTACAACACTACATTAGAAATTTTAGCTAATGCAGAAATTAATGAGATTACTACTAATCAAGCAGCTCTTAATATTGCTAAAAGTAGAATTGAAACAAGAAAGAATGAAAATTCTAAATAATTCTTAACAAAATACTATTATATCAAGGCGAAAGTAACTACTTTCGCCTTTTTTAAATAAAGTTCTTTTTTATATGCTTAATAGAAGACACATTCGTATTAAAGTTATGCAAATCCTTTATGCTTTTAAAGGAGGTGAAAGTGATGATTTTAGTAAAGACCAAAAGTTTTTACTTAACAGTATTGATGGTATGTACCATCTGTATTTGCTCTTAATGTCCTTACTCATTGAAGTACATAAAAAAGCAGAAATCAATATAGAAAAAACACAAAAAAAACTTCTTGCTACTAAAGAAGATAAAGATCCTAATAAGAAATTAATTCACAACGAAGTATTTTTATTATTAAAAAATAACGAAGCACTTCAAGAAGATATTCAAAATTATAAAATTACAAACTGGCAGTTAGATGATGAATATGTAGATATTCTTTTCAGAGAAATACTTGCTAGTGATTTGTATGCAGAATACATGCAAACAAAAACATCAACCTTTAAAGAAGACAAAGATTTTGTTGTAGATGTTTTTAAAGAAATTATTGCGCCTAACCAAAAGCTTTACGAGTATATTGAAGATAAAAATTTAACCTGGTTAGATGATTTACCTATAATAAATACAGCCATTTTAAAATTATTAAAAAAGGTAAAAACCAATATAAAACCTACACACTTTGTGCCTAGTCTATATAAAGACGAAGAGGATAAAAAGTTTGCTACAGATCTATTAAGTAAAACCATTTTAAATCAAAGTAAACTAAATGCCGAAATTGACGGGAAAACAAAAAACTGGGACGCAGAACGTATTGCAAGTATAGACTATATATTATTGCAAATGGGAATTTGCGAAATGTTAAACTTTTCTTCTATTCCTGTAAAAGTTACCATTAATGAGTATTTAGAAATTGCAAAAGAATACTCAACCCCTAAGAGTAGTGTGTTTATTAATGGTGTTCTTGACAAATTAGTTAAAGAATATGAATCAGAAAAAAAGTTAAATAAAATAGGTAGAGGATTGCTGTAAATGTAAATTTTATTACATTTACATCTCAAAATAACTTTGTAGAATATAAAAATAGAATTATGAAAAAAGTATTATTAGGTTTAAGCGCGTTTTGCTTAATCGCTTTTACTTCATGTAAAGAAGATGCCTCAAAAAAAATTGATGACCAAAACGTTGCAGAAGCAGCAGAAAGAGATGCAAGTGCAACAAACTTTCCTGTTTTAAGTTTTGATAAAAAAGAACATGATTTTGGTGAAATTGAAGCTAAAACTCCAGTAGAAACGGTATTTACTTATAAAAATACAGGTAAAGCACCTTTAGTAATCACAAATATTAAAAGTACATGTGGTTGTACAGTACCTCAAGATTGGTCTAAAGAGCCTTTAGCTCCAGGAGAATCTGGTAAATTTACTGTAAAATATAATGGTTCTGGTAAAAACGCTATTACTAAAACAATTACTGTAACAGCTAATACAGAAACAGGTAAAGAAACTGTTAAAATTAAAGCTTTTGTAAAAGCAGATCCTAATGCAGCAGCAGCAGTTAATAAAAGTGCTCAAGGTGTACCAGCAGGTTCTGTAAATGCAGCAGCTCCTGTAAAATCAAGTACACAACCAGGTCACGAAGGTCATAACCACGATTAATTAGAATGGGAGAAATAGGACAATTTTTACCGTTTATAGCAATGTTTGCTGTAGTTTACTTTTTTATGATTGCACCACAAATGAAACGTGCAAAACAAGAAAAAAAGTTTGCTAGCGAACTTAAACGTGGAGATAAAGTAATTACTAAAAGTGGTTTGCATGGTAAAATAGCAGAGCTTAACGAAAAAGATAACAGTTGTGTTATTGAAACTATGGCTGGAAAGTTAAAGTTTGATCGTTCTGCAATTTCTATGGAACTAAGTAAAAACTTAAACGTATCACCAACAGAAACAAAGAAGTAAGTTTTACATACTTCATTATATAAAAAAGCTTCAAAGATTTTTTCTTTGAAGCTTTTTCTTTTTTAAACATTTTTTACACACATTTTAAGTTTGTCTTTTATTTTTTTAAATATTCAATAGGGTTTAAATAAAACATTTTTTTCCAACCTTGTTTGTCAGAATCTATTTTCCAAACGTAAGGAATCATTGTTAAAATAGAGTAGTGTAAGTGTGGTGGTTTTCCTGAAGCATTTCCACTGGTTCCAACGGTACCTATTGTTGAGTTTCTGTTGACAAAAGAAAAAGAAGACGTTTTTAATTCATGCATATGCGCATAATAGTGTACTCTCCATTTTGGTCCAAGTATCAACACAAATTTTCCTCCAAAACCTATTTCTCCAGCATATAAAACGAAACCAGAAACCGAAGAATTAATTCCTGTTCCCTTTTTAGCAAAAATATCTACTCCTTTGTGTGTGACAGATTTTCCCCAAGGATAAAACCAAAATGATTTTGAATTATAGTCATATTTTGTTGCTCCTTGCACTGGCATTTTTAAATTTTGAGGTATAAAAAATCCGATTACTAGAATTACTAATATGCCTAGTGAAATTTTCTTTCTTTTTCTCAATATTCTTGCGGTTTCAAATTACAGCCAACTTACAACTAATTAACAATTTTTATACTTATCATGTAAGCCAACACCTTTAATAATTAAAGGGGTTATTTTAGTTATTCTAGATTGTTTTGTAGCTTCTCTTTTAGCAGTTGCTATATGTTCGCAATATTCACGTTGTTTAGCAGGAGAAAGTGCTTTAAAAGCATCTTTAAGTATTGTATTAGCATTAAATACCGCTTTTAATTCAGCAGGAATAATAACCTCTTTTTTAGTGGTTTTTACAGGCTTTATTTCTTTTCCTAATTTTTGATTTTCTATGGCTTCTTTTATATAGTCTAAAATAATATGAGGTTCTATTTCTTCAATAGATGAAAATCGCATTTGTCGTAAAGCTTTCGTTTTTTCCTGTGCATTCATTAATAGTTTATGCTCATCTTTTAAAAATACACCCTGAAAAAACCAAAGGCAAAAATGGTTTTTAAAAGCAGCAATACTTAAAATGTTCTTTCCTTTTAAGCTATAGGTAGGAGCAGACCATTTTATAGATTCCTCCAGATTAGTTTTTGTAACTATTTCTCTAAGCATAAGTAATGCTTCTGCAAAATGCTTATTACTTTCTATATATGCTTCAACAGAACTTACTTTGGCCATGCTTTGTTTTGTATTGTTTAAAACAAATTTACATAAATATTCTTCAATATTATTTTTATTGAAGACGTGTTCATATTCGGATGGTTGTGTTTTTTATTTTTAATTGGTCTAAATAAAGTTTGATTTTTAAGTTTTGGGTTTTATATTTGCGCCTTTATTTAAAATCAATCCAAATAATAAAACCATGAATCATAAATTATTTTTTCTTTTTGCTTTACTTGTGCAGTTTACCTTTGCGCAAACAAAACTTGAAGGCCATATTGTAAATGAAAATAACGAAGACGTTCCTTTTGCTACTATACTTGTTAAAAATACAAGTACTGGTGTTTCTGCTGATGCAAATGGTGTTTTTATAATGAATGCTTTACAGCCAGGTAATTATACTTTAGTAATATCTTCTATTGGTTATAAAACAACCGAACAACAAATAATAATTGATACTAAAAGCCAACAATTTATAGAAATACAACTAATAAACGATGGTAGTATTGATGAAGTAGAGGTTTTTGGAAACCGTTTTAAGCATCCAGATAAAATTGAGGCTTTAACCAGATTACCTCTAGAACCTTATGAGCAAATACAGAGTATATCTATTATTTCAGATAAGCTAATTACACAACAGGGTAATTTATCTATTTCTGATGCAACAAAAAATGTACCTGGTGTGTATACTTTTGCTACTTATGGTAACAAAAGAGAGAGTATGTCTTCTCGTGGATTTAGAGGAATACCAATTTTAAAAAATGGGGTTCGTGTACATTCCGATTTTAGAGGAACAGGTATTTTAACAGACATGCAAGGTGTAGATAACATTCAGGTACTAAAAGGAGCAGCGTCTATTACACAAGGTGTTGCAACAGATTTAGGAAGTCCTGGAGGTGTTATTAATATTGTAACCAAAACACCTAAGTACTATTATGGAGGTAATGTCTCTTTAAGAGGTGGTAGTTTCGGGCAAGCAAGAACTACTTTTGATGTGTTTGGTCCGCTTACCAAAAAGGAAAACCTTGCTTTTAGAATTGATGGTGCTTTAGAAAGAGCAGATAGTTATAGAAGCGGAATTTCTTCAGATCGTTTTTATATTAATCCTTCATTAGAGTGGAAAGTAGATGATAAAACTACTGTTACTTTTGAAATGGATTATTTTGAAGATAGTAGAACTCCAGATGTAGGTACAGTAAATTTAGGTGAAAATGATGAAAATAATATTTATGATTTACCAGAAGATCAGTTTCTAGGGTTTGAAAATGATAAATCATTAACTACCAATAGCACGTATGCTATTCGATTTAATAGAGAATTAACCAATAAATTAACCTTAAAAGCTGCTTATTATAAATCTAAATTAGATTTAGATGATAAAGGAGCGAGTTTAGGTAGTGTGATTAGTGATGATTTAGGAGATCCTATTTATAACCAAAGAGCTAGAGGTTATGCTGTTTCTACCAGAAGTGATGATAACAGTGTTTTACAATTTGATGTTATTGGTGATGATGTAAAAACAGGAAGTATTTCACATACTTTTCAAGTTGGGTTTGATTATAGAACCACAGATTATAGTACCTTTTCTCAAAGTGTTTCTACTGTAGATAGTATAGATGTATTTACAAACAATACACATACATTACCAAGTGATTTAGCTTTTGGTGATGCTAGTACAGCAGGAGCAAAATCTAAAGCATTAGGTTTTGTTGCACAAGACGTTATTACTTTTAATAAGTACTTTAAAACATTTGTAGGTTTTAGATATAGTAAAACGCAAACTATAGCAGCTACAGAAACTACAGAAAGTGATGCTTTTAACCCTTTATTTGGGGTAATAGTAACACCTATTGAAAACGTAAATGTTTTTGCATCATACACAAACAGTTCTTACCCTAGAACAGCAACACGTTTAGATGTTAACGGTGAAGAATTAGGGAATGAACGTTATGATCAACTAGAAGCAGGAATTAAAACCAATTGGTTAGATAGTCGTTTGCGTTTTAATTTTACTTTCTTTAAAATTAATAATAAAGACATTAATTTACCTGTTTATGACGAAAACTGGGTAGCAACAGGATATTACCAAAAAGGAGGTAATGACGAAAGAAAAGGAGTAGAAGTAGAGCTTAGCGGACGTGTTTTAGATAATTTAGAAGTAATAACTGGGTATTCTTATATAGATGCACAGTATAAAGAACATACTTCTTACGTATATGGTTCTTCACCATTAAATACACCAAAACATACTTTTAATGTATATGCTAATTATAGTTTTAAAAAGCAGTTAGAAGGATTATCTCTAGGAGCAGGAGTATACTATACAGGAGAAAGACCTGTTAATGACTGGAGCTCAGGAGCTGTAACACATGAAGGTATTGTACCTAATCAAGAACCTTTTAATGTAGATGCGTATACACAGGTTAATGCACAAGCAGGTTATAGATTTAATAAGCACTGGAATGCAAGATTATTATTAAATAATGTGTTTAATAAAATTGGGTATAATGCATACAGAACAACGTATATAAACCAAACAGATCCTAGAAATTTTGCAGGAGTTTTAACCTATAGTTTTTAATATATACACTTGGTTTACATTAAAAGAGTCTGTCTTAATTATTAAGGCAGACTCTTTTTTTGTACCAGTAACACGATACTATCTATAACAGAATTATTGATACTTAAAAAATGAAAAAATGACATTTTTAAAGTGTTTAAATAGGTGTAATTCTGAAAAAATGGCATAAAAAATAAAGTTTTTAATACAATTTTAACAAATAACAAGTTTTGTTTAGTTTGGTATTTTTTTTGAAAATAATGTAACAGAATCTCTAAGGGTTCAAATTTGAAAAAATGTTTAATTTAAAATTTTGTAATTATGAGCAATTTAGTTAATGTTCCTAAAAACGGAAGTTTAGCAAACACAAATTCAAATGCAAACTTCCCTACTATTTCTAATTGGTTAGAGGATATTTTTAATAGAGATTTACCATCTGTATTTACCTCTAATTTTAATACAGGTATTACTTTACCAAAAGTAAATATTAAAGAAACAGCAGATGCTTTTATGGTAGAAATGGCTGTTCCTGGTTTAAAAAAATCAGATTTTAAAATAGACCTGGAAAATCAAGAATTATCTATTTCTACAGAGGTAAAAGAAGAAAAAGAACAAAAAAATGTAAACTACACACGTAGAGAGTATGGCTACTCTTCGTTTAAAAGAACTTTTACCTTGCCTGAAAGTGTAAATGAAGATCAAATAAAAGCAAGTTATAATGATGGCATTTTAAGCATTCTTTTACCTAAAAAAGAAGAGGCTAAACAAAAACCTCCTAGAAGCATTAAAATTTCATAAAATATTGTTGTTTTAATTGAAGTACAGAGTATGAGGCTGATTTTTTTTCAGCCTCATACTTATAATTTATTTTAACCATTAAAGCAACAATGTTATGCAAAGAAAATTTAAACCAGGAGATTGGGTGAAATTAAAAGGAAAACATGCTGCTCCAAAAATGGAAGTACTTAAGTACATTTCAAAAAAAGATGCGCTTTTAGATCTGGTTACTAATAATTGCTATTTGCAATGTGTTTGGTATACTAATGGAAAAAGAAATGTAGAAGTATTTCACCAAAATAAATTAATAAAATGCATCAAAACAGGAGGGCTTTTTAAAACATAAGGTCAGGTAAACTTTATAATGTATAACTTAAAATTTTAAAAAATGAAAAAGTATATTGTATTGTGCATTGTAGCCATGTTAAGCATTAGTTGTAATGGGCAAGTAAAGGAAAAACAAAACACAAATACCAAAGATCAAAAAAATAACATAGCACAAAAACCTCAAGGTTCTTGGAAAGTAGATAAAGAATTTGATGAAAACGGAAACTTAGTTAGATATGATAGCATTTATTCTTGGTCTTCTAATAACAAGTATGACCATTTAAAAGCTGCAGATAGAGATAGTTTAGTACAATCTTTTAAATCTAGATTCTTTAGTAGTTTTTCAGGCTTTAAAAACCAAGGGTTTGAAGATGTTTTTACTAACGATTCTCTTTTTAGTAAACAGTTTTTTAATGATGATTTTTTTGGAAGTGATTTTGGTAAAGATTTTATGGATATGGATAGAATAACACAACAAATGATTGCAAGACAAAAGCAATTTTTAGAAAAATACCAGTCAGAATTTATAAAACCAGAAGAAGAAGAAAAAAAATAAAATATACTTAAAAGTAGTCTTTAGTATAAACTAAAAAAGCCATAACAGGGTTGTTATGGCTTTTTTTAATTTAAAGATTTACTTTTTAAGCGCAGTAAGTTCAGCAATTTTGCAAATAACTTCAGTTGCTTTTATCATGCTTTCAACAGGAACATACTCATAACGACCATGAAAATTGTGTCCACCAGCAAAAATATTAGGGCAAGGTAATCCCATATAACTTAATTGCGAACCGTCTGTACCACCACGAATAGCTTTAATAAGTGGTTTAATATCTAGTTGCTTCATCGCTTCTTCTGCAATATCTACAATATGCATAACAGGCTCTACTTTTTCTTTCATGTTAAAGTATTGGTCTTTAATTTCAATAGAAATTACTTCACGACCATATTGCGTATTTAACTCATTGGTTAGTTTTTGCATCATTTCTTTTCGCGCTTCAAAATGTTCTCTATCATGATCACGAATTATGTATTGTAAAACCGTTTCTTCAACTTCACCACTTATAGAATATAGATGAAAGAAGCCTTCATAACCTTCAGTGTGCTCCGGAGTTTCCATTCTTGGTAATGAGTTTATAAACTCTGTAGCTATATACATAGAGTTTATCATTTTACCTTTTGCATAACCAGGATGTACAATTTTACCTTTTACTTTTACAACAGCTCCGGCAGCATTAAAGTTTTCGTATTCTAACTCGCCAATTTGACTTCCATCCATGGTATAGGCCCAATCTGCTCCAAATTTTTCAACATCAAAATGGTGTGCTCCTCTACCAATTTCTTCATCAGGAGTAAAACCAACTCTAATTTTACCGTGTTTAATTTCAGGATTTTGAATAAGATATTCCATAGCAGAAATAATTTCGGTAATTCCTGCTTTATCATCTGCTCCAAGAAGCGTTGTTCCGTCTGTAGTAATTAACGTTTGTCCTTTATATTGTATTAAATCTTCAAAATAATCTGGAGAAAGTACAATGTTTTCAGCTTCATTTAAAACAATGTCTTTACCATCATAACTATCAATTATTTGTGGTTTTACATCTTTTCCAGTAAAATCTGGAGTAGTATCAAAATGTGAAATAAAACCAATAGTTGGCACTTCATGGTCTATATTACTAGGTAAAGTTGCCATGATGTATGCTTTATCATCTATAGTTACATCTTGCATACCAATGGCTTTAAGTTCTTCAACTAAAGCATTTGCTAAATCCCATTGTTTTGCTGTACTTGGTGTTGTAGTGCTTTCTGGGTCTGACTCTGTGTCTACAGTTACATAACCTACAAAGCGTTTTATTATATCTTGTTTAGAAATCATATTTATTATCCCATGACCATGGGAATATTTTTAATTATTAATAAATTTTCTGAAGTTGTAAAAATACAATTATTAAGTTTTTTGTCTTTTGAATTGTTCATCTTTTTTTTTAGAATTACTTTTGTGCAAACATTACTAGATGTACAAATTACTACTAAGGCCAATATTTTTTCTTTTCGATCCCGAAAAAATTCACCATTTCACCTTTTCTTTAATTCGTTTTACGTGTAAAATTCCAGGCTTTTCCAGTCTGTTTAAAAGCATGTATGCTGTAGAAAATACTAAACTAGAGCGAAAACTCTTTGGTTTAACCTTTAAAAATCCTGTAGGATTAGCAGCAGGTTTTGATAAAAATGCAGTGCTATATAATGAATTGTCAAATTTTGGTTTTGGGTTTATTGAAATAGGAACCGTTACACCTAAAGGACAAGCAGGAAATCCTAAACAAAGATTGTTTCGTTTAAAAGAGGATCAAGGAATTATTAATAGAATGGGTTTTAATAACGAAGGTCTTGAAACAGCCATTAAACAACTAAAAAAGAATAAAGGCAAAGTTATTATTGGCGGAAACATTGGTAAAAATACACAAACGAAACCCGAAGATTATACCAAAGATTATTTGGAGTGTTTTCATGGTTTGCATCCTTATGTTGATTATTTTGTACTTAATGTTAGTTGCCCAAATGTTGGTAGTCATGCTAAATTAAACGATAAAGATTACTTACTAGAATTAATTAGCGCTGTGCAAAAAGCAAATAATAGCTTTGAAACACAAAAACCAATTTTACTAAAAATTGCTCCAGATTTAAATGAAGGACAATTAGATGAAATAATCGAGCTTATTGCAGAAACTAATTTAGATGGTGTAATTGCAAGTAATACATCTACAGATAGAACAGGGTTAAAAGCAAGTGAAGCACGATTAGCAGAAATTGGAAATGGAGGTTTGAGCGGAAAACCAATTAATGAAAAATCTACCAAAGTCATTAAGTATTTAGCAACTAAAAGCAATAAAGCCTTCCCTATAATTGGAGTAGGAGGAATTCATTCTGCAAAAGATGCTTTAGAGAAAATAGAAGCAGGAGCAGATCTAGTACAAATTTATACAGGCTTTATTTATGAAGGACCTAAACTTATAAAAGAAATAAATGAGGCCATTTTAAAAATGTAATGCATGAATTATGATTTGTTACTTTCCTTTGTGTTTGCAACAGCTGCTTTAGCATTATCTCCTGGACCAGATAATATTTTTGTATTGATGCAAAGTATTACCAATGGTAAACAATACGGGTTAGCAACTGTAGCAGGCTTAATAACAGGCTGTATTGTACACACCACTTTAGTAGCTTTTGGAGTTTCTGCAATAATAAAGGCCAATGATAATTTATTTTTTACTATTAAACTTTTAGGTGCTTTATATTTACTGTATCTGGCTTATAAGGTTTTTAAAGGCGATTCTAGAATAGCCTTTAGTAATACTAGTGCTCCAAAAAAAAGTTTATTACAATTATATAAACAAGGGTTTATCATGAATGTATTAAACCCTAAAGTGTCTATTTTTTTCTTAGCATTTTTTCCTGGTTTTTTATTTAGTGAAACCATGAATACAGTAACACAATTTTATGTTTTAGGTGCTGTGTTTATGACTGTGTCTTTTGTAGTATTCTCTTTAATAGCCATTTTAGCAGGATTAATTTCAGATTATTTAAAACAGAATACTAATGCTGGAGTAGTTTTAAAATGGTTGCAGATTGTTGTTTTTATTGCTATAGCTATTTTAATATTACTTTAAAATCTAAATCGTTTTCGTTACTACGAATCTTTTTTATCTTTGACCTATATGAAAAACAAACACGTTAAAGTTATTGAATGTCCTCGTGATGCTATGCAAGGTATAAAACAGTTTATACCAACAGAGCAAAAGATACAATACATTCAATCTTTATTGCGTGTAGGTTTTGATACTATTGACTTTGGAAGTTTTGTTTCGCCAAAAGCCATTCCGCAAATGGTAGATACAGCTGAAGTTTTAGCGCAATTAGATTTAAGCACTACTAAGAGTAAATTATTGGCTATAGTTGCTAATCTTCGTGGAGCAGAAGCTGCTTGCCAACATCCAGAAATTGATTATTTAGGCTATCCCTTTTCTATTTCAGAAAACTTTCAAATGCGTAATACGCATAAAACCATTGCACAGTCGGTGTTGCTTTTACAAAATATACTAGAGGTAGCACATAAACATAATAAAGAAGTGGTAGTGTATATTTCTATGGGATTTGGAAATCCTTATGGAGATCCTTGGAATGTAGATATAGTAGGAGAGTGGACAGAAAGATTAAGCAAAATGGGAGTAAAAATACTGTCGCTTAGTGATACTGTAGGAACCTCAAATCCAGAAAATATAGACTATTTGTTTTCTAATCTTATTCCGCAATATTCTAAAATAGAGTTTGGTGCACATTTACACACAACTCCAACTACATGGTTTGAAAAAGTAGACGCAGCTTACAAAGCAGGATGCAGAAGATTTGATGGTGCCATTCAAGGATTTGGTGGTTGCCCAATGGCAAAAGATGAACTTACAGGTAATATGCCAACCGAAAAAGTACTCTCTTATTTAACTACTAAAAAAGCACATGATTTAAGTGCTATGTCTTTTGAAAGTGCATACAATGAAGCCACAAAAATATTTTCTAAATACCATTAAGTTTTAACGGTTTATTGTATGAAAAGTTGCGTAGTTAAGCACGTAATTTAGCACGTAAAAACCGAATAGTAAATCTGCAAAGATTTTAGGAAGTAGGCTAGAACCTAGCAATAAAATATATGCGGTGTTGTAAAACATTTTTTATACTAACACTGCTATTATCACAATAATAACAATAAATCCCACAATTCCATTGTTCATTGTAAGATGTTGGTCCCAATATTCTTTGGACTTTTTTGGTCCGTATAAATATTCTTTGAATGAAAATTTAGGTTTGTTAAATATAGATCTCCAAATTGAACCATAAATCCATCTGATAGTTCCACCAATGGTATTCAGTATTAGATAGAAAATAGTTTCTCCAATAATTTCTCCAATCATTAAAATAATTTATATGTTTTTATTTAAATTTTAAATTCTCCTTTAACTCATTTCGGAATATTTTCATATTTTTTTTCATAGTGTAATATGGGAAAATCAATATCAATGTTGCTATTGGAAAAAATAATATTAATGCAGGATAAGCTTCTTTTATAATGATTACAGAAAATAATATTAAAAATAATATTGGTCCAATTATTATCGCAAGTGTTGAGATTTCATCATATCCGAAAATTTTCACTTCTAGTTTGGTTTTCTGATTTTTCATACTTATTATTCCAACAGCATTAGACGATTGAATATTCAGATTAATAAACTTTCTTTTTTTTCTCAAAGAGAATTTATTAGCTCCTATTTTTCCGCAAAATATTATTTTTGAGCGATATATTTCGTCTAATAAAATAGGTGTTTCTTCATCAACAATCAGTTTTATTTTTTTCTGAAATTCTTTTGGGTCAATATCATATTCAAACACCAAGGAATCAATTAACTTTAATTTTTTAAATAGACTTTCCATTTTTCCTCAAATGTTTTATAACTATATTATAAAGGTTGTATTTTGGTTCTTACTTGTAAATACTATAATTTTATAGAGTACAACTTAAAAATTTTTATTTACAAGACAAAACAAATATTATGAATACTACTATAGAAAAACTACTAAACGACCAAATAAAATATGAAGCACAAGCATCTATGCAATATTTAGCAATGGCTTCTTGGGCAGATGCTAATGGCTTTAATGGTGTTGCAGATTTTTTTTACAGCCAATCGGATGAAGAACGTGTTCATATGTTAAAGCTAGTAAAGTTTGTTAATGAAAGAAGTGGTAAGGTAGAAGTTCCTGCTTTAGAAAAACCAATAGCCTCTTTTTCTGGTATTATTGAACTTTTTGAAAAATTTTTAGAAAGTGAAATGTTTGTTACCGAAAAAATTAATCAGGTCATTTTTGAATGTCTTCAAAATAAAGATTATAACGTGCATAATTTTATGCAATGGTATGTAACAGAACAGTTAGAAGAAGAAGCAATGGCAAGAACCTTATTAGATAAATTAAATATTATAGGTGCAGATAAATCTGGACACTACTTATTTGATCGCGATATAAACGATATTGCTTCGTCGCAGCAAAAAGGATAGTTAAATACTTGATAATAAATTATAAAAGATTCCTTTTCGGAGTCTTTTTTTTATAAATTTGCATTTATTTAGAATAAATTAAAATAATGCAAGCCGAAATATCTCCAGAAATAGCACCTGTTTTAATAACTACAAGCTTTATTTGTTGCAGTGTTAACAAGAAAACTAAATGCTGTAAAAAGTATAAAAAGAAAGGAAAGTCTAATTGTAAACGTTGTCCTAAATTATAGTATTTTTAAGCTTCATTTTACATTCTATATGAAGCAATTACTATTCTTTTTTATATGTTTTATTTTTCATTCTGCATTTTCTAAAGAATGGAAAACACTTCAGGAATATAAAAATGTTACTAATAAAAACACTTTAGCTTCTAAAGATTGGTTACGTACAGATAGAAAACAAAATACCAGAGTTTGGCAAAAAGCAAATGCATTCAACCTTCAAAATAAGTTACCACAAGAATACCAAACCATACAACAACGTCGTGCCTTTTATGCATGGTATTACCAAGAATTAGATAAAAAAGGGCATGAAGTAGTATGGCCAAAAATGGCGCATTTTATTTCTAGTAAATTACAATTAATAAAAGCGTTTCCTTATAACATCTTCACCAAAAAAAGCATAAAAAACTATGCCTATCTAGGTAGTGAAACCGTTTTTAATCACGCATTTGTACCAATGAAAAAAATATTTTTCTCTAAAATTATTATTAAAGGAAAAGAAGCTTTGCAATGGGATAAAAATATTTTGTTTAAAGAACAATATAATTGGATCGAGTCTCTTTATAAATCTATAGATGCTAATAGTTTGAAAACCATTAGTAAAATAGTGAAAGGCAAAGGTTTGTACAGCCTAATAGTAACAAAAGAAATTAGGTTTCAAGGCAATATTTCTAATGCAACAGATAGATATGATTATGCAATACATACTTTAAGAATCTATTGTAAAAAACGATATCGTTAATTTAATTATAACTTAAAACTTTTATCCTAATTATTGTCGTATATTAGCATGCAATTAATTCTAATTGCAACATGACAGCACACAACAACAAAATTGTAGGAGAAGGTTTAACGTACGATGATGTACTTTTAGTTCCAGCATATTCCGAAATACTACCACGCGAAGTCAAAATTCAAACAAAATTTACTCGTAACATTACTATAAATATTCCTATAGTTTCTGCAGCTATGGATACAGTTACAGAAAGCGCTATGGCAATTGCTATGGCTAGAGAAGGAGGAATTGGTGTTTTACATAAAAATATGACTATTGCGCAACAAGCCAATGAGGTTAGAAAAGTAAAACGTGCCGAGAGTGGTATGATTACAGATCCTGTAACCTTAACTATAGATGCAAAAGTTTTAGATGCCAAGCAAAATATGGCAGAGCATAGCATTGGTGGTATTCCAATTATAGATGAAAACGGTACCTTAAAAGGTATTGTAACCAACAGAGATTTACGTTTTGAAAAAGATAACTCAAGACCAATTGTTGAGGTTATGACTAGTGAGAATCTGGTAACTGCTCCAGTAGGTACTTCTCTACAAGATGCTGAAGGTATTTTAAATCAGCATAAAATAGAAAAACTACTTATTGTTGAAGAAGATTATAAACTAGCAGGTTTAATCACCTTTAGAGATATAACAAAACTTACACAAAAACCAATTTCAAATAAAGATAGTCTTGGTAGATTGCGCGTAGCTGCTGCTCTTGGTGTTACTGCAGATGCTGTAGAACGTACAGAAGCTTTAGTAAAATCTGGTGTAGACGCTGTTATTATTGATACAGCTCACGGACATACAAAAGGTGTGGTTGCTGTTTTAAAAGAAGTAAAAAAGAAATTCCCAGAATTAGATGTCATTGTTGGTAATATAGCAACAGGAGCTGCAGCAAAATATTTGGTAGAAGCAGGAGCAGATGCTGTAAAAGTTGGTATTGGTCCTGGTTCTATTTGTACAACTCGAGTAGTTGCAGGAGTAGGGTTTCCTCAATTTTCTGCAGTATTAGAAGTAGCTGCGGCAATAAAAGGTTCTGGTGTACCAGTAATTGCAGATGGTGGAATTCGTTATACAGGAGATATACCAAAAGCTATTGCAGCAGGAGCAGATACTGTTATGTTAGGTTCTTTACTTGCAGGTACAAAAGAATCTCCAGGAGAAACTATTATATACGAAGGAAGAAAATACAAATCGTATAGAGGTATGGGATCTGTAGAGGCAATGAAAAAAGGAAGTAAAGATAGATATTTTCAAGATGTTGAAGACGATATTAAAAAACTAGTTCCAGAAGGAATTGTTGGTCGTGTAGCCTATAAAGGAGACCTTTTTGAAAGCATTCATCAGTTTGTTGGTGGTTTGCGTGCAGGAATGGGATATTGTGGTTCTAAAGACATAGAAACTTTAAAAGAAAACGGACAGTTTGTAAAAATTACCGCTTCAGGAATTAATGAAAGTCATCCGCATGATGTAACAATCACTAAAGAATCTCCTAATTATTCTAGATAATTAAATTTCTGTCTAGGCAGAAATCTTATTTAAGAATTTAAAAAAACACTTAATTCCCGCTTTCGCGGGAATTTTTTTTAATATTTTTTTTGTGCATGTAGTAAAACGCTTCAAATTAATCTTAAAAGTATAGATTAATCGCTATTTAACTTCTGCAAAAGTATGTTGTAATACTAATTTTATAAGCCTAAAATAGGGTTTTGTTTTGTTTGTGTAATGTATTGTTTATCAGTTTTATGGGGTGTAAAAAGTGATAATTATCATAGTTTTTCATTGAAAAAAATAGTAACTTAATGAATAAAAAAAGGATGTTATTATGGAACCAAAGAAAAACCCACAAATAGAAGTTGGAAGAAATAGCAGCATATATGTACTTATAGGAATAAACTTGATGCTTTTTCTTACTTGGCAAGGTTTTGAACAAAAAACCTATGAAAAAGAAGCAATAAAAAAAGAATATGTAGAAATTGTTCAGGAGATAGAAGAAGATATACCTATTACCAATTTAAACACGCCACCTCCACCACCTCCACCTGTAGAACTTGCAACACCAGAAATAATTACCGTTGTTGAAGATAGAGAAGATGTAGAAGAAACAGTTATTGAAAGTAGTGAAACCAGTCAGGAAGAATATATAGAAAAAAGAGAGGTTGTAGCGGTTGAAGATGTTGTAGTTGTAGAAGAGGTAGAGGAAGAAATAGAAGTAGCCTTTGCTGTAGTTGAAAATGTACCTGTTTTTCCTGGTTGTACAGGAACCAATGCCGAGCTAAAAAAATGCTTTAACGATAAAGTTCTAGCACATGTTAAAAAAACATTTAAATATCCTACTCAAGCACAAGAGTTAGGTGTGCAAGGAAAAGTATATGTTATGTTTATTGTAGATAGTAAAGGCAATATTAGTAATATTAGAACTCGTGGTCCAGATAAATATTTAGAAACAGAGGCTAATAGAATTATTGATGCTTTACCAAAAATGACTCCTGGTATGCAGCGCAACAAACCAGTTAATGTGCCTTATTCTATTCCTATTACTTTTAAGTTAGATGATTAAATTTATATAAAACCATAAAGTATAGTTGCTAAAAGTACTTAGTTATTCTTTTTTATGTTTATCGGCAAAAATTAGTTCTCCTTTGGTAATCCAGGAAATACCAAATGCCCAAAGCGCAATACTTTCTAACCAAAAAACAGGTTTTAGTTTTTGTAAATCTGGATATGCTTCTTGTAAATAAAAAAAGTATAACGCAATTAAAGCAATACAAGCAATCATAACATATCCGCAGATATGAAATACGGTATTTCGCTTCCTTTTAGGCGCTTCCATAGCTGCTTTTGGTGTTTTAGATTTTGTAAACAGAAATAAAGAAAAGTAAATAAGTACCGCAAAAAACAATCCTGCAAAAGTAAAATGTACGGTTTTAATCCAAGGATCATAAACAATACACTGCTCTGCACATGCAGAAAGCGTATCTACTCCTGTAGGAAAAAACGCGACACCAACAGCAAATACACAAGCAAGATTTCCTGCAATACTATCTCTTATATCATAGCCTTTATAGGTAAACATAAACAAGGCTACAGCACACAAAACACCAACTAATATATTTCGCATTTTGGTGTGGTAATAATCGCTTATAGAGCTTTGTATAATTTCACAATTGCCATAATAAAAAGCACCAACTACTAAAAGTATAGGTAGTATAATACCAAATAAACCAACTAGTTGCCTTAAAAGTTGGTACGATATTAACTGCGGATCTTCGTGACCTTTTATCTGTGACATGCCTTGTATTGTTTTTTTAAAATTAGACATTTTATCTATTAAAAAAAATACGTAGAGCTACTTATTTTTAATGTTTTACATCTCAGTAGTGTTATTTTACAACTCGGTAGGTTTTAATTTTTAGTATTTACTAAGTGTTACATATTTGTGGCAACCAATTAAAACCAATAGTATATTATGAAAAAAATAATCTTTGTTTTTATTTTTTTATTAAGTCTTACAGTTGCTGCACAAAGCATAAAAGGAATTGTTACAGACATTAAAAACAATCCAATACCACAAGCTAATGTGTATTTAAAAGGTACTTATGATGGTAGTACCACAAATAAAAAAGGCGAATTCTTATTTAAAACTACAGCAAAGGGAACCCAAACCTTAGTAGTGTCTTTTATAGGTTTTGAAACCTATACCATGATTGGTGATATTTCATATATGAATGATTTAAAAATCCAGCTTCGTGAAGATGTTAACTCTTTAGACGCTGTAATTCTTTCAGCAGGAACATTCTCTGCAGGAGATAACTCTAAAGTAAACGCTTTAAAACCTTTAGATGTTGTTACAACAGCAAGCGCTTTAGGCGATTTTGTTGGTGCGCTGCAAACACTTCCAGGAACTACAACAGTTGCAGAAGATGGTAGACTTTTTGTTCGTGGTGGTGAAGCAGATGAAACACAGATTTTTATTGATGGTATTAAAGTTTTTACGCCTTACAGTCCTTCGGCTAATAATACACCCACTCGCGGACGCTATTCTCCTTTTTTGTTTGATGGCATTACCTTTTCAACAGGTGGCTATTCGGCAGAATATGGTCAAGCTTTATCTAGCGTGCTGCTTTTAAATACTACAGGAGAACCAGACCAAGAAAAAACAGATATAAGTATTATGACTGTTGGTGCAGCTCTTGGTAATACCCAAAAATGGAAGAATAACTCGTTAAGTGTAAATGCTTCGTATATAAATTTAGCACCTTATAATGCCCTTTTTAAAGATAGAAATGATTGGATAAAACCTGTAGAAGCTGCCTCTGGAGAAGCCGTTTTTCGTCAGAAAACAAATAAGGGTATGTTAAAGCTATATACCGCTTTTGATGCTAGTAATTTTGAATTGATTCAGGAAGATATAAATACTTCAGAAGGTGTACACTTTAAATTAAACAACAATAATTTATACTTTAATGGTTCTTACAAAGGAATGCTGACCGATTCGTGGACACTGCAAACCGGAATGAGTTATACACATGCTAAAGACAAAATAAATATAGAGGAAACTGCTATTAATGACACTCAAAATTCCTTTCATGCTAAGCTAAAACTGAAACATAGATTTAGTAATCGTTTTAAATTAAATTTTGGTGCAGAATATATGGCTACAGATTTTAATGAAAACTATAAAGACATTATAAACCCTTCTGTAGATTACGGATTTAATAATAATATTAGCGCAGCATTTACCGAAGCAGATATTTTATTCTCTAAAAATTTTGCATTAAAAGCAGGAGTACGTTTAGAGCATAGTGCTTTATTTGATGAGGTAACGCTGTCACCAAGAGCTTCAATGGCTTATAAAGTTTCCAATAAAAGTCAGTTGTCTTTAGCTTATGGTGATTTTTATCAAAACCCCAATAGTGACATTTTAAAGTTTGAACAAGATGTACAAGCGCAACACACGTCGCATTATATTTTAAACTATCAATATAATAGCAATAAACAAATTTTTAGAGCAGAAGCCTACTATAAAAAATATACAGACTTAGTAAAATACGATAGTGAATTTACAAGTTTTGATGCTAATTATAATAACCAAGGAAAAGGTTTTGCAAAAGGAATCGATTTGTTTTGGCGTGATAATAGTAGTATTAAAAATATAGATTATTGGGTAAGTTATTCGCTTTTAGATAGTGAAAGAGTATATAAAAACTATAGCAATGCAGCACAGCCAAATTTTGCCAATACACATAACCTTTCTGTAGTTGGAAAATATTGGGTAGATAATTGGAAAAGCCAAATAGGTCTAAGCTATACTTTTGCTTCAGGTAGAACCTATACCAACCCAAATGAAACCGGATTTTTAAATCAAAAAACAAAAGCATATAACAGTTTAAGTCTTAATTGGGCGTACTTGCTTTCGCCTCAAAAAATTCTATATTTTTCAGTAAATAACGTGTTAGGGTTTAAAAACATTAACGGTTATCAATTTGCAGACCAACCAGATAGTAATGGCAATTTTGCAAGCAGAAGCTTGCGTCCTGCAAACGATCAGTTCTTTTTTGTTGGTTTCTTCTGGACCATTAGTGAAAAAGGAACCGATAACCAACTAAATAAATTATAACAATCTATCCTTAAAAAATGACAGTTCGGTAGAACCCTTTTTTTAAACAAGCAGTTTGTATAGATATTTGTATAACAATTAAAAAAAATCATAAAAATGAAAAATCTAGCCATTATAGTAGTCTTATTTGTAACCAGTATAATTACAGCACAAACCCAATACGAACAAGGTATGCAAAAAGCTTTTGATCTTTGGGAAACAAATGCCATAGAAGCCTCACAACTTTTTGAGCGTATAGCTCAAGCAGAACCAGATAATTGGCTACCTCCTTATTACGCAGCAGAAACTTTAATTTTAGATGGTTTTAGCAAATTAAACGATAAAAAAGCGCTGGAAGCACAATTAAATCAAGCACAAGATTTTTTAAATGAAGCATCAGCCATTTCTAAAAACAATCCAGAAATTATGGTAATGCAAGCTTTGTTGCATACGGTTTATGTGGCAAGTGATGGCGCAACGTATGGCATGACGCTTTCGGGTAAAATTATAACCTTGTATCAAGAAGCAGAAAAAATAGCACCAAACAACCCAAGGGTAGTTTTAAGTAAAGCAGATTGGAATATTGGTGGCGCGAGATATTTTGGGCAAGATATTAAACCCTTTTGTAAAGACGTAGAAAGAGCATTAGAACTTTTTGCTACCTTTAAACCAGAAACAGCATTTCACCCAAATTGGGGAAGAGAACGCGCACAACAAATTTTAGAAAGCTGTAAATAATAGTTTATAATAGTACCAAACTCTATGAATGAATACATAAAAAATATACTAATCACCTTTGCCATTGGTTGTCTGGTATTTGTAATAGGTAATGCTTTTTATAACGGATTTGCTTTTAAAAGTATCAATGCCTTTTTAGTCAACTTTAGCTTTTATCAGCTATATGCTTTTGTGTTAGGCTATTCTAATATGTATTATTTTAATTATTTAGAAAAAAGAACCTGGGAAACTAAAAATGGTATTAGTGTTAAACGAGTTGTAATAGGCATTTTAGGCTCTATTATAATTACCATTATTGGTTTGTTTATACTAAGAGTACTTACCGCTTTGATGTATGATGGAAGTACTTTTGAAGCTTTTATAGCTAAAGAAAACTGGAAGAATTATTCCTTTGGTATCTGGATCACGTTATCTATTGTTATTACTTTTCATGCCTTTTATTTTTTCGCAAAATTACAGCAACAAAAAGTAAAAGAACAAAAAGTAATAGCAGGCACAGCAAGCGCAAAGTTTGATGCTTTAAAAAACCAATTAGATCCGCATTTTTTATTTAATAGTTTAAATGTGTTAACCAGTTTAATTGAAGAAAATCCAGATAGTGCACAAAAATTTACCACATCGTTGTCTAAAGTATATCGCTATGTGTTAGAGCAAAAAAATAAAGATTTAGTAACTGTAAATGAAGAACTAGCATTTGCTAAAACCTATATGTCACTTTTAAAAATGCGATTTGAAGATAGTATTATTTTTGAAATTCCAGAACAAGCAACAAATCCAGAAAGCAAAGTAGTGCCATTATCCTTGCAGCTTTTATTAGAAAATGCAGTAAAACACAATATAGTAACCTCTAGTAAACCATTATATATTAAAATATATGAAGCAAATGGAAACCTAATTGTAGAAAATAATTTGCAAGTCAAGCAAATAGTTAAAAAGAGTAGTGGTGTTGGTTTAAGCAATATCATGCAACGCTACCAATTATTAACCACAAAAAAAGTAAATATCAATCAAAACGCAAACAGTTTTGCAGTTGCAATACCAATGCTAACAAAACAAATCACAAGTATGGAACGTATCAATACAAATACAAAAGAAGACGCCTATTACAGAGCTAAAAAACGCGTAGAAGAAATTAAAGGATTCTATGGTAACTTAACTTCTTATTGCCTAGTAATACCATTTTTAATATTTATAAACTATTCTACTTCTTGGGGTTTTCAATGGTTTTGGTTTCCTCTTTTTGGTTGGGGAATGGGAGTGGTAATTCACGCTTTTACTGTGTTTGGCTATGGTAAAACATGGGAAGAACGCAAAATAAACGAAATCTTAGAAAAAGAACAACAACAAAATAAATGGCGATAATTATGGACGCAAATCACTTTGATAACGAACGTATAGAGCGAGCAAGAAAACAGGTAAAGCGAATTAAGGGTTTTTATTCTCACTTCATGATTTATATTGTGGTAAACATAATGCTTGTATTTATTAATATTAAAAATTTAGATCCAGGCGAAACGTATTTTCAATGGCGTAACTTTATAACTCTAGGTACTTGGGGAATTGCCATAATAATACATGCCGTTTCTGTTTTTTTTCCAAATTTTATTTTTGGTAGCAAATGGGAAGAACGTAAGATTAAAGAGTTTATGCAAGAAGAAGAAAAACACCAACATTGGAATTAGAAATCATGAATAATAAATACACAAAAGAAACCTACAACCAAAAGGCCTATAGCGAGCAAGAAGCGTATGATAAGGCAAAAAAACGTGTAGGGCAAATAAAAGGCTTTTACTGGCACTTACTTTCTTACATAGTAATAAATATTGTTATTTTATATATGATTAGCCTACATGTAGACAGTGAAAATTTTTGGACATTTAATGTGTTTTCAACCGTGTTTTATTGGGGAATAGGCTTGTTCTTTCATTTCTTAGGCGTTTTTGGTAAAAATGTATTTTTAGGAAAAGATTGGGAGAATAAAAAAATAAACGAGATTTTAGAGAAAGAAGAAAAACAAAACTGGGAATAATTTTTTGGGCGTTACCCTTTTCGCTAAAAAGCTTCAAAGGGTCGCGCTTTACACTTAAATCTTTTTTTGTTATCCTTCCTGCCAAAAGCAGAAATTATAACAAAAAAAGGATAACGTTTCAATCGCTAACGCAAATTCAAGCATGACAACAATAATTATAGAAGACGAAAAACCATCAGCAAGACGTTTACAACGTATGTTAAATACTTTAGGTTTAAAAGCAGAAACCATGCTACATTCGGTAGAAGAATCTATAGCTTGGTTTCAAAATAATTCACATCCAGATCTTATTTTTTTAGATATTCAACTAAGTGATGGTTTGTCTTTTGAAATTTTTGAAGCAATAGATATACAATCTGCTGTTATTTTTACTACAGCTTATGATGAATATGCCTTGCAAGCTTTTAAACTAAACAGTATAGATTATTTATTAAAACCTATTGATGATGAAGATTTAGAAAAGGCGGTAAATAAATACAAATCTCGTGTTCCTCAAAAACAAAATGTCACTTTAGATTTTAACGATATTAAAAAACTACTGGTTAATCCTATTGAAAGAGAATACAAAAAAAGGTTTTCAGTAAAAGTAGGACAGCATTTAAAACTTATTAATATTGATGATATTGAGTGTTTTTATAGCGAAAATAAAGGCACTTACATACATACTTCAGAAGGGAGAAACTATTTGTTAGATACTACTCTTGAACAATTAACAGAAGAATTAGAACCACAGCAATTCTTCAGAATTAACAGAAAATTCTTTGTAAATATTAATGCCATAAAAGATATGGTAAGCTACACCAATTCACGGTTACAAATAAAATTAAATTCGTTTAAAGATCAAGATGTAATTGTAGCGCGTGAACGTGTAAAAGACTTTAAAGCGTGGTTAGAGTAGGTTTAATCTTCTTCAATTCTATTATCATCAAAAGCACTAGGTAGTAGTTTTGGAATAAACTTTATAACTATAGGAAGTAATAAGGCGCCACCAGGAAGCATAAAAATAGCCAGGCTAGGTATAGATTTAAAAATATCTAATAATTGTCCTTGTACTTTTTTTTGTTCTTCATCACTTAAATCTCTAATAGTAGATTGAGAAATAAGTAACATGAGTTCCTTACTTTGGGTAAGCTCTTTAAGTAAACGCTTGCTATTTCTAGAAATAAGCTTAATTACCATATTGCTAGAATTATCGTAAAATGTTTTTACAATATTTTTAGAACCAAGTAAAACTATTTGTTCTTTATAAGTGTTGTAAAACAACGAAATAGAAGCTTTGGCCTCGTTAATAGTTGTTTGCTCTAACTGTAAATCTGCACCTAATTGGTTTAAAAAATCATGTTCTTTATTGTCAATATCGGCATCTGTCCAGGTAGCCATACAAGCTATATCTAATATATATTGCGTTTCAAGCTCACTATTAATAAAAGATATGGCTTCGTTGTATGTAATATTGTGCTTTTTTTGATAACGTAAAGATTGCTCAAACAGCCTAATTAAACTGGTGTCATATTCACTTTTAGCTTCTTTAGCGCTTAATACACCTAAAACAATAGTTTCTATAGAAGCTTCTAAATTTTTTATATAACTGGTGGTAATTGTTTTTGTTTTTAAAAAGTGTTTATAGGCAAGTACATCTATATACAGTAAGGCGTTTGTAATAAAGTAATTAAAGCTTTTTGAGATGAGGTTGTTATCTATTAATACACGTTTATGAATTATTTTTTCTAATAAACCGTTAGATTTCTTTTCTCCTAATAATTCACTAAAATAGGAAGTTTTATACTCTTCAATTTTAGTGTAAAAATCAATAACACTATCGGTAAAATTCTCAGCACCATCTAGTTTTTTATATGAAAAATGAAAGGCTAATAATAGATTTACTTTACAAATTTCTTCGTTTGAAAAATCTTTTTTATCAAATAAATTTTGAACAATAGCAACGTTGTTTCCATAAATAAATCCACTTTCTCTTAACGCTAAATAAAATGCACTAGTAGCGGTTTGCTCCATAGCATCATTGGTTTTTATCGTATTTAGTAGTTTGCTTATCCAGCCACTTGCCGATGGATTCATGGTAATCCTGTTTAGTTGTTGTAAAGATAATTTTTTCTGCGAAACAAAAAATATTTAAATTTTTTTAAAACCGACTTTTCTTTTTTTACGTAGGTACGTGTGAGAGTAAAAACTTAAAAAAGAATTACTAGAAAGTATTTTTAAACTTGGTTCTTTGCAGAAGTAGGAACTAAGAAATATTTAATATTTTCGCAAAAAAAACTACAGATTAATGAGAAACATAATAACCATTCTAGTACTACTTTTTTCTTTTTCAAGTATACTCGCTCAAAATATTAAAGGAAAAATAACCGATACGTTTAAGCAACCATTAGAGAATGTGTATATCTTTAATACAAGCACTAATTCGCATGCGCACTCTTTACCAAATGGAACTTTTATATTATTAAACAACAAGGTTGGTGATACCTTAAATTTAGGTTTGTTAGGTTTTAAAAAGCAAACAATAGTTATTGATAAACAACATATAGAACAAGGTTTAGAAGTGGCATTAGAGAGTAAAACACTAATGCTAGAAGAGCTTGTAATTACAGAACAATTACATCCTGTTAATACCATTACAAAAATAGATCTGGCAACAACACCAGTAAATTCATCACAAGAAATATTAAGAAAAGTTCCAGGATTAATTATTGGTCAGCATGCAGGAGGAGGTAAAGCAGAACAACTTTTTTTAAGAGGTTTTGATATAGATCATGGTACAGATATTTCTATAGTTGTTGACGGAATGCCTGTAAATATGGTATCGCATGCGCATGGTCAAGGATATAGTGATTTGCACTTTGTAATTCCAGAAACGATAAACGAAATAGATTTTGGAAAAGGACCATATTATGCAAAACAAGGCGATTTTAATACCGCAGGTTATGTAAACTTTGCAACTAAAGATTACCTTAAAGAAAGTACTATTAAACTATCTGCAGGACAATTTAACACCTTAAAAACTTTGGCTATGTTTAACTTGTTAGAAGACAAGTTAGATCAAAATGCATACCTGGCAGCAGAGTATATAGCATCAGACGGACCTTTTGAATCGCCACAAAACTTTAACCGGTTAAATCTTTTTGGTAAATATATTATCCATACACCAGATAATAATAAAATTTCATTAACTGCTTCACATTTTACCAGCCGTTGGGATGCTTCTGGGCAAATACCACAAAGAGAAGTAGATAATGGTAATATTTCACGTTTTGGTGCTATTGATGATACAGAAGGTGGTAATACACAACGTACCAACTTTAATGTAGTGTATAATAAATACATATCAGATAATACCACGCTTAAAACAAATGCTTTTTATTCGCATTATGCTTTTGAGTTGTACTCTAATTTCACCTTCTTTTTAGAAGATCCAATAAATGGAGACCAAATAAAACAAAAAGAAGACAGACATATTTTTGGTGTAAATACAGAAATTACCAAAGATTTATTTTTAGGAAACGTACCTGTAGCAGTAACTTCAGGAATAGGTTTAAGACACGATATAGTAAATGATGTAGAATTATCAAAAACCTTAAATAAAACTACTGTAATTGAAAATGTGCAGCTAGGTGACATTAATCAAACCAATTTGGATGCTTTTGTGTCTGCTGAGGTAGAACTAGGAAAATTTACAATTAATCCAGCATTACGTTTAGACTATTTTAAGTTTTTATATAACGATCAATTACAACCTAGTTTAAATACACAATCGGAAACTAAAATGATTGTTAGTCCGAAACTAAATTTTTTCTATAATGCCAAAGATAATTTACAACTATTTGTAAAATCAGGAATCGGTTTTCACTCTAATGATACTAGAGTAGTGGTAGCGCAAAGTGGGGAAGATATTTTACCACGAGCGTATGGTGTAGATGTAGGTAATGTATGGAAACCATTTTCTAAATTAGTAGTGAATTCTGCTTTATGGTATTTGTTTTCAGAACAAGAATTTGTGTATGTAGGTGATGCAGGAATTGTAGAACCTAGTGGAGAAAGCGAACGCTACGGATTAGATTTAGGATTGCGTTATCAGCTTAATGATTGGTTGTATTTTGATACAGACGCTACATTTACACATGCAAGAAGTGTAGAAGAACCTGATGGACAAGATTATATTCCATTAGCACCAGATTTTACCATGGCAGGAGGATTGTCAGTTAAAGACATAAAAGGTTTTTCTGGAGGAGTTAGATATCGTTTTATTGATGACAGACCTGCAAATGAAGATAATTCTATAGTTGCCGAAGGGTATTTTGTTACCGATTTTAATGCAAACTATAAACTATCTAAAAACCTGAATTTAGGTGTGGTAATTGAAAATATTTTTGATGTAGATTGGAATGAAACACAATTTGCAACAGAATCTAGATTACAAAATGAAGCACAATCTGTAGAAGAAATTCACTTTACTCCTGGTACGCCATTTTTTATAAAAGGAAGTATAAGCTACAGTTTTTAATAAGTTTTTTTATTGGTAAGAAAACGCTAAGTTTTGTAATAAACTAGCGTTTTTTTTGTTTAAAATTATGACTTACTGTAGTTTGTTTTAATGCTATTGGCATATTCTAATACGTGTTTTATAGTCTTGTTAGGTTCTTGTTTTCGCCAATTGACATATAGATTTATTTGTTCTTCTAATTCTATAAATTTTACATTTTGCGTATTGGCAAATTTAAAGGAATATGGTAGAATAGAAATCCCTAGTTCTTTAGAAACTAGATTTAAAATCATACCACCAAAATCAGATTCAATAACTGTTTTAGGTTCCATATCATGCTTGTTAAACAAGTTTCTTAAAAGAGTTGCAAAAAAAGTGTTTTGATGCAAACCTGATATAATAAACTTTTCGTTTTTTAATGCTCTTAGGTTTTTTATTGTTTCATTATTTAGCCAATGGTTATTGGGTACTACTAAGCAAATAGGTTCAGAGCTTATCTTTAAAGAGTTTATGTGCGCATTTTTTATTTCATCTCTATTAAAAGCAATATCTGTTTTATAATCTAGCAGTAACTTTTCGTGATTTTCATCTGTAGGCTCCATTAATTCTAATTTTAAATCGGGCATATTTGTGTTTAAAATACTTAAAAATTTAGGCAAATAACTAAAAGCAATAGAACCAGGATAAGATATAGAAACAGTGCCAGAAGTCCCTTGGTCTATTTTTTTTGCTTGTTCTTGTATATGTTCTAAATCCTTGATACTGTTAGTCCATTTTTCTTGTAAAAATTTCCCTGCATCTGTAAGCTTTACATTTCTTTTATCTCTTTCAAAAAGTTGTATTCCTATTTCATCTTCTAGAGATTGAATATGTCTTGTTAAAGAAGATTGTGCAATAAATAGCTTTTCTGCAGTTTTCCAGAAATGAAGCTCATTAGCAAGCGTTAAAAAGTATTTTATCTGTTGTGTCGTCATTATTAATGCGTTTTTTGCATTACTTAAGCTAAAATATGTATTTTATTAAAGGTGTGAAAACTATTTCTTTGTCCTGTTGTTTTAAATATGAAATAAAAAAAGCAGATTATGGGAATTCAAAATTTTATCACGTTTTTAGTAACGGCTTTGTTTTTTGTTATGACTCCAGGAATAGATACCTTATTTGTTTTAAATAAATCGATAAATCAAGGTAAAAAATCTGGTGTTTATGCTACGTTAGGTATTAATACAGGCGTGTTAACCCATACTTTTTTTGCGGCAGTAGGCTTGTCTGTTTTTATTGCTAAGTCAGCATTAGCATTTAGTATAATTCAATTTGTAGGAGCAGCTTATTTAATTTATTTAGGCGTTTTTAAACTTATAAAAAAGAATGATTTTTTAATGGAAGATAGTTTGGTTAAGACACAAAAAAAATCTAAAAATGATTTTTGGTCTGGTTTTTTTACAAATTCATTAAATCCTAAAGTTGCATTATTCTTTTTGGCATTTTTCCCACAGTTTATTCTTCCAAGTCAAATTCAAAACCCAATTCCTTTTATTTTATTAGGTGTTACTTTTGCCATAATAGGAGTTATTTGGTACATGAGCCTAAGTTTATTTGCAAGTATTTTTTCTGAAAAAATTAAGAACAATCCAACAGCAGGCGTTTGGATTAATAAAATAAGCGGAATTGCTTTTATTTTAATAGCAATACAAATGGTGCTTTCTTAAATTGTAGTAATTAGAAATTGTAGAAAATCCTGATTTTGGAAAAAACTACGACGAAATATCAAAGCAACTTCTTGGAGTTAAGGCAAATCGACTTATAATATTTTACAGAACTTTGAATGAAAATTATGTTGAGATAACAATAATATTGCACGAAAGAATGGACTTAAAGAAAAGAAAAACGGCATACAACATCGTATAAAATTAATTACTAGTTTCTAGCTTGCTTACAAAAGTCCTCACAGATTTTCTATCTGTGACTTATTTGCTAACTTTAGTTACTAAAACACAAAAGCCATCTTATTATTGATGGCTTTTGTTATTCTATTAAATTATAAATATAATGTTAATGTAAGAAATTATTTGTCACGTAAATAAGTAGTCACTACAATATCTACATCTTCCCAGGTTTTACTAACGCCATCAGCTCCTTTATGCAAATCAAAACATACTTTGTTTAAACTAGCTAAAGCATCTAAAGCATTCCAGTCTTTAATATCCATTTTACCTTTCATAGTAACACGTCTTTCATCTGTAATGCTAACTTCTAAAGGTAAGTTGTTAGTTGTTCCATTCATAGTAATAGAAGCTACGTATTTGTTGTCTGTATAATTAATAGTTCCACTAATTAACTCGGTGTCTAACATAGCACCAAAGAAAGAGGCTTTTAATTTAGCATCTCTAGTATCATCTTTAGTAAATAAACTACTTACAGGAATAGAAAAATGTAAACCATTTAAAGCTTCTTCAGCAGATGCTCCTTTTTTGTTATCAAAATTTAGCGTTGTAAATTCTCCTCCAACAGCCACTTTGTCTGTTGTTTTGTATGCCGTCCAAGTTACAGATGTTCCTTCCGGTTTAATTATAAAGGTCTTAGCAGGTGTAGCACTTTCTGTAATTGTGGTTTCAATTTCTTTTTTTTCTTCTTTACATGAAGTAAACAGTAGTGAAGTAACTACTAATAGTGTAAAAAAATTAGTTATTTTCATGATTTTGTTTTAAAAGTTTCAGTAAAGTTAAGCAGATAAAAGCGTACTAGCAAGAACAAGTTAAATTCTTAATTGTACTATTTTTCTATTTATGATATATGTCATATTTTTTAAATAATTAGTACTGTAGTTTTGTTGAAGAATTTTTTAGGTATGGCAAATTCACTAGTTAATAAATATAATGTAGCAGGACCTCGTTATACGAGTTATCCTACGGTTCCGTATTGGAATAATGATACGTTTTCATTAAAAAAATGGAAAACATCTTTACTACAAGCATTTCAAGAAAGTAATGAAGCAGAAGGTATTAGCCTCTATATTCATTTGCCATTTTGTGAAAGCTTATGTACTTTTTGTGGCTGTAATAAACGCATAACTAAAAGACATGAAGTAGAGTCACCTTATATAACAGCTGTTTTAAAAGAATGGCACTTATACTGTAATGTATTAGAAAATAAACCAAATATTAAAGAATTGCATTTAGGTGGCGGAACTCCTACTTTTTTTACTCCTGAAAATTTAACACGATTAATTAAAGGAATTGTAAATAAAGCGACTCTTGCAGAAAATTATGAGTTTAGCTTTGAAGGGCATCCAAACAATACAACTACAGCACATTTACAAACACTTTATAATTTAGGATTTAAACGTGTAAGCTTTGGTGTACAAGATTATAATGAAACCGTACAGAAAGCAATACATAGAATACAACCTTTTGAAAACGTAAAGCGTGTAACAGAAACGGCTCGTGAAATTGGTTACACCTCAATAAGTCATGATATTATTTTTGGTTTACCTTTTCAAACCGAAGCACATGTTACAGAAACCATTAACAAAACCAAATTATTAAAACCAGACAGAATTGCTTTTTATAGTTATGCACATGTACCTTGGATTAAAGGAAATGGGCAACGTGGCTATAAAGACAGTGATTTACCAACAGCAGAAAGTAAAAGAAACCAATATGAACTTGGTAAAAAAATGCTACATCAAGCTGGTTATGTAGAAATTGGTATGGATCATTTTGCATTACAAACAGACACATTATATCAAGCAACCACCAATAAGCAACTGCATAGAAACTTTATGGGTTATACAGCTTCTAAAACCAAAGTAATGATTGGACTTGGTGTCTCTTCTATAAGTGATAGCTGGTATGGTTTTGCTCAAAATGTAAAGGGATTAGAAGCATATTATCATTTAATAGAAGAAGAAATAATTCCTGTGTATCGAGGGCACATCTTAAGCACTGAAGATTTAATTATTAGAAAACATATTTTAAATTTGATGTGTCAATTAGAAACATCCTGGGAACAACCAGAAGAGTATTTTAAAGAAATACCTGATGTTTTAATAAAACTAAAAGAAATGGAACAAGATGACTTAGTTGAAATCTTGTCTAATAAAATAATAATAACAGATAAAGGAAAACCCTTTGTAAGAAATATTTGTATGGCTTTTGATTTACTTTTACAACGTAATAAACCAGAAGCTCAACTATTTTCAATGACCATTTAAAAACCAAATAACCATGAAAAAAATTATTGTACCAATAGATTTCTCTGAACATTCAGAATATGCATTAGAAACAGCAGCTGTATTTGCTAAAAAATATGATGCAGAAATATTAGCACTACATATGCTAGAACTTTCTAACGCTATTATATCTAATACAGAAAACGTACAACAAGCAGAGTCTGTTTTTTATATAAAACTAGCAGAAAAAAAGTTTACAGAGTTTTTAAATAAAGACTATTTAAAAGATCTTAAAATAACGCCAATAGTTAAGCATTTTAAAGTTTTTAGTGAAGTTAATGAAGTAGCAAAAGAACATAATGCAGATTTAATTATCATGGGTTCTCAGGGAGCAAGTGGTTTTAAAGAAGCATTAATAGGCTCTAATACAGAAAAAGTAGTAAGACACTCTAATATTCCTGTTTTAGTTATAAAAGAAAACCCAATATTAACCGATTTTGAAAATGTTGTTTTTGCTTCAGATTTTTCTCAAGATGCTATAAAACCATACTTAAATGCTACTAAAATGTTTAATGGTTTAGATGCTAAAATGCATTTAGTGTATGTAAATCTTCCAGATAATCGTTTTAAAAGTTCTGCTGAAATGGAAAAAAGAGTAGCAGACTTTTTAAAAGCTGCAGATGGTAATATAGATAAAATGAAAAACGTTGCTTATATAAGTGATTATAGTATAGAAAAAGGTATTTTAAACTATTCTAATATTATTGGAGCAGATTTAGTTGCTGTTGCAACACATGGTAGAACAGGATTAGCTCACTTTTTTGAAGGTAGTGTTTCTGAAGATATAGCAAATCATTCTACTTTACCAGTGATGACATTTAAAATATAATATTCCTTTACCTTTTGTTAATTAGTTAATTTTAAAGTGAAAAAAGCTGGATACTATCCAGCTTTTTTTGTTTTACACACAGTATGGTTATTTTTTGTTCAAAAATTTGTATATTGTATGTGTAAATTGTTGAAAATGAAGATTATAAGAAAAATAAGTTTGCTGTGTTTGCTTGCTTTTTTTATTGGCTGTGCAGGTAAAGAAGAGAAGGAAAAAGAAGGCTTTACCTATCAAAAGAAAGTAACTACAGAACAAAAGACAACACCAGAGGCTGAAAAAATTCCTGCTTCAAAAAAAATAGATTTAGAAAACAAAGGTGTTGGTCCAATTTCAGCTGTGACATTAGGTGCTGAGGTAGATCAAAAAAAGGCTTTACAGGGAGCAGAAGTGTACAAAAAAATGTGTACTGCTTGCCATAGAATAGATAAAAAATTTATTGGTCCGGCACCAAAAGGAATTTTAGAGCGTCGTACACCAGAATGGGTAATGAATATGATTTTAAACCCAGAACAAATGGTAAAAGAAGATCCATTAGCAAAAGAATTATTAATGGAGTTTAATGGCTCACCAATGGCAAATCAAAACTTATCAAAAGAAGATGCTAGAGCAGTTTTAGAATATTTTAGAACGCTATAGTAGTATAGTAGAGCATGAAACTACTTGTAAGCAGAAATGAGATGTAGTAAAAATAGCCTAATATGAAAAATTTAAAATTAATCTTTGTTGTGAGTTTAGTTGTTATGTTTTTTTCATGTAGTGATAATGATACAACACAATCTCTCGAAGAAACATTATCAGGAAATAATGCATTGCTTCATCTTATTTTAGAATATGAGGACACCGATTATGACACAAGCATCTCCAATGCTACTGTTTCTAACAACACAGAATTTCCTTTTTTAGCCCAGCAGGTAACTGTAAAATATTTTGAAATATCACAAAACGCAACTACTAATATAAGTGTCGAGCAAACTTTTAACATTGCCAATAGCCCTTTTAATATTTTGGTTACCGCAGCAAACGGAACTAGCAGGAATTATTCTTTAATACTAACAAAAGATGAAGGATTAGCAATAAGCCCAAATGAGAACATTGAAAATGGCAGTTCTTATACAATTCAAAGTTCTAATGTGTATGTAGATGCAGCACAGCTAACACAAGATTTTGATAGGTTTCATTTTACTGCCTATGCAGATTTTAATAATGACGGTAATACCGATGTGCTTATCGCTAGCGGTCTATTCCAAACTTTTGAATATTCCCCTATAACATTGTTTCTAGGAGACGGTAATGGGGTTAATGCCAATTATTGTGAATGTGGAGGTTCTTGCTCTAATTATTCCTGTTCTAGTTTTACAGAAATGCCTAATATACTTCCTAGTGGTTATGAAGGATTGCAGCACCCTAGAAAAATATTAACAGGAGATTATAATGGCGATAACCTTATAGATGCCTTTATTATAGCCACCGGATATGATGCCTACCCGTTTCCTGGTGAATCCCCTGTACTACTTTTAAATAATGGAAATGGTTTTAATTATGAAAAGTTAACCAATATTTCTGGTTTCTACCACGGAGGCTCCTCGGCAGATTTTGATAACGATGGGGATATAGACATATTTATTGTAGGAGTACCTAGTACAGAAGAGTCCTTGTTTTTAATTAATGATGGTTTTGGAAACTTTACAACAACAACACAATATATTGATTCTGAGTTTCATCAAGATACACGATATTACACATCAGAGTTTATTGATATTAATTCAGACGGTTACATCGATCTGTTATTAGCGGGTCATGAACACGAAGGAGCAGATACCTTAATTTTGTTGGGAAATAGTTCTGGTAAATACTATAAGGATTTAAGCAGTACTATTCCAGAAGTAAGTGGTTTTAATATTGTTGTAGATATTGATGCCATAGACATAGATAATGATGGTGATCGGGATTTAATTTTAAACCGTGTAGATTCTAATAACTTTTACCAAAACTATTACTTACAAGTTGTAGAAAATGAAGGGAACACTAATTTTTCTGATATTACCAATACTTCTATTAGTAATAACACGGGAGCAAACTGGTATCCTTGGTTGCATGTTCAAGACTTAAATAATGACGGCAATGCAGATGTATACCTTGAATCTGACCATGTGAATAATTTAAAATGGATAGGGGATGGAAATGGTATTTTATACTAAAATTTATTAATCAATCTTATTTACTTATTATAGTTATCTATAGATAGCTTACTATAAAGTTTATATTCCCTTTATTTGAAAAACCAGAAGCGTATTGCTATATAATTATTTGCCTTTTAGTTTTGTTAAAAACATACCCTTATGGGTGCAGTATTAGTATGGGTTTGCTAACTTTAGAAATATTAATCTTAGTGTTTGCTTTAGAAAAAAAATGATCTAAAAAGCCTTCATTTTTAACAAATAAAGACAGAAAATCAATAGTATTTGTTTGCATATAGCTAGATAAAGCAAAATCCATTGGTACATTATTTACTACATGATATTTACAGTCAAGAAGGGCTAAGTTTTCTATATCTTGACTTTCAATATCTGTGTTTTCATTATTCGGATTAACTCTTAAAGCATGCAGATGTAATTTAAAAATTTCTATAAAATCTATTAAGTCTATAAATTGTTTTCCATCTATAGCATCTTTAGGGTCTAATGGTAATAACAATTCTTTAATTGGAGTAAATTCGTGGTTTTCTGGAATAATTAATGTTTTGCAGTTTATCTTTCTAATTACATGTACTGTATTACTGCCTAAAATTACTTCTTTTGTTCCTGAAGCACCATTGGTACCCATTACTAAATAATCTATTTTATTCTTTTTTATTGCTTGTTTAATGGCATCTATAAATACATCAAAATCAATATGAGTTTCAAACTTATGCTTTTTATTAGGAAAGTTTTCTTGCAGTTCTTCTTTTAGATTATTCAGGTTTTCCCTAGGTTCTTTTGTTATAGAATCAAATACACTTTCTTTGGGTGCTTGCATTAAATCATCTGAGGTGAAACTTCCTATTTTATGTACATGCATTAAATGAAATATGCATTTTTCGTTTTTAAATAAATGCAACGCATAATGTATTGCGTTTTTAGCATTATCAGAAAAATCTGTTAGAAGGAGTATGTTTTTCATGGTATTAACAATTTAACTTTAAAGTTATATAAAATACACATATCATTATATGATATAAATCAGTTAGTTATATAAAAAAATAAACCTTATAACATTTATATGTGATGCTCTAGGGTTTATTTTAAAAAACTCTAGATGATGATTGCCATGAACACGACAAAGATTATTTAAATACTGACGAAGTGCAGGTATTTTTTCTTCTACATATCTATGGTGCTTTTTTATAATATATTTTGATACATCTAGAGATCAAAATTTAATCTATATTTTGACCTGTTTTAGAAAGTATAACGGTTTCTAATCCTTCTATACTTCGGTTTCCATTACAGTAGCATTTTTTTTATGTCTTTAAAAATGTCATTCCTGTTTTAATATCTAAGGCAAGTTCTTCAAGGTTAGTGTTTTCTAGCATGGTTTTTAGTTCGTTTCTAATTAACTTAAATTTATCATGTAGAGGACAAGGATGGTTTTCATTACATTTTTCTAGACCTAAACCACAACCACTGTATATTTTTTTACCATCAATAGCTTCTACTATTTGTGAAAGTTTAATAGAGGCAATTTCATCTTTATTAATTTCAAATCCACCATAAGCTCCTTTTACAGAATTTATTATTTGATTTCTTACAAGTGCTTGTAAAATTTTTGCAGTAAATGCTTGTGGCGAATTTATTTCTGCAGATATCTCTTTAGGTGAAACACGTCTGCCTTCGCGCGAATTTTTCGCTATAAAAATAGAGGGTCTTATACCATACTCACAAGCTTTTGAAAACATATTACTTTTTTACTCTTTTACAAAAATAGGGCTTTGTTTTAATTAGGATAAACTTATCTTAATTAAGATGTAAAATTATATAACCATTAAAAACACAGTTGAAAACTATAAAATAATAAAAATTTTTCAACTGTATTTAAAGTGGCAATATAGTTTACTTTTAAGCAATTATAATATGTTTTGATTTAAAATTGCTCAATTAAATAATTTATTAAATCTGTAGTAGTAACAATACCAACTAAAGTATTATTATCTACAACTGGTAAGGCATGAAATTCTTTTTTAGCTAGTATTTCTGCAACTTCTTTTATCGTTGTATCAGAACTAACATGTGTTATATTTTTTGCCATTACCTGCTCAATAGTAAACATGTTATATACCACAGTGTCTACTTCTTTTTCGTCTTCATCTATAGCGTCTGCAAAACTAATTCGTAATAAATCGGTATAACTAAGGATACCAATAATTTTTTCTCCACTTACTACTGGTATATGACGAATATTATTTTTTTTAAATAATTTTTCGGCTACTTCTAAATCGTCTGAGTGATTAAGAGTAATCACATCTTTTGTCATAATAGCTGAAACAGGTGTTCTTTTTTTCATAATTGTTGGTTTTAAATTCTTACTGTAAGGTAGCTTAAAACCTTAAAATTAAATATGATAAATGTCAGCTTACAGTATTAATCTAAAAGTTACACAATTTCTTTAGCAAAAGATTCACAGGTTTTTAAGGTGTCTTTAATATCTAAAATAGTAGTTCTTGGGTTTATTAAACACATTCTTAAAACTACCTGGTTTTGCAAAATGGTGGTTACTAATAATGCTTCTCTGGAGTCTACCATTTTTTTAGATATTTTTTGGTTGATGGCATCTAGTTGTTTTTCAGTGTATTTGGTGCCAATAGGGTTATATCTAAAGTTTATTACCGCAAGTGTAGCAGGAGAAATTACTTCCCAATTAGCACTTTTACGTAAATAAGCTTCTGTTTCTTCTGCTAAATTTATAGAATAGGAAATAGCTTTTTTAAATGCAGAAAGCCCAAAGGTTTTCATGGACATATAAAATTTTAAAGCTCTAAAACGTCGTGTTAATTGAATACCGTGATCATAAAAATTAATTTCAGAGGTATTACCTTCAATATCTCTTAAATACTCTGGTTTTTCACTAAAAGTTTGGCTTAACCATTTATGATTTCTTACTAATAAGCAACCCATTTCATAAGGCTGAAATAACCATTTATGTGGATCTATAGTAAGTGAATCTGCTTTTTCAATTCCTTTTAATAATTGGTTTCCTTTTTTAGATAAGATTGCAGCTCCACCATAAGCACCATCAATATGAAACCAAAGTTTTTCGGTTTTACAAATTTTAGCAATTTCGGTTAAAGGGTCTACAGTTCCTGTATTTGTAGTTCCTGCAGAAGCGATGATACAAAAGGGTTGTAAGCCTTCTAACCTGTCTTTTGCAATGGCATTTTTAAGTTTGTTAATAGCCATTTTAAACTCTATGTCTGTAGGTATAATACGTACTTGTTCTTTTTTAAATCCTAAAACGCGAATAGCTTTAATATTAGAAGAGTGTGCTTGGTCTGATAGGTATATAATGGCTTTAGAAAAATCATCGCCACAACGCTGTCTACGTGCAGTTACCAATGCGGTAAGGTTTGCCATAGAGCCTCCACTAGTGAAAATTCCTCCTCCTTTTTTTGTAGGAAATTTAAATAGCTTTAATAACCAGTTCATGGTTACAATTTCTAGTTCTGCTGCTGCAGGTGATGCTGCCCAACCACCAGAAAAAACATTAAATCCTGTAGCTAACGTGTCTGCCATAACACTAACATAATTACTAGGTCCAGGAACAAAAGAATATGATTTTGGATGCGTTACTATATTACTATTAGGTAGCACTTTTTCTGTAACAAAGTCTAATACTTCTTTATAGTTAGTAGCTTCTTCTGGTGCTTCCATTTTAAAAAGCAAATCCATTTCTTCTCTTGAAGCTAGTGCTACTGGTTTTTTTGTGTTTTCGGTATCAAAATGTGCTACAATGGTATCAATAACTTGATAACCATATTCTCTCATTTCTTCTTTACTTAATTGCAGTTTATGCGAATTGTCCATTTTTAGCTTTTTTAGTTTTAATAGCTATAGGAAGTATTATTTAAAAAAGAAGCAGTAGTTTAGTGACACTCTATGGCACTAGATGCAGTTTCAATAATTGGAGCAGGAGAGAGGTAAGGAATACCTAATCCTAATCCACGAAGTATAAATAATAATCCTATAATGACCACAAAAATAGGAATCGCTTTTTGAATTCGTTGCTTCATTTTAGAATTTAAAAATTTACCTAAGTAAATAGCTGATGTCATTAATGGTATGGTACCTAAACCAAATAAGACCATATATAAACTAGATTGCCATGCATTTTGCATTGCTAATGATGCAAAAACAGCCATATATACTAAGCCACAAGGTAAAAAGCCATTTAAAAAACCAATGGTTAAAAAGGTGTCTGCAGTTTTCTTTTTTAAAGCTTTACCTAAGGAGGACTTTACTTTAGAAATAGTTTTATAGAGTGGTTTTGAAAAATTGTATTTGTTAAAGATTTTTACAGGAATTAAAACTACTACAATCATTAAAATACCAATTATTATAGAGAGTTGTTGCTGTAAGCCAAAAATGTATAGACTTTTTCCTACCAGACCAAAGAATAAGCCAATAAGTGCGTAGGCTAATAATCTGCCAATATGATAACTGGTAATTTGAAAAACTTTTTTTAAGGAGTTACTCCTGTCTACAGGTAACATAAAGGCAATAGGACCACACATACCAACGCAGTGAAAACTTCCTAGTAATCCAAATATGAGTGCAGACCAAAGCATGTAGTAACCGTTTAAATTTTGTTTGGTCTAGTATAGTTAAGACCATGTATTATAAAGACCTCTTAAGTTGGTTAGAGGTAATTGTACCATTTAATAGCTAATTTCCTTTTTGTAGAGATAGTTTTTTCCGTTATATTGCCAATCAACATTAATGTTCCAGCGACCATCTAACAAACGTTTGTCAGGTATGAGCAAATTATGGTTTGATAGAGAAATAGGCATTTCAAAATCAAATTGTTTATTAGATGGTCTATATAGGAACACTTTTCCTGTTATGTTATTAATTGAAAGGTTCTCAGGAAATATAATTACTAAACCTTCTTCTGTTTTTTTATACGTTATGTTTTCTACTAAGGTTTTAGCATTGGTTTCTTTATCTATGTCTTTTTGAAACTGTAGTTCTTGTTTATAATAATCTTCAACTACTAAATCATGGTCATATTTATTATTAGTCATCATAGTAATAATAAAGTACATGATAAAGCTAATAAAAACGATAAATGCAATAACGATTCCTGTTCCCCAATTTATTTTCATCTTTTTTCTTTCCACAAAAGTGGCGCTCTCTTTTTAATTAGTATTCTTCTTGAATGCAAGAAATTTAAATATTACAAGGGTTTTTACTTTACAAATTTGGTTGTTTAGTTATAACTTCTAGGTCCTAAAAAGTTTACACTTGTATTATCAATTAGTTTATCACCACTATACACATCTATCATGAGCTTGTTTTTGTCTCCTTTTAGTTGGCTTTTATCTATTTCAATAAATAAGGTTCCTTCTGCAATACCTTGAGCAGGAACTATAAAGTTATCTGTGGTTGAAACTAGTTTTATTTCTCCTTTATATTTTCTAAGTTTAAAGTTAATGTTTTCAATTTCTTGAGTTGTTTTATTCACTAACTTATAGGTAAAAACGTTACTTATTATGGTTTCGCCTTTGTGTTCATATAATTGTCCTGGTAGTCTTAGTACTCTTGCTTCTACATCATTTCTTAAAAGTAACATACCGCTTAAAACACCAATAAGTATTACAAGTACAGCTATGTACCCTTTCATTCTAGCTGTTAGCTTGAATTTTTCTCCTTTTTCTATTTCGTCTTCACTAGCATAACGAATTAAGCCTTTTGGAAGATTAATGCTTTCCATAATATGATCACACTCATCAATACAAGCAGTACAGTTTACACATTCTAATTGTGTTCCATTTCTTATATCAATTCCTGTAGGGCATACATGTACACATTGTAAGCAATCTATACAGTCACCATGACCAAGTTCTTGTCTGTCTTCATTTTTTCTGAATTTTTTTCTTCCATTTTCACCTTCTCCTCTTACATGATCATAGGCAACAATAATAGATTTATTATCTAAAAGCACACCTTGTAATCTACCGTAAGGACAAGCAATGATACATACTTGTTCTCTAAACCAAGCAAAAACAAAATAGAAAACTGCTGTAAAGATTAATAAAGGAAATAGGGTTCCTAAATGTTTAAAAGGACCATCTGTGATATAGTTTAAAAGTTTATCACTACCTATTAAATAGGCTAAAAACACATTAGCTATTACAAAAGAAATGACTAAAAAGATAAACCATTTTAACAGACGTTTTTTTATTTTTTCGGCATCCCATTTTTGATTGTCTAATTTACGTTGTTTATTTCTGTCTCCATCAATCCAGTATTCAATTCTACGAAAAACCATTTCTAAGAATATGGTTTGCGGACAAATCCAACCGCAAAAAATACGTCCAAACCCAACCGTAAATAGCGCGACAAAAATAACACCAATAATCATAGATATTACAAAGAGGTGAAAGTCTTGTGGCCAAAAAGGAAATCCAAAAATATTAAAACGACGTTCTAATATATTAAACATTAAAAACTGGTTACCATTAATTTTAATGAAGGGAGCAGCAATAAGAAAAGCTAATAAGATATAACTTACTATTTTACGCTTTTCATAAAATTTACCGCTTGGTTTTTTTGGGTATACCCAAGCTCGTTTTCCTTCTTCATTTATGGTTCCAATACTGTCTCTAAATGATTCGTTTTCTGGAGTTTCCAAAATATTTATTCTTTAGGTTCTTATTCTTGAGTTTCTTCCCAAATATCACCTTCTGCTGCTTTTGGCTCTGCAGGAGTTGTACCTTGAAATTGTAATACGTAACTAGCTACTTGGTTAATTTCTGATGGTTTTAAACTTTGTTTCCAGGCAATCATTCCTTTTCCGTCACGACCACCTTCTGTAATGGTTTTAAAAACATTTTTAATTCCACCACCTAAAATCCAATGGTTATCTGTTAGGTTAGGACCAATTCCACCACCACCATCTGCTTTATGACAAGCGACACAGTTGGTTTCAAAAATTTTCTTTCCGTTTGTTAAGTCTGCAGCATCTGTTAATACTTCTACAGTATTAAAATCAACTAAGTCTTTAGCAGTTTTTTTGTATTCTTCTAAATCAATTTTAGCTTGTGCATATTCTTGTTCTAATTCTTGGTATTGGTTTTCGCCATTGAATACATGAAATTTAAGTAAGTAGATAGCAGCAAAAACTATAGAAATATAAAAACTATATACCCACCATGGTGGTAAGTTGTTATCTAGTTCTTTAATACCATCATAATTATGGTCTAAAATGATTTCGTGTTCTTCTTGTATCGGTTTAGCTCCTAATAATTTAATATAGGTTTCTTCTAACCAGATAATAAATTTAGGTTTTTTTGCTTCATTAGAAGCGGTATATCTAGCTTTTGCTTCTTCGTCTAAACTTTGATACAGTATGTTGGCCATGGAGCCTACAATAGCCTCTGTAGATATAAGTATAACTAATACTAATAATAAGAATAGCATAATTATAGGTTGCTCAATAAATGCAGGTTTACTACCAGAGTCTACAAAATACTCTACTAGCCCGAATATGATAAAGAATATAACAGGTACTCTTATCCAAGATGGTATAAAATTTTTCATTTTTCTGTTTGGTTTTGGTTGTCGTTTTCTAATGGAATGTTACTTACTGCTTGTATATACTCTTTTTTTGCTGTAAAAACCCACAAAAAAAGAACTACAAAAAAGCCAAAGAAAATTAATAAGGATATGATTGGATATACTTCAATTCCAGAAATACTGTCCATATAATTTTTTACAAATTTTAACATAATTCTAGTTTTGAGCTGTTTCTATATCTTTTACTTTAATATCTGTACCTAAGCGTTGTAAATAAGCAATAAGTGCAACTATTTCACGATTACGCATTTCAACAAATTCTTGGCCTCCAGCAGCTTTGTCTGCTTCATAGGTTTGCGCAAAATCAGGATCTGCATATAGGTTTTTTTCAATTTTAGTACCTTGTTCTAGCATTGCTTTTTGTGCATTTGCTATTTCTTCTTCGGTATAAGGGACTCCTAATTGAACCATGGCTTTCATTTTTGCTTCTGTCATAGATTTGTCTAATTCATCTTTAACAATCCATTTATAAGATGGCATGATAGAACCAGAAGAAGTACTTTGCGGATCATACATATGGTTTAGGTGCCAGTTATCGGAGTATTTTCCTCCTACACGATGTAAATCTGGTCCTGTACGTTTACTTCCCCATAAGAATGGATGGTCATATACAAATTCTCCCGCTTTTGAATATTCTCCGTAACGTTCTACTTCACTTCTAAAAGGTCTTACCATTTGTGAGTGGCAACTAACACAACCTTCACGAATGTAAATATCACGTCCTTCTAATTCTAGAGGAGTATATGGTTTTACACTAGCAATAGTTGGTATATTAGATTTAACCATAATGGTTGGTACTATTTGTACAATACCACCAATTAAAATAGCAATGGTTGCACCAATAGTTAATTTAATTGGTTTACGCTCTAACCAAGTGTGCCATCCTTCACCAGCAACACGTCTTTTAGATACATGTTGTAATGCAGGAGCTTCGGCTAATTCATCTGTAACTTTACTACCATTTTTAATAGTAACCACTACATTATAAACAAGAATAAACATACCTGCTATATATAATGTACCACCAATTGCACGCATCCAGTACATAGGCATAATTTCGGTAACGGTTTCTAAGAAGTTACCATAAACTAATGTACCATCTGGATTAAATTGTTTCCACATACTAGCTTGTGTAAATCCAGCAACATACATTGGTAAAGTATACATTATGATACCTAATGTACCAACCCAGAAATGTAGATTTGCTAAACCAGTAGAGAATAATTTAGTTTTAAATAATTTAGGAACCAGGTAATAAATCATACCAAAGGTTAAGAACCCATTCCATGCTAAAGCACCAACGTGTACGTGTGCAATAATCCAATCGGTAAAGTGACCAATTGCATTTACATTTTTAAGAGAAAGCATTGGGCCTTCAAAAGTAGCCATACCATAACCAGTAATTGCTACAACCATAAATTTTAAAACAGGATCTGTACGCACTTTATCCCAAGCACCACGAAGTGTTAATAATCCGTTTATCATTCCTCCCCAAGAAGGCATTAATAACATAATAGAAAAAGCAGTACCTAAACTTTGTGCCCATTCTGGTAAAGCAGTGTATAATAAGTGGTGAGGTCCTGCCCAAATGTATATAAAAATTAAAGACCAAAAGTGAACTATAGATAGTCTATAAGAGTATACAGGTCTGTTAGCAGCTTTAGGTACAAAATAGTACATTAAACCTAAAAAAGGTGTTGTTAAAAAGAATGCTACAGCGTTATGACCATACCACCATTGTACTAAAGCATCTTGAACTCCTGCATATACAGAATAACTTTTCATTGCACTTATAGGTAGCTCTAAATTATTAAAGATATGAAGTACAGCAACGGTTACAAATGTTGCGATATAAAACCAAATTGCTACATATAAATGACGTTGTCTTCTTTTAAGCATGGTACCAATAAGGTTAATACCAAAAGCTACCCAAATAACAGCAATAGCAATATCAAAAGGCCATTCTAATTCGGCATATTCTTTTGTTGTTGTATACCCTAAAGGTAATGTAATAGCAGCACCAACAATAATGGCTTGCCAACCCCAAAAGTTGATTTTACTTAATAGGTCACTGTACATTCTTGCTTTAAGTAAACGTTGTGTAGAATAATACACACCTGCAAAAATAGCATTACCAACAAAGGCAAAAATTACAGCATTGGTATGTAATGGTCTTAAACGACCAAAACTTAGCCACGAAATACCTTCAGTATAATTTGGGAAAATGAAAAAATATGCCAGCATTAAGCCAACAGCCATTCCTACAACTCCCCAAAAAATGGTAGCGTAAAGGAAATTTTTAACGATTTTGTTATCGTAATAAAATTGTTGTACTTCCATAATAATTAATTCGTCTTTTTAGTTTTTATAGTTGATTTAGTTTGATCTTTAACAAGTTCGTCTTCAAAAAGCATTCTAACAGATGGTGTATAGTTATCATCAAACTGTCCTCTTTTTAAAGCATAAATAAAAGCTGCAAAAAAAACAATTGCAACTAAAATACTGATAGTTAGTAATATATATATAACGCTCATACCTATTTGAAGTTATGGTTCAAAATTACATGGAAAGCCCTTTTTAAAACATGATTTTTATCATGTTTAAGGAAATAATTTCCATTTTATATACCAATCATATTTTATAATAAAGATTGGTTTAACACTTGTTTTTAATTTATTTTTCGCCCTAAAATATTTGTAGCAATAGTTGTAAATACTACAATACTAATAGAACTTAAAGGCATTAATATTGCTGCTACTACAGGTGCTAACTGACCTGTAACTGCAAAATACAGCCCAATAATGTTGTATATAAAGGATAAAACAAAACTCCATTTAATAATTTTTATAGCACTTTTTGATGCTTTTATATATTTGTAAAGTTGGTTAAATTTTGTAGCATCTAAAATAGCATCACAAGCAGGAGAGAACACGTTTACGTTTTCAGATAATGCAATACCAACATTACTTTGCGCTAATGCTCCAGCATCATTTAAACCATCACCAATCATGAGTACTTTAGCTCCTTCGCTTTGATGGTATTTTATGTATTCTAATTTATCGTTTGGTTTTTGATTAAAAATCAACTTTGTTTTTGTTGGAAGCAATTTTTTTAAATTTTCAAATTCGCCTTCATTATCACCCGAAAGAATTACCAAATCATAGTGCTTTTTTAGCTTGTTAAAAAGTTTAGATAATCCTTTTCTATAGCTATTGTAAAAAGTATATTTTCCTTTATATGTATTATTGGTACTAATATGTACTGCTGTATTTAAGACAGAAGTTTCTGTAGAGCCAACAAAACTAGCAGAACCAATTTTTATGTTTTGTTGCTTATGTGATGCTTCAATACCTTTACCTAGGTGTTCTTCAAAATGGTTTAAGGAAATAATATTATGTTCATCTAAAATATTATACAAACTTCTACTTAATGGGTGGTTAGAACCTCGAAGCGTGTTTTTTAGTAATATTTCTTCAGAGGTAGAAAGTGTTTCTCCTTCATAAGTAACTGTACTTTGCTTGTTAGAAGTTATGGTTCCTGTTTTATCAAAAATAATAGTGTTTATAGCTGCTAGTTGTTCTATAACCGAAGCATTTTTTACATAAAATTTTTGTTTTCCAAAAATACGAAGCAAATTACCAAAAGTAAAAGGACCAGAGAGCGCAATAGCACAAGGACAAGCAATGATTAACACAGCTGTAAATACATTCATGGCTTTTGAGGTATCTACAAATAGCCAAAAAGTTGTAGCTATTACTGCAATACTTAAAACAGCAATGGTAAATTGTTTACTAATTTTATTGGTTAAAGTTTTAAAACCGTCTTCTTTGTTTTTACTAAACACATCATTACTCCATAATTGCGTAAGGTAACTTTGTTCTACAGATTTTATGGCTTCCATTTCTAAAACTCCAGCTGTTTGTTTTCCTCCAGCAAAGAGTTTGTCTCCAGAGTTTTTACTAACGGTTTCAGACTCTCCTGTAACAAAACTATAATCAATTCGTGCTTTTCCGTTAATGAGTATGCCGTCAACGGGAATTAATTCTTCATTTCTTATTAGTAATCGGTCTCCTTTTTTTATTTCGTAAACTTGAATTGGAGTTTCTTCTCCTTCCGAAGAAATTTTAGTTATAGCAATTGGAAAATAGGATTTATAATCGCGTTCAAAAGAAAGGAAGGAATATGTTTTTTGTTGAAAAAACTTTCCGAGTAATAAAAAGAAAACCAAACCTGTAAGGCTATCAAAAAAACCGGAACCTAAATCAAAAATAATTTCAGCAGTACTTCTAACAAATAAAACAGTAATACCTAGCGCAATGGGTACATCAATATTTAAAAGTTTTGCACGTAAACCTTTGTATGCAGAAATAAAATAATCTTGTGCAGAATAAAAAACTACAGGTAGTGAAAAACAAAACATTAACCATCTAAACAAATGCTTGTACTGTTCTAGCCAAAACTCACCAACTTCAAAATATTCTGGAAACGATAGAAACATTACATTACCAAAAGCAAAACCAGCAATACCTAACTTATAGATAAGGCTTCTGTTAATATGTTCTTTTCCTGTTTTAAAATCGTCTAAAGAAATATAAGGTTCATAACCAATACTGCTTAAAAGTAAAACCACCTCTTTAAGTGATGTTTTATCGGTATTGTAAGTAATTCGAACCGTTTTTTTGCCAAAATTAACTTGTGATGCGGTAATGCCAGGGTTTAATTTGTTTCCGTTTTCTAGAATCCAAATACAAGAACTACAGTGAATATGCGGTATGTAAAGTGTGGCTATTTGCGTGGTACCATCATTAAACTCTGTAAGTTTTTCAATGATGTTTTCTTGTGATAAAAAATCGTATTTGCCTTGCATCTCCTTAGGAACTGCTCCTGGAGATGCTTGCAAGTCGTAGTAACAGGTTAAATCGTTTTCCGAAAAAATTTCATAAACCGTTTTACAACCATTACAACAAAACGATTTATCGTCGAATTTTATAATTGTAGAATCACAATCATCACCACAATGAAAACAAGTAGACTTGTCCATAATATTTGCTCTTTTATACCTGTAACAAAAGTCACAAAACAACTGCTTTTAAAATATGATATTTGTCAGGTTTTAATTAAATTTACGAAACACTAGAAATATAACCTATGAGCAAATGTGAACAATGTATTGTAAGAAAATTTAATTCACTTAAATCGTTGACTAAAGATGAATTAGTTAGAATCTCTGGTTGTAAAACGTCTAAGTTTATAAAAAAAGGAGAAGTTATCTTTGATGAAGGAGAAACCTTAAACGGCGTTTATTGTATTAAAGATGGTATATGTAAGCTCTCTAAATTAAGTGCTAATGGTAGAGATCAAATAGTAAAACTAGTTATAAAAGGAGATTTACTAGGGCAAAGGTCTTTAGTGGTAGATGAGTCTGCTAATTTAAGTGCTGTAGCACTTAATGATATGGAAGTTTGTTTTATACCAAAGCAGGAAATCATGAATGATTTACAAAAAAACCCTGAGTTTTCGCTAGATGTTTTACAGCAAATGGCTTATGATTTAAGAGAAAGTGATGATGTAATTGTTAATATGGCTCAAAAATCTGTAAAGCAACGTTTGGCTGAAATTTTAATTTATATTCACGATCATTTTGGTGTAGATGCGGATAATTATTTTAATGTTTTATTATCTAGAGAAGATTATGCTAACGTGGTAGGTACAGCAACAGAGTCTGCCATTAGAATTTTATCTCAATTTAAAAAAGAAGGACTTATCTCTACTTCTGGTAAACATATTAGAATTGAAGATATGGAAGCATTACAACGCGTAGAATAATTTTGTTAAAATAATAAAACTAACTTGAAATAGTTGTATTTTTATACAGCTATGAAAAAAGAAAGTATACACAGAAAAGGCTTTGTATTTAAAACATATGAAGCTCCTTCACAAACCCCTTTTGAAAAACTTTTTGATATATTTAAAGAGCTAATTACGCATACTTCAGGTGATTTTGATGAAGCCATTAGTTGGCTTCGCGATTTAGATAAAGAGTATAAGTTAACAACTCCAGAATATACCATTGACGACTTTATTGAAGACCTTAAAGCAAAAGGTTATATTCGAGAAGAGATTAGACCAAACGGTAAAAAAGGCAATGCCATTACTGCAAAAACAGAACGCGCTATTAGGCAATCTGCACTAGATCAAATTTTTGGTAACATTAAACGCAGTGGTTCTGGTAACCACAAAAGTAAAGGTGTTGGTATAGGTGATGAGCACACTGGTGATTTTAGAAACTACCAATTTGGCGATAGTTTAGATAAAGTTTCTATTACAGAGAGCCTTAGAAATGCACAAATTAATCATGGTATTGGCAATTTTAATTTAACCGAAGACGATTTGGTGGTAGAAGAAACCACCCATAAATCGCAAATGAGTACGGTTTTGATGATAGATATTAGCCACAGTATGATTCTTTATGGTGAAGATAGAATTACACCTGCTAAAAAAGTGGCTATGGCTTTAGCCGAATTGATTACCACACGCTATCCAAAAGACACCTTAGACATTTTAGTTTTTGGTAATGATGCTTGGCCAATTAAAATTAAAGATTTACCATATTTAAACGTTGGTCCTTATCATACAAATACCGTTGCAGGATTACAATTGGCTATGGATTTATTACGACGTAAGCGTAATACTAACAAACAGATTTTTATGATAACCGATGGTAAACCAAGTTGCTTGCGTATGCCAGACGGAACTTATTATAAAGACAGTAATGGCTTAAACCCATACATCACCAACAAATGTTATGCGCAAGCACAGCAAGCGAGAAAATTACACATTCCTATTACCACATTTATGATTGCTCAAGATCCATATCTCATGCAATTTGTAGAAGAATTTACACGTGCCAATCAAGGAAAAGCATTTTACACAGGACTTAAAGGTTTAGGTGAAATGATTTTTGAAGATTATGAAACCAACAGAAAAAAAAGAATTAAAGGATAAAATAAGTGAAAAGTTTGAATCACTTAAATGAAAAAGATTTTAAAAAAACTATGGAAATAAAAAATATAAACACTTTAGGCGAATTAAAAAAAGCTGGATACAGAAGCAAATCGATTAAAGACGAATTAAGAGATAATTTAATTGAAAAAATAAAGAGCAAAACAACCGTTTTTGAAGGTGTACATGGTTATGAAAATACAGTAATTCCAGAATTAGAACGCGCTATTTTATCACGACATAATATAAATTTTTTAGGATTACGCGGACAAGCAAAAACACGTTTAGCACGTTTGATGCTAAATTTATTAGACGAATATATTCCTGTTGTAAAAGGTTCAGAAATTAATGACGATCCGTTACAACCAATTTCTCGTTTTGCAACAGAATTAATTGCAGAAAACGGAGACAACACACCTATTACATGGTTGCATAGAAGCGAACGTTTTGCCGAAAAATTAGCTACTCCAGACGTAACGGTTGCAGATATTATTGGTGATGTAGATCCTATAAAAGCTGCTAATTTAAAGCTAAGTTATGCCGATGATCGTGTAATTCATTACGGAATGATTCCAAGAGCAAACCGTTGTATTTTTGTAATTAACGAGTTACCAGATTTACAAGCTAGAATTCAAGTGGCTTTGTTTAATATTTTGCAAGAAGGAGATATTCAAATTCGTGGGTTTAAATTGCGTTTACCTTTAGATATGCAGTTTATATTTACAGCAAACCCTGAAGATTATACCAATAGAGGGAGTATTGTTACGCCTTTAAAAGATAGAATTGGGTCGCAAATATTAACGCATTATCCTACAGATATTGAAACAGCAAAAACCATTACACAGCAGGAAGCAAAGTCTGATCGTAGACAAACAGAGACTATTCACGTTCCTGAATTGGCTAAAGATTTATTAGAACAAATTGTATTTGAAGCTCGTGATAGCGATTTTATAGACGAAAAAAGTGGCGTAAGTGCACGTTTGAGTATTACTGCTTTTGAGAATTTGTTAAGTACTGCAGAATTAAGAGCTTTAAAATCTGAAGATGTTGATACTACTATTCGTCTGTCTGACTTTTTAGGTATTATACCTGCTATTACTGGTAAAGTAGAATTGGTGTATGAAGGAGAACAAGAAGGAGCTGCACAAGTAGCATATAACTTAATTGGTGAAGCAGTAAAAAGTTTGTTTCCTGAGTTTTTTCCGAAGATAGAAAAACTGAAGAAAGAAGAAGATACTAGTCCTTATGATGCTATTGTGTCATGGTTTTTTAATAATGCAGATGGGTTTGAGTTATTAGATGATTTGCGTGATAAAGAATATAAAGCGCTACTAGATGCGGTTTCTCCGTTAGATGATTTGCTAGCAGCACACCAGCCAAAACTTTCAAAACAAGAAAGTTATTTTGTAAAAGAGTTTGTACTTTGGGCTTTGGTAGAGTATAAGTTATTAAGTAAACTTCGTTTTACTGAAGGAATTCAGTTTAAAGATCCTTATGGAAGTTATATTAGTGGTTTGTAATAGGTAGTATCTGGTTATTCAGAGCAAAGTTAAGACTGATGAATCTTAATGTGAGATTCTTCGCTTCGCTCTGAATGACATGCTATTTTAAGATTCTTCGCTTGGCTTTAAATGACATGCTATTTTAAGATTGTTTGCTTCGCTTTGGATGACACAATGTTTTGAGATTCTTCGCTTCGCTCTGAATGACATGCTATTTGAGATTCTTTACTTGGTTATTAATGGTACTATTTTAGTTATACTAGTTTTGTAATCACTTCTATAGCACTATGTAACGTTTTATGCACAGGACATTTATTTGCAATTTGAAGAATGCGTTGTATTTGTTTCTCGTCTAAATTTCCAGTTAGTTTTATTTCTCTAATAAAAGTATCTACTTTAATTTCTTTGTTTTCGCCATTTTCAATAACTGGTTTTACTACTTTAGTATGCGAAGTATGTACTTCAATATTTTGTAAATCCCAATCTTTACGTTTTACATACATTTGTACTGTTATAGCTGTACAAGCAGATAGTCCTGCAGAAACATACTCGTAAGGCGAAGGTCCAAAATCATTACCACCATAAGCTATAGGTTCATCTGCCATCATAGTATGGTTTCCTACAGTCATTTGTGCGGTATAACCATCTTGTGCGTCTAGGCTTGCTACTGCTTGATGTGTAGTATTTACTGTTTCTATTGTAGGAATAGTAATATAACGTTTTGCCCAAGTAGCAATTACGCTTCCTGCGTAAATAGAATCTTCTTTTTTCATTAATAAATGATCTGCACCATCAAGCGTTACAAAACTTTTTGGGTGTCTTGCTGCTACATATATTTCTTCTGCATTTTCAATACCTACTGTTGTATCTTGTGGTGCATGCATTACCAATAAAGCTTTGCGTAAATTTTGGGCTACATCTGGTAAAGATTTAGTTTCAATATCGTCTAAAAATTGTTTTTTAATCGTGAAAGCTCTTCCTCCAATATTCACATTTGCTTTTCCGGTTGCTTTTATTTCTGAAACACTACTTTTTATTAAGTGCTGTACGTGTTTTGGGGTAGAAGGAGCGCCTATGGTAGCAACTGCCTTAACCGATTTAATTTTAGATGCTGCAAAAATAACAGCAGCTCCACCTAATGAGTGACCAATTAAAAGGGTAGGAGCAGTATAGTTTTCTTTTAAATAATTAGATGCACTAATTAAATCTTCTACATTTCCTGAAAAATTAGTGTTTTCAAAAGCACCTTCACTCTCACCTAAACCTGTAAAATCAAAACGTAATACACCAAAACCGTTTGCTGTTAATTCACGCGTTATGTTTTTTACAGCAGATAAGTTTTTGTTGCAGGTAAAACAATGTGCAAAAATGACAAAGTTATGTGGATGTTGGTTTATAGGAAGTTCTAATCTACCAACCAATTGTTGTCCTTCGGTGTTTTTAAAATTTACTTTTTGAATATGCATTTTGAATCTCATTTTTTATTCAGTCGAAAAAAAGATGAAGCCTTTCAATATTCTAGTATTACCAAGCATCTCTAGATTTAATATTTGCTTGGCAAAGTTTAATAATTTCAGTAACTCTTTTTTCTTTTGTAGCTTCTCGTTTTGCTTGGTTTAACCAATACAAATAACTCTTTCTGTACGAAGGAGCAAAATTGTTGTAATTTTCAAACGCTTTAGGATTTTTGTTAAAAGCTACTTGAAGTATTTCAGGAATAATACCTTTTTCAACAGCATCTAAAGCAGTCCAGCTTCCGTTTTGCTTTCCTATTTCAATAATTTCTATTCCTTTTGGATGCATTAATCCTTTGGCAAGTAAATCTTTAATGTGTCTTTTATTTAAAGCACTCCAAACACTTTTAGGATTTCGCTTACAAAAATATTGCCTGCGTTTTCCGTTGCCTAAACTTTTAACTGTACTATCTATCCAACCATAGCATAAGGCTACTTTTACAGCTTCTTCCCATCGCATACTTTCGTTTTTGTGGTCTACTTTGTAAAAGATGAGGTGAATGCCAGTATCACTATCGTGATTTATATGTAGCCACTCTCTCCATTCGGTATCAGATTTAAAATAGAATTCTTCTAATTGCATTATTAGCGCTTAATGGATTTTACATAAAAATCTTCATCAATTAAAATGGTATTGTTTTTTATAGCTAAGGTTTTCCATTCGCTATTCGGGAAAATCCACTGTTCTTTATTATCTATGGTAACTTGAATTGGCATATCAAAACCATCTACAATGTTAGTCCATCTATATTTTAGCTGGTTGTTTTTAATTTTATATTCTAGAGTAGGAATTCTAATATCTCTTAAATATTGATTAAAAAACGCAGTTAAATCTATTCCTGATTGTTCACTCAAGTAGTTTTCAATTTGTTGTGTAGTAACGGTTTGGTGATAAAACGTTTTGTTTAAACCACGTAGTATTTGTCGCCATTTTTCATCATCTTCAATAAGTTGACGCAAGGTATGTAGCATATTTCCACCTTTATTATACATATCTCCAGAACCTTCATTGTTTACGTTATATTGACCAATAATAGGTTTGTCATTTCTAATACCAGAACGGGTACCAATAACATATTTTGCTGAAGATTCTTTACCATAATAATAGTCTAAAAATAGATTTTCAGAGTAGTTTGTAAAGCTTTCATGTATCCACATATCTGCAATGTCTACATTAGTAATGTTGTTTGCAAACCATTCATGTCCAGCTTCGTGAATGATAATAAAATCGAACTTTAAACCTTCTCCTGTTCCAGAGGTATCTTTACCCAAATAGCCTTTCATATATTGGTTTCCGTAGGTTACAGAACTTTGGTGTTCCATACCTAAATAAGGTACTTCAACCAATTTAAAACTGTCTTCATAAAAAGGATAAGGCCCAAACCAATGCTCAAAAGCTTTCATCATTTTTGGCGCATCTTTAAAATGTACTTTTGCTTTTTCTAAATTATCACGTAGTACATAATAATTCATGTCTAAATCGCCATTTTCTCCTTTGTATACTTCCGAAAAATTTACGTAATCTCCTATGTTTACATTTACTCCGTAATTATTAATAGGGTTTGCAACATGCCAATTGGTAGTAATGGTTTCATCTTTATTGTCAACAATGCTTTGAAGTCTTCCGTTAGAAACATTCATTAAACCTTTAGGTATGGTTACGCTAATATCCATACTATCTACTTCGTCATACATATGGTCTTTGTTTGGCCACCATACACTTGCTCCTAAGCCTTGACAAGATGTAGCTATAAAATGATTTCCGTTGTTATCTTTTTTCCATGAAAAACCTCCATCCCAAGGAGCGCGAATTGCTTCTTTTGGAGTACCTTGATAAAACACTTCTATACTATTTACATCGCCAATATTTTGTGTTTTTTTTAAAGTCACAAAATGTGCATTTCCAACATGTTCTACTTCTAGTTCTGTATTGTCTTGGGTTACTTTAGTGATTTGTAAAGGTGTTTGTAAATCTACTTGTAATACGTTGTTTTCTTTTAAAACTTTATACTTAATGGTGTTTTTTCCGCCAATTGTTTTTTCGTTTGGATTTACTTTTATATCTAAATGGTAATAGGTTAAATCCCACCATTCGCGTTCTGGAGTGATGCTTCCTCTTAAAGTGTCTTGTTTTGTAAAATTGTTTTTTTCTTGTAATAACTGCGCATTGCTATAAGTTAAAGGGAATATTAAAAAAACAACTAGGTAAAATAAAGGTGATTTCATTGCTATAAATTTACTCAAACATACAAAAATATAAGAGAGTGGTTAAAAGTGTTATTGTTAAAAAAATGGTAATAAAAAACGGGTTTTAAACGAGTTCTTTTAATAATTCTCGAACTTTACTAGGGTCTTTAATTTGATATTTAGCTTTTGTTTTTACATAACCAATTTTAATGGTTGTAGCAAAATCTGGCGCTACCTCAAACATGTATTCATCGGTCCAGTCATCACCCATTATTAAAACAAAATCATAGTCTTCTTTCATTAAAAGTTGGCTTGTAGCTCTTCCTTTATTTACATTACTACTTTTTATTTCTATTACTTTATTGCCTTGTAAAACAGATAACTCATTATTAGTAACCATACTTGTTAATACGGTATTTAGTTCCATAGTACGTATTTGTGCCAATTCAGGATCTGCAGTTCTGTAATGCCAAGCCAGTGAATATTCTTTTTCTTCAATAAATGTGCCAGGTGTTCTATCTACAAAAGTTTCCAGAATTGGTTTAATATTAGACATCCATTCGGTTTTTAAAATTTCTAAAGGGGTCCATTTTTTATCTTCTCTAATCCAAACACCATGATCTGTAATTAAATCATAATCTTTATTGTTATACCATTTTTCAAAAGTAGCTTTATCTCTTCCGCTAATAAGACATAGTTTGGTGTTTTGTTGGTTTTCAAAGGCATCTAAAAGTTTAAAAAGTTCTGCATCTGGTTTTGCATCTTGCGGGTTGTCTTTAAAGCCAACTAAAGTGCCATCATAATCTAACAGAATTAATCTGTTTTTTGCCTTTTTAAATTTTTCAATAATAATATTTTCTTCTTTGGTATTTAATTTTTTAGATACTACAATTTCTTGTAATTGGTTGGTAGCTTCTAAAGTTTCCAAGAATTCTTTTGCCCATTTTTCTACATCATAGCGCTTTAAACGTTTTTGTAAAATTTTCATTCTATTATTTTGTTCTTCTAAAGGCATGGTTAATGCTGTATCTAAAGCGGTAGCAAAATCTTCAAAACTATTAGGGTTTATTAAGATAGCTTCGTTCATTTCTTTAGCGGCACCTGCCATTTCACTTAAAATAAGAACGCCATCTAAATTGGTACGTGTAGCTACGTATTCTTTAGCAACTAAATTCATACCATCTCTAACCGGTGTAATTAGTGCCACATCAGAAGAAGTATATAGGTCAATTAAGTTTTCAAAAGGCAAGGACCTATAAAAATACCAAATTGGTGTCCAGCTAACCGTAGAGAATTCGCCATTTATTCGTCCTACTAACTCGTCTGTTTCTCGTTTTAATCTTTGGTATTGTGGAACGTCTGATCGCGAAGGAACCGCTAACATGATTAGTCGTACTTTCTCTTTGTATTGCGGATAGGTATTTAAAAAATACTCGAAGGCTTTTAATCTGTTAGGAATTCCCTTTGTATAATCTAATCGATCTATAGAAAGGATGAATTTTTTATCATCTCCTTCATTTAAATGGGTGTCTAAACGGTTTTGAAGTTCTGATATTTTTGTGTCAGGATTGTTATGTGCAAGAGCAGCTTCATGAAATTTCTTATAATCAATTCCCATAGGAAAAGAATCTACTTTAACAATTCTGTCATGGTAGGTAATTTCATTAAAATTCACATCTAAGCGCAAAATTCTTTTTACAGAGCTTAAAAAATGACGTTCGTAATCATAGGTATGAAAACCAATTAGGTCAGCACCTAGCATTCCTGTAAGTAGTTCTTTACGCCAAGGGAAAGTTCTAAATATTTCATAAGAAGGAAACGGAATATGCAAAAAGAAACCTATAGTAACTTCTGGTTTTACTTCTTTTATAAGTTGTGGTAAAAGCAATAATTGGTAATCGTGTACCCAAACGGTATCTCCATCTTCAATCGTGTCTAAAACAACTTGAGCAAATTTTTCGTTTACACGTTTGTATGCTTCCCATTGTATGTTTTCAAATTCTGTATATTCTAAAAAATAATGAAATAGAGGCCACAGGGTACGGTTACTAAATCCTAAATAATAATCATTAATATCTTCTTCCGTAAGCCCTACAGCTTTACATTTTGCTTTTTCAACTTTAGCGTTTACTTCTTTTTTTAAAGAATCATCTAGCTCTTCATCGGTAATACCAGTCCAGCCAACCCATACACCATTTCCATCAGCATGAACCGATTTCATACCTGTTGCAAGTCCGCCAACACTAGCTGTTACATTAAGGGTATCTTGTTCTATTGAAATTTGAAGAGGTAATCTGTTAGAAACTATTATTGTTTTATTCATACTAATATTTTGGATGGTTTTATAGATTTTCGTTAATTTAAAGAAATTGCAAGTTATACCCATCATTTTAAACAGAAAAATTAATGAATAATTTAGATTACGGAATTATAGGAAATTGTAGAAGTGCTGCTTTAGTGTCCAAAGATGCATCTATTGATTGGTGTTGTTTGCCAAAATTTGATTCTGCATCGGTGTTTGCAAAGTTACTAGATGACAACATTGGCGGGAGTTTTGGCTTTCAGGTTAATGAAGGTTATAGCACAGAACAATTTTATCAAGAAAATACAGCTATTTTAGTTACACGTTTTACTAAAGGCAATGATGTTTTTGAAGTTATTGACTTTATGCCAAGATATCATAAACCAAACGGAAGTTACCATTCGCCTCCAGAATTTATTAGATATATAAAATATATTTCAGGAAAACCAGAGTTACAGGTTGCTTATGATCCTAAGTTAGAATATGCAAAAGGGGTTACCTCTACTTATGTAAAAGACGATTTTATTGTGAGTTTGAATAATGAAGACACCTATGATACCTTATTTATGTATACCGATTTAGATAAAAATGCGGTATTAAATGGGGAAACGATTAGCATAGATTCTGATCATTTTTTCTTGGTAGGTTATAATGAGAAACTATTTGTACCGCACTTAAAATATGCAAGTTTAGAGTATGAACGCACCAAAGTATATTGGTTAAATTGGTTAGAACGCACACCAACATATAAAAAGTTCAATGCACAAATATCGCGTAGCGCAATGACTTTAAAGTTATTGAGTTATGATAAAACTGGTGCAGTTTTAGCCGCAGCAACTACCTCTTTGCCAGAAACTATTGGTGAGGTTAGAAATTGGGATTATCGTTTTTGTTGGATTCGAGATGCCTCAATGGTAATTAAAGTAATGTCACAACTAGGGCATAAAAATATAGCACGACGTTATCTAAGGTTTATTATTGATCTTATGCCAGACAAAGATGAGAAGTTACAAATTATGTATGGCATTAGTGGTGAAAAAAAACTTACCGAAGAATCTTTAGATCACCTTTCTGGCTATAAAGACTCCAGCCCTGTTAGAGTAGGAAATGCTGCGTATATGCAAAAACAGAATGATATTTATGGAATTTTAATGGATGTTATTCATCAATTACTACTCAATTTTAGTAATGATATTGATAATGGAGAAGAGCTATGGACCATGACTAAAGGTATTGTTTGGGTGGTTAGTAAGCATTGGCAAGAACCAGATAAAGGTATTTGGGAGTTTAGAGAAGGAGATCAGCATTTTACATTTTCTAAAGTGCTTTGTTGGACAGCAGTAGATAAGGCCATTAAAGTGTCTAAACTTTTAGGAAAGAAATCAAAATTACCAAAATGGGAAGCCTTAGAAGAAGAGATACGAAAAGATATTATGGATAATGCATGGAATGATAAAGCACAAGCATTTACACAAGCATATAATTCTGAAGATCTAGATGCTTCTGTTTTACTCATGGAATCTTATGGTTTTATTGAAGCCAAACATCCAAAGTTTGTAAGTACGGTTAAAGCTATTGAAAAAAACCTATGTTATGAAGGTTTATTGTATCGCTATAAAAATCAGGATGATTTTGGTTTGCCTTCATCCTCTTTTACTATTTGTACTTTCTGGTTTATTAATAGTTTGTATAAAATAGGCGAAGAACAAAAAGCAACAGAGCAATTTGAAAAATTATTGTCTTATAGCAATCATTTAGGTTTGTTTAGTGAAGATATTGATTTTAAGACCAAACGTTTGTTAGGTAATTTTCCGCAAGCGTATTCGCATTTAGCATTAATTGAAACGGCTATTAATTTATCTAATGTCACAGCAGAAGAGAGAGTAAAAGGTACAATAAGCTAATTTATTTAGTATTTAAAATATAGCTATATAAACACCACTTCAACTTTGAAGTGGTTTTTTTAATAAACAGAAGTATTTAAAAAAAGTATTCATTTTTAGCTTTTATCATTTTGGTAATTTCGATACGTAAATCTACTATGTCAACACCGTTTAATTATTCTATTACTTTATAAATGGTAAGTAAATCGGCCTTATTTTTTAAATTTATACTACCTACTTTTTCGCATTTAAATGATTCCTTTACTTTTTCATAACAGTTTTCTGAAATGATAATTTGATTTTCTTTGGCAACATCTTGTAAACGTGCTGCAGTATTTACAGTGTCTCCAATAACAGTATAGTCTAAACGTTTTAAACTTACAGAGCCAATATTACCAGAAACCATTTCTCCACTTTTAATGCCAATGGAAACCTTTGGAGTATAGCCAACATCTGCACCAATTTCTGTAAGTGCGTTTATTTTATTACAAACGGCTAATGCAGCATCAATGGCTCTGTCTAAATGATAATCTCCTCTAAAAACAGCCATAATTGCATCACCAATAAACTTATCTATATAGCCTTCTTGTTCTATAATTTCTTTAACCATTTCATCAAAATAAGCATTAATCATTTTTACAACATTATCTGCAGATGTGGTTTCACTAATGGCTGTGAAACCGCAAATATCAATAAACATTACTGTGCCTTCAATGGTCTCGTTAGACATTATGGTTGTTTCATATTCTTTATTACCCATAAAGTTGAGAACGTTTTCATCTACATACATTTTTAGTATGTTGTTTTCTTTTATGGCTTTAAGGGTGTCTTTTACGTGTTTTGCATGTTTTAAAGTTTTTTTCATGGTAATGGTTAAATCTTCAAAATTAATGGGTTTGGTAATAAAATCGAAAGCACCACGATTCATTGCAGTTCTTATATTATCCATATCGCCATAGGCAGAAACGATTACCGATTTTATTAACGGACTAGACTGACTAAGTTCTGCTAGCAAGGTTAGACCATCCATTTCAGGCATGTTTATATCACTTAAAACAATATCAACTTCTGGGTTTTTAGTGATCTTATCTAAGGCATCTATACCATTTATTGCAAATAAAAACTCATATTCTTGCGCTCTTATTTCTTTTCTAAATTTCTGTTTTATAAGTACTTCTAAATCTGTTTCGTCATCTACTACTAATATCTTTGCCATTATGTTTGTTGTATTAATTTTTCTTTTAATAATTTAAAATCTACTGGTTTTGTTAAAAAATCATCAGCACCCAATTGCATCGCTGTGTTGTAGTTTTCATCATCGCCATAAGCTGTCACCATCATTACAATAGGAGGTGGAGCAACAAAATCTTTCTTTATTATTTCTAAAAGTTGAAGCCCACTCATTCCTGGCATGTTGATATCTGAAAGTATTAAAACTGCTTCATGATCTAAATTACGGAGTGCTTCTAGTGCTTCTTCGCCAGAAAAAGCAAACACAAATTGGAGTTCTTTTTTTCTAATTTCTTTTCTAAAACGCTGTTGAAAAAGAATTTGAACATCTCTTTCATCATCTACAACTAATATTTTCATGCTTTTTTGGTTTTAATTGGTAATAGTATTGTGAATTCTGTATAAGATCCATTTTCCGTTTTAATTTCTATAGTTCCACCATGAGATTTAACAATGTCATAGCTCATAGATAAGCCTAAACCAGTGCCTTTTCCTGTGGGTTTTGTAGTAAAAAAGGGCTGAAATATTTTATCTAGAATATTGTTTGGAATACCATTTCCGTTGTCTTTAATTATAATTTTCAAACTTTCGTTGGTTCTAAGTGTTTTTACCGAAACAGTTGGTTTGTAGTTTTTTGATGCTGAATGTGTTTTCTTTTCATTTACAGCATAAAATGCATTGGTAAAAAGATTAAGTATTACTCTTCCAATTTCTTGACTTACCACAGTTATTTTACCAAGATTAGGATCAAAATCGGTTTGTAATATAGCATTGAAACTTTTGTCTTTTGCTCGTAACCCATGATATGCTAGTCTTAAGTATTCATCTGTAAGTTTATTAAGGTCTACTTGTTCTTTTTCACCAGAATTGTTTCTACTATGTTGCAACATTCCTTTTACAATATCATCTGCGCGTTTGCCATGATGATTTATTTTTTCAAGATTTAGTTTTATATCGTTAGAAATGGCTTTTACTTCTTCTAAATCACCTTTATCTAATTCTTGATGCATTTCTTCAATTAACTCTGTACTTACTTCAGAAAAATTATTTACAAAGTTTAGTGGATTTTGTATCTCGTGTGCAATACCAGCTGTAAGTTCTCCTAAGGATGCCATTTTTTCAGACTGAATTAACTGCTTTTGTGTAGTCTTTAATTCGTCTATAGAAGTTTGAAGCGCGATATTTAGTTTTCTTTTTTCGGTAAACCTTAAGAAAAACATAAAAGCAAAAACAACAGTCAATACTAAAACACCAACTGTAATATTTCTAACAAGTTTCTGTCTTTTTATTTCTGCTTTTTGAAGGGAGAGTTGTTTGTCTTGACTTGCTTTTTGTAGTGCGCGTTTGTTTTCAAAAATTAGACTTTGGGTAAGGTTCGTTATTTTTTCGGTTTTTTCTGCAGTATGAACAGCGTCTTTTATTAATTCAAATTTTAATTGACTGTTATATGCGTTTTTGTAGTCGTTTATTTTAGCATAAGCTTGTGTTAATTCTTCATATGCTTTATTTAGTGTTTGATAATCGGTGGAGTCTGTAACAGCTATAGCTTTGTTTAATTGAAGAATGCCCTCCTTGGTTTTTCCTTTTTTAAGTAAAACCTTACCTAAACCTAAATAAGAAATTGCCTGATAATTTTTATTCTCTATTTTTTTACCAAGTTCTAATGCCAAATTAAAGTTTTTGAGTGCGTTTTCAAAATCATTTAATTTTATATTTATATAACCAATGTCTCTATAAACGCCGTGCATATAACGAACGTCGTTATTTAATTTTGCATATTTTAATGCTTCTTTACTATTTTGTAGTGCCTCAGGATAATTGCCTAGTTTTTCTAAAGTGTTTGATATATAGGTGTACGAAATGCAGATATCTGTTGCGTCCCCTATTTTTTTACGTATGTCTAATGCTAAAGTATGGTTTATTAAGGCATCGTCTAGTTTGTTTGCAAACAGATCTGTAACTCCCATATCATTATATGTTGTTGCTATGCCTATAGAGTCTTTTTGTTGTACAAATATCTTTAAGGCTTTTTCTTGGTTCTCTATGGCTTCTTCAAACTGACCTACCAACATATAATTAAAACCATTACCAAGCAGTGTTTGTGTAATTAGGGTAGTGTCCTTTAGTTTTTTGCCTAATTGAAGGGCCTTAATATTGCTTTCCATAGCGTCTCCATAGTTAAGCATGTATCTATGAATGAGTCCTTTGTTATACAAAATCATACCCAATTGTGATTCATCATTAATTTCTTCAAGAAGGGCAATACTTTTTTTATAATTATTTAAAGATTTAACTAGATCTCCTTTTGTAGAATATACCTCTGCAATTATTGAAAAAGTATTAGCAACTCCTGCTTTGTTATTAATTTCTTTATATATTTTTAAAGCCGTTTGAAGTGAGTCTAAAGCGGCATTAGACTTTTTAAAAAATGTGGCAGCACCAAAATTATTTAGAGCTTTAGCCTTAAGCGTTTTGCATTTAAAGATAAAGGCCGTGTTATTTTTTATTTCAGGATTACTTAGTAGTTTATTAGCAAGAAGTAACGCTTTTTTTGAAGTCTCTTCGGCGTCTTCATATTTAGATTTTAAAGCATAAGCAGAGGATAGGTTGTTTAGTATTCTTATTTTAACTGTGTCTTGTTTTGCATTTTTTAATTGCTGTTGTAATATTTCAATATTTTGCGTAGTTGTACTATTCAACTCTTGTGCATAACCACAGACAGTTAAAACAAAAACAAAAATAAATAGTATCCTTTTTTTTATCATATCAATCTGTTTTTTTACTATTTGGTATTGGTAATACAATACTAAATGTTGTACCAATGCCTTGTTTTGTTTCCATCTTCAATTCTCCACCATGCCCTTTGGTAACGATATCGTAACTCATGCTCAATCCTAATCCTGTACCTTTTCCTGTTGGTTTTGTAGTGAAAAAAGGTTGGAATATTTTGTCTATAATATTTTTTGGAATACCATCACCATTATCTTTTATAGTAATTATTATAGTATCCTTATTTCTTAGCGTGGCAACAGAAACCGTTGGTTTGTAGTTATCTTGCGATGTGGTTTTTAATTGTTTTTCGTTTACAGCATAAAAGGCATTGGTAAATAAATTGAGAATAACTCTACCAATATCTTGACTAACAACGGTTATTTTGCCAAGATTAGGATCAAAATCAGTATTTAATGTTGCATTAAAACTTTTGTCTTTTGCTCGCAAACCATGATAGGCTAATCTTAAGTATTCATCTGCAAGTTTATTAAGGTCTACTTGTTCTTTTTCACCAGAGTTATTTCTGCTATGTAGTAACATTCCTTTTACAATACCATCTGCACGTTTGCCATGATGATTTATTTTTTCAAGGTTTAGCTTAATATCGTTTGAAATAGCTTTAACTTCTTCTATGTCACCTTTATCTAACTCTTCTTGCATTTCATCAATTAATTCTGAATTTACTTCCGAAAAATTATTGACAAAGTTTAACGGGTTTTGAATTTCATGAGCAATACCAGCTGTTAATTCTCCTAAAGATGCCATTTTTTCTGACTGGATAAGTTGTGCTTGTGTGGCTTTTAAATCTTCTAAAGACTGTTTTAATTTGGTATTAGAATTTTCTAATGCTTCTTGATTTTTAGCTAATTCGCTGTTTAGGCTTGCGAGAGCTTTTCGTTTCTTTCTAATATTTCTCATGGTAAAAAACATACCAAAAAGAATTACACCTAATAATAGCGCAATACCTATGTACAATAGTTGAATTTTTTGCTGGCGATTTATAGTTGCATCTTGTTCTTCAATGGTTTCATCTTTTTTAGCAGATTCGTATTTTATTTGAAGTTCAGATTCTAACTGTTTTATAATTTGTTGTAACTCTTGAAATCTAGCGTCAGAATAAAGGTGATTGTACTCTAATGCTTTTTTATATTCTTCTAATGCTTCATAAGAATCAGAAGCATGCATATAATTTTCTCTGAGGTTTTGAGTGTTTCCACTTTTTTTCATCAAATCAATAGCTTCTAATGTATAAGCTAATGCTTCTTTATGTTTTTCCTGCAGTCTATAAACATGGCCAATATTTCCTAAAGCAGGTATTATCCCTCTTATAATATTATGGTCTTTAGCTATTTTATAGCATTTTTTATATTCAGCAATAGCATCGTCATAACGTTGCATAAATTTGTATATATTTCCTCGTGTATTATAATTTCTGCCTAAATCAGGTGTGTTATTATCTGTTTTGCTTAATATGGTTATTGCTTTATTTATGGTACTTAAGGCTTCATCATATCTCTCTAGAATTAAAAGATTATCTGCTTTATATCTATAGCTTTTAGCTAATTCAATAGGCGTATTAAGTTCCTTTTGTATATCTATGGCTTTTTGACAATATTCAGCTCCTTCCAGGTATTTCTCTTGGTAGTACAAAAGGTCGCATAACCTTGTGTAGCTTTTAGCTATACCATGTTGGTTATTCATTTTTTCGAATAATTCAATGGCTTTAAAATCTTCAGTCATGGCTTTGTCATAGTCTCCTCTTTGTTTGTAAGCGTTTTCTTTTTTTAAATAGGTTTCTGCTTCAAGAATAGATAGTTTGGAGTCTTTAGAAACTTTTTCTGCGTGTTCTAAATAATATATAGTAGAATCTAAAGTGGTATTGCCTTCATGCCATTTGGCAAGATTATGATAGGATTTTATTAGTTTTGTTTTGTCATTAGCTTGTTTTGAAAGTAGTACAGCCTTAAACATATTTTTAGTAAATGCTATAGAGTCGGTTATAGGTAATTGTAGTTGTTTTGAAATGGAAGCAACCAAATCCTTAGTGTGTATTTTGTTTTCTGTTATACTAGTTTGTGAAAAGCTATTAAAACCTAGAAACAATAACATTATCAGGCAACAGTAGTTTTGTAAGCTGCAAGTATAAATTAATTTAATATGGTATTGTTTCTTTATCATTTTATTATGCTAGCTTATTTTTTGTTATTGGTAGTAGAATAGTAAAAGTTGTACCTTCTCCTTCTTTAGTTTCTACTTTTAATTCTCCATCATGTTCTTTAATAATATCGTAACTCATAGATAAGCCCAAACCTGTACCTTTTCCTGTAGGTTTGGTAGTAAAAAATGGCTGAAAAATCTTATCTATAATAGGTTGTGGTATACCATTTCCGTTATCCTTTACCATTATCACAACTTTATCTTTTGTTTTTTTACTTTTTACGGTTACTGTAGGTTTGTATTCTTTTAAATCCGAAATTTTTTTCTTCTCGTCAACTGCATAAAAAGCATTTGTGAAAAGGTTAAGTATTACACGACCAATATCTTGAGGAATAACTTCAATTGTTTTAATAGTGTCATCATAATCGGTTTTTAATTGTGCATTAAACGATTTGTCTTTGGCACGTAAACCATGATAAGCTAACTTCAAATATTCATCAGCTAAGGCATTAATATCTGTTGGTTCTTTTTTGTTATCACTAGCTCTACTATGCTGCAACATTCCTTTTACAATACCATCGGCACGTTTACCATGATGGTTTATTTTTTCAAGATTCTGAATAACGTCGGTCATAATGGCTTTCACTTCATCCATATCTCCATTTTCTAGTTCTTCCAACATTTCATCTAAAAGTTCTTTACTGACTTCAGAAAAATTATTGACAAAGTTTAGCGGGTTTTGAATTTCGTGTGCAATACCAGCAGTGAGTTCCCCTAAACTTGCCATTTTTTCCGATTGAATTAATTGCGATTGCGTGGCTTTTAATTCTTGTAAAGATTTTTGTAATGCCGTATTAGAATCTTCAATAGCTTTTTGTTTGTGTTCTAGTTCTTCAATCGTTTCCTCTAATAAGATAGCTGTTGTACGTTTTACTTTTTCTGTACGTTCTAGTTTAAAATCTGAAATGAGTAAATCTTTATCAGCACTTTTTATAGATTTTAATACAGCTGTTTTTTCCGCTTCTGAAAGATGGTTTGCACTTTCAATAAATTCTTGAATATGTTGTAGGTGTTGATTCATTATTTTTCTTTTAAAGCCACAATACAGCAGGTGTTATTATGAAACTCATGTTTTTCCTGTTTTTGATTTTCCGAATTCCCCATAGGTAAAAAAACCTACCATTGGAGCTTTCCAAACGTCTTGTACCTGACTAATTTCTTCATCCATCAAGATGCCAAAGGATAAATGTCTGCTAATGCATGAAAACATGATTAGTGCATCGGCATTTTGTTGTTGTTCTACTTTTAATGGATTACATTCTTCAACTACAGTTTCAATGGCATCAAAGTCTGGTGGTAATGAAAATTTAATTTTAGATCCTTGTGGTACGTTTCCAGCACAAATAAGAGAACGGTCTTCACGATTAGCTAACATTGCAGTACGCATCACTGGATCTCCTTTGCTTCTTTGTAGTTGTAACGGAAAATTTGCTGCGAGTTCTAATAAGACATCTTTATTATCTGGTGAAATATTTTGAAGTCCTCCATACTTTACGGTTATATCTAATGCAGGAATATTATCTATAGTATAAATATGATTGCCTTTACTTTTGGTTATGGTTTTTTCTGTTCCAACAGCTTTCCATCCGCATGTTGCAATGCCTTTTAGTGTTACTTTTTCTTCATTTAAAGCTATACCTGCTATACCATTGTTACTTATGGTTTTATTGGTAAAAACAAAGGTTTCTGTAAAAGCATAATCATCACCAGCTCCGCCACCAAAAGCGTTTATATGGTTGCCAATGCCATCTTCTAAACCTTTTAAAATTGCTTCACCATCGGTTTCAGGATTACTATTACAAACAAGAAAAGCTGGGTTTTTAAATTTTTCTTTTGCTTTTTTAGCAATTTTCATAGCCACGTTTTTGTGGTCATTATTGGTGTAATCTTCAAAATAAATTTGAAAATAATCTGGGTTTAAATCTAAAAGGAGTATTGCAGCAGAACCTTTTTCGGTTTCCTCATCAATGAATTCACCATTGGTTGAACTCCCAAAAATGACTATGTTTTCATTGTCAAGTATTTTTGAAATAGCCTGTATGTCTTGATTAATAGAACAAAATACTATGGCCAAGGTTGGTTTAAAACCATCAGACATACTATTTGTTAAAGCTGTTTTTATCTCAGAAGAGGAATGCCCTTTTATTGATTTTGATTTCATCTATAGTTGAATAATACATATTAGTTAAGGTTTAAAATGCTATTAATCAATTCAGGGTGAGGTGATTGTTAAATTTAGTGAAAATTTGTAAGTATTTTCAAAAAAATACAATTCACTTTTTATTTTTATATAATATTCTTTATTTATAGAGGTTTTTAAAAAGAGGGGAGAGTAAGTGTATTTGGATTTAATTAATGCAAGGGTGTTACCATGAAAGGTTTTTGTAAAGGGGCTTTATTTAAGTTGAACTTGATAAACTAAACAGCAATCTAATATAATTTTAAAGCAAAAAAAAAAGCCAGTTCAGATTAATGAACTGGCCTTTAACTAATTATACTTAAAACGTACTAGAAGCAGTATTTATTTTCTGCTTTCACTTTTTCGGCAATCTCGATACGTAAATCTACAATGTCTGGATAGTTTGCATATTTTGTAAAACGCTTAAGCCCCATTAACATCATGCGTTGTTCATCACCTTCAGCAAAAGAAATAATACTTTCTTTACCTTTTTCTTCAACAATATCTACTGCATGATATAAATATAATTTAGCCATAGCAATTTGAGCAGATTGCTCTTTTTCACTAGTGCGTTTTACATTCTTTTCTGTTCTTAAAATTGCAGATTCTGCCATGTATATTTCAATTAAAATATCTGCAGCAGCAATTAGTAATTGTTGGTGATCTTCAAGGTTTTGTCCGTATTTTTGAACAGCACCACCAGCAACCATTAAAAATGCTTTTTTCAATTTCTTGATCATTTCTTTTTCTTCTGAAAATAATTCAGAATAATCAGGCGTATCAAAAGAAGGAATACCCATTAGTTCTTCTTGAACTTTTTGTGCAGGACCTAATAAATCTACATGACCTTTCATTGCTTTTTTAACAAGCATACCAACGGTTAGCATTCTATTGATTTCGTTAGTACCTTCGTAAATACGAGCAATTCTTGCATCTCTCCAAGCGGCTTCCATTGGTGTTTCTTCAGAGAATCCCATTCCTCCAAAAATTTGTATACCTTCATCAGCACAGTTTTGTACATCTTCAGACACAGCAACTTTTAAGATAGAACATTCTATAGCATATTCTTCAACCCCTTTAAGCTCCGCTTCTTGATGAGAGTTACCACTTGCTACTCTTAAAGCAATTCTATCTTCAATATTTTTAGCAGCTCTATAAGTAGCAGATTCTCCAGCATATGCGCTAGCAGCCATTTCTGCTAATTTTGTTTTAATAGCACCAAAATCTGCAATAGGTGTTTTAAATTGTTTACGCTCATTAGCATAAGTAACAGCAGTGGTTAAAATTCTACGTTGTGAATCTAAACAGGCAGCAGCTAGTTTAATACGACCAACATTAAGTGCATTCATTGCAATTTTAAAACCTTCACCACGACCAGCTAACATATTTTCAACAGGAACAACAGTGTCATTAAAAAATACTTGACGCGTAGAACTTGCTCTAATACCTAATTTGTGTTCTTCTTCACCTAAAGTAATTCCGTTAGGGTTTTTAGAATCATACTCAACAATAAAACCTGTAATATTTTTATCGTTTTCAATACGAGCAAAAACAATCATCAAACTACAGAAACCTGCATTAGAGATCCACATTTTTTGTCCGTTAATTTTATAAGATTTACCATCAGCAGAAAGTTCTGCAGTAGTTTTACCAGAATTAGCATCTGATCCAGCACCTGGTTCTGTTAAACAGTAGGCTCCAAACCACTCACCAGTAGCTAATTTAGGAACGTATTTCTTTTTTTGTTCTTCTGTACCATAAAGTGTAATTGGCATAGTACCAATACCTGTATGCGCACCAAAAGCAGTACTGAAAGAACCAGTACCAGAAGAAATATAATCACAAGTTAAAACAGTAGAAACAAATCCCATTCCTAAACCATCATAAGCTTCAGGAACTGCAACCCCTAAAAATCCTAATTCACCAGCTTTACGCATCACTTCTTCTGTTAATGCATAATCTTTAGCTTCAAATCTAGGTTTATGTGCAATGATTTCACGTTCGTTGAACTCCATTACAGCGTCTTTCATCATGGTTTGTTCTTCTGAAAAATCTTCAGGAGTAAACACGTCTTCACATTTTGTTTCTTTTACTAAGAATTGACCTCCACGTAGGATATCTTTTTCAGTTGTTTCCATTTTATTATTTTGTATTATGTTCTTTAATTAGTTTAAAAATTCAAATATTCCACAAGCACCTTGGCCTGTACCAACACACATGGTAACTGCTCCATATTTACCTTTCATGTCACGCTTACGCATTTCATCAAAAAGTTGTACCGATAATTTTGCTCCAGTACATCCTAAAGGATGACCAAGAGCAATAGCACCACCATTTACGTTAACAATATCTGGATTAAGGTTTAATTCTCTAATAACAGCTAAGGATTGCGAAGCAAATGCTTCATTTAGCTCAATTAAGCTTAAATCGTCTTGTTTTAATCCTGCTTGTTTTAGTGCTTTTGGTATTGCTTTTACTGGTCCAATTCCCATGATACGAGGCTCAACACCTGCAGCAGCATAGTTTACCATTCTTGCAATTGGTTGTAAACCTAATTCTTTTACCATGTCTTCACTCATAACCATTACAAAAGCAGCACCATCACTCATTTGCGATGAGTTACCAGCTGTAACGCTTCCTCCTGCAGCAAATACTGCTCTTAGTTTAGCTAAAGCTTCTTTGCTAGTTCCAGCACGAGGACCTTCATCTTTAGTTACTGTATATGATTTTGTTGCTTTTTTTCCGTTAGCATCAATGTATGTTTGTTCTACTTCAATAGGTACTATTTGCTCTTGAAAACGATTTTCAGCTTGCGCTCTTAACGCTTTCATATGTGAATTGTATGCAAATTCATCTTGGTCTTCACGAGAAACGTTAAACTGTTTAGCAACAGCTTCTGCGGTATTTCCCATTCCCCAATAATAATCTTCGTGACCTGCTTTTGCAATATTGTAGTTTAATTCTGGTTTAAAACCAGTCATTGGCACGCTACTCATGCTTTCTGCTCCTCCAGCAATAATACAATCTGCCATTCCTGCTTGTATTTTTGCCGTTGCCATACCAATCGTTTCTACTCCAGAAGAGCAAAAGCGGTTAACGGTTACTCCAGGAACATCTACTATATCTAATCCCATTAAAGAAATTAAACGAGCCATATTTAAACCTTGAGAACCTTCTGGCATTGCGTTACCAACAATAACATCGTCAATACGCTTAGGGTCTAGATTAGGCAATTCTTTCATCATGTGTTTGATGGTTTCCGCTGCCAATTCATCTGTTCTTTTAAAACGGAACACACCTTTTGGAGCTTTACCAACTGCGGTTCTGTATGCTTTTACTATATATGCTGTTTTCATTTTTTTCTTAGTTTCTTAAAGGTTTTCCTTTGGTTAACATGTGTTGAATACGCTCTAAAGTTTTACGTTCTGTACATAAACTTAAGAATGCTTCTCGCTCTAAATCCAATAAATACTGCTCGCTAACTAAAGTTGGTTCTGATAAATCTCCACCAGCCATAACATAAGCTAATTTGTTTGCAATTTTCATATCGTGCTCTGATATGTAATTAGAGTCTTGCATAGAATCTGTTCCTACTAAGAACATACCTAATGCTTGCTTACCTAATACTTTTACATCTGTACGTTTTACAGGTTGTGTGTAACCAGAATTAGCCATTAGCATAGCGTGTTGTTTTGCAACTGCTATTTGACGGTCTTTGTTTACAACTACAACATCTTTTCCTTTTTGAAGTAGGTTTAAGTCGAAAGCTTCATAAGCAGAAGTAGATACTTTTGCCATACCAATAGTTAAGAAATGTTCTTGTAATACATTTAATTGTACATCACCTTTATGGAAAAGGTCTTGTGCTCTTAAAGCCATTTCTTTAGAACCACCACCACCAGGAATAACACCAACACCAAACTCTACAAGTCCCATGTACGTTTCTGCTGCTGCAACTACTTTGTCTGCATGTAAGGATAATTCACAACCTCCACCTAAAGCCATTCCGTGAGGAGCAGAAATAGTTGGTATGGAAGAGTAACGCATACGCATCATAGTATCTTGAAAATATTTAATAGCCATGTTAAGCTCATCATACTCTTGTTCTGCAGCCATCATGAAAATCATTCCGATGTTTGCACCAACAGAGAAGTTTGCTGCTTGGTTACCAACTATTAATCCAGCAAAATCTTTTTCTGCTAAATCAATACCTTTATTTAATCCAGCAAGTACATCACCACCAATAGTGTTCATTTTAGATTGGAATTCTACATTAAGTATTCCGTCACCTAAATCTTCAATAACAACACCAGAGTTTTTAAACACTTCGTTTGTTTTTCTTATATTATCTAAGATGATAAATGCATCTTGACCAGGTATTTTTGTTTGTTTTTTTGAAGGAATATCATAAAAATACGTTGCACCTTCTTTTACTGTATAAAAGGAAGTACTACCAGAAGCAAGCATCTCGTTAACCCAAGCAGCAGGTTCTAATCCTTCGGCTTTCATTAATTCGATACCTTTTTCTACACCAATAGCATCCCAAATTTGGAAAGGACCATGTTCCCAACCAAAACCAGCTTTCATCGCATCGTCAATTTTATAAACATCGTCTGAAATTTCTGGAATACGGTTGGATACGTAAGCAAATAATGCTGTGAAGCTTTTTCTATAAAATTCACCAGCTTTATCTTTTCCTTTTACTAATACTTTAAAACGATCTACAACTTTGTCGATGGTTTTAGTCATTTCTAAAGTCGCAAATTTTGCTTTTTTAGATGGTCTATATTCTAGGGTATTTAAGTCTAAAGCTAAAATTTCTTTTTTTCCTTCTGCTGAAACACTCTTTTTATAAAATCCTTGTTTTGTTTTACTACCTAACCATTTGTTTTCCATCATGGTATTGATGAAATCTGGTAATTCAAATAACTCTAAACGTTCGTCTTTAGGGCAGTTTTCTCTAATTCCGTTTGCTACGTGAACTAAAGTATCTAAACCTACAACATCAACAGTTCTAAAAGTTGCCGATTTAGGACGACCAATTACTGGTCCAGATAATTTATCTACTTCTTCAATAGTTAAATCTAAATCTTTAACTGCGTGAAATAAACTTTGTATACTAAAAATACCAACTCTGTTTCCAATAAAAGCAGGAGTATCTTTAGCAACAACCGAAGTTTTGCCTAAGAATTTTTCACCATATTCATTTAAAAACTCTAGTACAGAAGCATCTGTATTTGGTCCAGGAATGATTTCGAATAATTTTAAATAACGTGCAGGGTTGAAAAAGTGCGTACCACAGAAATGTTTTTGGAAATCTTCACTACGTCCTTCGTTCATGAATTTAATAGGAATTCCTGAAGTATTCGAGGTAATTAAAGTTCCTGGAGTTCTGTATTTTTCTAGTTTTTCGAAAACTTGTTGTTTAATATCCAATCTTTCTACTACAACTTCCATAATCCAATCTACATCTGCAACTTTGGCAATATCATCTTCTAAGTTTCCTGTAGTAATACGACTAGCAAAAGCTTGGTTATAAATAGGAGAGGGTTTAGATTTTAAGGATGCGGTTAAAGCATCGTTTACTAATCTGTTTCTTACGACTTTGTCTTCTAAAGTTAAGCCTTTAGCCTTTTCTTTGTCGTTTAGTTCTCTAGGAACAATGTCTAATAATAATACATCTACACCAATATTGGCGAAGTGACAGGCAATTCCTGATCCCATAATTCCGGAACCTATAATTGCTACTTTTTTAATTCTACGTTTGCTCATATTTATTTTAAAGTATGTTCTTTTTATTGTAAATCTTTTTATTTGAAATCATATTATTGATGACTTCTGCTACTTTTTGAAAATTTTCTAATTCTTCTGGTGTTACATTGTTTTTTATAGCTTCATTAAAGGTTAGTACTTTTTCTTTTGAGTAGTTTCTCTTTTTTATACCAAACTCGGTTAAAAAAATGAGTACGCCACGACCATCTTCAGGGTTAGGTTTTCTAATAATTAACCCTCTTTTTTCCATATTTTTTAAAGTACGAGAAAGACTGGTGGCTTCCATTCCCATTTTTGGACCAAGTGAAGTAGATGGAGTACCATTTATTGGATCTATACTAAGCAATGCAAAACCTGTAGCCATAGTGCTATCAAATTTTGAAGCTTCTTCATTATACATTTTGGTAACTGCTAACCAAGTAGTTCTTAGTATATAATCTATTGTTGCATCTTTCATTCAGGAAATTTTGATACCCAAATATACAAAAATATACTATGCACGCATAATAAATATAGAAAAAAATAGGGATAAATTGCAAAACTCCTAATTAAAGGAGCTTTTTGTTAATTATCTATAAATTTTATCGTAAAGATTTTGATGAATTGATTTAATTACGCTTCGTTTCATTTTTAAAGTAGGAGTAAGGTGACCAGACTCAATAGACCATATTTCTGGAGTAAGTTCAAAACGTTTAATTTGTTCCCATTTTCCAAAATGTTGATTACATTCATCTAATTCTTGTTGAATTCTCTCTTTTATTATTTCAGAAGCCACAATTTCATCATTTGTAGTACTAATGTTTTTCTTTTTGAAAGCAATCCATTCTTTAATAAACTCAAAGTTAGGTTGTATAATTGCGGCAGGCATTTTTTCGCCTTCACCAATAACCATAACTTGTTCTATAAATCGGGATTGTTTTAATTCGTTTTCTATAAGAGTAGGAATAACATATTTACCTCCAGAAGTTTTAAACATTTCTTTTTTACGACCTGTAATTTTTAAGAAACCGTCTGCATCTATTTCTCCTTTATCTCCTGAATGAAAAAACTCACCAGACATAACGCTTTTAGTTTTTTCAGGATCTTTGTAGTATCCCATCATAACGTTAGGTCCTTTTATTAGTATTTCACCATCTTCAGCAATTTTAACTTCTACGTTTTTAATTGGTTTTCCAACGGTTCCTAATCTAAAATGGTTATCACGATACATTTCTACTGAAACAACAGGAGACGTTTCTGTAAGTCCGTAACCTTGCATAACCTGCATTCCAGCAGCAGTAAAAACTCGAGATAGTCTAACTTGTAAGGCAGCAGAACCAGATACCATAGTGTGCAATTCGCCTCCAAGTGCTTCTCGCCATTTACTAAAAATAAGTTTGTTAGCAATTTTAAGTTTAAAGGCATACCAAGCACCATTAACTTCATAAGGTTCCCATTGTTCTCCCAATTTAACTGCCCAAAAGAATAAGGCTTTTTTTATAGGAGATAAATCTTCGGCTTTGTCAATAATTTTATCGTAAACTTTTTCTAAGAGTCTAGGAACCACGCTCATTAAATGTGGTTTGATTTCTTTAGCATTTTCACCAATTTTATCAATTCCTTCAGCAAAATAAATAGAAGCTCCAGCGTATTGATAGATATAAATTAGTACACGTTCAAAAACATGACAAATAGGAAGAAAACTTAAAATTCTATTTTCATTACTATTGTCTAAAAAAGGTAAACGGTGTGAGGAGTCTAATGCGTTACTAGTTAAGTTGTTGTGCGATAGCATAACACCTTTGGGTTTTCCTGTGGTACCAGAAGTGTAAATAATAGTAGCGAGGTCTGTTGGTAAAACAGCATCTTTTCTTGCTTGTACTTCATTTTGATTACTAGTGTCTTTACCTAATTCAAATAATTCTGAATAATGTTTACAACCTTCAATGTGATTAAAGGAATATATTTCTTTAACTTTTGTATTAGCCTGTACTTTACGTACTTTTTCTAATACGCCTTCATCAGATACAAAACAGTAAATAGACTCACTGTGGTTTAATACATATTCATAATCTTCTGCAGAAATAGTAGGATAAATAGGAATGTTTTGTGCTCCAGTTTGTAGAATACCAATATCCATGATATTCCATTCTGTTCTGTTTGTTGAAGAAATTAATGCAATTTTATCATCCTTTTTGATCCCCATTTTTAATAAAGCCCTACTAACAGCATTTGCTTTATCTAAATATTCTTGGGTTGAAGTTTTAATCCACTCACCATTTTGCTTTGTTACTAAAGCAGCCTCTAAATTATATTTTTCAAGTTGGTAATAAGGAAAATCAAAAAGTCTAGTAATTTCTGTCATCAGTCATTTTAAATTTGAAGACCTGCAAAGTATGAAATTAAAAAATAGTTTTCAAATTACTAACCTAAAAAGGAATCATAAAAAATACAGTTATAATAAAAATAGCTTAAAGGAATGTTGATTTGTTAGCAATAGCGTGTAATAATTGAATAATTCTTAAATTCATCATTAGTCATTTAAGTGTGAAAAAGCCTGTTTTTGTATTAAAAAAACATAATAATAGAGGTTTTTAAGGTTTTATAGCTAAAAAACAACTAGTATCATTTTATTAAAAGATGTTAATATAGAAAGTAAAAACAGCAATATTATGTATTTTTGGCGCTTATTAAATATTAATTATGATTAAAAAGCATGTTAAACAGCTTTCTTTTATTTTAATAATATTATGCCATTTAGGATTTTTGGCAGCTATATTGTTTGAAAAGCAGAATAACATATTTGTTTCGGCATTTGTAATTTTAGGGTTAATATTACTTATTGTAACTTATAAAAAGACACCATTAAGTGCTAAAGATCATAGTTTAGAACATGTTTTAACTATTGCGTTTGTTTTTTTTGGAGCTATAATTACCTATATATTATGTGTTTCATTTGGTTTGAGTAGTGTGTTAGCTGCAGGTTTAGTAGGTTTAAGTGTTAGTTTTATTCCAGATTTTTTTAAAAAAAATGCCTTTTTACAAGGTATGCCAACTGCTGTTTATTGTGGTGCTTTTGTTGGTATGACCAATGTTAGTGTTGCTCCAGATTATATTTTTATCACCTTAGCAAGTGGTATTACAGGTGTACTTTTGGTTGGTACTAAAGATGCTTTTCATGGTGTAGGAGGTAAGTTAGGTACTTTAGCTTTTGGAGGTGTTACATTAGCTTTTTTTATTACATTTTTAATTTCACAATGGATATAGCGCATTTTATTTTACTGATAGCAGGTGGTGTGTCTGCCGTTTTTACTTATGTTTTACAAGTAAATTATAAACAAGGAGCGGTTAGAGCATCTGCCATGGTAGGAGTTTTTGTTGGAGTATTTGTTTTGTTGTTTCCTAAATTATTGCCTGTATATTTAACAGAAAACTTACCACTAGTTTGTTTTGGAGCATCGTTTGTAGGTATGGTTTCTTATAAAGTGTTATCTAATTATTTTTTAATAGGAATTTCGGGAGTAGTTTTTACCATTATTTTTTTAAATACCAGTAATTATTTTAATGGTTTTGGAGGCGGATTAGGTTCTGCTGCCTGTATTGCTCTTTTGGTCACCTTAAGTATTCCTATTTTAAAGAAAAAAGGAAAATTAAGTAATGGTTTTTTACAACTAAGAAAACAAATGCGATCTAGAATGAAGAAAAAAAAGAACTATTAATACTTTGTTTTAAGAAGTAGCATGCCTTTTTAAATAAATAAAAAAATCGGTTTAAGATATTTTTCTTAAACCGATTTTTGTGTTTTGTTTTTTTATTTGTTTTTAGCTTCTATCCATGATTTTGCATTAGTAAAAGCTTCTAACCAAGGCGAAACTTCATCTTTTCTGTTTTCAGGGTAATTTGCCCAGTTCCATTGGAAGGTTGAACGCTCAATGTGTGGCATAGTTACTAAATGTCTTCCTGTTTTATCGCAAAGCATTGCTGTGTTAAAATCAGAACCATTAGGATTATGCGGATAGCCTTCATATCCATATTTAGCAACAATATTGTATTGATTTTCGTCTAGCGGAAGACTAAATTTGCCTTCTCCATGAGAGATCCAAACACCTAAAGTACTTCCGGCTAAAGAAGAAAGCATCACAGAATTATTCTCTTGAATTTTAACAGAAGTAAATGCACTCTCATGTTTATGAGAATCATTATAGGTCATTTTACCATGTGTTTCATGTTCTGGATTAATTAGTTCTAGTTCCATCCATAGTTGACAACCATTACAAATACCAACAGATAAAGTATCTTCTCTTTTAAAGAAGTTTTTTAATGCTGTATTAGCCTTTTCATTATACATAAAAGCACCAGCCCAACCTTTAGCAGAACCTAAAACATCACTATTAGAAAAACCACCAACGGCACCAATAAACTGAATATCTTCAAGGGTTTCACGACCAGAAATTAAATCGGTCATGTGCACGTCTTTTACATCAAAACCAGCTAAGTACATGGCGTTTGCCATTTCACGTTCAGAGTTTGATCCCTTTTCACGAATAATTGCTGCTTTAGGACGAGGTTGTTTCGTTCCACTTACAATGACATCATCCAGCTTTCCTGTAAAATGTTTAGGAAATGTATATTGTAAAGGTTGATTTTTATAATTGTTAAATCTATCTTGTGCTAAACCATTTGCGGTTTGTTTTTGGTCGAGTAGGAAAGAGGTTTTAAACCAAACGTCTCTTAATCTTGAAACGGTTAATGTAAATACTTCTTGATTATTAATGATACTTAGGGTATCACTTTCTGTAACTTTTCCTATGTTAAAAAATGCAATATTAGCAGCTGATAATACTTTTTCTATAGAAGCATCAGAAGATTGAAAAACAATTCCTGCATTTTCAGAAAACAATAATTTTATAGCATCTTTTTCTCCTAAATCGCTAAGATCTAATTCTGCTCCAAGATTGGTGTCTGCAAAACACATTTCTAATAAAGTGGTAATAAATCCACCAGAAGCAATATCATGACCAGCAACAATTTTATTGTCTTTAATTAATTGCTGTATGGTATTAAATGTGTTTTTAAATTGCGCAGCATTTTTAATAGTAGGCGTTTCTTTTCCTATTTTATTTAATACTTGCGCAAAAGAGCTTCCACCTAATTTATATGCATCTTGTGATAGGTTGATGTAGTAAATATTACCAGCATTTTTCTTAAAAACAGGTTCTACAACTTTAGTAATATCATTACAGTTACCTGCAGCAGAAATAATTACAGTACCAGGAGAAATTACTTCTTCATTAGGGTATTTTTGTTTCATAGAAAGAGAATCTTTTCCAGTAGGAACATTGATACCTAAATCTATGGCGAATTCTGAAACAGCTTGTACTGCTTCATATAAGCGAGCATCTTCACCTTCGTTTTTACAAGGCCACATCCAGTTTGCAGATAATGAAATACTATGCAATCCGTCTTTTAAAGGTGCCCAAACAATATTGGTAAGTGATTCTGCAATGGCATTTCTACTTCCTGCCGTTGGAGAAATTAACCCAGAAATTGGAGCATGACCAACAGAAGTAGCAATACCTTCTTTTCCTTTATAATCTAATGCCATAACACCACAATTATTAAGTGGTAGTTGTAATGGGCCAGCACATTGTTGTTTGGCAACTTTACCACCAACGCAACGGTCTACTTTGTTAGTTAACCAATCTTTACAAGCTACAGCTTCTAGCTGTAATACTTGGTCTAGGTAGTCTAATATTTTATCTGAAGTATAGTTAACATCTTCATAAATTCTGTTAACCGTTTTGTCTGTCATTATTGTTTTTGGTGAACTACCAAACATATCTTCTAGTGCCAAATCCATAGGTTTATCACCTTTGGTTTTAGACTCAAAAGTAAATCTGTCATTACTAGTAACATCACCAACAGTATACATAGGTGAGCGTTCACGTTCTGCAATTTTGTTTAATGTATCTAGATGTTTTTCAGCAATTACTAATCCCATTCTTTCTTGAGACTCATTACCAATAATTTCTTTAGCAGAAAGTGTTGGGTCACCAACAGGAAGTTTATCTAAGTCAATATTTCCTCCAGTATCTTCTACTAATTCTGACAAGCAATTTAAATGTCCGCCAGCACCATGATCATGAATAGAAACAATAAAATTTTCATCACTTTCTACCATACCACGAACTGCATTAGCGGCACGTTTTTGCATTTCAGGGTTAGAACGTTGTACTGCGTTAAGCTCGATACCTGAAGCGAACTCTCCTGTATCTGCACTTGATACTGCAGCTCCACCCATTCCTATTCTATAATTTTCACCACCAAGAATAACAATTTTATCGCCTTCTTTAGGTGTTTCTTTTATAGCTTGTTCTGCTTTGCCATAACCAATACCTCCTGCTTGCATGATTACTTTGTCGAAACCAAGTTTTCTTGCTTCTTCTTCATGTTCAAAGGTTAAAACCGATCCACAGATAAGAGGTTGTCCAAATTTGTTACCAAAGTCTGAAGCACCATTAGAAGCTTTTATTAAAATATCCATTGGTGTTTGGTATAGCCAAGGACGTGCTTCCATTTTTTGTTCCCAAGGTCTAGTTTGTTCTAGTCTTGAATAGGAAGTCATGTAAACAGCTGTTCCTGCTAAAGGCAGAGAACCTTTTCCACCCGCAAGTCTATCTCTAATTTCTCCTCCAGCACCTGTTGCAGCACCATTAAAAGGTTCTACAGTGGTTGGAAAGTTATGGGTTTCTGCTTTTAAAGAGATAACAGAATTAAAATCTTCTGTTTGGTAAAAGTCTGGTTTATCTGCTGTTTTAGGAGCAAATTGTTCTACTCTAGGTCCTTTTACAAAAGCAACATTATCTTTATAAGCCGAAACAATATCATTAGGATTTTGGTTAGAAGTTTCTCTAATCATTTTAAATAGAGATACTTCTTTTTCTTCACCATCAATAATAAAGGTACCGTTAAAGATTTTATGGCGACAGTGTTCTGAGTTTACTTGCGAAAAGCCAAAAACTTCAGAATCTGTAAGTGGTCTTCCTATTTTTTTTGAAACACCTTCTAGGTATTCAATTTCTTCTTCATTTAAAGCTAAACCTTCTTGTTGATTGTAAGCAGCAATATCTTCAATATTTAGAATTGCTTCTGGTTTAACATCTATAGTGAAAGCTTCTTGATCTAAACCTGTGTATTTTTCAGAGATCATAGGATCGAAATCTTTAAAGTCTGCAGGTACAGCTTTAAATTCTTCTATTCTAATAATATCTACAATACCCATATTTTGGGTGATTTCTACTGCATTGGTGCTCCAAGGAGTTATCATAGCTGCTCTTGGACCAACAAAAAAAGCATCTAGTGATGCTTGTTCAATTTTAGGCTGGTTGCCAAATAACCAAGTCAATTTTGAAATGGTTTGGGTTGATAATTCTTTTGTTGCTTGAACAGCAAATATTTTACTGTTTTGGTTTCCGAAGAAATGAATCATTTTATGTTGGTTTGTATAAGGTTTAACAAAAAAGCAAATTTAAGTTTTTTAGTTGTATTTATAGGATAAATTAATTGCTTAATTTTTTAGTTATTCACTATGTTTTAAACAAAAAAAGCGACTACTAAGAGTCGCTTTTATTATTTAAAGTTAAACAAGTTTATTGTTTAACCAATTTTTTGGTAGTAGTACTGATAGTAGAATTTAATTTTACTAAGTATACTCCTTTTGATAAGCCAGAAATATTTAATTTATTTTGGCTAGCAGTAATAGTTTGTGTGATTACTTTTTTACCTAATATGTTATAAACTTCTACTGTAAGATTTTCTTTATATGTAATGGTAACTGTATTTCCGTTAGTAGGATTAGGATACATTTTAATAGTATTTAAAACATAATCATTTACACTTAAGTTTTGTGTATGTGAGCCTAAGTTAGAACATTCGTTTTGAGAAAAACTATCCCATTGAGTAATATTAAAAGTAGTTGACGGCTCAGTAACTTCTGGTTTTCTAACTAAAGTAACATCTTTACCAAAATCTGCATCGTCATTGATATCACCAATAACATCTATTAATACATCGTTTTTAAATAGACCTATAGAATCATTACCATTAAAACTAGTAATATCTGTATTTAGGTCATCATATTCTGTAGCACAAACAGTAGAACCACCATTTGCTATAACGTATACATCTTGATTTGCAATAGAAGCTCCTGAAGGAAAAGAGTATGTGGTTGTCCAGGTTCCGTTACCATTAGTAGCTAGTTTTAATGTATAAATAGATAGGTCTGTAATGGTTGTTCCTGTAAAGTTTGCAATTTCAATAGCTTTATTAAAGCTGCTTCCTTCAATATATTCAGAAAAAAACAAATCACTACCACCACCTACGGTACCCATATTTGTAGTAGTTTCACATGATTGATTACTAAATTCAGAAGGATTTCCTGTGGTGTCTATTGCTTTTAATGTGAAACAATAATTGGTGTCTGGAGTTAATCCTGTAACTGTTGCAGTGGTTGATGCATTGCCAGTATTGTAGCTATACACGTCATCTATATACACATCATAAGATGCTACAGACACATTGTCTGATGCAGCTGTCCAAGATAAATCAATTGTATTGTCTGTTGGGTTTGAAGCAATAAGGTTTGTTGGTACTGTTGGCGCTTCTGTATCTGGATTAGAATTCCATATTGTGTTCACGTATTCTGGATGATCTACAAATGGGTTTCTGTTGTTTTGGTAGTTGTAATAAATATTATTATTTCTATCAATTTCTTTTTGCGACACAGGATCCATATTATGCCAAGTCATTAAAATACTTAAAAAAGTATTATCTAACGCTTGGTCTGCAGTACCATTAAACATGGCATAAGAAGACCATGAACTAACACGGTTTTCATAACGAGTAACAAAGTAAAAATAGATTCTAGCAATGTCTCCTTTAAACTCGTCAATTGGTTCAAAAACGATACCAGAATAACCTGCAGAATAACCACTATTTAAGTTATTACCCAATTTACTACCATTGCTAGTTGGGTTTGTAATACCATTTTGATTTACTAATTGCGTGTCATCTACAAGGCCAATAGGGTAATTACTTCTAAAACCATTTACACGACCATCTGTAGGTAATAACTCGTGAGCATCACTATACATTGGTGTTTGGTCATTAAAAACAGATTTAGGAATAACGTGTTCTTTATTATAACAGTCTCCTTCACTATTATATTCTCCACATTCGTTTACAACAGGAGTAAAGTTATAAGGATCTGCATTTAGAGGGTCTTCTGAATATATATCTAAAATAGTGTTGCTGTCTCCAGCATCATAATAAAGGTCTAAATCATAATTAGCGATAAACCCATCCATTGCAGAATATCCTTGGTCATTATGATTGTTAATTATATTATATAATTGTGTTTTTAAAGTATATCCTGAACCAGTTGCTGAGTCATAGTAACCTGAAGGTATTTGTGCAGAAACTGTTATTGTTAGTAAAAGGAATAATATGGTGTAAATTTGTTTCATTCTTTTTTTTATTTTTTCTTTTCTAATAATGCCATGTAAAATCCGTCAAAACCAGATTCATGTGCTAGTATTTTTTTTTCTTTAACAAAGGTAAAATCTTTTCCTGCTTCAGATGTTAAAAAATGTTTAACTTGATCTTGATTTTCTGAAGGAAGTATAGAACATGTTGCATACACTATTTTTCCGCCAGGTTTAACCATTCTAGAGTAAGTGCTTAAAATTTCAGCTTGTGTTTCTTTAATCTTATCAATAAACTCGGGTTGTAATTTCCATTTTGCATCTGGATTTCTACGTAAAACACCTAATCCAGAACAAGGAGCATCAATTAAAACTCTGTCAGCTTTGTCGTATAATTTTTTAATAGGTTTAGTAGAGTCAATAACACGCATTTCTATATTGTGAGCACCAGCTCTTTTAGCTCTACGTTTTAATTCTCTTAGTTTGTTTTCATAAATATCCATGGCAACAATTTGTCCTTTGTTTTCCATAAGAGCCGCAAGGTGTAGTGTTTTTCCTCCAGCACCTGCGCAAGTATCTACAACTTTCATTCCTGGTTGAACATCTAGAAATTCTGCAACCTTTTGAGAAGAGCCATCTTGTACTTCAAAGAACCCTTTTTTAAAGGCATCTGTAGTAAAGACGTTTGTTCTTTCTTTTAGTCTTAAGGCACTAGGATGATTTTTTACTTCTTCAGTTTCTATATCTAAATCAAAAAGTTCTGATTGTAATTTTTCTTTAGTAGTTTTTAAAGTATTTACACGTAAAACAACATCTGCTTGTAAGTTTAAAGCAGCAATTTCTTTAGACCAAAGGTTTTCGCCTAACTCTTTAGAAACTAGTTCATCCATCCAGTCAGGAACAGATTCCTTAATTTTTCTAATACCAGAGAACTCATCAAAACGACCTTTTATTTTTCTTGTAGGTGTATTTTCAAAATATTTCCAATCGGGTAATTTAATGCCTTTTAATGTTGCCCAAACAGCAATTAAACGCCAAACATCATCACGAGAAAAAGGTTCTTTTACATCTGCAATTTCTGCATATAAGCGCTTCCAACGTACTATATCGTAAGTGGTTTCTGCTACAAAGGCTCTATCTCTGCTTCCCCAACGTTTATCTCGTTTTAATAATTGTTGTACTACTTTATCTGCATATGTACCTTCGTTAAATATTTGTAATAAACCATCAACAGTAGCAAAGCATAAATTTCTGTGTAATCTCATATAATTGTATTCGGTGTTCAATTTCAGAAAATTAAAATTATTCTAGATTGAACTTTTTAGTATTTTAAAACGTGCAAAGGTATGATTTTAGAAATAATTATACTTGTTTCTTATCAATAATAGGTGTTATTCTTTTTCTTTTCCTTTAAGAAATAAAAAAAAAATATTTTTTTTTAAAATGGCGCAAGTTTTTTAAAAAAAAAGTATCTAAAGTAAAAATATATAAAATAGTTACTTTTATGAAACAATTAATTACTCTAATATTATTATTATGTATATCTGTACAATCATTCTCGCAAGATTTGTACGATATAAATACAATACAAACCATAGAAATAGAATTTGCAGAAAGCAATTGGGATGCTTTACTAGATGCTGAAAAAGCGGGAGATAATAATTATACAGAAGCAACATCTGTAACTATTAATGGTACTACTTTTTATAGTGTTGGTGTTAAGTATAAAGGAAATAGTTCTTATGATGCTAACCAAACTAAAAATCCTTTTCATATTGAATTAGATACATATGTAGATCAAGATTACCAAGGTTATAAAGATATTAAATTGGCAAATGTGATGTTTGATCCTTCTTTTGTAAGAGAGACAGTTGCTTACAATATTATAAACCAATACATGGATGCACCACAAGCAAACTATGCTAACGTGTATGTAAATGGTACTTTAATTGGATTGTATACCAATACAGAGGCTATTACTAAAACCTTTGTAGATAAGTACTTTTACTCAAAAGATAATGCTTTTTTTAGTTGTAGTCCTCCTGATGGAGCAGGACCTGAAACTACAACTTTGCCAAACTTAGAGTATTTAGGAACGAACTCTGCTAGTTATGAAGATGCTTATGAAATAAAATCTGATGATGACACAGATCCAACCATTGCAGAAGCACACTGGAATGACTTAATTGAATTAACTAATATACTAGATAGCGATATAGAAAATATAGAAAGTGTTTTAGATGTAGATATGGCCATTTGGATGCTTGCACTTGATAATGTTTTGGTAAACTTAGATAGTTATATTGGGGAATTTAAACAGAATTATTATATCTATAAAGATGATAATGATCAATTTAATTCTATTATTTGGGATTTAAACATGTCTTTTGGTGTTTTTAGCATGACAGGAGAAACTAGTAGTGGTCCAGGAGGCGGACCAGGAGGTCCAGGAGGTCCAGGCGGACAATCAGGAACGTTAACTTCTACCACGCAAAAAGCACAATTAGACCATTTACTGCATGAAGACGATGCTAATTTTCCTTTGCTTTCTAAATTGATGGAAGTACCTAAGTATAAAAGAATGTATTTAGCACATTACAAAACTATCTTAACAGAAAACATAAGCAATTCAAATTACCTAACTCTTGCAAATGATTATCAGGATATTATAGCAACAGCTGTAGCAGCAGATACCAATAAGTTTTATACAGATGCTCAGTTTACAGGTAATATAGATACAGATTATAGTGTTGGTAGTAATACAGCTCCAGGATTAACAAATTTAATGGCAGCAAGAAGTAGTTATTTATTAACGGAAACAGATTTTACAAATACACAACCTACTATTAGTAGTGTTACACCTTCAGATTCTGCACCTTTAATTGGAGATACTATAACAATTACGGGTTCTGTTACAGATACCAATACAGATGCCGTTTATTTAGGGTACAGAACCGATGAAACGATGCCATTTACTAAAGTTTTAATGTATGATGATGGTGCACATAATGATGGTGTTTCTGGAGATGATAATTATGGCGTTGACGTAATCATTGATACCGATTACATGCAGTATTATATCTATGCAGAAAATAATAACATTGGTGCATTTTCTCCTGCAAGAGCAGAATATGAGTTTTATACTATTGAAGCTACATATGAAACTTTAACCGTTGGAGATTTAGTAATTAATGAAATTATGGCGTCTAACGTTACAACAGTTACAGATCAAGATGGAGAATATGATGATTGGTTAGAGTTATATAATAATAGTGATGAAACGTTAAGTTTAGATAATTTATACCTGTCTGATGATCCAGAAGATTTATTAGCTTGGCAGTTTCCTTCAGGGTTAACAATTGAACCAGATAGTTATCTAATTGTTTGGTGTGATAAAGATGAAGATCAAGATGGTTTACATGCCGATATTAAATTTTCATCTGGTGGTGAAAGTGCCATTTTATCCTATGCTGACGGTACAGTAATAGAAGATATTACTTTTGGTTCACAAACAGATGATATGGGGTATGCAAGAGTGCCAAATGGAACAGGTGAATTTGTAATACAAGAGCCAACATATGCCGCAAATAATGAAACTGTTGATACTGATTATACAACATTAAATTCAGGTGATCTTGTGATTAATGAAATAATGGCTTCCAATGAAACAACGGTAACTGATCAAGATGGAGAGTATGATGATTGGTTAGAATTATATAATAATAGTGATGAAACTTTAAGTTTAGATAATTTGTATTTATCCGATGATCCAGAAGATTTATTAGCTTGGCAGTTTCCTACAGGATTAACAATAGCACCAGATAGCTATTTAATAGTTTGGTGTGATAAAGATGAAGATCAAGAAGGTCTACATGCTGATATTAAGTTCTCATCTGGTGGAGAAAGTGCTATTTTATCGTATACAGATGGTACCATAATAGAAAATATAACTTTTGGTGCTCAAGAAGATGATATGGGCTACGCAAGAGTGCCTAACGGAACAGGTGATTTTGTAATACAATTACCAACGTATGCGGCAAATAATGAATCTTTATCTGTAAATGAAATAGATTTTAGTAATCATTTACAATATTATCCAAATCCTACAGATAATGTAGTAACCATTGCAAATACATCTTATACAATAGAAACCATTCAGGTATATAACATGCAAGGTCAGTTGTTATTACAAGACAAAAATATAAATGACTCTAATATTGTAATAGACTTTTCTAGTTTCTCTAATGGTATGTACTTAGTACATGTTAACAACAGTAGTGTTTTAAAAATTATTAGAAATTAGAAATATAGTATAACATCTTAATCCCTAGAGATGTTTGTTTTGATTAATAGCAAGGAAGGCTTTATGATTTATCATAAAGCTTTTCTATTTTTATAGAAATTTAAAATTTATGAAAAATAGTATTTCTCTATTCATTATACTTTGTTTTTTGTTTTCCTGTGGAAAGAAAGAAAAGCACTTTAAAGTTACAGATTTTACAACAGTAAAAATAGAAACCCTATTACAAGACTCTTTATTAAGTGTTCGTGCTTTAGAAGTTGATGCTAATGGTTTTGGTTCTTTTGCTACTTCTAACGGTAAAATAGGAGGCATCTCTAGAAATGCAATAGATGAAGAAGCTAGGTTAACATTTCAACTAAAAGAAGATACTATAATACCTAACTTTAGGGCATTAGCAGTTACCAATAAAGCTGGTTTTGTTTTAAGTATTGCTTCTCCAGCTCTTTTGTATAAAATAGATAAAGATTCTTTAAAAATAGTTTATAAAGAAAACCACGAAAAAGCATTTTATGATGCTATACATTTCTGGAATGATCAAGAAGGAATAGCAATAGGAGACCCTACAGAAGGTTGTATGAGTATTATAATTACTCGTGATGGCGGAAACACTTGGAGTAAACTTTCTTGTGATGTAGTACCAAAAGCCATTGAAGGCGAAGCAGCATTTGCAGCAAGTGATACTAATATTGCTATTGTTGGCGATAAAACTTGGGTAGCAACAGGAGGAAAGGCTAGCAGAATATTATTTTCTTCAGATAAAGGAAAAACATGGAAAGTTATAAAAACTCCCATTACACAAGGTCTAGAAACAACAGGAATGTATTCTGTAGATTTTTATGATGAAAATAACGGATTTGCAATTGGTGGTGATTATACCAAAGCAGCAGATAGTACTGCAAATAAAATACGAACAGTAGATGGAGGAAAAACCTGGCAGCTAGTAGCACAAAACCAAAGTCCTGGGTATAGAAGTTGTGTGCAGTATGTGCCTAATAGTAATGCAAAAGCATTAGTAGCAATAGGTTTTAAAGGAATTGATTATAGTAGTGATTCTGGAAATACCTGGAAACATTTAAGTGATGAAGGATTTTATACTTTAAGATTTATAAATGATAGTATTGCCTATGCAGCAGGAGCAGGAAGAATAAGTAAATTAACTTTTAAATAAGTGCTTTTTTTTTTAGTACAAATGATAATAAAGTGCTTTTTTGCTTAAAGATTTTTTTATTTTATAAAAACAGGAATGTTTGGTATTAAAATTTGAGTATAAATAAAAAGCAGCCCTTAGGCTGCTTTTGTTATTCTTTATTTTGTTGTCTTCTTTTTTTGTATTCTTCAAACATTTTTTTTCTAAAGTTATCTTCTGTTTCCTTTAGTTTAATTATTTTTTTTGCAGTTAATACGGTTTGTAATTCCTGTAGATAACTATTATAAAGCTGAATACGTTTTATATTGTTATTCTTCATTTTTTCTAGTAAATCTTTAGCTTCTGCTTCTGTTAAAGCTTCTATATTAGGGCTTTTTCTTAAAGCATGCGCAGTATTGCGTAAACGGTCTTGTTCTTCTTCAAAAGTATTATAGATAGGCCAGAATTTTTGAGCTTCATTTGTAGATAACTCAAGGTTTTCTGTAATATATGCAACTTTTAAGGTCTTGATTTTGTCTTTATCTAATTTGTCCTGTGAAAAGGTTGTAATGGTTAGAAATAAAGCAAAAAATGTTATAATTGTTTTTTTCATTGTTATTTTTTTATTCAATATAAGTCGTTAAGTTCTAAATTATCATTTATATAATCTTGTATTGCTTCTTCTGAAAAGCTAATGGTTTCAAAGTTTTCATCAGAAAAATCTACATCATTAAATAATATAGCCATTTCTTCTGTGGCAAGGTCTTCATTTAAAATATAGTTTTCAACAGTATCATAGGCTAGGCCATCATAAGAAACGGTATTGTTAAATAGGTTTAAATTAAATAGCAGAAGTATTGCAGCAGCTATACTAGATATATATATAATCGTTTTTTTGTTTATTAAAGGAATTACTTTTACAGGTTCTTTTTTAGAAACCTTGGTTAAAATGTCATTTTCAACTTTTGAAAAATAATCTTTAGGTATAGCAAAACCAGCATCTGTAACTTTATCTTTTAAGTTTACATGGTTTAGTATAGATGTTTCAAGGTTTTCAAAATAATTTTCTGGAACTTTAAAACCGGATTCTTCTATGTTGTTTAAATTTGTTTTCATCTTAATGTTTAGACTCTTTTTTATAATAAAGGTTTAATCTTTAGTAAGATAGTCTTGAATTTTTTTAGTTGCAATGTGGTAAGATGCTTTTAAGGCACCTTCGCTGGTTTGTAATATCTCAGCCATGTCTTTGTATTTAATTTCTTGAAAATATTTCATATTAAATACTAATTGTTGTTTTTCTGGTAATGAGGCAATAGCTTTTTGTAATTTTAATTGTATTTCATCTCCTTCAAAATAGACATCAGATTGTAAATTATTAATTGCTAATTGTTGGGTTTCTTCATTTGTAATATGCAATCTTTTTGCATTTTTGTTTATATGTGTAATAGCTTCATTAGTTGCTATTCTATACATCCAAGAATAAATTTTACTATCTCCTTTAAAATTGTCAATATTTTTAAAAACTTTAATAAAGGTATTTTGTAATACATCATCGGTATCATCATGAGATTTTACTATATGACGTATGTGCCAATATAAACGTTCTTTATATTGTGTAATCAACTCTTTAAAAGCTTGTTCTTTAGAGTTTTTAGATTTTAGTTGTTGTAAAAAAACTGTTTCGTTTAACACAGAGTATATTTAGTTATAATATTAGACTGATGAATTTACAAAAAGTTTAAAAAGGATGTTGTTTTTTTAAGAAAGTAAAAAAAAATTACTTTTTCTTACATATTTTTAAAACACTTAAAGACAGTAAGTTAAACTTTAAAACATCGATGAAATACATTAATAGCACGACGAAATACATTTTTTATTTGGTTGGTATACTTATTTGATATATATTTACACCAACAAAACCTATTTAATGTTAGTCGCCCCAAGTCTAACAGAAACAAAAAAGCTAGAATTTCTTCTAGCTTTTTTATTTTAATCTATTTACGGTTTAATTATTCAAAACTTTGCATTTCTACTAGTTTTTTGTAGACACCATTTTTAGCTATAAGCTCTTGATGTGTGCCTTGTTCTGCAATTTCGCCTTTTTGCATTACCAGAATTTTGTCTGCATTTTGTATAGTAGATAGCCTGTGAGCAATTACAATAGAGGTTCTGTTTTTCATCATATTTTCTAGCGCTACTTGCACCAGACGTTCACTTTCTGTATCTAATGCAGAAGTTGCTTCATCTAAAATCATAATTGGAGGATTCTTTAAAACGGCACGAGCAATGCTTAAGCGTTGTTTTTGTCCGCCAGATAATTTCCCTCCAGCATCACCAATATTGGTTTCTATACCTTTAGGTAGGTCTTTAACAAACTCCCAAGCATTAGCAATTTTTAATGCTTCAATAATATCATTGTCTGTTGCATTAGGGTTTCCTATTAAGATATTATTTTTTACGGTTTCATTAAATAGAATAGAGTCTTGTGTTACTAAGCCTATTAAGTTTCGTAAAGATTTTTTAGTAAGATTTCTAATGTCTTCACCATCAATAGAAATACTACCTTTATTCACATCATAAAAACGTGTAACAAGGTTTGCAATGGTAGATTTACCAGAACCAGATTGCCCAACTAATGCTACTGTTTTTCCTTTAGGAACAGAAACTGTAAAGTTTTTTAGTACTAAATCATCTTCATATTTAAATGAAATATTATTTACAGCTATTTCAGAGTTAAAACTTTCTTTGGTTAAAGCATTTGGTTTGTCTTCAAGAACAGAAGGTGTATCAATAATTTCTAGAACACGATCTGCAGCAGCATTACCAGCTTTTACTTTATAACTAGCTTTACTTATTGCTTTTGCAGGAGTTAATATTTGATATGCTAATGCCATATAGGTAATAAATGCACCACCAGAAAGGCTTTTATCTATTAAAACCATACTACCACCATACCATAATAGTGCAGCAATAGTTGCAATACCTAAAAATTCACTTGCAGGTGAAGCTAAGTTTTGTCGGTTTAGTAAGGTGTTTGAAAAGTTGTAAAAACGGTTTGTAGATTCTTGAAATTTTGTATTGAAGCGCTCTTCGGCATTAAAGCCTTTAATTACTTTTAAACCACCAAGTGTTTCTTCTAAAGTAGACAAGAATATACCTTGTTCTTGTTGTACTCTTCCAGATTTTTTCTTTAAACTTTTACCAATTCTTGAAATAATCATTCCTGCAATAGGGATAAATACAAATACAAAAATGGTTAGTTTCATAGAAATTGTAAACATGGTTACAATAGCAAAAACAATGGTTAATGGTTCTTTAACAATTAATTCTAAAATAGCTAATACAGAGTTTTTTACTTCGTTAACATCACCAGAAATTCTAGCAATGATATCTCCTTTTTTCTTTTCAGAATAATACGAAATGGGTAGGGTTAGTACTTTATTGTATATAGAATTTCTTAAATCTTTTAATACACCATTACGTAAAAAAGTAATAAAAAATAGGGCTAGATAATTAAATATGTTTTTGAGTAAAAACAAACTAATGATTAAAATAATCATGTATAACAAGGTTTGTTGCGCACCTTGGTTTTCGTTTGTTGTAGTTACAAAGTAATTTAAATAATCTTCACCATAAGATTTTAATTCTCTAAAACCTTGATAAACGGGTTTAACATATAATTTTTTTGTTTCTCCAAATAATACATTAATCATAGGCATTAAAGACACCATGGCTAATGTGCTAAACAAAGCGTAAAGCACATTAAAGAAAATGTTGAGGTAACCGTATTTTTTATACGGTAATAAATAAGGAGCAATTTTTTTTAAATAATCCATTAATTAAGCTTCAAATCTTTTAATATGGCATCAATTTTTAAAGCCAATTCGTTTTGCTTTTGAGGAAAAGCCGAAGCGTTTTCAAGCGGAGTATTTACACTAATATAAAATTTAATTTTAGGCTCTGTACCACTTGGTCTTAATGCAATTTTGCTTCCATCTTCTGTGTAATATATTAATACATTAGATTTAGGCACATCAATAGTGGTTTCTTTTCCTGAAACAATATCTTTAGTGATAGATAATTGGTAATCTTCAATTTTAACCACTTTAGAGCTATTTACTTCTTTTAAAGGGTTTTCACGAGCGTCAATCATCATTTGTTTAATTTCTTGAGCACCTTCTATTCCTTTTTTTGTTAAAGAAACTAAGTGTTCTTTATATAAACCGTGTGCTACATACAGGTTAATTAATTCTTTATATAAAGTGCTTCCTTTTGCTTTTGCTTGTGCAGCAATTTCAATAGCTAATAAAGAAGAGGTGTTTGCGTCTTTATCTCTTACAAAGTCACCAACCATAAAACCAAAGCTTTCTTCACCACCACCAATAAATTCTTGGTTAGGGAAGTCTTTAATCATTTTAGCAATCCATTTAAAGCCAGTTAAACCAATTTTACATTCTGTATTATAGGCTTTTGCTAAAGCAGGTATCATTGGTGTAGAAACTATGGTTGTAGCAACAAATTCGTTTTCGTTTAACTTATTGTTTTCTTTCCATTGTTTTAAAAGAAAATTGGTCATTAAAACCATGGTTTGATTTCCGTTAAGGATAATCATTTTTCCATCTAAATCTCTAACAGCAACACCTAGTCTGTCTGCATCAGGATCTGTACCAATTACAATATCAGCATTGGTTTTATCTGCTAGTTCTAAAGCCATTTTTAAAGCCTCAGGCTCTTCTGGGTTTGGTGATTTTACGGTTGGAAAATCTCCGTTAGGCTCGCGTTGTTCTTCTACAATATGTACATTTTTATAGCCTGCTTTTTCTAGAGTTTCAGGAAAAATAGTAATAGATGTACCATGCAAAGAGGTAAATACAATGTTTAAGTCGTTTTTTGCTTTTTCAGAAGTTTCAAAGCTTCCGTTTTTTATGGAAGCATCAATAAAAGCTTGATCTACTTCTTTACCTATGTATGTTATTAAGTCGTTATTTGCATCAAATTTAATTTCGGCATAATCTAGACTGTTAATTTCACTAATTATTTCTGCATCTTGTGGCGGAACTAGTTGTCCTCCATCTTGCCAGTATACTTTGTAACCATTGTATTCTGGAGGATTATGAGATGCTGTTAAAACAATTCCGCAATGGCAGTTTAAATGTTTTAAAGCAAAAGAAAGTTCTGGAGTAGGGCGTAAGTCTTCAAATAAAAATACTTCAATATTATTAGCAGAAAAAACATCTGCTACTACTTTTGCCAGTGTTTTACTATTATGTCTACAATCAAAAGCTATTACTACTTTTAGTTTTTCTCCAGGAAAATTTTGGTGTAAATAGTTGCTTATACCTTGGGTGTTTTTACCAAGAGTGAATTTGTTTATTCTGTTAGTACCAATACCCATAACACCACGCATACCACCTGTACCAAATTCTAAATCTTTGTAAAAAGATTCTTTAAGTTCTTTTGGGTTGTTAGCAATTAAATCTTTTATATAAGTTTGAGTATCTGCATCAAAAGCAGGGGTTAGCCACTTGTTTACTCTGTTTAATAATTCTGGTTCTATGTGTATCATATTGTAAATTAATTATTTGTGTAAAAATATAAAATACTAAAAAGCTATGTATTAATTAGCCGTTAAATTAATTTCTTCTTTAACTAGGTATCTTTTTTTATCTGATTTTGTTCTTAAAATAATTTCGCCTAAAAAACCTGCCACAAAAAATTGTGTACCAATAATCATGGTAACCAAAGAAATATAAAATTGAGGCCTTTGAGTTATAAGTCTTCCTGTTGGGTTTAAATATAATTTGTCTATACCTAAATATAAGGCAAAGCCAAAACCTATAGCAAACATGATAAAGCCTAATGCCCCAAATAGATGCATTGGTGTTTTACCAAATCTGGAAATAAACCAAATGGTTATTAAGTCTAGAAAGCCATGAATAAAACGATTCATACCAAATTTAGTTTCGCCATATTTTCTAGCTTGATGTTGTACTACTTTTTCGCCAATATTTGAAAAACCAGCGTTTTTTGAAAGTACAGGAATATATCGATGCATTTCTCCATTAACATCTATATTTTTTACCACGTCTATGTGGTAAGCTTTTAAGCCGCAATTAAAATCGTTAAGTTTTACACCTGAAGTTTTACGTGCAGCCCAGTTAAATAATTTAGAAGGTAAGTTTTTAGAAAGAACAGCGTCATATCGTTTCTTTTTCCAGCCAGAAACCAAATCAAAACCATCTTTAACTATCATATTATACAGTTCAGGAATTTCGTCTGGATTATCTTGTAAGTCTGCATCCATAGTGATAACAACATTGCCTTGGGCTTTTTCAAAACCAGCATGCAGCGCTTGCGATTTACCAAAGTTTTTTAAAAAACGAATGCCTTTAACATTATTATCTTTTTGAGATAGCTGGCTAATAATTTTCCAAGAATCATCTGTGCTACCATCATCTATAAAAATAATTTCATAAGAAAAATGATTGGACTGCATAACTTTAGCAATCCAATCATATAACTCAGTTAAAGATTCTTGTTCGTTAAGTAGTGGTATGACTACTGATATATTCATGTATTATGCTTCTTTTTTCATTACTAACCCTCCAATAAGAGAATAAATTAATCCAAAAATAGAACTAAAAGCAATAAAAGCAGCATTCGCTATTAAAGGACTAGAAAATTTTTCCATCATATCCATTTGTTTGTCTACAATTTCTTCTGTAAGGTTAGGGTTTTCTAATAACTTGTCTCTTACAGCTTCCATAGCTAAACCTTGAAATTCTGGATCTATAATATAATTAAAGATTAAAGAATACACAGCAAATATAATAGCACTAATTACTGCTATTAACAGACCAATTTTTATAGCTTGTTTTAGACTTAAAAGATTACCATTTTGTTTTTTATATTGACTAATAGCATATATAATAGTTACAGGAAAGATTATATAATACAAGTACATTGGCCACTGTATACCTTCTAGTTGCATGCCAGTAACATACATAATAACTGTAATTAATACTAGAATTAAACCTAATATTAATCCGTAATTTTTAGCAAAATTTGCAATAGGAGTATTTTGTAATTCCATAATTTATTTTTGGTTTTTTAGTTTATAGAACTGTTAGTAAACAAATATAACAAAACGTTACATTTTATTATCATGAAAGTGGTTTCTTAAATTTGTTTGGGCTAATTACTATAAATTTAGTCAATATTTTATACTTTTGAGGCTGTAATTTTTATGATTGAAGAATTTTATTAAATAATTTTTTAAAAAAATATTGTTCATTTGTAAAAAATACTTAAATTTGCACCTCGAAAATAGTTAAGATAATAAAGCATTTAGCGATGAAAAAAGGAATACATCCAGAAAATTATAGATTAGTAGCATTTAAAGATATGTCAAATGAAGATGTGTTTTTAACTAAATCTACAGCAAATACGTCAGAAACAATAGAAGTTGATGGTGTTGAATATCCATTAGTAAAAATGGAGATTTCAAGAACATCTCATCCATTTTACACTGGTAAATCTAAATTAGTAGATACAGCTGGTCGTATTGATAAGTTTAAAACTAAATATGCTAAGTTTAAAAAATAATTTAGCTTATAAATATTTTATTAAAGCCTTTCAAAATATTGAAAGGCTTTTTTGTTTTTAATTTTTAGGCTATTTTTGATATATCAGTAAAAATAGATTTTGTTAAGAGTAAAGTATTTTTAACAGGTAACTTTTAATTTCATTTAATCATGAATTATATTCTTTTTGATGGTCCTTCGCGTAACCAATTGCTTCCATTTACATTTACACGTCCTGTTGCAGATATACGTGTAGGTATTTTAACCATTAGAGAAAAATGGGAAAAACATCTAGGTTCTACTACAACTACAATTACAGAAGATTATTTGTCTGAAAAATATCCGATGGTTGAAATGGAAAATAATGTAATGATAAATGCATCTTATCTTCCAGATTCAGAATTGGTAGAAATGATAAAAGCATTGGAAGAAAATCAAGCTATTTTTAATGAGGATGAAGTGATTGCTTTTTTTACTAAAGAAGCACAAGAAGATATAGATTTAAGTACTTACGAAGCTATTGAGTATAATGAACCTGTTTTAAAAATTGAAAATACTTGGGATATTTTTTCTAAAAATGGAGCAGCTATTCAAGAAGACTTTGATTTTTTAACTAACGGAAGAAAATCTCAGCCAATACCTAATTCTAATAATGTAATTGCAGCAGAAAACATTTTTATTGAAGAAGGAGCAAAGCTTGAATTTGCAACCTTAAATGCAAGTTCTGGACCTATTTATATAGCAGAAGATGCAGAAATTATGGAAGGAAGCATCATTCGTGGTCCTTTTGCATTATGTAATCATGCAACCGTTAAATTAGGAGCAAAAATTTATGGGCCAACCACAATTGGTCCACATAGTAAAGTAGGAGGAGAGGTTAATAATTCAGTGCTTTTTGGGTATTCTAATAAAGGACATGATGGTTTTTTAGGAAATTCTGTTTTAGGAGAATGGTGTAATTTAGGAGCAGATACAAACAATTCTAATCTTAAAAACAACTATGCCGAAGTAAGATTATGGAGTTATAAAACCGAAGGTTTTGCAAGAACAGGTTTGCAGTTTTGTGGACTAATGATGGGAGATCATAGTAAATGTGGTATTAACACCATGTTTAATACTGGTACAGTGGTTGGTGTTAGCGCAAATATTTTTGGAAGTGGTTTTCCTAGAAATTTTGTACCAAGTTTTTCTTGGGGTGGAAATGGAGGTTTTACAACATATTTAACAAAAAAAGCTTTTGAAGTAGCTCAAGTAGTTATGGCTAGACGTGATATTGATTTTACAGATCAAGATGCTGCAATTTTAGATCATGTTTTTGAAAATACTAAAAAATGGCGTAGTAGTTATTAGGTTATTTATAATTGAATTAATTTATGAAAAATACATTTTTGTTTACCTTTTTACTTTTTATAAGCTTTATTTTTAAAGGGGTTTCGCAAAACGAGGCTATTAAAATTGTTAACTTAAAAGTAAATGATGAAAACAATCATTTTGGTGTTTCTTATTTAGAAGGAAATAAAATAGTTTTCACTTCAAATTTGTTAAATAAAAGAGGAAAACAACAGTTTGTTAATAATACACCACAATTAACCTTGTACCAAGGTGAAATTAATGAGGCGCAAGAAATTGTTAATGTTTCTCCTTTACCTTATAATGTAGATTCTTCAGTGTTTAATTTGTCTGCATCTACTTTTTATACTACAGATAAAAAATATATTGTTATTACTACTAATGTATATAATACCGAAAGAAAAGCTAATTTATCACAAAAAGCATCAAAATTAAGAATTGAAATAGGAGAATATGTAGAAGGTATTGGTTGGACAAATTTTAAAGTGCCTTCCTTTTGTGATTCTAGATACTCCTTTGGTCATCCTGCAATTAGTCCAGATGGTAAGTTTATGTTTTTTGCTTCTACCATGCGTGGAACTCTGGGTGGTACAGATATATTTAGAGTTGCTATTAATGAAGATAATACCTTTGGCACACCAGAAAATTTAGGTACAGCAGTAAATACCAGAAAAAAAGAACTTTTTCCATTTATAAGCTCAGATAATACGCTTTACTTCTCTTCTAATAGACCTAAAGGTAAAGGGAAAATGGATATTTATAAATGCAAAATTCATGATGATGGTACATTAGGCCAAGCACAATTACTAGAAGAGCCTATAAATTCAAAGTTTGATGATTATGGGTTTATGTTAAATGACGATTTACTTTCAGGGTATTTTACTTCGAATAGATTACCAGGAAAAGGAGGAGATGATTTATATTATTTTAATAAAAAATAAAAACGTATTTTCAATTTCACCTTTTCAATTATATATAATGAATCTAATCTAAATATTTTTTTATGTCTTGGTAGTAAACTATTCTTTTTTTTAGTAAGTTGCTTTAAATTAAGACCCAAAGCTTATTATTATAGTCAATATCTATGCTTATTTTTAAAAATAAATTATTTTTTTCAATACTATATTTTGCCATCCTATTAATAGATATTGTTGTTAAGCTAAATTTTGATAAAATTCCCTTTAGATTATTTACAAAGCCTTTAGTAGTAGTTTCTCTAATATGTTTTTATTTAATTAATAATAATGAGAAATCTAAAAAAAAGTATTTTTTTATGATTTTTGCTTTGTCTTTTTTTCTTCTAGGTGATATATTTTTAATATTTAGTGAGTTTTCTATATTGTTTTCTTTAGGAATGTTAGGTTTTGTTCTAGGAAAACTATTTTATGCTTTTAGGTTTTCTAATCACAACGACTTTAATTTAACAAGATTGATTCCAATAATCATTTTTTGTTTTATTTATATTTTTATTCTTTTAAATATAATCTATGATAATTTAGATATTTATTTTTTTCCTGTATTAATTTATCTTTTTGTAGCAATGCTTGTATTACAATTTGCTTATTTAAGAAAATCTGGAGTAGATAAAAAAAGCTATTTAATTGTAGGTATAGGAGTTTTGTTTTCTGTTTTTGCTGATACTATTGCTGTATTAGATCATTTTTATAGAAATGGAATCTTTTTTGAAAAAATAACCCTTATGTTATTTTATTCTATATCGCAATTTTTAATTGTAATGGGTATTTTAGAAGAGAAAATAATAACAGATAATCTATTTTCTTTACAAGAAATTCGTTCTGAAAATAAAGAAGAAAAACTAGAATCCTCTACTAAAAATAGAAAAGTAAAATTCAATCATTCAAATATTGAATATGATAATAATAGGCTAGAATTATAAATTTAGTCTTTTTTTACTCTCTTTAAGTCTAGTAAATTGATTGGGTTTATACCTAAACCATGAACTTCTTTTCTGGTAAAACGAACTACTTCATCATAAAACATTACAACTATAGGTGCTTCTTGTAGCACTAAAGAGTCCATTTTGGTATATAACTTTTCTCTGTTAAAAGTGTTTGTTTCTGTGTATGCTTGCTCATACAAAGAATCAAATTGTATATTTTTAAAATGTGTATAATTTGGTCCGTTTGGTGCAAAGTTAGTACCATAAAATAAAGAAAGGTAATTTTCTGCATCAGGATAATCTGCAACCCAACTAGCTCTAAACATATCTGTTTTTCCGTTAGCTTTTGCTTCTTTTAATGCAGAGGCAGGTACTACATCAATTTTAATTAGTAGTCCTGTTTTTTTTAATTCACGTTGTATATATTCACAAAAACTTAAATAGTTGCTCGTTGTGGTAAGTGTTATTTCTGGGTTTTTATTTCCTGTTTCGTTTATAAATTGAGTAACTAATTGCTTTGCCTTTTCTGGTTGGTAATTGTATCCTATACTTGCATGATAACCAGGAAGTCCTTTTGGTATAAATCCTCCATGAGCAGCAATACCAATACCATTTCTTAAGTAGGTCATCATTTTTTTTCTGTTAAAACCATAGTTTACAGCTTGCCTAAGTAGTTTAGATGGTACCTCTTGCGTTTCACTTTCCATATAAAACCCAAGATATTCTGTGTTTAAATAAGGACCACGAATCATATTTACATTCTTAGCATACGTTTCTCTAAGGTTTCCGGTTGCAGTTAAAATTTCATCTTTGTAAGATGCGTCTAAACCAGAAACAAAATCAATATTTCCTTGTGCAAACTGTAAAAACTCACTTTGCTTATCTGGTAAAAAAGTGATAGCTACAGCTTCTAGGTAAGGTAAAGAATTTCCTTTGGTGTCTTTTTCAAAATAGAATTTGTTTTTTCTAAAAACTAGTTTAATGTTTTCTTCCCAACGTTTAAATTTAAAAGGTCCAGTTCCTATAGGGTTTGCTCTAAAGTCAGTACCATAATGTGTAACAATTTCTTTGGGTACTACAGCGCAGTATTTCATGGTTAATAATCCTAAAAAAGCAGGGAAAGCCTGTTTTAGTTGTATCTTAAAAATAGAGTCATTTATAGCTTTATAAGTAGCAACTTTATTTAAAACCCAACTACCTGAAGAGGCTACTTTTTTATCTTTTAGCCTATTAAAGCTATATTCAAAATCACTAGCAATAACTGTTCTGGTAGAATCTTTTCCAAAAAGAGCATGTTTATGAAAAAGCACATCATCTCTTAGTAAAAAAGTATAGGTAAGAGCATCTTTAGAAACAGACCAGCTTTTAGCAATACATGGCTGTACATTTAAGCTATCATCCATTTGTACTAAACCGTTAAAAAGCTGATTTACGGCCCAAATATCTGCGTTATCTTTTGCAAAAGCAGGATCTAAAGAACCAATATTTTTGTGTTCGTTATACCTAAATACATCCACCTTTTTTTTCTTGTTAGAGCTGCAACTACTTAAAAGTATTAAAAGAACAATGAAGTATTTCATTTAATTGAAGTGATATTTTATATTTAATCAATGTTAATCTAAAATTTAATAATTACGAAAAAAAACACATTCTTTTTTTAGAATAGGTTTGTTTGCTTTGTCTTTAAGAATAATTTGATTTACTAAAGTTTTATAAAAAAGAGCGTTTTCACTAGTTAAAACGCTCTTTTTATGTAATTTTGCATCGTTTTATTATTACATTCATGACACAAAAAAAAGTCGCATTTTATACTTTAGGTTGCAAACTTAATTTTTCTGAAACATCTACTATTGCTAGAAACTTTAAAGACGAAGGTTTTGAGCGTGTAGATTTTAAAGAAACAGCAGATATATACGTTATTAACACATGTTCTGTTACAGATAATGCAGATAAACGATTTAAAACTATTGTAAAACAAGCACAAAAGGTAAATCCTGATGCTTTTGTTGCTGCAGTAGGTTGTTATGCACAATTAAAACCTCAAGAATTAGCAGATGTTCATGGTGTAGACTTGGTTCTTGGTGCAACCGAAAAATTTAAGATTACAGATTATATAAACGACTTATCTAAAAACGATTTTGGTCATGTACATTCTTGTGAAATAGAAGAAGCAGATTTTTATGTTGGTAGTTATTCTATTGGAGACAGAACTCGAGCATTTTTAAAAGTACAAGATGGTTGTGATTATAAATGTACCTACTGTACCATACCTTTAGCTAGAGGTATTTCTAGAAGTGATGCGCTTTTAAACGTTTTAAAAAACGCTAAAGAAATTTCTGAAAAAGGAATTAAAGAAATTGTACTTACTGGTGTTAATATTGGTGATTATGGTAAGGGAGAATTTGGTAATAAAAAGCACGAGCATACTTTTTATGAGTTAGTTGAAGCTTTAGATAAGGTAGAAGGTATTGAGCGTTTACGTATATCATCTATCGAGCCTAATTTGTTAAAAAATGAAACTATAGATTTTGTTTCTAAAAGCAGAATATTTGTACCTCATTTTCATATTCCTTTACAAAGCGGAAGCAATGAAATTTTAAAGTTAATGCGAAGAAGATACATGAAAGAATTGTATGTAGATAGGGTTAACAAGATTAAAGAAGTAATGCCACATGCTTGTATTGGTGTAGATGTTATCGTTGGTTTTCCTGGTGAAACCGATGAAATGTTTTTAGAAACCTATAACTTTTTAACCCATTTAGATATTTCTTATTTACACGTTTTTACATACTCTGAAAGAGATAATACTGTTGCTGCTACTATGGAAGGAGTAGTACCTAAAAACGTTAGAGCAAAACGTAGTAAAATGCTTCGTGGTTTATCTGTTAAAAAACGAAGAGCCTATTATGAAAGCCAAATAGGAAGCACCAGAACAGTTCTATTTGAAAGTGAAAATAAAGAAGGATACATTCATGGTTTTACAGAAAATTATGTAAAAGTTAAAACACCATGGAATCCAGAATTAGTAAATACATTGCACCAAGTAACGCTTACTAAAATTGATGATGATGGTATAGTAAGATTTGATTTTGTAAAAACATACGCATAAAAAAAAACGAAGATTTTGCTTCGTTTTTTTTACTAGTTATATTCTTAAACCTACAGGTAACATACTTTTATATTGTTTGTTTTTTCTGAAAAATTTTACAATTTCTGGACATGTAGGTACAATACTTATGTTTCTTTCTTCAATATTTTTTAGCACAAGTTTTATAAATTCATTTTGAAAATCTTCGGTAAAAAGTTCTTCAGGAATTAAAATTTTGGTTAAAAATATTTTTCGTTCTTGAAGAGAATATTCAATTTTTGCTAAATGGTCTTCAATTTTTAGTTCAAATTGACGTAAAAACGCATTGTCAATTAATTCAGCTGCATCAATCATAATTCTGTAGTTTTGTTTCTAAGGAAAATTAAGGAGTAAAAACTTTTTTCATAGTTTTGTTCTGTAAATTTACAAAAATTAATCGGTTATTTAGTGTTAATAACAACTTAAAAACGAATGAATCAGGAGCTTATACATGTGTATTTAATGCCAGGAATGGCTGCTAATCCCTCCATTTTTGAATATATTAAATTGCCAAAAGATAAGTTTAAAATACACTTGTTAGCGTGGATGAATCCTAATAAAAACGAAACTTTAAGTGCTTATGCAAAACGCATGACGCTATATATAGAACATGAAAATGTTGTTTTATTAGGTGTTTCTTTTGGAGGTATTTTAGTGCAAGAAATGAGTAAGCATATTAAGTTACGTAAACTAATAATTGTTTCTTCGGTTAAAACTATGCATGAGCTACCAAAGCGTATGAAAATTGCAAAATACACTAAGGCATATAAAATTTTACCTACAAGTTTAGCAGGTAACTTAGATGCTTTAGCTAAATATTCTTTCGGAAAAAATATAAAAAAAAGAATAGCGTTGTATAAAAAGTATATGTCTGTGTATGATAAGGTATATTTAGATTGGGCAATAGAACAAGTAGTATGTTGGCAACAAGAAAAACCAATACCAGAAGCCATTCATATTCACGGAGAAAAGGATGTTGTTTTTCCGCATAAATATGTTTGTAATTGTATTACTGTAAAAGGAGGAACACATATCATGATTATTAATAAATACAGGTGGTTTAATAAGAATTTACCACAATTAATATTACAGTAAATTCTCACTTAAATTATGCTATTTATTTTTTAACTTTATACAAAAAAATAGGGACTATGAAATGGATAAAAAATACACTTGCACTTTTAGGATTATTAAGTCTATGTGCGCTTTTTGTTTTTGCATTACAAGATGCACCAACAGATGAAAATTTTGAAAAAAAACTAATAAATGACTATAATGTTTACGCACTGCAAGTACCACATGATTTAGAATTTGCAGGAGAGAAAGTGCCTTTGCAAAATCCTGATATTTTAGAGCGTATGGATAGAGAGTTGTTAGTAAATACTTATTGGCAATCTAATGGTTTTTTAATGTTTAAACGTGCACGAAAATACTTTCCTATTATAGAACCAATTCTAGCTAAACATGGTGTACCAGATGACTTTAAATACCTAGCAGTTATAGAAAGTGGTTTAACTAATGCTAAATCTCCAGCAGGAGCTAGTGGTGTTTGGCAAATAATGAAAGGTACAGGAAGAGAATATGGACTTGAAGTTAATGATAATGTAGATGAACGTTATAATGTAGAACTTGCAACAGAGGTTGCTTGTGAATATTTAAAAAAAGCTAAAGAGAAATTAGGTTCTTGGACGCTTGCTGCTTCTGGTTATAATGCAGGAATGGCAGGAATGGCAAGAAGATTAAAAGAGCAGGATGTAAATAGTTATTATGATTTGCTTTTAGGTGAAGAGACTGGTCGTTATGTGTTTAGAATAATAGCTTTAAAAGAAATTTTAAGTAATCCTGATAAATATGGTTTCAATTTTAGAGATAAAGATTTATACCGTTTTGTACCAACTTACAAAGTTGCGGTAGATACTGTAGTAACCGATTTTGCAAGTTTTGCTAAAGGATTTGGTATAAACTATAAAATACTTAAAATTCACAACCCTTGGTTACGTGAACCCAAACTAAATAATGCTTCTAGAAAAGAATATTTTATAGATATTCCGCATCAAGGTTACTATAAAACACAACCTTAATGCTAGATTTTATAACGAATAATATTTGGACTATAATAATTATAGTTAACTATATATTAGCAATTTCTGCAACTTTTATAATTTTATTTAAAAACATTAATCCAGCAAAAACAATGACATACATCATTGTTTTGCTGGTTTTTCCTTTTCTAGGCGTACTGGTTTATTACCTTTTCGGACAAGAGTATAGAAAAAGTAAGTTATTTAACCGTAAAGATATTTTAAATAAAAGCGTTGTAAAACAAATTAATCAAGAGCTAGAATTAACCTATTTTGAAAAAAAGGAAGTAGATAAAGCTTTAGATGAAAAATTAAAACTTGTTAAGTTACTTTACGCCAATGAAGCCTCTCCCTTAACTTTAAAAAATAAAGTAGATATTTTAAAAAATGGAGATGATAAATTTAAAAGCTTAATTCGTGATTTAAAAGAAGCAACCAATCACATTCACTTAGAATATTATATTTTTTTAGATGATGTAATAGGAAATCAAATTATAGAAATTCTCTGTGAAAAGGCTAGTAACGGAGTAGAAGTTCGTATAAGTTTTGATGATGTTGGTAGTAAATTATCAAAATCGGTGAAACAAAAACTTAAAAAAGCAGGAGTAGAGTTATTTCCTTTTATGCCAGTTTTTTTCTCCAAATTTACAGGTAATTTAAATTATAGAAACCATAGAAAAGTAGCTGTAATTGATGGTTTAATAGGATATATTGGTGGAATTAATATTGCAGATAATTATTTAAATAAAAACGATTCCGATATTTTTTGGAGAGATACTCATTTAAAAATTCAAGGTGAAGCAGTAACACAATTGCAAATTCATTTTTTCATGACCTGGAATTTTGTTTCTAATAGTTCTATACAAATTACAAAAAACTATTTTCCAGAGTCTAAAGTAACAACAAAAACACTAGTACAAATTGCTGCAAGTGGTCCAGATACAGATTGGGCTAATATTATGGAAGTTATTTTTACTGCAATAATTACAGCAAATAAATATGTGTACATAACAACACCTTATTTTATTCCTAATGATGAAATTATTAGCGCAATGCAAGTAGTTTCTAAAAGTGGAGTAGAAGTAAAACTGTTAATTCCTAAGGAGTCTGATTCTTGGACAGCTAAGTATGCAACAAACTCTTATTTACAAGCTTTGTTAGATGCAGGAGTACAAGTGTATAGATATAAAAAAGGGTTTGTACACGCTAAAACCATAGTTGTAGATGGTGTTTTTTCTTCTATTGGTACTTCTAATATGGATTATAGAAGTTTTAATATAAATTTTGAAATTAATGCTTTTATCTATGAAGAATCTATAAGTAAAATATTAGTAGCACAATTTCAAGAAGATATAAAAAATAGTGAAGAAGTCTCTTTAAATACTTGGATGGAGAGAACTACCTTCACTAAATTAAAAGAATCTTTTTGCAGATTATTTTCTCCGCTACTATAAATTATCTACTTCTTCTTTTTTGAGAACGCATAGATCCTCCTTGACCATAATGTTGATTTGGCGCTTGTGCACGCTTCATATTATCTTTCATCATTTTAATTTGGTCTTTAAGCATGTCGCGCTTATCTAATTTTTCAGCTTCCTTTAATAAAATTTGCGCCTCTTGCTTTCTTCTTTTAGAAAAAGCAATACCAGCTAAATTTAATTTAGCCATAGCAATATCATGATCCATAGATAAACCAAGAGAAATTGCTTTTTTAAATCGCTTTTCTGCTTCATTCATATCCGTTTGGCTAACCATAATACCTTTTAAATAATTGTAATAACCTTGCTGTTTTGTAACTAAAGCAGCTTCCGGACTTTTAATTTTATCTAACCATTTATTGGCTCCTTCAAAATCTTGTTTACGTAATTTTAAAAAAGCTAATAAAATAAATTCATTTTTAAAGTACAGTAAAATAAAGATTAAGGATAATAAAATATACATGATTCCATTACCAATATTGCCTTCAATAAACTGCCAAACCGCTATTCCTATTATGATTGCGGCTATAATTAACTTAAAATTTTTGTTGTACATTTTTTACTAAAATTTTTGGATTACAAAGAAACTAAATTTTTATGGAAAACACCACTTTATAAATTTCAAAAAAATATTTAAATTTAGGTTTGTTAAATAAAAAAGGCTTTGTATATTTGCGCGCAGATTTGAGGAAACTCATTACTGAATAAAATATATAATAAAGAAGATTTAAAAACATAAGACAATGCCAAAAAGAACATTTCAACCATCAAAAAGAAAGAGAAGAAACAAACACGGTTTTAGAGAAAGAATGGCGTCTGCTAATGGAAGAAAAGTACTTGCACGTAGAAGAGCTAAAGGAAGAAAAAAATTGTCTGTATCAACTGAAACTAGACATAAAAAATAATGATTAACAATTGTTAATATTATAAAGGCGTTACTTAGGTGTAACGCCTTTTTTTATATCAAATAAATATTATTTTTGCAACACACTATAATTTAATACAATGCCAAAAAACACGCAACTAAAATCTATTTTAATCATTGGTTCAGGGCCAATAGTTATTGGGCAAGCCTGTGAGTTTGACTATTCAGGTACACAAGCTTTACGTTCATTAAGAGAAGATGGTATAGAAACCATTTTAATTAATTCTAATCCTGCAACAATCATGACAGATCCTACTATGGCAGATCATGTGTATTTGTTGCCTTTAACTACAAAATCTTTAGTTCAAATTTTAAAAGAACACCCTCAAATTGATGCCGTTTTACCAACTATGGGAGGACAAACTGCTTTAAATTTATGTATTGAAGCAGATGAAAAAGGAATTTGGGAAGATTTTGGAGTAGAGATTATTGGTGTAGATATTGACGCTATTAATATTACAGAAGATAGAGAAAAGTTTAGAGAATTAATGCTTAAAATTGGTGTGCCAATGGCACCTCAAGCTACTGCTACCTCTTATTTAAAAGGAAAAGAAATAGCACAAGAATTTGGTTTTCCTTTAATTATTAGAGCCTCTTTTACTTTGGGAGGTGCTGGTGCTTCTTTTGTATATAAAGAAGAAGATTTTGACGAATTATTAACTCGTGGATTAGAAATTTCTCCAATTCATGAGGTCATGATAGATAAAGCCCTTATTGGCTGGAAAGAGTATGAACTAGAACTTTTACGTGATGCTAATGATAATGTAGTAATTATCTGTTCTATAGAAAATATGGATCCTATTGGTATACATACAGGAGATTCTATTACTGTGGCTCCAGCAATGACTTTAAGTGATAAAACCTACCAGAAAATGCGTGATATGGCTATTCATATGATGCGTAGTATTGGTGATTTTGCTGGTGGCTGTAATGTGCAATTTGCGGTAAGTCCTGATGAAAATGAAGATATTATTGCTATTGAGATTAACCCTCGTGTTTCTCGTTCTTCAGCTTTAGCTAGTAAAGCAACAGGATATCCTATTGCTAAAATAGCCGCTAAATTAGCTATTGGTTATCATCTAGACGAGTTACAAAACCAAATTACTAAATCTACTTCGGCATTATTTGAGCCTACTTTAGATTATGTAATTGTAAAAATACCTCGTTGGAACTTTGATAAATTTGAAGGAAGCGACAGAACCCTTGGTCTACAAATGAAATCTGTAGGAGAGGTTATGGGAATTGGTCGTTCTTTTCAAGAAGCTTTACATAAAGCAACACAATCTTTAGAGATTAAACGTAATGGTTTAGGTGCAGACGGAAAAGGATATAAAGATTACGAGCAAATTGTTAGCAAACTAAAATATGCAAGTTGGGATCGTGTTTTTGTTATTTATGATGCCATACAAATGGGAATTCCTTTAAGTAGAATTCATGAAATAACTAAAATAGATATGTGGTTCTTAAAACAATATGAAGAACTGTATATGTTAGAACAAGAAATTTCAACTTTTAATATAGATACTATTGAAAAAGATTTGTTGCTTGAAGCCAAACAAAAAGGATATGGTGACAGACAAATAGCACATATGCTTAACTGTTTAGAGAGTCAAGTATATAATAAACGTGAAGCATTAGGTGTAAAAAGAATTTATAAGCTGGTAGATACTTGTGCAGCAGAGTTTAAAGCTATGACGCCGTATTATTATTCTACTTTTGAGAATGATGTAGAAACTGCTGATGGTAAACGTTACGCAGATAATGACAGTGTGGTTTCAGACAAAAAGAAAATTATTGTTCTAGGTTCTGGACCAAATAGAATAGGACAGGGAATTGAGTTTGATTATTGTTGTGTTCATGGTGTTTTAGCAGCTTCAGAATGTGGTTATGAAACAATCATGATTAACTGTAACCCAGAAACAGTATCTACAGATTTTGATATAGCAGATAAATTATACTTTGAGCCTGTTTTTTGGGAACATATCTATGATATTATTAAACATGAAAAACCAGAAGGTGTTATTGTACAACTTGGTGGCCAAACCGCTTTAAAATTAGCCGAAAAATTAACCAAGTATGGTATAAAAATATTAGGAACTAGTTTTGAAGCCTTAGATTTAGCAGAAGATAGAGGCTTGTTTTCTAATTTATTAAAAGAAAATAATATTCCGTATCCTAAATTTGATATTGCAACAACGGCTGATGAAGCTGCAGAAATTGCAGATGTTTTAGATTTTCCTATACTGGTAAGACCGTCTTATGTATTAGGAGGACAAGGTATGAAGATTGTTATTAATAAGGCAGACCTAGAAAAACATGTGGTAGACTTATTAAGTAGAATGCCAGGTAATCAACTATTATTAGACCATTATTTAGATGGTGCAATAGAGGCAGAAGCAGATGCTATTTGCGATGGAGAAAATGTGTACATCATTGGTATTATGGAGCATATTGAGCCTTGCGGAATCCACTCTGGAGATAGTAATGCTACATTACCTCCTTTTAATTTAGGAGAATTTGTTATGCAGCAAATAAAAGATCATACCAAAAAAATTGCTTTAGCTTTAAATACGGTAGGTTTAATAAATATTCAATTTGCAATAAAGGATGATATTGTGTATATCATTGAAGCAAACCCAAGAGCTTCACGTACAGTGCCATTTATATCAAAAGCTTATGGTGAACCTTATGTAAATTATGCAACCAAAGTAATGTTAGGAGAAAAGAAGGTTACTGATTTTGATTTTAAACCTAGCCTTAAAGGGTATGCTATTAAACAACCTGTTTTTTCTTTTAATAAATTCCATAATGTAAATAAACAACTTGGTCCTGAAATGAAAAGTACAGGAGAAAGTATTTTATTTATAGATAGTTTAAAAGAAGACGAATTTTATAATTTGTATTCTAGACGTAAAATGTATTTGAGTAAATAAGAATTTATCAAGTACTCTTACTAAATACTAAAAGCATTCGGAGTTTTCCGGATGCTTTTATTGTTTTATAAACTTTTTGGTTTGTGCGTTGTCTCCAGAAATGACTCTAATTATATAAAAACCACTTTGCCAAGAAGAAATGTTTATTGCTGTGTTTCTTGTAGCGTTTAATGATTTAATAAAAATTCGTTTTCCTAAAATATTATAAACTTCTATTTCTGCAGCATTAGAGTTGTTTGGTAGCTGTATAATTATATTTGCGCTTGCAGGATTTGGTAATATAGAAAACGTTTTAAAAGCTTCTTCAGGTGTGCTAGCTGTTAGGTCTACTGTAATAGTTCCAGACATGCTTGCTGCACCATGAATACCACAAAAATAATCATTGGTTCCTATAGCTGTAAATGTATAAGAAAATGTTTCTCCTAACCCTGTTAAAATACCACTGTTAAAAGTTTCTACAGCGCTTCCAACTACGTTTTCAACGGTATGCGGACTTGTATCTGTCCATGTCCATCGTACAGTATCTCCAAGCTCAATAGTTAAATCTGCATTTCCTGTAATATTTCTTTCCCAATTTAAATCATACGTTGTTTGTGCAAATAGACTATTGGAAATAAAAAAAACGAGTATTAGTATATTTTTTTTCATAGCAACATTATTTAGAGGTTCCTACTTAATATACAAAATTTATTTCAGTTAACTTGTTGTTATTCAGCTTATTGTGTTAAAAGCAGGTAGAGTAAGCCAATAATTATAGCTATGCCAAAACTAATTAGTGTACCAATTAGTATGTATTCGGTAAGTTTTCGGTGTTTAGATTCTTTTAAATCTCCAAATCTAAAAACAGATTTTGCTGTAATTAAAAAACCTACAGCTTCCCAATGGTTGGCAACTATAAAAATAAAGACTAAAATACGCTCTAAAATACCAATATATTTTCCTGCATCTTCTAGTGATTCTGTGCCTTTGGTAAGTTTAGAAATATCCCATTTTATAAAAATAGTTTTCATTATTATAGAAACAGGTTGTGTTAAAAAGGCTAAACAGGTAATTAACAATATATTTTGTTCCGTGAAAAGATATTTAAAATCTATTTGCGTATTTGTAAATACATAATAAGTACCAAAAATTACTGCAATATGTAATACCTGATCTAAAAAGAAAAGTAAACGTCTTGTTTTATTTTTTTGAATAATGAGTTTGGTAGCGTCAATTATAAGGTGTGTAACACCAATAACTACAATAATTGGCCAAAGTGAAAAATCCCAAAGTAGGATACAAAGTAAAATAACATGAATGAATACATGTAGATATAGTTTTGTAGATTTTAATTTTTTAGTTTCTTTATCTATAACCCATTTTAGTGGTTGTAAAAAGAAATCACCAATTAGGTGTGCTAGTAAAAGTTTAATAAGTAGTATCATGTAAGCTGCTTATTTTATGTATATACATGTTGTTTAATGCTAGTATTTCATCCAAATTAGCACGTTTTAAACGTTTACTAATAGCATTTTGGTTTGTACCAATTTGTTTTGCTAAATCTTCTTGTAATGCTTTAGGGTTTTCTATGGTTAATTTAACAATTTCTGCCGAGTTAACAGTCCAATTATCCATACTAATTAGCGCTAGTTTAAAATACAGGTTTAACTCTTTGTTAAGTATTGGAGATTTTGTTTTTATTTTAAGGTTTTGTTTTTCCTTTTTTAAGGTTTCAAAAGTTTCACCAGAATATATAAATGCCTCTCCATTAGATTCTGTTACGTCTTTACCTTGGTAGGTTTTTTTGCCAATACCAATGGCTAATCTAACATCTAGTCCTTTTATTATTTTAATGGCTGCTTTTATATAAATAGCAGCTTCAAAACTTTTGGTAGCATCTTTAATTTCTATCTGAAAACTATCACCACGATAGATTTCCCAAAGAGAATTATCTTTTTCTAAATAGGATAATGCCTTTTTTAAATGGTCAAGCCAAACTTCAGGATTTGTTTGAGCGCGAGATTTAATAATGTCTCCTGTTATAATACTAGTCATTTGATTTTAAATTAATGCTTTATTACATGACTATCAAATATATTCCTTTTTTATGGAATAATCAAATTTATTCCTTATTTATGGAATAATTAAATATATTCCTTTATTAAGGAATATTATTACTGGTAGTATTAATTATCAAAACTATCTGGTAAATCAATTTTTACACGATGGTCTTTTAAATTGCCTAAATAGTTTTCTAAAGAAAAGTCTACATGATTAAATTCTTCTTGTCTGGCTCTATGATTTTCGTTACGATTTATTGCTTTTAAAAAACGAACAACTTCCTTTTTATCATTAAGTATTAAACCAGGAACGGTTACAGATTTTCCGTCATCGTCTTTAGCTACCATTGTAAAATAAGAAGAGTTACAATGTTTGGTTTCTCCTGTTCTAATGTTTTCGGCTTCCACACGAATACCAACAACCATAGAGGTTCTACCAACATAATTTACAGAGGCTTTCATGGTTACTAAATCTCCAATTTCAATAGGGTTTAAAAAATCTACCGTATTTACAGAGGCAGTAACACAATAGGTTTCAGAATGTTTAGAGCCACAAGCAAATGCAATTTCATCCATTAAACTTAAAATATATCCACCATGAATTTTACCTCCAAAATTAGAATGTGATGGTTGCATAAGTAGTGAAATGCTTATACGTGAGGAATCTGCTGTTTTAAATTTAAGTTTCATATTAGTATCTGTTATAATTTCTTGCCGTATCTTCTTCTACGTTTATAATAAAATATTGGGTATCTCCTAACCAAAATAAGGTTTTATAACGTTCAAAATAGGTTAGTTTTACAAATTTACCTTGTAAGCGGTTTAAATCTTTAATTACTTTTTCTTCTTTATCTTGTACAGAAAACTTAAAAAATTGCGACTCAGAAACGCCTTGACTTATTTCTCCTTCCCAAGTTTTAAACAAAACCCCTTTGCTACTAAATTTAACCAATTCACCAGCGCGAACACCTTCGCTATAGCTTGCAAAATAGATAAAACAGAAATAAGCAACAAACAGTAATATGATGGTGGTTAATGCTTTTATTAAAAATTTAATCATAATATCTAGGTGTTAATGGTAGGTTGTTTTCGTTTTAATATAGAATTTAATTTTTGTTTTTTTCTTGAATACCATTCTCTGTTTCTACTCTGTAATAAAGCCCAATAAACGAAAATATAATTCCTAATAACAAAGTTAGGATACTAATAAATATATCAAAACCAGGTTTGTTAATAATACTATAATCTGAAATAAATAAACCTATACTAAAACTAATTAAAGCAGCACCAATACATAGAATTCTAAAATAACGAAAACGTAAATACCATTTATAAACTATATCTATTTTTTTCTTATTCATTACCTTCAATAGCGCGTTTAATAATGCTTTCTGGTAGTGCTTTTTTTGCTTTGGCTCCTAATTTTTTAATTTTTTCAACGCTGGTAATTAAATTTCCTCTTCCTTCTACTAATTTATTCATAGCAGCAGAATAGTCTTTTTTTGCATCGTCAATTTTTTTACCAACACCAGTTAAATCAGTAACTAAACCATGAAATTTATCATATAGAGCACCAGCTTGTCGTGCAATTTCAATAGCGTTTTGTTGCTGTTTTTCGTTGTTCCACATGCTATCAACGGTACGTAAAGTGGCTAGAAGAGTAGCAGGTGTAACAATTACAATATTCTTTTCAAAAGCTTTATTGTATAACGAATTATCGGCATTAATTGCCACAGCAAAAGCAGGTTCTATGGGTATAAATAGGAGTACAAAATCTGGAGATTCTATGTCATATAAATCTTCATATTTTTTTTCAGATAGCTGATCTACATGTCTTCTAATAGAATTTATATGTGCTTTTAAAAAAGTTTCGCGTTCTTCCTCTTCTGCATTTACATAACGTTCATAATCGGTTAAAGACACCTTGCTGTCAATAATCATTTTTTTGTTATCTGGTAAATGCAAAACAATATCAGGAAGCACACGCGAACCGTCTTCTCTTGTAAAATGTTGTTGTACAAAATACTCTCTGTCTTTTTCTAATCCAGATTTTTCTAAAACGCGTTCTAGTACCAATTCTCCCCAGTTACCTTGCATTTTGCTATCGCCTTTTAAAGCTCTGGTAAGGTTGGTAGCTTCTTTTGTCATTTGTTGGTTTAGGTCTTTTAAACCTAATAATTGCTCTTTTAAAGCAGAATGCATACTGATGCTTTCCTTTTGTGTATCTTCTACTTTTTTCTCGAAAATTTGAATTTTTTCTTGTAAAGGGTTTAAAATTTGTTTGATATTTTCCTTATTCTGAAGGGTGAATTTTTCTGATTTTGCATCTAGTATTTTATTGGCTAAATTTTCAAAATCTGTACGAAGTTGTTTTTGGCGTTCTTCTAATTCTTCGTCTTTTTTTAAATTTAGTTTTTGCAGGTTTTCAAATTCTGAGTTTCTTCGTGCTAATTCGGTATTTAAAAAATCTTTTTCACGACGAATGTCTTCTCGTTCGCCTTCAATTTTAGAAATAACATCTTTTAATTCTGATAGTTTATGCTCAAAATTTAGATTTTGTTTTTGGTTTTCGGTTTCCGAAAATTGTTTAAAATCGTTAAACTGTTGTTGTAAGTTATTGTTGCGTTCTTGTAAAGTGCTTTTTTCGCTTTTACTTTTTAGTTTGGTGAAAAGCATGCCTAAATATGCACCAATTGCAGCAGCTATAAGAATGGCAAGAATGAGAATGATGTTGTCGTTCATTTAATGAAAAGGTATTTCATCAAAGATAAATTATTTGAGATGCTGAAACAAGTACCACTTGACAAGATTATTTCTTTACTCTAAAACTACCGGTTTTAGTATCAAAAACAATTAAATCTTCTGGAAATAAGGTGTTAAAAACGCCTTGTTCTATGAGGTTACATGGTGTGTTAGATATTACTTCTTCTTTTGTCATTACAATCATGGTATCGCATAATTGAATAGCTAAATCTATTTCATGCGAAGAGAAAAGAATGGTTTTACCTGTTTCTTTTACCAAACTTTGAAGCAGTTTTAAAATATAGGCCTTGTGATACATATCTAAATGTGTGGTTGGTTCATCTAGAATAATTAAGTCTGTATCTTGTGCCAAAGCACGAGTAATCATTACTTTTTGAAGTTGCCCATCACTAAGCTCGAAACATTTTTTATGTTTTAAATTTTCAATATTTGTTTGCTTAATGGCTTTGTTAACGATGGTGATATCTTTTTGCGATAAATTACCTACCCAATTAGTATATGGCTGTCTTCCTAGTGCAATAAGCTCAAAAACCGATAAGTTTTTAGAGGCAATTGTTTCGGTTAAAACCAAACTCATGGTTTTGGCTAAGTCTAAATTTGTGTAATTTTCTAAAGGTTTTTGGTTTAATACAATTGTTCCAGATAATTTAGGTTGTACCTGTGTAACCGTTCGTAATAAGGTTGATTTACCAATACCATTTGCGCCAACTAAACCAATGAGTTCTCCTTTTTTTAAAGCAAGGTTTATGTTTGAGGCGATAGTAGTTTCTTCCTTTTTAGAAGTGTAACCAATAGTTAGATTAACGGTTTTTAAAATGTTATTTTGGGTTTCTTTGTTCATTTAAAAAATCATCTTTCTTTTTCTAACCAATAGCCAAATTACAACAGGAGCTCCAATTAAAGACGTTATAGCGTTAATTGGTAGGGTATAATCACTGGTTGGTAATTGTGCAATGCTATCGCAAATAAGCATGACAATAGCACCAAATAAAAATACAGCTGGTACTAATATTTTATGATTAGAGGTGTTGAAAATCTGTCTGGTTACATGCGGAATTGCTAAACCTATAAATGCAATTGGTCCTGCAAAAGCAGTTATAGTTCCTGCTAATAAACTGGTTGCTAAAATAATTAGTAATCTACTTTTTTTAATGTTTAATCCTAAGCTTTTTGCGTAGTTTTCACCAAGTAATAAGGTGTTTAACCCTTTAATGGAAAAGACACTTAAAAGAATACCAAAACAATAAATAATAAAGAAAATACCAAGTTCTCTCCAAGATAAGTTTCCTAAGCTACCAAATCCCCAAAAAATGTATTGTTGTAACTGTTCGGCAGAACTAAAGTAAGAAAGCACGCTTACTACAGCAGCTGTTATGCTTCCAAACATCAAGCCGATAATTAATATAGCCATTGTGTCTCTAACTCTTGAAGAAACAATTAAAACAGCTAATAATACTAAGAAACTTCCTAGGCTTGCTGCTATAACGATAGTCCATTTAGAAATTAATAAAGCAGATAATATACCACCAAAAACGCCAGCGCCTAAAATTACTAAGGCAACCCCTAAACTTGCTCCAGAAGTAATACCAAGAACAAATGGTCCTGCTAAGGGATTTCTAAAAAGTGTTTGCATTAATAGTCCGGAAATACCCAAACCAGAACCCACTAAAATAGCAGTAAATGCTTTTGGTAATCTGTAATTTTGAATAATGTATTGCCAAGATTGGTTATTAGAAACATTTAACAAGCTATTAAAAATTTCTTTTTGCGGTATAGACACAGATCCTAAGCTAATATTAGCAAAAAAGCAGCATAGTAATATAAGTGTTAATATTACAAAAGGAATTTTGTATGTGTTGGTTTCAGACAATTATTCTAAAGGTTTAAAAAAGTAAGGTGTGTAATTTTGTAATACTCCTGGATGGCAAATTTTAATTACATCTTTTAAAACTAAATCTGGTCTTGCAGTACCTAATTCATAATACAGTACACCTCCAGTTTTTCCTGTTGTATTAGCAAAAGTATACATGTTTTTGTTTTTAAAAGCATCAAATTTTGCATAATGTTGGTTTGCTTTTTCAAGGGCTTCTATGCTATTGTAATACGATGGGCTTAACCATAAATCTGCATGTTCGGCTTTTTCAAAAACAGTTTCAAAGTTTAAAGATAGGCTACCATTTCCTGTGGTTTCGCTCCATAAATAATTTACGTTAGCATCTTTTAGAATTTGTGCTTCTGGGCTTGTACCATTAGGTAAATACCAGATATCTTTATGCATGGCTCCACTTAAAACCGTTGGTTGCTTTTCTACTGTACTTGCAATGGTTTTTGCTTCGAGGTAATCCTTTTCTATTTGATTAAAAACAACTTCTGCTTCTTTACCTTTATTATAAAGTACACCAAAAAACTTAATCCATTCTGCTTTTGCTAAAGGCGATTTTTCTACCCAGTCGCCATTATAGATTACAGGAATATTTGCTTTTTTAATAGTTTCAAACGTTTTATTGTTTCCATCAATACCAAAACCAATAACAACATCTGGTTGTAGTTCTAGTAAAACTTCGGTATTGATACCTTCGTTTTTTCCTAATTCTCTAATTTCTTGGTTGTCTATTCTGGTTCTTGTTTTTTCAGAAGACACATAATCTGTACCAGGAAAACCAATTAAAGTTTCTTCTACATTTAAAAGTTCTAAAGCAGGAATATGCGTGGTAGAGGTTACTACAATATTTTCAATAGGAATAGTAATTATTCCATCAAAAGCATCTTTATTTAAAGTGATTTTTGAGGCTGCATTTTTAGGTACTAATGCATATTTGTATTCTTTTTCGGCTTTAGGCCAAGGGTTTTTAATGGTAAGTATTTTAAAGTTTTCGGTATGTGTAATGCTAAACCCTTCGGCATATTTGTTTTCTGATTTTGCAACATCTTGTTTACTTGTTTCAGGAATTGTTTTCACTTCCTTTTTACAAGAAATAAACAATAGTATACTACAAAATAGGAGCGAAGTAAAAGTTTTGTTTTGTAACATTTGTGGCATTTATACAGATTAAAATCGTGTAAATTTATATAAAATTTTAGTCATGAGAGACGGTTCAAATGTAACAATATATATAGTAGGTGGAATTATAATCCTTCATTTTTTAATAGGTTTTGTTTTTCTTATTTACAAAATGAATAAGAAAAAGTAGCTATAAATTAGCTTGCATTTAAAAAAAGAAACTACTTTTGCACAGAATTTTGGTTCGACTATGCAATGAAGCAAAGTCGATTAAAAGGGAATCTAGTTAAACTCTAGAACTGTTCCCGCAACTGTAAGCTATAAAGCTTCATGTTATACTTCAAGTCACTGGAAATATTTTCTGGGAAGACCAACATGAAGACGCAAGTCAGGAGACCTGCCAAGTTCAGCATTCAACAAATCTTCGGGAGAAAGATTTTAAGATTATGAAAAAAGGTATTCTATTTTTATTAATTGTTTTTTTTAGTTTGAGCGTTATTGCACAAACCAAGCTAGACTCTGTACAACAACTAGAGGAAGTTGTTTTAAAGGCAGATAGATACTTGAAAACTTTTACAAATACCCAAAAAGTTCAAACTTTAAAAGATACCGTATTCTCTAGAAGCGCTCCTTCTTTAACCCAGTTGTTAAACTATAATTCTACCCTTTATTTTAAAGAAAATGGATTAGGAATGGTTTCTTCTCCATCTTTTAGAGGAACCACAGCACAACAAACAGCAGTAGCTTGGAATGGTATAAATATCAATTCGCAATTTAACGGTCAAACCGATTTTAACACCATTAATATTCGCAATTTTGATGGCGTAAGTATACGAAGTGGTGGAGGAAGTGTGTTGTATGGAAGTGGTGCCATTGGTGGTTCTATTCATTTAAATAACAATATATCTTTTAATGAAGGTTTTAACAATTCTGTGTATGCAAACTACGGAAGCTTTAACACTTTAGATGTAGGAGTAAAGTCTGGATTTTCTTCTAAGCAGTTTAGTGTAGATGTAGCAGTTAGTAGATCGAGTTCTGATAATGATTATGATTATGTAGATAGTGATAAAACCAATCTTAATGGTGCGTTTTACAATCAGAGTATATCTGCAAATTTTGGATATAAAATAAACGCAAAGAATATTCTGAAGTTTTACAGTTATCTATATGATGGCGAACGTGAATTTTCATTTATATTTCCTTCTGAAACACCTACAAAATATCAAGATTTAAATTCTAGAAACATGCTAGAATGGAATGGTGTATACGGAAAATTTGTATCTACTTTAAAACTAGCTTACCTTACTGAAAATTATAAATACTTTGCGAATAGTAATTTAGATACCTACTCCTTTGGGAAAGCAAAAACCCTTATTGGTAAATACGATTTAAGCTATCGTGTATTTAAAGATGCCATGCTTCAAGGGGTTGTAGATATTACAAATACTTCTGGAGAAGGTTCTAGTATTGATAATAACAAAAGGACCATTTCTAGTTTTAGTTTGTTATACAAACAACAAGTTAAATCCTTTTTTTACGAAGCTACTATAAGAAAAGAAGTCACCAATAATTATGATAGTCCGTTACTTTATAGTCTAGGATTGCAGTATAAGTTTGGAAACCATTATACGCTAAATATAAACGGTTCTAAGAATTTTAGAATTCCTACTTATAACGATTTGTATTGGGAAGGAAGTGGTAATGTTAATTTAAAACCAGAAACGTCTCAGCAAATAGAAATAGGAAATCAATTAGATTTTAAACACTTGTCTTTTTCTGCAACAGGGTTTTATAATAATATAAAAGATATGATTCGTTGGCTTCCTACAGGAAGTGTTTGGCAACCAGTAAATACAGATCATGTAGAAACTTATGGTGTAGAATCTAAATTAGATTTTAAATATCATATAAAAGAACATCAGTTTTCTTTAGGAAGTAGCTATGCATATACTATTTCAAAAAATAAACAGACCAACCAACAGTTAACTTATGTGCCAAAACATAAGGTTACAGGTTTGTTTAATTATCAATACAAAAGAGCTGCTTTATATTACGAAACCCTTTATGTTGGTGAGGTACTAACATTAGAAGATGATGATCCAAAGTATATTTTAGATGCTTATTTGGTTTCTAATATGGGGCTTTCTTATGCTTTAGGAAAACAGAAACAGTTCACTGTAGGAACACAAATCAAAAACCTTTACAATAAAAACTACCAGAGTGTAGCAAGTCGTTACATGCCTGGAATTAACTATAATTTTTACTTAAACTTTAATTTTTAAATCATGAAAAAACAATTCAAATTTTTAGCCTATGCACTTTTAGTAAGTGTATTAATAACTTCCTGTAGTAATGATGATAATGATGATAACGGTTCTTCAAGCTTAGGAGCTTATGATAATGGTTATTTTGTGTTAAACGAAGGAAATGGTAATCCTGCAACTGCATCTGTTACTTTTGTAGGTGATGAAGGTATTGTTGTAGAAGATGTATTTAGGCTAGTAAATCCAACTGCAGATGAAGTAGGTTCTTACTTACAAGATATCTTTTTTGATGATACTAGAGCTTTTATTATTTCTGGATCTGCAAATCAAGTAACGGTTGTTGATCGTTATACTTTTGAATATATAGCAACTATTGATTCTAATTTTTCTGCACCAAGATATGGTACCGTTGAAAACGGAAAAGCATATGTAACGAACTCTGCAGATTGGAGTACAGGAGCTGATGATTTTCTTACTATAATTGATTTAGAGGATTATTCTACTACTACCTTAGTGGTTGGAGATTATGCAGAAAAAATTACTTCAGACGATGATTATGTGTATATTTCTAATGGATACTATGGAAGCGGAAACGCAGTAACTGTATTAAACACCAATACACAAACAATGACTTCTATTGATTTAGGAACAGGAAATTCTCCAAACTCTATTTTAGAAGAAGATGATGATTTATATGTATTATCTTATGACTATGCATCTAACGGAAAAATATTTAAAATCAATACAGCTACTAATGCTATTGAAAGTACAATAGATCTTCCAGCTTCATTAGTTGGAGCTAAAAATCTAAAAATAGAAAACGAGAGTTTTTACTTTACTGTAGACGCTTCGGTTTATAGTGCTTCTATGAGTAGTACTACTATTTCTGATACTGCTTTATTAACATACAGTTCTACATCTACTTATGGTGTTATGTACGGATTTAACGTAGAAGATGACAAGATTTTTATTTCTGATGGAGGAGATTTTAACTCTAACAGTAATGTTTACGAATACTCGTTAAATGGTACTTTATTAAATACAATTACAGTAGGAGTAGGACCAAATAGTTTTCATTTTAACTAATGAATATTTTATAATTACATAAAAAAAGCCACTCTAAGGAGTGGCTTTTTTAGTTTATAAATATTTTAATCTAAATACATACCATTTTCAAAAGGGTTGTAATCTATTTTGTTTTTAATCTTATTAAAATGATTTGTTTTGGTTTGTGAAAACCTTCCGTTTTGTGAAATATGCTGTAAAGCAGCAGCTAGTAACGGTTCACTAGCATCTCCTAAAACGCCATAATTACTTGGGTCTTCGTTTATTTCTATAGTTGGTGTTAATCCTTCGTTAGGCACACTTACATCTAATTTGTTAACTGTTTTGGCTACTAAAGGTTGCATGGCGTAAGTATGTAAAGAGTTTGCGCCACTTCTTGTGAAATCAGGAGAATCATAAATAGTAATTGATGCCTGCGATTTTCCTGTAGTTTGTAAACCAATTTGTATGACTTCTAATTGCGAATATGCTTTTAAGCTATTAATCACCATTTCACTAGCAGAAGCAGATGTTCCTGTAGTAAGAATATAGACTTTTTGTAAATTAAGACTATTAATACTATTGCCATCAAAAGAATCTGTAAATTGATATTCGGTATTACTGCTTTGTAAGTCGTTGTTATAAATTAGCTTTGCAAAAGTTTCTCCGTTAAATTGTCCAGTAATCATGCTTCCTAAAAGGGTTGCAGTATTTACCGAACCACCAGGATTATAGCGTAAATCTAAAACTAAGTTTTGCACATTATTGTTAAGTAGTGTAGCAAAAGCATTGTTTAATTGGGTATTAAAATCTGCAGTAAAACCGTTGTACATTAAATAGCCAACGTTTTGGTTGTTTACTTGTAATATTTCGGTTTTATGTACAGGGTTTTCTGTAAAAGCAACTTTGCTTAATGTGGCAGTTTCATTGGTGGTATCTATGGTATCATCGCTATCATCGCTTGGCGTATTATTGTCATTATAGGTTGCAAAGTTTAAGGTGTAATTGTTTTGACTTAATAAGGTGTTTATATTATTTTCTGTTAAAGCAACACCATTTACAGCGTTAAATATTTGTCCGCGTTGTAATCCTTGCGATGCAGCAGGACTATTGTTTAAAACAAGTCTTATTATACCAAAAACATTACTAGTGCTACCAGGTTCATAATAAAAATCAAATTCCAAACCATTGCTTGTTCTTACACCATTAAAACTTTCTTCTAAGGCAATATAATCATCCGTAATCCAGCTAAACCTATCTGTGTTTTCTCGGTCATAAATTAAGTTTTCAAATAAGATTTCCGGAGTTTCATAAGCGCTTAAATAACTTGAATAATCACTAGTACTAGAAAACCTATCATCTGCTAAATCGGGTTTGTTTTCTTTGTATAAATAGGCATAATTCATTCCTTTCCAAACAAAATCTTTAATGTCGTAACTACTAATAGGTGTATCATCTAAATCTTCAAAACAAGCGGTGCATAGGCATGCTACAAAGAATAGCAGTGTTATTTTTTTAATTATATTCATAGCAAAATAGGTCTCTTTTTCCCTTTAAAAATACTTATTATATATGCAACAAAAAATTAATTGTAACAAAATATAGAGTTGTTCGTCATAATATAAACAGCCTTTACCAAGTTGTTTTTAACCAGAACCAAAAATAATGACACAAACCGAGTTTTTACATATTGTAATGCCTTTTAAAGATAAGGTCTTTCGTTTAGCAAAACGATTGCTAGTGTCTAGAGAAGAAGCAGAAGATGCTACACAAGAAGTACTCTTAAAATTATGGAAAAATAAAAAGAAGATGCAAGAGTATAAAAACGTAGAAGCATTTTCTATGACCATGACCAAGAATTTTTGTTTAGATAAATTAAAATCGAAACAAGCGCAAAATTTAAAGTTAGTACATAGCAATTATCAAGACAATAATACCTCGTTACAAAAACAATTAGAGTTTAATGATAGTGTAAATTGGGTTGCTAAAATAATAGAAGATTTACCAGAGCAGCAAAAGCTAGTGATACAATTAAGAGATATTGAGCAGTATGATTTTGACGAAATAGCCAAGATGCTTGATATGAATAATACAGCAGTGCGAGTTGCATTGTCTAGAGCAAGAAAAACAATACGAGAAAAATTAACAAAAACACATAATTATGGTGTTAAATAATATAGAACAATTACTAGAAAAATACCACAATGGTGAAACATCGCTAAAAGAAGAGCAGCAGTTAAAAAACTATTTTACACAAGAGACTGTAGCGCCACATTTAGAAATGTATAAACCTATGTTTACCTATTTTTCGCTAAGCCAAGAAGAGCAGTTTACTAAAGACGTTCCATTAAAAACTAACAAAAACAATTTGTATAAATGGATTTCGGTTGCAGCAGTAGCAGTTCTTATGATAGGATTTTATTTTAAAACGCCGCAATCTTCTACCGAAGATTTAGGTACTTATGATGATCCTGAAATGGCATATCTTGAAGTAAAAAAATCTTTAGAAATGATTTCTACGCAGTTCAATAAAGGCGCTTCAAGTATTAATTATTTAGCAGAAGTAGAAAACACAACAAGTCTAATCTTTAAAAAATAAAAAATATGAACACCACAATAAATAATAAAAAAAGCAAAATGAAAAAGAATGTAATTTTAGTTGTAATGGCTTTATTAATGATGCCTTTAACATCCATGGCGCAAGATATATTTTCAAAATATAGCGACAATGCAGATGTAACCTATGTAAACATCAAGCCAAAAATGTTTCAAATGTTAGCAAAAATGGATATTGATACCGATGATCCAGAAGCCAAAGAATACCTTGAAATGGTAAATAGTATTACTAGTTTAAAAACTATTATTACAGAAAAAGGTAACATATCTGCAGATATTACTTCTTGGGTAAGCTCAAAAGCGAGTAGTTTAGAAGAGTTAATGGAGGTAAAAGATGATGGAACCGTAATTAAGTTTTATGTAAAAGAAGGAAAAGACGAAGACCATGTACAAGAGCTTTTAATTTTTGTAAACGGAATTAGTCAACATATGGAAGGCTCTAATGTTTCTATAAATGGTGAGCAACGTAAATTTGAAACCGTAATTGTTTCTTTAACAGGAGATATTGATTTAAAACAAATCTCTAAACTTACCAAGAAAATGAATATACCAGGAGGGGAACATTTAGAAGATAAAAATTAAAACTATGAAACCATCAATCAAAACATTATGTTACAGTTTACTAGCAATTACCTTGCTAGTAAGTTGTAGTAATAAGCAATCTTTACAAACGTATTTTGTAGACAATCAAGAATCTCCTAATTTTACAACAGTAGATATACCAACAAGCATTGTAGATTTTGAAAATGCAGATTTAACTGCAGATGAAAAAGAAGCATACAAGTCGGTAGATAAATTAAACTTTTTAGGCTTTAAATTAGATTCTACTAATCAAGAAACCTACCAAGTAGAAAAAGCTAAAGTAGCCTCTATTTTAGAAGATGAAAAGTATATTGAACTTGGTGATTTTAATATGTTTGGTTCTAAATTAGAACTTAAATATATTGGTGATGACAATCTAGCCGATGAGTTTATCATTTTTGGAAGCTCTAAAGAATATGGTTTTGGTGTTTTACGTGTTTTAGGAGACGATATGAGTCCAGCAAAACTAGTACGACTAGCAGAATCTATGAACAAAGGAAAAGTAGATGAAACACAATTAAAAGGAATTATTAATTTTTTTAAATAAATAATTACCCATTAATTTTTAATAAAAAAGCTTACCGTTTTGGTAAGCTTTTTTTATAGTAATATTTTAATTTTTATGCGTATTTATTTTAGAATCTGAAAACAAGTTCAGGTTTGTAAATTAATTACTTTTTTGCGTTTCTTCTATAGAAACTTTTTTTTCTTCAAGTTTGTTTTCTTCTTCTTCAGAAACTCTTTTGGTTATAATTAAATTAATAATTAAAGTGAAAAAGCCTATAAGCATTGGTGCTGCAATAAAAATATTTTCTAATATGCCTAGTATACCAAAGAAAACAAAAAAAAAAGTAAAAATACCTATAATTAGTAATGATTGTTTGTCTGTAAGCATAGTATTAAATAAGTTTATATTCCAGTATAATTACTAGGCGTAATTACTTTTAGTTCTTCCTTAATTTCGTTAGAAACCTCTAAGGTATCAATAAAATTTGAAATAGACTGTTGCGTAATTTTTTCGTTTGTTCTTGTTAAACCTTTTAAAGCTTCATAAGGGTTTGGGTAAGCCTCTCTTCTTAAAATGGTTTGAATTGCTTCTGCAACAACAGCCCAATTGTTTTCTAAATCTTGAGCAAATTTGTCTTCGTTTAACAATAATTTATTTAAGCCTTTTAAGGTGCTTTTAAAAGCAATTAAAGTATGCCCAAAAGGAACACCAACATTACGTAAAACAGTACTGTCTGTTAAATCACGTTGTAGTCTTGATACAGGTAATTTAGCTGCTAAATGTTCAAAAATAGCATTGGCAATACCAAGGTTTCCTTCAGAGTTTTCAAAATCTATAGGGTTAACTTTGTGAGGCATTGCGCTACTACCAACTTCACCAGCTTTAATTTTTTGCTTAAAATAATCCATAGACACGTAGGTCCAGATATCTCTATCTAAATCTAAAACAATATTATTAATACGTTTTAAAGCATCAAATAAAGCAGCCATATGGTCATAGTGCTCAATTTGTGTAGTAGGGAAGGAGTGGTGTAAGCCTAATTTTTCTTGTACAAAAGCGCTACCAAAAGCTTTCCAGTCTATAGTTGGGTATGCTACTTTATGCGCATTATAGTTTCCTGTTGCTCCACCAAATTTTGCAGCACTTGGCACATCATTTAATAAATTAAATTGTTCTTGTAAGCGTACCACAAATACTTCAATTTCTTTACCTAATCGTGTAGGAGAAGCTGGCTGACCATGTGTTCTTGCTAGCATAGAAATTTGTGACCACTCGTTTACCAATTCTTTTAATCGGTTAAGAAGCGTAAGATATTCAGGAACATATACATCATTCATAGCCTCTTTAATGCTTAACGGAATTGCTGTATTGTTAATATCTTGAGAGGTTAAACCAAAGTGAATAAACTCTTTGTATTCTTGTAATTCTAGCTTGTCAAATTTGTCTTTGATAAAATATTCAACAGCTTTTACATCATGGTTGGTAACTTTTTCAATGTCTTTAATTGCTAAAGCATCTTCTGTAGAAAATTCTTTATAAATAGCTCTTAAATCTTCAAAAACAGTTGTGTTTATAGATTTTAGTTGTGGCAAAGGTATTTCGCAAAGCGCAATAAAGTATTCAATTTCAACTAAAACACGATATTTTATAAGTGCTTCTTCGCTAAAATAGTTACCTAATTCATCCACCTTATTTCTGTATCGTCCATCAATTGGTGAAATGGCATTTAATGTGTTTAAAGACATAGTTTGTGTTGTTTTTTTAGAAGTTTCAAAGATAGGTTTTTGTATTACTAATTACGAATTTAGAATTATGATTTTTTCGATTTTATCTTTTTAATAATATGCTTAGCTCTTGCTTTATAACCAGAACTTTGCATTTGGTAGTCACGCTCTAAAATTAAAACCAGTTCTGGATGAATCCAGTCATAATCTTTACCTAGTAAATACAATGTATTCATAGCATATGCTTTTGGTGCAATTTTTTCGTCATTAATCATATAATCAAAACAGACTTCAATAATTTTTTCACGATGTTTAGGTAGTAATTCTTTTTGTATTCTATTTTCTGCTTTAGTATAATAAGCTTTTATTAAATACTCACAAATTTTAGCTACAGGTCGTACTGCAGAATCTTGGTGTACTTGGTGTATGTTTTGGGTAAAAGTATCTAAATACGGAATCAGTTTTTCTAAATTCTCTTTGCACATAAACTCCAAAACCCAAGCTGCTCGTGGTGAAATTTTATCATTTACCTTAAAAAGTATTTCTAAAATTTTAGGTATCCATTCAGGATTATCTATTAGTAAATTTGCGTAATATAAACGCTTTTCGCGCGAATGATTTACATAATTTAATTCCTGATATAGTTGGTCTGAAGTCAAAAGATTTAGTATTTTTAATGTCTAAATTAATAAAAAATACATAGATGAAAATTATAAAAAAAATACTTTTACTTTTACTCATAGTATTTGTAATAGCTCAATTTTTTGGGCCAGAAAGAAATGAAGGAGAACTAACATCTATTACAGCTTTTGAAACCGAAACCAATCCGCCAGAAGATGTAAAGCTTATTTTGCAAACCAGCTGTTATGACTGCCATAGTGATGTAACTAACTATCCTTGGTATAACAAAATAACTCCAGTAAATTATTGGTTGGCAGATCATGTTAAACATGGAAAAAAACATTTTAATGTTTCTGGCTGGGAAGCTAACTCTGTAAAAAAGAAAGACCATAAGTTTGAAGAACTTATAGAAATGGTAGAAACAAAAGAAATGCCATTAAATTCTTACACATGGGCACATGCTGAAGCAAATCTTACAGACGCTCAAATAGCATCTGTAATTAGTTGGGCAAAAAATGTACGTATAAAATATAGTTTATTACCAAAACCAGAATAATAGCTTGGCAGTAATTGCTCTTTAATAACACAAAAAATATTGCACATTTGTGATAAAAAAACTCTTAATTATTGGTTTTGTATGGCCAGAACCTAAAAGTTCTGCGGCAGGAAGCAGGATGATGCAGCTTATACAACTATTTCAAGAACAAAAATTTAGCATTACTTTTGCTAGCCCTTGTGCTAAAAGTGACAATGCTTTTAACTTAACAACCATTGGAGTTGAGCAAGTTGCTATCGAATTAAATAATACGAGTTTTAATGTTTTTATAGAAAACCTAAATCCAGATGTTGTGCTTTTTGATCGCTTTATGATGGAAGAGCAATTTGGTTGGCGTGTAGCAGAAACTTGTCCAGATGCTTTACGTATTCTAGATACCGAAGATTTACACGCTTTACGAAAAGGAAGACAGCAAGCTTTTAAAGACAAACAGCCTTTTGATGCTTCTTATTTATTTAATGATACAGCAAAACGCGAAATTGCTAGTATATATAGATGTGATGTAAGTTTAATTATTTCTAAAGCAGAGATAGAAATTTTAAAAAATAGTTTTAAAGTAGATGCTGCTTTATTGCATTATTTGCCATTTATGATTGATAGTGTTTCTTTAGAAGCAATCAAGAGATTACCAACTTTTCAAAAACGAGAACATTTTATAACTATTGGTAATTTTATACATGAACCTAATTACAATTCGGTTTTATACTTAAAAGAAACCATTTGGCCATTAATTAGAAAACAATTGCCAAAAGCCGAAATGCATATTTACGGATCGTATTCTAGTCAAAAAGTAAATCAGCTACACAATAAAAAAGAAGGTTTTTTAATAAAAGGTTTTGCAGAAGATGCAAACCTAGTGATGCAGCAAGCAAAAGTCTGTTTAGCAGCAATACGTTTTGGTGCAGGATTAAAAGGAAAACTAGTAGAAGCTATGCAAAACGGAACACCTTGTATAACTACATCTATTGGAGCAGAAGGTATGTATGGTATTCTAGAACCTAATGGGTTTATTGTAGATAATCCGCTAGATTTTGCAAACAAAGCAGTTGCTCTTTATCAAGAAGAAATACTCTGGAAAGAGAAACAAAAAAACGGATTTCAGGTACTTAATACACGTTTTAATAAAAACGAAATTAAGAAAGGGTTTATTGATGTTCTTGAAACAACTGTTGAGCAACTAAAAACGCACAGACAAAATAATTTTACAGGACAAATGCTTATGCATCATACCTTGCAAAGCACTAAATTTATGAGTAAGTGGATTGCAGAAAAAAACAAGAAATAAGTGTATCTTTAAAACAGCTATTAATCTATCAATCAAAATTATATGACATTATTTAAAACCACTATTTTAAGTATATTTTTCACTTTGTTTTTAGTAACTAATAGTATACATGCACAAGTTACTACACAACAAATTGACTCTATTGTTAATTATGCCATGACCAAGTTTCAAGTTGCAGGTGCAGCAGTTGCAGTTGTTAAAGATGGCAAGATAATTCATAACAAAGGCTATGGTGTAAAATCTATAAAAACTAAAGCTCCAGTAAATGAGCATACACAATTTGCAATTGCATCCAACAGTAAAGCATTTACAACTGCAGGATTGGCAATTTTAGTAGAAGAAGGTAAAATAAATTGGGAAGATAAAGTAAAAGATCATATTCCAGAATTTACCATGTATAATGATTATGTAGAAGATAATTTTAGTATTCTAGATTTAGTAACCCATCGAAGCGGCTTGCCTTTAGGAATGGGCGATTTAATGTTTTTTCCTGACGGAACCGATTTTACAATGAACGATTTATTGTCCAGTTTTCAACATTTTAAAGCATCTTCTGCCTTTAGAACCAAATGGGACTATGATAACTTACTATACCTTGTAGCAGGAGAATTAATTGCTAGAAAAAGTGGTATGACTTGGGAAGCATTTACTAAAACACGTATTCTGGAGCCTTTAGGAATGGATAATACCTATGCCTCTTTAGCAGCAATAAAAGATACGACTAACTTATCTGCTTCACACTCTACTGAAAAAGGAGAAATACAAGTAATACCAACCTTTAAAGAAATGATGAATGGAGCAGCAGGTGGTATTTTTTCTAATGTAGACGATTTATGCCAATGGATGCTTTTGCATTTAAACGCAGGTAAATATGGCGAAAACCTAGAAAAAGAACTTTTTACAGCTACCAATCATGACGAAATGTGGAAAATGCATACCGTTATGGGAGTAAATAAAAACCCAAGATATAATTCGCATTTTTCAGGATACGGTTTAGGTTGGTTTTTGTCTGATGTGCTTGGTAATATGAAAGTAGAGCATACAGGTGGTTTACCAGGAATGCTCTCACAAACGGTTTTAATTCCAGATATGGATTTAGGTATTGTTATTTTAACCAATACAAGTGATGATGGAGCAGGATTGTTTTCTTCGGTTTCGCAAACTATTTTAGATGAGTATTTAGAATTAGACGATTTTAAATGGATAGATAAATATGCTGATTACTTAAAATCTAAAGCAAAAAAAGGAGATGCTATTACAGATAAAGTATGGGAAACAGTTAAAAACAATGCAAGTAACCCTATAGATACTCAAAAATATATTGGGGTTTACAAAGATAATTGGTTTGGTACTTGTGAAGTTTTTATGAAAAGAGATCAACTATGGTTGCAATTTCATAGATCTCCAAAACTAAATGGAGCTTTACAATTTTATAAAGACGAAACCTTTGCCATTAAATGGGAATATCAAGATATGAATGCCGATGCTTTTGTAACTTTTACTCTAGACGAAAATCAAAAGGCTCAACAAATTGCAATGAAAGGTATTTCTCCTAATATTGACTTTAGTTTCGATTTTCATGATCTAGATTTAAATCGAGTAGAAGATTAGAATACCCATGAGCAATATATTTTTCGTTATACATTTTGTTTTTCAAGTTTGCCTATAAATAAGTATTAAATACTATTGCTGATATTTTTTCTAAAAAAGTTTAAAAATATGTTTTCATTTTCATTTAATCACATTGCACTTTCTGTAAAAGACGTTGACGAATCTGTAGCGTTTTATCAAAAGGTATTTAAGTTTAAAGAAATTGAAAATACAGCTTCTAATTCTAAAACCAGATGGCTTGCTTTAGGAGAAGGCAAGCAATTACATTTAATTCCTAGACCAAATTTAGAAGTAAAAACCAATAAAGCAGTACATTTTGCTTTAGCTATAGCAGATTTAGCTTTGTTTGTAAGTCATTTAAAAACTTTAAATATAGAATATAGTGATTGGCTTGGCACAGCAAATAAAGACTATGTGCGTAAAGATGGTATTCAACAAGTTTATTTTCAAGATCCTAATGGTTATTGGATTGAAATAAATAATGATCCATCCTAAAAACTTTAGCTACCAGTCCTGCAATATCTGGATCTTGAATTGCAAAATGGAATAAGCCTGTTTTAAAAGGTTGAAAAGTTGGTTTTAATGCTTTGCTTATTTCCAATTGAAACAATTCAATACTTAATTGTTTTAAGTCCTCAGCAAAGCAATGTGTTACCAAGTAGAAAGAAGTAAAAAAAATACAAACCTTTAAATAAAGGAAACTAAAAATAAAAAATCGAACTAATTTTTTTTGATAAATAAATTCAAGTAGTTGATAGCCTAATGTGTTATTTGAATATTAATTTTTAACACATCTACTTCTGTTTTTAATAAAACTGCCTTATTATTATATATTTGTATAAATAAAAGTATGTTGATTATACACAACAAAGTAATGCATGTACTATAACTAGCAACACGATTAACTAAGAAATAAAATAAAAATGAACAAGAAATTAACTGGAAAAAACGTACTTATTACAGCTGGAGCGCAAGGAATTGGTGAAGCGATTACAAAACAATTTATTGATAGCGGAGCTAATGTTGCTATTCACTATTTTTCTAGTGCTGATACAGCCAACCAATTAACGGAATATGCATTAAGTAAAGGACAAAAAGCAATTGCTATAAGTGGAGACTTAACAAAAGAAGAAGACGCTAATGCTATGGTTGAAAAAACAATAGAGACTTTTGGAGGATTAGATATACTAATCAACAATGCAGGATCTCTTGTTGCACGAAAAATGTTAAACGAAATGGAAGCTGAATTCTGGCATAAGGTAATGGATATTAATCTAACCTCTATGATGTTTGTAACACGAGCAGCAGCACCATATTTGGCAAAAAATGACAATAGTAGTATTGTTAATTTGGCCTCTCTGGCAGGACGTAAAGGAGGGCATCCAGGATCCTTAGTATATTCTACCAGTAAAGGAGCAATTTTAACCTTTACAAGAGCGCTTTCTACAGAATTGGGTGCGCAAGGTACTAGAGTAAATGCGGTTGCTCCAGGTCTTATTCTTGGTACTTCATTTCATAACACGCATACTACAAAAGAGTCTGCAGCAGCTACAACAGCTGGTATTCCTATACAAAGAGCAGGTAATGCAGACGATGTTGCTAGAGCAGTTTTATATTTAGCTTCTGAGTATGATGGTTTTATTACTGGTGCAACATTAGATATTAATGGAGGTGTCTACAATATGTAGTTCTAAGTTAATTGTGATACATTAAAACTTAAAAAACACTAGGAGCTAAGTAGCACCTAGTGTTTTATATTTATTTACTTTTTAAAGAGAAATTTATGTTAAAGACTTCAGTAATTCATCCTACTATAATGGAAGCTCTTGCACGTTCAGGTCATTTTGCACAAGTTGTTATTGCAGATGGTAATTTACCTGTTGGTGCCATGAGTGGGCCAAACTCTACAACAGTACACCTTAATTTTCGCCCAGGATTATTAGATGCACTAACTGTTCTTGAAGGTATATTAGAGGTTTGTCCTGTTCAAGGTGCTATTGTTATGGAAAAGCCTGCAGAAGCAAATGCAGAGATTCACGAGGCGTATAAAAAATTACTGGGAGATGTAACTTGGGATGAGATGGAACGATGGTCTTTTTATGACAAAATAAGGGATCCTAATACTACATTAATTATTCAAACAGGCGAACAACGTCGTTTTGCCAATTTAATACTAACTGTTGGTGTTGTAAAAATGGCTGAAGAGAGCGGTTTTTAGTCTTGTAATAGTTTAAGCACCTCATAAACTCCAACGGTTGCAGGTTTAGCAATAACCGTTATTTTTTGGTGGTTTACATATGCAGGTTTTGGGTCTATAAAATAAGTAGTAGTATTTTCTGGTACATAGTGCATAAGGCTTGCTGCAGGATAGACTTGTAAGCTAGTACCAATAATGATTAGTATATCTGCTGTTTCACAAATTTCAACAGCTTTATCAAACATAGGTACGGCTTCACCAAACCATACAATATGCGGTCGTAATTGATCTCCTTTTTTATCAATATCACCAAGAACTAAATCTGTTTTCCAATCCTGTACTGCTGTTTCGTTATTAACACTTCGTACTTTTAATAATTCGCCATGCAAATGCACTACGTTTGTGCTTCCTGCGCGTTCGTGTAAATCGTCTACATTTTGTGTAATAATGGTAACGTTATACTCTTTTTCTAATGATGCTAAATCATAATGCGCTTTATTGGGTTGCACTTCTAGTAGCTGCCTTCTTCGTTGGTTATAAAAATCTAAAACTAATGAAGGGTTATCTATAAATCCTTGTGGTGATGCTACTTGCATAACATCATGACCTTCCCATAAACCATCAGCATCTCTAAAGGTTTTAATACCACTTTCTGCACTTATTCCTGCTCCTGTTAATACTACAATATTTTTCATAAAAATAGATTCTATTTTATTCCCACGAAAGTGGTACTCTGCTCAAAAGATAAAATTACTTTTTTTGTCATTCTTAAGAAAGTGCTTATCCGTTCTTTTTTAATTAAATTTGACGTTTAGTAAAAAATATGACAGACATTAAACTTCTAGAATACCTAGAAACCTATTTAACCGAAAACCGAAGAAACAAGTTTAATACAGTGATTAAGCAGCGTACTAAGCATTTTACGGTTGCTACAGAAGATGTGTACCAATTGCATAATTCAAGTGCTGTAATGCGTAGTTGTGATGTTTTTGGAATACAAGAAGTAAATATAGTAGAAGAGGTGAATAGCAAAAGTATAGATAGAGAAATTGCAATGGGAGCACAGAAATGGGTAGACTTAAACAGGTTTCATTCTATTAAAGACTGTATTGCAGATGTAAAACAAAAAGGATATCAAATAGTAGCGACTACACCACATATAGAAGATTGTGAATTGCAGGATTTTGATTTTACTAAAAAGTCATGTTTTTTCTTTGGTAGAGAAACCCAAGGCTTAAGCCAAGAAGTGCTAGATGCTGCAGATTGTTATTTAAAAATACCAATGGTTGGTTTTACCGAAAGTTTAAACATTTCTGTTTCTGCAGCTATTATTTTACAAGAGGTAACGGCAAAATTAAGACGAAGCGATATCGCTTGGCAACTTAGTGAAGAAGAACAAAATGCTAAGCGATTAGATTGGGTTAAAAAAACCATTAAAAGCTATGACCAAATTATAGCGAGATACTATGAAGAGAATAAGTGATTTTAGATAATAAAAAAAGCGTAACCCTAAAGGATTACGCTTTGTATATTGAATTTTATAAATATTTAAAATTTACCAGATCTACTTCTGTTTAAAACCTTATATTCTTCATAACACTCACTAATAGCGTCTAAAATTTGAAGGTCATTAGCAGAGTTTATAAAATCTTTAGAGTAGTTACATTGGCTTACAATTTCATCTAAATCTACTCGGTTTACTTGTAGTAAAGCCATGAGCATTTCTCTGTCAAATCGTTGGGCAAGTAAACTTCTAATCTCATCGTCTTGCTTCATCTTTTTTAACTTTCGCATCTCATTGGGCTGTCTACCAAACATTCGGTATAAAAAGTCTGCAGGATTAAAAATAGCACCTAAAACTTTAGTTACAGCACTTGGCGAATTGTTTCCAGCTTCATAACCTGTACTTGGTAAGCCAGATATTGCATATCTGTAATTATTGTTTGTTGGTACATTTTTAATATCTACCTCTAAAAAACCCGTAAGTTTAAACTGTGTTACAACTACTTCTTCTAGAGCTAAAGCCAATTCTGTTAAAGCAATATTAGAACTTCCATATTTTAACCAATCGTTTGTTACTCTAACTTTAATAGATTTAAAACCTAAATAAGAAAAGTGTAAGGTGTCATTTGGTTTTGCTGCAAGTTCAAACACACCTTTTTCATTAGTTGTTGTACCTATTACTTGTGTTAAGTTTACAATATTTACGCCTTCTAGAGTGGTATCATCTGCAGCGTTAATTACTACACCTTTTACTTTATTAGGTAGCTCTTGTGCTTGACTAAATGTAAAAGATAGTAGTAAAAAAAATATAGTAAACCAATTCTTCATAATAGTGGTGTGTAGTTTTATAAAGATACAAACATATTTATAAATACCTTATACCTTTTAAACTTTGACTTAAAATTAACAAAATTACCAGCCCTTAGGCCAGATCATTTAGCGTCTTGAACGTCTTGGTCTAGAATGTGTGGTTTTAAATTCCGATTTATCTCTAGATTCTGATCTTCTTGAAGAACCTTCAGAACTACGTCTTTCACTTCTTCTAGAGTCACCACCAGAATCATTTCTTCTTCCAGAACTACGTCTTTCTCCTCTTGGTCTGTCAGATCCTCCACGTCTTCTGTCGTTTCCACCATCGCGACGTCTTCCGCCACGACTTCTTCCACCACCTCCACGGTTTTCGCTAACTTCTACATTAACAAAACGGCCTTCGTGTTTGTAATCTGTAAAAAAGGCAAGTATTTTTTCTTGGTGCTCTTTTTCGGTATTAAAGAAAGAAAAACTGTCTTTAACATCTACTTTAAATACATCGTCTCTACCAAGTTCTAGAATTTCTTTTAAGAAATCTTTTAGCTTCATCCAATCAAAGCCATCTTTTTCACCAACATTAATAAAGTAACGTGTATCATTACTATTGCTACTTCTTCCGCTTTCACGATCATTAGAAGATGCTGTTACGTTAAGATTCTTAGCTTTTTGGTAGTAGTTAAAGAAACGAGTAAACTCTACAGAGAAGAATTTTTTAATAAGTTCTTCTTTGGTAGTTTCTTCAAACAAGCCATTAATATCTTCTAAATACTTATCAATTTCATGATTGATTTCTGTATTGTGAATTTTGTTTGCTAAAGACATTAATTGTACTTCGCAAATTTCCATTCCGTTCGGAATTTCTTTTAATTCAAATTTCTTGTTAATAATACGCTCAATACTTTTTAATCTGCGTATTTCACTTTTAGAAACAATTACCATAGAAACTCCCGTTTTTCCGGCACGACCTGTTCTTCCGCTTCGGTGTGTATAGGTTTCTACTTCATCACTTAATTGGTAGTTAATTACGTGTGTAATATCATCCACATCAATACCACGAGCAGCAACATCTGTAGCTACAAGCATTTGTATTTGACGTGTTCTAAATTGTTTCATCACAATATCACGTTGGTTCTGGCTTAAATCACCATGTAATGCACCAGCGCTATAACCATCTTCAATTAAGTTTTCTGCAACTTTTTGGGTATCTCTTTTAGTTCTACAAAAAATTACCGAAAATATATCAGGATTCGCATCTGCTAAACGTTTTAATGCTTGGTAACGATCACGAGCGTTTACTAAATAGTATTCGTGTGTTACGTTAGAAGTACTTTCATTTTTATGACCAACCGTAATTTCTTTTGGGTCTAGCATGAATTTTTTAGCAATTCTAGCAACTTCTTTTGGCATGGTTGCAGAAAATAACCAAGTGTTTTTATCTTCTGGTGTACCAGAAAGAATATCTGTAATATCTTCTTTAAATCCCATGTTTAACATCTCATCGGCCTCATCTAAAACCGAGTATTGAATTTTAGTAATATCTACTAATTTTCTGTTAATCATATCTTTCATTCTACCAGGAGTAGCAACTATAATTTGTGCGCCACGTTTTACTTCGCGTGCTTGGTCTGTAATGCTTGAACCACCATAAATGGCAACTACATTTAAACCTTTACAGTATTTACCGTAGGCTTTCATTTCGTTAGCAATTTGTAAACAAAGCTCACGAGTAGGAGAAAGAATTAAACCTTGAGTGGTACGACTGTTAACATCGATTTTTTGTAGCATAGGAAAACCAAATGCTGCCGTTTTACCAGTTCCAGTTTGCGCTAAGGCTACTAAATCTGTCTCTTCGTTTAATAAAATTGGGATTGCTTTTTCTTGTACTTCAGATGGTTTTTCAAACCCTAAATCTGTTATACCTTGTAATAATTCGTCGTTAAGACCTAAATCTTGGAATGTGCTCATTCTTGTTTTATGTATTTCAATGTCAATCTATTTTGGTGTTACAAATAGAAGTGCATTGAACATACTTAACCTAAAACCTCTAGTAACACATCCTCTCTCTGAGGAGTCAATTGTAACGCATTTTTCGCGTTTCAAGCTGCAAAGATACGTTTTTATTTGCTATAAATAGGGTAGTTAGGTTTTATTTAATTATTTGGGCGTTTTAACACGCTATTCGTTATATCTTTTTTTGCCATATATGCCAGCAAAAAAAGGATGCCACTACTATCGTTAACGCGCCTAAACCTGTAAACGAATAGCCAACATATAAAAGGTATTATAATCTTATACAGCACATTTTTAGGAGTTCCTTTAAAAGTTTTTACCTTAGCCTCTTTGTAAAATTTAAAAATGGTTGATGTTAGATTATATTATAATTGGTGGCGCACAAGCAGGATTGTCTATGGCGTATCATTTAAAAATATTAGAAAAGGAATTTTTAATACTAGATGGTGAAAAGGAAATAGGAGCGTCATGGTTAAACCGTTGGGATTCTTTAAAACTATTTACACCTACCGAATATAACCACTTACCAGGATTAAAATTTGATGCGCCAAAAGGACACTATCCTACAAAAATAGAAGTAAGTAACTATTTTAAAAAATATGTAGAAACTTTTAAAATACCAGTACAACTCAATATCTTGGTAACTGCTGTACGTAAAACAGAAAACGGTTTTTATGTAAGATATAAAGATGGCGAATTACAAGCTAAAAATGTAATTGTAGCTACAGGACCATTTCATATTCCGTATACACCTCCTTGTAATACTAAAATAGCTAAAAGCGTGCTTCAAATGCATAGTAATTATTATAAAGGTGTGTACCAATTGCAAGAAGGAGATGCTTTGGTAGTAGGAGGAGGAGACTCTGGATACCAAATTTTAAATGAAATTTCTAAAGATGGTTCAAGAACCGTTTATTTTTCTGGAGATACTACTGTAAAATCTTTACCACAACAAATTCTTGGAAAAACCTTGTGGTGGTGGTTTACCTTAGTTGGTTTTTTAAGTTTTAATAAATATAGCTGGATAGGGAAGCGTTTAAGTAATTCATCGCAACCAGTTATAGGTACAGATGTGAAAGAAATTCTTTCTAGAGAAAATGTAATAGCTAAAGGAAGAACCAAAGATGCACTACAAGAAGAAATTATTTTTGAAAACTCAAAAGTTTCCACTATTAAAAATATTATTTGGGCAACTGGTTATCGTCCTAATTTTAATTGGATTGAGGGTTTAGAATTAGATGAAAATGGCTATCCTAAAAATTATAGAGGTGTAAGTAATATAGATGGATTGTATTTTATTGGCTTACCGTGGATGTATACCAGAGGTTCTGCAACTTTAGGAGGTGTTTCTAAAGATGCAAGTTATTTGGCTAATGTGATAAGTAATCTAGATTAATTTAAATCATTTAAAAAAGCAACTAGTTGTTTTACGGCTTTCCCTCTGTGTCCTACTTTGTTTTTTTCAGCGATAGTAATTTCTGCAAAGGTTTTATCAAATCCTTCTGCTTTAAAAATAGGGTCATAACCAAAACCTTCTTTGCCATGTTTTTCTGTTGTTATTTCTCCTTTGCAAATGCCTGTAAACGTTTCTAGCTTTTCGTTAAGATGCAAGGCAATAACGGTTTTAAATTGTGCACTTCTATCTAGCCTGTCTTTAAGGTTGGTTAAAAGCAAATTCATATTATCCTGATCATTGCGTTGTGCTCCTGCATATCTGGCAGAGTACACACCAGGTTCGCCTTGTAATGCTGTAACTTCTAATCCTGTGTCATCTGCAAAGCAATCATAACCATATTTTTCTTTAATATATGCTGCTTTTTGTATGGCATTGCCTTCAATGGTTTTTTGTGTTTCTGGCACATCTTCAAAACAACCAATATCTTTTAAACTTAAAAGCGTAATGTGTTCAGGGATTAGCGATTGTACTTCTTTAAGTTTATTTAAATTATTGGTGGCGAAAACAAGTTGCATAGTTTATGGTAATTAATGTATTTTAGCTTTTGTAAAAATAGAATTTCCCAAATAAAATAGATCTATTCTGGTAAATTTTATTTGATATTAACCAAATTAAGCACCTTTTGTTAGCACAGAATATTTTTAAAAAGTATTTAAAATTTAGATTATTTTTCTTTGTCATTTTTTGTTTTAGTTGCATTTCTGTGCACTCACAATCTTTAGAAAATATAGACTCTTTACTTATAGATAGAAATCTGGAAAATTATTCGATTCGTTTATTTTCTAATTTTAAAGTAAAGAAATTTAGTATTAAAGACGATAATTCTAAGGCTAAATATGTTCCTAATAACAGATATGGATTGGGTTTTGGTGTAGCTAGTAAAAAGTTTATTATTGATCTTGCTTTTAATATAAAAAACCCAAATAAAGAAGAGACAAAAAGGTTTGATTTACAAGCTACAACTATAGTTAAAAAGCAACATTATGTAAATGCATTTATACAAACGTATAAAGGTTTTAATGCCAAAAGTGATTTTGATGTAGCTACTGTTTTTAGAAGTGATATTCGCTCTGTAACTTTTGGTGTTAATTATTTATACACTTTTGATGATGTAGAGTTTTCTTATTCGCAATTAAAAGCCGGTTTTTCTGAAAAGCGAAATAAAAACATGTACATAACTGGAGGTCTCGGTTTTTTTGGTGTGTTTGATTATTTTTCTGCAAAACCTAGTATTTTTAGTGACGATGCAAGTATGTATTTTAATGAAGAAGCAAATGTAAAAAGATATCGTGGTGGCGCTTTAGGGCTTTTAGCAGGATTTGTATCTTATTTTAAGCTTCCAGAAAATATTACTGCTACTTTTAATTTTATGCCAGGAATTGCTTTAATGAATAAAAAAGTAACCTTGCAAGACGATAGCTACAGACCATCTAACCCAATGTTGTATAAAATAGATTTTAATATAGGGTTAGGATATAGTATAGATAGATATTACGTTAGTTTAACCTACGGAAATGGTTATTACACTACAGATTTTGATAATGGCAATGATTATTTCTTCAATTTGTCTAATGCAAAATTGGCTATAGGTTATAAATTAAAAGGAAAGAAATAATTAGTTTTAAGTATGATATAAGTCATATAAAATGATTTGTAAAATTTGTATTTTTGAGTAATAACAATTAAACACTTAAAACTATGACTGTAAATTTTGAATACGTTGATGTAGATATTAGTGAAACGCTAAATGCGCTTGCTACAGAAAAATTAGAAAAGTTATTTAATAGATATGAATTTTTAATTAGTGCTGTTGTTCGTTTTAAAAAGAACGAAAACGATCACACTAAAGGAAAAATTTGTGATATAGAATTAAGTTTACCAGGACCAAGAGTTTTTGCTACTTCTGATGAAAAAAATTATGAAGTTGCAGTACGTCAAACGGTTAATGATTTAGAAAAACAGCTTAAAAAACGAAAAGAAACTTATTCTATTAAATAAATACAACTACAGAGGGTTTACCTATGATGATAAGGTTCATTTTTTAAAATAGTAAACCCTCTGTAAATTTGTTCTATTACAAATAAACGTACCATTTGGTGCGAAAATGTCATTTTAGATAAAGAGAGTTTTCCTTGTGCTTTACTATATACTTCAGGACTAAAACCATAAGGTCCACCAATAACAAAAACCAATTGCTTAATACCAGAATTCATGTGTTTTTGTAAGTAGTTTGAAAAACCAACAGAATCTAATTGCTTTCCGTTTTCATCGAGTAAAATTAATACATCTGTAGTATTTAATTTGCCTAAAATAATTTCGCCTTCTTTTTGTTTTTGTTGCTCCTCACTTAGGTTTTTAACTTTTTTTAAATCTGGAATAATTTCTAATTCAAACTTAATATAAAAGCCAAGACGTTTGGTGTAATCGTCTATTAAGCTTTGTAATTGCTTGTTGTCTGTTTTGCCAATGGCTAGTAGTTTAATATGCATTAAAAGCAGTTTTTTGTAAAGCGCCCATAAAAAGGGTCTTCAAAAAAGTTGTATTTTATATAACAACCTCTAATTATAAATTCTTGTAAATCTTCTCTAATAGGTGACCAATCGTCATTTTTAAGTAGTAATTGAACATTTTTGTTGCTCATATAACCTCCGCTTAAAAAATATTCTCCATCTGGTTTTAAAACTAATAACTTGTAGTTTTTATGAATTTTAAAAAAGGTGTTTTTAAAAATGCCTCTGTCTTTTAATCTCGGTGTATTTTCAAAATAAGTAATACCATCTTGTTTCTTATTATAAACATAATTTACTGATACTAAATCTTGTTTTTCAAAATTTTCTATACATTTTGTCAAGTACTTATCAATTTTCTCATTGAATTTTATAAAATCCCTTCTGTCTAAATCTTTATTTGGGTTTATAACTTTTGAAAAACCATTAGAAATAAAGGTAATATTGTTACTTAGATTTGGTTGATTAAATATACCCATTTGGTTTTTAATTATTGTTTCTTTATTAAACAACGTGTCTGAATAAGAAATAACGATTTTAGAACCTGGTACTACTTTCGTTTTAGAATCTAGCTCTAAAATGCTTCGTATTTGGTCATATTCTTGAGGCGTTATTTTTCCGAAGCTATATTTTGGTAACACTTTGTTTACTAGAATAGAATCTGAGCTATATGCTAAACATTTATAGGCACGATTCTTACAGATAGTATTAAATTGTAGCGAATCAATTTCCTTCATATTTTCATCTATAAAAACTTTTTCTTGACTAATAGTATGAAAACTAATAAGGAGGAATAATGCGGTAATTTTATAAATCATAAGATGTAGTATTTTAAGCGCGATATTTTTCAAAAATAAGAAATTAAAAAATCGTATTTCAAAAAACTAATATCGTAAATCTATTTCTTATTTTAGCACAAAGAATTATTTTATGATAAGCAAAGCACAATTTGATACAGAAATAGCGTTAATAATAGCAAATGCCATTAGAGAAGATGTAGGTGATGGAGACCATAGCTCACTTGCTTGTATTCCTGCAACAGCACAAGGAAAAGCAAAGCTTTTGGTAAAAGATGAAGGTATTATTGCAGGAGTAGAGTTTGCAAAGAAGGTTTTTGCTTATGTAGATAAAGATATGAAAGTAGAAACGCTAATTGAAGATGGTAGCAAAGTAAAATATGGAGATATTGTTTTTTATGTAGAAGGAGCTTCGCAATCTATACTAAAAGCAGAGCGTTTGGTGCTTAATGCTATGCAACGTATGAGTGCTATTGCTACAAAAACAAGACAGTTTGTAGATTTATTAGAAGGCACAGGAACCAAAGTTTTAGATACCAGAAAAACCACTCCAGGAATTCGCGCATTAGAAAAATGGGCTGTTAAAATTGGAGGAGGAGAAAACCACAGATTTGCATTGTATGACATGATTATGCTTAAAGATAATCATATTGATTTTGCTGGCGGATTAACCAAAGCCATCGAAAAAACAAAAAACTACTTAAAAGAAACTAATAGAGATTTAAAAATTATAGTAGAAGCTAGAGATTTAAATGAAATAGAAGAAATCTTGAAAAGCGAAGGTGTTTATAGAATTTTAATTGATAACTTTAATTTTGAAGATACTAAAAAGGCTGTAAAATTAATTGGTAACAAATGCCTGACAGAAAGTTCTGGAGGTATTAATGAAAAGACTATTAGAAAGTACGCAGAGTGTGGCGTAAACTTTATATCTTCTGGTGCTTTAACGCATTCTGTGTATAATATGGATTTAAGTTTAAAAGCAGTTAATTAGTTTTAGTTGCCATCAAAGTTTGCAGTAAGTAATCTATTAACACGCTAGTCTTAATTAATGACAAAAAAAATAGAAGATAAACTAGAAAAAATACCAGTGGTTAGTCTGTTGGTAAAGCTTTTTAAGCAAATAAAACTTCCGGGTTTTGAAGGTTTATCTATTTATGATCTGTTAGAATTATATGTTATTGGTATTGCAAGAGGAGCTTTAGCTACAAGAGCTAGTGCTATTGCTTTTAGTTTTTTTATGGCAATATTTCCGTTTTTACTATTTGTACTTATTGTAATACCTTATATACCAATAGACGGTTTTAGAGCGGAATTTTTATCTTTTTTAAATTCGTTTTTACCACCAAATACATCCGAGTTTTTTGACGAAAATATTTATGGAAACATCAATACAGGTCGTGGAGGATTACTTTCATCTGTGTTTTTACTTTCTATAATATTAATGGCAAATGGTGTAAATGCTTTGTTTTCTGGTTTTGAAAACTCTTACCATGTACAACTATCACGTAATGTTGTAAAACAGTATTTATACGCTTTAGGTGTTGCCTTAATTTTAGCCATTATGGTTATTTTAACCGTTATTATTTTTGGTTATGTAGAGATTTATTTATTGCAACCTCTTTTTGATAAACTAAACAAAGAAGGTTTAACAGCGGTAGACTCTAATGTGTTCTGGATTGTAACAGCAAGATATTTATTCTTTTTAATAATGACGTATTTAGCAACAGCAACCTTATATTATTTTGGTACCAAAGAAGGGAAACAATCTAGTTTCTTTTCTGTAGGAGCATTATTAACTACCTTTTTATTTGTTTTAACTTCCTACCTTTTTGGTATTTATATCAATAATTTTGCACAGTATAATGAGTTGTATGGTTCTATTGGTGCCATTTTAATTTTAATGTTCTACTTATGGCTAAATGCAAATATTTTATTGCTAGGTTATGAGTTAAATGCCTCTTTAAACGGATTGCGAAAAATTAATGGAAAATTATAGACGTAGTAACTAGAGAACAAAATCTAGTGTAGAAGTTTATAAAAGAGAAGGAGAATTTTTTTTGGAAAAATTTTAGATAACATTAATCGTTAAATAATGATGAGCTTTGTATTAGGTGTAAAGCTGAAACTTATAATAAGCCTGTCTTATATACAGATAACCCTAATATTATTCAAGTAAGGGTTGTGTTTTCTTATTTATTTGCAAACCAATAAGTGGTTAAGTGTTGAAAACTAGTTAAAAAGCTTCAAGAAAGCTTCTTTTCTTCTAATAGAAACATCAATGGTTTCTTGATTAGACATGGTTACATAACCACCTTTTCCTTTGGTGTATTTCTTAACATGAGCAATGTTAATTAAATGTGAATTATGAATTCTGAAAAAGTTTGCATCCACCAAAAGTTCTTCAAAATGTTTTAAGGGTTTAGAAACTAATATTTTTTCTGTTTTTGTGTAAATAAAGGTGTAACTAGTATCTGCTTTGCAATGTACAATATCTTCAATTTCTAAGATTTCAAATCCGTTAGATGTAGGTATTTGTATGGTTTTTTTTGGGTCTTCTTTTTTTAAATTATTTAATAAAATTTTTATTTGCTGTGCATTGTTTAAAGAGGTAATTTGTTTTTCTAGTCTGTTAATTGCTGCAATAAAATCATCTTTATCTATGGGTTTTAATAAATAATCCATTGCACTATATTTAAAAGCTTTAATAGCATAGTCATTAAAAGCTGTTGTAAAAATGACATTAAAGTTATAGTTTCCTAAGTCTTCTAAATAATCAAAACCTGTTTTATTATGAATTTCAATATCTAAAAAAACCAAGTCTGGTTGCAGTAATTTTGTTTTTTTTAAAGCATCTTCAATCGTTGTACAAGTAGCTATAATTTTTAGGTTTGCTGCATGCGTTTCTACTAATCTTATAAGACTATCAATACAATGCTGTTCATCATCTACTATTAGGGTTTTAATCATTTAAAATGCTAGTGTTAGTGGTAGTTTTACTTCTACTTTAGTGCCATTTGGTTTGTCTATAATATGTAAATTTCCTTTGGTGTCTTTTATTTTATTAATGATTTCAATTCTACTTTTGGTAATACGCATTCCTAAGGAGTGTTTGTTGGTATTAGGTGTATTTGCTGCAGATGCTGCTCTACCAATACCATTATCTTCTACACTGCAAATAAGCATGTCTTTTTCTTTGGTGTAGTTAATGCATATTTTTCCTCTTTCTGTGCTTTTTCTTAAACCATGAATAATACTATTTTCAACAAAAGGTTGTAAAATCATTGGAGGGATTAAAGTGTTTTCTGCATCAATAGTTTCATCAATATTTATATTGTATGTAAAACTATTGTTTGCACGTTTGTTTTCAATATCTAAATAGGTTTTTAAAATAGAAATATCTTCGGTTAATGTAATTTCTTTTTGTGTAGATTTTTCTAAAGTTTCCCGCATTAATTTTGAAAACTTAGTCAAATAATTAGTAGCATTTTCAATATCATTTTTGGCAATATATGATTGAATAGAATTTAAAGAATTAAAAATAAAATGCGGATTCATTTGTGCTCGTAACGCTTTTAGTTCTGTGTTTGAAACTTTTAAGTTAAATGCTGTTTCTTTAGCAATAGCATTGGCTTCTTGCTTCTTTTTATAAAGCATAAAACCTATGGTTAAGCCAATGGCTAAAGTGCTACCAACAAACATAGAAGTGTTTTTTATAAATTTATAACGCGATACTTCTGCTTCTTTTAGGGTTTGTTGTTTTTCATGAATAGCTGTTAGTGTAGCTTCTTTTTTTTCGTATTCATATTTGGCTTCTAGCTTTGCTATTTCTTCTTTTTTTTCAGAAGACATAAAGCTGTCTTTTAGTTTTTTAGCTTCGGTTTGGTTGGTGTACGCAATTTTATAATTGTTCAGTTTAGCATTTACTTGCCCAAGCTTCTCTAGTGCACTTGCTTGACGTTCTATACTTTGAGTTTTTTTAGAATATTTTAGTGCGTTTTCAAAATTATTTTTGGCTTTTAAATAGTTTTCCTTTTTGTTTTCGCTTTGCAATGCGCTTTTAAAATATGCAGTTCCAATGCTTTGATAAACTATAGCTAAATTATTACTATTGTCTAATTCTTCAAATAACACTTTTGTATCTTTTAAATAGGTTAGTGCTTTGTCATATTCCTTTAAATTAATATAAGCAATTCCTGTATTTGTTAATGCACTTGCAATACCATATTTATTATGTATACTTTGCATTATAGCTAGTGACTCTTTATAATAGTTAATCGCTTTTTCGGGCTGTTTTATATCATCATATACATTGCCAATATTAGTAAGTGCGTTTGCTATACCAATTTTAGAATTTAATTTTTTATTGGTTTCTAGGCTTTTATTAAAATATTTTAAGGCTTCTTTATTTTTTTCTAACCTATAGTATAATAATCCAATATTGGTAAGAATTCCAGCATAACGATCTGTGTTTGTAGTGTTGGTTTGTTCGTGAATTTTGGAGGCTTTTAAGTAGCTATCTATAGCTTCAGGGTAAAGGGATTGATACATTTGGTTAATGCCAATACTATTTAGTACAACAGCCATTAAGAAACTGTCTTTTTCTTTTTTAAAAACGTCTAAAGCTTTAACGTTTTGTGCATTTGCTTTTATATAATCCGATTGTCCAAAATAGATTAATCCTTTATTATAATTAATACGAGCGACTTGATTCCAATCTTTTCGTTCTGTTTGTATAGCAATGGCTCTATTATAGGCCTCTATTGCTAAAGAATCTTTAGATAATGCTACCAAATTAAGGGCTTTGTTTTTATAAGCAATTGCTTCTTTATCTTTTAATTGAAGGGTTTTTGCTAGAGAAATTGCTTGGTTTGAAAATTTTAAGGCCTTTTCAGGATTGGTTTGTTGCAGCAAACTAGAAAGCTGATTTGCTATTTGAAGCTTTTCAGAACTTACTACCTTTATGGTATTAAAATCCATCTCTAGTGCATCTATTTTTTGCTCTTGTGCATAGCAAAAAATAGAGCATACCATAAGCATATAGTAAACACTAGATTTCATAGTTTTTAAGATTAATTAATAGCAAGATAAATTTAGTTCAATTTTTTATAAAGACAATAATATTTGCACAGAAATAAAGCCAAAGTGCACAGTTATAAGTTTTTAGTAGTAATTCTGCTTTAAGAGGTGTTATTTTATATAACTATTAATTAATCACTCTTTTATGAAACTGAAATTACTTTTTACGTTACTTTTTAGTATTAATTTAAGTCTTGCGCAAATAGCAGCTCCTCCTGTTCCTGAAACCTGGGAAAACGATATTTGGTTTACTAACCAATGGCTGCATTTTTCTACAGTAGATTATACGTTTAATCAGGATTGCCTTCCTGTTTTGGCTATTTTACAAGTTTTAGATTTTAGTACCAGTACTTTTGTAGATAGTGCTAGACTAGCAACAAGTTATAATGCAAATAACCAAATACTAGAGACTATAAATGAGTTGTGGAATAGTGATACTCAAATTTGGGAAAATGATAGAAAATCAACACAAGCTTATGCAGGAAACAACTTAATAGAAATTATTAATTATTTATGGATAGATAATACTTGGCAATTAGATAGTAGAATTACAAATACCTACAATACAAATAATTTAATTATAGAAAGTACAATAGAGAATCGAGATGTAAATACTAATACATGGATAAATGCTACAAAACAAGAGTTTACCTATAATGCCGTTCCGCTTTTAATAAACACACTAAGTAGTGAATGGGATTTAACAAACCAGGTTTGGACTACCATTAGCAGAGCCACTTTTGTGTATGCTGCAAATAATTTATTACACACAAAGACTTCTGAAGATTGGGAAAACAATAATTGGGTGAACAAAAATCAAGAAACCTATACTTTTGATGCTAATGATTTTTTAACACAAGTTCTGGTTTCACAGTGGCAAGAAGGAACAGCAACTTACAATGCAGAAAGAAGAGAATTATATACCAATAATAGCCAAGGATATTACACAGAGCTTATTAGAGAAAACTATCTCTTAGGAAGCTGGACAGGTGCATCTAGAGATAGAAGAACCTATCCAGAATGCTATACGCTACATACCAAAAATAATACCTCTGATGCATATTCTATATATCCAATTCCTGCCAAATCTACTTTACATATTACTTTAAATAGAATACATAGTGAGGCTGTTATTTTAGATTTAAATGGAAGAATAGTATATAAACAAACATTATTTAATAAACACAATACAATCGATATTTCGCAATTAAATATTGGTATTTATCTTTTAAAAATCACTAATCAAAATCAAACCATTACTAAAAAAATTATAAAACAATAAGGCTATTAACAACTATAAAAACAATATGTCATGAAAATATTTCAAAAATCAAACTGTAAAATTGTTTTAATAATCTTAGCTGTTTTATTCTTACCAATAGATATCTTTTCACAAGAAAAAAGAATTAGTCCTCCAAAAAGAGAATCTAATATTTCTAGTGTAGATCAATTTGTAGGTAACACTTTTAATTTATATCATAAAGTCTTTGTTTATGACAGTTTAACACAAGCAGGAGTTGAAGTTCCTGTAGAAATTGAAGACGAATTAATGCAACGTGCAGAAAAAGATATCGATAGTCTTTGGCATATTTTTCCTGAAGTTTTTGATGATATGGCAAACGGAAGAGCAAACCTTATGAAAAAAGGAAGAGCCACAGCAAATTTAAATAAGTCTAAAAAAGTGTTACGATACTGTTTAACTATGGTGAAAAACTATTTTGTTGGTACAGAATAAGATAAATAGAAATTAAAAAAAGAAAAAAATGAAACCTGCTATAATTGTATTCCTTGCCTTTTTAAGTGTGCATTACACCTATGGTCAAGCCTATAAAGATGCTTTTAGAGCAGACATTTGTCAATGTTTAGAAAATGAAAGTTTAAAACGAAACCTTACACCAAATGCCTATAAAAATTGTTTTAAAGAAACATTGCCTAAATATGCAAATCAAATAGATGCAGCAATTGTAGAACAAGATTTAAATAAAAGATATTATTTAGGGCAACTAGAAAGAAAAAATTTGGTTGTTGCTTTTCAATACGAATTGATTTATAGTTGCAAAGTGTATTTTGATTATTTAGATAGAAAACGAACTAGTGAAAAATTAATAGCCAGAGAACAAGCAAAAGAAAGCGATTTAGAAACTAGAAATCAAATGGTAGCAATGTCTCCAAATGCTTATGCCTATTTTTATCGTGCACAATTATATTTTAATTTGGGTAATTTAAAAGAAGCAGAAGCAGATATAAAAAAGAGCTTAGAGGTAAATGTTAATGCAAGCAATATAAAGTCTACAAGACATGAATTGTTATTGCTAGCTTGGGTGTATGAAGAGCAAGAACAATTCACCAAAGCTATTGCGATTTATGATAAAATATACATGGGAGATTATGATTTGCAGGTAGCAACTTTAAGGGCACTTGCAGATAAAAAATCTGGTGGTAATATGTCAAGCATTCCAAAATTAGATGGTGAAATAAAGCCTATAATAAACAACAAAAAAGATAGAAGAAAACCAACCATACAGAATACAAATACAACAACTAAAGAACAGAAAACGCAAACCAAGAAAAAAACAGATTCTTCTTCTCTAAAAAAACTATTCAAATTATAAAGGTTATAAAAAAAAGCCTCTTTTTTAAAGCTGTTTTTTTTGTTTAAACCTATTATCTTTGGTCTATGAATTATTTCATAGATGTCATTCTACCAGTTCCACTGGAAAAACTATTTACCTACAGCATTACAGAAGCAGAGGCCTCTTTTCTTCAGGTAGGCATGCGTGTTGCTGTGCCTTTTGGTAAAACAAAAATGTACACAGCGCTTGTACATAGCATACATAACAACAAACCTTTGGTATATGAAGCTAAAGAGATTCATCAAATTTTAGATGAAACACCAATAGTGAATCCCGAGCAATTAAGGTTTTGGCAATGGATTTCTAATTACTACATGTGTACTTTAGGTGATGTAATGCGTGCTGCTTTACCAAGTGCATTTTTGTTAGAAAGTGAAACTATAATTAGTAAGAATAACGATAAAGAAATTGAGGATACAGATTTAAAAGATGATGAATTTCTAGTATACGAAGCACTACAGTATCAATCTTCATTAAAAATTCAAGATCTAATTTCTATTTTAGATAAAAAGAATGTGCTTCCTGTAATTAAAAGGCTTTTAGAAAAAGGAGCCATTCATTTACAAGAAGAAATTTACGAAAAATACAAACCAAAGTATGTTAGGTATGTAAAATTGCATGGTGATTATACTTCAGAAACTTCACTTCAAAATGCTTTAGAAGCGTTGAATAGAGCACCAAAACAGAAACAAGTAATTATGACCTTGTTTATGTTGTCTGCAAAAAGCAAGAAACCTATTAAGGTAACAGAGTTAACCGAAGCCAGCCAGGCATCTTCTGCAATAATAAAAACACTGGTAGATAAAGGTATACTAGAAGAATATCACATTCAAACCGATAGAATTAATTATTCTGGAGAAGAAAACGAAGCTTCCAAGAAATTAAATGAACACCAAATTAAAGCTCTAGAAGAAATTAAAACATCTTTTAAAACGCATCATGTTACTTTGTTACATGGTGTAACTTCTTCAGGTAAAACAGAAATATATGTCAAGCTTATTGAAGAAGCTTTAGCTAAAGGAGAGCAGGTTTTGTATTTGCTTCCAGAAATAGCACTAACAACACAGTTAGTTTCTAGGCTTCAAAATTATTTTGGAGAACAAGTAGCTGTTTTTCATTCAAAATACTCTATTCATGAACGCGTAGAAGTGTATACTAATTTGTTAAACAATTCCGCGAAAGCGCAAATAATTTTAGGAGCACGATCGTCTATATTTTTACCTTTTAAAAACTTAGGTTTAATTTTAGTAGATGAAGAGCATGAGCAGTCTTTTAAACAATTTGATCCTGCACCAAGATACCATGCAAGAGATGCAGCAGTAGTTTTGGCTAATATTTTTAAAGCAAAAACCTTGTTAGGGTCTGCTACACCAAGTTTAGAGAGCGCTTTTAATGCAAAGCAAAAAAAGTATGGTTTTGTAGCATTAAGTACGCGTTATAATAATGTTTTGATGCCAGAAATTGAACTGGTAGATATTAAGGATAAGCATAAGCGAAAAAAAATGAAAGGCCATTTTAGTGATAGATTGCTAGAAGAAATGGACGAAACATTAAAAGCAGGTCAACAAATTATTTTGTTTCAAAATAGAAGAGGTTTTTCACCAATTGTGGAATGTAATACCTGTGGTAATGCACCACAATGCCCCAATTGTGATGTAAGTTTAACCTACCATCAATACAGAAATCAATTGCGTTGTCATTATTGTGGTTACCATTCTGCTATGTTGCTTAAATGCATGGCTTGTGGTAGTCCAGATATAGATAGCAAGGGTTTTGGTACAGAACAGATAGAAGTAGAGGTGAAGGAGTTGTTTCCTGATTATAAAGTAGCTAGAATGGATTTAGATACTACCAGAGGTAAGTATGGTTACGAAAAAATTATAACTTCTTTTGAGCAACAGGAAGTAGATATTTTGGTAGGAACACAAATGCTAACCAAAGGTTTAGATTTTAGAAACGTAAAGTTGGTTGGTATTATGAATGCAGATAATATGCTTAATTTTCCAGATTTTAGAGCTCATGAACGTAGTTTTCAATTAATGCTTCAGGTTTCTGGTAGAGCAGGACGTACCGAAGAGCGAGGTAAAGTTTTAATACAAACCTATAATCCGTTTCATAAAATATTACAGCAGGTTTCTACAAACGATTATGCAGGAATGTATAAAGAGCAAATGGATGAGCGTTATAATTTTAAATATCCTCCAGTTTACAGACAAATAAAAATCACTTTAAAGCATAAAGATTACAATCGTGTAAATATGGCTGCAGATTGGTATGCAAAATCGTTACGTCAAGTTTTTAGTGATTTTGTTTTAGGTCCAGAATTTCCGCCAGTTTCTAGAATACGAAATCAATTTCATAAAAATATTTTAGTTAAAATTCCGCAAAAGCAATCTTTAGCAAAAACAAAAGATGCTATTTTAAAAATAGAGAATAGTTTTAATGCTGTAAAAGATTTTAGGCCTGTACGTGTAATATTAAATGTAGATAATTACTAAGAACAAAAAAAGTCCAACTTTCGTCAGACTTTAGGAGTATATGTGATTTTGTGTTAGTTGTTATTCAATGCTTCAACAAGTTGTGTTTTCTTGTTTCTACTTAAAGGTATTTCATAAGCACCAACTTCTACATTCTTACTATTAAATCTGTCTACTTTATCTAGATTAACAATATAAGACTTGTGAATTCTTAAAAACTTACCTTCTGGTAATTCGTGTTCAAAAGCTTTCATAGTAGAAAGTACAACAAGGCTTGTTTCTTCGGTTACTAGTTTTACATAGTCACCAAGTGCTTCAATCCATTTAATATCTTTTATATAAACTTTACGTTTTTTAAGGTTACTTTTTACAAAAATGTGTTCTCCTTCCGCTTCGTTAAAGTCTAATTTTAATTTATGATATTCTAATGCTTTTTCAACTGCAGTATTAAAACGTTCTTTAGTAATTGGTTTTTGTAAATAATCTGTTGCATCGTAATTAAATGCTTTAAAAGCATATTCCGTTTTACCAGTAACAAAAATAATTTGTGGCTTATTATTTAACACATCTAATAATTCAAATCCGTTTAGAACTGGCATTTCAATATCTAAAAAAATTAAATCTACTTTATGCGTATTTAAACCATTTTTTGTTTCTAAAGCGCTACTATATTCCGCTATTAAATTCAGAGATGAGTGATTTTCAATTAGTTTAACAATTGACAGACGTTGTATTGCTGAATCATCAACTACTACACAGTTTAAAGTCATAACATTTATGTTTATTCGGTTAAGATATCGACAATAGTACGAATAATTCGGTTAAAAACCAAAAAACACCGACTAAATGATAGTTTTAACAAATTATTAACGTTTTTTTAGATATGAAATGAAGTGATATAATTTTATAAGATTGTTTTGTGTTTTGTTGTTTCTTTAAATAAAAAGACTTACTTTTGCAGCCAATTTTTAACAAATAAATTAGATTTTTATGAATCATTATGAAACTGTTTTCATCTTAAATCCCGTTTTATCTGAGACACAGATAAAGGAAACAGTAAAGAAATACGAAGATTTTCTTGTTTCTAGAGGAGCAAAGATGGTAGCCAAAGAAGATTGGGGCTTAAAAAAATTAGCGTACCCAATTCAAAACAAAAAGAGTGGTTTTTATCACTTATTTGAGTACCAAGTAGATGGTGAAGTTATTAACCCTTTAGAAGTAGAGTTTAGACGTGATGAGCGTTTTATGCGTTACTTAACTGTATCTTTAGACAAGCACGCGATTTCGTGGGCAGAAAGAAGAAGAGCTAAACTAAAACAAAAAGCATAATCATGGCAAGCACTATAGAACAACAATCTAAAGGAAAAAAAGACGGAGAAATTAGATATTTAACTCCTCTTAATATTGAAACGAACAAGAATAAAAAGTACTGTCGTTTCAAAAAATCTGGAATCAAGTATGTAGATTATAAAGATGCAGACTGGTTATTAGGTTTTGTAAACGAACAAGGTAAAATTTTACCAAGACGTTTAACAGGAACTTCATTAAAATATCAAAGAAAAGTGTCTGTTGCTGTAAAAAGAGCACGTCACTTAGCATTAATGCCATATGTGGCAGATTTATTAAAATAAAATACGCATAACATGGAACTTATATTAAAACAAGACGTTGAGAACTTAGGATTTAAAGACGATGTTGTAACGGTTAAGAACGGTTATGGTAGAAACTTTTTAATTCCTACAGGTCACGCTGTTATTGCTACTGCTTCTGCAAAGAAAGTATTAGCTGAAAACATTAAGCAAAGAGCTTATAAAGAAAAGAAAATTATTGATGATGCTAATAAAGTTGCAGATGCACTTAAAGCATTAGAAATTAAAATAGCTGCTAAAGTTGGTTCAGGAGACAAATTATTTGGATCTATTAACAATATCAACCTAGCGGAAGCATTAGCAAAAGAAGGTCAAGAAATTGATAAAAAATTCATTACAGTTACTACTGTAAAACGTTTAGGTAAGTATGATGCTACTATTCGTTTACACAGAGAGGTTTCTGTTGAATTATCTTTTGAAGTAATAGCTCAAGCTTAATATTTTAAATCACATTATTAAAAACCGTTTGGAGCTATTCTAAACGGTTTTTTTTATTTTAAAAATCTAACTTTTACTAAATATTCAGTTTAAGTAACAGAGTACATATGCACAAACAATTATATTTTATTTTACTATTCGTTTTAGTGGTGTCTTGTAAGAAAAATGTTTCTGAGGCAAGCACTACCAATGAAGTAGTACAAGAATCTAATAAAAAATCGGTTTTAATTAAAACTTTTAAATACCAGCCTAATGCAGATGCTATTATTAGTGTGCATCGTGGCGGAAAAAGTATTGCCAATTATCCTGAAAATGCCATAGAAACCCTAGCGTATGTTTACAACCGTATTCCTACTGCTATTTTTGAAATTGATGTGGCAAAAACTAAAGATAATCAATTGGTGTTGCTACATGACAACACTCTAGATAGAACAACAACAGGAACAGGAAAACTAACAGACTATACTTACCAAGAATTACAAGCGTTTTATTTAGAAGATGATTTTGAAAACCAAACTAGTTTTAAAATTCCATTATTTTCTTCCGTTTTAAAATGGGCAAAAGCAAATAAGGTTGTCTTAACGGTAGATATTAAGCGTAGTGTTGCTGTTGAAACTGTAATAGATGCAATTAGAGCAGAAAAAGCAGAAGATGTTTGTGTTATTATTACTTATGATTTAAAACAAGCAGAAAAGGCGTATAAGTTAGCACCAGAATTGTTATTGTCTGTTTCAGCAAGAAATGAAAAGGAATTAGACTGGTTATTACATTCTAATATACCAACAGAAAATATGTTGGCCTTTACAGGAACAAGATTGTCAGCAGATACGTTTTATAAAAAAGTACAGTCTTATGGAATAAAAACCATTTTAGGTACTTTAGGAAACTTAGATAAACAAGCCGAAGCAAAAGGAGAGAATCTATATAAAGTATGGCAAAATAAAGGAATAGATGTTTTTGCTACAGATAGACCTTTTGCTGCAGCAAAGGCTTTAGGTGTTACCAAATAAATTTAAAAATGCACAAGAATACTTAATCTTGTAGCAAAAAAATTAATTAAGACTCCTATAGTATAGGAAACTAGTGTTAAAATAAAATTTCCGTTTTCACGGAAATGTAAAATAAAAATATTTTTCAATGAAATATTCAAGACTTACAAAAGAGCAATTAGAAGAATTGCACCAAGAATTTATTAATTTTTTAGCAACACAATCTATAACAGCTAGTGAGTGGGATACTATTAAAACCAACACACCAGAAGTAGCAGAACAAGAATTAGATGTGTTTAGTGATTTGGTTTGGGAAGGTGTTTTAAATCAAGCAAAATATGTAGAGCATATTTCACCACAACAAATGCATTTGTTTCATTTAAAAGAAGAGGTTATGCATGTTATTGCAGTGCAACTTAAAAATGGAATAGATATAACAACTAAAGATGGGTTTAATTGGCTACGAGAAAACTTGATGGATGATAATGTAGAATTTTTACAGGCTAAAAAAGAATATTCTGAAGATAAGAATAAAGACAAGTTTACACTTATTCAACAAGGAGGTGTCATTACAAAAGGCGATTTATTTATCTATTTAGATAAGCTTATTAATTAAGGCTTAATTTAAAAACAGAAAAAGGCATTTAAGAGGTATTTTTAGATGCCTTTTTTTATGCTTGTAATGTTATGGTGTTGTTTATGAGTACTTACGTGGTTTAGCAAGTAATTTTGCAAATACATACAAAGTAGGCGAGAAACAGCAATTACTTATAACTATAGTTTACAACGGTTTTTTAATTCAGATTACAGTTTTTCATTCAAATCTTGTCTTCCTACAATTGCCATTATTTCTACAATATTTTCATTTATTTTAAAATAAATGCTATCCACCCCACAAACACATCGTTTGTAGTCTTTTTTTATATAGTCAACAGATTCAAAAGAAAAAGGTCTTTGAGCAATAATTTCGAAATATTTAAAAAATGATTCAAAGTATTTGTCTGCTTGAGTCATTCCAAATTTTTTCACACCATAATGATGAATTCTTATCAAGTCATTTTTCGCTTCATTACTTAATTTGTATTTAGCCATTAAGCAAAGACTTTGATTGCGCTAAAATTTCATTTTTATTTTCATTTGTATAGCCGCTATTTTCGGCTTTTTCTAATTTAGCACGAATCCAGTTAATTTCAACTTGTTGTTTTCTGGCTTGTCTAATCAAGTCATTTACGAGTTCACTCTTACTTGAATACTCTTTTTTATCTACTTGAGTTTTTAGCCATTCATCGTTTGGCTTAGTGAATGATATACTTTGTCTTGCCATATTTTATTTGTTTGATGTAAATATACACCAAATATGAATCATTTACAAATTACAGCTAGCGTGTTTAAGGACTAAAGTTAGCAAATAAAATCTGAGAGGATTTTTGTAAGCAGGTAAGAATTAGTATGAATTATATGCGCTGTTGGTAGTAGGCTTAAGTGATAAATTATGCAGTTTAGATGTAATCTCTATTGCAATGTGAAAATTTGTTATAGATTAAAATTTTTAAGTTTTGCATTTCAGAGTATTCTCCAACTGATTCCTTCATTTTTTTTAATTGGGAATCCGTTAAATTTTCGTTCCTTCTACGTTCGGTTCCGTATTTAATAATTCCGTTACCAGCAAGCTGCAAAGACGACAATCTGATTAGACCAATTTATTACTTTCTACTAATGATCAATTTTTTAAACTCATTAATGATTCCGCGTGTCTTTTTTTTCGTTTTGATAACCAGAAATAGTACACTATCAGAAGTAATAATGGAAAAGAAAATGCAATAATGAGTATTATTCCGTTATTCATGTCGTTTTTTGAAAGCTTGTAGCCAACGTTTATGTATAACTTAAGTTAGCTTTTATTAAGCCTAAAATAGCAATTAATTTTATACTTGGTTAAGAGCAGTATTTTTTGCTATCAAATTTTCCAAAAAGGCTTTTTATCGGCTTTTGTTTTTCCGTTATTCGCAGGTTTATGGTGCTTTTCAATAATCTCAAATACTCGTCCATAATTATAATCAATGTTGTCAACAGTTTTTTTCCAATCGATATTTAATATTTCAATTCGTGTGTTTACTGCGCCATTCCATTTTGTCTTAAAACCATTATTAGTCAAAACAGAAATTATTTTTTCGGCAACATTTTTTGCTAATTCATCATCACGATTATAACTGTCAAAACTTATAAACAACATTTTTTCTTCTCCAATAGCTCTTTCTAAATCTTGAGTGTGATAATAGCAGTATCCATTTGTGTTAATTCCTATAGCTTTTAACTCATCAATTATTTCGGAACAATCTTCTTCTCCATCGCTTTTTGTATATCCAGCTTTATGTAGAGAAACAATCTTATTTTTGTTTAATTCGTCAAATGATTTGACTAATCTTTCAAAATCGGTAGGTTTTTTCCAATTAAGGCTTTCTTTTTGGTGATTTTTTAACCTGATATCAATTTCTTTTTTTAGCCAATTTTTATCAAAATCAGTTTCATCATAAAACATTCCACTTATACTTTCAAGTAAATCGTCTCTGTTTTCAAAGCCAAAAAGAACATCTTTTTCAAGTTGCTCAATTGCTTCATTTTTGATTTCATCTGTCATTTTAGTGAATGTTCGTTAGTTTCTTTATATTACCTTATAATTATGTATTTACTCATAGCGTAAAGACTCAATAGGGTCAAGTTTAGCAGCTTTAATGGCAGGTAATAAACCAGAAACTACAGCTACTAAAAAGGCTATTGCAAAAGCACTAAACATAGCAAACCAAGGTGTTGTAAAATTAAAATTGGCTAGTGTAGCTACTAATAATCCTATTAAAACACCACAGATAATACCTATAATACCACCTAGTTGACCAATAATTAAAGCTTCCATAAAAAACTGAAAAGCGATGGTTTTCTTTTTTGCTCCTAAGGCTTTACGTACACCAATTTCTCGAGTTCTTTCGGTAACCGAAACAAAAAGAATATTCATTAAAGCAATAGAAGAGCCTAGAATAGTAATAATACTTATTATCCAGGCAGCATATTCTAAATAAATTGTGATAGAACCAATTTTATTAATTAAATCGTCACTACGTTCTAGTCCAAAATTGTTTTCTTCTACAGGATTTAAACCTCTAATGTTTCTAAAAGTAATAATGGCTTGGTCTTGCGCACCTTCTAGCATTTCTTTATTATCTACCATAATACTAATTTCATAATTAATATTGGGTAAAGTAAATATAGAGCGAGCATTTTGTATAGGAATAATAACGCGTAAATCTAAATTATTACCAAAAGTAGCACCTTTAGATTTAAGCGTACCAATTACAGTAAATTTTACACCTCTTACGCTTATGGTTTTGCCTATTGGGTTCTCGTTCTTAAATAAAGCTTTATTTAAATCACTACCAATAACACATAAGTTGCTATTGTTTTTTACATCAAAAAAATTGAGTTCTCTACCTGCTTCTATTTTTAAGCCAGAATTTTGTATAAAATGTTCATTAGCGCCAATAACGGTAACTTCTGGGTCTGTTTTTTTATTTTCATATTTTACTTCGGCACCACGAGTACCTGTAAAAGAAACCGATGTTTTAGTACCAGGAAACTCATAGGTTTCTTCAAACTCTTTTACATTTCTATAACTAATTACTGGGTTTATTTTTTGTACTTCACCACGACCTCTACGTTGTGTTGTAAACTCGTAACGTTGAATGTTAAAGGTGTTAGAACCCATAGAAGAAAAATCACTTGAAATAGTGTTTTCTAAAGCAGAAACTGCGCTTAAAATACCAACCAAAGCTGTTATACCAATGGCAATAATTAAAACGGTTAAAATGGTACGTAGTAATTGACTTTTAATAGAATCAAAGGCAATTCTTATATTTTCTCTTACGAGTCCAAACATGTTTTTTGGTTTGTTGTTTTTTAATAAGACTATTGAAACAGGATAAAGTTACTATAAATATCAAATAATTATGATGCACTTTAAAATTTATGATATTTTTGCACTAATTAAATGTAAAAAATAAAGACAATTAAAGTGACTTTTAGTAACGTTTAATTGTTAAAAGCGATAAATAATAAAAGAGATTCCTGCTAAAGTCTAGCTTTAGCACTGCGGAAAGATAAAAGTTAATATGGCACAAAAACCAAGCATTCCTAAAGGAACAAGAGATTTTAATCCAGAACAAGTAGCAAAGCGTAATTATATTTTTAATGTAGTTAAAAAACATTTTCAGCAATTTGGTTTTCAGCCAATAGAAACACCAAGTTTTGAAAACTTTGATACGTTAATGGGTAAATATGGAGAAGAAGGAGATAGGCTTATTTTTAAGATTTTAAATTCTGGTGATTATCTTTCAAAGGTTGATGATGCACTTTATACTAGTAAAGATGCTGTTAAAATGACCTCTAAAATCTCTGAGAAAGCGCTTCGTTATGATCTTACTGTGCCTTTTGCAAGATATGTTGTACAACACCAAAATGAAATAGAGTTTCCTTTTAAACGTTACCAAATACAACCTGTTTGGCGTGCAGACAGACCACAAAAAGGAAGGTTTAGAGAGTTTTTTCAGTGTGATGCAGATGTGGTTGGTTCTGACTCTTTATTTCAAGAAGTAGAATTGATTCAGCTTTATGATGCTGTTTTTACAGATTTAAAATTAGCAGGTGTTACTATTAAAATTAATAATAGAAAAATACTTTCTGGTATTGCTGAAGTTATAGGTGCTAGTGATAAGCTAATAGATTTTACCGTTGCTCTTGATAAGTTAGATAAGATTGGAGAAGAGAAGGTAAAAGAAGAAATGCTAAGTAAAGGTATTCCGCAAAGTGGTATTGATAAATTACAGCCTTTATTTAGTCTTACTGGAGATTTTGAAAGCCAGATAGAAAGTTTAAAAGGAATTTTAGACACATCTGAAGAAGGTAAAAAAGGAATTGAAGAATTAGAATTTATTAATAACGGAATTACAGCTTTACAGTTAGAAACAGCCAAATTACAGTTAGACGTTACCTTAGCTCGTGGTTTAAATTATTATACAGGAGCTATTTTTGAAGTAGCTGCACCAGAAAACGTGAAAATGGGTTCTATTGGTGGTGGAGGTCGTTATGACGACCTTACAGGTATTTTTGGAATGAAAAACGTTAGTGGTGTTGGTGTAAGTTTTGGTTTAGATAGAATTTATTTAGTTCTTGAAGAACTAGAATTGTTTCCAGATACTGTAACAAAATCTATAGATGTGCTCTTTATTAATTTTGGTGATACCGAAGCTTTATTTTGTTTAAAAGCAATTAAAACATTACGTAAAGAAGGCATTAATGCAGAGTTGTATCCAGATGCTGCAAAAATGAAAAAACAAATGAATCATGCGAATAAACGTAATATTCCATTTGTAGTTTTAGTAGGTGAGCAGGAAATGGAAGCAAATAGTTTTACGCTTAAAAATATGCAGTCTGGTGAGCAGTTAAAACTTAATCTTCAAGATTTAATAAAACATTTAAAATAAAAAGCCCTGAATATTTCTATTCAAGGCTTTAGTAAAGCTTAGTTAATGTTTAGTGGTTTTTTGGGGTAAATTAATTAACTAATACTTTTTTAGATACTTCGCCAATTTCGGTTTTTAATGTAATAATATATGTACCAGAGCTTAAATTCTTAGCTTTAAGTTCAATATAGTTTTGTGATTCTATAGTGTTGAAGGTATATATTGTTTGCCCAAGTATATTGTTGAGTTTTACCTCATCAATTTGTATGGTATTCGGGTTGTTAATTATTATATGATCTGATTCATTAGAAAAGTAAGTGTTTAAGCTATTTGTTTCTAAATCTTCTGTACTTAAAGATTGGTTTGTAAAAGTAATTTCAAAACGATCAAGATATGAACCAGCAGCTAAATTTATTTGGTAATCACTAGTTCTTAAATTGTGGTAGGTATCTAAATCAATATCGTGGACATATACTTGTAACTCTTCAGGAAAGTTAATTAAAGCATCTATAGTAATGGTATTTAATCCTGCATCACTAACATGTATACCAATAGGTAAAATGGTAGCTATGTTAATTTCATTAATTCCTTGAATTAAGCATTGTTCATTACTAATTACCCAATACATATCGTCCATTTGATCGTCTAAGTTTTTAGCGTCAAATCCCCATTCGTAACCAACAGAAGCTCTAGTATCTGCAGTCACTAGTAATTGTCTGTGAATTTCATTAACAGAGTTAAAACCAAGTCTAATTTTTGTTCTATCATCGTCGTCATCTGCATGTGCAGTAGGCGAGGAGTTTGCGCTATCACGAACAAACACAGAGTTTGTGCCTTCTTTTTCAAAAACACGTTGGCTATTATTAAATTTAATAGTACCTGTTGCTTCACCAGTAACAAAGAAACCTTGTGCTACAGGAATATATTTGCCTGGTATTTTGGTAGGTGTTCCGCCAGTACTTACATCAGGATCATTAGTACCTAATGAAGCAGAAGGAGTACCACCAGAAAGATTGTAAGTAGCATAACCACCTTGGTAATCGGATAAATTATGAGAGCCACCTCCCCAATGTTCCCAGAAATAAAGAGTACCAGTAGTATTTCCTGTACCTTCAATATTAGGAGCATTGTCAAGAATAAATGTATCTGCATTAATGGCAGAAGGATAAGGGTTACCAATAAGGTAATCATTACCAGCATTTATAGATAATGTAATATCTCCATTATTAGGTTTTCCTTCAATTATATAGTTTTGTTCTAAACTTACGTTTTCATTTGTGTTTGCAACGCCTTTCATGGTAAAGCCTTCACCTGCAAGTAGTGTTCCTGTATTGCGAATATGTTGCCAAGATGCATAGTCATCACTAGTTCTGTTGCTAAATTTCCAAATCCAATAAGTGGCTATATTAATAGGAGAACCATTGGAACCATTGTAACCAGAAACAAAATTAATGTTTGTAGGAGACAGAGGGTCTGATCCATCTTTAAATATATTGTTATTTAAGGTGTAACTATTGTTGTTAGATGTCGTATTACTAACACCTACAGGAGAAGACCAATAATTATAAGTAAAATAGTCTTGTGTACCTTGTTGATCTTTTTCTAAGGAGCCAGCACTGGTTACAGCTAAATCAGAATCTTCTGTTTGAATTAATTGTGATTCTCCTTGTAAATCTATCTTACCATCAATATTTAAATAATGAGAAACTGTAAGTCCGTTTCCAGAATGCACTGCATTATCTCCATCTACAGTAAGTGTATTGGCATTTACAAATAAACCTAGTACTTTTCTGTTTTCGTTATTTCCGCTAGGTAAGCTGGTATTACTCATTGTAATATTGTGGTTTGTTATTACAATATTCCAATCTACAGTTTTAGTATTATCAACAATAGAAGTGGTTCCTGGTATTGTTTGTATATTTCCGTTTAACCAGGTAGCATTTGTGTTCCAGTCTCCATTGGTATTTGATCTATAAGGAAGCGGAGCCGTTTGATGATCTACAGTATTTAGGTTTCTTAAATATCCTTGATTACCATTACCTGAAGCATCTTCTGTATTAGTGTATGTGTAAATAGACATAGGGTAGTACGCAGCAAGTTGAGACCAAGGAATTGCTATAATATCGTTTTTAGTAACAGTAGTAGGTATTACTTTACCATCTACAAAATTACTATTTTCTTCAATTTCTTGATTCATGATATATTGCAATTGCGTTTGCGTTAAGGCTGTATCCCAAATTCTTACTTCATCAATGTTACCTTTAAAGTAAGCTGTTGGTGTATTTTTACCTGCTGCAGCAATATAAGCGTATTGATTTGTAGCAGAAGGGTTGTTTAATGAGGATGAAGTATCTTCAATACCATCAATATAAAGTGTGGCTATACCTGATTTATAAATAATTGCAACTTGATGCCATTCATCTTCAGGAATTACAACAGAAGACCTTATGGTTTCTGTTAATATTCCATTTTTCCAGGATACTTCAAAACCTCCTAATGCATTAATTTTAAAATCGTATCCTTCGGTATAAAGAAAATCTCTTTTAGATAGAATAGAGGTGTTGTTAGAACCAGATTCTCTGTTAATCCATGCAGAGATTGTAAATTCTGATGCATTAAGATTTAATTTGTTTTCCATGTCAATATAGTCAACAGTACCATCAAAATATATAGAACGTTCTACTATAACTTGTGGAGCGTAACCAAAAGTGATATATTTTGTTCCGTCAAAATCATAGTCGGTTTCTAAATTTGTACCATTTTCGGTCATTAATCTATAACTAGCAGTAGGGTCAAAAACAGGAGTATTTGAAATAAACATATAATAACTACCAGGAGGAGATATGTTTCTTACTGCATCAAGAGGTATAGATATTTTTACCGAAGGAATATCTCCAGCGTTTTCTACTACTTTCCAGATACGTTGCATTCTTGTAAAAGAAACATTGGTGCTAAGTGTACCTATACCTACACTCATATCTACTTCTACAGTTGAAGCTGCTAAATTTAAATCTTCACCATTATTTCCCCAAACTAAAAACTCTTTGTCATTTAGTTCTGTGGCATTATCAGATTGGTTTAATTTGTTAGTGTCATATATATCTGTTAAGCCCATGGTTATGATGCCTTGTGTTCTTCCTAAACCATCCGTAGCGTTATTAACACTTCTTGATTGTTTTTGGTTTAAGTCTGAAGCATCATCACGACCAATACCAGCTATGTCATAATTAAAACCAACATTTTCAGATTGATCCCAAATTAATGTACCATCACTATCTACATAGTCTTGCGTGGTACCATTTACACCTAGTGTAATTCCATATTTAATACCTAAATAAGATTGTATTCTGTTTCTTTCTTGTGTTAAATCGGTATCTACTTTTCTGGAAGAAAAGGTTATAATTTCAGCAATTCTTGCATTTGTTGTAGCTTCCCAACCTTTACTTCTTCCAATCCAATATCTGGAATCTTCTACATTTACAAAGGAAGGAATGTCATTTTGATTATATTCAATATCATTAGCATTATAATATAATTCTTGCTGTGTTATGGCTGTATTGTTTCTAGCGTTAATTATACCAACATTATTGTAAGATGTATTTGGCCCATCATTAACAGCATAACCATCACCAGGTATACTTGTACTATAGGTGTCAATTGCAAAACAAATAGATTCGTCACTAACACGACCTGTAAAGTCTCCAAAACCAATTCCTGTAGCATCTGTTGCGTTTGTTGAAGGATCTGCATCACCACAAAATACATCCATAAATCCAAAAGAGTTGTTGATAGGAGTATCGTCTGGAATAACTACTAGAAAAATATCTTGTGTATACATTCCTGATGAACCTTCTAAAAACTGCGTAGAAGTATTGTCATAGGAATAATCGGAATCTAACGAATAGGTAGCAAAAGTATTATCAAACTCAACAACAGGGTTAAAGTTTATGTTTCTTGTTGTGTTATCATAATAGGTAGGCTCTTGACCAGTAGTGTTTACTGTAGCATCTGCACCACGACCTTGGTCTGCCCAAAGGCTCACGCTTTGACCGCTAGTATAGCTTAAACCGTCTGTACCTTTAAGCCATAATCTTAAATCTGAAGTAACACCTCCAGGTCCTTCTGTTAAAGGAACAACTCCAGTACCTTGCAAAGTGAAATTGTATGGGTTTTCGTTGGAGTCATTATTAATAATAGACAGTATTGCTGTTCGTGTTCCGTTTGCTATTGGGTTAAAATCTACTGTAAAGGTAGTACTACTTGATGCAGCAACCGTTGTTGCAGGAGCAGCGCTAATAGAAAAATCTAAAGGGTTTGCTCCTGAAAAGGTTAAAGAACCAATAGTTAGTGAAGCTGTTCCTGTGTTTTCAATAGTAAATGTGTGCGAAATAGGTGTTCCAGAACCTGTACTTCCATACTCAGTATCATCTGTAATAGTTGGTGTTGTATCTCCATCATTTATAGTTACACTATTACCAGTAATATTTATTTCTGGTTGCGGAGTTCCGCTTGCTATATTAATAGTGTAATCTTCTACTTCTCCATAATTAAAAGATTCACAAGAATCTGTAGGCGTATTACCATACTTCATACTTACACGCATTCTTGTGCTACCAAGAGAAGCTGTAATAGGAATTGTAAAACTTGCAGAAACAGGATCGCTTGTTGTAGGTGCTATTGTAGCAACTTGCTCGCCAAGATCATTAAAATCTGAATCTTGATTATAGTCAATCCAAATGGAATAACCTTCATTATAATTTACTCCAGACCAAGTTGGAGTAATAGTAATAGTTTCTGTGCTATTTTGGTTTAATGTTGTTGATATTGCTGTAAAGTCTGAATATCCTGTACTAGTTGTACCTGCTCCAGAAGAATTATTTATTGTATTTAATTGAACGTTACCTATGTATTCATAATTTGTATTATTACCGTTTGAAGAGCAATAACTTGAAGTAGTGCTAGATGTTAAACCTGCTAAATCTACAATTTGTATTTCATGTGCCATCGTGTTTCCACTTCTGTGAGACCAGTGTGCGGCTTGTGTAGTAGAGTTTAGGTAGTAATTACGCCAACCTCTAGCGTAAGCAGTCCCACTACCGCTAGAGGTAGAAGAACCAATAATAAGTGCTTGGTTTACATCTGTTAAACTAGCAGATGTTATGTTTTTAGTAGATTCTCCAGCATCGCTAGAGGTATCTTGGTATCTGGTTACATTTAAGTTGTTATTGGTTAAAACATGAACAAATTGTCTATTAGTTCCTGCAGAAACATGGTCTCCATGAAAAGTCCAATCTACTCTTTGATTATTGCTTCCAGGATCCATTATTGGCCAGTTATCTGCTATAGCATCATTAGTTCCGCTAGCATTTGTATCTCCAATATGCTGACTAAAAATAATAGCATTATTCCAAGCGCTTACACTGGTTGTGGTTCCTGTTCCGTTAGCATTATTTTTTAAATTTATTGTTCCTGTATCTGCAGAAACATTTCCAGAATCACCATGAAGTACTGTCCAATTACTACCTGTAAATTCAACAAGTGTAATGTAAACGGTAACGCTATTGGCATTAGAGCCTTTTAAAATTCTTAATGTAGTGTTGTTTTCTAAATAAGCAATAGCAGTACCAGAATCTGCGCCTTCACTGGTTGAAGTATTCATAATTCCCGTAATAAAAGGGATGCATTTTTCAGCATTGCTTATACCTGTTAACGTTTGTGTAGTGGTATTAGTAGCTCCATTAAGGTTAACGGCATATCTACCTCTAACTATCATTTCGTTATCTCCTGCGCTAGGACCAATATATTCCCAGATTGAAGTATTGAAGCGCATGTTTGAATTTGACGAAGCTGACTCTCTGTAATAACTTAAAGTATTGGTTGCTGTTAACACTCTTGCACCAGCTAGATCATCTCCATTAAGATTTGAAGAAGACCCATTTACACCAGCATTTGTTTTTCTATTGTTGTTAGCAAGAGCTATAGCGTTGTTAATTGAAGATACTGGTGTGAATGATGTGTTAGTACCACCGCTTCTTGCTATGTCATCTTGTATGTGTTGTACATTGAAATCTTGCGAATAAGTGAAGTTTGATAAAAGCAAGAAACTAATACATATAGCATACCCTATAATTTGGTTAGTATAAGTTTTCATAAATAGGTTAATTTAGTTTGGGACTAATATTAATACGTAAATTTAATATTTAACTCCGTAAAGTGCAAATTTAATCGATTAAATGTATTTTTAGATATAACTTGTTGTATTTTAGAACATTGGTGTGTTAAAAGTCACAATGAAGTATTATGACTTTTATTACACACGTTTTATAGACTCTTTATTTTACAATCTTTTTAACTACTTCTGTGTTAGATTGGTTGTTTTTAATTTTTAAGAAGTAGGTACCATTAGATAGTTTATCTAAGTTTGAAATATTTATAATGTTATTAGTGGCTTGCGTATTTTTTAAGCTAACAACTAATCGGCCTCTAATATCATACATATTTACAGTTACACTGTTATTGTTGAGGTTATTAGGTAATTTAATGCTAATGCTATTGTTAAAAGGGTTTGGGTATATAGTTAAATCTTCTAGTGTATTAACAATAGTACTTAATGTATCACCTAATACAATATTTACAGTATAATCTTCTACTTCACCATAATTAATAGAATCATCACAAGGGTCATTTGGTGTTGCAGAATAAGCCATGATTACTCGCATTCTTGTTGTTCCAGTAGTAAGCCCAGATGGTATTGTAAATTGTCCAGATACAAAGGTGTCGTTTGTAGAAGCATTTTGAAAAATACGTTCGTCTGTAGTAAAATCGCCATCTCTATTATAATCTATCCATACGGCATAGCCTTCGTTATACGTGTTTCCTGTCCATTCTGGAGTTATGGTTATAGTATATTGAGAGTCTATTTCTAAATCTGTGGGAGTTTCTTGAGTAAAATTGGAATAACCAGTACCATCAGCTCCGTCTTCAGAAGTTTTAGACCAAGAACCTATTTGTACTTTTTGAATATATTCATCAGAATCATCACTAGTTCTTGCATCGCAATATGATAATTGCGTTGTAAAAGTAATAGAAGAGGAGTAAGCAGAAGGTGAATTAGTACCACAAATGGAAGCAACTTGTACTTCATATGTTACACCAACGATTAAATCTGTAATTTCATACGTATTTGTTGTAAGTCCAGTAACTGATGTCCAAGTTGATGCTCCAGTTTCTTTATATTGTAAGTTATAACTATCTGCATCATCATTCCAATCTATAGTTGCTGTTGTAGCGCCTACAGTTGATACTGTTATTTCTGTAGGCACAGTATTACTTGGTACTAATAAAACATCTGCTAATGTAACTGTTTGTGCATTTGCAATGGTTTGATTGGTTAAAGTAACTGGTTGGTAACAAGTAGCTTCAATTAAAATGTCGTACGTTCCAGCTTCAATAGGTCTGTAAAAATCACCATGAGAAATATCTGTAACTGTGTTAGAGCCATATACGTCATGACCAACAATTGTAATTGTAGCATCTATTGGGCTATTTGTGTTAGCATCTTTAACAGCACCTCTAAAACCATAAGTACCTTGTGTTAAGAAATCTAATAGCGCATCTCTGTTGTAATACCAATAGTCATCTAATTTACTTTCAGGTAAAATTTTAGTGTCTGATAATTCAATAGTAATTTCTCTACATTGGTGGTAGTAATTCATGTAATCTTGTCTTCCTCCATATACTCTATACCATTCAGCACCATGAGTAACTCCTGGACTTGGGTTAACATCACTATCATCATCATCAGTCATATAGCTAGTTTTATAACTATAAGGAGCTCCAGAGGTACTTCCAGAGTTTGCATCTGTTTGTGCATTAGTAGCATATTCAACAGAAATATTTTCAAACCAATCATTATCAGCATGTGTATATTGACTTACATAAGCATTATCAAAAGGATAGTTAACTAATTCTGTACCACCATGAAAATTTGCAGCAATTACAAAATGATTAGCCTCTGCCATGGCCATAAAAGCTAATGTTTCAGTTTGATATGCATTTCCGTCATCATGTGCACCAGCAACATTATCAGGATAGTTTCTATTTAAATCAATATTATTTCCATTACCTCTTCTTGCGTTTACCACAGAAGTGTTTGTAGAACTACCATTATAAGTTCCGTCAGGATTAGCGCTAGGGTTTATCCAAATTTCTGCATTTTCTACTAAGTTCTTTACTCTAGCATGATCTGCATGAGCAGGATTAGAATACACTGTAAGGATATAGTTTATTAAAGATAGCATCATTGGGTAACCAGCAATTTCATCGCCATGCATAGATGAGGTTAGCATTAATTTTGGTTCTTGCTCATCTGTAGAAACATTATCAGAAATTTTTACGAATAATAATTCTTTATCTCCATTTCCAGTAGTACCAATACTAAATTTTTCAACTAATGTAGGGTAATCATCTTCAAAGTCTTGCATTTGAGCCGCATATTCAACGTAAGTAGGATAGGAATTTACAGGAAAACTTAATGTAGAACGATTTGTAGATCTACTTGCTAAAGGTCTTACATCATATATTATGTTTTCATCTACTTCATTTTCTTCAGTAGGAACTGTATAAGGAATATTTTTAGTTTCAAAAGCTCTAAATTGTTCTTCATTAGCCCAGGCAATAAGTGTGCTTGTTTCTGGATTGTAATTAATGATTGAAAATTCTTTAGCATATAACTCTATGTCTCTTGGGTTATTTACTTGAAACGAAAAAGTTAATTCACCTTGTTTAGAAATGTAATTATCTGCTTTTTGCTTTTCAGTATTTTGAGCGTTAACAGAAGTAAATGTTGCTAGTATTAATACTAACAGTAGGGTAGTTTTTTTCATTAGATTTGGTTTTAATAAATTGATTACATTGTTAATATGCTGCTAATATATATAAAATTCTTACAAATAATCTATGAAATGCAAAAAAAATCGATAAAAAACACTTCGAACCCTTGTTTTAGTGTGAAAAAACAATTTAAGTAAATCTGTTTTTAGTAGATATAGCAACATTTTCGCAAGTGTATTAGCTAAGTGAAGTACTTATTAAATAAAAAAAAGTTTTTTAAAAAGATGTAAAAATTCTGATTGAAGTTTAGTATCAGATATTTAGGTATAAAAAAAGCTCTTAATTTAATAAGAGCTTTTTCTTGTAGCGAGAACGAGATTTGAACTCGTGACCTCTGGGTTATGAATCCAACGCTCTAACCAACTGAGCTACCTCGCCATAATTTGAGTTTGCAAATATATAAACAATTTTGAACCTCACAAACAAACTAAAAAAAAATATTATAAAATAAATTTTAGAACTTATTAATTAAATGTATATATTGAACAAAATATTATTATTTCTATGGAAGACAAAGTTAAATACGAATTAGAGTTCCCTATACAAGCATCACCTCAATTGTTATATCAATATATTTCAACACCTTCTGGTTTATCAGAATGGTATGCAGAAAATGTAAATTCGCGTGGTGAATTATTTAAGTTTATTTGGGATGGAGCAGAAGAACAAGCCAAATTAATAAGTAAAAAGAGTGGCGAACGCATAAAATTTAAATGGATTGATGACGAAGACAGTTCTACGTATTTTGAAATTAGAATTCAAGTAGATGAAATTACTAAAGATGTTTCTATCATGATTACTGATTTTGCGGAAGAAGATGAAGTTGAAGAATCTAAAATGCTTTGGGAAAATCAAATTTCAGATTTAAAGCAAGTATTAGGTTCTGCTTAAAAAGAATACAATTATTAAACTTATATTTGTCCCGAATTTATTTTTCGGGATTTTTTTATGATAAATTTTAATGGAAATATTACTAACGAAACCAATGTGATTTCGTTTAATAATAGAGGTTTTAACTATGGAGATGCTTTATTTGAAACCATAAAATGCTCACATGGTAAATTGTTGTTTTTTGAAGATCATTACTTTAGGTTGATGGCTTCTATGCGTATTATGCGTATGGAAATACCTATGGAGTTTACTATGGAGTTTCTAGAAGCACAAATTGTAAAAACTCTAGAAGCCAATAATTTATCTAATGCATCTGCAAGAGTGAAGTTATTGGTAAATAGAGTAGCAGGTGGTTTGTATTTACCTACTAATAACGAAGTTGATTATTTGATAAATGCTGCTGCTTTAGATACAGATTTTTATCTTATTCATGCATCTAGTTATGAAGTAGACTTGTTTAAAGACTATTATGTAGCGCCAAGTTTGTTGTCTACACTAAAATCTAATAATAAAGCACTACATATTGTAGGTAGTATTTATGCTAGAGAAAATAATTTAAATAATTGTTTGCTCTTAAATACCAATAAAAATGTAGTAGAAGCTTTAAATGGAAATTTATTTCTTGTAAAAGGAAATACAATTAAAACACCACCTTTAGCAGATGGTTGTTTAAAAGGTATTATGCGTAAGCAAATTATTGAAATTATTAATTTAATACCTGAATATACTTTAGAAGAGGTTTCTATTTCTCCTTTTGAATTACAAAAAGCAGATGAGTTGTTTATAACAAATGTTATAACAGGAATACAATCTATATCTAAATACAGAAAAAAAGAATTTAATAAAGCTGTAGCAGAAAATTTAGTAAAAAAACTAAATGTAAAAATTAGATTGTCTAATTAAGACTAGGGTTTTCTGGTGCATTAGACCAAATACTATATTCGCCACCAAACTCTAACATTTTTTCTTTCCAGAAAGCTTGACAATCTTTTTCAATAATTTCTTTTTTGTAGACGTTTTCAGTAACTACCCATGAATTAGATTTTAGTTCATCTTCTAGTTGGTTTTCTTGCCACCCAGAATATCCTAAAAAGAATCTAATATGTTTTTCGTTTAATTTATTGTCTGCAATAAGTTCTGCCACTTTATTAAAGTCTCCTCCCCAATATATACCTAAAGAAATTTCTATACTATTAGGTATTAGGTCTGGTACTTTATGTATAAAATAAAGATTATCCTGCTCTACAGGACCTCCATTATATACTTTAAAATTAGCATTAATTTCTGGAATAAGATCATGAATAGAGTATTCTAGAGGTTTATTTAAAATAAAACCAATAGAACCTTCTTTGTTGTGGTCTGCTAGTAAAACTATAGACCTGTTAAAGGCCATGTCTCCAATAATAGAAGGCTCTGCAATGAGCAGATTTCCTTTTTTTGGTTTGATTGAGATCATAAAGATTGATTTTAGCTAATTAAATCTAATAAAATTTTATTAATAAACCAATATTTATTAAGCATAACATAAAAAAAAACCTTCTTATTTTAAGAAGGTTTTTTATAATATTCTAAAAAAGAATTAGTTTACAGCGTTAGATAAATCTGATCCTGCTTTAAACTTAACAACATTTTTAGCTTTAATTTTTATAGTTTCTCCTGTTTGAGGGTTTCTTCCATCTCTTGCAGCTCTTTTAGAAACTGACCAAGATCCAAATCCTACTAAAGAAACTCTGTTACCTTTTTGTAAAGCACCTTCAATTTCTATTAACGCACATTCTAAAGCTTTTTTTGAAGCTGCTTTAGTAATTCCAGCGTGTTCTGCCATTGCATCGATTAAATCTGTTTTGTTCATAATATTAATTTTAATTATTAATTTGTTGGTTAAACATTATTGTTATATCCTCTACAAAATTATACGGAAATTCATACCATGCAAGTAATAGCAAGGGAAATAGGTGTTTTTGTTAATAACTTTTAAGTTTTGTTAATAAAGATGCTTCTTTTTTTCAAATTTTTAACAAGTCAATAGGCACAAGGCTTTACAGCATTTTTGCGTTTGTATCAAAATTATAACCATTTAAAAGTGCTTTTGCTTCCATTTTTCGTTTTCCAGGAAGCTTAATTTCTTTAATAATTAAGTAACCTTCTTTAACAGAAACCTTTATCTCTTTTTTGGTAGTTATAACTTTTCCTACTTCTATAGTGTGTGTGTCTAGCTCTTTTTCTGCTGCATAAATTTTAATGTCTAGCGTTTCTTCATTATTTTGTAAAACACACCAAGCGGCTGGATATGGACTTAATCCTCGTACTTTATTATAAATATTATTTAAGCTGTCATTAAAATCTATTTTACAATTGTCTTTATTTAACTTATATGCCGTTTTTATTTCGGCATTTTCAGGTTGTGGTGTGGTTTTTACATTTCCTTCTGCTATAAGCGAAACTGTTTTTAAAACTAGTTGGCTTCCTAAGTGCATTAATTTATCGTGTAGGCTTCCTGCGTTTTCGTTTTCTTCAATTAAAATTTCTTCTTGCAAAATCATTTCACCTGTATCTATTTTTTCGTCTATAAAAAATGTAGATACACCTGTTTTTGTTTCGCCATTAATAATTGCCCAATTAATTGGCGCAGCACCTCTATAATTAGGTAATAAAGAAGCGTGTAAATTAAAAGTACCATATTCTGGCATTTGCCAAACTACTTTGGGTAGCATTCTAAATGCAACTACTATATGTAGGTTTGCTTTTAAAGCAGCTAACTCTTCTGTAAATGATGTAGCTTTTAAATTAGTAGGTTGCAGTATCTTTAAATCTTGTGATTTTGCATATTGCTTTACTGCAGACTCGTTAAGTTTTCTACCACGACCAGCAGGTTTGTCTGGCGCTGTAATAACACCAACAATATTATAGTTGTTTTCTACTAATGTTTGTAAAGTGGCAACTGCAAAGTCTGGAGTTCCCATAAATATAATTCTTAAATCTTTCATTATAAATGTGCTAATTTGTAGGTGTTTGTTTTTGTTATTATAATAATATGATGTTCTAATAATAGCTGTATCATATTATTAATTTCTTTTTCAGAAAAAGGTAATTTTTTATTTAATGCTCTTGATGATAAATCTTGGCTTTCAAGCAGATTAATAATAGCGTTTTTAATAGTTTTTGTATCGTGAATAACAGGAGTTTTTTTGGTAATGCATACAGAGCAAATTCCGCAAGGTTCTGCATCTTTCTCGCCAAAATAGTTAAGTAGTTGTATGCTTTTACAAAGGTCGTTATTTTTTACGTAGTGTAATACAGCGGCTACTTGTTCTTGTTTTAACTTATTTTGTTGTTTTAAAATACTAGCTATTATATTTATAGTTTTTTCATCTTCTCTAGGTACTATAAAAGTAATTTCGGCATCTGTTTTTGATGCATTTAGTGATATTATTTCATCTTTTTCTAATTGTGCCAGTACTTTTAATACTATATTTTCATTAACCGACGCTTTGTCTGCTATTAATGTTGTGTTTATTTTTATTTCTTGATCAAAAATACCTCCATAAGTTCTTAGTATAGATTTTACAACTAAGCTTAAGTGGTGGTTGTTTTTTAAATAAGAAAATAAACTGGCGTTACTAATTATAAATTGTACTAGAGTTTGCCTATGAAATTGTTTAGATAAACTAATAACACTTGTTCTGTCTAAAAACTGAACCGCATTATAGCATAAAAGGGTATTAAATTTATAGGTTTTGCAAAACTGGTTAAAGTTAAATTGATGTGTGGTATCAATACCTTCACCATAAGATATTTGAAAATAGCTACATAGCTTTCTATACACCAACTTTACAAAATCTACAGTAGGTAAGGAGTCTAAAAATTGATTTTTAATTAAAGCCTCATCACTATTATTTTTTAAAATAACAGCAAATGCTTTTTTACCATTTCTTCCTGCACGCCCAGCTTCTTGAAAGTAACTCTCCATACTTTCAGGTAAATTAAGGTGAATAACTGTTTTTACGTCTGGTTTATCTATTCCCATACCAAAGGCATTGGTAGCAACCATTACTTGTTTTTTGTTTTGTAACCAGTTGTTTAGGCTATTATCTTTTTCGGTATTACTAAGTCCTCCATGATAAAAAGTAGCGCTTATATTTTGTTGCGCTAGTTGGTTGCTAATTTCTACCGTTGCTTTTCTGTTTCTTACATATATTATAGAAGGTGCATTTTGTTTTTTTAAAATGCTTTCCATTTTATAGTATTTATCATCTTCATGAAAAACCATGTAGGCTAGGTTGGGTCTTGCAAAAGATTGTTTAAATATTTTAGGACTAATAAAATCAAGCTCTTTTACAATGTCGTCTACTACTAGAGGGGTTGCCGAAGCAGTAAGAGCGATACAGTTGGTGCTAGGTTTTAACTGTCTTAGTAACTCTATATTTTTATAAGATGGCCTAAAATCATTTCCCCATTGTGAGATACAGTGCGCTTCATCTACAGCAATAAGGTTAACATTCATTTGTCTTATTCTGTCTTGCACTAATTCTTGCTCTAAACGTTCAGGAGATAGGTATAAAAACTTATAATTACCATAAATACAATTATCTAAAAGGGTATCTAAATCTTTATAATGTATACCACTTGTTAGTGCAATAGCTTTAATGCCTTTGTCTGTTAAAGCTTGTACTTGGTTTTTCATTAAAGCAATTAATGGAGAAACTACAATACAAATACCTTCTTTTGCTAAAGCAGGAATTTGAAAACATAAAGACTTTCCTCCTCCAGTTGGCATTAGCGCCATAACATCTTCTCCTGCTATTACAGCATTAATAATGTCTTCTTGAAAAGGTCTAAAACTAGTAAAGTTCCAATAACGTTCTAATATGTTTATTGCATGTTGCATTACAATGCTTTTACCACATTTAATATAAAGTCGGCTCTGCTTTCTACAGAACCAAAAGGTACATCTAATAAACTATAATTGTATGTTTTATAGGTGTTTAATAAGTGTTTGTGTATTTCAATTGCTTGTTCAAAATTTTCATAACGTTCACTATCGCTACTAAATATTTCTTGCCAAGGAGCTAAAATAAAAACATGATCATAAATATTCTCTTTACAAGCATCTGTAAATTCTTGCGGATAGGTGTCACCTATAAAATCCATGTAAGCCAAAACGTCAGGAATACCTCTGTCTAAAAAAACAAAGTTTTTATTTATGGCATCAGCTTCAATAAACTGTTTTTTTCTTCCTTTAAGTAGCATCTCGCTAAAGAGCAAAGGCTCAGTAAGAAATAGCTGCTCAATACCATCTTCACGAGCTTTTAAGGTAATTTGTCTAGATATTTCTTCAATACAATCATGGCCTCGTTTTGTAAGCTCATTAATTATAGAAGTTTTTCCTGTTCCTGGTCCTCCAGTTATAACAATTTTTTTAGTATTCAATTTTGGCAAGGTTTTGGGTGTAAAAATCGTAATTTAAATTATAAATAAAAAATGTAAAGGAAACTGTATCTTTACAACATACTTTTTAATCATGAGCGAAAAACAAAACCCAGAAGCATTTTATAAAAAACTAGAAGCACAATTGTATGATACTGCATCTTGGCCATCAGAGTACTTATATAAATTTATAGTAAAATCTGATATACATAAAATAGCAGAAATTGAAGCTTTATTTAATAATATGGGAGCTGTAATTAATACTATAGAATCTAAAAACGGTAAGTATACCAGCGTTTCTGTAAATGTATTAATGAGAGATCCTAAAGTAGTAATAGCAAAATATAAAGAAGTTGCAGAAAATGTAGAAGGAGTTATTAGCCTTTAAATATTTTTTGTACTTTGCACAAGCATAATAACTACGTGCAATTAATATAACTCTACACTTAAATTTTGATAGATAATTTAGAATATAACACAGAGCGTGAACATTTAATTATTCCTGAATATGGAAGACATATGCAGAAAATGATTAATCATGCTAAAACACGAGAAACCAAAGAAGAACGTAATAAGTTAGTAAAAGCCATTATATCTGTAATGGGTAACATGCAACCACATTTACGTGACGTTCCAGATTTTCAACATAAACTTTGGGATCAGCTATTTATAATGGCAGATTTTGATTTAGATGTAGACTCGCCATACCCAAAACCTTCGAGAGAAGAAGTATATGCTAGTCCTGAACCATTAAAATATCCTCAAAATTTTCCAAAATATAGATTTTATGGTAATAATATAAAAACCATGATTGATGTAGCACTAACTTGGGAAGAAGGAGAAATGAAAGAAGCTTTAGTTTTTACTATTGCTAACCACATGAAAAAGTGTTTTTTAAATTGGAATAAAGATACTGTTGAAGATGATGTGATTTTTAATCACTTATATGATTTATCTAACGGTAAAATTAATTTAAAAGGAACAAATGAAGATTTATCTGATGCATCTTCATTATTACGAAGCAAGAAGAAATATAACAATACCAACACAAAGAAAACGCATCACAAAAAAGGAGGTAGTAACCAAAACCGAAACAGAAAACGCTACTAGTATTTTATGGGAACATTTAAAATTGAAGGAGGTCACCAATTAAAAGGAAAAATACAACCTCAAGGAGCAAAAAATGAAGCCTTACAAATTTTATGTGCTGTATTATTAACTCCAGAATTAGTAACAATTAACAATATACCAGATATTGTAGATGTTAATAAATTAATAAACCTATTAAAAAAACTTGGTGTAAAAATCAATAAACTAGGTAAAGGTTCTTATAGTTTTCAAGCAGATGAGGTAAATTTAGAATATTTAGAATCTGACCAATTTAAAATTGATGGTCGTGGTTTAAGAGGATCTATTATGATTGTAGGCCCACTTTTAGCACGTTTTGGTAAAGGATACATTCCAAAACCAGGAGGTGATAAAATTGGTCGTCGCCGTTTAGATACTCATTTTGAAGGCTTAATTAAGCTTGGTGCTAAATTTGGCTATAGTAGAGAAGAACAGTTTTATGGTGTAGAAGCTAAAAAACTAAAAGGAACATACATGTTACTTGAAGAAGCTTCAGTAACAGGAACAGCTAATATTTTAATGGCTGCTGTTTTAGCAGAAGGACAAACTACTATTTACAATGCTGCTTGCGAACCGTATTTACAGCAGTTATGTAAAATGTTAAACAGAATGGGAGCCAATATAAGTGGTGTTGGTTCTAACATGCTTATTATTGAAGGTGTTGACGCTCTTGGCGGAACAGAGCATAGAATGCTTCCGGATATGATTGAAATTGGTAGTTGGATTGGTCTTGCTGCTATGACAAAAAGTGAGTTAACCATTACTAATGTATCCTGGAATGATTTAGGATTAATTCCTGAAACCTTTAGAAAACTAGGTATTACTGTTGAAAAACAAGGAGATGATATACATATACCTGCACATACTGATGGTTATGAAATACAAAGCTTTATTGATGGTTCTATTTTAACTATTTCTGATGCGCCTTGGCCAGGATTTACTCCAGATTTATTAAGTATTATTTTAGTGGTAGCAACACAAGCCAGAGGAAGTGTATTAATACATCAAAAAATGTTTGAATCTCGCTTATTCTTTGTAGATAAATTGATAGATATGGGAGCAAAAATAATACTTTGTGATCCGCATCGTGCCACAGTGATTGGTCATGATTATAAATCTACATTAAAAGCAACAACTATGACTTCTCCAGATATTCGTGCTGGTGTATCTTTATTAATTGCAGCACTTTCTGCAAAAGGAACATCTACTATTCAAAATATAGAACAAATAGATAGAGGTTATGAAAATATAGATGAACGTCTTCGTGCCATTGGAGCAAAGATTGAACGTATAGATTAAAACCTAAACTTATTTATATAAAAAAAAGCTTCGATGGTTACATTGAAGCTTTTTTGTTTTATAATATACCGTTACTCTATATTATAAAAATATTGCTCATTAGCAATTTTACCATTCTTTACTTCATAAACTGCTACTTCTTCCATTTTCTGTCTTCCACGATCTTTAAAGGTTACATCAAAATCCATTTTAGAAGTAAAATGATTACCAGCAACTACAGGGTCTGTTATTGCGCTAGAATGTATTTCTTTAACATTATCTAACCATTCTTTACTTTTGTTCCAAACATTTTGTTTTCCTTTTACTATTTCACCAGGCATTCCTGGCATTTCTCTGCTTACTACATTTTCGGCATACAGCTCATTTACGCATTCCAGGTTTTTTCCTTCTCTACACATTTGTGCCCATTTTTTAGCTACATCTCTAGTTTCCATCTTATTATTGTTTAATGTTGTTTACTTAAAGTTAATAAAATTTGATGTAAAAATGCATTAATGTGTTGTTAATGAGTGTTTAAGGCTTCTTTGTAAACACGTAAACAACGCTCTCTTGCTTCTTTATGTTCTACTATGGGTTTAGAGTAGGTAATTTCTTGAAACTCTGGAACCCATTTTTTGATATATTCTAGGTTTTTATCAAATTTTGTTATTTGTGTGGTAGGATTAAATATTCGAAAATAAGGAGCAGCATCCACACCGCAACCAGCAACCCATTGCCAATTGCCTATATTGCTAGCCATTTCATAATCGTGTAATTTTTCAGCAAAATACGCTTCACCTAATCGCCAATCTATTAATAAATGCTTGCATAAAAAACTACCAACAAGCATACGTACTCTATTGTGCATAAAACCTGTTTTATTTAACTGCCTCATGCCTGCATCTACTAACGGATACCCTGTTTTACCTTGACACCAAAGTTTAAACTCTTCTTCGTTATTTCGCCATTTAATATTGTCATATTGCGGTTTAAAACTAGAAGTAAGTGTTTGCGGAAAATGCCAAAGAATCTGTATAAAAAATTCTCTCCATATTAATTCTTGCCAAAATATTTCATTGGTTTCAGCTACCGCTTTTTGTACCATTTCACGAATACTAACCGTTCCAAATCTTAAATGTGGACCTAACCTTGAAGTACTATCTTGTGCGGGAAAATTTCTAGTAGCCTCGTAACTTTTAATTAGTGTTGGTGTTACTTTATATGGTTTTATCTCTTGATTAGAAGGAGTAAAACCAATTGCTTTTAAACTTAAAGAAGGGAGGTTTTTTTCTTTAATTAAATGGTTAAGTAAGCCAATAGAATTATAGGTTTCTATATTTTTTAATTTATAAGTAGCCTTCCATAATTTCATGTAAGGTGTATATACTAAATAGGGCTTGCCATCTTTTTTTACTATTTCATTTTTCTCAAAAATAACATGGTCTTTAAAGGTTTTAAAATTTATGTTTTTAGTTTTTAAAAAGGCTGCTATTTCTGTGTCACGTTGTTTGGCGTATGGTTCGTAATCTCTGTTTGTATACACAGAATCTATATGGTAAGATGCTGTTAATTTTTTGTACACTTCTAGAGGTGTACCAAAATACATAGCAATACTACTGTTGTATTTAGTTTGTAGTTCTTTATTTAAGTTTTGTAGCGTGTTATAAATAAAAGTAACACGAGCATCCGTTTTTGGCAAGTGTTCTAGTATTTCTGTATCAAAAATAAATAAAAGTAATACAGGTTTTCCTGTTTGTAAGGCATGAAATAAACCTGCATTGTCTTGCAATCTTAAATCACGTCTTAACCAAAAAATAGTAATAGATTCTTTCATGATGGGTAGGTTCCAAAAAGGGATTCTAGTTTTTCTTTTCGGTATTCAAAAATTTCATTTAGTTTAGGTTTTACAAGAAATGGTTGCACGAACTGACCAATAAAGCCAAAAGGTACTTTATAGTCTATAATGTCTTCCATTTCAATGCCACCTTCAATTTCTTTAATAAAATGTTTATGGTGCCATAATGCGTATGGACCAAAACGCTGTTCGTCTACAAAGTACTGTTTGTCTACTTTATGTGTAATTTCTGTAACCCATTTGGTTTTAATACCTAAAATAGGAGTAACAATATATTGTATTATCTGTCCTGCATACATAGGTCTATCTGCTCCAGAAAGAATATTAAAACTCATATAATCTGGAGTAATTACTTTAAGGTTTTTAGGGTCTGAAAGAAATTGCCATGCTGTATCTACAGATATAGGTAGTTTTTGCTTTTTATGTAATGTATAAATTTTCATTAGTTATTTATAAGTATATACCCATTTAACGAAGTTGCAATGCATAGCCAAATAATGTATGGTAATAGTAAATATTTAGTTTGTATTACATTAAATTTAAAAAAGAAATAGCAAACTAATATGGTTAGTAGTATAATAACTAAAAAGCCTATTAGTATCAAGTGTTGGTTAAAGAAAACATAGTTCCACATTACATTTAGTATAAATTGTAATGCGAATAGCGTTATAACTTCTTTTGTAGGGAATTTTAAATACAACTGTGCCATATAAATAGAAAAGCATATCATTATAAGTGTCCATGCTACACCAAAAACCCAACCAGGAGGTGTCCAAGGTGCTTGATTTAATTGCATATACCATGCACTTCTTGGTCCATTATTCATTAACCAGCTGCCAAGACCTAGCGCTCCAAAATTTAAAATTAAAAAAGAGATTAATACTTTGTAAAAGGGCATATTAAGCTTTTTTTAGGTTTTCTATTTGTTCTAAAATAGCATTAGCTTCTGTATATTTTTTGTCACTTTCTGCTCTGTTTGTACTAGATAGTTCATGCCATTGTTTCATTAACTTGTTGTATTTTTCCTGAAGCTTTTCGGCTTTAGTTTTCCTTTTAAATAATCCGAACATAATGTGCTATTTTAAATGTTTTGTAATTTTATTACTCAATGGTTTTGTCATAGAATAATAGTAATCTACCAATTGTCCATCTGTATTAATGAGGTATTTTTGAAAATTCCATTTTACGGTAGAATTAGATTTTTCGTTTAAATCTCTAGAGGTTAACCATTTATAGAGAGGGTGTTGGTTGCTACCTTTAACTTCTATTTTTTCAGTCATTAAAAAGGTAACACCATAATTTTTTTGACAAAAATTTTGAATTTCATTTGCTGTACCAGATTCTTGACCACCAAATTGATTACAAGGAACACCAATGACCATTAATTTATCTTGATAGGTGTCATATAGTTTTTGAAGATCTTCATATTGACCTGTAAAACCACATTCTGAAGCTACATTAACTAAAAGTATCATTTTGTCTTTATAATCTGCTAAATCAATAGGCTTACCTTCTAAATTATTTATTTTTATATCATAGATAGATGTAGCAGAAGGGTTTTGCGTTTTATTAAATAAGTTTAACATAATGCAAGTGATTATTAAATATTTCATTGTTTATATTTTAAACGAAACTATTCCGTAATCCATTTCAAAAATTTGCCCCGACATAGAAGCCGCTTTATTAGAAAGTAAAAAACCTGCCATTTCTGCAACCTCTTTTGGTTGCAGGTAATTTTTTAAAGGATGACGTTCTGTAATATTTGCTATCATTTTATCATTTCGCAATAATTTTGAAGCAAGCTCTGTATTGGTAACCGTAGGAGCTATTCCATTTATTCTAATATTAGGAGCTAATTCTGCACCAAGAGATTTTACCAAACCTTCAACAGCAGATTTTGCGGTTGCAATACTTGCATGATAAGGCATACCTAATTTTGATGCTACAGTACTAAATAATACAATAGCCGCTTGGTTGCTCTTTTTTAAAGCAGGTAAATAGTGCTGAATAGTTTTTACAGCTCCAATAACATTTATTTCAAAATCGACTTTAAAATCTTCAATTTTTAACCTACTAATTGGTTTTAGATTTATACTTCCAGGACAATAAATTAAGCCATCTGCATGTTCTATTTCAGGCAAATCATCTGCCAAAACATCACAATCATAATGTGTAAGATTGTGATGTTTTAGGTTAGGTGTAGTCCTGCTTATATTAATAATTTTATTTTCTTCAATAAAATTTTCAATAAAAGCCTTGCCAATACCTTTGCTGCCACCAATTATTATATAGGTTTTCATTTTAAGCAGTTAAAGGTTTTCCTTTTAATCTTTTTTCAACTTTTACTTTAATAGCTGTAAGTCTTTTCATGATATCCATGATTTCTTTATCTTTTTTTACCTTATAAATTTCGTTTAAACTTAAGATAAGCGATTTTGCTTCTCTAGAAATTTTAACTCTATCGCTTGTGCTTAAAGAGCTTAGTTTTTGTTTTTCAAATTTTAATGCTTTGTTTATTAAATCCATAACTTCTTGTTTTTAATTGTTCGTTATTTGTTGTTATTATTCGTTTAGTTTTTTTATCATTCCTTTAAAAATAAAACCGTGAAAAGGTAATACGCTATACCAATATAGTCTGCCTAGTATTCCTCTAGGTCTAAACGTTGCGGTTTGCTTTAAAAGGTTGTCTTCTATTTTAAATTCTAACCAGGCTTCACCAGGTAATTTCATTTCAGCAAAGAGCAGTAGTTTTTGTTTTTCTTTATCTGCATAAATCACACGCCAAAAATCTAGTGCATCACCAGTATTTAAATCTGTTGTACTGGTTCTGCCACGTCTTAAGCCAATACCACCAAAAAGTTTATCTAGATATCCTCTAATTTTCCAAAGAAAATTTCCATAGTACCAGCCTGTTTTTCCACCAATAGACCAAATTTTATCTAAAGTTTTTTTACTGTTTTTTATTTTGAGTTCTTTATAGTCTTTAAAGCAACCGTATTTAGGTACGTTAATATACTTGTGAAAATTATTTTTTAGTCTTCCGCTACTAATGAAAGAATCTTTCCAGCTAGAAACAATACTATTTTGCTCAATTTTTTCAAAAGCCAATGCAACCGCTTCTTTATAGCTTAAAGGTTGTACGTTTAAAATAGTATTTATATCACTTTGTTTTCCTATAATTTCAACTCCCATACTGTCTACAAGGTTAGTGGCTAGTTTGTAGGATGTTGAGGTTACAAAATATAACCAATAAGATGAAAGTTTTGGTGTCATTACAGGAACTGTAAAAATGTATCTTTTAAGTTGTCTTACCTCTGCAAACTGCAAAAGCATTTGCTTATAAGTTAAAACTTCAGGTCCAAAAATATCAAAAGATTTATTATGTGTTTTTTGGTTTCCTAGACTTTTTAATAAAAAAGAAAGTACATCACGTACTGCCAATGGTTGTGTTTTTGTGTTTAGCCATTTAGGAGCAATCATAAAAGGTAGTTTTTCTACTAAATCTCTAATAATTTCAAAAGAAGAACTACCAGAACCTACAATTATACCAGCTTTAAATACGGTTAATGCATATTGGTTAGATTGTAAGGTGTTTTCTACGTTTTTACGCGATTTAAGGTGCTTAGATAGCTTATTATCATTGGTAATACCACTTAAGTAAATGACTTGCTGTACCTGTGTTTTTTCTAGAGATGATTTAAAATTATAGGCGCATTCTTGTTCTAATTTTTCAAAATCGTTTGAGGTATTAGACATAGAATGAATAAGGTAATACGCAGCATCAATTTGTTTAGGAATGTTTTTTAAGGTTTCTGGTTTTAAAAAATCAACCTCAATAATTTCTATTTGTTCTTCTTGTAAGTAGCTTTTATCTGCACGTAATTTGTCTCTAACAGCGCAAATAACATGATGCCCTTCATTTACTAATAAAGGTATCAGGCGTTTGCCAATGTAGCCAGTAGCTCCTGTTACAAGAATATTCATTTTTTAAAGGGTGTAAAAATTATTGATTTTTATATTTTGTGCTTTTAAATCAAACATTAAGTTATAAAGCCCAAAAAAGGTTCTGTTGATATAAATAAAATGTTTAGAACCTCTGTTTCCATTCATTTTTCTTAATTCTGTGTTTTTAGAATAATGTTCACCTAAAGCAGCTATTTCTTTAAAGAAATATTCGTCTGAAAAATCGAAAGTTTCTCCTTGTAAAGGTTTAGCAAAAAGGCTTAGCATTTTGTGAAACATTTCTGTAAAAAATGCAACTTCTTCCTTGTTATCTTCTTCTTTTAAAATTTCAAGTTCGTATAGTTTAGAAAGAAATAGTTCTTGATTATTGATGTTTTCTTTTTTAGCTAGTTCAAAATAAGGAACGTAAAAGGAATCTGGAATATGTTTCATGCAACCAAAATCTAAAGCAATTAGTTTTCCTTCTTCAGAAACTAAAAAATTTCCAGGATGCGGATCTGCGTGTACCTTTTTTAATTTATGAATTTGATACATGTAAAAATCCCAAAGTGCCTGACCTACTTGATTTGCTTTGTCAGTATCTTGGTTTATAGCTGTAAATTCTGACAGGTGTTTACCCTGCATATAATCCATAGTAATAATTCTATCAGAAGATAACTCTTCATAATATTGAGGAAATAATAGATTTGGTATGTGTGCACATGCTTTAGCAACCTCTTTACTTTGCTCAATTTCTAAAATATAATTGGTTTCTTCAATAAGTTTGGTTTCTACTTCTTTAAAATATTTATCCGAATCTTTTCCTTTTATATTAAACATGCTCATTGCTATAGGTTTTACCATAGCTAAATCGGTTGAAATACTTTCTGCCACGCCAGGATACTGAATCTTTACTGCAAGTTTCTTGCCATTTTTTTCTGCAACATGTACTTGCCCAATACTAGCAGCATTTACAGAAGTAGCATTAAAGGTATCAAACAACTGGTTTGGCTCTTTACCAAAGTATTGTTTAAATGTTTTTATAACTAAGGCTGGTGATAGTGGAGGAACAGAAAATTGAGAAAGTGAAAACTTTTCTACATAGGCTTGTGGTAATAAGCTTTTTTCCATGCTTAGCATTTGTGCTACTTTTAAAGCGCTTCCTTTAAGCTGTTTTAAGCTATCATAAATATCTTCTGCATTGTTTTTATTAAGTCTATCTTTGGCTTCTTCTGTAGAATTCACCATTTTATCGCCATAATATTTAATATAGTTTACACCAACTTTAGCACCTGTACTAACTAGTTTAGATGCACGTTGTATTTTTGAAATAGGTATTTTATCTATTGTTTTCATGAGCTCATATTTGCTTTTTCTTTAAACAAAAATTTACCTAAGTCCATAACACTCTTTAAAGGAGTGATATTTAAAATATCAAAACTTGTGTTAACCGATTTTTCAATCAAAACATCTGTTTTTTCAAAGGATGCAGATGTATCTTCCATCCAAAATTTTATGGTTAGTAAAAGTTGCATCCAAGCAGATTCTTTTAACGCTTTATTTTGAATTTGCTGTATTTGTTTTTGTGGTACATCTATAGTTTCTATTTCTAGAGATGCTATATACTCTAAAAAATGATACTTTAATTGAGAAAGCATTTGTAAACCTTTGAAGCTGTTTTTGTTTTCATGTAATACAAATAAAACATAGCTTCTGTTTGCTGTTAAATTTTCAAAAAAAGTATAATAGAAACTTATTAGCTTGTTTCTAGCGTCAAATGATTTGTAATCTTCACTTTTAGCTAATGCGTTTAAAGTATTTTTATAGAAGGCACTAAAAATAGATGCTTCTAAAACCTTAAAAGAAGCAAAATGTTTATAGAACGTTTCTTCTGTAATATCATGTGCTTTTGCAAACTGATATACAGTATTTGGTTTTTTATTGTTTTCTAAGATATAATCCATGTAAAAAGAAATAATATCTGTATCTGTAATTGCTTTTTTTCTTGTCATAATTTTTATAATTATAAGTAAATATACAAAAAATGTCTAACTTAATTAAAATATAATTAGACAAATAATTTATAGTGTTATAAATAATATTTATATGAATTATTAAAAGCACATAAAAACCTTGGTTTATTTATAAAAATACAATTTTTGTATTGAAAAATTATAATGTCTATAATAGTAGTTTTATATGCAAAACTGCCTTTATTTAAGCTTTTATTAACAGTTAAGGTTTAGTTAATGTGTAATTTTATAGCAAAATATTATCAACCATTAATACATTAACTATGAAAAAACTTTTATTAATTGCATTGGTATTTACTTTTTCTTTATCGGTAAATGCACAAATTAAAACCCCGCAACCAAGCCCGTTTAGTAAGGTAGAACAGAAGGTAGGATTAACAGATTTTACATTTGAATATTCACGCCCTGGAGTAAAAGGAAGAAAAGTATTTGGTGACCTTGTACCTTTTGGAAAAGTATGGAGAGCAGGAGCAAACTTAAGAACAAAAATTACATTTAACAACGATATTACTGTAGCAGGAAAAGTACTTAAAGCTGGTGCATATGCTATATTTGTTATACCGCAAGCAGCCTCATGGGATGTTATTTTCTATACGGATTATGCAGGAGGAGGAGCACCAGCAGAATTAGATGAAACTAAAGTAGCTGCACGAGTTACTGCAGAGGTTCATGAAATACCTTTTAATGTAGAAACGTTTACTATAGATATTAATAACCTATCTAATAGTGGAGGAACGTTAGAGTTTATTTGGGAAAAAACCTATGTTGGTGTTCCGTTTACAGTACCAACAGATGCAGCTGTAACAGAAAGCATTGAAAAAGTAATGGCAGGACCAGGAGCAGGAGATTACTATGCTGCTGCTGCATATTATTTAGAAGAAGGAAAGGATCTTAATAAGGCTAAAGTTTGGATTGATAAAGTAGTTGAAATGACAAAAGACGATCCTAAATTTTGGCAATTAAGAAGACAAGCCTTAATCTATGCAAAACTAGGAGATAAAAAAGGAGCTATTAAAGCAGCTCAAGCTTCTTTAGCATTAGCAGAAAAAGCAGGTAATGCAGATTATGTTAAAATGAATACAGAATCTATTGCTGAGTGGTCTAAATAAATAAAAACATTTAAGCCTATAAAAAAAGCGACCAATTGGTCGCTTTTTTTATTTTAAGTGATTTAATATTATTTAACTTTTTTAGGATTAAATATAGGTAGTAATTTATTACTTACTTCACCAAAACCAATTCTAGTTCCGTCTTTATCACAATAACCTCTCATAATAACGGTATCGTTATCATTAATAAATTTGCGTTCGGTGCCATCTTTCATTGTAATAGGCTTTTCACCTCTCCATGTAATTTCTAACATAGAACCATAACTATCAGGTGTAGGGCCAGAAATAGTTCCGCTTCCCATCATATCACCAGAATTTACAGGACATCCATTTATAGTATGGTGTGCTAACTGTTGTGCCATGTTCCAGTATAAGTGCTTAAAGTTAGATTTACTTACAACCGTTTCTTTTGCTTTTTGTGGTTGTATGGCAACTTCTAAATTAATATCAAAACTCTTTTTACCTTTATATTGTAAATAGTCTAATTGTTTTTTTAATGGTTTAGGACTTTCTACTCTGTATGGTTCTAAAGCATCTAAGGTAACAATCCAAGGTGAAATAGAAGAAGCAAAACTTTTTGCTAAAAACGGACCTAATGGCACGTACTCCCATTTTTGAATATCACGTGCAGACCAGTCATTAAATAAAACCAATCCAAAAATATATTCCTCTGCTTCTTCAATAGGAATTGGTTCTCCTAAATCATTAGCATCAGTAGTAATAAAAGCCATTTCTAATTCAAAATCTACCAATTTACTTGGTCCAAACACAGGCTCTGTTGCGCCAGCAGGTAAGGTTTGCCCTTGAGGTCTATGAATAGGAATTCCAGAAGGAATAATAGAAGAGCTTCTACCATGATATCCAACAGGAATGTGTAACCAGTTTGGTAATAATGCATTGTTTGGGTCTCTAAACATGGTACCAACGTTAGTAGCATGCTCTATACTAGAATAAAAATCGGTATAATCACCAATTTGAACTGGTAATTGCATTTCAATTTCATCTAAACGAAACAAAACAATTTCTTTATGCTTTACATTGTTTTTAAGCACATCATTTTCAGCATCAAAAATTTCTGCAATTCTATTACGTACAGCTCTCCAGGTTTGTCTTCCGTCTGCAATAAAATCATTTAAAGTGTCTTGAAGAAAAATATCATCGGTTAACGGAATACCTTCAAAGTAACCTAATTGGTGTAAAGCTCCTAAATCTATTGCTGTATCTCCAATTCTAGTTCCTATGGTAATAATGTCATCTCTTGTAAGAAAAACTCCAAAAGGAATGTTTTGAATAGGGAAATCTGAATTTTTATCTACATGCAACCAGGACGTTCTATCTGGATTATTAGCTGAAATTGGCATATTTTTTTGTAATTAAATGTTTGTTAAATCTACGTAAACCTACATAACTTTTTATTTTAATACTAATTTTTAAAACATAAAAGCCGGTTCAAAGAGATTGTATTAAAAAAAAATAACAATCTCGAAGTAAATATATGTTTTTTGATGTATTTAACTAATGTAATTCTTATTTTTGATAAATTTTTAACTTTAACTAGATTTCCTTTAAGAAGGAAATTTAAAAATAATATTTATGCAACGCGACGAACAAATCTTTGAACTTATTCAAGCCGAAAAAGAAAGACAACTAGAAGGTATTGAACTTATAGCTTCAGAAAACTTTGTAAGCAACCAAGTAATGGAAGCTGCAGGTTCTGTATTAACTAATAAATATGCAGAAGGATATCCTGGTAAAAGGTATTATGGAGGCTGTGAAGTAGTTGATGAAGTAGAGCAATTAGCAATAGATAGAGCAAAAGCTTTATTTGGTGCAGCTTACGTAAACGTACAACCTCACTCTGGTAGCCAAGCAAATACAGCTGTATTTTTTGCTTGTTTAAATCCTGGTGATACTATTTTAGGTTTTGATTTGTCTCATGGAGGACACTTAACCCATGGGTCTTCAGTTAATTTTTCTGGTAAATTATACAACCCTGTATTTTACGGAGTAGATAAAGAAACAGGATTAATAGATTATGATCATGTTGCAGAAGTAGCAGAACGTGAAAAACCAAAGTTAATTATTGCAGGTGCTTCGGCATATTCTCGTGATATGGACTTTAAACGTTTTCGTGAAATAGCAGATGCTGTTGGAGCCATTTTAGTTGCAGATATTTCTCATCCTGCAGGATTAATAGCAAAAGGAATTTTAAATGATCCTTTACCACATTGTCATATTGTAACTACAACTACACATAAAACATTACGTGGACCAAGAGGTGGAATGATTATGATGGGTCAAGATTTTGATAACCCATTTGGTTTAAAATTAAAAAACGGAAGCTTACGTAAAATGTCTTCGCTTTTAAATTCTGCTGTTTTTCCAGGAAATCAAGGAGGACCATTAGAGCATATTATTGCAGCAAAAGCAATTGCATTTGGTGAAGCACTTACCGAAGAGTACATGCATTATATGTTACAAGTAAAGAAAAATGCAGCTGCCATGGCAGAAGCTTTAGTAAAAAGAGATTATAATATTATCTCTGGTGGTACAGATAACCACATGATGCTAATAGATTTACGTAACAAAAACATTACAGGTAAAGATGCAGAACAAGCCTTAGTAAAAGCAGATATTACAGTAAATAAAAACATGGTTCCTTTTGATGATAAAAGCCCATTTGTAACTTCAGGAATACGTATTGGTACACCAGCAATTACCACTAGAGGTTTAAAAGAAGGAGATATGGAAGGTATTGTTGCTTTAATTGATGAAGTAATTACTAACTACCAAGATGAAGAAAAATTAGAAACTATTGCTATTAAAGTAAATGCAATGATGCAAGATTTACCTCTTTTTGTAGCGTAATCTTGTAAAAATAAATTCGCTTTCGCGGAAGAAAAAAAGCCTACTGTTTAGTAGGCTTTTTTGTGTTTTATACTTTCTGAAATAAATCATCAAGTGATTTAAAATCTTTTCTTTTATATCTAATGCCATCTTTATTTCTAATGTATCGTAATAAGTCGTGTTTTGGACCTGATGTCCAGAAAAACCATGTGTTAATTAAATCATCATTTTCTTTGATATAAACAGATCCGGAAAGTTCATTATTAAAAGGACTAATAGAAGTATCATAAATAGCAACATCATTGTTATTATTGTAAACTTCTCTTAATAATGCTTTTTCATTTTGTATAGTTTTAAAAACGGTATCTGCAGTTGTGTTGTCTGTTTTGTATAGTTTTACTTCGTCAATAGTGTCAACAGGATAAATTTTACTGTCATTTTCAGTATAATATATTACAACGTAATTATCTCCAACAGGATTATTTAAACTTAAATACCCTTCAATTAAATCGCCGTTTTTTAATGTCATCTCACCTAGGTAGGGCTTATTAGGTCTATTATTAAAGTTATTACTTAGGTTATTAAATAATAAAATAAGATTCAAAGCTTCTAAAGATTTTGCAGTAGAATTAGATTTGTTTTGCCCAATTGTTGGTGTTGAAAAAGACAAGAATAATAAAACTAAGAGTGCTGATGTAACTGTTTTAAATTTCATAATAATTGCGTTTTAAAGGTTTATATGAAAAAAAAACACCAATAATTATACCAAAAAACCAGTTAAAAGATTGAAAATCTATTTTTTATAATAAGAGTTTATATAAATTTTATAAATAGGTTTCAATAAGGTTTAGATGCTCTATGTTAAAAGAGCTTCGCATTTTAGGTCAAACTCTCCGATTCTGTAAAACGGAACCACCTCTCTTTAGCTAAAGAGAGGAACAAGTTCTAAACATAGTTTTATGAAAATTAGAAGAAGATGGTTTGTAAATTAATTTGGAGTAAATACATTATAAAAATAATGTACATCTTTCTTCATCTATTGCTCGAGATGCTGTAGCAGTAAAATCTAGACATGGTAAAACCAATATTAAATGGGATAGTAGCAATAGATTTTGTTTTACCATTTGAATTATTAGTTTCAACATCTTTATTATCTACTCAAAAGTAATATGTTGGTACGCTCCTAAGTCTGGAGAAGCGGTTCTATTTACTCCTAGAATATCAAAAGGAACCTGGCTAGCAAAGATGGTATTACCTTGGTTGTTTGCTGCAGAATCTTCACCAATTATTAAATCATTCGCGCTAGAATCTCTAAAATCTGGATCTTGATTAAAAATCATGTTTTCGTATTTTAAAGGATCTTCAAAATCATAGTTTGCTCCAGAAAAAGTGTTACTTGTATCGCTAAAACGAGCTAAGCAGTTTGTAAATTTAAAATTAAAAACTACAGAAGAGTCTTCTATTTCATCAATTATAAATTCAGGATTATCGTTTCCGTAGATAATACAATTATTAAAATTAGCTTCGGTTAAGTCTGCTAAAAACGTAGCGTCATCTGTTTCTTGAAAATTATTAATTAGAAGAGCAGGGTATTGACGGAAACTATTATTCCAATAATTAGCAATGGTACAGTGTGTAAGATTGTATTTTCCGCCTAAAGTAGCAGCAAAACTAGTTTGTCCTGTGTTGTTAATAACTAAATTGTTAGCTTCTATAGAAGTGTTTCTTCCTAAAAAACCATAGTTACTAGAGTTGTAGATTTGCGAATTTTTTATAGTTAATTTGTTTGTAGCTTCTGCAGGATTTCCTTCCGATAAAATACCTACAGACGCATTTTTTATAGTTGCATAATTTATAGTGTTGTTTATGCTTCCGTCAAGCAACCAAATGGTTCCCCATTGTCCTGGTACGTCTGCAAAATCAGGTTCTAGTCGATCTCCTTCAAAAATCACTTGGTTTTCTAATGCTTCTTGGTCTGCACTATTGGTTCCATTAACTTGTAGAGAAGCTCCTTCTGCTACTAAAAGCCCTGAATTGGCATGAAAATGTACTCTTGCTCCAGCTTCAATGTTTAACGTTTGGTTGTTAGGTACTGCAGCATAACCATAAATTACATAAGGTTTTTGGTTAGTAAAGGTTAATTCATCTGCTTCTAAATATCTACCTTGAATATCTGTTTCTATTTGCTGTCCACCAATATCTATGGTTAAAGTTTCAACAACTCCTGTGGTATTGTCTTTATCAGGATAAATAAATACAGCGTCTTGAACAAGTGTTACTAATTCTACGGTTTGCAGATTACTGCCTGCATCAAATTCTATTTTATCGGTGTATAGAAATTCATCATTTAAGTTTGGTAAATTGTTAATGTCTATGGTAGTTTCAACAAAAATATACATGCTATCTTTGGCAAGAATTTCTACATTTTCAAAAGATTTTCCAGCAATACCATCTACATTTAATCGGTATTCAGAATCTTCGCCTAGAGCCAATTTTACATTAGATATGCTGATGGCTTCATTACTTTTGTTATATACTTTTAAATTATAAGTGCTAGAACCAATGTTTGTAAATACAGTATCTAAATAAACAGTATCTTTTGAAAAACTAAGGTTTCCGTTGCTAGGAGAGAAGTTAAAGTCTTTTCTGCAAGAGCTCCAAAGTAAAAGAAAGGTGAAACAGGTTAAAAAGTATAGTGTCTTTTTCATAGTTATTTAATGAATTGTAAGGCAAAAAATAGGATTACCTATAAAGGCATAAAAATATAACTTTTAAAAAGATGTTTTAGTATTTATTTTAAAATTTCATCAATTTCTTTAGGCACACGAGTAGGTCTTTTGGTTTGCGTTTGCATAAGGCACCAGGTAGTTTCTGCTTTTAATAATAATTTTTGAGTGCTTTTATTATGCATTTGTATAATGCTTTTTGCAGCGGCACCATACGAATTTATAAATTTGGTGGTTATTTTTACCTGGTCATGTAAGTGAGCAGATGCTTTATAGTCTACTAAATGTCTGCGAACTACCCAAAAATAGGCTTTGTAAATATCTTCGGTTGCTATTTCTTGCCAATGTGCTTTTGCAATATCTTGAATCCATTGTATGTATCTAATATTGTTAACATGGTTTAGTTCATCTAAATCTTCTTGCGTAACAGTTACCGTAAATTCAAAGGTTTTCATAAAGTCCATTTAATAGCGTATTAAATTAATATTGTGATTTAAAAAAGTTGCTATTAATATGTGACTCTCTAAGGAAAGAGTGCTTTTAAAGATAGTAAAGAGATTGCTTCCTAAAAATTAAAATAGATATAAAACCATTTTTTTAGATGTTATACATTATTGTGTAATAATTTGTATTTTAAATAGTTATGGTTTTTGCGTTTAAAAGAACAGACTGTTTATTTCAGGTGTTATTCGTGCAGGTTTTTGTGTTTTTCTACTAATCAAGCACCAAATGGTTTCAGATTTGGCCAATAACTTAGATGTATTTTTATTAAACATTTCTACAATTCTTGTAGAGGTTACACCTTGCGCTTTAGCTACATAGGTTTTTATTGTAACAGTGTCATTTAATAAAGCAGCTTGTTTATAATCTATATGGTGTGTTATTAAAACCCAGAAATAATTCTCTTTTATAGATGGAGTAGCTATTGTATCCCAATTTAATTTAGCAATATCATTAACCCATTGTACATAACGTACATTGTTAACATGATTTAATTCGTCTAAATCATTTTCATCTACAACTATGGTAGTTTCAAAGGATTTCATATTACTCTTTAATAATTTCTACCTCAAATATTTTATCCCAACGTTTTCCTGTAATAAAAAGTGTTTTGGTTTCAGGGTTATATGCAATACCGTTTAAAACATCTAAACCTTGGTGTTGTGTAACCTTTTTTCTTAGTGGTGAAAAATCTATAACACCTTCAATAGCTCCGTTTATAGGATTTATAATTGCGACACCATTTTTTTGATAACGATTGGCATATATTTTATCATTAACCCATTCTAGTTCGTTTAGTCCAACTACTTTTCCGTGGTTATGGTATGCTTGTATATAGCTTTCTTCAATTAGTGTTTCTGGGTTAATGGTCCATATTTTTTCTGTTCCATCACTTTTATATAATGTTTTAGTATCATTACAAATTCCCCATCCTTCTTTACTATTATTGTATTTAAAACTACCTGTTTTTTCAAAAGTATCAACATCATACACAAAACCGGTTCCGCTTTGCCAAGTTAATTGGTATACTTTATTGTTTAAAATGGTTAAACCTTCACCAAAATACTCTTGTGCTAAATCTATATTTTTTAAAACCTCACCAGTTTTGTAGTTTACTTTTCTAAGTTTAGACTCACCATGCTGTCCTGTACTTTCATATAATTCTCCTTTATAAAATTCTAATCCTTGGGTGTATGAGGTAATATCGTGAGGATATTCATTTAAAATTTTATAAGTATATACTTTAGGAGAGGTATTGTTTAAAACGGTAATTTTTTGTGAAATACTTTGTGTTTCTCCATCAAAGGTAATATTAGCTTCAATAGCTTGTTCCCCAAGCTTAGTGTTTTCTAAAACCGATTTTTCAGAAATTGTCTTGCCATTAAGTGTGTAATTAACGGAGGTTATTTCGTGGTTTTTAGGATTTATTATTGTCAGATTTAATGCTTCGCCAAGGGTAAAAGCATTGTTTTTTGCATTAGTAGCAATAGAAAAGTCCTTTTTTTTCTGTGTAGCATTGCTTCCGCAGGATACTATTAAAGTTGCTAAAAATATGATTGTGAGTATTTTGAATATTTTCATTTTACATTTTAAGTTTGATGCAAGATATTTATTAAAATTCAGTTTAAAAAACATTGCGTAAATTTTAAAAGGTTGTATATTTGCACTCGGCAAGTCCTACACAACTAGCTCCTGTTGAATCCTCCAGGTCGGGAACGAAGCAAAGGTAGATGGTTGTAGCAGTGTGATGTAGGTAGCTTGCCTTTTTTTATGTCTTAAAATGAAATCTTTTAAAATAGATTTTGTCCATATATAGAGAGATTTGTTTGTAGTAATACGAGCAAATCTTTTTTAATTTATAGCTCTTTTCCCATTTTCATTATTAATTTTACATTTTAATATTATTTATATGTCTAAAGTTGTTTTAATTACTGGAGGATCTTCAGGAATTGGTAAATCTGTTGGAGAATTTTTAACAGAAAAAGGATATACCGTTTATGGTACAAGTAGAAATCCTAAAAACTACACATCAAATGCTTTTAAAATTATAGCCTTAGATGTTACTAAACCAGAAACTATTGCAGCTGCTGTTTCTAATGTGGTTGCCGCAGAAGGTAGCATTGATGTGCTAATTAATAATGCTGGCGTTGGTATTACAGGACCAATTGAAGAGATACCAGAAGCAGAAATTAAGGCTAATTTTGAAACTAATTTTTTTGGACCTATAAATGTTATTAAAGCAGTTTTGCCACAAATGCGAAAGCAAGAATCTGGTCTAATCATTAATATTACATCTATTGCTGGTTATATGGGGCTTCCTTATAGAGGAATTTACTCGGCAAGCAAAGGTGCTTTAGAGTTGGTTACTGAAGCTTTTAGAATGGAAATAAAAGACTTTAATATACAGATGACTAATATTGCTCCAGGAGATTTTGCTACCAATATTGCTTCGGGTCGCTTTCATGCACCTATACACGAAAATTCACCATATAAAACTCCTTATGGCAATACCCTTAAGTTAATGGATGCGCATGTAGATGAAGGTAAAGACCCTTTGTTAATGGCAAAAGCAGTATATAAGGTAATAAATACAGAAAAGCCTAAAATACATTATAAAGTAGGAGAGTTGCTTCAAAAATTTTCTATTGTTTTAAAACGTATATTACCAGATAAGGTATATGAAAAAATGTTATTAAACCATTATAAATTATAAAAAAATATTCTTTAAAAAGAAAAGAAAACAGACATAATGATTATAGATAAAAATTATTTTATAATGTTATTTATGCTTTTAACTGGTGTAATTCAAGCCCAATTAATTAATATAAATAATTCTGCAGATGTAGCATCAAGTTATGATTTAGAGCAGTTAGTAGAAGATGTTTTAATTGCTAGTGATTGTGCAGAAATAAGTAATTTTTCTCAGCAAGTTTATGGTGCACCAACAGATACACAAACCAAAAGTTATGGTTATTTTGAAACACCTTCTGGAAGTAACTTTCCTTTTGAGAGTGGTGTGGTTTTAACAACAGGAAGAGCGTATTCTGCAGGAAATGTTAGAGTTAGAAATAACCCTTTTCCCGATTTTGATAATGGATTATCGGGTGATGCAGACCTGGAAGATGCGTTGTCGCAAAATAACACTAACGACGCTAGTTTTGTTAAGTTTAATTTTATACCAACATCAAACGATTTTAACTTTAGGTTTTTAATGGCATCTGAAGAATATGATGGTAGTACAGAATGTACTTTTTCTGATAGTTTTGCATTTTTATTAAGAGAGGTAGGTACAACAGCCTATACTAATCTGGCCATTTTACCAGATGGTACACCTGTTAGTGTTACCAATATTAATGATGCAGCAGCCTGTAGAGCAAATGTAGAATATTTTGCAGGCTATAACCTGGGAAGTACTAATTATGGAGGTAGAACAGAGGTTTTAACAGCTAATGCTGTAGTAACTCCTAACCAAGCTTACGAAATAAAAATTGTAGTAGCAGACCAATTAGATTCTGCTTATGATTCTGCTATCTTTTTAGAAGCAGGAAGTTTTAATCTAGGTTTAGACCTTGGAGAAGATGTAACTTTTGCAACTGGTAATCCAGCTTGTGGAAACACAACATTAACTTTAAATACACAAGTATCAAGTACTACTGCTCCGCATAAATGGTTTAGAAACGGAATAGAAATAGTAGGAGAAACCAATAGCACACTAGATGTTACAACAGCTGGTGAATATAGTGTTTCTGTTGCTTATGGTACTACTTGTATTGCTACAGCAGAAATAACTATAGAGTTTACAGGAAGTCCTATTGCTAATCCTGTAGGAGATCAATTTATTTGTGACGATAATAATGATGGTTTTAATACGTACAATTTTCAGTTGTTTAACGACACAGTACTTGGTACTCAATCACCTATTGATTACACAGTAACCTATCATATGTCTCAAGAGGATGCTAATAATAATGCAAATGCGATAACTACAGCGTATACAAACCAAAATGCCTATCAATTAGAAACCATTTATGTTAGAGTAGAAGACAATACGTTTAATTATTGTTTTGCTACAACAAGTTTTGATATTGCAGTATTTAACTCTTTAACAGAGTCTAATCCTTTACCATTATATGCTTGTGACGATGATTCTGATGGGTTTAATGCTTTTGATTTAACATTGGTAGAATCTGATATATTAAATGCTTTACCTGCTGCAAATTATAATTTTAGCTATTACGAAGATCAAGATGAAGCTGTACTAGGTAATGCTACACAAATAGCTACACCAACAAATTATAATAACACTGTTGCAGATGAGCAAATAGTTTATGTTAGAGTGCAACCAATAACTAATGAATGTTTTCAAGTTGTTCCTGTAACACTTATTGTGCATCCTTTGCTAGATGTTAATTTAAATGAGCAGTACCTTATTTGTTTAGCTGCAGATGATAGTGTTTTGGCTCCTGTTGAAACAGATACAGCATTGCAAACAGCACCTATAGATACAGAGTTAAGTGAAACAGAATACCTTTTTCAATGGTATGAAGGCGAACAAGTAATAGCAGCTAATAGTATAGTAGGTGCAACGCAATCTTCTTATAATGCAACAACAATAGGTTTTTATACAGTAGAAGTAACCAATATAATTTCAGGTTGTACTTATGTAGATACCACAGAAGTTGTTTCTTCTTATCCTCCAGAAACTATTTCTGTAGAAGTACTAACAGATGCTTTTTCAGAAAACAGTATGTTAGCCGTTACTGTTACAGGTGTTGGTTTTTACGAGTATAGTTTATATGAAGGCTATTGGCAATATTCACCAATTTTTGAAAATGTTTTAGGAGGAGATTATATTGTAAAAGTTAGAGACGTTTATAATTGTGAAACACTAGAGTATGAAGTGCCAATAATTAACTATCCTAAAGTATTTACTCCTAATAATGATGGCTTTAATGATACCTGGAATATACTTGGTGTTAAAAATCAAGGAGCTGTAAAAGTTACTATTTATGATAGATATGGAAAACTTATAAAACAATTAAACGCTTCAAGTCTTGGTTGGGATGGAACTTATGAAGGCGAAGCTATGCCAACTTCTGATTATTGGTTTGTAGTAGAATATGTAGAGCCATTAAGTAATACTCAAAAAGAATTTTCAGCCCATTTTACGCTTAAACGTTAAAAGTAGCTGTTTTTTAGTTTTACTATTAAACTAAAATTACAATGTTGGTGAATTCTTCAGGAACTTAAACGTAGACAAAAGCAAGAAGTATCTAATGATACATGCTGTTTGCAATAGTTGTATTATTGAAGTAATAAATGTTCTACTATTATTTTTGCCGTAGCATGGCTGCCTTTTTTTGAAGGATGAAATTTATCAGCGCTGTAGTAATCTATATCTTTGTATGTGTCAATATAACCTTTCCAAACTTTACCAACAGGAAGTAAAATAGAATTGTTTATTGAAGCTGCATCTTCGTGATTTTTTATTACATCATCAAATGTGTTATAGTAATTTAATGATGGCCAAACCATAAAGTAGCATAATTTGGCATTATTTATTTCACATAAACTCTTATATTTTTTTCCATATTCAATTAGCATTTTTCTGCCATCACTTTGTGATGAAGGTCCTTGTTGCAGAATAACATAATCAAATTTATTACTAGAAATTAGTTTTTGAACTTGTCCATCGTTCCAATGATCTTCTATTGCATAGTTTGGAAAAGCAATCATTTGTGTATTAATTTCTATTCCTTTTTGCTTAGCATGAGTTTTAACAAGCTGTGGTAAGTTGTTAGTATAAGTTAAACTATTGCCAATAAATAAAATATTAATTGATTCTTGTTGACTATATACACTAGAATAAGTAATTATTAATGTGAAAATCAATAAAAATGATTTCTGCATATTTAAGTGTTTTAATTCGTGTTAACTATATTAGTAAATAGCGTTTTGTAGTAATAAATATAGGTTTAAAATAAATATACAAAGCAACAAAAAAGAAAAACTATTGGTTTAATAAACCTAGTATTTGCTGTTCAAAAGCGATGGAAAATAAGTTGGTATGCGGATCAATAATTTTTCCTTTTTTATCAATTAACATCACCTTTATTATTGGGTTAATAGCTAAAGTCTCTTTAGCCTTTTTAGGATTTGTAAACTTATATTCGTTTTTAGATGTGAAATCATATTGTTTTAAAATTCTACTATTATCTCTTATGTTAGTATCGTCTATATTAACAGAGATAAAGTTTACTTCAGGATATTTTAAAATCAATTCATTTACTTTCGTGTGGCTTTCTTTTAAGTGTGATTTATAATCTTTAGACCAAAAATATAAAACGGAAGGTTTGTTAATTAATTTTTGTAAAGGAATTTCTTGATTTTTATAATTAACTAAAGTTACATTTGGTATTGGTTTTCCTATTTCTAATTGCTTTAAAGAATGTGCTAATTTCTTTATGTGGTTTTTATCTTTTTCATCTGTACTTTTTGAATAGTAAAACGCAAGAAAAGTATCTAATTGCTTGATGTTTTTTGAGTTATTAATATAGTTTATAGAAGAGATACTTAGTAATGGGTTTTTTATATCTTGATCTGTAATTAAGCTGTCAATTAACTTTAGTTTATCTAAATTATAACAGAAAGAATTTCTGTTTAAAATAGTGTCTTTAGATTTTTTTAAATGCTCAGATAAGGCTAAATTTTTAATATGATATCTTAAAAAAGTTTTATAGGTAAAGTATTCTTTAAGTGTTGTGTTATTATAGTCTATATGCTTTCTGTAGTTATAAAAATCATCTGGTAAAGATTGTAGATTTTTAATTTCATTATCACCATAATAAGCAAACGGATAAATTTCTTTACTTAAGTAATAACTGTAGTTAATATTACCAGTAGCAATTTGTTTAAACAAAGCAGAAGTAGCATTCTTTTCAATAAACGTATTTAGGTTTTTTAATTTAAGCTGTTTTATAGAGTCTATTTTATTTTCAAATACTTTAGGTTCTAGCTGGCAATAGTTTAATATTTTATCATTTTCTGCTTCATTTTCCAGAAACATATTAATTAGGTAATTATTTTTTTTAGCACCTTTACCAGTGTATACTAAAGACTCATCAAAATCTATAGTATTTAATCTAATCATAATACTATCATTACTTTCTAATAAAGCTAATTGAAATTCTTCGCCAAACTGAGATTTTAGTTTAAAAGTATATAAGCCATCTTCAACCTGTTCTATTTTATATAAAAACCTATTTTTATTGTCTAGTAGTATGGTGTCAAGTACTTTGTTTTCTTTGTATATAACAACCTGTTTGTCTATTGGGTTTATTATTTCACCTCCTATATAAGCAGTTTCTCCATTATTTGTAGCAACATTTTTTTTGCATGAAAAAAGAGTAAGTGTTAATAATAATATAGGTAGTATAACTCTCATAATTGGGTTTAAAATTGAAATAAAGCTTATATAACAAAAATAGACCTTGCAAATAGAACCTCTTGTTAATTCAGTGTTAAAAGTTGGTTCTGTTTATATGTTTATAATGGTATTTAACATGTTTGTAACGTTTATAATAAATGTAAAATATAATGCTGAAATAATATGGCTTAAAGCAAATCACTAAAAGTTTTTAAGTTATTAGTTTAAAAAAAGACTTATTTATTCCGTTTTATTTTAACATTCATAGAATAGACTAATAATTTAGTTTAGTATGTTTCGTCTTATGCTTTGAATTTTTTACTTTTGCAAACTCATTCGCCAAGGCAAAAGTATTGGTGTAAAAATTAAAAAACATATATGTTATCAGTATCTAATCTTTCCGTTCAATTTGGAAAACGAATTCTTTTTGACGAAGTAAATACAACGTTTCATAACGGAAATTGCTATGGTATAATAGGTGCCAATGGAGCAGGGAAATCTACCTTTTTAAAAATTATTGCAGGAAAACAAGAACCAACTTCTGGTCACGTAAGCTTAGAAGCAGGAAAACGTATGTCTGTTTTAGAGCAAGATCATAATAAACACGATGAAGACACGGTTTTAGATACCGTTTTAAAAGGGAATAAAGAGCTTTATAAAATTAAATCTGAAATAGATGCACTTTATGCAGACTATACCGATGAAAATGCCGAAAAAATTGGTGAGCTTCAGGTTAAATTTGAAGAAATGAATGGTTGGAATGCAGAGAGCGATGCAGCTGCAATGCTTTCTAATTTAGGTATTAAAGAAGATGCGCATTATACCTTAATGAAAGATTTAGATGGTAAACAAAAAGTACGTGTTTTATTAGCACAAGCTTTGTTTGGTAGTCCAGATGTTTTAATTATGGATGAGCCTACCAATGACTTAGATTATGAAACAATTACCTGGTTAGAAAATTTTCTTGCTAATTATGATAATTGTGTAATTGTAGTATCTCACGATAGACACTTTTTAGATTCTGTTTGTACACATATTTCTGATATTGATTTCGGAAAAATAAATCATTTCTCAGGTAATTATACTTTCTGGTATGAGTCTTCACAATTAGCAGCAAGACAACATGCGCAACAAAACAAGAAAGCAGAAGAGAAAAAGAAAGAATTAGAAGAGTTTATTAGAAGGTTTTCTGCCAACGTTGCAAAGTCTAAACAAGCAACGAGTAGAAAGAAAATGATTGATAAACTTAATATTGAAGATATTAAACGTTCCAGCAGAAGATATCCAGCAATTATTTTTGAAAGAGATAGAGAAGCAGGAGATCAAATATTAAATGTGGAAGGTTTAGCTGCTTCTATTGAAGGAGAAATTCTTTTTAAAGACATTGATTTAAATTTAAATAAAGGAGATAAAGTAGTTGTTTTTTCTAGAGACTCTAGAGCAACTACAGCTTTTTACCAAATAATAAATAATAAAGAACAAGCAGATGCAGGTAAATTTGCTTGGGGAGTTACTACCACTCAATCTTATTTACCACTAGATAATAGTGAGTTCTTTAAAAACGATTTAACTTTAGTAGATTGGTTACGTCAATGGGCAACTACAGAAGAAGAAAGAGAAGAGGTATTTATTAGAGGTTTTCTAGGGAAAATGATTTTTAGTGGTGAAGAAGCACTAAAAAAATCAAATGTACTTTCTGGAGGAGAAAAAGTACGTTGTATGTTGTCTAGAATGATGATGGTAAGAGCTAATGTTTTACAACTTGATGAGCCAACTAACCACTTAGATTTAGAGAGTATAACAGCTTTTAATAACTCGCTAAAAAACTTTAAAGGTACAGTCTTGTTTTCTACACATGATCATGAATTTGCGCAAACTGTAGCAAATAGAGTAGTAGAGCTAACGCCAAACGGAGTGATAGATAGATACACTACTTTTGATGAGTATATGCAAGACTCTAAAATTAAAGAGTTACGTGATAAGATGTATCAATAATACAATATAAGTAAATTAGATAAAAAATCCTGAAGCTATATAGCTTCAGGATTTTTTATTGAAAATAACCACAGCAAAGAAGGAATGAAATTTTAAGCCTTCATTTCTGCAGTAATACTATCAATAATTGGTAAAGCTGTATCTAGCTCGTCTTTATTAACATAAAGTTCTTGAGTACCTTGATTAAAAGTACCAAAACCACCCAGTCTACCAGATTCAGATTCATCTTTAATTATAGCACTTATACCAACAGCATCTAACTTGTCAACCATTAATTGTGTAATAATAAAATTTCCTGTAAAAACTTTTATATAATTAGATTCTTCCATAGTGTTTATTTTAGCATTCTCTTAAATATACAAAAAAAAAGGAACATTTTTAAAGTAATTAACGTTTTGATAAAGCTTTTGTGTAGTGCTTTGTTGCTTGAATAATAAGGGAGTAGTTAATTATTATTTTAAAAAACAAATCTAAAAACATAAATAAAAATTTAATTAGCTATATTTGTTTATTAACAAAATCAACATTTTATTACAATGAGTAAAGGAACAGTAAAATTTTTCAATGATTCTAAAGGATTTGGATTTATTGTAGAAGACGACACAAACAAAGAACACTTTGTACACATTTCAGGTTTAATCGATGAGATTAGAGAAGGAGATGTTGTAGAATTTGAGCTTACAGAAGGAAGAAAAGGATTAAACGCTATAAACGTAAAAGTAGTAGACTAATTATTACAATTCTTTAAAAAACAAAAGCCTTTTCAATTATGAAAAGGCTTTTTTGTTATACTAAATCTCTTAGCTTATCTTAGTTCGGCTCCAAGTTGTTTTTCAAAATTAGCTTGTAGCTTGTTCATTATTTTATCTATTTGTTTATCTGTAAGTGTTTTGTTTGCATCTTGTAGTGTAAAACTAACCGCATAACTCTTTTTGCCTTTAGGTAAGTTTTTACCTTGGTAAACATCAAATAAATTTACAGCTTTTAAAAGTTGTTTTTCAGTTTGTTTAGCAATAGTATGTATAGATTCAAAAGAAACAGCATCATCTAAAAGCAAAGCAAAATCTCTACGTACTTCTGGGTATTTAGGTATTTCTGTAAACTTAATTTTATTGTGTTTTGCTACTTCTATAATATTATCCCAATTAAAATCGGCAAAAAGTACTTCTTGGCTAATTCCAAAATGTTTTAAAATATTCTTTTTTACTAAACCAAAACTTACTAGTTTGTTTTTTCCTAAAGCTAAAGTTAATCCTTCGCTAAAAATAGCTTCTTTAGTAGGTGTTTCTTTAAATCGGGTAATACCTAAACGTTCTAATGTACTTTTTATAATTCCTTTAAAATAAAAGAACTCACTAGGTTTATTTAGTCCGTTCCATGCTTCAGCAGTTCTGTTACCAGTTGCTAAAAGGGTAAGATGTTTATGCTCTTCTCTGGTTTGGTTGTAGTTGTGGTATGTTTTTCCGAATTCAAAAAACTTTACATTGCTACGTTTTCTATTAATGTTATAAGAAAGTGCTTCTAAACCAGAAAATAATAAGGATTGTCTCATTACTGATAAATCATTACTTAATGGATTAAGCATTACTATATTGTGTTCTTCTTTTAACTGGGTATCTAATTTAATGTAGTCTGGTGTAGTTAGTGAGTTGGCAAGCATTTCAAAAAATCCTTGAGCTACTAATTGGTTACCTACAATGTTTTGTAATTTATGATCTTCAAATTTTGAAGAGTTTGAAATAGAAGCGTTAAGTTTATTAGTAAACTCTATGTTATTGTAGCCATAAACACGTAAAATTTCTTCAATGATATCTGCTTCACGTTGCACATCATTTCTAAAAGCAGGAACGGTTAAACCTAATCCTGTTTCGGTTACATTGTTTACCTTTATGTCTAAAGAGGTTAAAATGCGTTTAATGGTTTCTTTAGGTATTTCCTGACCAATTAATTTTTTAGCATTTTCAAAACTTAAGCGTACCTCAAAATCTTTAATTTTATTTGGGTATGCATCTATAACATCGCTTGTAATTTCTCCTCCGCAAAGTTCTAAAATTAATAAAGCGGCACGTTTTAAAGCATATTCTGTAAGGTTAGGGTCAATTCCTCTTTCAAATCTAAAAGAAGCATCTGTGTTTAAAGCATGGCGTTTTGCCGTTTTACGTATGCTTACAGGGTTAAAATAAGCACTTTCTAAAAAGATACTTGTAGTGTGTTCTGTAACTCCAGAGGTAAGACCTCCAAAAACACCTGCAATACACATAGGTTTTTCGGCATCACAAATCATTAAATCATCTTCATGAAGTTCTCTTTCAACTTCATCAAGGGTTGTAAATTTTGTTCCTGCAGCAACGGTTTTTACTTCAATTTTGTTTCCTGCAATTTTTGCAGTGTCAAAAGCGTGAAGTGGTTGACCAAGTTCATGAAGTACGTAATTGGTAATGTCTACTACGTTGTTTTTTGGTGTTAAACCAATAGATTTTAATCGGTGTTTTAACCAATCTGGAGATTCTGCAACCTTTAAGCCAGAAATAGTAACACCACAATATCTTGGTGCTAATTCTTTGTTTTGTACATCTACATCTACTTTAAGTGTTCTGTTGTCTACATGAAAAGCACTTACAGAAGGTGTAATAAGTTCTACATTAATATCTTTTTGTAAAAAACCAGCTTTAAGGTCTCTAGCAGTACCAAAGTGGCTCATTGCATCTGCTCTGTTAGGTGTTAGGCCAATTTCAAAAACTTCATCATTTTCAATGTTAAAAAGCTCTGACGCAGCAGTACCAACAACAGTATCTTCGTCTAAAACCATAATGCCATCGTGAGATTTTCCTAAACCAAGTTCATCTTCTGCGCAAATCATTCCAAAGCTTTCTTCTCCACGAATTTTCCCCTTTTTAATGGTCCATGCTTCTCCTTCTTCGGTATACAAAGTGGTACCAATGGTAGCAACAGGAACTTTTTGTCCAGCTGCAACATTTGGTGCGCCACAAACTATTTGTACAGGTGCTTCTGCGCCAATATTAACAGTTGTTACTTTAAGTCTGTCTGCATTTGGGTGTTGTACACAAGTAAGTACCTCACCAATAACAACACCTTTTAATCCTCCTTTAACAGATTCATATGGTGTAATACCTTCTACCTCTAAACCTAAGTCTGTAAGTAATTCTTCGGTTTGTAGTGCTGTCCAATCGGTTTTTATAAACTGTTTTATCCAGTTGTATGATATTTTCATTGCCTTCGTTAAAATTGAATTGCAAAGATAAAATAATGCAGTTAGCATTCAAGCAATGTTTTAAATTTTGTAAATTTTTAAATTGCCTTTAAATACATGTTTTTTTATAACTGTTTTAATCAAGGTTTTTGTTGTAATTGTAAGTGTAAAAACTAGCATTGGCATTTGTTTCTCTTTTGTTGTAAAACAATCATATTACATCGTACAAGAAATGTTTTTTTAACTTGGTTAAAAATGTTGTTGTTTTGTAGTATCTTATATATTTCTTTAATTTTTAATAACTAATTAAAATTCAACATGTATAAATTAATTTTAGTATTACTAATTGCGCTTTGTTTTTCTTGTAACCCTAAAAAAGACATTACTTTAGAAAAGGGAAGTTATAGAGCAGAGTTACAAATAAATGATTCTGTGGTACTACCCTTTACTTTTAAGGTTTTAAATGCAACACATTTAGAAATTTATAATGCAGAAGAAGTTATTAAAGTAGATGAAATCACCTATAAACAAGACTCCGTATTTATTAAAACACCAGTTTTTCAAGGGTATTTAGTAGCAAAACTAAATAGTAAAAATGCACTAGTAGGAAACTTTATTAAAACCGATTTAAATAGAGTAGTTCCTTTTACCGCATTTAAAGAAGAAACAAGATTTACAACTAATAAAAATCCTGAAAGTATAATCTCAGGAAACTGGGAAACTATTTTTAGTCCAGAAAATAAAGAAGATAAGTATATAGCTAAAGGTAGCTTCAAGCAAACAGGAAACAAGGTAACAGGAACTTTTTTAACAACAACAGGTGATTATAGATATCTGGAAGGTGTTGTAGATGGCGACCAAATGAAACTTTCTACTTTTGATGGTGCACATGCTTTTTTGTTTACAGCAAGAGTAACAGACTCTACCATGATAGGTACTTTTTATTCTGGAAACCATTGGAAAGAGCCTTTTATTGCAACACGAAATGACACTTATGAATTACCAGATGCAAATAGCTTAACCTTTTTAAAAGAAGGATATGATAAAATTGCATTTTCATTTCCTGATGGAGCAGGTAATATGGTTTCTTTAGAAGATACACGTTTTAAAGATAAAGTAGTTTTAGTGCAAATTATGGGAACCTGGTGTCCTAATTGTTTAGATGAAACCAAGTACTTTTCAGAATACTACAAAGCGAATAAAGAAAAAGGTCTAGAGATTGTAGCATTGGCTTTTGAATATGTAAGAACTAATGACGATGCTTTTAAAAATATAAATAGACTTAAAAAGCGAATAGGTATAGAGTATCCTATTCTTTTAGCGCAAACAGGCTCTTCTAGTAAAGCCGAAGCACAACAAAAACTACCAATGCTCAATCATGTGTTAAGCTATCCTACTACCATTTTTATAGATAAAACAGGAAAAGTTAGAAAAATACATACAGGTTTTAATGGGCCTGCAACAGGAGAAAAGTTTATTACATTTAAAACGGACTTTAAAACATTTGTTGAAGGTTTGTTAAACGAATAGTTGTGTTAAATATTTTACTGTAAATTTCCATTTAGGTATACTTATTTAGAAATATTACAAAGTTATTTTGCAAGAATAGTGTGAGTTTTGCAGCATGAACAAAATAACAAACTTTACCATTTTCACTATCTTATTGGTTAGTAGTTTAACTATTATGGTAGGAACAGTAATAGCGCCTTCGCTTTCCGGAATTGTAAAACACACTAATTTTAACCTTTCACCAAGTTGGCTAATTACACTACCATCTTTAGGTGTTGTGGTTTTTGCACCATTAATTGGTCGCTTAATAAATACTCTAGGAAACTTTAAAGTACTTTGTTTAGGTTTAGTGCCTTATGGTGTTTTAGGTGTTATGGGTGCATTTATTACTAACGATTATATTTTAATTTTAGACCGATTTTTACTTGGTGGAGCAACCGTTGCTGTGCAAGTAGCTGTAACAGGGTTTATTGCTGCGCTATTTACAGGAGAAAAACGCATGAAAATGATAGCATGGCAAGTCATGTCTATTGAATTTGGAGGTGTTCTTTTTCTTGCAATAGGAGGTATTCTTGGTCAAATGCATTGGCAATATCCTTTTTATATTTATTTAACTGCTTTAGTGTGTTTAGTCTTGGTTGTAAAAACATTACCAAAAGCAACACCTAAAAAGGAAGATAAAAATGTTCTTATAAAAACAAGTGCAGCAAGTAAATTTAAAGTGAAAATTATTTTTTGTGCTTCTTTATTGGCTATGATGTTGTTTTTTATTGGCTTTGTAACCTTGCCTTTGTATTTGCCTGAATCTTTTGGTTTTACCGAGTCTAAAACCGGATTTTTAATGGCTTTTATTTCATTAATCACCATTATTGTTGCAAGTCAAATGCCTAAAATGGTAAAAATATTGGGAGATGGTAAAACAGTAGCTTTAGGTTTTCTGTTTTTTATGTTTGGTTATTTGGTGTTAGCAACAACTTCAAGCATAGTGTTTTTGGTATTAGCAGCTATTTTTATTGGTATTGGCTTTGGTTTTACTATTCCGTTATTAAGTCATATGATGATTGAGGTAAGTAACGAACAAAATCAAGGTAAAAACTTAAGTTTGCTTTCTATGGGAATTTTTGGCGGACAATTTTTATCTACTTTTATACAGTATGTATCTGATAATTATCAAGCGGTTTATGGTGTTAGTGCTGTTTTTGCTGTTGTTATTTCTGTTGTTGTGTATTATATGTTTCAACAATTGTCTAAAACTAAATTTGAATAATTTCTTCTTACATTTGATGAAAACTCATTAAATGTTGTAAATGCATAAATACAATTGGAATACCAAAATTCAGATTATTGAGACGTTTGATAAGAGCACCCAAATGCTTTCTAATAATTCTATGGGTATCTATTTTGAGCGTAATTCAAGTAACACATTAGTTGTTTATTTTAAACCGTTAAACGAAGTTTTTAATGCTAAGGTATTTAATGACAATCAAGGTGTTTTAATAAATTTTGAGCGTGATCTTATTGAAGAGGATGATATAGAATATGCTTTAGATGTATTTTCTTTATTTAATAAATACCCACAATTTCATATTAATAATAAGCAACAAGTACAGCGTATAGAGCAATTTATTTTATTTCTACAAGAAGAGCTATGTAATGAAAAAGCATCTTATATTATGTTTAAATCTTTACTTAAGGTAATGTTGCTTCATTTAATTCGTTATCAAAATGATAGCTTTTTAAAACAAGATTTAAATCAAAAGCGAGTGTTTCAGTTTTTAGAGCTCATGGAAGCTACTTTTTTAAGAGAAACAAATACTAGTTATTACGCATCAGAAATAGGAATTAGTAGTAAGCGGTTAAATCAGATTTTAAAAGAAAAGTTAAATCTTACTGCTAAGCAGATTATTCAACAACGGCAAATTACCGAAGCAAAACGAAGTCTTGTTAAAGGAGAAATAACTACCAAAGAATTAGCTTTTCAATTGGGTTTTGATTCCTTGAGTAGCTTTTCAAGATTCTTTAAAAAAAATGTAGGAGTAAGCCCTTCTGTTTTTAAGTTACAAAACTAGTAAGGGTTTTTTCTAAAATCTAGGTATAAACTAAAAAAAGGATGTATGTTTTTTTAAACGCACATCCTTTTAAGGTGTTATAAACCTTGTGAATTTTTATTTAGCATATGCGCCAGAAGAGTAAGTTAGCTCATAACTGTGCGTGTATATTTCAAAAACAATCCCAAAAGGGTCTTCTACGTAGCACATTTTAAATGGTTTGTCTTCTGGGTAGTATTCTCTAATTGGCATTCTTTGTTTTCCGCCATAGGCTACAATTTTGTCAATTAAATCTTCAATGTTTGGATCTTGAACACAAAAATGAAAAAGACCAGTGTTAAAAGGATTGAATTCTGGCGCTTCTTTAATTCCGTGAGGAAAAGAAAACAACTCGACACCAACACCATCAGAAGTTGCTAAATGCGCAATTTCAAAGGTTTCCCAGTCGTTTCCAAAAACATCAATACACATTTGGCCTATGGCTGTTTCTTTTTCTTTTTTAACAGTAGAAGGTTTCATTATTACATACCAGCCCATTACTTCTGAATAAAATTCAACAGCTTTTTTAATATCTGGAACTGTAATTCCGATATGTGAAAAGGATTTTGGGTAATCTTTATTCTTTGTCATAGTTTTTAATTTAGATAACAAAATTAATCTATATTTGCTTGTTAGGCAATAACTTACTAAAAAGTAGTATAGTTACCTAAAGGAGTAAGTTGCTGATTATTAAGTATATAAAATTTTAGTTTTGAATAAAGAAATTGATTGTCCGTTACATTATACCATGAATTTAATAGGAACAAAATGGAAGCCATTGATTTTGTTTCATCTTTTAGAAGGAGCTTTGCGTTCTGGAGTGCTGCAAAAACACATTCCAGGAATTTCAAATAAAATGTTTACACAGACTGTTCGTGAGTTAGAAAAAGACGGATTAATCACACGAAAAGTATATCCTGTTGTGCCACCTAAGGTGGAGTATAAATTAAGTAAACGAGGAGAGTCTCTAGAAAACGTGCTAAGAAGTCTTGATAAATGGGGATTAGAAGATGTTAACGCTAGTAAATTATGAAATGTAATTCCATATATTTCTAAACTTACTCATTTGTCTGTAAGTGTTTAAAATACTTTCATTTTCTAAAGCACCTAAAGAGGGATCTTTACTAAGTACTTGCTTGGCATGATAACGTGCTAATTGCAAAATATCATTGTCTTTAATAATATCTGCTATCTTAAGGTTTAAAATACCGCTTTGTTGGGTTCCCATAATATCTCCAGGACCACGTAAACGTAAGTCTACTTCAGCAATCTCAAAGCCATCACTGGTTTTTGTCATGGTTTCTAGTCTGGTTTTACTATCGCTAGAAAGCTTGTGTCCTGTCATGAGTATGCAGTAGCTTTGTTCAGATCCACGACCAACACGACCTCTTAATTGGTGTAGTTGTGCTAAGCCAAAGCGTTCTGCGCTTTCAATAATCATAACAGAAGCATTTGGTACATTAACACCAACTTCAATTACTGTAGTTGCAACCATGATTTGCGTTTCGCCTTTAATAAAACGTTGCATTTCATAATCTTTATCAGCAGGTTTCATTTTACCATGTACAATAGAGATTTGATATTCTGGTTTTGGAAAGTCTCTTTCAATACTTGCATAACCATCCATTAAATCTTTATAATCCATTTTTTCGCTTTCTTGAATTAATGGATATACAATATATACCTGTCTTCCTTTGGCAATTTCATCACGAATAAATTTAAAAACTTTTAGTCTATTTGCATCATATCTATGAACCGTTTTTATAGCCTTTCTTCCTGCTGGTAATTCATCAATTATAGAGATGTCTAAATCGCCATAAACAGACATTGCTAAAGTACGAGGAATTGGTGTAGCAGTCATTACTAAAATGTGTGGAGGTGAGGTGTTCTTTTTCCACAATTTACTTCTTTGTGCTACTCCAAATCTATGCTGCTCATCTATAATTGCGAGTCCTAAATTTTTAAATTTCACTTTGTCTTCAAGTAGTGCATGTGTACCAATAAGTATCTGTAATTTACCGTTTTCAAGCTCTTCGTGAATAATTTTTCTTTCTAAAGTATTACTTGATCCTGTTAGTAGTTTTATATTGATATTCAAGCTGTTACATAGTTCTAATAATCCGTTATAATGCTGTACTGACAAAATTGCAGTTGGTGCCATTAAGCAGGCTTGAAAACCGTTGTCAAGTGCTATTAACATTGACATTAGTGCTACTATTGTTTTGCCAGAACCAACATCTCCTTGTAAAAGGCGGTTCATTTGTGCATTACTACCTAAATCATGACGAATTTCTTTTAAAACACGTTTTTGTGCGTTGGTTAATTCAAAGGGTAAATGGTCTTTAAAAAAGGAATTAAAATAGTCACCAACAACAGGAAAAGGAAACCCTTTTATTTTTGATTTATGAATTAAATTTTTTAAGATTAGCTGTAATTGTATGTAAAATAATTCTTCAAATTTGAGTCTAAATTGTGCTTTAGAAAGTAGCTCTGGAGTCTTAGGAAAATGCACATTAAAAATAGCTTCAGGTTTTGAAATTAATTTTAATTCAGCACGTAAATTTTCGGGTAAAGTTTCTATAAATTTCCCTTTACTTTCTAAAAATAATTGTTGCATGATTTTGGTCATCACACGATTTGTAATTCCTTTATTGGATAGCTTTTCGGTAGAAGGATATATCGCTTGCATGGCAGAGCGTAAATTTTGCTCATGCTCTTTTTGTAGCTCTATATCTGGATGCGGCATATTAAACTTACCATTAAACCAATTGGCTTTTCCAAAAATAACATAGCTTGTGTTAAGTTTTAGGCTTTCTCTAATCCATTTTTGGCCTCTAAACCAAACCAGTTCCATGGTTCCTGTTTCGTCTTTAAAAGTTGCTACTAGTCTTTTTCCTCGTTTTTGAGCAATTTCTTCAAACTTAATAATCTTACCAATAACCTGTACATCTGCATTGTTACGCTGTAATTGATTTATCTTGTAATACTGCGTTCTGTCTATATATCGATTAGGAAATAAATTAAGAAGATCCTGATAGGTATGAATACCCAGTTCCTTGCGAAGTAGATCTGCACGATTTGGTCCAACACCTTTAAGATAATCAATAGGAGTTTGAAGATTAATGGCCATTAAATTATTATTATTAAAATCCGTTTTTTATTGAATTATTGAGCTCTTTTTGGTTAATTTGCGCGAATAAATTCAAATTAAATTAAAAAATGAGAAAAAATTATTTGTTTAGGTTTTCCCGAATGTTATGTAGCATTTTGGTTGTTTTTTTAATGATTAAGTGTAATAGCGATGATGATTCTGGTGCATCTAAACCTCAAATAGTTGATACAGGTACAATTAGCGATTTTGGGTCAATTAATGTTTTAAGTTATTCTAGTTCTCAAATTATAGAGGTTAAAGGTACAAATTTGTCAAATAGTATTATAATTGATGTTTCTACAAATTTTGAAGTTTCGCTTAATGATTCAGATTTTGGCGATCAAATAGAGATTGCTGCAAGTGATGCTAGTGCTGGTAATGTTTCTGTGTATGTACGTTTTTCTCCTTTAGAAAATTCGGTAGGTGCTGTTTCGGGAACTTTAACTATGGAAAGTTCGGGTGCCACTACTAAAACCATACCCTTGTCTGGTAGAGGTGTTAGTATAGATCCTGTTATTACTTCTAATATTACCAATCTTTATTTTGAAGATGTTAATATAGAACAATACTCAGAGGTGCAAAGTATTCTTGTTAATGGGGATCATATAGAAAGTGATGTTACGGCTACCACTAGTAGTACAGATTTTGAGGTGTCTTTAGACAATGTAACTTTTTTATCGTCTGTTACTATATTGGCAGATAATGCTAATGAAGATACTACTATATATGTGCGTTTTTCACCGAGTGCTACTGGTGATGTTGCAGAAACATTAACTTTATCTAGTGCAGAATCAGAAGATACTGAAGTGAATTTATATGGTAACGGATTAGCTCTTACTCATAACTATGTAACGTTTGACCAACAAGGTTTAGCAAATGGAGGAGGTTATACTAGGTTTTTATCACAATCATTCGACTTACATACTGATTTAAGTAATATTGAGCAAATTAAAATGTTTGTACAAATTGATTGCCCTACAACTGGATGTGATGATTGGGATAGATTTGCAAATGTTAAAGTTAAAGATCAAGCTACCGATACTTGGTTTGAATTGGGAAGATATGTAACTCCGTATTGGACAGGAACGCAGCAGTTAGAACGAGGTTTAGAATTTGATGTAACTGATTTTAAATCATTATTGACAGGAACAATAGAATTGAGAATATTTATTGAAAACTGGACATCGAAGGCAGATTTGATTACTGTTGAATTTGATTATATAGAAGGAACTCCAGATTATCCTTATTATGCGGTTTCTGAAGTTCTAGGTTACCATGGTAGTTCTATTAATGCAGTGCCATACGGTGTAGAGCACGATGCAGATTTAGACAAACAAATTACTGTTCCGGCTAATGCCGAAAGCACTCATTTAAGAACTGTAATTTCAGGTTGGGGCCATGCAGGACCAAATGATTCTGATGGCAGACCATGTGCAGAATGGTGTTATAGAACACATGATATTAAAATTAATGGTGCAAATACGTTTGTGCACAGTTTAGAACCACTAGGTTGTGCTTCAAACCCTGTTAGTGATCAAAGCCCTGGTAACTGGACGCAAGATAGAGCAGGTTGGTGTCCTGGTATGGCAGTGCCAACAAGAGTAGATTTATTTGATAGTTCTATGGCAGGAAGTACCTTTAATTTTGAATACGATTATGAAGATTGGGAAAACGATATGAGTAATGGAGAAGCATATTATGCAACTTCAACCTATGTTATTGTTAAGAGTAATACCGAAATAACAGCAGCTACTATTGTAGATTAGTTGTATTGTTTAAATTAAAAAAAAGCACATTAATTTAATTAATGTGCTTTTTTATTTTGTATAATTAGTGTTTAAATCTATTTATGAAAATTATATACCTTTTTTTGTTTACTTTTTTATGTGTTGCTGCAAAGGCACAACAAACAGATATTGTAGATTTTAAGAGACTAGATGCTGTAGTGTTTTTTAATCAGATTAGAATAGACTCTACTGTCTATGATTCTTTTGAAATTACTTTTGATATCTTAAAAAAAACAGATTCTATTTATTTAGATGCTGTAAATATGAAGTTTAAAAATGTTTCCTTAAACGGAAAAGAAGTAACTTATAAAAATGATGGCGATAAATTAATTATCTTTAATACATTCAAACCTTCTCAAGATAATAAACTACAGTTTTTGTTTTTTGCTTCGCCTAAAAAAGCCATGTATTTTGTTGGATGGGAAAATGAAGCTAGAAATCAAATTTGGACACAAGGTCAAGGGAAATACACCAGTAATTGGTTGCCAAGTATTGATGATATGAATGATAAAATAGAGTTTGATCTTACTTTTGCAGCTCCAACAGATTATGAAGTAATTTCTAACGGAAAATTAGTTTTAAAAAACAAAACGGAAGCATATACACTCTGGAAATATGATATGCAAAAACCTATGGCTAGCTATCTTGCAGCTGTTGTTGTTGGTAAATATGATGAAAAGATAGAAGTTTCAAAAAGTGGTATTCCTTTAAAAATGTATTACTATCCAGAAGATTCGCTTAAAGTTGCACCAACATATAAGTATACAAAAACTATGTTTGATTTTTTAGAAGAAGAAATAGGTGTTTCTTACTCTTGGCAAAACTATAAGCAAGTTCCTGTGCATGATTTTTTATATGCAGGAATGGAAAATACAAGTTGTACCATTTTTAGTGATGCTTTTATGATAGACGAAACAGCATTTGTAGATAAAAACTACGTAAATGTTAATGCACATGAATTGGCACATCAATGGTTTGGCGACTTGGTTACTGAAACTTCAGGCACGCACCACTGGTTGCAAGAAGGTTTTGCAACTTATTATGCTTTGCTTGCCGAAAAACACGTTTTTGGTGATGATTATTACTATTGGAGACTCTATGAGTATATAGAAGAATTAGCAGCTCAAGATCGTGTAGGAGAAAGTACAGCGCTCATGAATGCAAAGGCAAGTAGTACTACTTTTTATAAAAAAGGAGCAGTAGTTTTGCATATGTTACATGAAAAAGTTGGTGATGTAGCTTTTAAAGAAGCAGTAAAAAACTATTTAAAAAAATATGCATTTAAAAATGTAGAAACTTCTAATTTTATAAAAGAAGTAGAGCAGGCAAGTAATCAAGATTTAAGTGACTTTGTAGCTAAATGGCTTCTGGATAAAACTTTTTATTATGAAGAAGTACTTGCTTCATTACAACAACGATCAGCGTTTATTACAGAGTATTTAATGGTAGATTGTGAGGCAGCGAACGCTAAGTGTGATTATTATTTAACTGCTAGTATTTCAGACCAAGCAAAAAGTAAAATCATTTCGCAAGTACCAGATAAAATTACTCGAGAAGTATTTAAAAATAGTATAAAGGTTAGGCAAGCCATTGCTCAAAATATGTCTACTATTCCTTTTGCCTTAAAACAGGATTATGAATCACTTTTAGAAGATAAATCCTATTTAACAGTAGAAGCAGCGCTGTATAATCTTTGGGTTAACTTTCTGGAAGATAGAAGTTTGTATTTAGATAAAACAAAAGATAGTATAGGTCTTCCTGATAAAAATGTTAGATTGCTTTGGTTAACATTAGCTTTGGCAACTCCAGATTATGCTGTAAACCAAAAAAAGGGGTATTTAAATGAGCTGATAGCATTTACTTCACCAGTATTTAATTTTGAAATAAGAATGCAGGCATTTACATTCTTAGATTCTTTAGGGATAATAAACCAAGAAATTGTAAATCACTATAAAGAAGCAGAACAGCACCATAATTGGCGTTTAAAAAAGTTTGCAAGAGCTTTTTTTGAAAGAAATAAAGAAAACCTAAAAACAACCAACTAATTATATATTTATGCGAGCATTAGTAATATCTGGAGGAGGAAGTAAAGGCGCTTTTGCGGGAGGCGTAGCACAATATTTAATAGAGCACGAAAAACGCGAGTATGATATGTATTTAGGTACTTCTACAGGTAGTTTATTGGTTCCGCATTTGGCATTACATGATATTGGTAAACTGTATGATATGTTTACTAATGTGAGTCAGCATAATATTTTTAGTGTAAATCCTTTTATACAGCATAAAAAAGATGGTAGAGAGTTTGTTTCTATTAATTATATAAACTCGATATGGCAATTTGTAAAAAGGAAAAGAACTTTTGGTGAGAGTAAAAGTTTAAAAAGGCATATTAAACGAAATTTTCTTGAAGAAGAATTTAATACGCTTAAAGCAAGCGGAAAAGATGTTGTGGTTACGGTTTCTAATCTTTCTAAAAATAGAGTAGAGTATAAGTCTATTAAAGATTTTAATTACGAAGAGTTTTGTAATTGGATCTGGATATCTTGTAATTATATCCCGTTTATGTCTTTAGCAAAAGTAGATGGTTTTGAGTATGCAGATGGAGCTTTTGGTTGTGTGGTGCCAATAAGAGAAGCTATTATGCGTGGCGCCACAGAAGTAGATGCTATTATTTTAGAAAGTGAGAATTTAGAATACAATAAAGTACTTGGTAAGAACCCTTTTTCTTTAATGATAAATTTGTTTGGTCATTTGCTAGATCAAGTAGAGAAAAGCGATATTGCAATTGGCAAACTAGCAGCAAAGCATAGAAATGTAAAGCTTAATTTATATTTTACACCAACAAAACTTACTGAAAACTCTTTGATTTTTAGTAAAAAATTAATGACAGCTTGGTGGCTAGAAGGTTTTTTGTATGCAGAAACTAAGCATGGTAAAGATGCTAGTGTTGTAGCTGTAAAATATTAATGCGGTTACATGAGTTTATTTACTTCATTTCTTATGTAGGATAGTCCAGCGTGACTAGGAGCATGTCCTTCCATCATTTCGCCTAAAACTACTTCACGAAGCTTATTAGCAGAATCTGTTTTTTCTAATAAAGCAGCTTTGCGTATAAGTTGAATTGTAGCATTCTTTGACGCGTTAATAACACTCCAGCATTCGTCAGAAACATATATTTGTTGTGCTAAATTATGGTCAAACTCTTGTTCTATAGAAGCTATTAGTAAAGCTTCATAATCTTCTTTTTTAGTTGAAGCGGGTTGTACTCTTAAAAGTAATTTAGAAGGAGTAATACGTTCTAAAAACAAAACCATTCTTTCATATGCTTGTAAACGTAACGGTAAAGCTTCTTTTTGCAATTCTTTGTGCATTAAAAAGGTTCTTCGGTTGTTTTCGTTTTCTATATGTTCTCTAAAAAACAAGTAAGCAATGGCTCCTGTTACTATAGCAGGAATGATATACATTAACAGATTTAAAAGTTGTTGTTCCATAATTTAAAAATAACTAATACAAACATAAGTTGTTTTTTATAATGGCACAAATTATCTGTTGGTTGAATGAAACAGTCTTTTCGTTAAATCAAAACTTCTATTCCTTGAATCTGTATATGTAGGCATTGTATTACAGGTTAATTTGCGCTTGCTATTAATCATTACATATTAATCGTCAGTAAAATAACAGCCTTTTTGCTGGCGATTTTTTTTTAAAGGGTAGCATTTCCTGTCGTTTTTGAATATAGAAATAGAACCCAATAAAAACGAAACTTATTTAAAATTTAAGAGTTATGAAAAAAACACTACTATTACTTACTATGTTTATTGTAGGTGTAACACAAGCACAAACAGTATTAATTCCAAATGGAGGTTTTAATACAGATACTTCTGGTTGGAGTGTTACAGGAACAGATATAACTATTGCTTCATACAGTGGTGAAATGTATTTTAATATTTCAGGAATTTATACTAGAGATTTTATACTTGCTTCTCCTCAATTTTATTTAGAGGCAGGTAAAACCTATCAGTTGTATACAGACTATAGAAATGTAGGTTATGATATGATGGTGGGAGAATTTCAATTGGGAGGATTTACAGATACTTTTTTAAAAGATATTAACGCTAATACTGTTGCAAACATTGGTTTAGGAACCTGCCAAACAGTTGATTATCTATACACTTGTAATTCTCAAAACTTTACTGTCGCTACTAGCGGAATCTATTATATTGAGTTTGAAGGTCAATATGGTCCAGAACAAGAATTTATAGTAGACAATGTTGGTTTTAGAGAAATCATAGCGAATACTTTTAGTGGTACAGTAACTTTAGATGTTAATAATGATGGTTGTGCTACATCTACTGCAACTGTAGAGAATTATCCTATTCAGGTAAATGAAACTAACTCTAATACGAGTTTTAATACGTTTACAGATGCTAATGGAGCGTTTGTGGTGGAAACCCAAAACATAACAGGAAACTTTGTTACTCAAACCAACTATGCTGTTTATGATGCAAGTCCTGTAAGTTATACAAATGTAGTTAGTGTAGGAGTTAATAGTTTCTCTAATCAAGACTTTTGTATTACACCAAATACTGTTGCAAACGATTTAATTGTTAGTGTAATACCTACAACACAAGCAAGACCAGGTTTTGATACATCTTACCAAATAAGATATACAAATTATGGTACTACAACCTTAAGTGGAATAGTAGATTTAACTTATGACAATTCAAGTGTTACCTATTTAAATGCATCTACAATACCAGATGCAACAACTATAAGTTCTTTAAGTTGGAATTATGCTAGTCTAGCTCCTTTTGAAACAAGAACTATAGATGTTAATTTTAATATAGTAACGCCACCAACTGTAAATAATGGAGATACTTTAACTTATACAACTTCTATTACACCAATAGCAGGAGATAGTACACCAACAAACAATAGCTATACTTTTAATCAAATAACTATTGGTTCTTATGACCCTAATGATATAACGATTCTTGAAGGTCCGTTAATTTCTGAAAATCAAGCAGACGATTATTTAGCAGTAATTATTAGATTTCAAAATACAGGAACAGCTTCAGCAATTAATATAACTGTAGAAAATACTTTAGATGCATTTTTAGATTGGACAACCTTTCAGCCAATAGCAGCAAGTCATAATTATAATACAGTGATTAGTAATGGTAATGAAGTTGATTTTGTTTTTAACGGAATTAATCTTGCAGATAGCACATCAGACGAGCCTGGTAGCCATGGTTGGGTTTTTTATAGAATAAAACCTAAAAGTACATTTGTTGTAGGCGATGTTATTTCAAATAAAGCAGATATTTATTTCGATTATAATCTACCAATTATAACAAACACGGCAACGACACAAATTGATGCTACGCTTTCTGTAAATGAAATAGATGCAAACAAAAGTTTGTTTTCTGTTTATCCTAATCCTACAAAAAATAAATTAACTGTTTCTATAGAAGCAGCAGCAGATTATAGTATAGTTTCTGTAAATGGTCAACTAATTAAAAAAGGACAACTGCAAACTGGAGAGAATATATTAAACACTTACAATCTATCTAACGGTTTATACTTTTTACAGGTAATAACGAAGGAAGGTGTTTTTACTAAAAAAATTATAAAGCAATAAAACAATAGATGTACCCCGAACTATTTAAATTCCAGTTATCTAATTTCTTAGAAAGCCTTTTTGGTGTAAAGCAAATTACAGTCTATTCTTATGCTGCATTAATAGCATTGGGTACTTTAATTGCAGCTCTTTATACAAAGTGGCGTGCTAAAAAAGAATTAGGGATTACAAATCTTTCTAATACTTTTTTCTATTCAATTTTTATTGCTGGTTTTATTGGAGGAAAATTGTTTTACTATTTGCAAGATCCGATGCTATATATACAAAACCCAAGTTTAATGTATAATAATTTTTCTGGAGGTTTTGTGTTTTATGGTTCTTTTGTGGTGATTATTCCATATGTAATTTGGTATCTAAAAAAGTATCAAATTTCTGTTTTACCTATGTTAGATATTTTGGCGATTACAACTACTATTGTACACGCTATAGGTAGGTTTGGGTGCTTTTGTGCAGGATGTTGTTTTGGGGCTCCAACAGATCGTAGTATAGGATTGGTTTTTCCAACGACACATGGTGTTTCGGTACATCCAACACAATTGTATGAGGTGGCACTATTACTAGTAATAATGTTATTGTTACTAATATTTAAAAAACGTAAACAATTCAATGGGCAGGTTTTCTTGGTCTATTTAATACTATATGCTTTTGGTAGAGGTGTTTTAGAACTCTTTAGAGGAGACGATAGAGGTTTTGTAGTGGAAAATATAGTATCGCATTCTCAATTTATAGGCTTATGCTTAATTACTATTTCGTCCTATTTTTATTATAAATTTTATAAACAAATTAATATAAACATACTTAATACTTAATATTATGAAAAAGCATATAATACAAACAGTTTTACCAGTAATGCTATTGTTGATAGCAGTATTTTTTATAGGAGCTGGATGTACAGGTACTGATCCTGATGGGCAAAGTTGGTATTTAGATAATGATGGTGATGGCTATGGTACAATAGAAGATATAAATTGGCATGCTCCTCCGCAACCTGCAGGATATGCAGATAATTCAAATGATTGCGATGATACAGATGCAACCATTCACCCAGAAGCTACAGAGGTTCCTGATAATGATATTGATGAAAATTGTAACGGACTTTTCGGGATAACTTTTTATAAAGATGTTGATGGTGATGGCTTTGGAGATTTTAATGAAAGTGCTGTTTATGAGGTGAATTTTGGAGACACTCCTCCAGATGGTATGGTTTACAATAATGCAGATTGTGATGATGCTAATGCTATGATAAACCCTAAAGCAGATGAAATTCTTGGTAATAATATAGATGATAACTGTGATGGAGATACAGATATTCTAGAATATTACAAAGATGAAGATGGAGATGGTTATGGCGCTGGTAGTGTATTACCACCACCAGCAGTAGGTGTTCATAATAATTTAGATTGTAATGATGCTAATCCTGAGGTGTACCCATACGCAATAGAAGTTGAAAACGGTGTTGATGATGATTGTGATGGTATAACAGATGAACTTTTTTAAATAATAAAAATAAATTAATAATTATGAAAACAACGATCCAATCTCTTTGCCTACTAGTTTTATCTCTGGTTTTATTTAACTGTGATAATGATGATGGTAACGCAGACAATCAAGACGATTGTAATTTTGCTGGCTTTACTTTTTTAGACACAGCAAACAATACACAAACATTAATTGGCGAATCAGAATTAATTACAGATTTTTACTACACATCTTCAAATGGTCCTGAAGTTGAAATTTATAAATCTAGTGACCCAGGAGATTTTTGGTTTGTCACAAAAGCGGTTACAGCTAATGCATCAGGACCAGGAACATTAAGTGTAGGAGGAACAATATATGCTGTTAACGTTACGTGCCAGCGTACAGGTAATGCTGTAGGTGAAGAAATGCGTTTTGATATAACAGCTAGTGGGTTAGAAGCAGAGTATTGTGTGATAATTGATTTATACCATTAAAATAAATTATGAAAAAACACAAATACTTTTACTGCTGCTTGCCGTTTTAATTTCTAGTTGTGATAACAATAATGACGCACAATTTGATCTAACAAATCCAACAGACGGTTTTGTTTATACTAATGTCTTTTATGAAACGGCTAATGCTTTTTTAAAATAGACGATGAAGATAATAACACCAATGTAAATACTGCCAAGATATTTTTGGTTTAATACTAGATTAATATGAAACTATTTAAAATTTTAATAATTAGCTTACTTTTTTTTACATCTTGTAATAATGATGATGGTAATGCCACAAACCAAAGTAATTGTGATTATCAAGGATTTTCTTATTTAGATACTAGCAGCAATGATCAAACTATATTACCAGAATCTGAATTAAATACACAGTATTTTCCTAACGCAAGTAACGGGCCTTATGGTGCGCCAGGAATAGAAATAGCATCATTCACAAGTTCTCCTACACTGTTTTTTACCACCAATGTTATAGACTTAAATGAAATTGGAACAGGTTTGATTTCAATAGATGGCGCCGAATTAGAAGCAGTTACAGTTACCTGTCAACGTGCAGGAACGTTAGTAGGAGATGAGGTGAGATTAGATGTTGTGTATGGTAGTATTGAAGTAGAATTTTGTGTAATAATAGATGAGGTTTTATAAATAATACATTTAAAAAAACTAGATTTCTAATTGTTTGTATTGAATTTACATGTTTTTACAAATAAATAAGGAATAGAAATTGTTTTGAAGCATCATTTAATTAGAGTTTTAATTCCATTACTTTTGTAAAACATTTAAAAAATAAATTATTGAAACAAAGAAAATTCCATATTGCGATATTTTTAATCTTGCTATGGAGTTTTTTTTCTATGTTTCTTATTTTTTTTAAAAAAACTGAAAGTACCGCAAAGCGGTATATGCTTATTTTGTTTGTAAGTTTTCCGGTAGCTATTTCATTTGCACAACAATTCACTAATTACTCTACAAAAGATGGTTTGCCAAGTAATCATGTATATACCATTGTACAAGATGCTAAGGGCTTTATTTGGTTTTTAACAGATAAAGGAATGGTAAAGTATGATGGTAAAACTTTTAAAACTATTTCTACTAAAAACGGATTGCCAATTAATGATGTTTGGGATGCTTTTACAACTTCAGATGGTAAGGTGTGGTACCTTTCTAAAACAGCAAAACTTGGTTATGTAGAAAATGATACTGTTATTTCGTTTCCTAATAAAAATAAAGATGAAATAATTAATCCATTATTTACATCACAGGTTGGAGATTCTATATATCCAACAGAGCCTAGAAAAACATTCGCTTTAAAAAATAACCAATGGGTTAGTGAAAGCATTTTTCCTTTTATTAATATAAATAATAGAGATAGAATAAAAATAAGACATAGTACTATTTCAAGTCTTTTTTTTAATGCTAAAGATCTACTAGATATATATGATAAAAAAAACAACAAGGTAGCGTCTATTTTTACTTCAGAAATTTATGGAAAAACGGGTTCTAGAGGTCAGTTAAATGATAGTTTGTTTTTTAGTGCAACCAATAGTAGTTATTTTGTACTTAATTTAAATACTCAAAAATTTAAAAAAACAAATTTATTAGAAACTATAGGAGTTAAAGATGTAAAGTATCTTAGAATGAATATGGTAAATGATACATTACAAGTTTCTGGAAATGGTTTTGTTGCTAAACTAGATGATCATTTTGAAATACTAAACCCTTATTTTTTTCCAAAAAACATACAAGCTCATTTTGGTTTTATAGATAAGCAAAATACCATTTGGTTAGCAACCTTTAATAATGGAGTTTATAAATTACCTGCTGTAAAAAAACAGGTGAAATATGAATTACTGAATGAAAAAATTCAAAGCTTCAATGTTATTGATAGTAATTTAGTAGTTGGAGTTTATGAAAAAGGATTTTATACCTACAATAAAAAAGAAAAATCCTTTCAAGAATTCATTAAACGGGATGATTATATTTTTGAAGCAAGCCAATTACAAGAAATACAGACTAATTTTTATTCTTTTGAAAACACTTTAATTAAAGAAGTAAATAATGTAAAAACAAGTATAGATATTTCTGAATTACGCAAATTAGAAATGGTGACAAATGAAATAGGACGTAAGTTTGTTTACTTTAAAGGTGAAATTTATGGAAATTTTTCATTCGGAATAAATCGGTTAGATTCCAAATCTTTAAGGGTTAAAAAAGAGTTTAGACAAAAAGGATCTAATGATGTTTTAAGTTTTAAAGACCGATTGTTAGTAGCAACAACAAACGGATTAAAAGAAATTAATAACGATTCACTACAAACAGTAGTTTTTAAAAATAAAACGTTTAGCAAATCTATTTTAAGTTTAAAAAAAATAGATAATTCTCATATATTGATTAATACAGATGGTTTTGGTTCATTTGTTTCAGACTTAGAAACCATAAAACCTTTGCCTGCAACAGATTTTTTAATAGTTGAAGAGGCTTTTATAAATAATAAAATATTGTGGCTAGCAACCAATAATGGTGTTTTAAAATTTAAGTATAAAGACAATAATTTTGAGCTATTAAAACACTTTACATTAAATGATGGTTTGCCAACAAACCACATTAATAGTATATATGCAGATGATACAAACCTGATAGTTGGTACAAATAATGGTATTGCAATTTTACCAAAAAACAGCAATGAAAATTCCCAGTTATTAGATGTTTATATTGAAAAAGCTAGGTATAATAATCAGGATATTTCAGACAATAATTCTGTGTTTTTTTATGAAAAGAATAATAATTTAAACTTCACTATATCTAATATAGACTTTTCTTCAAAAGGAGAAGCGTTTACTTATAATTATAAATTAGAACCTATACAAACAGATTTTACAACCACCACAGCCAATAATTTTAGTTTTAATAATCTAGCTCCAGGAGAATACATTTTATATATAGATGCTAATTCTATAAAAAAACAAATATGCTTTACAATTAAGCCATTGTGGTGGCAAACCTTTTGGTTTAAGGCTTTTGTGGTGTTTTTAGGTGTAGTATTGGTAGCATTAATTTCTAGGTATTTTGTAAAACGCTCTCAGTTTAATAAAAACAAAAAAATATTTGAAGATAAACGCTTAAGCGAATTACAGCTTAAAGCACTTAGGTCTCAAATGAATCCGCATTTTGTGTTTAACTCCCTATCTGCAATACAATATTATATAGGTGAAAATAATTTTGAAGCTTCAGAGTTGTATCTGGTAAAATTTTCAAAACTAATTCGTCAGTTCTTTGCGCTTTCTAAAGAAAACGAAATAACCTTAGCAACAGAAGTAAGCTTGCTTAAAAACTATTTAGAAATTGAAAAACTTCGTTTTAAAGAAAAACTTAGTTTTACCATTTATGTAGACCCTAAATTAAATGTGCAAAACACAAAAATACCAACTATGTTATTGCAACCTATAGTTGAAAATGCTGTAAATCATGGTGTTTTTAATAAATTAGAAAACGGGTTAGTAACACTAAATTTTCTTTATATAGATGCGCAAACATTTAAAGTCGAAATTATTGATGATGGTGTAGGTTTTGTAAATACTAAAAAAAGACAAAATAAAGATGTTAAATCTTCAAACGTTTTAAAAGATAGATTACATTTTTTAAATTACTCTGAAAAATGGGAGATTACTTATAGTGTAGAAGAATTACATGCAAATAAATTAGATAAAGGAAATAGATCGGTGTTTTTAATTAAAAAAAAATAAAAGAATGCATAATAATATAAGGGCTATATTGGTAGATGATGAGATTTCAAACTTAAAAAGTTTACAACGCAAGATTGAAACTTTATTTCCTAATATTCACATTTCTGGAGTTTATCAAAAACCAGAAGAAGCTATACAAGCCCTTAATGATCACGAATTAAATATTTTGTTCTTAGATATTGAAATGCCTAGAATTAATGGCTTTGAACTACTTTCTAGACTAAAAGAGGTAAATTTTCAAGTGATTTTTGTAACTGCTTATAATGAATATGCTCTTGAAGCATTTAAAAAAAATGCCGTTGATTATGTATTAAAACCTATAGACAATGAAGATTTAGTGAAAGCCGTAAAAAAAGCTTTAGATATTATTAAATTAAAAAACGAAAGTGAAAACAATTTAAAACTTGTGCGTTTGTTAGAAGAAAGCATCTCTAAAAACAATAAGATTATTGTGCCAACACAAAAAGGAGTTTCTTTTATACCACAAGATGAGGTTTTACACTTAGAAGGCTATGAAGGCTACACCAAAATTCACTTAATAAACAGTACTACAATTACAAGCTCTTATAATTTAGGTAAGTTTGAAAAACTACTAAATACTACATTTTTTAAATGCCATAAATCACATATTATTAATCTGGAAAAAGTTAGACATTTTGAAAACGAAGGCTATATTGTTCTTGATAATAATTATCGTGTACCTATATCTAAAACAAACAAAAAAGCTTTTTTAAGTTTGTTTAGTTAAGCTTAAAACGTTGAAAAAAAATAGCTCTTTAAAAAATTAAAGAGCTATAATATGTATTTACGTTAGTTAAATAGGTTAGTACTTAATAATTTTTTTAGTGATACTACCAATCTTTAAAAAGTAAGAGCCTTTAGCTAAGTTTTTAGTAGAAACTCTTGTTGTAAAATGAGTAAGTTTTCCTTTTAATACCACTTTTCCAATAATAGAATATAGTTCAAAATCTTTGTACAGTAAAACATCATTATCAAAAGAGATATTAAAATAATCTTGACTTGGGTTAGGATGTGTTTGTAGTGTATTGTTAGTAAGGTTGTTGTCGTTAATAGATAAAGAACTAGCAAATATGTGGTCTAGAGTTGCCTGAATAAAGAAATCTAAATCATTATTAGGTGTAAGTCTACCCACAGTTGTAGAAGTATCTATACTTGTAGGGTTAAACAAAGTAGACATAACGCTAAAGGTGCTGTTTTCATAAAAACTCATAGTAATTTCTCCAGCATTAGGATATGTTGCTGGTCCAAATTCATAAACACTAATTCCGTTTTCTCTTGGTGTTACACCATCAATATAGTATATGGTAGGAAAAATCCACGTAAGCGGACTAGGATAATCTGTGTTTACATTGCTGTTTCTATCAATTTGTGCTACACCTAAACCTCCATCATCTACAAAAGTTTGCATGTCATAAGATGCTAACCAAGCATAATCATACATAAATTCTCCAGAGCTAAAGGTTGCTGGAGCACTACCATACATTTCGTAAATAATATCGCTTCCAATCATCCATAATTTTCCACCATTATCTAGATAATTGGTAAGTACTGTGTTACCTGCATTTCCGTTTGACCAAAAATTAAGTTGGTAGCCATCATCACCACTAAACCAAATAACTAAATCATAATTACTTAGTTGTGTTGCAGTAGGAAGTCCACTACTATTGGTGTCATGCAAAGTAACCTCTGTGTATGTAGTAGTTAATATAGAATTGTAGAACGAAGTATTATCTGTTGTGTCAAAATTATTATCTGTTACTAATAAAATTTCATTTTGAGAAAAGGATAGTAATGAAAATAATACTGTTGCGAGTAAAAGTAGTTTTTTTGTCATATTATTGATTTATAGCTGTTTATTCAAAAATAATAAAAAACTATTTAAAATCTAATAATTTTATTAAAACGCAATATTACTTAATAACAATTTTAATTTGCGTTTTTTCCACCTAAGTAAGCACAGTCTTTCAAGCTTTGCATACCCTTAAATGGCACAGGAGTTTTTTCATACCCATAAGTTCTGCTTAATTCTTTAGATAAATTGTGGTCATCTACATTTACTTCAATATCATTCATTGTAAACTTGCAAGGATGCTCATAACCAGCAGCATGTGTAATTTCTATAAATTCTTTTCTAAAGGTTTTAAAATATTGCGCTAATCGTGCAGATTTTAGAGTAGGGTCAATACCATTTTGCAACCATTTACTTTGTGTGGCAACACCACTTGGACATTTGTTTGTATGGCATACTTGTGCTTGAATACAACCAATACTCATCATGGCTTCTCTTGCAACATTTATACAGTCTGCACCCATTGCAAAAGCCATTGCTGCTTTGGCAGGAAAACCTAGTTTACCACTACCAATAAAAACAATACGCTCACTTAAACCTTTTCTTTGAAATAACTTATATAAGTCACCAAAACCGTAAACCCAAGGTAAGCTTACATGATCGGCAAAACTTGGAGGAGCAGCTCCAGTACCACCTTCACCACCATCTACAGTAATAAAATCAGGACCTTTTCCGGTAGCTTTCATAATATCTGCAAGTTCTTCCCATTGTTCTAATTTACCAATAGCAGCTTTTATACCAACAGGTAATCCCGTTTTTTCGGCAATTAACTCTATAAAATCTACCATTTCAGGTACATTACTAAATGCTTTATGATTTGGAGGAGAGAGCACATCTTTGCCAACTTCAACACCTCTAATTTTAGCAATTTCAGGAGTAATTTTTGCTCCAGGCAAAACGCCTCCTTTTCCAGGTTTAGCTCCTTGTGAAAGTTTAACTTCAATGGCACGTATAAAGGGGTTTTCTTCTACTAATTTTAGCATTTTTTCCATAGAAAAACCACCATCTGCAGCACGAACACCAAAATACCCTGTTCCAAAATGAAAAATAACGTCACCACCATTACTGTGGTAAGGAGATAAGCCTCCTTCACCAGTATTATGGTAAGCTCCAGCCATTTTAACACCTTTATTTAAAGATTCTACTGCTTTTGCAGATAACGACCCAAAACTCATTGCAGAAACATTAATTACAGATCCTGGTCTAAACGGTTTTTTACGTTTATTAAATTCTCCCATTACTTTTGCACATGGCAAAAAGCAATGGTTTTCATTATTTGGATGGTTTTTTGGTATTTGAAATGGCATCATAGCGTTATTAATAAAGATGTGCTGGTGTGCATAAATATCTCTATCTGTACCAAAACCTTCGTAGTTGTTTTCTTTTTTTGCCGAAGCATAAATCCAACCACGCTCAATTCTATTAAATGGTAATTCTTCTCTGTTATTAGCAACTAGATATTGTCTTAATTCAGGACCAATTTTTTCAAGTATATATCTAAAATGACCAATAACTGGAAAATTATGACTTATTGTATGAGCTTTTTGAAATAAAACATCGCGAATTGCTACTAATACTAAAACGATGATTATCCACATCCACCAAGATATTGAACTTAAAAAATTGAGAATTGTATCCATGTAAATATATTGTTTATTCAAAAATATAAATTAAAAGGGTATGTGCTTTATAAAAAGTAAAAAAACCATTTTTAAGTTTACAGAAATCGATGAGATTAGACTTGTAATTTTAATTCTACTAAGGATTTACATAAATAAATCTGCTTCTTTTCAAGAAATAGATAAAGGAAGTAATGATTTAAATCTATTACAATTATCAAATAGGTTTTATATTTTAAAAATTTAAAGGATAGTCAAATCGCTATTAAAAAATAATTAAAACGGAACACCCAAAAAGCGCAGCTTTATTTAATTAATAATTGTTTATAATTTTTAATAATTAGGAAGCATAAAAACCTAGGGATTGATTATTTTCACGCTTTATAAAATGGAAGAGATTTGGAGAAGTATTTAAGTCAATTAAACGAAGCACAATTAGCACCAACCATTCAAAAAGATGGTCCTATGATAGTAATTGCAGGAGCAGGTTCTGGTAAAACTAGAGTGCTTACCTATAGAATTGCATATCTTATGAGTCAAGGTGTAGACTCTTTTAACATATTAGCTTTAACCTTTACCAATAAAGCAGCGCGTGAAATGAAAGAGCGTATTGCTGATATTGTTGGTAATGAAGCTAAAAATTTATGGATGGGAACCTTTCACTCTGTATTTGCTAAAATTTTACGCTTTGAAGGACATCATTTAGGCTTTCCTAGTAACTTCACTATTTATGATACACAAGATTCTCAACGTTTAATGGGATCTATTATTAAAGAAATGAACCTAGATAAAGATGTTTATAAAACCAAACAGATTTATAGTAGAATTTCTTCTTATAAAAATAACCTTATAACCGTAAAAGCATACTTTAAAAATCCAGAATTAATGGAAGCCGATCTTATGGCTAGGCGCCCTAAAATAGGAGAAATCTATAAAGAATATGTAGATAGATGCTTTAAAGCAGGAGCAATGGATTTTGATGACTTATTGCTTCGTACCAATGAGTTGTTAACTCGTTTTCCTAATGTTTTAGCGCAGTATCAAGATAAGTTTCGTTATATATTAGTAGATGAGTACCAAGATACAAACCACTCGCAATACCTAATTGTTCGTGCATTAGCAGACCGTTTTCAAAATATATGTGTGGTTGGTGATGATGCTCAAAGTATTTATGCCTTTCGTGGTGCTAATATTAATAATATTTTAAATTTCCAGAAAGATTACCAAGATGTACAAATGTACCGACTAGAACAAAATTACCGTTCTACAAAAAATATTGTTGGTGCAGCAAACTCTGTAATTGAACACAATAAAACCAAATTAGATAAAGTTGTTTGGACAGCAAATGACGAAGGTGAAAAAGTGAAAATACACCGTTCATTAACCGATGGAGATGAAGGGCGTTACGTAGCAGGAACCATTTGGGATGAAAAAATGAACAAGCAGCAACATAATAGTGACTTTGCTGTTTTATATCGTACCAATGCACAATCACGTTCTATTGAAGATGCTCTACGTAAACGTGATATACCATACCAAATTTATGGTGGTTTATCTTTTTACCAACGTAAAGAAATAAAAGATGTTACTGCTTATTTACGTTTAATTCTTAATCCTGCAGATGAAGAAGCTTTAAAACGTATTATTAATTATCCTGCAAGAGGAATTGGGCAAACTACCATTGATAGGCTAATGGTAGCAGCTAATAAATACGGTAAAACAATTTTTGAAATACTACAAAATTTAGATAAAGTATCTATAAATATTAATAACGGAACAAAAAACAAGTTGCGTGATTTTGTAACTCTAATTGAAAGCTACCAAGTAATGAATAAAACCGCTAATGCTTTTGATTTAGCAGAGCATGTTACCAAGTCTAGCGGATTAATTAGAGAATTTAATAAAGACGGAACACCAGAAGGTATTACGCGTTTAGATAACGTACAAGAACTTTTAAATGGTATTAAAGATTTTGTTGAAGGACAAATGGAACTGGCAGATGCTGGTGATTCTTTAGCAGAATTTTTAGAAGATGTAGCACTTGCTACAGATTTAGATGCAGATAAAGGTGATGCAGATCACGTAGCATTAATGACTATTCACTTGGCAAAAGGACTAGAGTTTAACAATGTATTTATTGTTGGTTTAGAAGAAGATTTATTTCCAAGTGCTATGAGTATGAATACACGTAGCGAGTTAGAAGAAGAAAGACGTTTGTTTTACGTAGCGCTTACAAGAGCAGAAAAACAAGCATATTTAACGTATGCTTTATCTCGTTATCGCTGGGGAAAATTAGTAGACTCAGAGCCTAGTCGTTTTATAGAAGAAATAGATGATGCTTTTGTAGAAAACCTAACACCTAAAGACGAAAGACGTATAAACCCTATGCTTTCTGCTGATATTTTTGGAGATGTAGAGCCTAATAAAATTAGATTTAAAAAACCTAAAGAACTTACTTTTAAGAAAAAAGGAGCTACAAAAAAAGAACCTGAACAATTTAAACTTTCTACGCCAAAAAATTTAAAACCTGTTAGTAAAACAAGTACCACTACTAATGAAAACACAAACTTGTTTGATGGTGAGTTAAGAGTTGGTAGTATTGTAAAACACATGCGTTTTGGTAAAGGAGAGGTTTTAAAAATTGAAGGAGCAGGAGCAGATGTAAAAGCAGAAATTAAGTTTGCAACAGGTGGAGTTAAAAAACTATTGCTTCGCTTTGCTAAACTAGAAGTTGTAGGATAGCTACTTTAGTATTATTTTTTTAAAGAAATTATATATTTAAAGCTGTTTATTAATTTAAATGCGCTTCAATAAAAGTATGTAGTTTAATAGTAGTATCTATTAAGTTTAACCCTGTCCACCCATGACCTTCGTTTTCATACAGTGTAAAATCATGTATAACACCAAGGTCTTCTAACTTGTCTTTTAAAACAGTACCTTGAGTTGTTGGTATTAATGGGTCTTGACCTCCATAAAATAAAATAGTAGGAGGAGCAGATGCTGTTACTTGGTGATACGGACTCACTTCTTCTAGAAATGCAGTAGAAGTATCTACACCATAGGTACTTAAAATAGCTTGTAGTATAGGGTCTGTACTATTCATGTATGCAGGGTCTGTAAAGTCTGTAGGACCAACAATGCTACAAACCATTTTTGTTTGTTGGTCTGTGTCAAAGGCATAGCTCCAAAGCATAGATAAGTGTGCGCCAGCACTAGCACCAACAAATCCTAAGTCATCAGAAATTACATATTCACTTTGTCTGTTTTTTAAATAATTTACAACTGTTGTAATATCATTTATTTGCATTGGGTATGCCTGTGTGGTTTGGTTTGCTAATCTGTAATTTATATTAACCACAGCAATATCAGGTAGGTTTTGTAAAATATAGTTTTTAAATTCATTCATATCTTCTTTGTCTCCAGAAGTCCATCCTCCACCATGAATTAATAGTATAACTTTAGTGTCTTCTGTTCGGTTTTCAGGAAGGTATAAATCAAATACTTGATTGCTATCTGTACCATAAGCAATATCTAATTCTTCATAATATGCTAATTGCTCGTTATTTGTATTGCCGTTTTCATCTGTATTATCACATGAAAATGTAAAAAAAAGTAAAGAAAGAATGAATAAAGTTTTATAGATGGTTTTCATGAAAAATAATTTAATTACTTTGTAAACGTTTTTTAAAGATACTTATTATGGCGCAATTTATAAAGATTTATGAGGAAAACCCTAATAGTAAGATGATTAGAAGGGTTGTTGATGTTTTAAAAAAAGGAGGGTTAATTATTTATCCTACAGATACTGTTTATGGTTTAGGTTGCGATATTACTAATACCAAAGCTTTAGAACGAATAGCTAGAATAAAAGGAGTAAAGCTGGAAAAGGCAAATTTTTCATTTATTTGTCAGGATTTAAGTAATTTAAGTGATTACGTGAAGCAAATAGATTCTTCTACTTTTAAAATATTAAAAAGGGCATTACCAGGACCTTATACTTTTATTCTGCCTGGTGCAAAAAGTTTGCCTGTTGTTTTTAAAAAGAAAAAAACGGTAGGTATTCGTGTGCCAAATAACAATATTGCTTTAGAAATTGTAAAAGAGTTGGGTAACCCAATTGTTTCTACTTCTATTCGTGATGAAGATACTATTTTAGAGTATACTACAGATCCTGAACTTATTTTAGAAAAATGGGACAATCTTGTTGATTTAGTAATTGATGGTGGTTATGGAGATAATGAAGCTTCTACGATTATTGATTTTTCTGAAGGAGACCCAATTATTGTTAGAGAAGGAAAAGGAAGTCTTGATATATTGTAAATGCTAACATGCATGAATAGTTATTTTAATTAAGAGTACAATAGTATATAAGAGTTGCCAACAAGTTGAGAAAAACTATATGAATAAAATAATAATAGGGCTGATTTTGATAATTGGTTCAATGAATCTAACATTTGGACAAAGCCTACAAGAAGGACAGAAGCGATGGAGTTCTGAACATAAATTAACAATTGATGATTTTAAAATCAAAATCAGCGATGACAATAATGATGCTGTTTATAGTCAATTTATGATTTCACACGCAATTGGTGGATTTGACTTTATGAAACGAAATCTAAATCAAAAAATAGAAAACATCTTTCTTGGAAATGCCTCTTGGATTGACACAACAAAAGTTGCTGAAATTCAAAAGCAAATTGATTTTCAACAGATGCAGTTTGACCTTGCCGAAATACACGCAAGAAAATTTAGAAAACGAGCACTAGAGAATAAGAAAAAAATTGCAAAAGGATTTGATATAATAAGTCAAATCAACAACGAAATTATGACTGAATTTTCAGAGAGTCGTTTAGAATTGATTAAGGAAACTGAAGGCGGACAAAATGAAAAAAAAATTGAGGAATGGAAAGAAAAAATTGCGAATGAATTAAAGGTATTGTATGAGTTTCGTTACGAAAATAAAAAGAAAATAAAACTGAATAAATAAAAACCAGTTGGCAACAATGTATATAATTTATTGCTAATTCTAGCCTACTCACGAAAATCCTCACAGATTTTCTATTCGGTTTTTATTTGCTAAATTACGTGCTAAACCACGCAACAAACCATATACAAACACTTTGGCTGTAATGTAAAACTACATTCTTGATAAAAATAAAATGAACCAATCTGAACTTATAATTTTAAATTTCAAAGAAATAAGGAGAAGAAGTATAAAACTTTGGAATGGACTACCTGAGAAGTATTATAATTGGAAACCTGACCGAAAAGCAATGAGTGCATCAGAAATGATACGACACGTTTTAGAGGCTGATTATGGATGGAATATTATTATTAATAAAGGAGATTTGACTAATTATAAAACACCTTGGGAAAACCGACCATTTATAAACCTAAAAGATGAACTTGAATTTGCTGAGCCTTTTAGAAAAACTTTTTTAGAAAGTATTGCGCATTTTTCGGATAAGGAATTAAACGAAACCGAAATTGTTCATCCTGGAAATGGAGATAAGAAAATCCTTGCAAAATATTTGTTACGTATTGGATATCACGAATCAGTTCACGCAGGACAATTCCTGTCTTATTTAAGAGCAATGAATATTGATAGACCCAACATTTGGGATTGAAAAAACACTACAATCAACAATGTATAACCGCAATTTATTCACTGTTGTCCATTTTGTTTAAGGTGTTCATCGGTCGCTACGCTCTAGTTGGCAGATTCGACTACGTCTCAATCCACGAGGAATTGCTAAAGTCTGTGCCAAACCAAAAATAAACGCTAATTTAACCTGTAACTAACGGTTATACAAGACCGTTATAAAAATATCATGAAACCAACTAACAAGCACATAAACTACATAGAATTTAAAGCCAAAGATTTAGAAGAAATAAAAGCTTTTTATACAACAGTATTTGGTTGGTCTTTTACAGATTATGGAGCAACATATGTTGCGTTTTCTGATAGTGGAATAGCAGGAGGTTTTGAAAAAACAGATACGGAAATTGTAAATGGTGTTTTAGTGGTTTTATATCATGATAATTTAGAAGTTATAAAACAACAAATTATTGCCGCTAAGGGTAAAATTAGCGTAGATACTTTTTCTTTTCCTGGCGGAAAACGTTTTCAGTTTTTAGATCCTTCTGGTAATGAACTTGCTGTTTGGAGTTATGACGCTTAGTTTGTGCTTTTTCTTACCAAAGTAGAGATTTGTTTAAATACATTACTACATAATGAAAGACAAAACAGGATGTAATTGCGTTAAGGATTGAAAGGTTTGTTTGAGCTCATCTTTGATAGCGAGCCTTGAAAGCCTGACGCTACGTAGCTTTTTAGCGAAGTAGGGTAACGCCATAAAAAAAGCCCAACCTAAAGTTGAGCTTTTAATACAAATATTTTAAAAAAAATTATTCTTTTTCTTGAGTACCTTCAGAAGCTTGAGAATCTTCAGAAAGCGCTTTCATTTCTGTTTCAATCATTTCGTAAAACTGATCGATTTTTGGAAGAATATAAATTTTTGTTCTTCTGTTAATTGCTCTGTTTTCTGCAGTATCATTTGGTACTAATGGTAAGTGGTCACCACGTCCTGCTGCAATTAATTGTTCTGGTTTTACGCCTAAGTTTTGTAATGCTCTTACAATAGATGTACTACGTTTTACACTTAAATCCCAGTTGTCTACTAATACTTCTCTGGTGTAAGGTACGTTGTCTGTATGCCCTTCTACCATAGCTTCAAAGTTAGGTTTGCTATTAATTACTTTTGCAACCTTAGCTAAGATTTCATTTGCTCTTGCAGAAATGTTGTAGCTACCTGTTTTAAACAATAATTTGTCTGATAAAGATATAAAAACAACGCTTTTTTCTACGTTAATTTGAATGTCTTCGTCATCTAAACCAACTTCTTTCTTTAAACTAGTTACTAAGGCTAGTGTAACACTATCTTTTTTAGTTAAAGCATCTTGTAATCTAGAAATTTTAAGATCTTTTTCTTTTAAGCTTTCTAGTGATTTTTCAAGGTTTTCTGCTCCTTTTGTGGTTAAAACAGTCATCCCTTGTGTGGTTTGTATTAAATCTTTGTTTGTTTCTTTTAAATTAGCTAACTGATCTTGTAATGCAGCTACTCGTGCGCTAACAGCAGATTTGTCTTCTAGACATGAGTTTAATTTAACAGTTGCAGTATTTAATAAATCTTGAGTTTCCTTTTGTTTGGCTTCTAAAGCAGTGAATTCTTTTTTTGATACACATGAACTTAAAAGCAGTAGTGCTGATGCACTTAATAATAACATTTTTTTCATAATATAATGAATAGATTAAATAGTTTAATTTAACATATCAAAATTATGCAAAAGAATTGTACTAAAATCAACTGTTAACAAAAATTTTAACATTTTTATAAACAATTAAAATATCTTATTTCCTTGAATATAGTAAGACCAAACTATAGATTTGGTTTGGTAGTATACTTTTTTATTCAGAATTTCTCTTCGTTCTTTTAATAATCTTGGTAATGCAACATAATAACTAAAATGCGCTTTAAATATTGCAAGGATATGTGTAAATTTAAATTGAAATAAAAACATGATGGCAGCAACACCATCTAGTAGCAGTCTTGTAAGTATTAAAAAGAATAATATGCCTGAAGCATTTTTTGTTAAAGTAAATAAACTGTTTCTAAAGTTAAGGTAGGTTTTTTTAGGGTTGGTATTTTGTAAAGTAGCACCACCAACGTGGTATACTATAGATTGGCCAATATATTTTGTTTTGTAGTTTAAATTAAAGGCTTTCCAGCATAAATCTATTTCTTCCATATGAGCAAAAAAGCTTTCATCAAAACCTTTTAAGGTGTTAAACACTTCTTTTTTAATAAAAAAACAGGCTCCAGAAGCCCAAAAAATAGTGGTGTTTTGATATTGATTTTGGTCTTTTTCAATGGTGTCAAATATTCTACCTCTGCAATAAGGATAGCCATATTTATCTATAAAACCGCCTGCAGCTCCAGCATACTCAAAATAATTTTTGTTTTTGTAGTCTAAAATTTTTGGTTGAATTATAGACGTTTCTAGATTGGTATTAAATTCTTGAAGAATAGGAGTGAGCCAATTTTTAGTAACTTCAATATCGCTATTTAAAAGGCAAAAAATATCTTCTTCTACATGCTGTAATGCTTGGTTGTATCCTTTTGCATAACCTCCATTTTCTGTGTTTTCAATGATTTTAATTTCTGGGTAATTTGTTTTTACAAAATCTACAGAATTATCTGTTGAAGCATTATCTGCTACGTATATTGTAGCTTCTTGTGAATAGGTAACAACTGACGGTAAAAACTTTTCTAGAAGTTTTTTTCCGTTCCAATTTAATATGACTACTGCTATTTTCAAAGTTATTTATAAATTTAAAAGAGGTATTACCAATACGTGATTATTTATTTTTACCTAATACCTAATACCTAATACCTAATACCTAATACCTAATACCTAATACCTAATACCTAATACCTAATACCTAATACCTAATACCTAATACCTATTATAATCAGGTATATTTTTTAAAAAATGATAGCGTTCTGCTTCAAAATCCATTTCGCAATAATAATGATTAATTCCGTTAGTAACCATTAAAAAGGTTGCATTAAGAGCCAAATTATATCGTGCAATTTGATCAAAAGTACTTTGGTCAATTTTAATTTTAGCTGCTTTACATTCTACAATTAAATGTATACTTCCGTCAGGATTAAAAACAACAATATCATACCGTTTGCGTAAGTTGTTAATCTTTAGTTCTTTTTCTACGTTTATTAAAGATTTAGGAAAACCTTTTTCTTGCATTAAATATTGAACGCAATGTTGTCTTACCCATTCTTCAGGTTGTAAAACCACAAATTTTTTGCGTATTTCATCATAAATAAGCGTTTTATTTTCGCTATTTTTGAAACGAAACGAAAACTTTGAAAAGTTAAGCTCTTGCATTACAGAATTTGAGTTTTTTCAAAGGTAAACGAACAGATTGAAAATCACAATTTACAAATCTCAAATTCCAAACGTTTTGCTTATGGAATTTAGTTTTAGAAATTTGAAAATGTAATTACTTTGGACGAAGTTAAGCAACTAATAATAGACATAAAAAAAGGAAACCTGAAACCTATTTATTTTTTAATGGGTGAAGAAGCATATTATATTGATGTTGTTTCTGATTATATTGAAGCTAATGTTTTAGCCGAAGAAGAAAAGGGATTTAACCAAATGGTGCTTTATGGTCGTGATGTAACTATAGATGATATTGTTAGTAATGCTAAGCGCTACCCAATGATGGCAGAACGTCAAGTGGTTATTGTTAAAGAGGCTCAAGACTTATCTAGAAGTATAGAAAAATTGGCTGCTTATGCTGCAAATCCGCAACCAACAACCGTTTTAGTATTTAATTATAAGTACAAAAAAATAGATAAACGTAAAGCTTTATATAAGGCAATTAAAAAAGTAGGTGTTGTTTTAGAGAGTAAAAAACTATACGAAAACCAAGTGGCAGACTGGATACGTCGTGTACTTTCTGGAAAGAATTATACTATTTCTCCTAAAGCTTCACAAATGCTTGTTGAGTTTTTAGGAACCGATTTAAGTAAAATCAGCAATGAGTTAAATAAACTTAAAATTGTTTTACCTGAAGGAACCGAAATTTCTCCAGACCATATTGAAGAAAATATAGGTATAAGTAAAGATTACAATAATTTTGAGTTACGTAAAGCTGTAGGTGAGCGCAATATTATGAAAGCGCATAAAATAGCACTTTATTTTGCAGATAACCCAAAAGATAACCCAATGGTGCTTACAGTTTCATTGCTATTTAGCTTCTTTTCACAACTATTGCATTTACATGGTTTAAGTGATAAAAACCCTAGAAATGTTGCTTCTGCTCTAAAAGTAAATCCTTATTTTGTAAATGAATATCTAAATGCAGCAAGAAACTACCCAATGCGAAAAGTAAGTCAAGTTATTGCAACCTTGCGTGAATTTGATGTAAAGAGTAAAGGGGTTGGTAGTAACTCTGCATCACAAGGAGATTTACTTAAGGAGTTGTTAGTGAGAATTATGAATTAATGTACATGAAAAAAATAACATTTGTATTATTATTCATTGGCATAATTAATTTGTCCTGCAAAGAAAAAAATAGCTTACCAGACCCTTTACAAGCAGGTTGGAAAGGAGAAAGTGTTTGCAAAGTGATTCATGAAGACAAAAAGCTACGCATTTTAAAGTGTACATTTGCTCCTGGTGTAGGGCATGAAAAGCACAAACATCAACCACATTTTGGCTATACACTACAAGGAGGGACTTTTAAAATAACAGACACAACTGGCACAAAAACAGTACACGTTAAAACTGGCACTACTTGGAGTAAAGACAAAGTAACGCAGCATGAAGTATTAAATGTAGGCGATAGTACTTCTGTATATTTAATTGTTGAGCATAAGTAATTTGTTAAAAACTGTAACAGATTAAAAAATAGCTGGTCTTTAGTTTGTATTTAACTTTTAAAACAAAACCAATGCTTACTCTTTTAAAATCCAAAAGGAACTTAATACTTGTTTTTACTGCAATATTTTTCTTTCAAAACACAACAATTCAAGCACAATCTAAAACTTTTACTGTAAAATCTTTTGATAAGGTAATTGTTAGTCCGCACCTAGAAGTAGTATTCAAAACAGGAGAAGAAGAAAAAGTGCTTGTAGAAATGCTTACCGAATCTTTAGATGAAATGAATGTAGAAGTAAAAGGCAAAACACTTCAGCTATATTTGGATGATGCAAAAATAGTAACCGAAAAGGATAAAGAAAAAAGCACTAAAAGTAGAACTGTTGCAGCTTATAAAGGTACTGTTGCAAAGGTGATTGTGTATTATAAAAAAGTAAAAACCTTTTCTTTAAGAGGAGAAGAACGTTTTTATTTTGAAGATGCTATCATTTCAGATAAAATAATTTTTAATATTTATGGTGCGTCTCAAGTCCTTATGAAAGACGTAACCTTAAAAGAATTAAAAGTCTCTATTTATGGTGAAAGTCATTTAAAAATAGAAAACGGAAGCATAGAAAACCAGAAGATTATTGGTTATGGCGAATCTGTTGTAGATCTTTTACAAGTCAATAATAAATCGGCTAAAATTACGGCTTATGGTGATGGAAGTTACCAATGTAATGTTTCTAATACACTAAAAATAGTTTCTTATGGCGAGCCTATAATTACGTATAAAGGTAGTGCTACCTTAGAAAAAGGACTTTCTATAGGAGAAGTAGAGATTGTTAAAATTAATTAATCTATCGTACTTTACTTCGTAAAACAAGTTTATGTAATAATCTAGGAGAGATTCGTTTTAAATAAATACCAAATCTTTCCTTTTTACCAATATATGCTTCAAATTTTTCTTTTTTAATGGCTTGAAGCATTTTTTTAGTAAATACCTCTACGTTTAAACCTTTTTCAGTCATTTCATCTTGATGGGTTTGTTTACTTCCATCTGCTGTTAAAGCATTTCTAGCAACATCTGTATTTACAAATCCAGGACAAATCATGGTTACTTTAATATTGTCTTTATCGTGTTCTAATCGTAACGCATCAAAAAAACCATGTAAGGCATGTTTTGCACCACAGTAAGCAGAACGAAAAGGAGAACTAAATTTTCCCATTAAGCTAGAAACCACTACATAATGGCCAGATTTATTAGCTACAAAATGAGGTAAAAGCGCTTTGCTTAGTGCTACAGTACCTAAGTAATCTACTTCCATTAATTTTCTATCTACAGCAATAGTAGTATCTATGATTGGCGAGCGTTGACTAATACCTCCATTATTTATCAGTAAATCTATTTTTCCAAAACAAGAAATGGCAATTTCTGTTATTCCTGCAAGCGAATCTGTTTCTGCTAAATCTAAAGGTAAAACAACCACGTTTTCTGGTGTGTTACACAAGGCTTTTACTGCCATTAATGCTTCTTTTCTTCTAGAAGAAAGTATCAATTTGCAATTTTCTTTAGATAGTGTAATAGCTAGGCTTTTACCAATACCACTAGAAGCTCCAGTAATCCAAACTACTTTGTTTTTAAAATTCATTTTATATATTTTTTAGCACGAAAACCCAGTATTATAGTTACTCACTACCTCTTGAGTTTAGCCATTCTTCACGTAAATCATCACTTAATTTTCCTGTACCATCATGTTTCCATCCAGGAGGCTTTATCAAATATAGTAACCTATTTTTTAAAGATTTTTTTCCAGAAAAGGCATCTTTAAACATGTTAATCCATTCTATAAAAGCAATTTTTACAGGATTGTAGGTGTCTATATTGGTAACCAAACCATATACCACTTTTTCTTCTTTTAGTTCTGGTTGAAAAGTACCGAAAAGTTTATCCCAAATAATTAAAATTCCAGCGTGATTTCTGTCTAGGTAAATAGGGTTGCTTCCGTGATGTACTCTGTGATGCGAAGGTGTATTCATAACCGCTTCAAACCAAGAAGGCATTTTGTTAATTGTTTCGGTATGTATCCAATATTGGTACAATAAACTAATAGACATTTGTAGTATGATCATTCCTGGGTGAAAACCTAAAAGCGGTAACCACAACCAAAAAATAAAGGTATAAAATCCGCCAGACCAAGTTTGGCGCAACGCAGTACTTAAATTATAATGCTGTGAAGAATGATGCACCACATGCGAAGCCCAAAACAGTCTGCATGTATGTGAAATTCTATGAAACCAGTAATACGCAAAATCGTCTGCAAAAAAGATAAGTATAAAACTCCACCATACCACAGGAATGGTAAAAAGTCTAAAGTTTTCATAGACGTAAAAAAAGCTTAATAAAACCAAAGCTTTACTAAAATACCCTAGAACCACATTACCTAAACCCATGGCAATAGAAGAGAAAGTATCTTTACTTTCATAGGTTTTTGCATGTTCTTTAGCAGTAATATAAAGTTCTAGTAGCATAGAAGCTATAAAAAACGGAATAGCATAAAGAATGATGTCTGGAAATTGGTTCATTTTTTTAGTAAATACGTCAATACTAGTTAAAACCTAGTTGTTATGTATGCAAAATACAAAAATTATTGTCTATTTTTGAGGCTAACTATGACAGCAACCTACAAACAATACATTTTAAATTTTAAGCAAGCTAGCGGAACTTCTAGAGGCATATTAAAAACCAAAGAAACTTGGTTTTTAATCTTAGAGCAAGGAGGAAAAAAAGGAATAGGAGAATGCGGTCTTTTTAGAGGCTTAAGTGCAGATGACCTGCCTAATTACCAACAAAAACTACAATGGACTTGTAATAATATTCATTTAGGATTAAATGTTTTATTAGAAGAACTTAAAGCGTTTCCTAGTATTCAATTTGGATTAGAACAAGCTTTTATTTCTTTGCATAGTGAAAACCCTTTTATTCTTTTTCCTTCTCAATTTACCGAAGCAAAGGCAAATATTCCTATTAACGGATTAATTTGGATGGGAACCGAAGCTTTTATGAAACAACAAATAAAAGATAAAATTCAAGCAGGTTTTAGTTGTATTAAAATGAAAATTGGCGCAATAGATTTTACTACAGAAATCAATTTGTTAAAATCTATAAGAAAAGAGTTTACGAGTAAGGATATAGAATTAAGGGTAGATGCTAATGGTGCTTTTAAACCAAATGAAGCTTTAGAGAAATTAAAAGTACTCTCTGATTTAGATTTACATTCTATTGAGCAGCCTATAAAACAAGGTCAAATTCAAGAAATGGCAAGGCTTTGTAAAGTAACACCTCTACCAATTGCCTTAGACGAAGAATTAATTGGTGTTTTTAATGTAACAAAAAAGGAAGAGTTACTACAAACAATACAACCGCAATACATTATTTTAAAACCTAGTTTGGTTGGTGGATTTGCAGGTAGCCAAAATTGGATAGATATAGCTCAAAAACAAAATATTGGTTGGTGGATTACAAGTGCTTTAGAGAGTAATGTAGGTTTAAATGCAATTGCACAATTTACATATACTTTACAAAATAAACTACCACAAGGACTTGGTACAGGAAGTTTATTTACTAATAATTTTGAGAGTCCGTTACAAGTAACAAAAGGTGCTTTACAGTACCATAACAAAACAAATTGGAAAACTAATTTTTAAACATGTATATAGAACAAGCATTTAAATCATTACACGAGTGGTGGAGGTATTTAGTAGGATTCGTCATTATTTTTATTATTTGGCAATTAATAGGTTCTCTCCCTTTAATAGGAGGTATTCTTTATTCTATAGGTTTAGAAGGAATTCAAAACAATGAAATTCCTACAGATATTACAGAAATGGCAGACGTTTTAGGTAACAACCTGTTTTTGTTTTTAATGCTTTTATCTTTTGCAGTCGGTTTATTAGGAGTGTTCTTTAATGCTAAAGTGATACACCAGCAGTCTATTACAAAATTAACTACAGCAAGAGAAAAGATAGATTGGAGTAGGTTTTGGTTTGTTTTTATACTTTGGGGAACCCTATCTTCTACATTTGTACTTATTGATTATTTTATGGAACCTGAAGGCTATGTATGGAATTTTGATTTAATTCCGTTTTTAACACTTGCAGTAATAGCCATTATATTAATACCATTACAAACCAGTATGGAAGAATATCTTTTTAGAGGGTATTTAATGCAAGGTTTAGGTGTTATAACTAAAACAAGATGGTTTCCTTTAGTTTTTACTTCAGTAGTTTTTGGTTTAATGCATTTAGCAAACCCAGAAGTAGAACAGTTAGGCTACGTTATTATGGTGTATTATATTGGTACAGGTTTCTTTTTAGGAATTATAACACTTATGGACGATGGTTTAGAATTAGCATTAGGTTTTCATGCAGCTAACAATTTGTTTACAGCCTTGTTAGTAACTGCAGATTGGACAGCTTTTCAAACAGATTCTCTTTTTAAAGATATTTCAGAACCTACTTCAGCAGGATTTATTGATGTTTTTATGCCTGTTTTTGTTGTTTTTCCTATTATTCTTTATGTTTTAGCTAAAAAATATAAATGGACTAATTGGAATGAAAAACTTTTCGGAAAAGTAATTGAACCTATTAAAGAAGATTATAAAATTATAGAATAAATACATTATACTATGGCTCCTAAATATGATAAAATACACAACCGTTTTAAACTTAATGATAATACTTACTGTTTTGAAGAACTAAAAGAAGTAGGTTATAGTTTAGTAAAAGAAGGATTGCCTTATGAAAAAATTATAGGTGATTTTTTAATTGATTGGTTAGATGGTAAAGATCATATTTTAGCAGAAACTTCAGGTTCTACAGGAAAACCTAAAACCATTAAATTAAAAAAACAAGCAATGGTACATTCAGCTATTGCTACTGGAGATTTTTTTAATTTAAAACCAGGAGATTCCGCATTACATTGTTTGCCTTGTAAATATATTGCTGGTAAAATGATGTTGGTAAGAGCTATGATTTTAGGTCTAGAAATAGATTTAGTAGAGCCAACAAGTCAACCTATTTTTGATTATGAAAGAAAGTATGATTTTTGTGCCATGGTACCTTTACAATTAGAAAAAATAACAACGTATTGCAATAATATTAAAACTATTATTGTTGGTGGCTCTTCTGTTTCTACCAAATTAAAAGATGCTATTCAAGATGTTAAAACCAATGTGTTTGAAACTTATGGCATGACAGAAACCATAACACATATTGCCGTAAAGAAATTAAATAATTGGTCTCTACAAAAAGAAGAAACAAAAACGGCTACAGATGCTTTGTTTAAAATACTACCAAACATCACAATTTCACAAGACGAAAGAAACTGTTTGGTTATAGATGCACCAAAAATTTCTAAAACTAAAATTATAACAAATGATGTGGTTAAAATGCATTCTAAAAACTCTTTTGAATGGTTAGGACGTGTGGATAATGTAATTAATTCTGGTGGTATTAAATTTTTTCCAGAACAGTTAGAGGCAAAGCTACAAACCAAGATTGCAAATCGTTTTTTTATAACTAAAGAAGCCGATGAAAAGTTAGGAGAATGCATCGTTTTAATAGTAGAAAGCAAAACAAATACAGTAGATCCTTCTGTTTTTTCTGAATTAGAAAAATTTGAAATCCCAAAAAAAATCTATTCCGTAGAAAAATTTATAGAAAGTGAAAATGGTAAAATGCTTCGTCAGCAAACACTAAAAAAGTTAAAATAGAAGCTTCACTCGCTCAAAAGCATACTTCACGCATTTGCTGTTTTGTATGCTATAGGTTTGGTATAAGTTTATGTAAACTTTAAAACCAAACCTTATGAAAAAAGTACTACAATTATTTTTTGTGTTGTGTTTAGCAATGCAAATACATGCGCAAGAAAAAACAATAACAGGAATTGTAAGTGATGTAAATGGCTTACCTCTTCCTACAGCAACTGTCTTAGTACAAGGAACTACAAACGGAACTTCTACAGATTTTGAGGGAAAATATACCATTAAAGCAAATATTGGTGATATTTTAGTTTATACCTATGTTGGCTATGTACCTACAGAAAAAACGGTTGGAGCTTCAAATACTATACATGTATCTCTACAACCAAATACTAGCTTAGATGAAGTAGTAGTTACTGCAATAGGGATAAAAAGAGAAGAAAAGACTCTAGGTCATACTTCTCAAAACATTGTAAACTCATTGTCTGGTAAAGTTAGTGGTGTTTCTGTTAATGCATCAAGACACAAACAAAAAGTAAAAAGGCTATCTAATGCCAAACCTTTTCGGGTTGAAAATAAATTTAATAACCCAGGATGTTCTACAAGAATAGTAATTAGAGGGAATACTTCTATTTCAAAAAATCATGAACCTTTGGTAATTATTGATGGTGTGGTTTTAGATAATTCTAAGCCTAAAAGCAACAAAGAAAACAAAACTTCTGGATTAGCAGATTTAAATAAAGAGGATATAAAAACCATTTCGGTTATTAAAGGTTCTGAAGCAACAAGTTTATATGGAGTTCAAGGCGCTAATGGTGTTTTAATTATACAAACTAAAAAAGGAAATTATACTTTACCAAAACCCATTAAACAAGCAATTAAAAAATCTATAAAAAAACAACCTCAAGATATTGCTAAAACCCATGAGAGCTATGAAGAAATTGTAGAAAATAATTTTGAAACTACGGTATCTTCTCCTTTATCTACTTTTTCAATAGATGTAGATAAGGCATCGTATAGCAATGTACGTAGAATGATTAATAAGGCGCAACATATTCCTGCTGATGCTGTTAAAATTGAAGAGATGGTAAACTACTTTGATTATAATTATCCAGAGCCAACAGCACAACATCCTTTTGCTATACACACAGAATTCGTAGTAACTCCTTGGAATAAAGATACCAGGTTAGTAAAAATAGGATTGCAAGGAAAAATGCATAAAAACGAAGAATTACCACCAAGTAATCTAACTTTTTTAATAGATGTTTCTGGTTCTATGCGTGCACAAAACAAATTACCTTTATTAAAATCGGCTTTTAAATTACTAGTAAATCAGTTACGTGAGCAAGATAGAGTATCTATTGTTGTTTATGCTGGAGCAGCAGGAGTGGTACTAGAACCAACTTCAGGAAAAGATAAAGAGAAAATTTTAACTGCGTTAAATAAATTACAATCTGGAGGTGCTACTGCTGGAGGTGAAGGAATTGAATTAGCCTATGCTTTAGCTCAAAAAAACTTTAAGAAAAATGGCAATAATAGAGTGATTTTAGCAACAGATGGAGATTTTAATGTTGGTGCTTCTAGTGATAAAGATATGCAGACTTTAATTGAAGAAAAGCGTAAATCAGGAGTGTTTTTATCTGTTTTGGGATTTGGTTATGGCAACTACAAAGACTCTAAATTAGAAACATTAGCAGATAAAGGAAACGGAAATCATGCATTTATAGATACCATGCAAGAAGCTCAAAAAGTATTTGGAAAAGAGTTTGGAGGTACATTGTATACTATAGCAAAAGATGTAAAAATTCAAGTAGAATTTAATCCTAACAAAGTGCAAGCATATAGATTAATTGGTTATGAAAACAGATTGTTAGCAGATGAAGATTTTATAGATGATTCAAAAGATGCAGGCGAATTAGGTAGCGGACATACTGTTACTGCTTTGTATGAAGTAATTCCTGTAGGAGTTAAAAGTGCTTATTTAAAAGATGTTACAGATTTAAAATATACTAAAAAAGAGGTGTCTACTAATTTTCAAGACGAATTATTAACGGTTAAGTTTAGATACAAAAAACCAGAAGGTGAAAAGAGTATAGAAATGGTGCATATTCAAAAAGATAAGGTTGTTGAAGCATCTCAAGACATGCAGTTTGCTGCTTCTGTAGCTTTATTTGGTATGCAATTAAGATATTCGCAATATCATAATAATTCAAAAATAGAAGATGTTATTTCTTTAGCTGAAAGCGGAAGAGGAAAAGATAAGTTTGGGTATAGAGCAGAATTTATACGATTAGTTACTTCTTACCAAAATATATAATTGCAAAAACAAAAAAGGCATTTGATATACTCAAATGCCTTTTTTTATATTTAAAAGTAATGTTATTACACTTGTAAAACACCAAGATTAAATTTCTTTTCAATAGGAGCGTGGTCTGCAGCTTCAATTCCCATGCTAATCCAAGTTCTGGTGTCTAATGGGTTTATAACAGCGTCTGTCCATATTCTTGCAGCGGCATAATAAGGAGAAACTTGATTGTCATATCTATCCTTTATTTTATTAAACAGTTCTGCTTCTTTTTCTGGAGTGATTTCTTCTCCTTTCTTTAAAAGAGAAGCTTTTTCAATTTGTAATAATACTTTAGCAGCAGAGTTACCGCTCATTACAGCAAGTTCTGCACTAGGCCAGGCAGCAATAAGTCTTGGGTCGTAAGCTTTTCCGCACATGGCGTAATTTCCTGCTCCATAACTGTTTCCTATAACAATAGTAAATTTAGGCACCACAGAGTTGCTTACAGCATTAACCATTTTAGCACCATCTTTAATAATTCCGCCATGCTCACTTTTACTACCAACCATAAAACCAGTAACATCTTGTAAAAATACTAACGGTATTTTCTTTTGGTTGCAATTAGCAATAAATCGAGTAGCTTTGTCTGCACTATCATTATAAATTACACCACCAAACTGCATTTCACCTTTTTTGGTTTTTACTAATTTACGCTGATTGGCAACAATACCAACAGCCCAACCATCAATTCTGGCATATGCTGTAATTATTGTTTTTCCGTAACCCGCTTTATATTCGTCATATGCACTATTATCTACCAAGCGTTTAATAATTTCGTACATATCATATTGATCTGCACGACTCTTTGGTAGTATTCCGAAAATATCTTCTTGGTTTTCTTTAGGTTTTAAAGCTTTTGTTCTATTAAAACCCGCTTTATCATAATCACCAATCTTATCTATTAATCTTTTTATAGTATCTAAAGCGTCTTTATCATCTTTAGCTTTATAGTCGGTAACACCAGAAATTTCACAATGTGTTGTTGCTCCACCTAGGGTTTCGTTGTCAATAGTTTCTCCAATAGCAGCTTTTACCAAATAGCTTCCAGCAAGAAAAATACTTCCTGTTTTATCTACTATTAAAGCTTCATCACTCATAATTGGTAAATAGGCTCCTCCAGCAACACAGCTTCCCATAACAGCAGATATTTGGGTAATACCCATACTACTCATTACGGCATTGTTTCTAAAAATACGACCAAAGTGCTCTTTATCCGGAAAAATTTCATCTTGCATTGGTAAGTATACACCAGCAGAATCCACCAAGTAAATAATTGGTAGTTTGTTTTCTATAGCAATTTCTTGAGCTCGTAAATTCTTTTTTCCTGTTATAGGAAACCAAGCTCCAGCTTTTACAGTAGCATCATTGGCTACAACAATACATTGTTTTCCTTGTATGTATCCTATTTTAACAATAACTCCTCCAGATGGGCATCCTCCATGCTCTGCATACATGTCTTCTCCTGCAAAAGCACCTATTTCTATTGCTTTTGCTTTAGAGTCTAATAGATAGTCTACACGTTCTCTAGCAGTCATTTTGCCTTTTGCATGATGCTTATCTATGCGTTTTTGTCCCCCACCAAGTTTAACTTTTGCTAAACGTTTAGTTAAATCAGATACAAGAAGTTTGTTGTAATCTTCGTTTTTATTGAAGTTAATGTCCATATTAGTTGCTTAATTTGTTACGAATTTACAAAACCAAATCATGTTTAAAAAGTGAATGTTTTGTTAAATAATATTACACGGAAATAGTTTCCTAGGTAAATAAATTATTTTATTATACATTTGTACTATATAAACAAGTATAAATTATGAAAAAGAATAAAATTATTTTCTATGTAGCAACAGGTTTACTAACATTAATTATGTTTTTTTCTGTTAGCATGTATTTTTTTAAACATGATGATGTAGCTCAAATGTTTACCAATTTTGGGTATCCAAGCTATATTATTTATCCTTATGCAGTAGCAAAACTTTTAGGATTATTTGCCATTTGGAACCCAAAGTTTACGGTTATTAAAGAGTGGGCTTATGCAGGATTTTTCTTTGCCTTTATATTAGCATTTTTTGCACATTATATGATAGGTGATGGTGGACAAATGACAGCGTTAATAGCTTTAATTTTATTAATAGTATCCTATATTTTTAACAAAAAAACACAAAACTAATATGAAAAATATTATAGCATTTGCAGGTAGCAATAGTAAACAATCTATCAATAAACAGTTAGCGGTTTATGCAGCTATGCAAGTAAAAGAAACAAAAGTAGATGTTTTAGATTTAAACGATTTTACATTACCAATGTATGGTATAGATCATGAAATAGAGCATGGTATTCCTGAAAACGCAAAAGTGTTTTTAGAGAAAATTAAATCTTCAGATGGTGTGGTGCTTTCTTTAGGAGAACACAATGGAGCTTATGCAACGGTTTTTAAAAATATTTTTGATTGGATGTCTAGAATAGATGGTAAATTATGGAGTGAAAAACCAATGTTACTAATGGCTACTTCACCAGGAGCTAGAGGAGGAGCAACTGTTTTAGAAATCGCTAAAGGGCGTTTTCCGTATATGGGAGGAAATATTGTTGCTAGTTTTTCTTTGCCTTCATTTAATGAAAATTTTTCTGAAGGTAAGATTACTAATGAAGAATTAAATACGCAATTATTACACAAAGTAGAGGAATTTCAAAATAAGTTATAAAAGGCATAGCTTCTGTATTCAATAAAAATAAGATAAAACATGGGAGATTTTTCAAAAGATATTAATTCCACATTTCCAAATTATAAGGTAAAAGCAATGCTTAATATTATATATACAGCAAACTGGATTAATAGTTATCAAAATGCTTTTTTTAAACCTTTTAAAATATCATCTCAACAATATAATATATTACGAATATTAAAGGGAGCAGGCCAAGCATTAAAGGTACAAACCATTAAAGAACGAATGGTAGAAAGGTCTCCTAATGCAACGCGTTTAATGGATAAACTTTGTGCTAAAGAGTTAATAGAACGTATTCCTTGCCCTAGTGACAGACGAGTTGTGCATATAAAAATCACTACTAAAGGATTACATTTATTAGAAGATATAGCTAAAGCAGAACGAAAAGATTTACTTAAAAACCTTACCGAAGCAGAAGCTTCTCAATTAAGCGACTTATTAGATAAAATGAGATAAAAACAATTAAAATTAAGATTAAAATGAAAACAATAATACATAAAGCAGCGAGTAGAGGTTTTGCAAATCATGGATGGTTACAAGCAAACCATTCCTTTAGTTTTGCTAATTTTTATGATAAAGATAAAATGCATTTTGGTGCTTTACGTGTTTTAAATGATGATATTATTGCTCCTAAAATGGGTTTTGGTACACATCCTCATGATAATATGGAGATCATTACCATTCCGCTTAAAGGAGTGCTTAAACACAGAGATAATATTGTGCATGAAGCATGGCAACAAGTAGTGCCAGGAGAAGTACAAGTTATGTCTGCAGGAACAGGAGTACAACATTCTGAAATTAATGGCTCGGTTGATGCGTATTTAAGTTTGTTTCAAATATGGATTATACCAAACAAACAGAATGTTTCACCAAGATATGATCAAAAACTTTTTAATCTAAATGATAGAAATAATAAGCTACAAATTTTAGTGTCTTCTATAGATGAAGCAATAGAAGGAACCCTAAAAATTCATCAAGACACCTTAATTTCAAGAATACGTTTAACAAAAGGTAATAACTTCACGTATACTTTAAAAAGTAAAAATCATGGTGTTTATATAATGAATATTCATGGAGAACTTGAAGTAAATAGTGAAATTGTACAAGCTAGAGATGCTATTGGTGTCTCAGAAACAGATAGTTTTGAAATAAAAGCTATAGAAGATTCAGAAATACTTTTTATAGAAGTTCCAATGTTATAAATTTTGCATCCTTTTAGGATGCTTTTTTTATACAAAAAGGCGATATTTGTATTTACTAACTAAAAAATTGAAATAGATAATGGCAATGAATAAAAATACAGTATTAGCTTGGGCAACATGGATTATGATTTTTGTAGGTTTAGCATTAATTGCTTTAGGTGCATTTAGGTATGATGATGTTGCAGGTTGGGGATTTGCTGCTGTAGGTGTTGGTTTTTTTGCAATTGCTTGGGTTTTTAACGCATTAAAAGGAAGAGTATAATGAGCGACGATAAAAAAGTAATTTTTTCAATGTCTGGTTTAACCAAGACATTTCAAAGTGCACAAACACCAGTATTAAAAAATATATATTTAAGTTTCTTCTATGGAGCTAAAATAGGAATACTGGGTCTTAATGGTTCTGGTAAATCTACCTTGCTTAAAATTATTGCAGGAGTAGATAAAAACTATCAAGGAGATGTTGTTTTTTCTCCAGGATATACCGTTGGGTATTTAGAACAAGAACCACAGTTAGACGAAGATAAAACCGTTTTAGAGATTGTTAAAGAAGGTGCTGCAGAAACGGTTGCTATTCTTGATGAATATAATAGTATTAATGACCAGTTTGGGTTAGAGGAAGTATATAGCGATGCCGATAAAATGGAAAAGCTAATGAACCGCCAAGCAGAGCTTCAGGATAAAATTGATGCTGCTAATGCATGGGAATTAGATACCAAACTAGAAATTGCTATGGATGCTTTACGTACTCCAGATGGCGATAAAAAAATAAGTGTACTTTCTGGTGGTGAACGCCGTAGAGTCGCTTTATGTCGTTTACTTTTGCAAGAACCAGACGTGTTATTGTTAGATGAGCCTACCAACCACTTAGATGCAGAATCTGTACATTGGTTAGAGCATCATTTAGCACAATATAAAGGAACTGTAATTGCGGTAACGCATGATAGATACTTTTTAGATAATGTTGCTGGTTGGATTTTAGAACTAGATAGAGGAGAAGGAATACCATGGAAAGGAAACTACTCTTCTTGGTTAGACCAAAAATCTAAACGTATGGCGCAAGAAAGTAAAACAGCTTCTAAACGTCAAAAAACATTAGAACGTGAGTTAGATTGGGTACGTCAAGGAGCAAAAGGACGCCAAACAAAACAGAAAGCGCGTTTAAAGAATTACGATAAACTAATGAGTCAAGATCAAAAACAACTTGACGAAAAATTAGAAATATATATTCCTAATGGTCCGCGTTTAGGTACCAATGTTATTGAAGCAGTTGGTGTAAGCAAAGGCTATGAAGATAAGTTACTGTATGAAGATTTAAACTTTAACTTACCACAAGCTGGTATTGTTGGTGTTATTGGTCCTAATGGTGCTGGTAAAACTACTATTTTCCGTATGATTATGGGAGAAGAAACGCCAGATAAAGGTGAGTTTAAAGTAGGAGAAACAGCAAAAATTGCATACGTAGATCAAAAACATTCTAATATAGATCCAGAAAAAACAATTTGGCAAAACTTTAGTGATGAGCAAGAATTGGTAATGATGGGAGGAAAAGAAGTAAATTCTCGTGCATACCTAAGCCGATTTAATTTTTCTGGTGGTGAGCAAAATAAAAAAGTAAAATTACTTTCTGGTGGTGAACGTAACCGTTTACACCTTGCCATGACGCTTAAAGAAGAAGGAAACGTATTGCTTTTAGATGAGCCTACCAATGATTTAGATGTAAATACATTACGTGCCTTAGAAGAAGGTTTAGAAAATTTTGCTGGTTGTGCTGTAGTTATTAGTCACGATAGATGGTTTTTAGATAGAATTTGTACACATATCCTTGCTTTTGAAGGAGAATCTCAAGTATATTTCTTTGAAGGTAGCTTTAGTGAATATGAAGAAAATAAAAAGAAACGTCTTGGTGGTGATTTAATGCCAAAACGAATTAAATATAAAAAGCTAGTTAGATAATTAGTTGGTATATTTAAAAAATAAAAAAACCTGCATTTAGCAGGTTTTTTTATTTTTTGTATATGTGGCTTTCGCTTAATTTATGATTCGGAATCATAGAAATTTTATCTATTTCCTTACAGTTTTTATCAAAAAGATCAAGCGCTTTTAATATGGCAGCTTCATGTTCATTAACATACAGTGATTTCTTAAAAAAAACGGCAAAAACTAAAAAAATAACAACAAAAAAAACGGTTAACATAATTAATATCGTTTAGCTGTTTTTATTGTAGATATGTCCATCTGTAAAATCTTGGTACTCTTCATTATCTTCTTTTAATAAATCATTAGTAGCATTCATTAATCTTTCGTTTTCTGCTTGTAGCTTGTAAGATTTTCTTACACCAACAATTAGTAATACCAAAAAGAAAATAACACTAATGATTAAAATAGTTACAATACTAAATTGCTCTATAAATATAAAAATACACGAAGTTAGTAAGGTTATCATAGTTATATTAAAATATAGTCTTGGAGCTCTTATAAATCAAATATATAAAAAACATTTAAAGTATTACGCTAGTCTTTTAATTATTAATACCACTGTAGTTGTATTACTTCAATATCCTTGTTTTGTTTGCTAACAATTGTTTTAAACAAGGCAACATCACTTAAGCCTTCGGTACCTCTAAAATGATAAGGATATACTTGTTTTGGCTTAAAATCTAAAACAGCACTTGCAGCACTTTCTACAGGCATGGTATAAGGTAAATTCATACAAACAAAGGCTTTGTCAATATTTTTTAAAGCTCGCATTTCTGGTATGTCTTCGGTGTCACCAGAAATATAAATACGCTCGTTTCCTAAAGTTAGTAAATATCCATTTCCTCTTCCTTTAGCATGAAATTTTAGTGCTTCTTCTCGTAAATTGTACATGGGTATGGCTTCAATAGCAATAGTATTAACTGTTGTTGTTTTTCCGTTATCTAAAATAATATTTTTTAAAGTTTTTAATTCTGGTAGTTTTTCAGCTACAGCTTTTGGCATTACAAGAGTAGCATGGCTTAAATCTAATGCCTCTAATGTTTCGGCATTTAAATGATCGCCATGAATGTCTGTAATTAAAATAAGGGTAGGTTTTTTTTGTCCTTTAAACGCTTCTACTCCTCCAACAGGATCAACATAAATAACATTGTTTTCATATTCTAAAACCATCGTAGCGTGTTCTATCGGAATAATTTTTAAATCGCTTTTAACCCTTGTTTTTACTTCCTTTTTAGCGGTTAATTCTATGCTTTTATTGTTTTCTTTTTTACAACTGGTAAAAGATAAAAGAGCAATACACAGAAGTGTTACTATATTTTTCATACGTTTTTCTTTTTAATTATTAAATTTAATGATCATTAATGAATTATCATATAATGTAACAAAATTTTATTTTTAACTACTTATATTTTAAATGATTTCGTTTTTGATACTGATAATTTTTAGCGAAATTGCTTACTCATAGATTGTTTAACTTAAAACACATAATATAATATGTCTGATGATTTTGATTTATTAGAAACAAGTTCCAATGAAAAAACAGAAAAGGTTGATGTAAATTGGGGAAAAGCCATAGACCAAATGAAGTCTAAATTGGCACAAGAAGATGATCCAGAAAGTCGTCAGAAAATATTAAATGCAACATTAGATAATGTTGTAGATATGGCAGAAAAAGATAGAACTACTTTATTAGACGCTATTAAAGACTTAACAGATTATCAAGATGAAGTTGGTATTATGTTTGAAGGTTTTTCAGCTTTAAATCCAGCCGAACAAAAAATTATTGATGATGCCATTAAACGTTTAGAACGTGCTAAAGTAGAGTTAGAAGATGCAAACGCAAAACCAGATACTTTCTGGAATAACCTTTGGGGAAGAAAAAATAAAATCAAAAATGCAGAACAAGAACTCAAAGAAGCACAGAAAGAACGCGATGCTTCAGACAATAAAGCAAAGGCAATGTTTCAACAACGTATTGAAAGTGCAGATGTGCAAACCTTATTAAATGAACTCTCCTTTAAAAGTCAAGCGGCAATAAAACGCTTAAAAGACAGAGAACTAGAAATTAAAGAAGTAGAAGAAAGCCTTAAAACTGCCATTGTAGAAGCTAGTAATAACCACACAAAAGCACTACAAAAAAAGAAAGAAGTAGAAGAAAAACTAGAAGCGCAATACGCGCTATTAAAACAAGCACGCCAAGCCTTAGAAGAAGTAGCAGATAAACAATCAACAGAATATTCAGACGCGCTTTCTCAAGTAACCACCTTAGAGCAAAAAGTAGAAGAGTTAGAAGGACTTAAAAATGCATACACAACACTAGCAGCTTCAAAAGACAGTTTTGTACACAAACATAATTTAACCATTAAAGTACTAACTTCTTTACGTAGTAACTTACAAACGCATCGTGCCAAATTAAAAAGTGATACCGATGAGCGTCTTAAATATTATGATGGTTATGTAGTAGCTTTAAAAGCAAGAACAGATCAAGAGTTTGCTGCTATTTTAGAACATTTAGGTGTAAAAACAGACGAGCATATTGGTGAAACCCTGGCAGCAATGCATACCGCAAGTGCAAAAGCACGTCAAGAAATGATGGATAATATTCCGGTGCATGAAAAAGTAATGCAAGGCGTTTATGGTAGCTATGCAGAGGCTTTACAAGAAATTAGAAACAAAGATAAATCCATACAAAAGAACTTTGCAGAGCGTTACGGAATTGATATGAAAGAGATTTTTGAAGACTATTATGCTGCAGATGCTAATGCTTCTGCAGATGAAAATAATTCGCCAACAGAAAAGCAAAAACCAGAAGCTAATGAAGATGATTTATTAGGTTAAAATTATAATAGCGTCACCCGCTTTCGCTAAAAAAAGCTTCAGTGGGTCAGGCTTTCACTACTCGCTCTCTGCGAGGAGCTCAAACAAACCGTTCAATCCTTAACGCAGCATTAGCGTAACCTTAAACTAAGAGACAAAGCTATAAGCTAATAGCAAAAAAAATGATAGTAACACCTTTAGATTCCGCAATACTAGACTCCAAAGAGCAATATGTTTTCTATCATGAAATGGTAGACTTTGCACTCAAAGAACTCTTGGTTGCTGTGCAACAAAATCAAATATTAAACCAGCAAGAAATTCTCTTGTTCAAGCAGTACAGTGATTTATTACTGTATTCTATTGAGGCCATGCGTGTAAAATACATGTATGATGAAGAAGAAAACATGAAAGTAGACCTAACAGACTCTGGCTTTCCAAATTACTTAGAGTTTCGTTATTTATTTAATGATTTAGAGTTGCGTGAAGAATACTTAGGTAAACTTACAGATGTAGAAACCTTAAAAAAAGAGTTTTTAAATACCTTATTACATAAAAAAGAACCAATATCTAAACGAAAGCTTTTTCAAGCAGCTTCTATAGTATATTATACTTCTGCAAAAAAAGAATACATTTTCAACCGTTTTGTACAAGGTAAAATTTTAGGAGCACCAGAAAATGCACCAGCAAAATATATGATAAGCTGGAGCTTTTATGATGTGTCACACAACAGACCATTTATATGCTATATGTATTTTAATTATGATGGTAGTAATCCGCAAAAAGAAAAAGACGAAATATATACAACACTAAAAACCGTTGCAGATAGAGAAATGCATTTAGACACCATGGCTTATGGTATAGATAAACGTTTACCAAAAGTATATCCTAAATTCATTAAAAGAATAGATTTAGGGCCAATTCATAGTGTCTTTGCTAAAGATGAAAATAAAGTAACACACGCTATTCTAGAAGGTATTGCAGGTAAAACCATTCCGTTAAACTCTTATGCCATTTCCTTTAAAATAGATGAGCTAAAGTCTGAAAGCGAATTTCAAGAAGGAGGTTTTTTTAGCAAACAAACGTATCAAAAATGGGATGCTGTTTTTAAACAACGCTTCGTATTTGCACCACACAGAATAATTCAATTGCTATACAATAAAACACCAGAAATAATGAATATACTTGCCAAAGCACCTATTCAAATTTCAGAATTAAAATAAAATTTAAAAAACTAAAAAAAACAAATGAAATGAGACAAAGCATACTAATTATCATACTATTAATTTCCTTTTCAGCTTCAGCCCAAAATGACCCAAACGAAGTTGTAGAACAGTTTTTTAAAGAATTTAAAGAAAAAGGAGCAGCAATTGCAATTGATAATTTATACAAACCCAATAAATGGATTAATAAGTCGGCAGACGCTATTATTCAACTCAAGAGCCAGTTAGAAGGATTAAACGAAGATTTTGTAGGTAAATATTATGGTAAAGAGTTAATTCTTGAAAAAAAATTAGCAGATAGTTTTATTTTGAAGAGCTATTTGGTAAAGTATGATAGACAACCAATTCGATTTACATTTCAGTTTTATAAACCAAATGATACCTGGATGATCCAGAGTTTTAAATTTGATGGTAATTTAGATACCGAAATTGAAGAAGCAGCAAAGTTGTATAATTTTACATTAAACTAAAACATGCACTAACTATCTGCTTTTACTAAAAATGCTAACGGAATACTGCTAACCGAACAAGGAAGATTAAAAATGGAACACAACTCAACTTTCCCTATAAAACAAAATGAACTAGATATGCTTCGTGATGAAGCAACTAGCTATATAAAATCTGTACAATGGGAGCAAAGCCAACGAGCAAAGAATAAAGAAGATAATGGTAAAGGCGAGTCTATACTTTTATACCTATCTAGAGCTAATAACGGAAGCAATGTGCAAGTTACCTCAATTTCAAAAACCATTTTAGCTCTAAAAAAGCGTTTGTTACCAGAATCTGTAGCAATTCCTATTTTTTTAAATCAAACTTTATACGCAGTACAAGAAGGTATCACCTTAGGTGTTTGGATAAAAGATAGCTTTTATGATGCTTCAGGTTTGTCTACTTTAATTGAAAATAAATCGGTTTTAGATACTAGCGGAAAACGAGAGTACGAAAGTAAAATGCACACAGCAACTGCCTATTTTCTGTTTGCAACAGCCTATAAAATTTTATATGATTTAAAAACTCATGCTTCAGATGATTTATCGGTTATGAAACAGAAGTTTGCTGGCATACCAGAGGTATCTTTACTTTCTCCTTTAAAAGGAATTTCTTGCCAACTGTTTTATTATGATAAGTATTTAGCGCATCCAGATATTATAAAATCAGATAAAGATGTAATAGACTTTACAGTAGTTTATTTTGAAGCTTTAATTGATGAAATTCAACTTCGTAAAAGTACTTTAGAGTATACTGAAACTATTTTAGATAGAACCTATAAATTAGAAAACAGCGATTTTGCAGTTTCTGGTTGGGATAATGTTTTTCAAGGAACAGCAAAAAGTAAAGCGTTTAATAAAATTCAGTTTGAACAAATTGTTGGTAATAGAGATGCAAAACACTTTGCAAGACGTTTAACAGAGCGTATGTTGAGTTATGATTTTGAAGCAAAGAAAAACCCATTTCAAGAACTTGGCGGATTCATGCCTGTTTTTATGGGATATGGTATTCCTGGAACCGGAAAAAGTATGCTTATTGCTGCCATTGCAACACGATTAAAAGAACATTGTGATCATTTAGATATTCCGTTTTTGTTTCACCCAATGCCAGACACTTTAATTAGTACCTTTCAAGGTGGTTCTGCCGAAAAAATGGTAGAATGGATGAAGCCTTTACAAGACCCAACAAAATTAATATTTGCACCTATTGATGATGCCGAAAATAATTTACAAGAACGTACTACACAAGGGGTTTCTGCAGGAGTAAAAGAAGTTATAGGTGTGTTTTTACGCTATACAGAAGGCGCTTATGCAGTAAATTATGGAAATAGTTCTATTGGGTTGTTTACCAACCTTCCAGAAATGTTAGATAAAGCAGTTATTTCTCGCGTGCAAGGGCGTTTTAAAATTGATGGAGCAAGAACAGAACATGATTTTTTAGACCAAGATCACCTTTGGTGGCGTAAACTAGATACTACCATGCCTGATTTTGTTAATATGCAAGGTCCAGAAAATTATAGCTATTTGCAAGATCAAGGTTTGGCAAAAAATATGGGAGAAATTTTAAATATTGCTAACAAACCTACAGAAGAACGTGTTTTACAAGCCTATGATAAAGTAGAAAAGCACTTTAGTACAAATAATCATTTGTTTTATGCTAATTTATATATGGAGATTCAAAAAATATTTCCATTCTTTTCTTCTCGTGATGTACGTAATATTCAAAGTGCCATTTCGCTTCGTTTAACCGATTTTGATTTAGAAGAAGATTGGTTTGAAAATCCAGAAATATATTTTAAAAAAGATTACGATACCAAGTATAATATGCTGCAAGAATTAATGCGTGCTAATATGAAAGGTTTAGACTTTTCAGAAATAAGAAGACAAGAAGTAGTGCGTTATTTAGATAACGTGGCAACCATTGCAGATACCGACTTTAAACGTAAAGTAGATGCTAGAGTAAACCAAATGAATATAGATTTAAAGGCTAGAGAAACTTTTGGTAATTAAACACACTTATTAGCATTCTACTTTCCTTTTATTTTAAGAGAAAAATGAATTCTTATTTTTTCAAAAAGAAACTAGAAGAAAAAAGACAAAACTAAAATATCGCTTTCGCGAAAACATAATGAATAAACTTAAAAACATACAAAACAAAGTACTCTCTAATGATTGGGCAACATTAAATAGAATAGATTATGATTTTCAATTTAAGGATGGAAACTGGAAACGCATCTCTAGAGAAAGTTATGATAGAGGTGATGGAGCCTGTGTTTTATTATATAACAAAGAAAAAAGTACGGTTATTTTAACCAGACAATTCAGGATGCCTGCTTATGCAAATAACAAAAACGATGGCATGTCTATAGAAGTTTGCGCAGGAGCAATAGATAATAATGAGGCACCAGAAGTTTGTATTGTTAGAGAGGTAGAAGAAGAAGTAGGTTATAAAATACCTAACGCAACAAAAGTACTTGAAGCTTATACTTCTCCTGGAGCAGTAACCGAAAAAATGTTCTTATTTGTGGCAGAGTATACAGATGCTATGCAAGTAAATGAAGGAGGAGGATTAGCAAGTGAAAACGAAGAAATTGAAGTAATAGAAGTTTCTTTTGCTAAAGCTATAGAGATGATGAACAATCAAACCATAATGGATGCAAAAACAATTATGTTATTGCAATATGCGCAAATACATAATTTAATTAATAATATATAATTCCTTCCTTTTTAAAGGGAAGGTGTCTGAAGGACGAAAGGGTTATGCAAAAATTAAAAGATGCCAACTTATACCAAAGTGAGCTAATACCTATAAGCGGGAAATTAGTAGAACGTTACAACAAATGTTTAGTAAAACTAGGCTTTGATGCAACAAAGCTTACCCGTTTTTCTATTGATGGTATGGGTTGGAGTCCAGAAATAGCAGCAGAAAAAAAGAATATGCATTACCTAAATCATGGTGATGCAAATCCGCACGGAATTATCATTACACCATTACAAAAAGGAAAACCAGTATATATACCATACCACTCTTTTGATCGTGAAATGATGAAACTTGTTTTTAATACTTATGGAGCAAAAATTAGCGATATCACTAGAGATTGTGCTATTTGTTTAGACTTTAATCAGCATATTGATGCGTTTTATGAGCCTTTAGATGTACTTAAATATAATACCATTTCTATTAATTTTCATTTAATAAATAATTTATACCATATACAAAATGAGCAGCTTGAGTTAATAGAAAAATTTAATAGAGGTAATAATTTTATAGACGAAACCATACAGCAACAACTACTAAATTCAGCAAAAACCTATGGCGACTTACGTAATAGAGATTTAAAAGTACCAGCATTAGAGTTTAAAACAAGTTCGTTTTATACAAGAGCACTTGGTGGTATTTTTGTGTTAAGAGATTTTATAAGTGAAATTGTGGTTTTTGAAGATATTAAAACCTACAAACAAGCAATAAAAGATACCATTCACGATGTAATTATTTTTCATATAGAGCAACCAGAACTCATGGAAAAACTTCGCGATCATGTAATTGTTGAATGTGCATTAGAAAAAGTTATTAAAAACCCACAATATAGTCGCGTAAAAAAGATGATGCTGTATCAAGAGTTACAAGAAACAAGGCATCCTATAAAAGATATTTTAGACGACAATGTTTTATTTAGAAGATACCTAAACACTATAGATGCAGCTGCTTTAAAACGCGTAAATGGTGTAGAAATTTATTTAGAAAGATTAGAACGTAGCAATGCATTTAAAATTCACGATTTAGTAGATCAAAAATTTTACGATGCATTACACCAACCACATTCATCATTAAACGCAAAACACCAAGATTTAATCTGGAAACTACTTATTAATGTTTCTCCTAAAGATGTGTTGTTCTTGTATTGGTATGATAAAGAAGCATTTTATAAAGCTTATACAACCTGGAACGACTCTATGAAAGATTGGGTAATTGCAACTATTAGTAACAATATATAAAGAAATTAGACTAATTTTATAGAAGTCTTTTTAAAACAACAAAAACATGACACTAGAACTAATAGTATTTATCGCTTCCATTTTATTTGGTATTCTTTTGTACTGGAGAGAATCACAAGGAAATGGCGTATATAGGTTTTTTAATAAACTACTAAATTCAAAAGAGTTGCAAATGAAACCTACAGATAAAAAAGGTTTTGTGTACCAGCAATCTTTATTATTTCGTATTGTATTTATTACTTTTTTATTTTTAATAGGTATTGTTGTTACGCGTTTTTTAGTTCCTATAGGTCTTGCAACTATTTCTTTATTTGCATCTATGATTGTAGGTACTTTAATAGGAACCTATGTTGCAACTGCAGTATTTAAATCTAGTGAAGTAATTGATGAAAAAAGTGAGTCTATTGAAGATGCTTTTCAAGAAACGATAGAAAAAGGAAAGGGGTTTATTGAGGATTTAAAAGAAAAAGGAGAAAAATCTTTTAATAAAGTAGAAAAAGAGTTTGACGAAGTAAAAGAAGATGGTAAAGAAGAAGCCAAAAGTGCAAGAGAACGTTTAAAAGATAAAGGGTTGCTGTAATTCTTTGTTTTCTGTTCAGGATGCAGAATCCATAAAATACAATAGATTCCTGCTCTGTAGGAATGACAAAACATAACATAAAATTCCCACTTTATAGGGAGAAAAATAAATTTTCAATGATTAAAAACTACTGGAAAAAAGGAGCAAAGCAAAAAACAAGAGTGATAGTACTTGCGTTAATATTGCTTATTACATTAATTGTTTTACGCGACGATTACCAACCCGCTTTACTATTTTTTAGAAAATACATTTTTGTAATTTTATTATGCGCAATCGTACTCTTTTTAGGATTACGAAAATTTAGAAACGCAGTATCAGGAAGCAAAAAAATAGGAGCCTTAATAGTGATGATTGTGTTTTTTGGAATACTATATCTTGTAGGATGGCATTTTAAAATGTACGATTACATGAAAACCTACAACGTTTTTAATAATCTAAATAAAATACAGATTAATGAATTACCATTAACACAAAACGAACGTATTCAGCCTTTACGTAATATATTTTCTATGGCTAATGAAAGTGTTGGTGAAACCAAAGACGTTTCCTTACCACATTTAGTACGAGTAGATGGTTTAAATAAATGGACCATGGCAATACAACCAACCGAAAAATATGTGTGGCAAGGAATGAGTGATAATACCGAAGAAGTATTTGCAGTATCTAGCACAACACCTTTTCCGCGTTTTTCTAGTGAAAATCGTATTGCTGTAACTTTTTCTATTGGTGAATCTTTAAAATTTAGTAGAAACACATACAATGCAGTAGTACAGCGTTTTAATCCATGGATGCTTTTTAATTTTGAACCAAGTGATACTTTTTATATGAAAGACGACGCTGGACAATGGGTAGAAGTGGTAAGCTTAATTAAATGGAAAGGATTCTTATTTCCGTATCCAACTTTTGGAGGAGTTATGGTTGTTGATAGTGGAGAACACGATTTTAACGATTATATCGAACGTATTTTAATAGGTAAAGGAACTTATATTTCTCCTGAAGAAATGCATAAATACCCTTATTTAACGAAGCAAAATACCTTATCAGAAAAAGTGTCACGTTTACAAGCAGAATCTTTAAAGTTTCTTGGCGGATTTAGTGATCCTCTACCTTGGAATATGGAAACAGCTGTTAAAATTCCAGACTTACCAAATGATCAAAACCAACAACCATTTGTAACCGATTTTGATTTTTCAGACACAAAAATTAGTGCTTACAGTGGTTTGTATCATTGGTTTGGATTAGAACCAGTAGGAGATGAGCGTACCAGTTTAACCTATAGTGTATTTGTTCCTGCAGATGGTACAGATGCACTATATTACTATGATCATGCTGCAAAAAAACAAGGTTATGCAGGAGTTTCTGCTATGCCTTTAAAAGTAATAGAATCAAGAAAAGAATATGATTGGTCTGTAAATAAACCAGTAGAATTTAGACCATATATTAAAGATATTGCAGGTAGAAAACGTATGTTTTTTCTAGGTACTGTTTCTGCTGTTCGTGATGAAAGTTCGCAATTTGATGGTTCTGCAACTCCAGATTTAGCATTAATTGATAGCGAATACAGAGATGTGGTTTGGATTGATGCAAAACACCCAAGTCAATGGGAAAAAACAGTATATGACCAATTAAATGAAGCTTGGCGAGCAAGTGAAGGTATTGGCTACTATTATGTAGATGAAACAAAAACAGTAGAAACAGCTCAAAAGATTTTAGACTCTATAAAAGCAATTCCTATTGTAGATAAAGAGGCCTTGCAAATTGAAAAGTTACAAAAACAAATAGACTCTATTAAAGCTTTAAAAGAAACGGCAAAAAAAGAGGCTGTAAAAGAAGTAATTGTAAAAGAAAAAGAGATAAAAGAGGATATTTTAAACGACGAAGAATAGTAGTTCTACTTTGTTAAAACCTCTGTATTTAATAAAAAATGGATTAAATTAAGTAGTTAGCCAAGTGATTCTTTACTTGCACCAATTATTTTGTATTTACCCACTATATGACAACATTCAACTTTAATGAAAAATAAAACAATACGAATAGCTTTATCAAGCGTTTTAATCTATCTGATTTTTAAAAAATTATATAGCGTATTGACCCAATTGCTTCTTTGGTTGAATGTGGAGTTGAGAATAGAAAATGAATATGTTCTTTTTTCATTGAATATTATTATAGGAATTTTATCACTCTTGATTTTGATTTTTTTATATAATCAATATTTAATAAAGGATATACCTAAAAACAAAACAATATATTTTCTAATATTTACAACATTTATTCTCACAATTGTAATAGCTGCAATTAATTATATTTATGGACTTTATTTAGCAAATATTAACTTAGATGATTTCAGAACGACTTATTTATTCCAATTTGGTTGGTCAAAAGGATTAGATATCGTTTTTCCTATTTTCGGACTGATATATTTTTTTAGAAAATTATTAACCGAAAAAAATACAATGGTTTAAATCATGTATAATAAAATATTAAATTGGTTACTTAACCACACCACAAAACCTACACAAACCCATTAGGTACATTTTATAAAAACAAATAATGAAAACATTAAAAGAACAAACAGACGCTAAAATAGAAGCAGGAAGACAAGCAAATCCTGACTTTATGAAAGGTGTTGATGCTATTATTAAAAAGGCAAAAGCTTTTCAACAAGGAGCTGATGCTATAAAAATAAATGAAAAAGCTCCAGATTTTGAGCTTCCTAATGCAGAAGGTAAATTTATAACTCTACAAAGTTTATTAATTAAAGGGCCTGTTGTTGTTATTTTTTATAGAGGAAGTTGGTGTCCATATTGTAATTTACAACTTAGAGCCTTACAAGCAAGATTAAAGGATATTCACGAGCTAGGAGCAACCTTAATTGCTATTAGTCCTGAGGTTCCTGATGGCTCTATGACAAAAAATGAGATTAGTAAAATGGAGTTTGTTGTGTTGTCTGATCAAGATGCAAAAGTAGCTTCTCAATATGGCGTTTCTTGGGAAGTACCTGAGTTTTTAATGGAGCATATGCGAGTAGATCGTAATCTGGATTTAGAAACAATAAATAATGGTAATAAAAACATATTACCAATTCCTGCAACCTTTGTATTAGATACAGATGGCGTGGTAAAATGGAGCTATGTTAATGTAGATTATAGAACGCGTTCAGAACCAGATGAGGTTATTCAGGCATTAAAATCTCTGTTATAAAGGTTTTAGTTGTTTGAAAAATTACTTTTTCAGAAGCATTTATAGATAATTTTATAGTGCATAATATAAGTTATGCACTATAAAATTAGTCGTTAACTAAATCTCTTATTTAATTCAGCAACCACATTTTCTATTTTAGTATTTTTTTCTATTCTATCTAAAAATACAGGAGGTGCTTTTCTTTCTTTACAATTTTGAATAGCACAACGCTCACAAGTAACACCAACATCTTTGGTTATTATATTTTTATTCTCAACAAATTGTAATTTTCTAAGTAACTGTTTGTTTATTAATAAGCCAATGCTAATGCTTCTGTAGTGGTTTTCTCTAAAAGGATCTTTGGTGGCAGATGCTATTAATAAATATTTCATATTATCACTTGGGTAATTAGATATTTGCATATCAAAAACATGCTCTTTATTGTTGCTACTTATTTCTTTTAACACATTTAAAGAAACCCAGCGTCTGCAATAGTGTTCATTAGTTTCATTGGCACGAGGCGAGTGTTGGTGCGATAAATGTAACTCTTTTTTAAGGTGATATCTTTCACTTCCTGCTTTATGCGTAAAGCGTAAAAAGAATAAATTCTGAATATTAAACTCTTTAGGTAAAACGTTTGTTAAACGTTGGTAAAAAGATTCTGGTGATGCATTAAAGCATTCCATAGTTTTTAAGAAAAGAGAAGTGTCAAAAGTCTTTTTTTCAAAAACAGCTTGTAGCTTTTTGGTAATTAATGCTTTGGGGAGTATTAATGCTCCCGCAAAATACGAAGCATAAAAATTATTTAATACTTGATCAAAATTTTCAAATTTAATCCATGAAAAAGTATATAATCTGTCTTCTAATTTTAAATAATTATAAGCCAGTTCTTTGGCGTAAATAAAAGCACGTTGCGCATCATCCACCTCACTAGCTAATAGTAAGGTTTTGTTTTTGGGTATAAATACAGAACGTAAACTGTCTAAGCTTTTATGTTTATCTAATTCGTTATCATGTATAGTATATTTAAATTCTTCAACTAAAATTTCCTCTAATTCTGCTGAGGTTATTGGTTTGTTTAAATCTACTTGATAGGTTTTTGCAAAGGCTAGAACACTTGCTTCTAAATCATCAAAATAATTATTATTTGCTTCTTGAAAAGAACGAAGAGAAGCTAAGTAAAAACTCTCTTTGCTAAAGTTGTAGTATTGCGCAATCTCTATTATAGTGCTAATAAATGCATTTACTTTAGCTGGTGCATTGGCAACAATTTCAATTAAAGTACTTTCTTTAATACCAAATACTTCTAAGGGTATTTCTTTTAAAATTTTAGATTGTAAAATTTCACCAATAGGCGCTAAGTTTTTGTCTAATTTTAAAGACACCATATTGTCATAAGGTATGTCTAATTTTTCAGAAAGTATAGCAATTTTATCTGGTTTAGGGTATTTCTTTCCTTTTTCAATTTCATTTAAATAAGATTTTGATAAACCAGAAAGCTTAGATAAACCAAAAAGCGATAAATTCTTGTCTGTGCGTATTTGCTTGAGTTTCAAGCCAAATATGAGCTTTATATATTCTTCTTCCATAATTATAAAAACAAAGATACAAAATTTGCGAATAACGCAAAAAAAGCGAAAAATTAAAATTTAGCGAACGTTCGCTTGTTTATTAAAAAAGTTTGTTTTACTATTGTAGTGTAAAATTATAACAACATGGACAACACACTTTTAAAACAAACGAAATTTGAATTCGCAAAAGAGGTTAAAAATTATTATCCAGAAATTTTAACAGATAATGCTTTACTGTTTTTAACGGCTTTACATGAAAAATTTAACGCTAAAAGATTAGAGTTACTTAACAGAAGAGAACAAGAACAAGTGGTTTTTGATACAGGAAAATTTCCAGAGTTTCCTAGAGAAACAAAAAATATTAGAGAAGGAGATTGGAGTGCAGGAAGAATTCCTCTTGATATGCAAGACAGACGTGTAGAAATAACAGGTCCTGTAGATAGAAAAATGATTATTAATGCCTTAAACTCTGGAGCAAAAACGTTTATGGCAGATTTAGAAGATAGTAATGCACCTACCTGGAAAAACAGTATTGAAGGACAGCAAAACTTAATAGACGCTAATAATAAAACCATTTCTTTATATGATTCTAAAAAAGATAAATCATATCAACTAAACCCAAAAACAGCAGTATTATTAGTAAGACCAAGAGGTTTACATTTAAATGAAAGACATCTTCTTATTAATAATGAAGAAGCTTCAGGTAGTTTGGTAGATTTTGGTTTGTATGTTTTTCATAATGCTAAAACATTGCTTGAAAATGGCACAGCTCCATATTTTTACCTTCCAAAACTTGAGCATTATTTAGAAGCGCGCTGGTGGAATGAAGTTTTTGTTTTTGCACAAGATTATTTAAACATACCACAAGGTACCTTTAAAGCAACAGTATTAGTAGAAACAATTACTGCAAGTTTTCAGTTAGATGAAATCATTTACGAGCTTAAAGAACACATTGTAGGTTTAAATTGTGGTCGTTGGGATTATATTTTCTCTTACATTAAAAAATTTAGAAATCATCCAAATTTTATAGTTCCTAATCGTGATCAAGTAACCATGACGTCTCCTTTTATGGATGCCTATTCTAAACTGGTTATTCAACGTTGCCATAAAAGAGGAATTCTTGCTATTGGAGGAATGGCAGCCCAAATACCTATTAAAAATAATGAAGAAGCAAATGCTGCAGCTTTAGAAAAAGTAAGAAAAGATAAAGAACGTGAAGTTAAAAATGGGCATGATGGTACATGGGTTGCGCATCCAGATTTAGTAGCAGTTGCTATGGATGAATTTAACAAACACATGCCAACACCAAATCAATTAAACGTATTAAGAGAAGATGTACATATTACAGCTCAAGATTTGGTTGAAATGCCAAAAGGAACCATTACAGAAGCTGGAATTAGAAAAAACATTAATGTTGGTATTTTATACACCGAAGCTTGGTTAAGAGGTCATGGTGCTGTAGCTCTTTATAATTTAATGGAAGATGCTGCAACTGCAGAAATTTCTAGAACACAAGTGTGGCAATGGCTTAAAAATGAAGTACAACTTGAAGATGGAAACGTTTTTACTAAAGACTTATTTGCCAGTATTTTTGATAGTGAAGTAGAAAAAATAATTGCTATGATAGGAGAAGATAAAATTGAAAATACCAAGTTTGAACTAGCAATCAATTTATTTGAAAAGTTAGTAACACAAGAAAAGTTTGAAGAGTTTTTAACCCTTCCAGCGTACCAATACATTTAAAAAAAAATGTCTCGTAACTACTGCAATAGATTACGAGACGCAATTATCAAAATATAGAATAACCTTAATAATTAAATACAAAATTATGAAAAATTTAGCACAAAGCAATTATAGTTCTGCTTTAGAAACGGTAAGAAACCTTAAAGCAAAGTACGGAAATTCTTGGAATGCCATACATCCTGAAAGTGCAGCAAGAATGGTTGCTCAAAATCGTTTTAATACAGGATTAGATATTGCTAAATACACAGCTGCAATTATGCGTGAAGATATGGCTGCCTATGATGCAGACCATACCAATTATACACAATCGTTAGGTTGTTGGCATGGGTTTGTTGCGCAACAAAAAATGATTGCTGTAAAAAAACATCATAAAACTACAAGCAAAAGATATTTATACCTTTCTGGTTGGATGGTTGCTGCATTACGTTCAGAATTTGGTCCATTACCAGACCAATCTATGCACGAAAAAACAGCTGTACCAGGTTTAATAGCAGAGATTTATGATTTTTTACGCCAAGCAGATGCTATTGAGTTAAATGATTTGTTTAGAAGACTTGAAAATGGGGAAGATGTGCAAGATCAAATCGATAATTTTGAAACACATATAGTACCAATTATTGCAGATATTGATGCAGGTTTTGGTAATGAAGAAGCTACTTATTTATTATCTAAAAAAATGATTCAAGCAGGTGCTTGTGCTATTCAAATAGAAAATCAAGTGTCTGATGCTAAACAATGTGGTCATCAAGACGGAAAAGTAACGGTTCCGCATGAAGATTTTATAGCTAAACTAAATGCGGTGCGTTATGCATTTTTAGAATTAGGAGTAGAAGACGGAATTATTGTAGCAAGAACAGACTCTGAAGGTGCTGGATTAACTCAAAAACTACCTGTTAGTCAGGAACCAGGAGATTTAGCATCAAAATATTTAGCTTTTGTTGAAGCAGAAGAAATTGCTATTGATGCAGCTAAAGAAGATGATGTATTACTAAAACGTGATGGTAAACTAGTTAGACCTGTAAGATTACCAAACGGATTGTATAAATTTAAAGCTGGAACTAATATAGATCGTGTTGTTTTAGATTGTGTAACTAGTTTACAAAATGGAGCCGATTTACTTTGGATTGAAACACCTACACCAAATGTAAAACAAATTGCAAATATGGTAAACCGTATTAAAGAAACGGTTCCTAATGCCAAATTGGTGTATAATAATTCTCCTTCATTTAACTGGACATTAAACTTCCGTAATCAGGTATATGAAGAAATGCTTGCTGAAGGGGAAGATATGACTGCTTATGATAAAACTAATTTAATGGATGCGCAATACGATGCTACAGAATTATGTTATCGAGCAGACCAAAAAATAAAAACATTTCAATTAGATGGTGCAAAAGAAGCTGGAATTTTCCATCATTTAATAACTTTACCAACGTATCATACTACAGCTTTACATATGAATGATTTAACCAAAGGTTATTTTGGTGAAGATGGTATGTTGGCTTATGTAAAAGAAGTACAACGTCAAGAAATTAGAAAAGGAGTTTCTTGTGTAAAACACCAAAGAATGGCAGGGTCTGATCTTGGTGATGACCACAAAACATTCTTTGCAGGAGAAAAAGCATTAAAAGCAGGAGGTGAAAAAAATACTTCTAATCAATTTGAAATGAAACAAAAAGAGCAAGAGCGTGAGCTTGCTTTAGATAAATAATTTTAAAAAAAAAAGGCAACATCTTAGTATGTTGCCTTTTAAAATACAAATATTATAAAATGAAGGGAAGAAAATTATTGATGATTCCTGGTCCTATAGAGTTTGAACCAGATGTATTGCAAGCAATGTCTATGGCAACAACTAGCCATGTTGCTCCAGATTTTATTGAAGTTTTTGGTAATAGTTTAGAGTTAATGCGAGAAGTTTGGAAAGCGCCTAAAGGACAACCATTTATTGTTGCAGGAACAGGAACATTGGCTATGGATATGGCTATTACAAATCTTATAGAACCAGCAGATAATGTATTAGTAATTTCTTCGGGATATTTTGGTAAACGATTTCAAGATATTTTATCTCGTTATGGTGCAAATACCACTATTTTAGAAGCTCCAGTGGGAGAAGTTGTTCCTATTGAAGATATTGAGAAAGCCTTAAAAAATAAACCATACAAGGCTTTAACCATGACACATGTAGATACTTCTACGGGAGTATTGATAGATCCAAAACCGATAGCGAAATTGGCTAAAAAATATAATGTATTAAGTATTTTAGATGGAGTATGCTCGGTTGCAGGTGAAACTTTACAACAAGAGGAATGGGGAATTGATGTGGTGTTAACAGCATCTCAAAAAGCAGTAGGTGTTCCTCCTGGTCTTGCGCTTTTAATGGCATCAGAAAAAGCAATACAGGTTTGGCAAAACAGAAAAACTCCTGTATGTAATTATTATGCAGATTGGAGTAATTGGTTGCCAATAATGAAGGCATATGAAGCACGTAAACCTTCCTATTTTGGAACTCCAGCAGTAAATTTAGTTGTAGCATTAGAAACCAGTTTAAAAATTATTTGTAATGAAGGTATAGATAAACGTGTAAAAAGGCATCAAAAATTAGCAAGTGCTTTTAGAAAAGCAATAGCGGCGTTGCATCTAGAGATTTTACCAAAATCAAACAATATAGCAGCTAATACTTTAACAGCTGTTTTTTATCCAAAAGGAATCGATGGTACTGCATTACGCAGTAAAATAGCCAGTAGCAACGTAATCATTGCAGGAGGATTACTTTCAGAAATTAAAAATGATTATTTTAGAATTGGTCATATGGGATCTGTATCTGTAAATGACCTTTTAGCTGTATTGGGTGCTTTAGAGCGTGCGTTGATAGAACTAGAATATCCTATTGCGAATGGTGAAAGTTTACAGGTTTTTCTACAAGAACTTTAAAAAAATAATTAGTTACGTTCTTTAATTACAATACAGGTATTAGTACAGTAAAATAACATTAATTAAATGCGGAACTTAGTGTTGTTAGTTTAATATTATAAGGTGTTTTAGAACAAAAAAGCGCTTCTGTGTATAGAAGCGTCTTTTTTTTATAAAGGATATTCCATTTTGATATCGCAGCGTAAATATGGGCAACTAGGTTCTACAGGAACTTCAATAAAGCCAAATTTTCTATATATATAAATGGCATTTTCTAGTTTTTTGCTAGAATAGAGTAGTAGCCTTTTAAAATTTTGAGCTTTAGCGTAATCTAAACAGTGCTGCATTAATTTTTGGCCTATTTTAAATCCTCTAAAGTCTGGAGAAACAGCCATTTTAGTAAGTTCAAAAGTGCCTTTTTCTTGTATTGGCATTAAAGCAACTGTGCCAACCACTTTGTTTTCTAATAAGGCAAAGAAGATAAAACCTCCTTTGTGTATAATATATTTTTCTGGTTTGCTTAAAACTTCAGCATCATAAGGCTCAACTATAAAGTGTTTTTTTAACCATTCTATATTTAAGGTATAGAAATCTTTAGAGTATTCTTTGCAAAACGGAACGATTTTAATCTTCATTAGCTCTTATAAAATCGGTTATTAAATAGGTAATTAATTTACCAACCTGTGTATGGGTTTCAGGAGTTGGTGCAGCTTCACATATATGTAAATAGGTTGCGTTTTTGTGATTGGCAAAATTATAAATAAAACGTCTTGCTTTATTTACTGAAAATCCGCTAGGTGTCATTGCGCTACTTGGTGTGTTTTCAATAGCGTCACAATCTATTTCTATACCAAAAGGTTTGTCTGCAACATGCGTTAAAGCACGTTTTATTTCTGTTTTATATTTTAGTTTTTTTCTAATTACTATATCTTCAAAAGTATTGTAATCTATAGCTTTAAGTTTTTTTAAGGTGTTTAAAATGTTTTGCGAAGTATAGTTTTCTTGTAGCCCAAAAACAAAATAGTTTCTTAAAAAGCCTTCTGCGAAAGCGTAGCTAAAACCGTTACCACTATGTCTACCTTCCTCATCTCTAAAATCTGTGTGTGCATCAAAATTTACAGCATTAATAGGTGTGTTTAAAGCTAAAGAAGTACCTTTTATATTACCATACGCGTTATTATGGCCACCACCAATAATAATGGGTTTTTTTCCTGCTTTTACAATATCATGTACCAAACTAACCACATGTTTGTCTATTTTAGAAACTATTTTTCTAGCTTTTGCGATATCTTTTTTCTTGGTTTGGTCTAGCAGGTTCTTTTTTTCTTGCTCCTCTTTAAAGTCTAAATGACCAAGAATGAGTACTTTTTTTGCATAGGTATTTGTATTGCTTTGAATATTTAACAAAATTTTAAGTGCAGCCTCAAAAGCGTTGCAAGTTCCTGGTTTTCCGTAGTTTGCGAAAACGCCAACATCTTCTGGTAATCCAATTATTACATAAGTAACGTCTAAATTTTTAAGTTGTTCGTATATATTTGAAACAGAAGTTAACATAGTGATATGTTCTCCAAATTTTGACTCATTGGGTCTTTTGGTTAGTAAGCTATTTAGTGTAGTCTTGTTAAATAAAACTAATTTATTCATGTGCTAAAAAATATGTTTTTTGAGTAACTAAAAATACATTTTTTACTCTAAATAAGTATAAACTAATAATTAAATAAATATATTTGGTATAAGATTACGCTCTAAATTTAACCTTAAAACAAGTAATTATGACAGACAAAAAAAGTAATATAGGATTAAAAGTGGCATTAGGTATTGCATTGGTTTTATTTTTAGGAACTGGATTTTACACTTCTCAATTATATAAAGATAAAAAAGAGAATGAAGAGCAGCTAGTAAAGGAAAAGCAAATGGTTATGAATGACTTGAGTAATATGGCCAAGCAATACGATATTGCCATTGAAGAAAATGATATTTCAAATGAAAAATTGATTGAAGCTAAAGAACGTATTCAAAGTTTAATGGATTCTTTAAAAGTTTCTGAAAATAATATAGCTAGCTTATGGAAATACAAGCAGAAGTACTTGTCTTTACAAAAGGAAATGGATGTACTATTAGTTGAAAATGATAGATTAAAAGTAGAAAACCAATTGTTGGCAACATCTTTAGATAGTACTAAAGTTAGACTAGAACAACGTACTATGTTTACAGATTCTTTATTAGTACAAAATACAGCATTGGCAGAAGTTGTTGAAACAGCTGCTGTTTTAAATACAGTTGGCTTAAAAGGTTATGGTGTTATTGAGCGTAGTTCAGGAAAACTTATTCCTACAGAAAGAGCTAGACGTGTAGATAAAATTAGAGTATGCTATACTGTTGCTAAAAATAGCTTAGTACAAGCAGGAGATCAAGAATTATTTGTACAAGTAATAGACCCAGATAACAATACTTTAGGTGAGAATGCACAAATACAATTTGATGATAAAACTTTAAATTATAGTGTTATTAGTAAGTTTAATTACGAAAACAACTCTTTAGATGTTTGTGAGTTTGTAGAAGCAAGAGGTGATGATGATTTTGTAAAAGGACTTTATACTATAAATGTTTTTAATCAAACTGAATTAGTTTCTTCTAATGAGTTTACCTTAAAATAAGATAAAAAAATATATAAAAAGCCTGAAACTTTAATTGTTTCAGGCTTTTTTTTGTTTACTAGTAAAACATATGTTTACTAATATTTTGTTTCCATTGTTTTTGTCTTAAACATAATTTTAGTTTAACAAGAGCGTGTTGTTAGAGTATTGTACCATTAATAATTACAGTGTCTATATGGTTTTCACCAAAAGCATAAGGTAAATAATTGTAGCTAGGTATAGGGTTTGTAATAATTAAATTAGCTTTTTTACCTCTTGTAATGCTTCCGTATGTATTAGAAATTCCCATTGCATAAGCTCCATTTATAGTTGCGGCATTAATCGCTTCTTCAGGAGTCATTTTCATTTTTATACAAGCTGTACTTACTACAAAATTCATATTACCACTAGGAGTAGTACCAGGGTTATAGTCTGATGCTAAAGCTAGAGGTAGTCCAGCTTCTATAATTTTTCTAGCAGGTGTGTATGGAATACTAATAAAATAAGAGCAAGAAGGTAAAGCCACTGCAATTGTTTTACTGTTTTTTAAAGCTTCTATGTCTTCTTCTTTTAATTCTTCAAGGTGATCTACAGAAAGTGCATTGTGTTTTACACCTAGTGCAATACCACCAAAGGCATTAAATTGGTTTACGTGAATTTTAGGTGTTAAGCCGTGTTTTTTACCTGCAGTAAGTATACGATCTGTGTCTTCTAAACTAAAGTACCCTTTTTCGCAAAAAATATCTATATAATGTGCTAAATGTTCCTTTTCTATTTTAGGTAGCATGTTATTAATAATTAGGTCTAAATAGCCTTTTTTATTTTCTTTATATGCTTTTGGTATTGCATGAGCTCCTAAAAAAGTAGCTTTTACTTTTAAGGGAAATTCTTTCTTTATTCTTTTAATAACACGAAGCATTTTTAACTCTGCGTCAGTAGTTAACCCATATCCAGATTTAATTTCTATAGCTCCAGTACCAAGTTTCATTACTTGTTGTACTCTTTTAATAGACTGTTGGTATAAATCTTCTTCGCTGGTGTTTTGAAGGTTTTCTGCAGAATTTACAATTCCGCCACCACGATTTGCAATTTCTTCATAACTTAAACCATTGATTCTGTCTACAAATTCTTGTTCTCTGTTTCCTGCATATACTATATGTGTATGCGAATCGCACCAGGTAGGAAGTACTATTTTTCCTGTAGCATCAATTACTTGATCTGCGTCTAATGAGGTTAAATCACTCATGCTACCATAATCTACAATAGTATCATGTTTTATAAATAGGTATGCGTTTTTAATGGTTGGAAGTATTTTCATTTCACCTCCTGATACTTTTAAAACATTGGTATCTCTAACTTGAAGTAATTCTTTAATATTTGTAATTAATATAGTCATAGGTTGTTTTATTGTGCATAAATTTAGCAAAATAAAAAAGCGTTGACAATTTGCCAACGCTTTAAATTTTATAAATCAATACAATGTATTGTAAATTATTGTTTTACAAATTTGTATGTAGAATTGTAGTTGTTAAACTTAATAATATATACTCCATTGTTTAGATTTGAAACATCTAGTGCTTGATTTTGGTTTACAATTGCATTTAAAACTTGTTTACCTAAAACGTTATAAACAGAAACGTTTAAATCATCAGTGATGTTTCCTTTAAAATATAAACTGTTTTTTACAGGATTAGGATACATTGTAATTTCTTGTAAAGTATTATCTTCTACATCAAGCGTAATTAATTTGTTTTCAAACCAGTTTAAGTCATCTTGAAAATAAGAAACTGTGGCTATATCTAAATCTCCGTCATTATCAAAATCATTAATGGTCATACCATAAATAGTAGATTGTGTGTTATCTAAAGAAACCTCAGGTGCAAATCCACCAGTATTATTACTTTCAAACCATATAATATCATCATTTGTAACTCTACCATTAGTAACTAATAAGTCATTTTTAGTATCATTATCAAAATCGGCTACAGTAGCTAAAGATGTTCTGGTAATGCTAGTAGATATAGTTGTTTCGGTAAATGTAGTAGCTGTACCACTAGTATCTTTTGTGTAGTATGCAATGTTAGAGTTACCTGTACTTGGACTGTTGTCTGATTTTAAAATATCAAGCGTTCCATCATCATTAACATCTACAAATTCAATGTCAAATAAATAACCATTTCCTGAGCTTACCGTATTCATATATTTTGTAAAAGAAACAGTTCCTGCACCGCTAGGTAATAGGTTGTTATCATAAATTTCAATTGTACCAGCATCTGTATTAGCAATAACTGCATCTAAATCGCCATCACCATCATAATCTGCTAAGTCAATCGCTCCTGGGCCAGTTCCAGCTACAGATGTAATACTAAAAGGACCTGTAAAATTTCCTGATCCATCATTTGAAAACCAAAAGACATCACTTGAGCCATATGCTAAAACAACAACATCTAAAGTGTTTCCAGCATCAATATATCCTGTAGTGACAGATCCAGCACCAGAAATAAGAGATTGCCCTATAGTTTCAGCGTCAGCAAAAGTACCATCTCCATTATTAGCAAACCAAACTAGATTACTGTTTCCATAACTAGTAGCTAGAATATCATTACCGTTTATTCCGTCAAGATCTGCAATATGTACACCTTCAACATATAATAATGCTTCAGTTCCTGTAGCAGTTAAAGTTACTGCATTAGCAAAAGTACCATCACCATTATTTTTATACCATTCTACAGTGTTTCCACCATCAGTTCCAATAACAATATCTGGATAAGCATCATTATCTAATAAGCCAGAATCAATAGTGTAAGGATTGGCTCCTGTATTAGCATTAATAGTAACTTTTGATTCAAAAGTGGTTTGAGCAAATCCTATTGCACTTAAAGAAAGTAATGATAAACAAGTAAGTAATTTTTTTTTCATATTTTTTCATTTTAAAAAGTAAGCGCTTTAATTTAAAGCGCTTACTTATAGGTTAAGTTTGTTTTATTATTAATTAAATAGTGTTTTTTACTTTAGGCCTCCAACCATGTTTTCTGGTTTAACCCATGCATCATAATCTTCTGCAGTTACATAGCCAAGGTTTATAGCTTCTTCTTTAAGCGTAGTACCATTTTTGTGAGCTGTATTTGCAATTTCTGCGGCTTTATAATATCCTATTTTGGTATTTAAAGCAGTTACAAGCATTAAAGAATTGTTTAGTAGTTCTTTTATAACAGCGTGATTAGGTTCAATTCCGGAAGCGCAATTTTCTTCAAAACTTCTACAAGCATCACCAATTAGTTGCGCAGATTGTAATACGTTTGCAGCCATCATTGGTTTAAACACATTTAGTTCATAATGTCCTTGTGTACCACCAACAGTAACAGCAACGTCATTACCCATTACTTGGGCACAAACCATTGTTAGAGCTTCACATTGTGTAGGGTTTACTTTTCCTGGCATGATAGAACTTCCTGGTTCGTTAGCAGGAATAATAATTTCTCCAATACCAGAACGAGGACCAGAAGCCATCATACGTATATCATTAGCTATTTTATTTAAAGAAACTGCTAATTGTTTTAAAGCGCCATGTGTTTCCACTAAAGCATCGTGAGCAGCAAGTGCTTCAAATTTATTTGGAGCTGTAATAAATGGTAAACCGGTAAATTCTGCAATAAACTCACTAACTCGTTTTGCATATCCTTTAGGTGTATTTAAACCTGTACCTACAGCAGTACCACCAAGAGCAAGTTCGCTTAAATGCTCTAAAGTGCTATTTAAAGCTTTTAGACCATGATCTAATTGCGATACATAACCTGAAAATTCTTGACCAAGAGTAAGTGGTGTAGCATCCATTAAATGGGTTCTACCAATTTTAACAACGTCTTTAAATGCTTCTGATTTCTTTTTTAAAGTATCACGTAATTGTGTTACACCAGGAATAGTATTTTCTACTATTTTCTTGTAGGCAGCAATATGCATTCCTGTAGGAAAGGTGTCATTAGATGATTGCGATTTGTTTACATCGTCATTTGGTTGAATGGTTTTTTCGCCTTCGCCAATAACTTTGCCTGCAATTTGGTGTGCTCTATTAGCAATAACCTCATTTACGTTCATGTTACTTTGCGTACCAGAACCGGTTTGCCAAATTACTAAAGGAAATTGATCATCATGTTTTCCTGCTAGTATTTCATCACAAACTTGTGCAATGAGATCTCTTTTTTCAATAGCTAAAACACCTAACTCACAGTTAGTATATGCTGCAGCTTTTTTTAAATAAGCAAAACCATAAACAATTTCTAAAGGCATAGATGCTGGTGCACCAATTTTAAAGTTGTTTCTAGAGCGTTCTGTTTGTGCTCCCCAAAGTTTATCTGCAGGAACGTTTACGTTCCCCATTGTGTCTTTTTCTATTCTAAATTCCATAATCTTGAAGATAATTTTAACCCTGCGAATTTACGATTTTATGCTGTATTTTTTTAGACTTTTAAAGATTATTTGTAAGAATTTATTGTTGCTAATTGTTTGATTAATAGCTTAAGTTAAATATTTTTTTTAATAGAGAACTTACTATAAAAAATTTATTTAAAACATTATTATTTAATTAGCTGTTAGTTATTTTGTTTACTAATAAATTGCATTATATTTAATGTTTAACAAACCTTTTTAACCTAAAATGTCTTCCCTAAAATTGATTAATAGATTAAAGTATTTTATTGTTGTTGTAATTATTTTAATAATTGGCGCTTTTTTGTTGCATAAATTATTAAGTAATTATACTGCTTTTGAAAGACAAAAAATTGAAGCCCAATTACAGAACGCTCATAACAATAAAATAATAAGGGCTAAAGCTGCTATTGATGTTTATGCAACTTTAGTATCTTCTATTAAAAGTTACACTATAAATACTAGTTCGTTTCCTACAGAAAAAAAATTACAGAAATACTTAAATGATTTATTACAGGAAATTAAGTTTAAAGATTCTATTCTTATTAATTATATAAATACCGATCATGTATTTCAATATGTTGTAACCCCTACAGAATTAGATCCTAAAAAATTAAAAGGCATTTCTGTTAAAGCATTTAGAAGTAAAGAAGTAATTGATGAATTAGATAGTCTGATGCAAACTTCAAACATTAAACTCTTTTCTCCAGTTAATTTACGAGAAGGATGGGCAGGCTTTCCTTTTAATTTTTCTGCTATTAATGAAAAAAATGAAGTGATTGGTTATATGTCACCTATTTTGAATGTAAAATATTTGCTTGACTATTTTTATACTAATAATAGTCAAGATACTTATGTTCATAAATTTCTAGTAAATGATTCTTTAGATTTAACTAGAGAGGCTATTTATAACAACACAGAAATATATAATAAAGCAAGAGATAAAGAATATTATAAAAATTTTAATATTGAAGAATCTGATTTTATTTACACAAATATTCAGCTGTTTGGGTTAAATTTAAAAGTAGGGAGTGCTTATAAAAATAAGCCTTTGATAAATACTAATATTAATGCAATAGCATATATCTGGTATGTTTTATTGTCTTTTATGGTGCTTATTTCGAGACGACAATATTTCAAAATTAGAGTTTTGAATAGAGATTTAAAACAGGTAAATAATATTGTTTCAGATAAAAATAAAGAGTTAGAATCTAGTCTATATAAAATTGAAACCTTGATTAAAGAAATTCATCATAGAATAAAAAATAATATGCAAATGGTGGCAGGTATTTTACTATTGCAGGAAGAAGAGTATGATGATGAAAATATTAAAAAAGCTTTACGGGATAGTCAAAATAGAATACAATCTATGTCTTTGGTTCATGAAAAATTATATAATAATACCACTTTAAAGGAAGTTAAAATCAAAGACTATGTGGTGCAACTTATTGATTTTGTTGAAGATACTATAAAAAACAAAACAATGCAGTTGCGTAAATTAATAAGCATTAATGAAGCTATAATTTTTGATGCGGATACTACGTCTAATTTGGGGCTAATAATAAATGAATTAATAACAAATTCTTTTAAGTATGCGTTTAAAACGGATCAAGAAAATAGTTTAAGTATAGAGATAGTTAAAGAGGGTGCATTTTATAAACTTACCTATAAAGATAATGGAGCAGGCTTGCCAGATGATTTTAATATAAAAAAATCAGAGTCCTTAGGTATGCAATTGATTGATATACTAACAGAGCAATTAAGTGGCTCATTGGAGTATACTAAGAAACCGGAAAGTACTTTTACTATTTATTTTAAACCTTTAATAGAAAGTTTATCGAGCTAAACCTAATTAGTTTTAATTATTCTGCGTATAATTTTGTAAATTAAATTGCATAAAAAAACACTTTGGTATATATTTGCAATATCAATAAAATAAGACACCAATAAATTATGTTTGAATTTGACCAATACTTAGGCTTTTTAGCATTCTTAACCATTTTAACTATAGGATTCTGGTTAATGATATTTTTATTAACTTTTGTTATTCCTTACTGGATTGGTGGTTCTTTAATGGAATTTTTAAAAGAAAAGAGAGACGAGAAAAAAGCAGCGCGTAACGCATAAGCTTTATTTATTATATTTAAAAGGGAAACGTAATACGTTTCCCTTTTTTTGTTTAGTATGGTTTGTAACCCAATTTGTTTTTTAAGTTGTTATAAAAAAAATAGCTCCTTCCTTTAAAAGAGAGGAGCTTATTTTAATTATTTAGTTTATTTAAATTACATATTATCCTTCAAATTCTTCATCGCCACCGTTTCCTCTTGAGCCTCTGTCATTTTTCTTTTGTTGATTAAATCTATAGGTAAAAGATAGGTTGAAACTACGTTCTCTCCATTGAAATTCACTAGTGCTATAAAAAGTATCTGTGTTAGTATCCATAATACGTTTTCTAGAATTAAATACATCGCTAACATTAAAAGCAATAGATGCTTTTTCATTAAATAAATCTTTACTAAATGCTACATTGGTAGAGAAAACACCTTCACGTTTGTTTTGTGCGTCTGCAGTAGGACCAGAATAATTCATGCTCGTTTGCCATTCTATATCAGCAGGTAGTGTGTATTTAGTGTTTAATCTTGCGTACCAACTTGTGTTTTCGTTTCCTAAATCATCTCCATTAGGATCTACTCCTTCGGTTTTAGATTTAAAGACATTAAAGTTTGCACTTGTATTAAATTTTCTTGAAGGTCTGTACATAACAGTAAACTCAAAACCATATCTATCTTCGCTAGCAAGGTTAATTGGTGTTCTTTGTATAACAGACACTTGTTCACCATCAACATCTACTGTTTCTCCAGTATCAAAACTTATAAAGTTAAAAACGTCTGTTGCATGTTGGTAGTATGCTGATGAGTTAAGTGTTACTTTTCCAAAACGGTTTATATACCCAAGATCAAAAGTACCAGAGTAGCTAGGGTCTAAATCTGGATTTCCTTGAAAAACACTAGAAACACTAGAACGAGAAGGGAAAGGGTTTATATATCTAGAGCGCGGTCTACGTAAACGTCTGCTATATCCTAGTGTTAAGCTTTCTGCATCTGATAATTCATAATTTAAATTTACTGTAGGAAATAAACCTGTATAATCTTTTTTACTAAAATCACCACTTGAAGGTTGGTCTATAGTAATTCTTGTATTTTCAAGACGTAAACCTAATAAGTATGAAAATTTACCATGTTTACTTCCGTATTGTGAATACACAGCATTTACATATTCTTTATAGTTTAATATATTTGAAAGGTCACTATCTACATAAAATGTATTGGTATCATCTAAAAATTCTACTACATAGTCTGTAGTTAGATTGTTAAAATTACCACGATAGCCTAATTCAAACTGTGCGTTTTCACCAATTGGTAATACATAATCTCCTTGTAGTAAGATGCGTTCTTGCTCTTCAAGAGTTCCTACTTTTTCGCTTAATATATCATTTACTTCTACTAGAGAGTTTTCGTCTTCTGTACTGTCTTCGTATTGAAAATCGAAAGTAAGTTTGTGTCCACTAGTTTCAAAGTTTTTTGTGAAATTAGCAGCATATTGTATGGTTTTGTCATCTTCTAATTCTGGATCAAAACGAGAGCTAGAACTAGTTAAGGTGTTATTAATGTCGTATTGCAATAAACTATTTGTAGTATTACTTTCATTATTATTATCGCTATAAAAAATAGAAGTAGTTAATGATGCAGAATCATTAATGTACCATTCTACACCAAGATTTGTATTAAAGCCTTTTCTAATTCTGTCATAATCTTTAGTTTCTTTAATACTTGTACCTGAGTCTTTATAAGTTGTATTGGTATAAGAATTTCCTGGTGATTCTCTGTAATTATAGGCAGTAGTATTAAATATATTTACATTTCCTGTTCTGTAATTTATATTACCAGAAATTCCTGCGGAAGGATTGTAGCCAGCATTAGTAGTTATGGCACCATTTAAGCCTTGTAATTTGCTTCTTCTTAAAATAATATTTAAAATACCTGCTGTACCTTCAGAGTCATATCTTGCAGAAGGTGATGTTATAACTTCTACTTTTTCAATAGATTCAGCTGGTAATTGACGCAATGCATCTGTAGAGTTTAAACCTACTAAACCAGAAGGTTTACCATTAATTAAAATACGTACATTTTCTTGTCCACGAAGGGATACGTTACCTTCAACATCTACAGCAACAGAAGGTACGTTATCAAGAACATCACTAACAGTACCACCACGAACAGTAAGGTCTTTACCAACGTTGTATATTTTTTTATCTAATTTTATTTCAACAGTTGTTCGTTCTGCAATAACTAAAACTTCACCTAAAGATTCTGTGTCTTCACTAAGAAATAATTGGCCTAAGTTAGTGTCTTTAGTAAGATTTTGATTAGGAATAGTTTTTGTGCCAAAACCAATAAACTCTATAGATATATCATAAAGACCAACAGTAACAGGAATATTAAAGTTTCCTTTTTCATCAGTAATTCCACCTGTAATCATTCTGTTTTCTTTTTTACTAAAAAAGGCAACAGTAGCATATTCTAGAGGTTGAAGCGTTTCTTGTTCTAAAATACTTCCTGTAATTTTTATTTCCTTTTGCGCAAAAGAATTTAAGGTGAAAAATGAAATGCAAAGGAATGCGAATAATTGTTTAGTCATAATTAGTTTTTTGCTTAGGACAGCAAATGTAAAACAAGGTTTAAATGGGTTTGGTTAAAAGTTTGTTAAAGAAATAATTTTAACTTTTAAAATTGAAAAAAACAACATTTCAGATAGTTGATTCCTTTTTTTAATATTTAAATGAGAGGTTAAGAGGTTGTAATAGAGTGTTTTGTTTGTGTTGCAAATATAGTTTGTAGCTTAGACTAAAATGTTTAAATAAAAAAAAAAGTTTCAAAACATTTTAGTTTTGAAACTTTAAAAATTAGCTAGCAATAAGGCTTAATATTTTATCAGGAGGATTGCAAATGGCTGCTTTATCTCCATTTATTACTATTGGTATTTTTATGAGACTAGGAAACTCTGTCATCATTTTTATGTATTCTATATCTTCAAAATCATCAACATTAGTGACTAAATCTTGGTAATGATCTTTCCAAATAGTGGCTTCTGTTCTAATTAATTGAATGGGTTTAATATTTAAAAGCCTAACAATTCTTTTTAGTTTTCTTTCTGTTAAAGGGTTGTCAATATGTCTTATAACTTTATGTCTTTTTTTAATTTTTTTTAAAATATTGAGACACTCAATTGAATCTGAAGATTCAGGGTTGTGATAAATTAAAATCATAGGTAGCTTTAGGTTTGGGGATTGTTTGGGGATTGTTTATGTTATGTTATTAAATCTAATATTAATTCTGGAGGACGACCAATAACTGCTTTGTCTCCTTTAATAACAATAGGTCTTTCTATTAATTTGGGGTATTTAGCCATAGCATCAATAATTTGGGTGTTTGATAACGTTTTACCTTTATATTTTTCTTTCCAGACTGCTTCGTTTTTTCTAATTAAATCTATTGGCTTGATATTCAGTAGGTTGATTGTTTTTTTTAGCTCAGCAGAATCCGGAACGCTTTCAAGATAATTAATTATTTCAAATTCTTGACCAGAATTTTTTAAAATTTCTAGTCCACTGCGAGATTTACTACATCTATTATTATGGTATATGGTAATCATATAGTTTTAATTATAAATTATTATTATTATCTGTTGTTTGTTGTCCCATCTTCATTAAATATGCTTTTAAAAAGCTACCAATATCTCCATCCATAACGGCATCAACATTACCTGTTTCATGAGCAGATCTAACATCTTTTACTAATTTATAAGGGTGCATTACATAATTTCTTATTTGGCTTCCCCATTCAATTTTCATTTTTCCGGCCTCTATATCTTCTCGTTGCGACATTTGTTTTTGCAATTCAATTTCATACAATTGCGACTTTAGCATTTGAAGTGCTCTAGCACGATTATCATGTTGAGAACGCGTTTCTGAGCAAGATATTTGAATTCCTGTAGGTTTATGTGTTAGCTGTACTTTAGTTTCTACTTTATTTACGTTTTGCCCTCCAGCACCACTAGATCTAGCAGTAACAATTTCTATATCTGCAGGATTTATTTCAATTTCAATAGTATCATCTACTAAAGGATAAACGTATACAGAGGCAAAACTAGTATGGCGTTTTGCATTACTATCAAAAGGAGATATACGTACTAATCTATGTACACCATTTTCTCCTTTAAGCCAACCAAAAGCAAAGTCTCCTTCAATTTCTAGAGTTACTGTTTTAATTCCTGCAACATCACCTTCTTGGTAGTTTAGTTCTTTAACTTTATAACCATTTTTTTCGGCATACATTAAATACATACGCATAAGCATACTTGCCCAATCACAACTTTCTGTACCTCCAGCTCCAGCAGTAATTTGTAAAACAGCACTAAGGCTGTCTCCTTCTTCAGAAAGCATGTTTTTAAATTCTAAATCTTCAATAACATTAGTTGCTTTTTCAAATCTGGTTTCTACATCTTCTAAAGAGGCTTCCTCTTCTTTATAGAATTCATAAATTACCTCAAGATCTTCTACTAAGGTTTTTGCTGTATCATAATCTGAAACCCACTTTTTCTTTTCTCTAAGAGATTTCATAACTATTTCTGCAGCTTTAGAGTCATTCCAGAAATTAGGATCAAAAGTTTGCTCTTCTTCGTTTTGTATTTCTATTAACTTAGCATCTAAGTCAAAGATATTGTCTTAGCGAACCTAGACGTGTATTAAGATCTTTAATTTGATCTGTAGTTATCATAATAAAGTGAATTTTTAACAAAAATAAAATTTAATACTATGTAGGAAAATATAAATTGATTTAATTTTACAGGAGTTATTAAATATAAATAGCATGATAATAGATTTAAGAAGTGATACGGTTACCAAACCAACAAAAGGAATGTTAAACGCCATGATGAAAGCATCAGTAGGTGATGATGTGTATAAAGAAGACCCTACTGTTAATGCTTTAGAACAACGTATTGCAGAAATGTTTGGCAAACCAAAAGCATTGTTTTTTCCTACAGGTACTATGGCAAACCAAACTGCTATTAAATTGCATACAAATCCTGGCGATCAAGTGATTTGCGATAAGTATGCGCATATTTTTAATTATGAAGGAGGTGGAGCTAGTTTTAATAGTGGTGTGTCTTGTAAGTTAATTAATGGGGATAGAGGAATGTTTACAGCGCAAAATGTGATAGATAGTATTAACCCTCCAGAATTTTATCATAGTCCTTTAACTAAATTGGTTGAAATAGAAAATACTACCAATAAAGGAGGAGGAGCTTGCTGGAATTTTAATGAGCTTCAACAAATTAAAGAAGTATGTACAACTAATAGATTAGGTTTTCATTTAGATGGAGCAAGATTATGGAATGCTTTAGTTGCTAAAAAAGAAAACACTGAACAATATGGAAACGTATTTGATACCATTTCAGTTTGTTTAAGTAAAGGATTGGGTTGCCCAATAGGTTCTGTGTTATTAGGAGATGAAGCCATTATGGAAGGTGCAATGCGAATTAGAAAAATTTTTGGAGGAGCTATGCGGCAAGTTGGCTATTTGGCAGCAGCAGGAATATATGCTTTAGATAATCATATACAAAGGTTAGAAGAAGACCATATAAAAGCCAAAGAACTAGCTTATATTTTAAATAAAACTTCTTATGTAAAAAAGGTTGAGCCTGTAGAAACAAATATAGTAATATTTGAGCTAGAGGAAGATGTAGATTCTAATGTGTTTATTTCTAATTTAGAAAATCAAGGTGTCTTACTTGTAGGAATGGGAGATAATAAACTAAGATTAGTTACACACTTAGATTACACAAGTAGTATGCATGCTACTGTTATAAATTTATTTCAAAAGCGCTAGTTTTTATGTGTTGTAAATCAATAGTTTAGGTGTGTTTTTCAAGGTTTCATCGGCTAAATACGTAGTTTGTCGAAATGTTAAAGAGTTCACAATTTTTTATCTAATAAAAGTTTGATAAGTTTTAATTTTGTTTGAAATTAGTGACTATTAGTTAGTTAGTAGTTTCTAAAGATTACATAATTAAATTAATATTTTAACCATTAAATTATATAAAAATGAAAAAAGCCTTACTAACAATCTTATCTTTTGTTGCCTGCCTTACTGCAGTTGCACAAGATTTACCAACAAATCCGGAGCCAGGGAAATGTTATGTTCGATGCGTGACACCAGATGTTTGGGTAAATCAAGATGTAACTATACAAGTATCTCCAGCATACAAAAAATTAAGTACAGTACCCTCAACTTATACTACTGTTACTGAAGAAGTAGTAGTAGCAAATGCAAGTCAAAGATTAGAAGTTGTTCCAGCAGTATATGAAACACAATCCTTTGAAGTAGTTGTACAAGAAGCATCTCAACGTTTAGAAAAAATACCTTCTAGAACAGAAACAGTAACAGAAACAGTGGTTACTAAAGAAGCATCTCAACGTTTAGAAATAGTACCTGCTGTTTATGAAACACAGACTTTTGAAGTAGTAACACAACAAGCTAGTCAAAAATTAGAAATGATTCCTGCTGTTTATGAAAATCAAGACGTTACAGTTGTAACTCAAGAAGCTTCACAACGTTTAGAAGTAATACCAGCAGAATATGGTTCTGAAACTAGAACTTATAAAAAGAGAGAATATGGTACTTCTTTAAAAATAGTTCCTGCAAGTTTCTCTTCTAACTATCAAGTTATTGAAGTGAAGCCAGCAACTGCTAAATGGGAAATGAGTGATACACCAGCAGCTGAGTGTGCATCTAGTGATCCTAATGACTGTAGATACTGGTGTTATAAGAGTGTTCCTGCTCAAAACATTACAATAAATACTACAGAATTATCAGCTGATGCTTCTTTTATTAGAACTCCAGATTGTGATACATCTTCATCTAGTGATGGTTGTGGTATGGCAACATATACAGTAAAAACAGTTGTTAAACCTGCTACTACTAGAGTAATTGATATTCCTGCTGTAACTACAAATGTTAAGAAAACAGTAATGGTAACTCCTCCAACAACACGAGTTATTGAAATCCCTCAAAAAGTTAAAACAATGGAAAGAGTTGTAATGGTAACACCTCCTACAACTAGAGTTATTCAAATTCCAGAAGAAACAAAAACAGTTACAAAAACGGTTATTATTCCTGAAACAACAAAAGTAGTTTCTATTCCTGCAGTAACTAAAACAATGAAGCGTACTGTAATGGTAACACCTCCAACTACAAGAGCTATAGATATTCCTCAAGAAACAGCTACTTTAAAGAAAACAGTTTTAGCTGAAGATTCTAAAGTTGTAGAAACTATTGTTCCTGCAATTACAAAAACAGTATCTAAAGAAGTTTTACAAACAAAAGGAGGTTTAACTAGTTGGAAAGAAGTAGATTGTAAATTAGTAGAATATAATGATCTTAACATTAACTGGAACTTAGGTTCAGCTACATTAACTCCTGCTGCTAAAGCTGAAATTGATGCAAAATTATTACCTGCTATTGCTGGTGGTGTTTCTGTAGAAATTGCTTCGCATACAGATTCTAGAGGTTCTAAAGCTAGTAATCTTTCTTTATCACAAAGAAGAGCGCAAGCTGTAACTAACTACCTAATCTCTAAAGGAATCAATTCTTCAAGAATTGTGTCTAATGGATATGGTGAAACTAGATTATTAAATAGATGTGCAGATGGTGTTTCTTGTACAGAAAGAGAACACTTAGCAAACAGAAGAACACAGTTTAGAGTAATTAGCCAAGAATAATTACCTTATTTTATATGATTAAAAAGGAAGCCAATTGGCTTCCTTTTTTTTGTTTCCTATTTTTTGGTTTTATTGTTTTTTATATCATTGATATATAATTTCTTACAAAAATAAAAACGATGAAATGCAAATATTTACGTTAAAATACATGTTTTTCTTTTTTTTATAAACTTTTAGTTATAAGTTAGCATAAATAATAGTTAATGTGCTGTTTATTAGTGTTACAAAGTCAATATGTATACGCTACTTAGTATTAACGAAACTAAAACCTAGATTATGAAACGCCTACTTATTTTTTTAATGCTTTCAGCATTTGCTTTCTCGTTACATGCACAAAGTGTAAAATCAGAATTACCAAAGCCAAATAAACAACAAGGTTTAAAAACAGATGGTATAGTTCAACCATACCTTAGTGATTTCTTAGAGTTGTGTAAAAAGTATGATATTGATTTTCATGAAAAGCTATTTAAGTTAAAAGAGATTGCTGTAGTAGATTCACTTCAAGTAAATACTAAAGGAGGTACCCTTGGTTTGCTTGTTAGAGATGAAAATAAAGAAGTAGAAAAAATTATATTTAGCTGGATGACACTTTTAGATAAGGAAATTTTAAAAGTAGTTGCTTTTCATGAGTTTGGCCATTATTTTTTAGGGTACAAACACACTTGTGGTGACTGTAATGTAATCATGGCAGAAGTAAACTCTAGTTATTTTGATATTGTTAAAGACTGGGAGTCTCAGGTAGAAAAATTGTTTTTAGAATCGCCAGAATACAACAAAAATAAAAACGTAAATTATTATGTAGAAAATTAAAAAAAGGAGCTAATTGGCTCCCTTTTTTTATATAGGTTTATTTAAACATATCCATTCCAGGAATGTTAGGCATTCCGTCTTTAGCAACGGCTCCAACTTCCGTTTCATGTACTTGTGTAGCTTTTGCAATAGCTTTATTTAATGTAAGTATTAAATAATCTTCAAGCTGTTCTTTGTCTTCTAATAGTTCGTCATCAATAGTAATAGATTTAATTTCTCTATTAGCAGTTAAAGTAACTTTTAACTTACTATCATGACTTTGCTCATCTACTAAAACAGTATCTAGCCGCTTTTTAGTTTCTTCTACTTTTTTTTGGGTTTCTTTAATCTTACCCATCATTCCCATAAGGTCTCCAAACATAATTTTATTATTTAAAATTGTAAATTAAATCCTGACAATTTTTGTCAAAATTAATATATAGTATTATTGTCTTTATTCCGATAAACCGGAAATCTAAAACATTTATTTTTTTTAAAATAAATGTTTCCTGCAAAACTATTTAAATTTTATACTTTTGAAAAATAATTTTAGAATTTATAATTTCCTTTGAAAAAGATAATAAATCCTCCAAAAGCTAAACAAATTCCCGAAAAGCTTTTAGCACATAAAGACCTAAGAATAGATAATTATTTTTGGCTTAAAAATAGAGAAGACCAAGATGTTTTAGATTATTTAAACGCAGAAAACAAGTACACCAAAGAAGTTTTAGCTCATACAGAACCTTTTCAAGAAACTCTTTTTCATGAAATGAAGGCAAGAATTAAAGAAGATGATACTTCTGTGCCATATAAACTAAATGGTTATTGGTATATAACTAAATTTGAAAAAGGAAAAGATTACCCAATTTATACACGTAAAAAGGAAACATTAGATGCTCCTGAAGAATTGTTGTTTGACTGTAACCAAATGGCAAAAGAATTTAATTACTTTAAAATAGGAGGAATTGCCATAAGTCCAGATAATACTATGGCTGCTTTTTCTACAGATACAGTAAGTAGAAGACAATACAATATAAAGATTAAAAATTTAGTTACTGGCCAGATCTATACCGAAGAAATAAAAAATACTACAGGTGGTATTACTTGGGCAAATGATAATAAAACCCTGTTTTACACAAGAAAAGACGAAGTAACACTGCGTTCTTACAAAGTTTTTAAACATAAATTACACACAAAAGTAGAAGAAGATATTGAAGTTTTTCATGAAAAAGATGAAACATTCAACACCTTTGTATATAAAACAAAATCTAAAAAATATCTGGTTATAGGTTCTTCAAGTACTTTAACATCAGAGTATCAAATATTAAATGCAGATAATCCAGACGGAAATTTTAAAGTCTTTCAAAAAAGAGAAAGAGAGCTAGATTACGCCATAGCACATTATAAAGATAGTTTTTTCATTATTTCTAATAAAGATAAAGCGGTAAACTTTAAGCTTCAAAAAACTTCTGAAACGCAAACCGAAAAAGAATATTGGCAAGATGTTATACCACACAGAAAAGATGTTTTATTAGAAGATATTGAGATATTTAAAGACTATTTAGTGGTTAGCGAAAGGGAAAACGGACTAAATAAAATTAGAATAATAAGTTGGAATGGGGAAGAAGATTATTTTTTACCATTTGACAATGAAACATACACAGCAAATACAGGAAATAACCCAGATTTTGATAGTGACGTTTTAAGATATAGCTATAATTCACTTACTACACCAAGCTCTGTAATAGATTATAATTTTAAAACTAAAACGAAAGAAATAAAAAAAGTACAAGAAGTTTTAGGAGGCACTTTTAATGAAGAAAACTACACCTCAAAACGTATTTGGGCTACAGCTAGAGATGGTGTTAAAATTCCTATTTCGTTAGTATATAAAAAAGGAATACAGTTAAATGGTGAAAATCCGTTACTGCAATACGCCTATGGTTCTTACGGTTCAACGATTGATCCTTATTTTTCAACCATTAGATTAAGTTTATTAGATAGAGGATTTATTTTTGCAATAGCACATATACGAGGAGGAGAATATTTAGGAAGAGATTGGTATGAAACAGGAAAACTAAAACAAAAGAAAAATACGTTTTATGATTTTATAGACTGTTCTAAATTTTTAATTGAAGAAAATTATACTTCAAGCAAACATTTATATGCTAATGGAGGATCTGCAGGAGGCTTGTTAATGGGTGTAATTGCTAATTTAAACCCAGAATTATATAATGGCATATTAGCAGCAGTTCCATTTGTAGACGTTGTTACTACAATGTTAGATGATACCATTCCTTTAACAACCGGAGAATATGATGAATGGGGAAACCCTAATGAAAAAGATTTTTACGAATATATGCTTTCCTATTCGCCTTATGATAATGTTGTAAAGCAAAAATACCCTAATATGTTAATTACAACAGGTTTACACGATTCTCAAGTGCAATATTGGGAACCAGCTAAATGGGTTGCAAAGCTAAGAGAACTTAAGAAAGACAATAATAAACTACTGTTACATATAGACATGGAGTCGGGTCATGGAGGTGCTTCTGGAAGATTTGAAACCTTAAAAGAAGTGGCTTTAGAATACGCATTTTTATTAGATTTAGAAGGAATTCATGAATAATAAAAATTTTTACGTATTTTTGCTCAGTTTATGTTACTTCTTGTAACAGAATAAAACGTATTTATGGCACAAAAAAATCAAGTATTTGATAACGTTTTAGATTTAGTAGGTAATACACCTTTAATTAAACTAAATACTATTACAGCTCCTTTTAAAGGTGAATTTTACGCAAAAGTAGAAGCTTTTAATCCAGGACACTCATCTAAAGACAGAGTAGCATTATATATAATAGAACAAGCGGAAAGGCAGGGGATTTTAAAACCTGGAGATACCATTATAGAAACCACTTCTGGTAATACAGGATTTAGTATTGCAATGGTTAGTATCATTAAAGGCTACGATTGTATTTTAGCAGTAAGCTCAAAATCATCAGCAGATAAAATTAGCATGCTAAAAACAATGGGAGCAAAGGTATATGTTTGTCCTGCGCATGTAAGAGCAGATGATCCTAGGTCTTATTATGAAGTAGCAAAACGTTTACATAACGAAATAAAAGGTTCTGTATACATTAACCAATATTTTAACCAGTTAAATATAGACGCACATTATAATTCTACTGGTCCAGAAATATGGGAACAAACCGAAGGAAAAATTACACATTTAGTAGCTTGTAGTGGTACAGGAGGAACAATTTCTGGTACTGCTAGATACTTAAAAGAGCAAAACCCTAATGTAAAAGTAATAGGAGTAGATGCTTTTGGATCTGTAATTAAAAAATATCATGAAACTAGAGAGTTTGATGAAAAAGAAATTTATCCTTACCGAATAGAAGGTTTAGGTAAAAACTTAATACCTACTGCAACAGATTTTGATGCAATTGATACTTTTGTTAAAGTTACAGATGAAGAAAGTGCACACTCAGCAAGACACGTTGCAAAAACCGAAGGTTTATTTGTAGGATATACTTCTGGAGCAGCAATGCAAGCCGTTAAACAATTAGAAGAAGCAGGAGAATTTGATAAAAATTCAAAAGTGGTTATTATCTTTCCAGATCATGGTTCACGATATATGAGCAAAATATATAGTGATAAATGGATGACAGACCAAGGCTTTTTTGATAGTATAAACGAAGTAGAAGCTGAAAGTATTCAGTACATAAAATAATAAAATGCACACAATTAAGATAGAAAGTTTCCGAAAAGAAACTTTCTGTCTTTTGTAGTTAATAATAGTATATAAAAATATTGTGTTTAGTTCGTAGAAATAATTAGTTTTGTGTAACTAAACTAAGATTGATAGCAGATGAAAGATTTATTTGAAAAAATTTACAAAGATAAAGGTCCGTTAGGGAAATGGGCTGAGCAAGCAGAAGGTTACTTTGTTTTTCCTAAACTAGAAGGAGTGATTTCTAACAGAATGAAGTTTCAAGGAAAAGAAGTAGTTACTTGGAGCATTAATGATTATCTAGGTTTAGCAAATAACCCAGAAGTACGTAAGGTAGATGCGCAAGCAGCAGCAGATTATGGTTCTGCTTACCCAATGGGAGCGCGAATGATGTCTGGTCATACAGATTTACACGAGCAATTGCAAAATGAGTTAGCAGCATTTGTTAATAAAGAAGCTGCTTATTTATTAAATTTTGGTTACCAAGGTATGGTTTCAACCATAGATGCTTTAGTAGCTAAAGATGATATTATTGTTTATGATGTAGATGCGCATGCATGTATTATTGATGGTGTACGTTTACACATGGGAAAACGTTTTACTTACAAACACAACAATATTGAAAGTTTAGAAAAAAACTTAGAGAGAGCTACCAAAATGGCTGAGCAAACAGGAGGAGGAATTCTTGTTATTTCTGAAGGAGTTTTTGGTATGCGTGGTGAACAAGGTAGACTTAAAGAAATAGTTGCACTTAAAAAGAAATTTAATTTCCGTTTGTTTGTAGATGATGCTCATGGTTTTGGTACACTTGGTAAAACAGGTGCAGGAACAGGAGAAGAGCAAGGTGTACAAGATGATATAGATGTTTATTTTGCAACTTTTGCAAAATCTATGGCAAGTACAGGAGCTTTTATTGCTGCAGATCAAGAGATTATAGATTATTTAAAATATAATTTACGTTCTCAAATGTTTGCTAAATCTTTACAAATGCAATTAGTAGTTGGTGCTTTAAAGCGTTTAGATATGCTACGTACCATGCCAGAACTAAAACAAAATCTTTGGAAAATTGTTAATGCATTACAATCAGGATTAAAAGAACGTGGTTTTGATATAGGTACAACGCAAAGTTGTGTAACTCCTGTTTATTTAAACGGAAGCATACCTGAAGCAATGGCTTTAGTTAAAGATTTAAGAGAAAATTATGGTATTTTCTGTTCTATAGTAGTGTATCCTGTAATACCAAAAGGATTAATATTATTACGTATGATTCCTACTGCAACACATACTTTAGAAGATGTTACAGAAACACTAGATGCTTTTGATGCCATTAGAGAACGTTTAACTAACGGAACTTACAAACGTATGTCTGCTGCTTTAATGAAAGCAATGGGTGAATAATAAATACGTACAGTATATATATTAAAAAAGGTTGCATGTTTTATGCAACCTTTTTTGTTTGTACCACTATTTTATTGTTTTCTAAATCTGTGGTAAAAAATAAATATATATCTCCACCATCTTTAATTTTGTGCTTTTTTCTTATTTGCTCCACACTTTCCGGAAAATTACGTGTTGCAATATTTGCTTTTGTGTAGCCTTCTTTTTTTAATATTTTTTTATTGTAAGGCACTATTTTTTCAATTTTAAAAACCCTACCAGGAAAATCTATAAAAGTATCTTTTGTGTATAAATGGGAGTGTTGGTGCAGTTTTAAAACTTGTAATTTGTTAGCTATGGTATGAAAAGCACCAGATTTCATTATAGCAGCATTGGGCTCGTATAAATAGGTAAGAGGTGTGCTATAATTACTTATAGAACTACTTTCTTCGTTTAATTGAAAAGCAAACGTTTCGGTTGTATTTTTTTTAAGATTACAGGTTTCTATAGTTACAGGTTTGCTGTATCCTTTTTTTAAGGTCCATAGTAGTTCTTTTACTTCGTTATTAACAGCTACTATGTGTATTGATTTTACGTATTGTAATTCGCTTAAACCAATGCTTATATCTAATAATGGAGACGTTTTTATTAAAATGTTATTGGTTTTATTAAACAATAATTCTAAGTGTGCTGGTACATTAGGTAAACAATCTTTTAAAAAGAAAACCTTGCCTTTACTGTCATGTCTTCTAGAAGGATCAATATAAATCCAGTCAAAAGCAGAATCAGAATTTTTTAAATATTCTAAACCATCTTGCGCAATGGTTGTTATGTTATTCGCTTTTAGTTGTTTGTAGTTGTGAGTAACTATTTGTGACAGCTGTTTATTAATTTCGCAATGTGTGACTTGTTTAAAGTGTTTTGAAAAATAGTAGTCATCTACACCAAATCCTCCTGTAATATCTATAATACTGTTACCTTGTATTAAGCTAGCTTTGTATTTAGCAGTAGTTTCAGAAGATGTTTGCTCGATGTTTAGTTTGTTTGGGTAGTATATTGCTTCTGTAGTAAACCATGTATGAAGCTTTGTTTTACAGCGTTTTTTAGCTTCTAACTGCTCAATAACTTCTTTAGCTTCAACCGTAGAAAAAGCAATTCCTTTTAATAATAAAGAAGCAATGTTAGCATCTAAATTACTATTTATAAACTCTTGAATTTTAGTATGTAAAATATTTATATTCAAAAACTATAAATCTTTAGTAAGCTTTTTTACTATTTTATTTTCAGATAAAAACTCTTTTAATATCACTTTAATTACAGTGTAAGCAGGAACAGCAATAATAAGACCAATAATGCCAAATAATATTCCAGCTATTAATATAATTAAGAATATTTCTAATGGATGCGATTTTACACTTTTAGAGAATATAATGGGTTGACTACCAAAATTATCAATAAGTTGGCCAATTAAAAAGACTACTAAAACCCAAAATGTTTTTGGCAAAACAACATCTCTAAAACTTTCGCCTAGAGTACTTGTCATGGTTAATGTTAACATTAAAAAACCACCAATTAATGGGCCAACATAAGGAATTAAGTTTAGTAATGCACACATAAACGCTATTACAAAGGCGTTTTCTACACCAATTATCATTAAACCAATGGTGTAAATAATAAAGAGGATTAAAATTTGAAAAATTAAACCAATAAAATATCTGGATAGTAAATCTTTAATTTTTACTGTAGAATTTTTCCAACGAGATTCATTTCTATCTGGAATAAAAGTCATAATACCGTTTTCAAAAAGCTTACTGTCTTTTAAAAAGAAAAACGAAATAAATAAAACCGAAAATAACCCAATACTAAAACTTCCTAAGCCACTAATTAAAGAGTTTAAAAAATTAGGGATTAATGAATAATCTACTTTAGAGAGTAGGTTAGACTCTTTAAAAGATTGTTCTACGTCAATATTATTTATTTGAAAATACGCAATGGTTTGTTTGTATAACTCTTCTATATTATTTTGTAATTGGTTAATATCTAAAAGAGATAAGTTATGTCCTTGCTCTATTATTAAAGGAATAAATAAACGTACTAACCCTAAAATAACACCAATTAAAAGTAGCATGGTTACTATAACAGCAAAGGTGTTTTTAAACTTTAATCTATCTCTTAAAAATAATATGATAGGTCTGCCAATTAAAGAAATTACCGAAGCAATTGCTATGTAAACAATTACAGATTGTATTTTATATAAAAAAAATAATATTAAAAAGACACCTAGTATAATAGTTATTGCCTTTAAAATACCGTTTGATATTTGGTTTGAAGTCATATGGTAAATATATAAATTCTTACTAAAGCAGGAATTACATTCGTATAATTTTATTGTAGTTTATACTTTGTTTGTTAGAAAATTAGCGCAACTGCTTGGTCATTTCATATAGCGCAATTGTAGTTGCCTGCACCACATTCATACTGCTGTTTTGGCCAAACATTTCTATATGAATTACAGCATCACATAGAGTTAAAATATCTTGAGAAACACCAAAATTCTCATCACCTATTATAAGAGCAATTGGTTTTTCTTTAATTAACGTATAGCAGTCTATAGGTGTGCTGTTACTTGTAATTTCTAACGCTACTATTTGGTACCCTTGTTTTTGGTATTGTAAAACAATTTCTGAAGCATTTTCTTTTACTTCAAAAGGAACTACTTTTTCGGTAGCACGCGAGGTTTTAGTCATTTTTCTTCCTAAAGGAATATGTGTACCACAAAACACCATTTTTTCTACTCCAAAAGCATCTGCAGTTCTAAACAAACTTCCAATATTAGGTGCATTGGTAACGTTTTCGCAAATAATATGTATAGGAAAATTACGTTTGCTAAAGTTGGTGTTGTAGTGTGTGAGTTGCATTGGGTTTTTTAAATAGAATTTAAGCGAATATATTATAAATTAAATATCTTTTTCTTTTTCAACATTATTAAACCAAAAACAGGACCTAAAGCTAAAATGGCAAAAATACTATTAGATGTTGTTAAAGTCAACATTTTTGTAAGTATTTGAATACTAATTATGGTTATTGCAAACCCTATACAATTAACTATTGTTAGTGCAGTACCTTTTATTTCTGGAGCTGCATTTTGTGCAACAAGTGTAGATAGTAGCGGAGAATCTGCAATAACCACAATTCCCCAAAAAATAAGAAACGCTATAAATACATTAGCATTGGCAATTGTAAATAATACTGGAGAAATTAAACAGCATATACAAGATAAGAGTAGCGCTATAAAAGCGATCTTTTTTGTGCCTTTATTTTGTGCAATATAACCAGAAAACACACATGCTAAGCCACCAATACCTATAATAAAGAAAGATAACATAGGTATATTTAATAGTGTTTGAGAGTGTGTTTCACTATATTTTATAAGTAGCATAGGTACAAAGGTCCAAAAGGCATACAATTCCCACATGTGACCAAAATAACCAAAAGCCACAGCACGGAATTCACTATTTTTAAATACACCTAAAAAAACGGAGAAATCTGTTTTTAGAATTGGTTTTCGGTAAGGACCATTAGGAACAAAAAAGAACATTAAAAGACCTCCTAAAAGTGCGAGCGATGAAGTGGCAAGGATTACAGATTTCCATAAAAAAGTGTGCGACATATCTTTTAATAAATGCGGAAAAGCAGTACCTAAAACCAATGCACCAACTAAAAAACCCAGAGATTTACCAAGTCCTTGATTATAATAATCTGCAGCTATTTTCATACCAACAGGATAGATTCCTGCAAGAAAAAAACCCGTAAAAAAACGAAGCGTAAGCAGGCTGCTTAAGTTGTTAGCACTGTGTATTATGCCTAAATTAAAAAGAGCACCAAGTATAGCGCTAATAAAAAATACTTTTGAAGGTGAAAAGCGATCTGCTATAGTTAAAATAGCAAAAAGAAGTGTACCTATAATAAAACCAAACTGTACAGCAGATGTTAAATGACCTAAAGTATTTGCGTTAAGATTAAAATTTAAAATTAAATCGTTTATTACGCTATTTCCAGCAAACCACAGCGAAGTACAGCAAAACTGTGAAATTACAATTATAGGAAGAATAAACTTAGGTGGTTTCATGTATTGTATTTCATCTGTTGGTCGTGTTTAATATACTCAAATAACAGATGTATAGATTAAAATAAAACGACATATAATGTTGTTGTTTTATTTTCCAATAAATTTAAACACTTTTGTTTATGGTTTCGTTGCTTATTTAAGTAACTAATGAAGTACATACAAACCTAATATAATATTCAGCAGGAATATTAGTAAATAAATTATATAAGGTTATTGTGCGTTCGGGTTTATTCAGAATCAACTATTTGCCAATTAACATCTCCTAAATCTATTTTCTTATGCATCTCAAATTCTAGACTAGATATTCCTGGAAAATATTCAGATACAATAAAGCGAAAACCAGTTAATGTTGCTTCATCTATATTTGATTTTGAACAATTTTCAATTTCGTTTTTAATCGTTAAGTATTGTTTATCGCTTAATGTTATTTCAATTTTTTTCATTTTTAGATTTTATTTAGAACGTAATTTATATGCCAAACTAATCGTTCATATGAACCATTATCTAATGCTCTTTGACCAGTTAACATGCTAGTGAAAAAAACAGGTATTCCGTTTAAATTTGAATTGTTAATTATGGTATATGTTCCTAATTCATTATCGAAATTAAAATCGAATCCGATGGATATTTTGTCTTCTTTACCTTTTAAAAAGTCCCTTGCTTTTGTGTTAGAAACAATTATTACTTTAGGTTTTGAATTTATGAGAATTTTTTCAGCAATTTTCAATTGTTCACTAATAAATTCAATACCGTTTTTTTCTTTTTTTAGTTTCTCTATGAAATGTTGCTTAGTTTCTCTGTGAAACAATAAATCGATATGAGACCAATTTATTTTGTTGTTTGAATATTCTTCGTATTTTTCATTTATTCTGTTTGTTATATCTACAAACTTTTTAAAATAAGGATATTGTTTACCATTTATTTCGTTTTTACCTTCTTGATTTAAATTAATAAAATAACTCTCGTTTTTTTCATTTTTAGCACCTTCTTTATATGAAGGGTTTATCCCGATGAATAATAAAGAATTTTTAATAACTTCATCGTGGATTCCATAACCTCTTTTTATTACTTCAATTTCTGAAAACTTAGGGTTATTCCAAATATTTTCAATTTCCTCTTTAAATTCATTTTTTATACTAAGAATATTATTCATAATTATTTAATTTATTTAGAAATATCAATAAGTTTCTTTTATTCAGCTAAATGTTTTCCGTTTGCTTTGTTTTTTTAATTTTTGTTTATTTGCTAAGCTGTCACACAACGTGTTTGTGTAACAAAAGAGCAACGATCTTTATTTAAGCACTAAGCCGTAATTATTTTTATACGGTGTTGTGCATAGTATTTTTCTATTTCATTTTCAGTTTTCTTGAGTTTGTCAAAAGTCCACTCTCCAATTCGGTGTTGTTTTAATATTATTTGAGAGTTCTTGTCTTTAATTTCCAACTTTAGGTAAAGATTATTTTTTCCACTTGGAATTAATTCAGTTTTAATTTCCGCATTATTAAATTTCTTGGAATTGTGTTTTCCGTTTTTTTGCCATTTTAGTTCTGTTATTGTTTCTGATATTATTATTGAATACAGATATACTGTTGGACTAAAAATAAACTGTGTTACTAAAATCAGGATAAATAAAATTACAACTATCTTTAAAGGTAGAGTGTAATTCCCATTCAAATTTGGTGTTATAAAAACAAAAAGTATAAATGCTAAAAGGAGAATCGATAAAATTGAAAAAATCGATTTTAGAATAAATGTGTTGAAATTGTGAGGCTCAATTTCTAATTTTAATTCTTTTGGCATAGTGTTTTAGTCAGTTTTGATATGTAATAAAATCATAATTTCAAGTAATTAAATTGTTCTTGATTAGTGGTTTTTCATATTATGCACAACTAATTACTAAACGCATATTTAATAATATTAGCTCCCATTTGTAAAGCTTTTTCTTTTACATCTGCAGGATCATTATGTACAGCAGGATCTTCCCAACCATCTCCTAAATCGCTTTCAACGGTAAAGAGTAATACTAGTCTGTTTTCATGAAACAAGCCAAAGGCTTGTGGCCTTTTACCATCATGTTCATGAATTTTTGGTAAGCCTTTAGGAAAAGAGTATGCAGTATTAAAAATTTCATGATTTGCAGGAAGTTCTATCAGTTCTTGGTTTGGAAAAACTTTTTTTAATTCTTTAACAATGTATGGCTGCATACCATAATTATCATCTATGTGTAAAAAACCGCCAGAAATTAAATAATTATGTAAATTATCTACTTCTGCTTCACTAAAAAAAACGTTTCCATGACCTGTCATGTGTAAAAAAGGAAACTGAAAAATATCTAAACTACCAACTTCAACCGTTTCTGGTTTTGCTGTAATTTTTGTATTTATATTGTTGTTGCAAAATGTTATTAAATTTGGCAATGCAGTAGGATTACTGTACCAATCGCCACCTCCTTTATATTTTAAAATGGCTATTTCTTGAGAGAATAAGAAAAAAGTAAAAAGAGTAAAGAGAAAAGATAGGTATATTTTCATAATTATTCATTTGTATAAGCTACAGAGTGGCAAGCAACAATTGCAGCTGTTTCTGTACGTAATCTGGTTTCTCCCAAAGTTACAGGAATAAAATGATTTTGTAATGCTAGTGTTATTTCTTTAACAGAAAAATCACCTTCTGGGCCTATAAGTATAGTAATGTCTTGTTTTGGTTTTAATTGGCTTTTTAGCGATTTTTTATCTGTTTCTTCGCAATGTGCTATAAACAAGTTTCCAGAAAATTCTTGTTTTATAAATTCTTTAAAAGCAATAGCTGGGTTTAGTTTTGGTATATAACAGTTAAGCGATTGCTTGGTTGCAGACTGTATAATTTTTTCAAAACGTTCGGGTTTAATAATTTTTCTTTCGCTGTGTTCACAAATAATAGGAGTAATGCTGTCTATTCCAATTTCTGTTGCTTTTTCTAAAAACCATTCATAACGATCATTCATTTTTGTTGGTGCAACAGCAAGATGAAGCGTGTAGTTTTTTTTAGCTTGTAATTGCTTATCTATAATGCGAACCACACAATTTTTTATAGCAGCTATGGTAATTTGTGCTGTAAAAAGCCAACCTTTTCCGTTTGTAATTAGTAAGGTTTGGTCTACAGATTTTCTAAGTACTTTTACAATATGCTTGCTTTCTTCTTTGTTAAAAGAGAATTCTGTGGTGTTTTCTGTAATGTCTGGGTTGTAGAATAATTGCATGATGCGAAGATAGAAACTTGTGATTACAAAAAAAATAAGAGCCTCATTTTTGAGACTCTTATTTTTAAATAATTAAGACTTAATCAGTACATGTACTAATTAAATCTCCGTGTGCTATATGTGCACAAATAGCATGTACACTTACCGTAATTTCATGATAATTTGATGGGTTTTCTGGAGGAATATGGCAAATGGTTACTTTTTCATTTAGCGCTTTGTTTTCTGAAGAACTACTCATAGACAGTATGCTAACTAAAGCTACTGAAAAGATTAAATAGTATTTTTTCATAATTAGTATTTTTGATTATAGCTTATTATTACTGCTTACTAATGTAAATAACTTTATCTAAGTATATTAAAATATTAGACAAACAGTATATAAATTCTATAACTTAAAATATCAGGTAAAAAAAAGACAATAAATTAGTCGGTATTATATACTATTTTAAAGGTTCTACAATTTTTAAAACTTTAATTTCTTGAATTTCTTTTGGGTCGTGGGTTTTTAAAATGACATAATACCATTGGTTTTGTACTATATCAATAGTAAAGACATCACCAATTTTATAAATGTTGTTAGAAATTTCAGCTTCAAAAGTAGGGTGTGTTAATCCTTTTTCAAACCAACCTAAATCACCACCATTATTAGCATTTTCATCCATAGAGTATTGTTTTGCTAATTGGCTAAAAGGGGTTCCTTCTTTATATTTTTTAAGTATTTTGTCTCTTAATGTATTAATTTGCGAATAAGACATTTTTAATCCGTCAAAAAAGATATAGCTAACTCTGTAATTGGTAGTAGTAGTTTTTTCAATTACTTTATATTTTGTTTTTTCGGTATCACTAACAACCGTTGCAGCACCACTTTTATAAAGGTCTAATGCTAAAGCAGATTGGTGTTTTGCTTCATTAAAGATGATGATTTTATTTTTTTTAGATTTTTTTTCTTTAATGTACTCTTTTGCTTCTTTCATGTTTACAATGGAATCAAAATCTTTGATTTGTGCATCTTGAGCAGAAATAGTAATAGAAAACAATAAGGTAAGTAGTAAAAATTTTTTCATTCTTATTTGGGATTTATTCTAATTATAACAAAAAAACAAAAATTATATTTTAAATGAATAGTTTTCTGTAAGATTATCTATTTAATTTTAAATAAAATAGGTGTTATACGTGCTTTTTAGCATGTTTTAATACTAATTTTAAACCTATTAAATTTTAAGCCTTGAAGAAGCTGTAACATCTTGTTCGGTAAAATCGTCTTCTAAATACTTTAAATAGCCAACAATACCAATCATTGCCGCATTATCTGTAGTAAATTCAAATTTTGGCACGTAGGTTGTCCATCCAAATTTTTGTTCGCCATTTTTTAAGGCATCTCTAATTCCCGAATTTGCCGAAACACCTCCACCAATGGCAATATGTTTAATGCCTGTTTGTTTACTAGCAAGTTTTAGTTTATCAATTAAAATACCAATAATAGTGTATTGTATAGAGGCACAAATATCATTTAGGTTTTCTGCAATAAAATTAGGGTTTTCTTTTACTTGCTTTTGTATAAAGTATAGAATTGCAGTTTTTAATCCAGAAAAGCTAAAGTTTAAACCCTTTACTTTTGGTTTTGTAAAGGCAAAAGCTTTAGGGTTTCCTAATTTAGCACGTTTGTCAATTTCTGGTCCAGCAGGATAACCAAGACCTAAAATTTTTCCGCTTTTATCAAAAGCTTCACCAACAGCATCATCAATAGTTTCACCAATAACTTCCATTTCAAAGTAGTTAGAGACTTTTACAATTTGTGTATGTCCTCCAGAAATAGTCATTGCTAGAAACGGAAAAGGAGGTGTATTAAACCCTTCCTCTTTTATAAAGTGTGCTAAAATATGTGCTTGCATATGGTTTACCTCTATTAGTGGTATTTGTAAACCAAAAGCCAATGATTTTGCAAAAGAAGTACCAACCAATAAAGATCCCATTAGTCCTGGACCTCTAGTAAAAGCAATGGCATGTAGCATGTTTTTGGTAATTCCTGCTTTTTCTATAGCTTGATGTACAACAGGTACAATGTTTTGTTGGTGTGCTCTAGATGCTAATTCTGGAACAACACCACCATATTCTTCGTGTATTTTTTGGCTAGCAACAATATTGCTTAAAACGTTGTTATTTAGTAGTATAGATGCTGAAGTGTCATCGCAAGAAGACTCAATTGCAAGTATGTAAATATTTTGTGAGGACATTAGTAAATATTAGGCACAATAATTGTTAATTTTGACTTCAAAGTTATAACTTTAATACGTATCAAAAAATTTTTTAAAATAGCATCTAAAATTGTAGCAGTGTTGTTACTACTTTTCATCATATTGGTGTTGGTACTTTCTATTCCTGCTGTTCAAACTAGGTTAGGTAAGTATGCAACCAATTGGCTAAATACAGAATATGGTACAAACATTAATATAAATAGGGTAGGACTGCAGTTTAATGGTGATGTTGAGTTAAAAGAAATACTTATAAAGGATTATAAAAAAGATACTCTTATTAGTGCTGTAGAGCTTAATACTTCTATTTTAAATTTTAAAAATCTAATAAATAGTAAACTTGCTTTTGGAGATATAGATTTAGAAGGTTTAATTTTTAATATTAAAACCTATAAAGGAGAACCAGAAACAAATTTAGATGTTTTTGTAGCTCGTTTTGATGAAGATAACCCTAGAAAAAGTGAAAATACCTTTTTAATGTCTTCTAGTGATATTTCTATTTACAATGGTACTTTTAGACTAATAAACGAAAACAAAGAAACTCCAAAAATTCTGGAGTTTAACGCCATAGATATTAATGCCACTAATTTTTTAATTAATGGTCCTAATGTAAGCACCAGAATAAATACCTTAGCTTTTAATGATAGTCGTGGTTTGGTAATGAAAAATTTATCGTCAGATTTTGCATATACACTGCAAGATATCACTTTAGCAAACTTAAAAATTAAAACAGCAAACTCTGCACTAGAAGGAGATTTAAAGTTTTTGTATGATAGAGAAGATTTTTCAGATTTTACAAACAAAGTAAAAGTGGAAGCTCATTTTACAGATGCTAGTGTAGCTTTAGATGAACTTAATACTTTTTATAATGAGTTTGGTATTGGGCAACGTGCTAATTTTAATGCAAATATTACAGGTACATTAAACAATTTAAATGTTGATAATTTAAAATTAAATACAAGTTCTAGAACTAAGATTTATGGAGATTTAAATTTTAAAAACTTATTTAATATAGAAGAAAACAATTTTTCTATGCACGGAAAACTTTCAAACCTTTCTTCTAATTATAGAGATTTAAAAGCACTATTACCAAATGTTCTGGGAGAATCAATTCCTTCTGTTTTTGATAAACTAGGTAACTTTAGCATGAATGGTACAACCTTTATTACTACTTCTACCATTAATGCAAATATTAAAATTGATACAGATTTAGGTATTGTTATTTCTAATCTTGAAATGAAAAAAATTCAAGACATAGATAACGCAACGTACACAGGAAACATTGTTTTTAATGAGTTTGATATTGGTGCTTTTTTAAACGATGCTAACCTAAACGTAGCTTCTTTAAATCTTGATGTAGACGGAAAAGGTTTCACAAAAGAAAACCTAAACACAAAAATTGAAGGAGATATTTATTCCATTAAATACAACGATTATGTCTACAGAAATATTTCGGTTTTAGGTAATTTAAAAGACAAAATATTTAACGGAAAATTGAAAACACAAGACAAGAATTTTAAACTTGATTTTAATGGTCTTGCAGATTTTTCGCAAGAAATAAACAGGTTTGACTTTGTTGCCAATGTTGACTATGCCAATTTAAAAGCATTAAACTTTATTAAAAAGGATAGCATGTCTGTTTTTAAAGGTATTGTAGACATGAAAATGCAAGGTACTACCTTAGACAATGTAGTGGGTAGTATACAATTTAATAAAACCTTTTATCAAAATGATAATGACGAATATTTCTTTGATGATTTTGCTGTAGTATCTTCTTTTAAAGATAACATTAGGTATATTAATGTAAACTCTCCAGATATTATAGAAGGTCAAATGAGTGGTGTTTTTTTTATGGATGATATCGATGCGTTGTTTGTTAATGCACTTGGTAGTCTATACACAAAATACAGCCCTTATGAGGTGTCTACTAATCAATATATAGACTTTAATTTTAAAATTTATAATAAAATAATAGAGGTCTTTGTGCCAGAATTACAACTTGGTAAAAATACTTTTGTAAAAGGAAGAGTAGAGAGTGATGAAAGAGAGTTTAAACTAACCTTTAAGTCTCCAAAAATTGAATGGCTAGATTATTTTGCAAACGCTATAGAGTTGCAAGTAGATAATAAAAACCCTTTATTTAATACCTATGTAGAAGTAGATAGTTTACATACTAATATCTATAATATTTCTAAATTCAACCTTATTAATGTAACTTTAAATGATACGCTATTTATGCGTTCAGAGTTTAAAGGAGGTAAAACCAATAACGATTTATACAACCTAAGTTTTTACCACACAAAAAATGAGGAAAACCAATCTGTAATAGGTTTAAAAAAATCGGATGTTACCTTAAAAGGAAATAAATGGTATATAAATGAAAAGAAAGATAATTTTAATAAAGTAACTATAGATACCAATTTTGAAAACTTTAATCTAGATCAATTTGTGGTTAACCATAATAATGAAGAAATTATGCTTTCCGGAATTATAAATGGAAAAGAAAATAAAGATTTAAAACTCAATTTTAAGAATGTTTATTTACAAAACATAACTCCAGATGTTGAAGATTTAAGTTTAAAAGGATTAGTAAATGGCTCCTTAAATGCAGTACAACAGAACGGAAACTATTTACCAGAATCTACTATTACTATTGATGATTTAGATGTAAATGATCTTGTTTTAGGTTCTTTTGATGCCAATATTAAAGGAAACCAATCCTTAACCAACTATACCATAAACGCAAGCATTAAAGACGATGAAAAAAAATCTTTTAGTGCTATTGGTACTTTAGATGTATCAGAAACAACACAAAATATTGATGTTGCACTCCTTTTTAACCAGTTTAATTTACAACCATTAAACCCTTTTCTTGAAGGTGTATTAAAAGATATTAGAGGTTTAGCAACAGGAAGAGTAAAAGTGTCAGGAAGCCTTAAAAAACCAAGCATAAATGGCGATTTAATTTTAGATAAAGGTGGTTTAGGTATACCAGAATTAAACGTAGATTATAGTTTTGCAGATAATTCTTCAGTTAGCTTAAGAAATCAAAGTTTTATTTTCAATAATATAGACCTTACAGATACAGTATACAATACCAAAGCTAATTTAGTAGGAAGATTAAGTCATGTTAATTTTGGCGATTGGAGCATGAATTTAGATTTAAAAACCGATAAGCTACTTGTATTAAATACCACAGAAGACGAAGAGCAATTATACTATGGTACAGGATTTGTTGGTGGTACAGCAAATATTTCAGGTCCTGCTAACCAATTACGCATTAATGTTATTGGTGAAACTAAAAAAGGTACTGTATTTGTAATTCCTTTAAGTGATACAGAAACGTTTGGAGACAATTCATATATCCATTTTTTAAGCCCAGAAGAAAAACAAGCTAAATTAGAAGGACGTGATATTACTACCGAAGATATCTCAGGATTAGAATTAGATTTCGATATTGATATAACACAAGACGCCGAAATTGAAATTGTAATGGATAAAGAAAGCGGAAGTACCATTAGAGGTCGTGGTGAAGGTGGTTTACTTGCAGAAATTAATACCAATGGTAAATTTAATATGTATGGTGATTTTTCTGTTTTTGAAGGGATCTATAAGTTTAGATATGGAGGTATTATACAAAAAGATTTTCTTGTAGTTCCTGGTGGTACTCTTGCTTGGAATGGAGAACCAACAGAAGCAGATATTAATATTGAAGCCATTTATAAAACCCAAGCAAATCCTTCTCCTTTATTAGATTCGCCTATAAATAGACGTATTCCTGTAAACTTACATTTAGAACTAACAGGTAAATTAGAAATGCCAGATATAGACTATCAATTTCAATTTCCTAATTTAAGTACTACTGTAAAATCTGAGCTAGATTATAGACTAGAATCTAAAGACGACAGAAGTAACCAAGCAATTTATTTATTAACTACAGGTTCTTTCTCTAGCGGAATTAGTGAATTAAATATTAATGGTACTATTGAAGAACGTATTAATGGTATTGTAAACGGCTTGTTAGATAATGGAGATAATAAACTGCAGGTAGGTTTAAATGTAGAGCTTGGTGAAAACACACCAGAATACGAATCAGACAATAGACTAGGTGTAACATTACAAACCAATATTAGCGATCGTATACGTATTAACGGTAAAGTAGGTGTGCCAATTGGTGGTATTAGCCAAACAGCAGTAGCAGGTGATGTACAAATAGATTTTTTGCTAAATGAAGAAGGTACTTTCACTGCAAATGTTTTTAATAGAGAAAATAGTATCCGAAATTTTGGTGAAGAAATAGGTTACACCCAAGGACTTGGTATTGCATATAATGTAGATTTTGATACTTTTAAAGAACTACTTCAAATTATCTTTAAAGGAAAGAAAAAAATAGAAGAAGAAAAAGCAGAAAAAGAAGCCGAACAAAAAGACTCTGAAGCCTTACCAGATTATGTTGGTTTTAAAAAACGAAAAAACACAGAAAATTAACTTTTCTCCACTGCTTTTATTCTAAAATCACCATTGCTCAATTTTAATTTATCAACTAAAACGTTATAGTTTCAACATTCTGTTAAATTATGACAAATGCCTAGTATTTTGTTAATTTTCTTTATTAGCTTTACTAAATAATAGATAAAATAATGGCAAAAACCATAAAAAAAATTGGAGTGATGACCTCTGGAGGTGACTCTCCAGGAATGAACGCAGCAATACGTTCTGTAGTAAGAGCATGTGCATATCATAACATAGAATGTTTTGGTATTTATCGTGGATATGAAGGCATGATTGAAGGGGATTTTGTTAAAATGGATGCACGTAGTGTAAAAGGCATTATTAACAAAGGAGGAACAATCTTAAAATCTGCACGATCTAAAGAATTTAGAACCAAAGAAGGAAGAGAAAAAGCACACCAACAATTAGTAAAAGCAGGAATAGATGCTTTTGTAGTAATTGGTGGAGATGGTAGTTTTACTGGCGCAATGATTTTTAATCAAGAATTTAATTTCCCTGTAATGGGTATTCCAGGTACTATCGATAACGATATTTTTGGTACTACACATACTTTAGGTTATGATACTGCTTTAAATACTGTAGTAGAAGTAATCGATAAAATTAGAGACACAGCAAGTTCTCATAACCGTTTATTCTTTGTTGAAGTAATGGGAAGAGATGTTGGGCATATTGCACTTAACGTAGGTGTTGGTGCAGGTGCTGAAGAAATTTTAATTCCTGAAGAAGATTTAGGTTTAGATAGACTCTTAGAATCTTTAAGACGAAGTAAAAAATCTGGAAAATCTTCCAGTATTGTTGTAGTTGCTGAAGGAGATAAAATAGGAAAAAGTGTTTTTGAACTTAAAGATTATGTAGAAGAAAACATGACAGAATACGAAGTTAGAGTCTCTGTTTTAGGACACATGCAACGTGGTGGAGCACCTTCTTGTTTTGATCGTGTTTTAGCGAGTAGAATGGGAGTTAAAGCTGTTGAAAGTATATTAGAAGGACAAAGCAATTACATGGTTGGTCTTAAAAACGATATAATAGATGTAACGCCATTTGATAAAGCAGTAAAAGGAAAATCAAAAATTAATAAGGAACTCCTTAGAGTTTCAGACATCATGTCAATATAAAATTAAATATAAATTAAACGTGTGTCTTTTTAAGACCACATAAATTAAGTAAATAAATTATGTCAACATTAAAATTAGGAATTAACGGATTTGGTAGAATAGGAAGAATCGTTTTTCGTGCAACAGTAAAAAGAGCAAATGTAGAAGTGGTAGCAATAAACGATTTGTTAGATGTAGATCATTTAGCATACTTGTTAGAGTATGATTCTGTACATGGTAAATTTGATGGTACTATTGAAGTTAAAGATGGAAACCTTGTGGTTGACGGAAAAACTATTCGTATTACTGCAGAAAGAGACCCTAAAAATTTAAAATGGGATGCTGCAGGAGTAGATGTAGTAGCAGAATGTACAGGTATTTTTACCTCTTTAGAAACGGCAGATTACCACATTCAAGCAGGTGCTAAAAAAGTAGTGATTTCTGCACCTAGTAAAGATGCTCCAATGTTTGTAATGGGAGTAAACCACAATACAGTTAAAACTACAGATAATATTGTTTCTAATGCATCTTGTACAACAAACTGTTTAGCACCAATAGCTAAAGTAATTGAAGATAATTTTGGTATTGAAGAAGCTTTAATGACAACTATTCACGCTGCTACTTCAACACAGTATACAGTAGATGCTCCTTCAAGAAAAAACTATAGATTAGGTCGTTCTGCAATGAATAATATTATTCCAACTTCTACAGGTGCTGCAAAAGCCGTAGGTAAAGTAATTCCAGAACTAGACGGAAAAATTACTGGTATGGCATTTAGAGTTCCTACTGTAGATGTTTCTGTGGTAGACTTAACAGTAAAAACAAAAAAGGAGACTTCTTTAGAAGCTATTAAAGCAGCAATGAAAAAAGCTTCTCAAGGAGAAATGAATGGCGTTTTAGGTTATACAGATGAAATGGTAGTATCTCAAGATTTTGTAAGCGATGACAGAACAAGTATTTTTGACTCTGAAGCTTCTATTGAGCTAAATTCAGGATTCTTTAAACTAGTTTCTTGGTATGATAATGAGTTTGGTTATTCAAACAAATTAGTAGATTTAGCATTGCACGTTAATTCACTTTAATTAATAATAAAAAAAAAAGCTGCTCAATTCATTTTGAGCAGCTTTTTTTTTACTTTTAGCTTATGATATTAATAGTAGATAGTGGCTCTACAAAATGCGATTGGATTGCAGTAGACGATAAAGGAAACCAATGTTTTGAAAAAGTTAGAACTAAAGGATTAAATCCAGCAATTCTTTCCGAAAAAAAACTAATCAAAACCATAAAAAACAGCAAAATACTTATTCAGCATAAAAAAGAAGTAACCCATGTTTTCTTTTATGGTGCAGGTTGTGGTACAGAAAAACCAAAATTGCTTTTAAAAGGTGTTTTAGAATCTATTTTTAAAAATGCAGTTATTGATGTACAAGAAGATACTATGGCTGCTGTAAGAGCTACATTAAATAGTAAAGACGAAGCTGCTGTAGTGTGTATTTTAGGTACTGGATCTAACTGTAGTTATTTTGACGGACAACAATTACACCAACGTGTAAATTCTTTAGGTTATACGCTTATGGATGATGCTTCGGGTAATTATTTTGGTAAGCAATTAATTCGCGATTACTATTTTAATCATATGCCAGAAGATTTAAAAATAGCCTTTGCTAGTAAGTATAATCTAGAGTCAGACTACATAAAATACAATCTATACAAACAACCAAACCCAAATGCATATTTAGCTGCTTTTGCAGAATTTATGTTTTTAAATAAAGAGTCTACTTATATGTCTAATTTAATTAAAGATGGAATTAGATTGTTTGCAAAAAATATGATCTTTCAATTTAAAGATGTATTACCAAATGTTCCTGTACATTTTGCAGGGTCTATAGCGTTTTATTCACAAGACGAAATAAAAGAAGTTGCTAAAGAACTTGGTTTTACAGTTGGTAACTTTGAAAGAAGACCTATTGAAGGTTTATTAAAATTTCACATAAAGGATTTGAGTTAATGGAAATAGCAATAATAGCACACGACGGAAAAAAAGCTGAAATGGTTCAGTTTTTAAATGAACATAAAGAAATATTACTTCAAAAAAGTATTTCCTTAATATCTACAGGTACTACTGGTAAAAAAGTTAAAAAAGCAGGTTTTGAAGTTACTAGGCTACTATCTGGACCACTTGGTGGTGACGCACAAATAGCAGCAAGAGTTGCAGAAGGAAAATGTGATATGGTCTTGTTTTTTAGAGACCCATTAGAAAAACATCCACACGAACCAGATGTATTAATGTTGATGCGATTGTGTGATGTGCATGATGTACCTTTAGCAACAAACCTTGCAACTGCAGAATTATTAATAAAAGCAATTTAAGTTTCAAGTATTCTAAAAATAGAATTATCTTGTAACACATGAAAAAGGAATTCTCCAAAGAAAAAAACAATTCTAATCACTATGATACAATTATTATAGGTTCTGGAGTTGGTGGATTAACTTCTGCAATCTGTTTAGCTAGAGCAGGACAAAAAGTGTTAGTACTTGAACAACATGACGTTCCTGGTGGTTGGTGTCACAGTTTTTACTTAAATGGATATCGATTTACTCCAGGTGTGCATTACGTAGGTTTAATGAGTCCAGGAGAATCTTCTAATCAATTATATGCAGGCTTAGGTATTGCTAATGATATTGGCTTTTATAGAATGAACCCAAAAGGCTTTGATCATTGTTGGATAGGTGATGAACGCTTTAACTATTCTGCTAATTGGGAAGAGTTTCAACAAGATCTTATAGATCGTTTTCCTCACGAAAAAAAAGGAATTATAAAATACTTAAGGTTAGTTAGAAACGTAGGAAGACAACTGGAACTTATACCAAAAGTAAAAGGCTTATGGCAACAATTAACCATTCCGTTTCGTACTAAACACATGGGGAAATATTCTCCTTTTACGCTTAAACGTGTAATAAATTGGCACGTTAAAGACCCTTTACTTCAAAATATTTTAAACATACAGTTTGGTAATCATGGTTTACCACCAGCAAAAGCAAGCTTTATCATGCATGCAGCCATAATGTGTCATTATGCAGAAGGCGGATTTTACCCAATGGGTGGAGGTGGAGCTTTAGTAAAAGCCATGACTAATAAAATTAAAGGCTATAACGGAAAAGTAAAAACAAGTGCCACTGTAAAACAGATTTTATTAGAAGAAGGTTTTAAAAATAAAAAGGCGGTTGGTGTAGCATTAGATTCTGGAGAAAAGATTTTTGCAGATCGTGTAATCTCAAATGCAGACCCAGGAATTACTTATTTAAATCTTATCGGAAAAGATAATCTAAGTACTAAATTACTAAAGAAACTAAACAAAACCACATATTCATGCACTTCATTAATGCTGTTTTTAACAGTAGATATGGATGTTAAAAAAGCAGGATTAGACTCTGGTAATATTTGGAGAATTCCAAACCAAGATATGGATGCCTCTTTTGCAGATATGCAGAAAAAAGATATTCTACAAGGCGAAGAGTTCTCAGGAATGTTTATTAGTTGTACATCATTAAAAGATCCTATTAGTTTTGATGGTAGATACCATACTTTAGAAGCAATAACCTATATTCATTATGATGCTTTTGAAAAATTTAAAAATGAAACCATAGCGCGTTCACCAGAATACTTAGCTTTTAAAGAACAAATTATTAATAAATTTTTAGTTACTTTAGAAAAGGTAGTTCCAGGAATAACAAGTAAAATAGTACATAAAGATTTAGGTACACCAATCACTAATGAGTATTATATAAATTCTACAGAAGGTAGTGTGTATGGTACCGAAAAAAGCCTACGTCATATTGGACCTTTTGCTTATAAATCAAAAACAGAAATAGAAAACTTATACATGTGTGGTGCATCTATTGCAGCACATGGAGTAACAGGAGCTGGTTATTCTGGCGTGCAAACAGCTGCTGCTATTTTAGGTTGTCAGCAAGACGATTTATTAAAAGAAGACAAAACACAAGAACTACGAATTTTTGAGGCAGAAGATGCTTCTAATTATCCAGACTGGATGCTTAAAAAAATGGAAGTTAAAAAACAACGTTTGGTTAAAAATGATGTTTTTCAAAATGTAGATAAGTAATTTTATTTTTGTTTCGAGCTTGTCGAGAAATCTATACTCCATAAAAATACCTTCTTATTTTAAGCAGTGAATCCATATCTATTCGCTCTAGTATAGCTTAAAAAAGATAGAGTAAAAGTATCTTAAAAAAGATTCCTCCTTGCTAGTCGGAATGATATAGAGTTTCTATTTAATATTTAAGTTATTTCTATCGAGCTTGTCATTTCGAGCTTGTCGAGAAATCTAAAAAATCTTATAATAAGAAAGCAGTAGACTTTACTACTTTCTCTTTTTAGACAACATTTCCAAATAAAATTTCTCCACTTTGGTTCTAGCCCAAGGTGTTCTCCTTAAAAATTTTAAACTAGATTTTACCGAAGGATCATGTGTAAAACACCTGATGTTGATGTTATATCCTAAATATTCCCAACCATAGTGAGCAACCAATTCGTTTATAATTTGTTCTAGTTTTACACCATGTAAAGGGTTATTGGGTTGTGTACTCATAACTGTTATTCCTGAGAAGGCAAGAATCTTATTAATTTTATTTATTTACAAGTGCTAATATTTTCACTGCCTTTTCAAAATGATCTAACTTATTTGTCATAATCCACCATGTAGCAGCTTCCATTAGTAATTCTGGATTATCATTTTTATTTGCAAAAAAGGCATAAAATGATAAACCTACATTTTCGCCTTTTTGCTGTATTTTTTGATTACATACTTTAATTATTTTATTCTTTAAAGTGTCTGTCATTTGTTTTCTTAATTTCTGTTTCTTCTAGAATTTCTATTTCTACTGTTAGCATTAGGCTTGTTTCCTTCTTTTTTATTCGAATTATTTCTTCCTTTTGCCTTTGTATTTCTAGATCCTGATTTTCTATTTCTTCCTTGTCCTTGTTTTTTAGGTGCATTTGGCTCGTTAGGATCAGGCTCAAAACCTTCAGGTGTTTCCGAAGGTATTTTTATACCAACTAATTTTTCAATATCACGTAAATAACCAAGTTCTTCGGTACATACTAAAGAAAGCGCTTCTCCTTTTGCTCCAGCACGACCTGTTCTACCTATTCTATGCACATAATCTTCAGAAATATTAGGTATTTCATAATTGACAACATGTGGTAATAAAGGAATATCTAATCCTCTGGCAGCAATGTCTGTAGCTACTAAAACATTTACTTTTCCACTTTTAAATCCAGCTAAAGCTTTGGTTCTGGCTCCTTGACTTTTATTTCCGTGTATAGCAGCAGCAGGAATATTTGCTCCAATTAATTTTTTAGTAAGGTTGTTTGCACCATGTTTGGTACGTGTAAAAACTAAAACTTGATCCCATTGCCCATCAATAATCAACTTTAACAATAAAGCCGCTTTTTTAGCTTTAGCAACACGGTATATTTTTTGGTTAATAGCATCTACCGTTGTGTTTTCTGGAGTAGCTTCTACTTGCGCAGGATTATGAAGTATTCCGTTTGCCAGTTTTTTTATGTCTTTGCTAAAGGTTGCCGAAAACATTAAATTTTGTCTTTTAGCAGGCATTAATTTCATGACACGCTCAATGTCTCTTAAAAATCCCATGTCTAGCATTCTATCTGCTTCGTCTAAAACAAATATTTCTATACGTTTTAAAGATAGTAAGCCTTGGCTTTCTAAATCTAACAAACGTCCAGGAGTTGCTACTAAAACATCAATACCTTGGCGTATTGTTGCTACCTGTGGTTTTTGGTTTACACCACCAAAAATTACAGCAGATCTAATATTTAAAAATTCACTGTATTCTCTTACGTTAGTATATACTTGCGCAGCTAATTCTCTGGTAGGAGTTAAAATTAAAGCACGAATAGGTCTGTATTTTTCTTTCGGATTTTCAGAAAGAAGATGTAATAAGGGTAAGGTAAAACCTGCTGTTTTTCCGGTTCCTGTTTGTGCAGATGCCAAAACATCAACTCCTAATAATACAGGAGGAATTGCTTTTTGTTGAATTGGACTTGGAGTAGTGTATCCTTTTTTTTGGATAGCTTTCAATAAGGCTTCAGATAAGCCTAAAGATTTAAATGACATATAGTAATTGTTAAATGACAAATTATATATGCCATTTGTAATAAGTTGCAAAGGTACGTTTTAATTATTTGTTGTAGCTGTTTATTTTTTAGTATAAACTTGGTTTTCTTGCTCTGCAACACGAATAAAAGTAGTTCTTTTAGTAAGTTCTTTTAATCGGGATGCGCCAACATAAGTACATGTGCTTCTTAAACCACCAAGAATGTCTTGTAAGGTATTTTCCACTTTTCCTTTAAATGGTACTGTAACTGTTTTTCCTTCGCTGGCTCTATATTCGGCAACACCACCAACATGTTTTTGCATGGCAGTTTGAGAGCTCATACCATAAAATTGTTTGAATTGCTTTCCGTTTTCTTCTATTAATTCACCACCAGATTCTTCATGACCAGCTAGCATACCACCAAGCATTACAAAATCTGCTGCAGCACCAAAAGCTTTCGCTATATCTCCAGGAATAGCACATCCTCCATCACTAATAATATGACCACCTAAACCATGTGCAGCATCTGCACACTCTATAATTGCTGATAGTTGCGGATAACCTACACCTGTTTTTACACGCGTAGTACAAACACTTCCTGGACCAATACCAACTTTAATAATATCTGCACCAGAGAGTAGTAATTCTTCTACCATTTCGCCAGTAACTACATTACCAGCAATTATTACTTTATCAGGATATTTTGCTCTAGTACGTTTTACAAAATCTACAAAATGCTCTGAGTAGCCATTAGCAACATCAATACAAATAAATTTATAATTAGGGTTTATGTTAAAAATGGCAGCTAGTTTTTCTGCATCTTTTTTTCCTGTTCCAGTACTAATTGCAATATAATCTGCAATGTTTTCTGGTGCATTTTTGGTGAAATTTTCCCATTCTGCAATAGTATAATGTTTGTGTATTGCAGTAAATAATCCTTTTTTACTTAATGCTAAAGCCATTTCAAAAGTACCAACAGTATCCATATTAGCAGCCATAATTGGTATGCCAGTATAAACGGTTTTACTATTTAAAAATTTAAATTCTTGCTGTAAAGATACTTGTGATCTGCTTTTTAATGTAGAACGTTTTGGTCTTATCATTACATCTTTAAAGCCTAGTTTAATATCATATTCTATTCGCATTGGTAGTAAAATTTTTGGATTACTTGTAAATGTAAATGATATTCTATTGCTGTAAAAAAGAAATGTCTTTAAGGTGTGAATTAATTGTTAACAAGTGTTGATAGTTGTTTTTTTATATATAAAGTATAATTAAAAAGCTTGTAGAAACAATTGTTTTGTTTAATTATTTGATTTAACGTATTGGTAGTGAGCTTTTTGTGGTATTTTAGTAGTGTAGATGCTTATTAAGGTTTGCTAAATAAAAGGAGTTAATATGAAAACAGATAAAAGTATAGTTAATGCCTACATCACCAAAGGAGAAACAAAAAAGGCTATAACCTATTTGTTTGAAGTTATTGATAAAGATCATACACACTATCCTGACTTAGTAAATATATCATCTAGGTTTAATAGGTTTACTAAAGAGAAGCAAAATGGCATTTTAGACGATAATTATTATACTTTAGAGATTAATAAAATAAACCTTTTGTTGGTGAATTTTGGAGAAGAAGAAGTTGAATTACCAATATTTAAAAAAGAGAAAACGTATGGAAAATATATGCTAGGGTTTATTATTCTTGTTATTGTTTTAGGAATAGGATTATGGTATATAAATTTCAACACAAAAAAATCTATAAATACAATAATTGAAAAGAGTAGTAAGTTAGGAGTAGAGAAAGAGATAAAACCACCATCTAAAAAAAAAGAAGTAAATATATTTCCGTTAACCATAGACTATTTTATTGGTGACTATACTGGAGGCAATTTAACCATAGGAAATAATACAGAACATATTGTTTTAATAAAGAATTTGAAAGTTATTTGGGATTATAGTGAATGTCTTTCGTTTAAGCAACCAATAGCTGCTCTTGTTGTAGTTGAATACAATTATAAAATAGATTTAACCAAATCTAAAGGTGAAAAAATAATAGATAAAAGAGAATTTAAATATAGTAAAGGAGAAATTGAAAAATTTAATATTGATATTAAATATCCCGATACAGGTGTTTATACTATTTGGGTTGGTTTTGAATATAAAATATTTGGAAATGATTCTTGGCAAGATTATAAATCACAAAAAGATATCATTGAAAAATGTAGTAAATTGTAGCAAGATGTTTTCTAAATTTAAATTAGCAAGAGATACAAGAGATAATCTTCTAGTATAATCAAAAAAATCTAAAAATAATAAACCTCACGAAGTCGCTTTGGGTAACTGTCTCGTGAGGTTTTGTTTTAATTTAAGATTAGCTAGTTCTTCTAGTAAGCTTTTCTTGTTTTATGGTTTTACCATCTTTTTTATAGTAGTAAAAATCATCGTTGTTATAATCATTATGGTTATTATCCCAATCATTATGTAAATCATAATTAAACACATTATGTCCTTGGTTGCTGAAGTTAACATGACCTGTCATTGCTATTACGTTCCCGTATCTATCATAACGTATTTGTAAACCACCAACTTGTGTTAACATACCTTGTCTGTTATAATTTATATATACAGAACCTAAACGTTTTACTTGTCCTTCTCGGTTATAGTTAACAAATACATTACCAATTCTTCGTACTTTACCATTGCTATCATGGGTTACTATTACTCCTGGGTTTGGTATGCTTGAAGCAGTATATGTTACCCTAGTTCCAGGAGCTCCAAAAGTAGTATTTACCGTTCTTGTTCTGGTATTTGTTCTAGAGTTAGTACGCGTGTTTGTTGTTCTGTAATAGGCGTCTCCTTGCGTGTAGTCTAGATTGGTATTAAAATCAAAACTTCCGTCAGGAAAAATTAAAAATTCTACACCACGTTCTACAAACTGGATTGGTTGTATAAAGCTGTAGCGTGAATTATTTAAATCTTCACCTTGTTTTTGTGTGGCAGTAATTTTTTCTGCTGCTGTTACAGATGTTAATGTCATTAACACTCCTGTATATAATAGTACTAATTTTTTCATAGTTTTGAGGTATTAGATTATGCCTACTCATTTAGCTTTTCGGCTTACGCTATTTGTATTGTAAGTTTCAATTGTCGTGCCAAAAATGTATTAATCTGTTATTCAGGTTTTTAGTCGCTGTATTTTATTGGTTACTTTTTTATATTTTTATAGAAACCAACTATAATTATGCCTGTACAATTAAAAGATTGCAAGAACTGCGAAAAACCTTTTGATGAAGCTTATGAATTTTGTCCGCATTGTGGACAAAAAGATAAAGACGATTTAACTTTAGGTCTTTTATTTTACAACACAATAAGTAATTACTTTTCTTTTGATGCTCGATTTTTTAAAAGTTTTTTCCCGTTACTATTTAAACCAGGTTATTTAGCCGAAAAATTTATAGCAGGAAAGCGTTTGTTGTATTTACATCCTGCGCAAATGTATTTGTTTGTAGCCATTGTATTTTTCTTTTTAAATTCTTTTAGAGTGAACACTTGGTCTAATCAATTTGATACAGAAGTAGGAAAGGTTTTTAATACATTAAAAGAGATAGATACAAATACAGGAGATCGAGTTACAGATTCTCTTAACCTAATAGCGTTAACCAATAGAATACAACAAGATTCTATAGATAGAATAGAAGTTAAACAGGTTTTAGAAAATAATAAAATATACACAGGTTTTTCACAGAAGCAAATAGATTCTATAGTCGCTAGTGAAAATTTTAGAGCTGTAGATTATCCTTTTAATTTTACAAAAAAAATAGATTCTTTGATAGCTAAAAATGCTTCTAATACAATTATTTATAAAGAATTTGGACTTAAGGAAGAGGATGGTAAACTAAAAAAAAGATTATACGAACAAGGTTTAAAGTTTTATAAACAAAGACAAGCAGGTGGCATATTTCAAACCTTTTTTGATAAGGTGCCTATTGCCATGTTTTTTATCTTACCAATATTTGCATTAATACTAAAATTATTTTTTAGAAAAAGTGGAAGATATACACACCACTTGGTATTTAGTTTTTACTTTTTCTCCTTTTTATTTACTGTTTTTAGTCTTATATTAATCTTGAATCGTATTGTTGAAATTCCGGATTGGATAGATAAGCTAATCGTGATATCTACTTTTATATATCTTTTTATAGCTATTAAACATTTTTACAAACAAGGATGGTTTAAAAGCTATTTAAAAACTAGTTTTGTAACACTGTTATTTTTTCCTGTAGCATTAATTGCAGGATTTATAGTGCTAGGATTTGCTGTTATGATGTTTTAAAGTTTCTCTTTTAAATATTTTCCAGTAATGGAATCTTTTACTTTTACAATCTCTTCAGGAGTTCCTGTAGCTACTAGTTTTCCGCCAGTTTCTCCACCTTCAGGACCTAAATCTATAATATGATCTGCACATTTAATCAGTTCTATATTATGTTCTACTACAATAATAGAATGTCCTTTTTCTATTAAAGCGTAAAAGGATTTTAATAGTTTTTGAATATCATGAAAGTGTAATCCTGTAGTAGGTTCATCAAAAATAAAGAGCGCATTTTCTTGACGAGAACCTTTACCTAAAAAGGTAGCTAATTTAATACGTTGTGCTTCTCCACCAGAAAGGGTAGAAGAACTTTGCCCTAAAGTAACATACCCCAAACCAACATCTTGTAATGGTTGTAGTTTGGTTTGTATTTTTTTCTGCTCGTGAGCTTTAAAAAACGCGATAGCATCATCTATGGTAAGATTTAAAATATCATCGATACTTTTATTACCAAAAGTAACTTCTAATACTTCTTTTTTAAAACGTTTTCCTTTGCAGGTTTCACATTCTAAATGCACATCTGCCATAAATTGCATTTCAATAGTAACTTCTCCTTCTCCTTTACAAGTTTCACAACGTCCTCCATCTACATTAAAACTAAAATGCTTTGCAGCATAGTTTCGAATTTTACTTAATTTCTGACTTGCATATAAAGCACGAATATCATCATAAGCCTTTACATAAGTTACAGGGTTTGATCTTGAAGAACGACCAATAGGGTTTTGGTCTATAAACTCAATATGTTTTATGTTGGTGTAGTTTCCTTTTAGTTCTGTAAACTGTCCAGGTTTATCACCAAAACCAGTTAAGTGTTTTTGAATGGCTGGGAAGAGAATCTTTTTTACTAAGGTGCTTTTTCCGCTTCCGGAAACTCCTGTTACAACCGTAAGCATGTTTAGAGGAAAAGTTACATCAATATTTTTTAGATTGTTTTCTCTTGCGCCAAGAACTTGTACTTCATATTTAGAAGTTCTTCTTTTTTTAGGAACTTCAATTTTTAATTTTTCGTTTAAGTATTGTGCTGTTAAAGAATTAGATTTTAAAATATCTTTAAAAGTTCCTGTAGCAACCACATTACCACCAAAAGTTCCTGCTTCTGGACCTATATCAATAATTTCATCTGCTTCTTTCATGATATCTTCATCGTGTTCTACCACAATAACAGTGTTTCCTAAGTCACGAAGCGCTTTTAACACAACAATTAAGCGTTCTGTGTCTTTAGGATGCAAGCCAATACTTGGTTCGTCTAAAATATACATAGAACCAACCAAGCTACTACCTAAAGAAGTTGCAAGGTTAATACGTTGGCTTTCTCCACCAGAAAGGGAATTTGATTTTCTATTTAAAGTTAAATAGTCTAAACCTACATTTGATAAAAAGGAAAGTCTGCTATTAATTTCTTTTAAAAGTCTTTTAGCAACGGTTTCATCATACTCATTGAGTTCTAATTGTTTGAAAAAAATGGCTAATTTACGTAAAGGCATCTCTACTAAATCGGTAATAGTTGCTTCACTAATTTTAATATAATTGGCTTCTGCACGTAAACGTTTACCATTACAAACTTTACATTTTGTTTTTCCTCTGTAACGCGAAAGCATTACTCGGTTTTGAATTTTATAGGCTTTACTTTCTAGAGCTGCAAAGAAATCATTTAAACCCTCAAAATATTGGTTTCCTTCCCAAATTAATTGTTTGTGTTCTGGGCTTAATTCAAAATAAGGTTTGTGAATAGGAAAATTAAAATGGTGTGAGTTATTTACCAATTGGTCTTTGTACCAACTCATACTTTCTCCTCTCCAAGGAAAAATAGCATTTTCATATATTGAAAGTGCTGTGTTTGGTATTACTAAATCTTCATCTATACCAATAACATCTCCATAACCTTCACATTTTGGGCAAGCTCCATACGGATTATTAAAACTAAATAAATGTACGTTTGGTTCTAAAAACGAAATACCATCTAGTTCAAATTTATTACTAAAATGACGTTGTTTATTATTGCTAAGTGTTTCTATAAAACATTCGCCTTTTCCTTCAAAAAATGCTGTTTGTGTGGCATCTGCTAGTCGGTTATAAAAGTCTTCATCGTCTTTGGTAATAATTCTATCTACTACCAAGAAAATATCTTTTACATTTTCTTTAATGTCTTGTGTTTCGTCTAAACGAATAATTTGCTCCTTTACTTTAATTCTGGCGTATCCTTGCTGGTTTAAAACCTTTAGTTTGTCTTGTAATTCTCTTCCTTCTTCTAAATGAATAGGAGCCAGGAGTAATAGTTTTTCGCCTTCAGCAAATGATTTTACATATTTAATAACATCTGCAACGGTATCTTTTTTTACTTCATTTCCAGATTTTGGAGAATAAGTTTTACCAATTCTTGCAAATAAAAGTTTTAAATAATCATAAATTTCTGTGGTAGTACCAACCGTAGAACGCGGATTGGTAGAATTTACTTTTTGCTCAATAGCAATAGCAGGAGCAATACCTTTTATATAATCTACTTTAGGTTTGTTAAGTCTTCCTAAAAACTGTCTAGCATAACTAGATAAGCTCTCTACATAGCGTCTTTGGCCTTCTGCATACAAGGTGTCAAAAGCTAAACTAGATTTACCAGAACCAGATAAACCTGTAATTACTACTAATTTATTTCTTGGTATTACTACATCAATATTTTTAAGGTTATGCAATTTTGCACCTTTTATTATGATATTTGTTTTAGGATTTACTTTAGAAATATTAGTATTCATACGCTTTTAAAAGGAATAATCTTGCAAAGATACTATAACTAGTTCAGCTTATAAAATAGATTATTGTGTAAATAAATGTTAAAAAAAACATTTAATTTTTTGCATTTTAGGAATGATTGTTGTTATATTTGACTCATTCAATACTATTTAACTTAAATTATAGCATATAGCATAACATTACTTTTTTAAATTTTTAACCCCAAGCATAAGAAGGATTCCTTCTGTGTAAAAAAGTAATCATTATGCAAAAAGAGCTAATAACCGACGCTTCTCTTGTTAGTAACTACATTCAAGGAGATGAAAACGCACTAGAAATTTTAATTACTAGGCACAAACAACGAATTTACAGTTTTATATACTCTAAAGTATATGATAAAGATATTGCTGAAGATATTTTTCAGGATACTTTTATTAAGGTAATACGTACTTTAAAACGAGGTTCTTATAATGAAGAAGGTAAATTTTTACCATGGGTTATGCGTATTTCTCATAACTTAGTAATAGATCATTTTAGAAAAAGCAACAGAATGCCCAAATTTAGCAATAGTGGTGAATTTAGTATTTTTTCTGTATTAAGTGATTCTGCTTTAGATGCCGAAAAAACAATTATAAAAGAACAGGTAGAACGAGATGTTAGACGTGTAATGGATGAGTTACCTGAAGATCAAAAAGAGGTTTTGGTGATGCGTATGTATAATGATATGAGTTTTAAAGAAATCTCAGAAAAAACAGGTGTTAGTATAAATACAGCTTTGGGTAGAATGCGTTATGCATTAATAAACATGCGTAAAATTATTGATAAGCATAATATAATTTTGACAAATTAACAATAATATAAAATTAGTGACGTTAGTAAAGCATAACCAAAACATAATTTGATGGCAAAACTTTACTCTAAAAATTTAAAAAGTGAACAAATTAATATGAATCCTAAGACTGAAACAATAGATTTTCTTCTTAGTTATTCTAAATCTTTAAGCGTTTTAGATTACAATAATTTAAAATTTGAAACACTGCTTAACTAAACTTTAAAAGTCCTGATGAATCATCAGGACTTTTTTTTGTACTTAAAATTTTATCTATTTAGCGAAGATATAAGATAAGATTATTTGTTTTTAGCATAATATTCTTTTAAAACGCTACTTCTTCCAATGGTTTTAGTAATTATATCTTTTTCTAAATCCCAACCTCTAGCTGGTGAATATTCTCTACCATACCAAATAATTTGCAAGTGTAAATCATTCCAAAGCTCTTTTGGAAAAAGCCTTTTAGCATCTTTTTCGGTTTGTGCTACGTTTTTTCCGTTGGTTAAATTCCATCGATACATTAATCTATGAATGTGTGTGTCTACAGGAAATGCAGGAATATCAAAAGCTTGACTGAGCACGACACCAGCTGTTTTGTGTCCTACCGCAGGAAGTTCTTCTAAAGCTTCAAAACTTTTAGGTACAATACCATTGTGTTTTTCAATTAATATTTTTGATAAGCCGTAAATTCCTTTGCTTTTCATTGGAGATAAGCCACAAGGTTTTATAATTTCTTTAATTTCTTCTACAGAAAGTTTTACCATATCATAAGGGTTATCTGCTTTAGCAAATAGTAAAGGAGTAATTTTATTTACTCTTACATCTGTACATTGCGCAGAGAGCAAAACAGCTACTAATAAAGTATAAGGATCTTTATGGTCTAGAGGAACTGGTATTTCAGGATAGAGCTTGTTTAACGTTGTTATAACAAAATCTACTTTTTCTTGTTTAGTCATTATTGTATCTTTGATAGCAAAAATAAGAAATATGAAGACATTACAAGTAGGAGATACCGTTCCAAATTTTACAGTAAATAATCAAGATGGCCAAGCTATATCTTTAAGCGATTATAAAGGGAAGAAACTAATTGTTTTCTTTTACCCAAAAGCAAGTACTCCTGGTTGCACAGCAGAAGCTTGTAACTTACGTGATAACTATAAAGTTTTACAAGAACAAGGTTATGAATTACTTGGTGTAAGTGCAGATTCTGAAAAAAGACAAACTAATTTTAAAAACAAATATGAATTTCCTTTTCCTTTACTAGCAGATGAAGAGAAAGAAGTTATTAATGCTTTTGGTGTTTGGGGAGAAAAGAAATTTATGGGAAAAGTTTATGATGGTATTCATAGAAAAACTTTTATAGTAGATGAAAATGGAGTAGTAGCACGAGTGATTGATAAAGTAAAAACAAAAGATCACGCAGCACAGATTTTAGAATCTTAAAACATAAACAATAAAAAAAGCGACTATTTTAAATGGTCGCTTTTTTTATTGTTTTTACTACTATAGCTTATTTTTATTGGTCTTCACTAAATATCTCTTCGGTTTCGCAACTAAATAAGCTTTTTTCTTTTATAATTTTAGATACCCCTTCAGGAAGCATGCTTTCCCAACCAGTTTCACCATCTGCAATCATTTTTAAAACAGTTCTAGAAAAAACAGAAAGTATTTTAGGGTCATAATCTGTAATGTCTACTACTTTGCCATTGTATTTAAAGAATTTATACAATTCTTTCATTCTAGGGTGCACTTTTAAATCTTCACTAGTAGTTAAAGTACCGTTTTCATTTTCCATAGGATAAAGGTACACGCGTAAATCTTTAAAGAATAATTTACCAAATGCTTCTAAAATCCCTCCACTTAAATGGCGATAATATTTTTCGTCAAAAATATCTACAAGGTTATTAACTCCCATTGCAAGACCCATTCTAGCTTTAGAGTATTGTGAGAAGTACTCTACTAATTTATAATACTCTTGAAAGTTAGATATTAGTACGGTTTGACCAAGAGAACAAAGTAATTTTGCTCTATCCATAAAGTCTTGTTCGTCAATTTCTCCTTCTGCACGAAGGTTAGATAAAGTAATTTCAAAAACCACTTGCGTTTTAGATTCATCTACTTTATTTTCTTTAATGAACATGTCATAAGATTTATGGAACATATCCATATTTACCTTAGTAACAGGTCTAAAACTACCACGAAGTGCTAAAATATTCTTTTTATAAAGTACTCTAGCAGGTAATACATTATTGCCATCTGGAGCAAACATGACAGCATCTGTCATACCATTTTTCACCAGTTGTAAACTCATTAATCTATTATCTACATCTTCAAAAACAGGTCCAGAGAAATTGATAGTGTCAATTTCTAATTGGTCTTTATCTAAATGATCATATAAATATTTTAATAATTTTTTAGGTTCATTGTATTTATAGAAAGCACCATAAATAAGGTTTGTACCTAAAACACCTAAAGTTTCTTGTTGTAGTCTGGCATCGTTTTCTTTAAAACGTACATGCAGAATAATTTCATTATATTCTTGGTCTGGATCTATTTGGTATTTAATACCAACCCAGCCATGGCCTTTGTATTTTTTAGCAAAATCTATGGTTGCAACCGTATTTGCATAAGAGAAAAATAACTTGTTAGGATGAACATCACGCGTTAATCGTTCTTCCATCAATCTAACTTCATGATTTAACATCTTACGTAAACGTGCTTCTGTAACATAACGTTTATCATCTTCAATACCATAAATGGCATCACTAAATGCTTTATCATAAGCAGACATTGCTTTGGCTATTGTGCCAGAAGCGCCTCCTGCTCTAAAAAACTGGCGTACAGTTTCTTGTCCTGCACCTATTTCGGAAAAAGTTCCATAAATATTTTCGTTTAAGTTTATACGAAGTGCCTTTGTTTTTAATGAAGGTATTTCATCAAACTCTTTATCTCCCTTAATGGTTATTTCCATTTAATTTATTTGGTTTACTTGCTATTAAAACAAAGATATTAAATTAGTATACCAAACAAAAAAATAAACTTATTTTTGTTGATAAAATCTACTACAATTGAAAGTCATTTTTCTTGGTACAGGAACTTCTCAAGGTATTCCAGTTATTGGAAGCACACATCCTGTTTGTTTAAGTGCGGATAAAAAAGATAAAAGATTACGTGTATCTGTAATGATAAAGCACAATGATCGTGTTTATGTTATAGATTGTGGACCAGATTTTAGGCAACAAATGCTAAACCAAAATGCCAGTCAATTAGATGCTATTTTATTTACGCATGAGCATGCAGATCATACCGCAGGACTAGATGATATTAGACCCTTTTTTTTTAAACAAGGAGATATTCCTGTTTATGCACATAAAAGAGTGCTAAAATCACTTAGAAAAAGGTTTGATTATATTTTTGAAACCGAAAACAAATATCCAGGAGCACCAAGTGTAGAAGAAAATATAATAACCAATGCACCGTTTTTTATAGAGAACTTTAAAGTTACTCCTATTAATGGAATGCATAATATATTACAAGTATTTGGATTTAGGTTTAAAGATTTTGCCTATTTAACAGATATGAAAACGGTTGCTGAAAAAGAAATTGAAAAGTTACAAAATTTAGATGTTTTAGTAGTTAATGCTTTACGCGAAAAAGAACATTTATCTCATTTTAATTTAGAAGAAGCCTTAGCATTTATTGATAAGGTAAAACCTAAAAAAGCCTATTTAACACATATAAGTCATTGGCTAGGTTTTCATGAAGAGGTACAAAAAAAACTTCCTGAAAACGTTTATTTAGCTTATGATGGATTAACCCTTAACCTTTAATTACCTATTATTATGAAGAGTAAAATTTTTATGTATTTGTTTATTTTTACAGCATTACTTGTAGTGTTTCAATATGTAAATTCTAAAAATGTATTTGAAGCAGATAAAGCACAATTGGAAGGTTATGTAAAGAAAATGGAAAGATATAAAGACTCTATTACAGTTTTAGAAGATAAAGCTTTTGGTTTGTCTGAGTTTACACTTAACTATTCTGATGAAGCATTAAATTATATTGAAAAGCGTGGATATGAAAGTGATCAATTAATTGCGTTTATAGAAGAGTCACTTTATGATTTAAATGCACAAGAAGAAGGAAATCCGTTAGTGCCTTATGCAGCAATGTCTTCTGGAGGTAAAATGATTATTAATGCAATTCGTGTATTAAACCATAAATGGTTAATTTGTAATTTTAATGATGGCGAATATTGGGGCGAATTAATCTTGAAATATACCATAGGAGAGAATGGATCACTTACCTTTGAGGTGGTAGATTCATTATTATATCCTACCAATTAAATAACAAATAAAAAAAGACCATTAGTTTTAATGGTCTTTTTTTTATTAAAATTATAAGTATTTATATTTTATCTGTTAGCCACTCTTTTAAAGCGTAAAAGTTTTGTGGAGCAACACCATGACCTACAGGAAACTCGCTGTATTCATGTTTTATATGTAAAGATTTTAAAAATACAGGTGCTTTTCTAGCCCAATCTACAGGAATTACCTGGTCTACACTACCATGAGAACAGTAAAAATTAAGCTTTGAATACTCTTTAGTTTCTATATCATCAGGTAAAATTGCAGGATTAACATAACCACTTAAAGCAATAATATTATTTACTTTTTCAGGATAGGTAAGTGCCACTGCATAACTTAAAATAGTACCTTGACTAAACCCTAAAAGGGTTACATTATCTTTATTAACAGGGTACGCAGCTACTGCCTCATCTATAAATTTAGCTATTAAATCTCTTGATTGTTTTGCTTCTTCATCATCACTCCATTTTGCTCCAGTAGCATCAAAATTAATAGTATACCAAGCATTACCATAAGGTTGCATAGCTTGAGGTGCTCTTACAGAAATGATAAATAATTCTTCGGGTAGTTCGGTTGCAAAAGAAAACAGATCGTTTTCATCGCTTCCGTAGCCATGAAAAAGTATTAATAATGGTGCGTTTTCTTTTAAAGAAGATTCGCGAATTATATGATAAAGGGAAAGGTTTTGTGTTGTCATTGTTAATTAGAATCTGATTTACCAATATTAGCGAATAATTTTTGAAAAAAAGCTCCAACTAATGGTACTTGCTGTATTTTTCCAGAAATAGCAGAAGAAATACCATAAATAAATAATACCGCAAAACATAAATAGAAACTAGAACTTATTAACCAGCTATCAAAAGAAGAAATTACTCTTCCTAGTAATAAAAACATAATCCATAAGCCTAATCCTTGTCTAATATGAAAAGAAGAAAAATCGTTTTTTTTATCGTTGTTTAAAAAATAAGCTATAATAGGACCAAATATGGTTATATATGCTATAATAGCTAATTTTTTACCTTCTTGTATGGTTTGTTCTGTCATTAATTAAGAATCATTTTATTATTTGCAATAATACCATAAACACGTCCTTTTAAGGTGGTGTTTAAAAAGATACTATTGTTAGATTTTGAATGAATGTTTGATTTTTGAAAAGTATATTTAGTATTTGGGTTAAACAAAGTTGCGTTTATTTTATTGCCTTCTGCAATCACTGTATTTTCTAATCCAAATCTGTCTTTTCCTTTGGTTAAAAGACTTATTGCTTTTTTTGTAGAAAATAAAGTATTTAAAGCACCAAATGCACTTTCTAAACCAATGGTTCCGTAGCCTGCATAATCAAACTCAATATTTTTTAGTTCAATATTTAAAGGGTTATGGTCACTCGTAACCATGTCTATAGTTCCGTCTTTTACACCTTCAATTAAAGCGTCTACATCTTTTTGTATTCTTAAAGGAGGTTGTACTTTATAGTTGGTATCAAAATTGGTTAAAACATCGTCTGTAAAAAATAAGTTATGAATAGCAACACTACAACTTACATTTAATTTTTTCTTTTTTGCTTCTCTAATAAGTGCTACAGCTTCTGCAGTAGAAATGGTTGGAATATGTAATTTACCGTTAGTGTATTCTAATAAAAATAAATCACGAGCTACTTGCAAAGCTTCAGCAAGATTAGGATTTCCTTTTAAACCTAGAGTAGTACTGGTAATGTTTTCATTTACTACGCCATTTCTGCTAATAGTATTATCTTGCGGATAGGAGTACACCAATCCATCAAAATTGCTAGCATATTGTAATGCAATTTTTAGCATATTGGCATTTGCAATAGGTTTTTTATAATCTTGATAAGCACAAGATCCAGCATTTTTCATATCAAACAGTTCTGCAAGATGTTCGCCTTTACTAGCATTGGTTAATGCACCAATAGGTAATAAGGTTACAGCGTGATTTTGCGCTTTACTTTTTACAAAGGCAATATCAGCGCTAGTGTCTAAAACAGGATGTGTATTGGCATTCATTGCAACGGTTGTAAAACCAGAAAGAGCAGCAGCTTGTAAACCATTGTTTATAGTTTCTCTATCTTCAAAACCAGGTTCACCAAAACAAACGCTACTATCAAACCATCCTTGTGATAGGTGTAAATTTTCTAGAGAGATTTCCTTGTAGTCTTTTATATTTTTAATGTTTTTAGCAATTTTGCTAATCACACCATTTTCTATTAAAATATCTTGAACCGTATTATGAAACTCACTTTTAGAGTCTATAATAGTTGCAGATTTTAAGATTACGTTCATTTAAAATATTTTAAGATAAGCATTTCAATAATTAAAAATACCAATGCAAAAATAACAAACCATTTCCATAGCTCGTTAATTTTAGAGTCACTTTTTAAGGTATTAAATAATTGGGTTATTGAATCACTTGTGGTTATATCTTTAAGCTTGCTAATGTCTTGATATACCAAATTACTTTCGGTTCTATCCAAATTATAGCTTACGTTTTCTATATGTTCGGTTTTATTATTTATAGAGTATATTCCTGCTTCGTTTGGTGTTTCATTGGTAACTATAGAAACTTTATTATTAAAATATTGTTGTTGCGGAATGGTGCTTATTTCGTCTTTTACTAAAGATAAAATTCCATCTTGTTTTAGTGTAACAGCAACATCATATTTGTTTTCTTTTCCAATGGTATAATATAAATTTGGAACTTGTAAACTGTATTTTGCAATATTATAAAAGGTAGGAACAATTAAGGGCGAATTTGTGAAATTAGAAAGCTTACTATTTAAAGCCGAAGCAAAAACAAATACATTTTTGTTATTGGTTAAAAAGGGTTTTGCATCTTCAAATTGCAATATTTTAGAAGCATTTTCGGTTTGAAATGTATAATAGCTATTTACTTTTGGATATTGAAAATTAGCCACACGTTTATCAAAAACATTAGTATATAAAGGATGCGAATAATTAATAGTAGTTATTTTTTTTTCGGAAGCATTTTTGGCATTATAAGCCAATTTATACTGTACTAATAAATTGTTGTAAGAGGAAAGCGTAATATCTTCATTAGGAATTACAATTAAGAATCCTCCATTACTTGTAAAGGCATTAAGCGCAGTAGATAGCGCGTTAGGTATTTCTTTTAATTCGTTTAAAATAATAAGGTTTTGTTTGTCGAAAACGCTATAATTTAATTGATTAAGTTTGGTGCTTGTATAATGGAACTCACTTTCTGTAAAAATTCTTTTTAAATAAGTAGCGTTGGTATTATCAATACTCAGTACATTAATTTTTGCTGCTTTATTTATATTAAAAAATAGGCTGTTATCAAATTGCAGTTGTGTGTCTTCAATAGTAATTTCTCCATTTATACTAGTATTGCTAGGTAAGGTAAAATTGGTAATTGTTTCGCCTTGTAGAGCAACTGCTGTTTTAGCAATTAGGTTTCCGTTATTTAATAAGGAAACAGGAATGTTATCTATAGCAATTCCTGTGTTTTTTAAGCGTACACTTATATCTACATTAGTTGCGCTAGTGTTAGAAATATATACACTATCAATAGAAATATTATTGGTGTTTACTGGTTTTAAAGCAACAGCATGTACATTTATTAATGAATCTGTTTTTAATTGAAAACGGTTTTCTTTTTCTTGAAAATCAGATACAAAAATCAAGTTTTTAATACTATTTGTGTTTTTACTAAAAAGGGTCTTGCTTTTTAATAAAACAGCATCATAATTTAATTGGTTTGCAGCATAATCTAGCTGTAGCAAATCATTTTTAATGGCTTTTATACTTGTGTTTTTAAAGCTTTGATTGTTGGTAATAATAGATATGTTTTGGTCTTTAGGAACTTCTGTAATGATATCTTGTATTGCTCTTTTAAATAGTTCGCCTTGTGTACCTTTTGCTTGTAAGCTAAAGCTATTATCTAAATAAATAACCGTTTCTGTTTTTGTAGTAAAATTATTGGTTTTAGAAGTATAAGGTTGCGCAAAAGCAAAAATTGCTGCAGCTAATAAAAGCAATCTGGTAAGTAAGACTAGCCATTTTTTTATAATGGCACTTTTACGTGTTTGTAAGTTAACTTGTTTTAAAAAAGCAACGTTGGTAAATTTTTCTGTTTGAAATTTACGAAGCTGAAATAAATGAACAATAATAGGAATGAGCAGTGCAAATAAAGCGTAAAGAATTTCTGGATGTTTAAACTGCATATTGTTTTAGATTGGTCAAAGATAGAAAATGATTATGAATTTAAAAGTAATTTATTTTTGTTTTAACAAAAGAAAAAATAATCAATCATAGATTGCATTTTATGGGTTTTAAAGTATTCTTTAATTTCTTGCTGTGCATGATTGTTAGCAACTGTAACAATACATTGTGGATTTTTAATTTGTTTTAAGTAATTAAAATTATGTAATTCTTTTTGGTAAATATGTTTGCCAATTTTTTTGTTATTATCACAAATCCAATAAAACGGAATTTCTTTTAGTAGTAAAGCCTTCGCTATATTTTTTCCTTTGGTTCCTGCTCCCCAAATGGTTAATGGTCTAGAAGCATTATAATCAAGCTCTAAAAAATAATGCAACTTAATATCTAGAAAGTAATTTTGAGCATAGTGTTCATGCGTTCTAGAAGTTCTGGTACTATAATCACGCCATTGATGCAATACTTGATTACAAGGAATACATTTAAAGGCATGCTTATAAAACCTAAAGGTTAAATCATAATCTTCAGGATAGCGATTTGGGTTAAAAGCATTAGCTGCTATAAAATCCTCACGATGTAGCATCCAACAAGGTGAAGGGATTACACATTCTTTATATATTTCAGAATAATTATTTCCTTTTATAGTTAAGTTATTTAACCAAGTTTCATATCTAGCATAACCATTACTAATTCCTTCGTTACTAAAATATTGTACCATTCCAACAGCAACATGTTGTTTTCCATGTTTTTGCAAGCTACTAAGCATGGTTTTTAATTTATCTTGATGCATAATATCATCACTATCCATTCTGGTAATATAAGTTCCTGTACTATTTTTAAAAGCAAGCCTAAGTGCATCTATAATGCCTTTACCATTATTTTTTAAAAGTTTAATTCTAGAATCTGTTTTAGCATAGCTTTCTACAAGAGTATAGCTCGCATCTGTAGAGCTATCATCTATAATAATTAATTCCCAATTGGTATAACTTTGATTTCTTATAGAGTTTAAACAATCTGCTAAGTATAGTTGCGTGTTTTTAAAAGGAGTAAGAATGCTAATAAGAGGTTCTTGCATGAAGCGAATTATAGTTTTTAAATTAAAAAAGTAAAAAGTTTAATTTGTTATTCTTACCATGGTAGAAATGGTAGCTAATTACAAACAGAATTTATTTCAACCACATAAAATTATGAATTTGAATTGTAAGTGTTTTTCACTTATTTTATTTTAACAAAAAGTTAAGGAATTAAATTGTAACACATTGTACTTTTGAGCGTCAAGTTATCAAACTAAAACCAATTTCTTAACAAAAGAGAAAATATTAAACTATTAATTTATGAAAAAAGTATTAGCCATTTTTGGCTTAAGTACAATGTTAGTTGCTTGTGGATCAGCAACAAAAACAGCCTCAAATGCTCTGGCAACAAGCACTGCTATTGAAACTTCTTTAGATTTAACTAAAGTAGTAAATGACAAAGTGCCTGTAACTATTAATCCAGGACGCTTTACAACAGATACAGTAACCTATAGATTACCAAGAGTAGTACAAGGAACATATTCTGTTAGTGATTTTGGAAAGTATGTAGACAACTTTAAAGCCTTTGATTATAAAGGAAACGAAATTGCTACTACTAAATTAGATGATAATTCATGGACTATTGCAAATGCAACAAACCTAGATAAAATTGCTTATTACGTAAACGATACTTTTGATACCGAAAGCACAGGAGGTATAGGAGGAGAAAATCCTTTTTCACCAGCGGGAACAAATATAGAACCTACAAACTACGTTTTAAACCTTCATGGTTTTGTTGGTTATTTTGATTCATTAAAAAATGCACAATATAAATTAGATGTAACTGCACCAGCAACATTTAAAAGATCTTCTGCTATTCAAGAATTAAAATCAACAACAAGTACAGATGGTAGTACTATAACAACTAGTTATTTTGCACCACGTTATTTTGATATTACAGATAACCCAATGTTTTATGGTAATCTTGATGTTGAAGAATTTCAAGTAGGAGATATTAAAGTTGTATTAAGTGTATATTCTCCAAATGATGTACATACTGCAGCATCATTAAAAGAAACCATGTATACAATGATGCAGGCACAAAAAAACTATTTAGGAGATATAAACTCTACACCTCGTTATGATATTTTCTTGTATTTAAGCGAAGGAAAACCAGATTCACCAAAAGGATTTGGAGCTTTAGAGCATCATACCTCTACAGTTGTAGTTTTAGCTGAAAATTCACCAGAAGATGCTTTAGCTAAAAGCATGATTGATGTGGTAGCACATGAGTTTTTTCATATTGTAACTCCTTTAAGCGTGCATAGTGATGATGTGCATTATTTTGATTACAACCAACCAACATTCTCTAAGCATTTATGGATGTATGAAGGTGTAACAGAGTATTTTGCGCAACATTTTCAAGTTTATGAAGGTTTAATGACAGAAGATGAGTTTTATACTACCATGTTAAGCAAAATTAAAACTGCTGCAAACATGAATGATACTATGAGTTTCACCGAAATGAGTGAAAACGTATTAGAAGATCCTTATGCACCACAATATTATAATGTATACATGAAAGGAGCTTTAATTGGTATGTGTATTGATATTTTAATGCGTGAAGAAAGTAACGGAAATAGAAGCATGCTTTCTTTAATGAAAGAACTTTCTGCTAAATACGGAAAAAACAAACCTTTTAATGATGATACTATTATTGAAGAAATTACTGCTATGACGTATCCATCTATAGGAGAGTTTTTAAAGAAACACGTTGAAGGAACTACACCAATAGATTATAATAGCTTTTTTGCTAAAGTTGGTTTAGGTTTTCAAGAAAGTAAAATAAAAACAAACTACATACAAAATGATGGTATGTTTATTTTTGAACCAAACAGAGAAACTCAAACTATTGCTTTTTCTTCTAATGTTGCAAAAAATAGTTTCTGGAATGACCATGGCGTGCAAGCTGGAGATGTTTTAAAATCTGTTGAAGGTGTAGCATTAAATATGAATACTGCACAACAAGTTATTGGTGCTATGTATATGTGGCAACCAGGAAAAGAAATTCATGTTGTTTTAGAAAGAAATGGTGAAGAAATAGTACTAGAAACTACGCTTACAGAATCTTTTACAACAGGAAAAAAATTACAACCTAAAGCAGATGCTACAGAAGCACAAAATGCTTTACGTAAAGCCTGGTTAAAAGGATAACTATTTTAGTTTTTAAAATATTAAAACGACTGATGCATGTAATAGTTTATCAGTCGTTTTTTTGTTAATATATGTGTAAAGAGTTTAAAATCAGCGTATAAATTATTATCTTTATAAGATATTCATTAATTGTTTATTTTATGAAAAGTCTATTCTTATTAATATTTGTTTTTTTATCCTCTGGAAACCTTTTAGCTCAAGAACAACAAAAAATTGAAGATGCTAACTATTGCATATTTATAGATGGAAAAATTTTTAAACAACAAAATGGAGAAATAGCACGATTAGAAACTAATTTTAGATTAAATAATGGTACTATTATTTACCCAAACGGAAGCTATAGATTAAAAAATGAAGATAAATTCTTTTTAAAAGAAGGAGAATGTATTGGTTTTAGTGGTAAAGTTTACAAAAGTCAAGAGGCACTAAATGAAGTTTTATATAAAAAATATAAAAAACTTAGAAAGTAGTTTAAAACCCTTCAAAAACACCAAGTCCAAATAAAGCAAAATCATATTTTACAGGATCTTTAGCATCTAGCTTACGCAAAGCATTATCTAACTCTAATAAGGCTTTAGCATCATTTTGTTTTCTTTTAAGTATGCCTAGTTTTCTAGCTACATTTCCAGAATGTACATCTAAAGGGCAAGATAAAAGGCTAGGAGAAATACTTTGCCAAATACCAAAATCTACACTGGCATTATCGTTTCTAACCATCCAACGTAAATACATGTTAATTCGTTTTGCTGCAGAACCTTTTAATGGGTCACTAACGTGTTTAGTAGTTCTTGCTGGATGCTCTATTTCAAAAAACACCTTTTTAAATTCAGAAATAGCACCTTGCATAGAATTATTTGAAATGTTTTTAAAAAACACACTTTCTAAACCATTATGATTTAAATATATATGCTTCAAAGCTTTTATAAAATAACTAAAATCAACACTGTTGAAAGTTCTATGTACAAAACCTTCAAACCTTTTAAGATCATTATTGTTATGATTCATAACAAAGTCATAAGGTGAATTTCCCATGAGCTCCATCATCTTATTCGCATTTTTTATAATGCTTTTTCTGTTTCCCCATGCTATGGTTGCCGCTAAAAAACCAGCTATTTCTATATCTTCTTTTTGAGTAAATTTATGAGGTATTGAAATAGGATCACTATCAATAAACTCTAGAGTATTGTATTGAATAACTTTATTGTCTAAGAATTCTTTTAATTCTTCCTTTTGTAATTGCATATAACAAATATAGATAAAAGTAATTGTTTTTTAGTAGGCAAATTAGTTGTGTTTATAGGTTACTACAAGATATTGAGGTTTTCAATAAAAGGAATTTTAATGGTTGTGTTTTTATAAAACACCTTTATGATTTAAAGGGAATGTTATGTCATAAATATCAGAAAATTCAAATAATATATAAATAAGACTTCTTTGTGATTAAACAAAAATATTTTAACTTTCAAAATGAATAATAGCATACAAAAAGTAAGCTATTAAAATCAAAAATTAAAACTAATAATGAAAAAAAGGTTAGTACTTATTTTAGTTATATTCATGACATTTAGTTGCATTGAAGAAAAAGAAATTAGCTCCTTTAATACTGAAAACTGGTCTAAAAGAGCAGCCAAAATTAGTGCAAAAGACTCCCTAGAGTTTGGTAAATCTTATCTTGCAACATACTCAGAAATTTATAGTTTAACAGAACATAAAACACATGGCTTAACTGTAATGGTGAGTATGCGTAACATAAGCGATATAGATACTATTTATGTGTTAAAAGCTGAATATTTTGATACCCACGGAAAATCGGTTAGAAAATATTTTGATACTCCTATTTATTTAGCTCCTTTAGAAACAGCTGAAATTATAATTGATGAAATTGATACTTCTGGAGGTACAGGATCTAATTTTATTTTTGATTGGAAAATACCTAAAAACTGTCCAGAACCTTTATTTGATGGAGTAATGAGTTCTACCATGGGAAAACAAGGATTGTCTTTTACAACCGAAGGAAAACGTATTAAATAATTTTCTTATACTTATTGAGTTGCCTTTTTACTTATAAAACCATCTTTTAAATGCTTAGTTCGCTGTTGCGGAATTATTTGAAAATGCGTTTTAAAAAAATCTAATTGTTCTTGGTTTAAAGCAGGTAACGGAATATCTCCTGTTCCCCAAAAAAAATCTACTTCTGTTGGCGTGTGAATAGTAGTTTTATTTAATTGAATGCTTTTATATTTTTTAGCATACTTACTGTTTTTATAAGGGTTTATAACATACTCTAAAGAAAAAGTACTAGAAACTGCAAGCTGTTTATTATTACTGATTTGTACGTTATCTATTTTAAAAAATAAAGGTATTGCGACAAGTATTATACTACAAACTAATACTGTTTTAATACTGTTTTTGTGTCTGAATATTTTTGAAGCAATTAATAAACTAAAACATAAAATAAATGGGAAGAAAAAGCGGTATTGTGGTGATGTTAAAAACAAAAATAACATAGCAATAATAGCTATTGTATAAATAGCATAAAACGCTTTTTTGTTTTTTGATTTATAGTTTATAATCGGAAAAATCAACAAAATCAATATAATCGCTTTATTAAAAATACCATGAAGAGTAGGTGCTAATAACCAACTTTTTAATTTAATAAAAAGCGATGCTTTATTAAAAGCTTCTTCGGTAAGATGGTAGGCATAAGGCTTAGTATAATTAGCAAAATAGGAAGCTATGTTTTCTGGTAAACTCCAAGATGTTTTTAAACGGTCTATACCTTGTAAAGGAAAAACTAAATTTCCTGTAATAATTATATTCTTTATAGTAAAAAGCAATAAGGTTAAACTACCAAATAAAACTACTATAGATGTTGTACTTCTAGTAAACACAAAATAACGTTTGTATAATACCAAAGACAAAATACAAAAAGGCAATGCCGTAAGTTTTATAAATGCCATAAAGAACGAAAGTAAAACCACTGTAAAAAATGCTTGTTTGGTATAATTAGCATAGCATAAAACAAACTGATGTAAAAGTATATTACTTAAAACATAAATAGCAATATCTGGTGAAGGAGCACTTATAAACGGAAAGAAAAATACATTCCATAAAGGAAACAATCCAAAAATTAAATTAGAAATATTGGTGTCTTTTTTAGATAGAAAAGCTTGTAATTTAAAAATAGCATATACATTACCTAGTAGTAAAGCTAAAGCACTCAAATCATTAAAATGCTTGTATATAAAGCTAAAGTTAAAAGCACTTTGTAAAATATGCCAAGCTGAAGTTTGTCCTAAAAATACATGTAAGTTTACTAAACCATTAGTAAAACCATAAGTGTTTAGCCATTTAATGGTTTGTATGTAATACGATTCGTTATCAATAACAAATGGAGGAGAAGCGCTTTGTGCTAATATAAGGAAACCAATACCTGTTATAAATACTTTAAAAAATAAAGAAAGCGAAGCTGTTTCCGCTTTTAATTGCAACCAAAAAGCAAGAATTGATTTATATTGTAAATAGCTTAAAACACTTGTTAAAATTAATAAAAACGCATAAAAATAGGCGTTAATGGCAAACGGAATAGCCCAAACACTAGCCAATAGTGTAACACCAAAAAAACCCAAAAAAAGAGTAATAATAGTGTCTTGTTTTTTTAGCTGTATAATACTATTTACAGTAACTCCTATAATGCTGCTTATTGCAAGAATGTATAGCCAGGAAAGGAGTATGAATAGCATAGGTTTTATTTGCATTTAAAAGTAAACAAAAAAAACACTTCAACAAACGCAGTAAGACATATTATTAAATTTCAAATTACCTGTAGCACATTGCTTTAGTAGAGGCTATTTTAATTATTCACTACCAACAATTTTACCGTCTACCATGGTCAGTTTTCGGTCTGCCATATCTGCAAGTTCTTCGTTATGTGTTACAATTACAAAAGTTTGCCCAAACTCATCACGTAATTTAAAGAATAGATTATGAAGATTTTCTGCAGAAGCACTATCTAAATTACCAGAAGGTTCATCTGCAAAAATTAAATCTGGATTATTAATTAAAGCTCTAGCAACAGCAACACGCTGTTGTTCACCTCCAGAAAGGGCATTTGGTTTGTGGTTGTGTCTATGAGATAAACCTAAAAACTCTAAAAGTTCTTTGGCGCGTTTTTCTGCTTCCGCAGGTTTTGTTCCTTTTATAAAAGCAGGAATACAAACATTTTCTAAAGCGGTAAATTCTGGTAATAATTGATGAAATTGAAAGATAAAACCTATATTTTCATTTCTAAATTTAGCCAAAGCCTTATCACTTAATAAGGGAATATTTGTTCCTTTTATTTTAAAGCTAGTTTCTTCTTTTTTAGAGGCTTTATCAAGCGTGCCAAGAATTTGTAAAAGGGTTGTTTTTCCGGCTCCTGAAGCACCAACAATAGAAACAATTTCTCCTTTTTTAATATGTAAATTAACACCTTTTAATACGTGTAAATTTTCGTAATATTTATGTATGTTTTTTGCTTGAATCATTGTTTATTTATCAAGCAATGAAAGTACTACTTTATGCTTAATTCAGCAACTTTAAATGTTTTTAGATTTAGACTTAAAGATGTTTTTTATATTGTTATAATCTATAAAATATACCATTCTTATAGAAAAAGTATGGTTAATTTCTTCTTTAAACAACTCGTTTAAACTAGAAAAATAGTCTTCTTTTGAAGCGTTAGAGTAGTTAAGCAATTGGTTTCTATATAATGCCGTTAATTGGCTTCCAGGAGCAAATTGCCATGTGTATGAAAGGTCAAGATTCCAAGTATCAAAATTAACATCAGGATTATCTACGTCTGTTTTTGTATAACCAGCATCTTGGTTTAGTCTACCGTTTTCTTGTAATTCATATAAATTATCTTCATAGGTAACAGTGCTCCAATAATTTCTAAAGGTTAGGTTTAAAGCATGAAAAGAATTAAAGTTATAGCTTCCAGAAATACTATTTTCAATAGTTACCTGGTCACGTTGCCCATAAATAATAGCATCATTATCTAATGTTTCTACATAACCACGTTCTTTTTTTTCAATATCATAAGCAAAAGAGTATTGCATTATAAATCGATCTCCTAATTTTAATCTTGGTTCTAATTCAAACCAATAACTGTTATAATTTCTTCCGTTTTCAAAAAGGGTTTCGTAACCTAAGTTAGCATCTAAAGCTATAGTTTTATTGTAGTTAGAAGATATCCAACCGTTAATATTTAACCAGTCTTCAGAAATAAAGTAACGGTTTTCTTCTCTTGGGCCAAAGTAATCATACTGTTTTCCTGGTTGCACAGCAGCATAAGCACCAAAACTCAATAAACTCTTTTTAAAGGTTCCGTTAAAATTTACATTAAAATTTTTACCAGTGTATTTATGTGGTTTAAAGAGGTAGTTTACATTGGCATTAAGGTATAAATAAAAGTTATTTAGTGTTTTTGTAGGTTCAAAAATTCTGTAGCTTCCGTTAGCATAAAAATTACTGTAGTTGTTTCTAAAAAGTATTCCCATATCATTAATATCATATTTTTTATCTACAGCTTCATGTTCAAAATAGAAACGATATTTACCACTTGTTTTTCCAAAACCAATATTAGAACTATAACCAACTTGATTGGTATCGTCTACTAAATTTATATCACTTCTTTTTAATTGTGTACTAAATTCATACGTGTTTTTTTTGTTTACAAGATCTAATAGTACAGCTGTTACATTAGCATCTCTTTCGTGACCATTTCTTAAAACATTGGTGTTTATTAAGCTAACAGAAGAGTTTTTATTGAACTGTTGGTCTACAACTAAAATATTATAATTAGCTAAAGGCTCTACAATTTCGTCTCGTGTACTATTGGTTACATTATCTTTTATTTGTGCTTTTGTTTTTTCTGTTATAGCATTAAAAACACCTATACCTAAACCGTTTTTTGTTCTACCAGAAATTTTAATAGCATTAAGCATGTTTACTTTTTCTGGATAATCAACAAATTCTTCATTTTCATTTAATATTACTTCGCCAACAGGATGGCTACCAATTCTTCTAGAATAAAAAAGGTTTCCTTTAGAAAATAAATCTACACCTTCTGTAAAGAATTGCCTTTGCTCAGAAAACTGCTGCTCAAAAGGACCTAAGTTGAGCTGTACATCGTCAAATCCTGCTTGACTAAAGTCAGGAATTAAGGTGGCGTCTAGGGTAAAATTTTCACTAATACCGTATTTAACATCCATACCAACACCATAATCTGGGCTGTTTTTTGAGTTGTAGGTTGCAGAAGCATAAGGGTATAAACTTAATCGAGTAGGAGGAGTAATATTTTCAATTCCTTTAAGTTCTCCATGATATAAACCTATATATCCTTTTGTAACGTCTAAAGGATTCCAGGTGTATTGTGAGTTATCTGTTCTAAATCTTCTATGAAATTGTAATCCCCAAGTTTGCACTTTTTGATTAGAAAAACGCAAAGTAGAATAAGGTATTTTAACTTCAACAATCCATCCATCTTCTACAATTTTTGTTGCAGATTCCCAAACAGCATTCCATCCAAAATCTTCTCCTATAGTTGGGTTTGCAATAGCATCAGCTTGATTTCCTGTTGGAAAAATAAAGAATTCTACATCGTTTTGTGCATCGTTATTTGGGTTTAAAATAATTCCGAAGAAATCAGAAACACCAAAATTATCACGTTGCGAAAACTGTTTAATAATAGCTTCTGGCTTATCATGTAAATAGGCAGCAAAAAAGATTGCATTATCGTTATAAGTAACTTTTATTTCTGTTTTTTGATGCTCTTTTTCGGTTTTACCAACATCTGGTCTAAACTGAATAAAATTATTGGCAATTTCGGCATTTTGCCAAGCAGCATCATCTAAAATAGCATCAATTTTTGGGGCTTGGTTGGTGCGTTTTATATTTAATGACTTTTTTTCTTGTGCTTGCAAAGTAATAGTAGTAATTACAATAAGCAGTGTGAAGAATAAATGTCTCATTTGGTATTTCTTTTTTTATTGCTATTTAAAAGACTTTAAAAATTAGAAAATGTTACAGTAATTTAGGTATATCTTTTTAAGATAATAAAATTTTTAACCGTACTTTATTGGTGATTTGATAATTATAAGTTTAAAAATACAGAATATTTTAATAGCAACGTTAGTTATTTAGTTTGCTAGCGACTTATTTATTTTGCGTATTTTTACACATATAATTTATAGAAAATGCCATACAAACAATTTGAAGAATATACTATTAAGGTAACAGAAGATATAAAAGGTCAATATAAAAACATTATTGAAGATTTAGGAGAAGATACTACGCGAGATGGTTTAGTAAAGACTCCAGAACGCGCTGCTAAAGCCATGCAGTTTTTAACACAAGGCTATAAACAGGATCCTGAGGAAATACTTAAAAGTGCCATGTTTAAAGAAGATTATAAGGATATGGTAATTGTAAAAGATATAGAATTGTATTCTTTATGTGAGCACCATTTACTTCCTTTTTTTGGAAAAGCACATATTGCATATATACCTAACGGACAAATTGTAGGATTAAGTAAATTACCAAGAATTGTAGATGTTTTTGCAAGACGATTACAAGTACAGGAGCGTTTAACACATCAAATATTAGATTGTATTAATGATACTTTAAAACCTCAAGGTGTTGCTGTGGTTATTGAAGCATCACATATGTGTATGATGATGCGTGGCGTACAAAAACAAAATTCTGTTACTACAACTTCTGGGTTTAGAGGGCAATTTGAAAAAATAGAAACTAGAAATGAGTTTTTAAAATTAATTAGTACTTCGCTTTCTTAAACGCTTAAAATGTAACATTTAGTAAAAATATATACTTATAAAGTGTCAGTTAACCTTGGCACTTTTTTTGTTTACTATATTACTATGAATTTACAAATGAAAAACAAATACAAATTATTAGCGTTAAGTATCCTGTTAGATGCTATAGGCTTAATTCCTTTTATAGATTTAGTTTGGGCACCACTTTCTGGTTACATCATGACAAGAATGTATAAGGGAGAAATGGGAAAAATAGCAGGTATCATTACTTTTATTGAAGAAGCAATTCCTGGTTTAGACTTTATACCAACTTTTACTATTATGTGGTTATATACTTATGTTTTTAAAAAGACTAAAACAGATGACACTATTATTGATGTAGATGCAGAATAGAAACTAGTGGAAAATAATTATTATAAAAACAAAAAATCCTTTCCAAATAAATGGAAAGGATTTTTTACTTTAAAGAAATAAAACCTATTGTAAAGTAACAGGAAATACTGCTTGAATATCTGTTTCTCCACCAGCATTAGTAATATCACCATCACTTACTCCAGAAGCATCTTTACTAGGCTCATGACGTAATGTAATAGTAATGTTTCCAGAACCAGCAGTTGCCGCTGTAGTTACCGTAAACTCTAATCCAACTGGGTTACCATCAGCATCAAAATCAAGATAAGTAAAAGTAGCTATGTCATTAGATGCTTGATAGAAAAATTGGTGCTCATCATCTTCTTCTTCAATTTCTTCATTAATAGATTCTGCAGGAGATTCTGTTTCATTTAATAGCTCTAAACTTGCATTATAAGTAGTGTTAATAGCTAAAGGAGAAGAAACTGTAATAACAGGAGCATCAGGACCATCACCATCTAAATCTTGCGATTGTAAGGTAATTGTTGTTCCGCCACCAACAGGAGTTAAAGATGCGGTTAAAGTAGTAATAACTTCTTCTTCATTTACAGGAGCTGGATTATCATCATCACTGGAACATGCTGAGAATACTACTGTTGCTAATAATAAAAATAATGTATTTTTTAATGTTTTCATTTTTTGTGTTTTTTTAATTTGTTAATAATTTAATTTTAATTGTAACATGATATTTCTTCCTAGATCATCAGCAAAATATCGTAATCTATTCAGGTTTTCTCTGTAATTAGTATTAAAAATATTAGTAATATTAAGACCTATGTTTACATCTGTTTTTTTAGATACATCTAGTGTAATATTACTTTGTAAGTGTAATAAGTGATAGGTTGGAGGAGTAGTACTAATATCTACTTCAACCGTTTCTTCTATTGTAGGAATATAGACTTCAAAATTATTGTTTGGATAATCGTTTTGTCTAAACACCAACTCGCTTTGTAATTCGGTATTAAAATGCAACCATTTTTCATTAGAATACCCAAGAATATTCACCGTCTTTATAGATGGAATGTCAATTAAATCTTCGTTTTGACTTAAATCGTTTCCTTTTATATAAGAAGATTTGTTCTTAAAAAACCACTGCGTGTTAAAATTATAGTTAGCAGTTAGGTCCAATCCGTATAAAGCAGCATTGGTTTGATTATAACTCCAAACCGGAAAAGCACCACGATTGGTATATTCTACTCCAGTTGGTTCTATAAAAATATAGTCACTAATGTGATTATAAAATGCTTCAAGATTTAAAGAAAGTGCCTTGTTTTTATAATTGTAAGATCCAGAAACTCTATTAGAAGTTTCTTGTTCCATGCGTAAGTCTCCTAATTCAATTCTTGCTGCCGAATGGTGTAAACCGTCACTAAATAATTCGGAAGGATTTGGTGCTCTATTAGACAAACCATAATTAAAAATAAAACTATTGGTATCGTTTATTTTATAAGAAACTCCTGCTGAAGCAGATATATTATGGTATTCAAAATTAGGATTTGTTAGTAATTGCGTACCTAAATCTTCAATAACAATATCATTAAAATCTACATCATAGCCACGTTCTTCCCAGCGGCTGGTTAGGTAGTACTTTTTAGCATCAATTTGATTATAATCATAACGAATACCAAAGTCTAAATGCACGTCATTATTTATTCTGTAATTAGAAATAATAAAAGCACCAAAATCATACTTATCATAATCAGGAATTAAACGTCTAACACCTGTACTCGGATTTGCAAAATTGTTTTGATAACCAGCATTAATACCTAAGTTATAGGTGAAATTACTGTTAGCATCTAATTTTAGATTTGTTTTTAAAGTGTGTGTTTTTAAGGTTAAATCTATAGATGGTTTGTTCTCATCATCACCTACGCGAATGTCATATTCATAACGTTGGTTGTTTTGAAAGTCATACTGTACTTCTAATCGTCCAAAATTTTTAAAACGTTTGTAAAAAGAGGCTTTTAAAATTTGATGTGTCACTTCTTGTTTAGGAGCGTTAATATCATAACTAAAATCCTCAATAACTAAAGGTTCTGGACTATTTATAGCATTGACTAAATCTTCAATGTTTCCAATGTGCGCAGATTTTAAAATTGCTGTTTCGTTATCTAGAAAACTATAATTAACATTAAAACCTTGTTCAAATGTTTTATAACCTCCATTAATAGAGAATCCTTTAGCGTTTAATCCTGTATTGGTTAAACTATAATCTGGAGCTTCAAAATCACCAAAACGTTTCATAGAAGCTTGTGCACCTACATACCAACCTTTTTGATAGGTTTTGGTTAATGAAGTATTAAAACTATAGCCTCTACCATTGGTATGACCACTAATAATTGTTTTTCCGTAAAGCGAATCCTTTAATTTAATTTTTGATGGTTCCATTACAATTACACCACCAATGGCATCTCCTCCATAAGCTAAAGCATTGGCTCCTTTTAAAACCGTAATGCTTCCAGCTGTATTTAAGTCGATATTTGGAGCGTGTTCAATTCCCCAATCTTGGTCTTGTAGTCTAACACCATTTGTCATTACAATAATTCTACTACTATGTAATCCATTAATAACAGGTTTTACTATAGTACTTCCTGTATTAATAGAAGATACACCACTAACTTGTTTTAAAGCATCTCCAAGATTAAGAGAACTATAGCGCTCAATAGTTTCTGTTTTTAAAAGGGTTTCTTGAGAGGTTTTGGTTAATTTAGGATTTATGCTTCCTGTAACTTCTACTTCATTAAGTTCTTCTATATGGTGCTCTAAATTAATGATAAGAAAAGTTTCTCCTTTAACCTGTATGTCTAATCTCTTGGTTTCACATGCTAAATGGGAAACAACAATAGTAATTTGACCATCGCAAAGGTTAGGTACAGAAAATTTACCATCAATATCTGAGGTTGTGTATTGGTTAAGATTTTCAATAAAAATGGTAGCATTAATTATAGGTGTACCATCGTGAAAATCATGTATTTCTCCATAAAAAGAAGAATTACAATTTTGACTTTGTGTAATGTTAAAAAACAAAAAACACAGCATCATTACATAATATTTCATTGTAAAGAATTTTAGTTTAAATAATTACTTATTTTAAACTAAAGAAGGAGGACCACGAAGCGAAAAAGAAAATTGCTGATGATTATTAAAAAAGTAATAAAATGTATTATTAATTTTAGAATAGTTTTCTTCTACGTCTATTCTAAAATTATTTAAAACGGTATAATATTTTGTATTTAGTTTAAACTTGTAAAACTCGCAATCTAAATCTAAAGCGTGTAAATGGGTTTGGCTTAAATTATCGGTACAAACATCGTGTTTATGGTTTTCAAAAACATGTCCTACTTTAACCAAACTTGGTGTAAGTAAAGCTGCTATCAATATTATAGATAGTAATTTAAAGACGCTATGTTCTTGAATATTTTTCATTTATTGTAAAAACCTACCTAAACCAAATCGTTTTAGCATTTTCTTTTCAAATTCCCAAAAGAATTTATGTTGCCCAAAAAGCCAACCATATGTTACTAATAGTATTTGATAAAAAATAAGGCCAATAATAATATAAAGAATCCAATAAATAGTAATGTTTAAGTTTTCTTTAGTAATTCCTATCCATTTCATTAAAGGTCTTCCAACAAATAAGGAAGAAGAACCTGTTATTGCAAATACCATGAAAATAGCAATCATTTCCCATTTATAGGTTACTTTCCATTTATTCTCTAATTTTTTAAAAAGGAATAAAAATAAGCGAATAAATAAATAAGTTAAAATGAAAGTTAAAACTATTTTAAAACCAAAATGAAATTCTTCTGCAAATCTATTAAAAAGTTTATAAGAAGAATAAAAGGTTACTAATACACCAAGAAAAGGAAATAGTAATTGCCAATTTTTTTGAATTTCCCAACGTTGTTTAAATTTTTCCATGCATTTTATTTCCATGCAAAAATACAGAACAGAGTTTAATTTCTAGGAATAAAATCTGTTAATTGTTGTTTGTATTTTAATTGAAAGTATATAAAGTAGTTGTAGATTTTATAATTAACATCATAGCCATAATCAATGCCATATTGGTAATTAATTTGCATTTCATAAAGATTAGGATCATACAAGCTTGGATTAAGTACTCTGGTATTCCATGCGTTTACAAATTGTATATTTCTGTTTTCTAAATAGCTTTGTGAATAATACCCTTCTTGTTTTGCTGTAGTAGCTAACCAAGTATTAAAGCCAGGTTCAATAATGATAACTTCATACTCTAAGGCTTCATTACTAATCTTTATGGTATCATTATCTATAGTTGTATTTGTTTTTTCTACAAGGTTTTTATTTCTAGTTGTATTACACGCAACTAAAAAGGTACAAACAAATAATATGTATAAAAAGGATTTCATTTTTAAAGTAATCTATTTAAAAATACAAAAAAAGCCAAACAAAAGTTTGGCTTTTAAGTTAAAATATATGTAAATATGTGTTTATTTACCAAAAAGACCACCTAGTAAACCACCAAGTCCTTCTTTTTTGCTAGCGTTACCAAGAACCATTCCTGCAACATCATCAATTACGCTACCATCTCCATCTGCATCTAATATTTTTTCAAGGAAATTTTGTTCTTCTTGAGCACCACTTCCACCAAGTAACCCACCAAGTAAACCACTAATATCATTAGTTGAACTAACATTGTTTTGATTTGCTTGTTTACCAATAACACCCATTAAAATTGGTGCAGCTACTTTAAGAATGTTAGCAACAGAAGAAGCATCTAAGCCAGATTTTTCACCTATTATTTTTTCAACACCTTGTTTTTTATTTCCAAGTACGTGTCCTAAAATTTTATCACCATCATTTGTAACTTCTTCATTAACACCACCATTAAATAAACCACCTAGGTTATCTAAAATACTACCATCATGTTTACCGCTTAAAGCTCCCATCAATCCTTGAGCACCTTCTGGAGTAGAAGCATTACGCTCCATTGCTTTCATTAAAACAGGTAATGCCATTGTTAATACGCTACTTGTTTTGCTTTGCTCTGTTCCTGTTGAACCTGATACACCACTAATAATTGTTTTACCTAGGTCACTGTTTAATAAGTCTAAAATTCCTGACATCTTATATTGTATTTAAATTGATTTAATATTTATACTACTAATTTAAATAAAAAAAGTCTTAACGTTTTAGTTAAGACTTTCTTTTTAAAATATTTTAAAAAACACCGATAAAAGTGTGTTTTTAGCTGTTTAAAAGTATACTTTTAATTTGTTCAGCTAATTCTGTTCCTATTCTATCTTGTGCTTCGTTAGTTGCAGCACCAATATGTGGTGTTAAAGAAACTCTTCCGTTCATTAAAACAGGAATAGCAGGAGTAGGTTCATTTTCAAAAGTATCTAGACCTGCAAAGGCAACTTTACCAGACTCTAAAGCAGCAATTAAAGCAACTTCATCAATTACTCCACCTCTTGCAGCATTAACAATAGCAACACCATCTTTCATTAGATCAAACTGGGCTTTACCAATAACATAATCTTTTTGTGCTGGCACATGTAAAGATATAAAATCTGCATTTTTTAATACTTCTTCTAAAGGTTGTGTAACAATATTAAATTTAACAGATTGACCATCAAAGAAATCTACACTAACGTCAGCATTTTCAATAAACATATCGGCAGCAATAACTTTCATACCTACACCTAAAGCTATTTTAGCTACTTCACGACCAATACGACCAAAACCAATAATACCAATAGTTTTACCACGTAATTCAACACCTCCAGCATAGTTTTTCTTTAGTGCTTTAAATTTTGAATCACCATCTAGTGGCATATTTCTGTTAGAGTCATGTAAAAAACGAACGCCACCATATAAATGTGCAAATACTAATTCTGCAACAGATTGCGAAGATGCAGCAGGAGTATTTATTACGTGTAATCCTTTATTTCTTGCATACTCAACGTCAATATTATCCATACCAACACCACCACGACCAATAATTTTTAAGCTAGGGCAAGCATCTATTAAATCTTGGCGAACTGTTGTAGCACTTCTAACTAATAGTGTGCTAATTTCATTTGTGTTAATGTAGTTGATTAGTTGTTCTTGTGCTACGGTTGTAGTTGAAACTTCAAAACCTGCTTCTTCAAGAGCTTTTATTCCGCTTTGAGAAATTCCGTCATTTGCTAATACTTTCATTTTTTTTGTATTAAGTTATAAGTTGAATATTAAATGGGTTAAAAAGATAATAGTTCAACTTAAAAATAAGTTTTATTTTTTTGTGTAAACATTAAAAAAGCATTGTTTACAGTAGTTTTTATGCTTTTGTTTCTAATTCACTCATTACTTCTACAAGTGCTTTTACGCTATCTAAAGGTAATGCGTTGTACATAGATGCTCTATAACCACCAACACTTCTATGACCATTTAAACCGCTAATACCAGCTTCTTTAAGCATGGTTTCAAAAGTTTCTTTTAAATCTTCATTAACAAGAGTAAAGGTTGCATTCATGTTAGAACGGTCTTCTTTATTAGCGTATCCTTTAAATAATGGATTTAAATCTATTTCAGAATACATTACACGAGCTTTCATTTCGTTAATTTCTTCAATAGCTTTAATACCACCAAGATTTTTTAACCATTCTAAAGTTAGCATAGAAGTATAAATAGGAAATACAGGAGGAGTATTAAACATACTACCTTTGCTTATGTGTACTTTATAGTCCATCATAGAAGGTATTTTACGAGAAACTTTTCCTAAAACATCTTCTTTAACAACTACTAAAGTTGTTCCTGCTGGTCCCATATTTTTTTGTGCTCCAGCATAAATTAAATCAAACTTGGTAAAATCTAAAGATCTTGAAAAGATATCACTACTCATATCGCAAGCAACAGGAATAGGAGAATCTGGAAAAGCTTTCATTTGTGTACCAAAAATGGTATTGTTTGATGTGCAGTGAAAATAATCATAATCACTAGGTATTTCATATCCTTTTGGAATATAGCTATATCCCGCATCTTTTGAAGAAGCTACTTCTATAATGTCATCATGCATTTTAGCTTCTTTTATTGCTTTATCACTCCAAGTACCAGTATTTAAATAGGCAGCTTTTTTTTCTAAAAGGTTTAATGCAACCATTAAAAATTGTGTACTTGCTCCACCTTGTAAAAATAAAGCTTTATATCCTTTGCCTTCTAATCCTAGAAGTTCTAAAGCTAAAGATCTTGCTTTTTCCATAATATCTACAAAAGCTTTGCTTCTGTGTGATATTTCTAATAAGGATAATCCATCATTATTATAGTCTAAAACAGCTTCTGATGCTTTTAATAATACTTCTTGAGTAAGAATTGATGGTCCTGCACTAAAATTATGTATTTTCATTGAAAATTTTATTTTTCATTTCCGTGAAATCGGAAATTTTATTTTTAAACTAGATACAAAGGTGCTAATTTTTGAATGGAATTGTGTTATTAAAATGATAATTTATTCACTAAATTTTTAATAAAAATGAAATTGTGTCTTCACCATCTGCATAATCTGAAAGTTCAGGCTGTTGGGTTTTTCCAAAAGGTATTTCATTTTCTGTAAAACCATTAGATACAATACATTGAATATTATTTGTATACGTATTTAAATATGCTAAAAGTGCTTCTTTTGTATTGTAATATTCGTAAAAAATAGTTGCAATAGGTGAAGAAAAACTAGCATCTTCTTTAATCATTAAAAAACCGTTTTCAAGCATAGCAAACTCACTCATTAAATATACTGCTTTGTTGTAATCATAATTATTAGCGTATTTATTTTCGTTTATAATAGGATTCCATGCATACATGGCTTTAAAAAAACGATCAAAATCATAATCTTTAGGAACAAATAACTTAGATACATTTCTGCAACCCAAACCATAGTATCTAAAAATATCTTCTGATAAAGCAGTTAGTTCTTCTTCGGTTTCGTTTCCTGTTAATACAGCAACAGAATTTCTGTTTTTTCTTATAATAGAAGGTTTGCCTTTAAAGTAGTATTCAAAATATCGTGCAGTATTATCGCTTCCTGTAGCGATTACGGCATCAAAATCTTGAAGTTTATCTTGGGTAAAAGTTATTTTTCCTTTAAAACCAGGTTCTACATATTCTACATATTTTGCTAAAAATGGAAGCAGCTGTTTATCATTGCTAGATTGTTTTACTACAACTTCATGTCCGGAAATTAAAACAGATAAAAAATCATGAAAACCAACAAGAGGAATGTTTCCTGCCATGATTATGGCTACTTTTTTAGGGTTTACTTGATTTATAGCATAGGCTTTTAGCCAAGATTTTAAGTTGGTATCTGTAAGTGATTTTGACCAGCTATTAAAAGCAAACTGAAGGTTTTTTGGGGTAAACCAGCCGTTGTGTTCTTGAGCTAATTTTATTTGATGTTTAAAACCATCAAAAAACATATCGTTATGTTCAATATTTTCTTTTTTCTGAAAATTTTCAGAAGTAAATTGGCTTAAAAAGGCTCCTAATTTTGCAAAAGCGTTAATTCTTTGATCTAAATTCATGTTGTATTTGGTTATGAATACTTTTGGCGTTATTTTTGCGCAAAGTTAGAAAAAGATTATGCTATGGCAATTATAATAACAGACGAATGTATAAATTGTGGTGCTTGTGAACCTGAGTGCCCTAATACAGCAATATATGAAGGTGCAGATGATTGGAGATATAAAGATGGAACAGGTTTAGATGGTAAATTGGTTTTGCCTAATGGTAAAACTGTAGATGCAGATGAAACGCAAGAGCCTATTAGTGATGAAATTTATTACATAGTACCAGATAAATGTACAGAATGTAAAGGGTTTCATGAAGAACCTCAATGTGCAGCAGTATGTCCTGTAGATTGTTGTGTTCCTGATGATGATCATGTAGAAACAGAAGAAGAACTTTTAGGAAAGCAAAGATTTATGCATCCTGATAATTAAATTTTAAAGAGTATTACAAAAAAAACCGAGCAATGTCTCGGTTTTTTTTGTTTTTATATTTTTCTTGTTTAGAAACTAAAGCCTAATCGAGTAAAGATATATCTACCATCTGATCCCATTTGTACAGAGTCTGCTAGACCTCCTTGATCTGTCCAACCATCAAACTGTGAAGTAGGATAGGTGTTAAATAGATTATTTGCACCAACGGTTATATTTAAACCTTTAGTAATGGTATAGCCTAAACTTAAATCTACAATAGTTTTTGCTTTATAGGTATCTGTTGCTACAAGTTCTAAAGCATCTGCTTCTGCAAAAGTTACAGGAGGAGAATCTACCCATTGAAAATCTTGTAAAACTACTTCACTAAATTGCGTTAAACTTACTAAGGCATTAAATTTAGAAGTGGAATAACCAAGATTAAGTCCGAATTTATAATCTGGAGCAGCAGCCTTTAAATAGGCTTGAGAAAAAGGACCAAAAAACCTTAGTTCTGCTTCTTCATCTGTCATGCTACCACCTTCAAAGTCAGGAGTATTAATATTTTTAATTTTTAATTTATTAAGGTTTCCTATAAGGCCTACATTTATATTGCTATCATTTCCAACAGACATATTATAACTTAATACAATATCCAGACCAGTAGTTTGTGTATCTACACCATTAGCAAAAAATTGTGCAGCATCTACGCCTAATGGACCTAGTATTGCTTGGTCTGTAAAATTATCTGTTAAAATAATTCTGTCATCTACATTAATTAAGTATCCATCAATTGTAGCTGTGAAACCTCCTTTTTTATAGGTAAAACCTAAGCTTCCGTTAAATGCTTTTTCTTCTTTTAAATCTTCAATACCAAAAGCTTTGGTTACTGTACTATTATTTGCAGATAATAAAGAAGGAACAGATTCGCCAGCTACAATATTATTAAAAATAAGATTGTAATATAGTTGCGCTAAAGAAGGTGCTCTAAATCCTGTAGAAACCGATCCTCTTATTGCTAAAGCGTCGTCTAATAATTTATATCTACTTGCTATTTTAAAATTAAAAGTATTACCAAAATCGCTATAATTTTCAAAACGTAAGGCGCCACCAACTAAAAAGTCATCTGTAAAATTAACTTCAGTATCTACATAAATACCATAATTTGTTCTGCTTCTGTCTATTTCATTTGCAGGACTATAACCAGGGAACCCTTGAGAGCCTCCAGGTAGTTCATCACCATTAGAATCAGTAGCAACTGTTTGCGTTGCAGGATTAGTAAGCGGAATTCCGTTTTCATCATAAAGCGCGTAAGAAGAAACCTCTCCAGCAAAAATGCCAAAGTTTTCTGTTCTGTATTCCATACCAAAAGCTAGGCTTAACCCAGCAGCTAGGTCTTCAAAATACTTGTTAAAATCAATACCTGTTGTATTTTGAGAAAGATAATGACCTCCTGCATCAAAATCTGTAGGAGAAGCATCTTGCATAGAAGCATTATTACTATCTTTTATGTAATAGTGAAAGTTGTTTTTACCAAAGGTGTTATTAAAATCTACATTCCAGCCATTACTCATTTTATGTTTTACACCAGCAGATACAGAAACATCTGTTATGTTAGAGGTTATTCTTGGTGTAAATCCGTCAGGATATAAACTAGGTACAGACCTGTTATCTCCATCTTCAAAACTATCTCTTGAAAAAGCATAAGCATTAGTGTCTCTAAAATTACGACCACCAAAGGCATAAATTTCGGTGTTATCACCAACAGGAACAGCTGTATTGACCATAAAATTAAATCCGTCAACTCCAGCGCTTCCATATCCTTTTCGCCATGAAAATCCAGGACGTAAGGTGTTGTCTTTTGATAAAAATTCGGTAGTAAAGTTTATAAAACCACCATTATCACCTAAATCTACACCATAGTTTAAATCTATTTTAACGGTTTCACCATCGTAGTTTTTATCTTTTCCATCTAATCTATTTTCACCTTCTACATTGTATAATGTTTCACCAGTTTCTTCAGCCCATCCATCACCAATAGCAGTATTGTAAGCACCATAGGTAACACCTCCAGAAAACCCTTCGGTATTATCTTTAAGTACAATATTAATTACACCAGCAATAGCGTCTGATCCATATTGTGCAGAAGCACCATCTCTTAACACCTCTATTCTTTTTATGGCAGAAGCAGGAATAGCGTTTAAATCTGTTCCAGAATTTCCACGACCTCTGGTACCAAAGATATTTACTAGTGAAGATTGGTGTCTTCGTTTCCCATTAATTAAAACAAGGGTTTGATCAGGACCTAAGCCTCTTAAAGAAGCAGGAACAACATGGTCAGCACCATCAGATCCAGATTGTTTACTAGCGTTAAAGGAAGGAGCTGCATATTGTAGAATTTCATTAACTTCTACTTTACCAGTAGTAGAGGCAATACTTGCAACATCTAGAACGTCTACAGGAACAGCAGTATCTACCGCTGTTCTTTTAGGACTACGAGATCCTACTAAAATAACCTCTTCTAGTCCAACGCCTTCCGCCATTGTTATATTTATAGAAGTTTGGTTGTTTACCTGTAATTCTTGTGTGTCATAGCCAACATAACTGTAAATAAGTGTGGCATTTTCATTGACATGAATACTATAGTTTCCGTCAAAATCTGTAACTACACCGTTAGAAGTGCCTTTTTCAATAATATTTACATTAGGTAAAGGTAAACCTTCAGGGTCTGTAATATTTCCGGTAATTGTTTGTCCAACTACCAAGTGTATACTAAAAAAAGCCAGTAGTACTAAAAATAAGTGTTTCATAATGTTATTATTTTTGGTTGGTTAATTAATAAAGATATGGAAATTAAACACTTAACACTAGTTTTGTTTTTTAGTTATTAACTTATTTATTAAAAATTAATTAATAATGCTAAGTATGATTTATATTTGCAATCGCTAATAAAAACAAGTTCCTTTTTAGGCGTATTGTTTTAAAAGCAAAAAGAAGTTTAATTTAAAGATTTCCGTTTTTTCGGAAAAAACATATGAAAGCAGGAATTGTAGGATTACCAAATGTAGGAAAGTCAACTTTATTTAATTGTTTGTCTAATGCTAAAGCACAAAGTGCAAACTTTCCGTTTTGTACTATTGAACCAAATATAGGAGTAGTAAATGTGCCAGATCCAAGACTTGAAAAATTAGAAGAGTTGGTTAAACCAGAACGCGTTTTACCTGCTACAGTAGAGATTGTAGATATTGCAGGATTGGTAAAAGGAGCAAGTAAAGGAGAGGGTTTAGGAAATCAATTTTTAGCAAATATTAGAGAAACAGACGCTATTTTACATGTTTTACGTTGTTTTGATAATGATAACATTGTACATGTTGATGGTAATGTAAATCCTATTAGAGATAAAGAAACTATTGATATGGAGTTACAGTTAAAAGATTTAGAAACTGTAGATAAAAAATTAGATAAAGTAAAAAGAGCAGCCAAAACAGGAAATAAAGAAGCACAAAAAGAAGAGGCTGTTTTATTAAAAATTAAAGAAAACTTAGAAGCAGGTGTATCTGTAAGAGCTTTAGAGTTTAGTGAAGAAGATTATTTAGAGTTTGTAAAACCTAGCCAATTTATTACAGATAAACCAGTAATGTATGTATGTAATGTAGATGAAAGTGCAGCGGTTTCTGGTAATGCATATGTAGAGCAGGTTAGAGAAGCTGTGAAAGATGAAAATGCTGAAGTATTAGTACTAGCAGTAGGTACAGAGGCAGATATTAATGAACTTGATGATTATGAAGAAAGACAAATGTTTCTTCAGGATATAGGTTTAGATGAGCCTGGTGCTGCTAAACTAATTCGTTCTGCTTACAAGTTATTAAACCAACAAACATATTTTACTGCAGGAGTAAAAGAAGTACGAGCTTGGACAGTAAATGTAGGAGCAACAGGACCTCAAGCGGCAGGAGTAATTCATACCGATTTTGAAAAAGGCTTTATTAGAGCAGAAGTTATAGCTTATGAAGATTTTGTTACTTATGGTAGCGAAGCAAAAGTTAAAGAAGCGGGTAAAATGCGTGTAGAAGGTAAAAACTATATCGTTAAAGATGGAGATGTTATGCATTTCTTATTTAATGTATAACTTGTTTAAGCAAATAATTGCTGCCTTTAGGTAATACGTGTTTTATTAACACATATATTTAAATAAAAAAGACAATAAAAACGAAGCTACTTGTATCGTTTTTATTGTCTTTTTTTATGTTTTTAGCTAGTTTTTAAATAAAGTATCTATACAGATATTGGTTTTAAATATTTAAAATTAATGTTTTTTAATTAGTTATTATATGTTTTGCTTTTTTTGTTAAATCATATAAAATACACAAATACCAAAATAAATTTAGGAGTAAAATAATAATTTTAAACCATTTTTTTTGAGAAATCTGTATTCTTATAAACAGTTTGTACTTTGTTAATTACTTTGTGCTTCCTGTATTTTATTTTTTAATGCGAAATGTTATATTAGCCACTTATCCTATTTTTTTATTTATTTATGTCTCAAGAAACCAAATATACCGAAGATAATATACGTTCATTAGACTGGAAAGAGCATATACGTATGCGACCAGGAATGTATATTGGTAAGTTAGGTGATGGTTCTTCAGCAGATGATGGTATCTATATTCTTTTAAAAGAAGTGCTTGACAACTCTATAGATGAGTATGTCATGGGAGCAGGTAAAACCATTGAAATCTCTATACATGGTAGTAAGGTAATTGTACGCGATTATGGTCGTGGTATTCCTTTGGGTAAAGTGGTAGATGTCGTTTCTAAAATGAATACAGGAGGAAAATATGACTCTAAAGCATTTAAGAAATCGGTTGGTTTAAATGGTGTTGGTACCAAGGCAGTTAACGCTTTATCTTCCTTTTTTAGAGTAGAGTCTACAAGAGATAATAAAAGCGCTTCCGCGGAATTTGAGCAAGGTAACCTTATCAATCAAGAATTACTTGAAGATACCTCTAGAAGAAAAGGAACCAAAGTATCCTTTGTACCAGATGAAATTATATTTAAAAATTACAAATTTCGTAGTGAATATGTAGAAAAAATGCTTAAATACTATGTGTATTTAAATCCAGGATTAACCATTGTTTTTAATGGCGAAAAATTCTACAGTGAAAACGGTCTAAAAGATTTATTATCTGAAAACATTAACGAAACAGACCGAGCTTACCCTATTATTCATTTACGTGGTGATGATATAGAAATAGCATTAACACATAGTAAAACACAATATAGCGAGCAATACCATTCCTTTGTTAACGGACAAAATACCACACAAGGAGGTACACATCTTGCAGCATTTAGAGAAGCATTAGTAAGAACCATTAGAGAATATTTTGGTAAAAACTACGAAGCTTCAGATATACGTAAATCTGTAGTCTGTGCTATTGCTATTAAAGTAATGGAACCCGTTTTTGAAAGTCAGACAAAAACCAAATTAGGATCTACAGATATGGGAGGAGAGCTACCAACCGTAAGAACCTACGTTAATGACTTTTTAAAAACATATCTAGATAACTTTTTACATAAAAATACAGATGTAGCAGAAAGTATTCAGCGTAAAATATTACAAGCAGAACGCGAACGTAAAGAACTTTCTGGTATACGTAAACTAGCAAAAGACAGAGCTAAAAAGGCCAATTTGCATAACAAAAAACTACGCGATTGTAGAGTGCATTTTGGAGACACAAAAAACGAAAGAAATCTTGAAACTACCTTGTTTATTACAGAGGGAGATTCTGCATCTGGTAGTATTACCAAATCAAGAGATGTAAACACACAAGCCGTTTTTAGCTTAAAAGGAAAACCTTTAAATTGTTACGGACTAAGTAAAAAAATAGTGTATGAAAACGAAGAGTTTAACCTACTTCAAGCTGCATTAAATATTGAAGAATCTATAGAAGATTTGCGTTACAATAATATTGTAATTGCAACAGATGCCGATGTGGATGGTATGCATATTCGTTTATTATTAATAACGTTCTTTTTGCAATTTTTCCCAGAAATAATAAAAGAAGGCCATTTGTATATTTTGCAAACACCTCTTTTTAGAGTACGTAATAAAAAAGAAACCATTTATTGTTATTCTGAAGAAGAAAGAATAAGTGCAATAGAAAAACTAAAACCTAAACCAGAAATTACACGATTTAAAGGTCTTGGTGAAATTTCACCAGACGAGTTTGTGCATTTTATTGGCGAAGATATTCGTTTAGATCCTGTAATGTTAGATAAAGACATGTCTATTGACGAATTGTTAAGTTTCTATATGGGAAAAAACACACCAACACGTCAAGAGTTTATCATAGATAATCTTAAAGTAGAACTAGATATTATTGAAGAAGAAAGTAAATGATTTAAACATTTTTAAAAAAACAGACGGTTAAGTTTAGTATCATTTTATATTAAATAATAAAGCTCACTACATGAGAACAAACAATATTAAAGTAAAAAATTTAATTATATCTGTATATTTTATACTTATAGTATTAGCAATTATATCTGCCGTAATGTTTAGAATGTTTAGTACTATAAGTAATGACCCTATAGTAGTATTCTTAATTATAGCAATTAGCTTTGCAATTCTTTTTTTTCTTGTACATTTTATTGCAAAATATTTTGAATATGATAGTGATGGTATGAAGGTGGTAATTACCAATAAAGGGTTGTTGCTATCCGATAGATTTAATTATAGAGAGCATACTGTAGAGTTTAAAAAAGAAAATTTAAAAGGCTTTAAGTATAATAAATATGTAGTGTACACAAGTTTAGTCTTGCTAATTCAAGATACAAATGGAGCCTCTAGAAAAGTAAGATTTAATGTTACACTAGTTTCTAAAAAGAAACGAAAATACATTAAACAATCTTTAAATAAAATGATTAAAAACAATAGAAACCTAGCGATTTCATGATAGAAGAAAATGACGATTTGGTAAATGAGCAAAACGAAAATCTAGAACCTCAAGAAACCATTACTAGAGTTACAGGAATGTACAAAGAGTGGTTTTTAGATTACGCATCTTATGTAATTTTAGAGCGTGCTGTTCCTGCTATTGAAGATGGTTTTAAACCTGTACAACGTAGAATCATGCATTCTATGAAAGATCTTGATGATGGTCGTTACAACAAAGTAGCAAACATTGTTGGGCATACCATGCAATACCATCCGCATGGTGACGCTAGTATTGCAGACGCAATGGTGCAAATTGGTCAAAAAGACCTACTAATTGACACGCAAGGAAACTGGGGAAATATTTTAACAGGTGATAGAGCTGCAGCATCTAGATATATTGAAGCACGTATTTCTAAATTTGGGCTAGACGTTGTTTATAATCCAAAAATTACAGAATGGCAAGCTTCTTATGATGGTAGACGTAAAGAACCTGTAAACCTTCCGGTAATGTTTCCGTTGCTTTTAGCACAAGGAGGTGAAGGTATTGCTGTAGGATTATCTACAAAAATATTACCACATAATTTTATAGAGCTAATAGATGCATCTATAAAACATTTACAAGGAAAAAGATTTACCATTCTTCCAGATTTTCCTACTGCAGGAATTGCAGATATTACCAATTATAATGATGGTTTAAGAGGAGGAAAAGTACGTGTTCGTGCTAAAATTTCGCAGTATGATAAAAATACTTTAGTAATTACAGAAATTCCTTATGGTACAAATACATCTTCTTTAATAGATTCTATTTTAAAAGCCAATGACAAAGGAAAAATTAAAATTAAAAAAATTGAAGATAATACTGCTGCAGAAGTAGAGATTTTGGTGCATTTACCAGCAGGTATTTCGCCAGATAAAACTATTGATGCCTTGTATGCATTTACAAATTGCGAAACATCTATTTCGCCTTTAGGTTGTGTCATTGAAAACAATAAACCTTATTTTGTTGGTGTAACCGAAATGTTGCGTCGTAGTACAGATAATACTGTACAACTATTAAAACAAGAATTAGAAATTAAACTTGGCGAGTTTCAAGAACAATGGCATTTTGCTTCGTTAGAAAGAATTTTTATAGAAAACAGAATCTACCGTGATATTGAAGAAGAAGAAACCTGGGAAGGTGTAATACAAGCCATAGATCAAGGACTTCAACCACATATAAAACATTTAAAACGTGAAATTACAGTTGAAGATATTACGCGTTTAACCGAAATACGAATTAAACGTATTTCTAAATTTGATATTGATAAAGCACAACAAAAAATTGATGCTTTAGAAGAACAAATAGCAGAAGTAAGACATCATTTAGCAAACCTTATAGAGTATGCAATTGCCTATTTTACAAGATTAAAAAAAGAATATGGCGAAGGCAGAGAACGCAAAACAGAAATTAGAGTTTTTGATGATGTAGATGCTACAAAAGTAGTTATACGCAACACAAAATTATATGTAAATAGAGAAGAAGGTTTTATTGGTACTTCTTTAAAAAGAGACGAATATGTTTGTGATTGTAGTGATATAGATGACATTATTGTTTTTACCAAAACAGGTAAAATGATGGTTACAAAAGTAGATAGCAAAACCTTTATTGGTAAAGATATTATACACGTTGCTATTTTTAAAAAGAAAGACAAACGTACCATTTATAACATGGTTTATCGCGATGGTAAAGGCGGACCATCTTATGTAAAACGTTTTGCTGTAACAAGTATGACCAGAGATCGAGAATACGATTTAACTAATGGAAATAAAGGATCGCAACTTTGGTATTTTTCTGCAAACCCAAATGGTGAAGCAGAAGTAGTTACCATCCTGCTTCGTCAAGTAGGAAGCATAAAAAAATTAAAATGGGACTTAGATTTTTCAGATGTATTAATAAAAGGACGTGCATCTAAAGGAAATGTAGTAACCAAACACGCTATAAAAAGAATTGAATTAAAAGAAAAAGGAGTTTCTACTTTAAAACCACGCAAAATTTGGTTTGATGATACTGTACAACGTCTTAATGTAGATGGAAGAGGAGAGTTAATTGGCGAGTTTAGAGGAGAAGATAGACTGCTTATAATTACACAATCTGGAATTGTAAAAACCATACTGCCAGAAATTACAGCTCATTTTGACCAAGATATGATTGTGCTGGAAAAATGGATACCTAAAAAACCTATTTCAGCAATTTATTTTGATGGCGAAAAAGAACGTTATTACGTAAAACGTTTTTTAATTGAAACCGAAGGTAAAGAAGAAGCCTTTATTTCAGACCATGCAAAATCGCAATTAGAAATTGTTTCTACAGATTGGAAACCAATGGCAGAAGTAGAGTTTACTAAAGAAAGAGGAAAAGATCGTAAAGATAATTTAGTCGTTAATTTAGAAGAATTTATTGCTATTAAAGGTATTACTGCTCTAGGAAACCAATTAACAAAAGATAAAATAAACCAAATAAGTTTATTAGACCCTTTGCCTTATGAAGCTCCAGAAGAAACTCCTGCAGATGAAATTGAAGTAGTAGAAGAAGAAAATGTTTCTCAAGAAGCGTCAAAACCTACTAAAGAAGAAATACCTGCTAAAGAAGATTCTAAATCTGTTGAAAACAAAAAAGTAGCGACTAAAAAGGAAGAAGCTAAAGACGAAACCAAGAAAGCAGAAAATAAAGAAGTTAAAGAAAAAGCTTCAAAACCTAAAACAGATTCTAATAAAAAAACAGAAAACAATAAGGAAGATGATACCGATTTTCCTATAGATGACGAAGGACAGATTACCTTGTTTTAATATCATTTCAAGAATAATCTAGAAGTCTTCATATTTATAAAATGTGTTTATATAAAATTAGTTGCGTGTTTGCTACATCAGATTTTTTTATAAAAAATCCTTTACAGGCAAACACGCAACTTTTTTATTAGTACTAAATCGTAATTATTTTTTGTAAAGTATTGTGAGTTCGTTTTTTTTATTCTGGCTTATAAACTTCTAATTCTATTTCAATCATAAATTCAGGTATAGCCAATTCTTTTACACCAAGCCAAGAACCAGTCGGGAATTTTTTGGTATATATTTCTGCTCTATATGCGGCGTTTTCAAGAAACAATGGCATATTGGTTGTAAAAATGTCTTCTTTCACTACATCATCAAATGTGCAATTATAGTGCTTCAGTATTTTTTCTAAATCTGCATAACAGTTTTTCATTTGTTGTCCTAAATCTCCAATAGCTGTCGGGTTTCCTTCATCATCCATACTAACAGCACCAGAAATTTTAATATCATTTCCAATTTTCACAGCGTGAGAATATCTATAAGCTTTTTCCACTTCAGGTCTTAACAGAAAATATTCAGGCTTTTCAGATGCAACAATTACTTCTTTTTCCACTTCTTTCGTTTCTTCCTTTTGTTTTTGTTCACAACTCTGTAATGCAAAAGTCAATGTAAAAATTGTTGCGAGTAAGGTTAATTGGTTGGTTGTTTTTTTCATAATTCTGATTATTTAGCGCCTACTTTGGTCGGTTTTTGGCTATCCCGTTTTATTATGAAGTGACGTTTTTAGTATGACGAAAAACACTTAGTTACATTTAGTTTTATTTCTTTTTAGTAATTCTATAATTAATAAACTCTACCATTAAAGAAAAAGCAATAGCAAAATACAGATATCCTTTAGGTATTGCACCAACTGTTTTTCCAAATATATTGGTGTGTGATAGGTGAGCAGCTTCTGTAATTAACATAAAGCCAATTAAAATTAAAAAAGATAAACCTAATACTTGCATACTTGGGTGTGCATCTATAAACTTACGTATTGGGTTTGCAAACCCAATCATAATACCAATAGAAATTACAACAGCAATAATCATTAAAATAAGATTGTAAAAATGGTTTTCATGCAAGCCATTAGTCATACCAACAGCAGTTAAAATAGAATCGATAGAAAAAATAAAATCGATAATCACAATTTGCACAATGGCTTGTGACAATGTTGTGATTTTTTTACTTTTAATAGCATTTTCATCATGATCAGGAGTTTCTACTTTTTCTCTAATTTCAGAAGTACTTTTATAAATTAAAAACAAACCTCCAGCAAATAATATTATACTTTGCCAACTTACAGCAATTTGTAACCAGGTACTTTCAAAATTAAAAAAGGGTTTACTTAAACCAACTAAAAACGAAACAAAGAATAATAATATTATACGTTGCACCATGGCAAGTAATAAGCCAATATTGGTTGCTTTGCCACGTTGGTTTTCGGGTAGTTTGTTTGCTGCAATAGATATAAATACAATATTATCTATACCTAAAATAATTTCTAAAAAAGTTAAAGTAAGTAGTGCAAAAATGGCGTCACTGGAAAGTAGAAAGTCTAACATAGTATTCTATTTAATGGTGTTACTTATTTTAAAACCTCAAGCAGTTTCAGGGTTTCATTTGTATATAATAAGTGTGGTTATTTATTAATAATCAAAAAACCTTTTATTAGTATAAATATACATTTTATTTATAAGTTATTGCTTTACAGCAACCTTGATAAATTACATAGTTTATTTAATGGTGCTTTACAGCCTGGTAAATGTATTTAATTATATTTTTTTTACAGTTGTAATGTATTACTGTAATTGGTCAAATACATATTTATTTTCATATTTTTTTAATTCCGATTTAAACTGTCATTTTGAGTTTGTAACTGGTTAATTTGGTTTTTCAATTCTGTTTGATTTCCGCAACTTGTAATTAAAATCAATAGTAGAAAAATTTGGATTTTATTCATTCAGTTTTGGGTTTGGTTAAATTAAGCACAACTACTTTTTAAAAGCAGTTCCTTTTTGTTTTAGTTTTTCACCAACATAAGAGTACTCAAACGTGTATGAAGAATCTGTTGTTGTTAATATTTTTAAATGCACATCTTTATGCGCAGCCATACTTTTAGGGTTAATGGTTTTAAAAATCATTTCACAATCATTTATCCAGCGTACTTGTGTAGAGTCTGTTTTGCCATTATAAACTTCTACCTGAAAATCATTTGTTCTTGTAAAGTTTGAAGTGTAAACTTTATTATCTATAGTTACTTCGCTATAAAAAGTACCTGTTTTAAAATTAGTACAATCTCTTTCTACTTGGTAACAATTTGAAAAAGTTAATAGGATCAAGGCAAATAGAAAATATCTCATTAAAAATGTTTTATACAAAATTACTAATCTTTTGTATTCTGTTACCTCAGTTTTAAGAAAAATAATACAGAATATAATGAAAATGCCAATTGCCTTAGAATTGAATATTTAAAAAAAGAAAAGAGATAACGCTTAATTCTCAAAATTTTGAAAACTACCATCACTGTAAAAAATTACAATTCGTTCTATTTTTTTGTCTGATGAAGAAATGGAAGAAATTGCAGAAGAAGGTAAAGGAGGTGTTTCTTCATTTTCCTTTTTTGAAGGAAGTGTTTTATTTTCTATTGCTACTTCTTTTTTTACTTTTTCAATTTCTTTAACTTTTGTTTCGTTTTTATTTTCATTCGGAAAAATTCCTTTTCCATTCATTAACCAATATAATTCTACTTCTGGAAAATGGGAGAGTACCTTCATTACAAAATCTAAACTTGGTTTATTTCTGCCAGAAAGAATATGTGAAATAGTAGAGCGTTGTACTCCTACTTTTTCAGCAAAAGAAGAGGCGCTTTCTCCATAATAATCTATGATTTTTTGAAGTCTTTTTGAAAATGCATCAGTGTTTATCATTGTAAACAAATTGGTTTCTTGTTATAGCGTTACAAATGTAAACAATATTTCTTTAACCTAATAGTGTTATTCTAATATACTTAAATTTAGTTAATTAATTACTTGATATAAACACTATTAAAATACTGAAAACAAGTAAATTAGGTTTTATTTCTTTAATTTGTTAAAATTTTACCACTAATTTGCTGTTTACTTTTGTAGAAGCCGGTATTGTTGTTTAACAATGTAAACCTAAAAATTCTTTTTTCATGTTTACAAATGTAAATTATCAATTGTTTACCTTTGTAATCAATTATAAAACTCATGCAAATAGAATTCTTAAAAACGTTGTTTACAAAACATAAAGAAGAGGCGCTTTATCATAGGTATATTCACTTAAAAGACATAGCTCCTTTATTAAAAAAATTAGAATCAGAATGTGATGTTTCTGTTATAGGAAAGTCTGTTCTTAATCAAGATATTCATACAATAACTATTGGTAATGGACCAAAAAAGATATTGATGTGGTCTCAAATGCACGGAAATGAAAGTACTACTACAAAGGCAGTATTTGATCTTTTAAACCTCTTAATAAGCCAAAATGAAGTGTCTAATGCTATATTAAACACTTGTACAATAAAGATTATTCCTATTTTAAATCCAGATGGCGCTAAAGCGTATACACGTATAAATGCAAATGAGGTAGATTTAAATAGAGATGCACAAAATCTTACACAACCAGAAAGTATTGTGCTTAAAGACTGTTTTGAGCGTTTTAAACCTCATTTTTGTTATAATCTACATGGTCAACGTACTATTTTTAGTGCAGGAAATACTAGTAATTTAGCTACGGTTTCCTTTTTAGCTCCTGCGCAAGATCCAGATTGTTTAATTACAGACAATAGAAAGCGAGCTATGGAGTTAATAGCAGTAATGAATGCTAATTTGCAACAACAGATACCAAATCAAGTGGGTATTTATGATGATGCTTTTAATATTAACTGTGTTGGTGATACGTTTCAAACATATAATGTGCCAACGGTTCTTTTTGAAGCAGGTCACTATAGTAATGATTATGCAAGAGAAGTGGTTAGGGAGTATATATTTCAATCCTTAGTAGTTTCTTTAAATTACATAGCTAATAATACTGTTTCTGGAGATGCATATGCTTCTTATTTGCATATTCCAGAAAATCAAAAGCTTTTTTATGATGTTATTATAAAGAATGCCAGAGTAGTAGAGCAAGGTGAGTTGGTAGATATTACTGTGCAATATCAGGAGCGATTACAGGGAGAAAGTGTTGTTTTTGTTCCTAAAATTGAAAAAATCACAAAGGCCAACTCTTTTTATGCACATAAAAGCTATGATGCTAAAGGTTCTTTGGTGTTCACTATTGATAATGAGATTGTATTTGAGGGTTACGAAAACGATTTAGTAATTCTGAATAATGAAAAATTATCATTAAAATTAATAGAATCTTAATATTTAGTATATAAAAATCAATAAAAATGTATTATTTTTGATTAAAATATAATATTATTAGAAAAATGGCGAAGTTTAAATTAGACGAAATTGATCATCAGATATTAGATATGTTGATTGAAAATACAAGAGTTCCTTTTACAGATATAGCAAAAAAATTATTGATTTCTGCAGGAACTGTTCATGTTAGAGTTAAAAAAATGGAAGATGCAGGGATTATTAAAGGGTCTTCTTTAACTTTAGATTATAAAAAATTAGGGTATTCATTTATTGCGTATGTTGGAGTGTTTTTAAAAAACACATCACAAACTAAATTTGTGTTAGAAAGAATAAATGAAATATCTAATGTTACTGTGGCTCATATTACTACAGGCAAATTTAATATTTTTTGTAAGATTAGAGCTAAAAACACAGAGCACGCAAAAGATATTATATTTAGACTAGATGATATTGAAGGTATTTACAGAACAGAAACAATGATATCTTTAGAAGAGAGTATTAACGATAAAAAGCGTTTAATGCATTCTATTTTTAGCGAATTATAAAAACAAAAACAACAAAACAGAAGCCCTTTTCTTTGTAAAGGGCTTTTTTTATTTCTTAAAATGAAAACAGTAGATATTAGTGCGTTAGAGTATAACGAATATTATAAAACATATATTAATAAAGTTGGAGATTTAAGCTTGTTAGAAGGTTTAAGTGAAGGTTTAGTAGATGCGCTTCGTTTTTTTAATAGTTTGCCAGAAGATAAAATGATGTATGCTTATGCAGAAGGAAAGTGGACTATTAAAGAGGTGATACAGCATATGATAGATACAGAACGTGTTTTTGCTTATCGTGCATTGCGTTTTTCTAGAAACGATAAAACAGAATTACCAGGTTTTGATGAAAATGCGTATACCTTGTCTAGTGTTGCTAATAGAAGAACTAAAGAGGCGCTTATTGAAGAGTTTACTCACGTAAGAGAGTCAACAATAAGTCTATTTAAAAGTTTTACCAATCAAATGCTTTTGCAGAGCGGTAAAGCAAGTGGAGGAGATATGTCTGTTAGAGCTATAGGTTTTATTGTAATTGGTCATGTAAAACACCATAGTCAAGTGGTTGAAGAAAGGTATTTGTAATTACTCCTCTTCATCAAAAACAATATGTCCAGAATTATTTAACAGAAAATCATCATTACTATCAAAATTAGTCATGGTGTAATGTAATTTACTACTTACTTTTACTAAGTAAACAGCTTCTTCTGTTTTAACTTCAACAGCTTCAATGGTTTCATTTTTGTGGTTGTCAAAAACAATAATGTCTTTGTCTCCATAGCCATCAGGAAACTTTTTTGTCAATAACTCCAGGAGTTCTGGTGTTAGTTTTTTGTAATCTACAATTAATCTTTGCATAACTAGAGTATTTAAGTTAATAAATCAATAGTATTTCTTTAACAAGCGATTTAAAGTTACAAAATTTTTAAGTTAATAAATTAAGATGCGTAAAATTTAAAAGCCTCAATTATTAGTTCATTAGAAACTTTACAGTCTAGTACAGGCTTTCCTATGTCTTCAAGAAGTACAAAGTGAATGTTTCCATGTTCGTTCTTTTTGTCGTAAATAAGTAATTCTATAATAGGGTTGTAGTCTTCTTCTTTAAAAGTAACTCTGTTAAAAGTGTCTAGAATTGTAGATTTAATTTCTTGGTTAGTTGTTTCGTTAAGTCCTGTAAGTTTGGTAGAGATATAACTAGCTAAAATCATACCTACAGCAATAGCTTCGCCATGTAGTAAGGGTTTTTTGTCTTCATTGCTTAAAAAATAAGATTCTATAGCGTGTCCTAAGGTGTGTCCGTAATTTAAGGTTTTTCTAATATTTTCTTCATAAGGATCTTGCGCTACAATGTTCTTTTTTATAAGAATAGATTCATAAATTAACACGTCTAAATCTTCTGTTGTAAGCTTGGAAAGGTCTAAAAATTTATTCCAATAGGTTTTATTAGAGATTAAGCCGTGTTTAAGCATTTCTGCTAGGCCTGAACGCATTTGGTTTTCTGGTAACGTGCTTAAAAAAGCAGTGTCTATCAGTACCATTTCAGCTGTGTTTATAACACCTATCTGGTTTTTTAAATGTCCTAGATCTATTCCTGTTTTTCCGCCAATTGAAGCGTCTACCATTGCTAGTAGTGAAGTGGGAATGTTAATAAATCTAATGCCGCGTTTAAAGGTAGAAGCAACAAAGCCACCTAAGTCTGTAATTACACCACCACCAATATTAATAATAAGGCTTTTTCTGTCTGCTCCATGCTCAGATAGTGCTTCCCAAAGACCTAAGCATATGTCTAGGTTTTTATTTTCTTCGCCAGATTCAATTTCTAATATATCATAACTAATCTCAGATTCTATATTGGCTAAAACAAAAGGAATACAGTCTGCGTTAGTATTTTCATCTACTATAAAGAATATTTTAGAATAGTTAGCTGTGTTTAAGTTTTCATTTAGAGCTTTATAAGCGTCTTTATTGAAATAAATACTGTAATCTTGGGTGTTAATAGGTGTCATTAATAATGTAATTATTTTAGGGTAAAAATAAGGAGAAATTAATCAAATATGATAGACTTGAATTATATTTGTTCAATAATTTATTATTGTTATGCATTCAGATAAAATTTTTGAAAATACAGAAATTGCTTTTGCGTTAAAAAATGACTCTCAATTAGAGCGAGCTTATTTTTTGTTTAAAATGATTTCTAACGAACCCTTGGTTCGTATTGGTACAGCTGCTACCAATTTTGCTTTAAAAGCTAATTTACCAATAGAAGGCTTAATACGTTCTACTGTTTTTGATCATTTTTGCGGAGGTGTAAGTGAAGATGATTGCTTGTATGTTATAGAAAACATGTATACAAAAGGAGTGAGTTCTGTGTTAGATTATTCTGTTGAAGGAAAAGAGAATGAAACCGAATTTGATGCTGCAATGCACAAAATATTAAAGATTTTAAATTTTGCAGATGAAAAAGAGAGCATGCCAATTGTGGTTTTTAAACCAACAGGTTTTGGTAGGTTTTATTTGTATCAAAAATTAGGCGAAGGAAAAATGCTAACTGAAACAGAGCAGGAAGAGTGGAATAGAGTGGTTGCTAGGTTTGATACGGTGTGTAAAGCAGCCAAAGAAAAAGATGTTGTTGTTTTAATTGATGGTGAAGAAAGCTGGATGCAAGATGCTGCAGATGCTTTGGTTACGCAAATGATGCAATTGTATAATACAGAAAAACCTATTGTGTATAATACTTTGCAAATGTATAGGCATGATAGAATGGCTTTTTTGAAAAAAGAAGCAGCTTTAGCCAAAGCGAATAATTATTTTCTTGGTTATAAATTGGTTCGTGGTGCTTATATGGAGAAAGAAAATGAAAGAGCAGAAAAATATGGCTATACTTCACCTATTTGTGTTAGTAAACAAGCAACAGATGAGAATTTTAATGAAGCTGTAGCGTATATGCTAGATCATATTGATTCTATGTCTGTTTTTGTAGGTACGCATAATGAGGATAGTAGTTATTTGGTTATGGATTTAATGAAAGAAAAAAACATAGTTAATAATGATGCTAGGGTTTGGTTTGGTCAACTTTACGGAATGAGTGATCATATAAGTTATAATTTAGCGCATTATGGATATAATGTTGCAAAGTATATACCTTTTGGTCCTGTAAAAGATGTGATGCCTTATTTAATTCGTAGAGCAGAAGAAAATACTTCTGTAGCAGGACAAACAGGTAGAGAGTTAACTTTGTTGAAAAAAGAAAAACAACGTAGAAAATCACAAAGGTAAGAGTGGTTTTTGTTCTTTTGTTAAGTTGAATCTTTACTTTGTCTGATTAGTATTAATGCGCTTAAAACTAAATATTTAATTTGGTTAATATATTGTGTTTAAAAAGAATGTTTTATAAATACCAATATCAATAAATGTTTAAAAAAGCTGATTGATATTATTTAAAGAATAAAAAAAAATCCCGAAATTTTCGGGATTTTTTTGCTTTAGTATGCTACTTGTTTTTCTTGAATTTCCACCATTTTTTCTTGATTGGGTTTTTACCATAACCATAGGTGTAGCTTCCAGATTTTTTATGGTCTACTGCATTTAGTAGTATTGCCATATTAGGTAAGCGTTTTTCTGAGTACATGGTTTGTGCTATATGTAGTTGGCGTTTGTCTATATAATTAGCTCTTACTACGTAAACAAACATGTCTGCATATTTACTAATAAGTAAGGTGTCTGTAACTAGACCAACAGCAGCTGTATCTACAATAATGTAGTCGTATTTATTTTTAACTGCTTCAAAAAGCTCACCTACACGATCATTCATTAGTAATTCTGAAGGGTTAGGAGGTACTACTCCTGCTGAAATTACTTCTAAAAAAGGGTTGTCTTCTATTTGAGTTGTTACCTCTTTAGCGGTAAGTTTTTCGTTACCAATGTAGTTAGTGATGCCTTTATCGTTTTTAATTTTTAAGTAATTAGTAGCTTTAGGTACTCTGATATCTGTTTCTATTAAAAGTACTTTCTTTTCTGAATAAGAAAGAGAAGAAGCTAGATTTATTGAAGTGTGTGATTTTCCTTCTTGATTTGTGGTAGAAGTAACAAATATAATTTTAGCTCTATCTGTAATACCTTGAAGCATAAAATCTATATTGGTTCTTACCATTCTAAAGGCTTCTGCTTTAGCAGAGTAATCTACTTTTTCAATTAGTTTTTTACGATTGTTAGATTTTGGTATATCTCCTAAATACGGTACGTCTATATTCTTTTTAATATCTTTTATTGTGTGTACTTTAGAGTCTAGTAATTGAAATAAGTATATTAAACCAATTGGTAAGCTAGCTCCTAAAATAAGAGCAGATAAATATACTATTGGTTTTATTGGAGAAACTGGTTTTTCACTAGCGTAACCATTGTCTACAATTTTGGCGTTAGGAGAGGAGATACCATGAGAAATAGCGGCTTCTTCACGTTTTTGAAGCAGATATAAGTATAGTGATTCTTTTATGTTTTGCTGTCTTTGCGTATCTCTAAACTGTCTTTGTTTTGTTGGCGTGGTGTAAATTTGACCACTAATTTTATTCGCTTTTTCGTTTAACGCGCTTAAAGTAATTTCATTAGAAGATTTAATGTTGTTTAAATTTTGATTTAAATTTCCTTTTAACTCATTAATTTGGTTGGTTAAATTTACAACGGTTGGATTTTTTTCACTAGAGTGTTTTAAAAGCCTGTTTCTTTCTATGACTAGATCGTTGTGTCTTCTAGTAATTTCACTAATAGAATTTTCTGCAATACCTATGTTTGCAGGTAAAAGATCTGAAGATTCACTGTTTTCATCCACAAAATCTTTCATATATTCTATAAGTTGAATTTGATTGCTTGTATTTATTATTTGTGCTTCATTGTCTCTTTCGTTTTGTAAAAAGATGTTAGATTGTGTTGCAATATCTGTTAGTCTGTTTCTTTTTTGAACAGTTTCTGCAGTTAAATCTACTTGGCCTAATTCTCTGGAGACAATTTCAAGTCTGCTATTAATAAAATCTGAAGTAATCTCTACTACTTGTTGTTTGTCTTTAACAACGTCTCTGTTGTAAACTTCAATTAGTTTGCTTAAAAATAAAGAAGCTTTATCTTTGTTGTTGTCTGATATAGAAAGTTTAATAATGCTAGAGTATTCTTTGGTTTCAATACGTAAATTGCCTTTATAGTTTCCTGTTATTTTGCTAATAGGAGAGATTTCTATAGTTATATTTGATCCAATTTTAGTAGCATATTGATCTAGGTTTGGTGTTATAATAATATCTCCAAATCCTGTTTTTATTGGTTGTCCAAAACTATGAAGCACACCTTGGTCTTCAATGTTTTGATCTTTAGATTTCCATATTTTTTCGCTTTCGGTTATGCCTTTTAGTAAAAATTGTGTTTTAGAGTGTATTTTTACATTTAAAATAGTATCGGCTTGAAAAAGTATGGAGTCTGGTGCGCTAAAGTTTAGGTTTAGTGGAGGATTAACGTATACTTCGTGTTTTTGTATTCTTCCTTCAACATAATATTGAATATTAAATTTTAGCTCTTTAACTACTTGTTCTATTAGCTCTCTTGAGCCAACAATTTCAGCTTCGTCTAAAACGTTGTTTAGGTCTTTTTTGAACAAGCCGTAGTTTTGTAAAGAAGAAAGTTCTGGTAGTTTTGTGCTTTGTCTTTCGTCTTTAATTTGTATTGTAGCACTAGCTTTGTATTGGTATGTAGCGTATCTTAAATATAAATGAGCTAAAGCTATTGCAGCTATAACACAAAGAAGGACTAGTTTCCATTTTCCTAAATACGGATCTACTAAGTCTCTAAAATGCTCTTTTTGATTTGCAGCGTTATTATTCATTAGTAAGGTTATTAATTTACAATTATTGCGGTAAGTGAGACTAATACAGCGAGTGCTGAAATTACCACTGCTGTGTTTTGGTTGTATGTAGAAGAGCGTATTCTAGCTTTGTTTGGTGAAACGTAGATAACGTCATCCTGCGTTAAATAATAACTTTGGTTATTTACTACAGAAATAGAGGTTAAATCAAATTTTGCGTATTTTTTTTGTCCGTTATTGTCTCTAATAAGTAAAACGTTGTCTCTTCTGCCGTGAATGGTTAAGTCTCCTGCATAACCTAAGGCTTCAGAAAGAGATATTTTTTCGTCTTCTAAAACAAATGTTCCAGGATTACGTACTTCACCAAGTATAGTAACGGTAAAGTTTATTAGTCTAATATTTACAATTGGGTCTTTTAGGTATTCTTTTAATCTTTCTTTAATTAATTCTGTGGCTTCGGTTCTGCCTAAACCTCCAACTTTAAGTTGTCCAAGAACAGGAAATTCAATGTTTCCAAATTTGTCTACTAAATAGGTTTGCATTTTGGTGCTTCCTTGTGTTACAATAGCAGATTGTCCTTCAGAAATTGTAGGTAAATTAAAAGGTCTAGCGGCTTCAGGATCTATTGAAGATACAATGATAGAGAGTTTGTCATTGGTTTTGTAGATGATGTCTGTGTTAAAATCTACTTCTTCATAGTTTTCAAGTGGTTCGTCTTGAAAGTAAGCAACGTCTTGTCTTGTGGCGCATGATGCAAATAATAAAAAAGCAATACAGGTAGCAAGCAAGTTGCGTTTTGGTTGGTTAAAAAGTGGTTTCATGATTAATAGCGTTTTTTTTGTAAGTTTATTTTATGTTTAAAACATCATATTTAGTGTTGTTAGGGTTGTATTCTGGTACTATGTCTTTTATTAAAGAAACGATTTCAATATTTGAGGATGTGGAGTCGTGCATTAATAATTTTTTTATTTTATCTAGTTGTTCTTTGGTTACTTCTTTACATTTTGCAATCATTATTTTTTCGTTATAGGTAGGTTTTGTGTTTTCGCCATCTATTAATAGTTCTTCAAATATTTTTTCTCCAGGTCTTAATCCTATTATTTTTATATCAATATCTTCTGGGTAATTTAATCCAGAAAGTGCTATCATATTTTTAGCTAAGTCTATTATTTTAATAGGTTTTCCCATGTCGAAAACAAATATTTCTTCACCCAATCCCATGGCTGCTGCTTCTAGAACTAATTGGCTGGCTTCAGGAATTGTCATAAAATAACGAATGATGTCTTTGTGCGTTACAGTTAATGGTCCTCCTGTTTCTATTTGTTTTTTAAATAACGGAATTACAGAGCCGTTAGACCCTAGTACGTTGCCAAATCTTGTAATGATAAATTTTGTTTTTCCTTTTACAATTTTTTTCTGGCAGAATATGCTTATTTCTGCAATTCGTTTTGTGGCACCCATTACATTTGTTGGGTTTACGGCCTTGTCTGTTGAAATTAGTATAAACTTATCTGCTCCATGTTTCATGGCTAATTCTGCAACATTATATGTGCCAAAAACATTTACGCTAACTGCTTCGAATGGGTTTTTTTCCATTAAAGGAACATGTTTATATGCGGCTGCGTGAAATATGATTTGTGGTTTATAGATGTTAAAAATTTGATCTAATCGTTGTTTATTTCTTACGTCTGCAACAATGGTTTCAGTGTTGGTAATCTTATTTCTTTTAAGTTCTTGCTGTAAATCATATAAAGCAGATTCAGAATTATCAATAATTATTAATTTTTTAAATTTAAAATGACTTAGTTTTCTTACCAATTCGCTACCTATAGATCCTGCTGCTCCTGTTACTAAAAGTACTTTGTTGTTGTATTCGTCTATTAGTAAAGGGTTGTCAATACGTATTGGTTCTCTGCCTAAAAGATCTTCTATTTTAATGTCTTTTATTTGTCCTATGCTTAAGTCTCCATCAATCCAATGTTGTACGTCTGGTACAATTTTTACTTTTAAGTTTAGCGCAAAAAAGGACCCAGAAATCTCTAGTAGTCTATTAGAGTTAATGCTTTGAATAGAGATGATTACTTCGTCTATTTTGTTTTTTTCTACAAATTCCTTGTCTATTTTTTTAGGATTATAAACATTTAGCATGTTTATTTTTTTTCCAATTTTCCCTTCTTTATCGTCTAAGAATCCAAAAACTTTAATATTGTTTTTTGCATCGTTTGTAATAGCGTCATAGGTAATCATTCCTGAGTTTCCTGCTCCGTAAATAAGAACTGTTTTTAATTTGTCAAAATCATGAAACAGACTTCTGTACATAGATTTTATAAAAAACTTTGTTCCAATTAAAAAGAAGATATTTAATAATAAATGAATGTAAATAATAGATCCAGGAATATCAAAAACACTATCAAAATTATATTTTCTGCTGATATAGGTTGAAATAATTAAAATAGTAGCTAAAATATTTAAACCAATTACAACATTTACAACATCTTTAACACCTGTAAATCTTACAACGCCTTTATGTGAGTTTACAATAAGAAAGCTGATAATTGTAGCAACAAATACAAATGGTAACTGTTTTAAGAAGTTGTAAAAATTAAAATCTATTTCAAAATTAAATCTAATTATATAGGCAATAAAGAAGGTGAAAATTACAATACAAGAATCAAACAAAAGCACAAGCCATTTGGATGCGTATTTTTCTGTTAGTTTTCTTAATATGTCATTATAATTCATCAAAGTATGATATAATTAATTTTGTTATTCTATTTAAATCGGTTTCGGTAAGGCTTGATCCGCTTGGTAAGCAAAGTCCTTTCTTGAATAAATTTTCAGAAACTTGGTTTAAGTAAGCAGGAGTATCTTTGTATAAGGGTTGTAGATGCATTGGTTTCCAGGATGGTCTTGCTTCTATATTGTTGTCATTTAGTAGTTTAAGTAAATTGTCTCGTGTTTGTTTTGTGTTAAGTAAAACACAGGTTAACCATCTGTTAGACGTGTAGCCTTTAGGCTCTTTTAAAAAACGTATGGCTTTAATATTTTTTAAGTGTTTGTAATAGTGGTTGTAGTTTCTTCTTCTAAGTGCTACGTGATGGTCTAGTGCTTTTATTTGTCCTCTACCAATTCCGGCAATAATGTTAGACATTCTGTAGTTGTACCCAATGGTGTTGTGTGTGTATGCTATTCCGTCTTCTTTTGCTTGTGTTGCTAAAAAAATGGCTTTTTTCTTTAAGGTTTCGGTTTTGCATATTAAAGCGCCACCACCAGATGTGGTTATTATTTTATTTCCGTTAAACGAAAGCACAGAAAAATCGCCAAAAGTACCACATTTTTGTCCGTTAACCTCACTACCAAATGCTTCTGCACTATCTTCTATAACAGGAATACTGTATTTATTAGATATGGCATGTATTTGTTTTACGTTATATGGCATTCCGTATAGATTAATGGTTATAATTGCTTTTGGTTTTTTTCCTTTACTAATTCTGTCTTTTATTGTTTTTTCTAATAAAACAGGACATATATTCCATGTTTGTTCTTCGCTATCTACTAAAATAGGAGTTGCTCCTAAATATGTCACAGGGTTTACAGATGCTACAAACGTTTTTGTTTGGCATATAACTTCATCTCCTTGTTTAACACCTAAAAGTATTAATGCAAGATGTATTGCTGCTGTTCCTGAGCTTAAAACTGCAGCGTAACTATTTTGTTGTAGATATGTTTCTATATCGTTTTCAAAACCGTTTACGTTTGGTCCTAAGGGTGCAATCCAATTTAATTTAAATGCTTCTGTTATGAATTCCTGTTCGTGTCCACTCATATGTGGTGGAGATAACCAGATTTTAGAATTCAGTTTAGATTCATTAATAGCCATATAAATATTATTGTTTTTAAAGTATAAATCAAAAAAATACGACAAAAAACCCATTTAAACGTTCTTTGATTTTAAATATTAAAGGTATTAAGTTTTATCTAGATTTATGTATGCTTTTTGCTTATTTAATTTATATGGCTATAATATGTTTTTGTAACTGTTTTTTGGTTAATCAGTATGTTAAAAGGATGAGTGTTGTAACTATCTGTCACTGTTATTGTTAAATATACAAAAATATAAGATTATAGCTACGTTGTTTTTTGTTTTAATAGTGTATTAGGTTAGGATATGTACTTAATAAGTAATAATTTAGTGCAAGCTATTAATTCTTTTATGAAAAATAACCCGTTTGTTACCAAGGCCTTTACTACTATTTGGTCTAAGTTTTTTAATGCATCAAAACAAGGTTTAAACTTTAAATTTATTAAAAATGTTGCCTTTGTAAAAAGCAAGTGGTTTCCTTTGTATTATAATGTTGGTAAAAATATAACCAATGGTATGTCTTATGTTTTAGATCTTGAAGAAAAAGATTTTAAAGGAAATACATTTTTATTACATGATGTGCCTTCTTATTTTAATTTAGAAGCACCTGAGTTTTCAGACTTAAAATGTTTTAAGGTAAAGCAGTATAAGGGATTTTTAGCAAAATTAGATGCTTTTGAAAGTTATGATGCTTTTGCTAAAAACCAGTTTAAATCGAACACAAGATATAAGTTTAGACGTAACCAGGAGCGACTAGAAACTTGTTTTAATATTAGTTATTCTATTTATAATGACAGCATAGAAAAGGACAGGTATATTACTATTATGAAAGGGTTTAAAGCCTTGTTGACAAAGCGATTTAATGAGTTGCAAAAAGGTAATGATATCTTAGAAACTTGGGATTATTACTATGCGTTAATATTTAAAATGCTGCAAGAAAAACGAGCATTATTGATAACGATCTGTAATAATGATAAGCCAATTGGTGTGTCTTTAAGTTTTTTATCTGATACTACTATGTTTTATGCAATTACCTCTTTTGATACTGATTATTACAGGTTTAATTTAGGGCATACTACAATAATCAAACTGTTTAATTGGTGTTTTGAAAATGGATATACTATTTATGATTTTTCAAAAGGAGAATATGAATATAAAAATAGATGGACTAATATGGAGTATGTTTATGAAAACCATATTTTATATGATTCTAAAAGCTTGGTAGCATCTGCTGTAGCAAAATTTGTTAAGTCTAAATATGAGCTAAAGCAGTATTTAAGGGATAAAAATGTAAACGAAAAATATGTAAAAATTAAGTTTTTGTTGAAAGGAAAAAAAGCAAAAACCGTTGTAAGAAGAGCGTATTCTATTGAAAAATTAAAAGAAATAAAAGTGTTAGACACAATGGTGTTAATTGATTTACAACACGAAAAATATTCTTTTTTAAAACCTATTGTTTTTGATGAATTATATAAAAATCCTGAAGACATTTCAGTATTAAATATATATGCAATTAAAAATTTAGATAAAGATGGTTATTGTGTTGTAGGAGAGAAGAATAAATATAAAATAACGTTTAGTTAACTTGTAGTGTGTTCTGCTAATTCTTTCATGGTTTTACATTGAAAGTTATAGGTGGTTTTTAAAGTGTTGTAATGTATAAAAAGGGTTTCTAATGCTTTAAAATTTTGTTCTGTATTGCTTCCAAAATTATGAGGATGCCACCATAAATGATATACTTGTTTATGATTTGCAGCATAGGTCATTCCTTTTTTAATTCTTTTAATTTTTAAGTTTTCTAAAAAATATAATTTGCTACTATATGGTCTTAAAAATCTACTAGAAGCAATATTTATTAAACCATGATGCATTATGGGTTCGTGGGTGTTGTATCCAGAAATATTAAGATAAGTATCTAATAATCTAAAAAATCTATGTTTTATTTCACCTAGTTGCTTGGTGTCTTTTGTGTTGTACATCCAGTATTTTTCTGTGCCTCTATAGCTTAAAATACCATGTTTTGCACAAATTTTTAAATAGTTTTTGTTTATCTGATTTCTAGGAAAAACAATACTTTTTATTGCAATACCATGTTGTTTGGCAATATCTATACTGGCAAGTAAGTCTGCTTCAAATTCTGCTTCTGTTTGTCCTGTTTCATTGCAGAAATAGTGGCAAAAAGTATGGCTTGCTATTTCGTGATTTCCGTTTTGTTTTATTTGTGTAATTAAAGATGTAGCATAATGAAATGGGTCTTCGGTTTCATTATTACCTATAGAATCAATTAATCTATAAGGACTAAAATTAACATTAGTATAACTAGGTTTTTTTTTAGGAATAAAGTGTTTTAATTCTTTTTTAGTGGAAGCAAATAAAAAACCTACAGAAGCAAATGTTAGTTTAATATTGTACTTGTCACTAAGTTGTAATAGTCTAGGTATTACTTCTGAAACTTTCTCCAGATTTTTTTTGTAATTTTCTATAGAGCGCACATCAAAAACGCCCCAATACAACTCGAAGTCTAAAGAAATTACAAAATGCCCTTGCTCTAGTTTCATTTTACAATACTTAAAAAAGTTTTTAAAATAATTTTAATATCTATATATACCGAAGGATTAGCAATATACTTCTTGTTTAAAGCTATTTTTTTTGGCATGATATCTTCAATATACAACTTTTCAGGATTAGCAGTGTCTTTTAAAAGTTCAGCTTCGTTTCTAAAAGCAATAGAGGCGTAGTCTGTAATACCTGGTTTTACTTGTAGTATTTGAAAATCTTCTTGAGAGTAAAAGTTTACATATTTTCTTACTTCTGGTCTTGGGCCTACAAAACTCATAGAACCTTGTAATACGTTAATTAGTTGTGGTATTTCGTCTAATTTATATTTACGTAAAAAGTAACCCACTTTTGTAACTCTAGCGTCATTATCACCTAGTGTTAACAGGCCTTTTTTGTCAGATCCTACAAACATGGTTCTAAACTTAAAGATTTTAAAATCTTGATTTTTTATGCCTACTCGCGTTTGTCTGTAAAATATAGAACCTTTAGATTCTAGTTTTATAAGTATGGCAATGATTAATAATATTGGAAAAAGTATTATTAAGCCTAACAAGGAAAAAAATATGTCAAATACTCTTTTTATCATAGTGTGGTTTCTACTGCTTTTGTAATTGTGCTTACAATATACTGTAATTGTTCTTGTGTTAGCTGCGGATAAATGGGTAAAGATATTTCTGCTTTATAATTATTAAAAGCGTTAGGGTAATCTTCCATTTTATAACCATAAGATTTAAACAAACTTAATAAAGGTAAAGGCTGAAAATGTACATTAACAGCTACACCATTTTCAGCTATTTTATCAATAATAGCATCTCTTTGTGCTTCTGTAGCGTCTTTAATACGTAAAGCGTATAAATGGCAAGAAGATATTTTTTTATCGTTTTTAAAAGGAGGCAAGATAGCCCATTTTTTAGTAGAGAAGTATTCTTGGTAATACAAAAAAATTTCTTTTCGTTTATCTAAAATACTTTCAAAATACTCTGGTAACTGTGCTACACCAACAGCTGCAAGTAAATCTGGAAGATTCATTTTTAAGCCAGGATATATTATGTCATATCTCCAGCCACCAGCTTTAGATTTAGTAAATGCATCTTTGGTTTGACCATTTAAAGAAAAACAGCGTAAAAAATTATACTCTTCTTGGTTATTAAAAGGTTCTGGTAAGTTTAAGCAAATAGCGCCACCTTCAGCAGTGGTTACATTTTTTACGGCATGAAAAGAGAACACTGTAATATCTGTAGTAGTACCAACAAATTTATTTTTGTATTGTGCACCAATGGCATGTGCGGCATCTGCTATAACTACAATTCTTCCTAGTTTTTCTTGATTTGGGTGTGTAGCATGAAACAGGTCTCTAGTGTTATTTACCAAACTGTTTATAGCATCATAATCACAAGGCCAACCAGCTATATCTACAGGAATTATTGCTTTTGTATCTTCTGTTATTGCGTTTTTAATACCTTTTAAAGAGATGTTAAAATCCGCTTCTATGTCTACCATTATTGGAGTTGCACCAACATGAATAACAGCTAAAGCAGTAGCAGCATAGGTGTAAGCCGGAATAATTACTTCGTCACCTTCACCAATACCAAACCATTTAAGCGCTAGCATGAGTCCTGAGGTAGCAGAGTTTACACCAAGCGCATTAGGTGCTTTTGTGTACAGGCAAACAAGTTCTTCTAGCTTTTTTACTTTTGGCCCTGTTGTAATCCATCCAGATTCTAAGGCGTCTGTTACTTCTTTAATTACATTATTGTTAATGAAAGGAGGAGAAAATGGAATTTTCATTTTCGTTACGTTTTATGATTAATAGCTTTGTTAAAGATATTAATATATTGTTTAGAAATGTTTTCTAAACTAAACTTTTCAACGTGTTTTAATGCATTTTGGGCTAATTCATTAGCTAAACTCTTGTCTGTAGCCAATCTTATCATGGCATCTGCTAATGCTTCAGAGTTTTTTACCTCAACTAATAATGCTTCTTTTTCATGTCTGGCAAACTCTCTAACTCCTGTAACATTGGTAGCAACCATTGGTAAGCCAACTGCTGCTGCTTCTAGTAATACTCTAGCAAAACCTTCTCTAAAGGTTGGAAGTATAAAAGCATCTGAAGATAATAATAGATCATACACATCATTTCGGCTACCTAAAACATCTACAATATCTTGGTATTGATCCAGTATTTCTTGGTTTAAGCGTTTGCTGTTTTCTTCTAAAGGGCCAACAAGTAAAATTTTAAAATTATGGCCTTTGTCTTTGCAAATTTTGGCAGCTTCTAAAAGGTTGATAATTCCTTTTTCATACACTAATCGTGCTACACATATAAATGTAAAAGGTGTATGGTTGCGTTTCGCTATTTTAGTAATGTTTTTTAATTCTATTCCGCTACTAAAAATAAGTTTGTAGTTTTTATCGGTTATAAGATGGTGGGATTTGTATAAATCTTTATCATCAAAATTTTGAAAAATGGTACTAAAAACGCGATGTTTTATGCTTCTATGAAGCGTGTAATACACCTTTCTTAAGGTGTAACTATACAGGCTGTTAGACATAAATATGGTGCCTAGCCCTGTAATGGTTCTTGTAATTGGTGTTTTTGTGTTTTTTAAAGCTATTGGTAATAAAAAGGCAGGCTTAGTGTCAAAGGTATGAATGACATCAAATTCATTTTTAGAAAAATAATCCTTGTACCATTTAAGTGTTTTAGCATCAGAGACAGGAGAGAAATTTCTTACTAAGTTGTATGATACATAGTTAATGTAATCTGGAAACTTATGTGAGCTAGTTCCAAGAATGGTTACTTGAAAACCTGCTTCTTTAAGATAGCTAGACAAGGAGATGCGTTTGTGTACATCTTCACCACCAACAAGACAGATTCTTTTATTCATGAAATAAATTTACAACTAAAATAAGATAAGTTTTTAGTTTACTAAAATTTGTTCTACATTAGAATTGATAAAAAAGGTATTTATGTTAAAGATTGCTAGGTATTTATACCATAATACTTGGGTTGTAAAAACTGTAGTTAATGCTGTATTACAAGCGCACCAATATTATAGATCGCATTATATTGACGATGCTACTTTTTTAAAGCAAAATTTTAAAAAACGCTTTGGAAGAACTTTAGATTTAAACAATCCTAAAACTTTAAACGAAAAGCTTAATTGGTTAAAACTTAATGATAGAACGCCTTTACATACCACTTGTGCAGATAAGTTTAAAGTGCGAAAGTATGTAGAAGAAACTATTGGTGAAAAATATTTAATTCCGTTAGTGTTTCAAAGTTATAATACACAAGATGTTATAACTTCTAATTTTCCTGATTTTCCGTTTATAATTAAAGCAAATCACGATAGTTCAGGAGGGTTAATTGTTAGCGATAAAAGTGCTATAAATTGGAAAAAAACACAAAAACATTTTAAAAAATTACTTAAAAAAAATTATTATTATTCTGGTAAAGAGTGGCAATATAAAAATATAAAATCTTGTGTTATAGCCGAAAAACTTTTAGTCAATGCTGCAGGAGATATTCCTTTTGATTATAAATTGCATTGTTTTCATGGTAAAGTAGAAGTCATTCAAGTAGATATTGATAGATATACCAACCATAAACGTAATTTATATGATGCCAATTGGAATTTGTTACCTTTTACTTGGTCTTTATGGAAAGATAATAAACCACTTTGGGACAACGGAAGAGATTTAGAAAAACCTAAAAATTTAACCGAAATGCTTACTGTAGCAGCAAAATTATCTACTCCTTTTTGCTATGCAAGAATAGACGTGTATGATTTTGAAGGTAGTGTGTATTTTGGAGAAGTTACTTTTCATCATGGAAGTGGCTTAGAAACCATTTATCCTGAAAAGTATGATTTAGAATTAGGAAACCTATTAGATATAAGTAAAATAAAAACAAAAGCGTAATTATGAAGCAATTAATATCTAACATTTACCATAATACAAGATTAGGCTTTGCTGTTATTCAGCCATTTAAAAATGTTTACGAATACTTACGCTATGCCTTAATACCTGATAAAACAGTCATTAAAAAAGAGTTTAAAACCAATTTAGGTTATACACCTAACTTTGAAAACCCTAAAACTTTTAATGAAAAATTACAATGGTTAAAGTTAAATGACAGAACACCACTGCACACTATTTGTGCAGATAAATACAAGGTTAGGGAGTATGTTAAAGAAAAAATAGGTGAGGACTACCTGATTCCTTTAGTGTTAGAAACTAAAAATGTACGTGATATAGTGCCTGAAAATTTACCAGATTATCCATTTATAATAAAAACCAATCACGATAGTTCTGGTGGTATTATTGTTAGAGATAAAAGCAAGCATAACTGGATAAACGTACAAAATACACTCGCTAAGTTTTTAAATATAAACTACTATTATAGGTATAAAGAATGGCAATATAAAAATATTGAACGTAGAGTTGTTGTAGAAAAACTGCTGATGGACGAAAATGGAGGAATTCCGTTTGATTATAAAATGCATTATTTTAATGGGAAGCTTATTTTTACACAAGTAGATATTGACAGGCAAATAGATCATAGACGTAATTTGTATGATGCCAATTGGAATTTATTAGATATTCAATGGATTTATAAAACAGGTCGTGATGTAGAAAAACCAAAGCTGTATGATAAAATGATTGCCTTAGGCGAAACTTTTGCTAAAGATTTTTGCTATATACGTGTAGATTTTTACCATGTAAATGATAAAATATATTTTGGTGAATTAACCTTTCATGCAGAATCTGGTTGTGGTGCTTTTACTCCAGGGCATTATGATACAGATTTTGGGGAGTTATTAAAGCTACATAAAACAGTAGTTAGTTAGTTAGTTAGTTAGTTAGTTAGTTAGTTAGTTAGTTAGTTAGTTAGTTAGTTAGTTAGTTAGTTAGTTAGTTAGTTAGTTAGTTAGTTAGTTAGTTAGTTAGTTAATATATAAATTAATATACCACTTTTGAAACGTATAAAACGTCCATACCTTATAGCTATTATCTACTTTACCGTTTAAATGATTTTTTACTAATTGCTGAATATAATCTATATTAAAAAGGTTTTGCTTTTCTAATAAAGGGGTTTTTATATAGCTTTCTAGTTCTTTTCTTAATCCAGAACGCAACCAATCACCAACAGGAACTACAAACCCTTTTTTAGATTTTTCTAAAAAACCTTCAGGAAACTCTTCTTTAAAAGCTTCTTTTAAAATGTGTTTTTTGCTAAAACCTTTTAATAAATAATCTTCTGGTAAGCTGTTGGCAAATTCCCAAAGCGATTTGTTTAAAAAAGGCGCTCTGCATTCTAGTGAGTTTAGCATACTTGTTCTGTCTACCTTTACTAGCATATCGCCTTCAAGACTCATAAATCTGTCTATTTCACGATATTCATGAACTGTTTTAGGCTGCTCTATTTTAGACTTTTCTTTGTAGTAGTTAAAAACACTTGGTTGTATTTTTTTGGCTTTTAAAAGTTTTTCAGTATCGTTAGAAAAACCTAAGGAAATTATATTCCAATAATGTTCGTTATTATAGTTTATTGCGTTAACAAACTTTTTAAGCTTAAAACGCTTCCCTCTATTATCATCTTTGGTGGTTAGTAGTGTGTTTAAAACATTTTTTGAAGCATTATGCAAAAAAGCAGGAACAAGGCTTGTGTACTTACTATTTAGTTTGCCAATATAGTATTTGTTATAACCACCAAAAACCTCATCACCACCATCTCCTGTTAAGGCGACCTTTACAAAATCTCTTGTTTTTTTAGCAACTAAATAAGTTGGTAAAGCAGAAGAGTCTGCAAATGGTTCATCAAAATTTAAAAGAATTTCATGAATGTTTTTTTCGATATCTTTTTCTGAAATAATAAACTCATGATGGTTGCTGTTAATTAGCTTGGCTACTAGTTTAGATTTGTCTGTTTCGTCAAACGAAGCTTTGTCAAACCCAATTGAAAAAGTATCAATTTTTTGATTGTTTATTTGTGATAAACCAAAACTTACTATGGAAGAATCTACACCTCCAGAAAGAAAGGTACCAAGCGGAACATCACTAATAGAACGACTTTCAATACTTTGAAGCATTCGGTTTTTTAGCTCCTTTTTTGCTTCCGCGAAAGCGATATCTTGTTTCTTGTTTTTAACTGTATTTATTTTATGAATGGTAAAACTATTTTCATTTAAATCATAATCTATATAATGATTAGCTTCTAGTTTAAAAATATCTTTATAAATAGTAAAAGGAGCAGGAGTGTAGGTGAGCCTGAAATATAGGTTTAAACCTTGTTTAGAGATTTCTGGCTTTGTATCGAGATTGTTAATTATAGACTTTAGTTCTGAAGCCCAAAAGAAATTATGTTCATTGTTGTAGTAGTACAAAGGTTTTTCGCCAAAAAAGTCACGACTTATAAAGACTTTGTTTCTGTTTTTGTCATAAATACTAAAAGCAAACATACCATCTAATTGAGCAAAACTACTTTCTCCTTGCGTTTCGTAGAGTTTTAAAATTACTTCGGTATCACTTTTTGTTTTAAAAGTAATGCCTTTGTCTTCTAATTGTTTTTTTAAGATTTGGTAATTGTAAATTTCGCCATTAAATACAATAATAATGCTTTTATCGTTATTGTAAATGGGTTGTTTACCTGTACTCAAGTCAATAATAGAAAGGCGTCGCATAGCCATAGCTACTGTGGTTTTTTGATGGTTTTCAATGCAAAAACCGTCTTCATCTGGTCCACGATGATAGATTAGCTGATTCATTTTTTGTAATGAATTGCTAATCTTTTCACGAGTACTGTTTCTACTTATTATGCCGTTTATTCCACACATAAATGCGTATCTATTATTTTTTTTAGTTGTTTACCAATTACAGTAATATCAAATTGTTTTGCTTTAATAAAGCTTAGGTCGCTATATTTTTTTCTTACTTCTTCGTTGTTTTTATAATAAGTTATTGCCTTTGCTAAAGCTTTCTCATCATCAACATTTACTAGTAAGCCGTATTTAGCTCTGTAAAATTCACCTTCCTCAATTTGTACTTTTTTATTATCATTTAATAGTTCTAAAGGGCCAGATTTACAATTGGTAGCTATAACAGGCACACCTAAAGACATTGCTTCAAGAATTACGTTTGGAAACCCTTCAGAGAGTGATGTTAATACTAAGCAATGGTGTTTTAGTATTTCATGGTCTATGGTATCACTGTTTCCTTTAAAAGTAACTATTTTATTAAGATTTAACGTAGTTGCAAGTGCTTTTAATTCTTTTTCAAGAGAACCAATTCCGTAAATATTTAATGAAACAGTTTCGTTAATAAGAGCAATGCTTTTTATTAAACTTTTTTGGTTTTTTACAGGATTTAACCTTCCTACAGCTACTATTTTAAACGGTTGTTTAGCGTTATTATACTCTAAAAAATCAGGCTTTTCTTTGCGAGTGTAAATAGGGTTGTAAACAACATGTTTAGGGATTTTAACATTAAAGTTGTTTTGTAAATCGTGATTTATATGTACAGAATTTGAAAAAAGATTAGTGTTTTTGTTGTAAAAATAACGAACCAATTGTTCGCCAAACTTACCATATGTTTTTGAAGGAAAGCAACGTTCGCTAATAATGGTTTTAAGTTTTGGTTGAAACATTTTAGTAATTCCATTTATAGTATTTTGCTTTATTAAAAATGAAATACTTACATCTATTTTATGTTGCTTAACTATTTTAGGGTACTTATAAGTACTAATTAAAAAGGTTTTTAATTTAAATAGGGAAGAATTATCATAATGTTCTTGTTTGGTAGACAAGCAAATAATTTTCACCTCTTTGTGTATAGGTAAATCAATATTATTGTACATAAGTACCAAGGTAACATTGTAATATTTTATAAGCTCATTACAAAGTCTGGCAACTACACGTTCTGTGCCTCCATAACTTATAGAGGCTACAAATAGGGAAATGTTTTTTTTGCTAATCATTAATAGATAGGTCTTTACGTATTGCTTCTGAGAAAATCTCAGCACCAACATTAGACATGTGTGCTATGTCTACCCAATAATCTGTGCTGTTTTTGTTTTCAAAAAAATTACTGTAATCATGATATTCAATATTTAAATCTTCTAATATTTTGCGTAAAGCATTATTATCTTCAGGACATTTATCAATATATAAGGGGGTTGTTATGGTTATTAGTTTTTTGTTATTATTAGAGCAAAACGATTCTATTTCTTTTAAATAGGTATTAAATAAAGGGTTTAATTTTAAATTAGTTTTGCACACAATACTATCATTACGTTCTAGTATTTTTTTAAATATTTCTTTTTGTGTGCTGTGTACTTCCATAGGGTCATAACCATAATAATGTTCTAAATCATATTTAGGAAAAACAGCATTTTTTAAAATACCCAATACCAATCCGTTATAATCTATACACCAATAAAAATTTTGTAATGGGTTTGTTAATTCTGCTCTGTCTAGTTCTTCTTTAATAACAGCATTAGTATGGTATTTTACCATTAAGGTTTTTGTTTCTTCTCTGTTGTAGTATTCTCTGTAAGCAACATTAGGGTCTACATGAAGAATTACAGTTTGTTTAACATCTTTAGGTAGTAGTTTTATTAATGTAGCACTGTAGGCAATAAATTTACCATCTACTCCCATATTATAACTAGACGGATTTAATTTTTTAACATCTATATGGTGATTTGCTCTAGAGCTACCAAAAACAATAAGTTTCGTGGTGTCTTTTATAGCTAAGTAATGATTTAATTTACCAATAGCTTGACCAGAATAAACCGTGTCGCTAATTTTAGTTATTGTAAAGTATGCTATTTTATCTATAATAAAAGATACCACTATAATAAAACCTAGTAATTTTAGTGTATTTATGATTTGTTTTTTATTCATAACATTTAAAATTGAAAATAAATAAAGTTATTAGATGTTGAGTAAAACAAGCTTATTAGCAGGATGATAACAGAAACAACAGCACCAAGTTTTATAGGTGTAAGTCTGCGACCTAAAGTTTCTAGTTCTTGCTTTGATCTGTATAAATATAAATCTAAAGACATACCTATTATTAACATAGATAATCCTGTAACAATAGCGTTAGTGTCACCAATAAATGGAATTTTAAAATCGAAGAAAATTAGTTTTTTAATAATAACTCCAGCGGCTTCAAAATCTTTAGCTCTAAAAAACACCCAGGAGAGTAGTACAACCCAAAAAGGATAGATGTACCCAAACCAACCAGCATTTTTAATTTTTAAAACAGAAAATATAATTTTTTCACCTACAAGTAATAAGCCGTGTATGGCTCCCCAAATGGCGAAATTCCAGGTGTTTCCATGCCAAAGGCCTCCTAATATCATGGTAAGCATTAGGTTTCTAAAGGTGAAAAGGGCTGTACCACGACTTCCTCCTAAAGAGTAATATAAATAATCACGTAACCATGAGGAAAGTGAGATGTGCCAACGTTGCCATATATCTGCTATAGAATTTGAAAAATAAGGAAGATTAAAGTTTTGATTAAACCTAAAACCTAACAACTTAGCACTACCAATGGCAATGTCTGAATAACCTGCAAAATCAAAATATATTTGATAGGAATAAAATATGGTTGCAAGAAGGAGTGTACTAGAATTATGCACATCTGGACTAGCATAAATAGAATCTACGTATACTCCTAAATTATCTGCAATTACTACTTTTCTAAATAAACCTACAGCAATTTGAAAAATACCATCATGAAACCATTTTTGTTTAAACTTTCGTACGCTTTCAATTTGTGGCATTAGGTTAGAAGCTCTTTCTATTGGTCCTGCTACTAATTGCGGAAACAAACTTACAAATGTAAAAAAGGCAACAATGTTTTTTGTAGGCTTAAGTTTGTCTCTATAAATATCTATAGTATAGCTTAAAGTTTGAAAGGTATAAAAGCTAATACCTACAGGAAGTATAATATTTAAGGTTACATGGTCTACCTGCCAACCAAAAAGCAGCATCATTTCTGCAAAACTTTCGGTAAAAAAGTTATAGTATTTAAAAGCAGCTAAGAGGCCTAAATTAGAGAATAAACTTAAGCGTAGCCAGTTCTTTTTAGCTTTTGCAGAATTGGTTTCATAAATTTTAAGACCTATATAATAGTCTATAAAAGAACTATATATAATTAAGGAAAGAAAGGTCCAGTCCCAATACGCATAAAAGATATAACTAGCAATTAGTAAAAGTATATTTTGCTTTTTTAAGTCTTTATTAAGCAGCCAATACAGTATAAAAACTGTAGGTAGAAATATTAGATATTCAATGGAGTTAAATAACATAAGTTGTGGTTAGTTTAATAAAAAGTTCTTCATATTGATTAATAATTTTTTTGCTATTAAAGTTGCTAACAACTATTTGGTTAACAGTTTTAGGAGAAAATGTATATTGATTGTTAAGTTTGGTTAGTTCTTTAATACATTCTTCTACAGTATTTACAATAAAACCGTTTTTACCTGGTTCAATAATTTCATTAATTCCTCCTGGAGCATTAAACGCTATAATTGGTGTGCCAACAACACAGCTTTCTATTAGTGCATTAGGGAAACCTTCAGAATAAGAACCAAGTAAAAACACATCGCTTTTTCTCAAATATTTTTCTACATCTTTAGTGTAGTCTATTTGAGTTACCTGATTTTCAATTCCTTTGGTGCGAATTAAATTTACAATATTTTCTTTTTCATTTCCATTTCCAATCATAAAATATTGAAAAGGAAATTTTAATTGCGACAGTACCTCAATAATTCTGTCATGGCCTTTTTCTTTGCTTAGTCTGCCAACAGTAATGATTTGAAGCGGTTTGTTACTATCTCTTTCTTGTGTTTTAGGGTTTGTATTTGTTGTTATTGGGTTATTAATTAAGGCTGTTTTGCTCTTTAAAACGCCATAATTAGCAATCATATCTTGTTGCATGTCTTTAGATTGACATATTAAACAGTCTACTAATTGGTATGCTTTTACAATTAATTTTTTAGATAAGTTTAATCTGTTACCTCTGTCGTGTTGTGCTAATACACTTAAAACATTAGCCTCTCTAGCAACAAATTTTATTTTAGGAAAACCTATAGATACATAAGCAATAATGGTGTTTAAATGAAAAATAGAACTAACTACTATGTCTGGCTTTTGTGTTTTAAAATGTTTTGTAATTGCAAATACAGCTTTTAATACTCTTGTTTTGTTTAAGTAAATAACATGTAAATTATCTACTTGATAAACGGTATCTTTTTTAAAACCAATGACTAAAAGTGTGGGTTCAAAAACCTCTTTGTTTAAATTTTGGGCTACAAAAGATAAAATACGCTCTGCACCACCAGCTGCTAGTGAAGGAATTACAAATGTTATTTTAATCTTTTTTTTGCTCATTATTGTATAGAAAAAGTGTTTCCGTTTTTATCTAACCATTGTTTAAGTACTAATAATTTCCAGATTAGTGGGTATCTATTCCATGTACCTTGCATATGTTGGTTTATGCGTAATTGTACTTCTTTTACGTTTATATTTGGTATTTGTTTTAGGGTGTCTTCTGTTAATGTATCTAATACAAAATCTTTAAGATCTGCTCTAAACCAATTGGCAAAAGGCATAGTAAAACCCGCTTTTGGCCTGTTAAAAATTTCTTTTGGTACATGCTCATAAAGCACATCTTTTAAAATGCGTTTTTGGTTGTTTCTTTGGTATTTAAATTCTGTAGGTAAAGAGCGTGCAAATTCTACAATTCTATAATCTAAAAGAGGTGCTCTAGCTTCTAGTGAGTATGCCATTGTTGCTCGGTCTACTTTGGTGTTAATATCCCAATTTAAATAGGTTTTTAAGTCGAAATCAGAAATACGTTCTACCAAGTTTTTATCGGTTTCTTTCAAGTACTTTACTTCAGAAACATTGGTGTAATCATTGGTGTTTTGTAGCCAGGAATTGTCAATTCCGCTACTAATAGCCAGGTATAAATCGTTTAACGAATTTTGCTCTAAACCTTGCGCAATCATCTTTAATTTGTAATATGGAAGCCTTTTAATAAGGCTGGATGAAAATTTTCTTAATCCTGATGGAATAGCGTAAAACGCTTGCACTTGTTTCATCCATTTATAACGTGTGTAACCAATAAAACTCTCGTCTCCACCATCACCAGAAAGTGCTACTGTTACATGTTTTCTTGTGTGTTTAGCTAATAACATAGATGGTATTGCAGAGGCATCTGCAAAAGGTTCATCATAATAATGACTAAAATTTTCTATTAAATCTAAACCTTCAGAATAATTACAATTTATAACATGATGTTCTGTTTGTAAATGATCTGCTACTTGTTTTGCATATTTACTTTCATCAAATCCTTTTTCATCAAATTTTACAGAAAATGTTTTTATTTTACTATTTGTGCTTTTTGATGCTAAAGCTGCAATAGCCGAAGAATCAATTCCGCCAGAAAGAAATACACCAACAGGAACATCTGCAAATAATCGTATACTTGAGGCGTCTTTAATTAAATAAGAGAGTTCTTGTTTTGCTTCTTTATAAGAACCTGTAAATAAGTTCTTGTTGTTTTTTGAAATATCCCAATATTGAGATTTACTAAAGGTGTTGCTTGTTAAGTCTAAAGTAAAAGAGTAACCAGCTTCTAGTTTTTTTATTTCGTTAAATATAGAAAGAGGATCAGGAATATTTCCCCAGGTTAAATACTGTGAAATAGCTTTGCTAGATATAGATAAATTGGTATTGTGTAGTTGTATAGATGAAATCTGACTGGCAAATTCAAAACCTTTTTCTCCTATATAATAGTAAAATGGTTTTTGACCCATTCTGTCTCTAGCACCAAATAAAAGCTGTTTTTTTTCATCATATATAACAAAAGCAAACATACCGTTTAGTTGGTTTATAAAAGCTTCGCCATATTCTAGGTAAGCAGCACAAATTACTTCTGTATCACTAGTTGTTTTAAAAGCGTATCCTAAGTTTTGTAATTGTTTTTTTATTTCTAAAAAATTATAAATTTCACCATTAAAAACAATATGTATGTGTTTGTAAATAAACGGTTGGTTAGACCTTGGGTCTAGGTCAATTATAGACAATCTATTATGTCCTAAAATGATACTTTCGTTTTTACCAATAAAAGTAAAATGTGTTGCATCTGGACCTCTAAAAGCCGTTCTGGCAAGTTTTTCTTTAACTTGTTGAGGCGTGTATTTTATTGTAGAACCGTATATACCACACATAGTTATTCTGTTATTAAGTTTTCTTCATTTTCTTTTTCAATACTAAATCTTGTGTATAGCCATATGGTGAAAAATAGAATGATATAGTTGTAAAAATAATTATGAGAAACCATTAAATATGATGCCATTATTAAAGACATATACAAGTATTCTGGTTTTGTAGAAAAGTACCTTAAGCTTTTAAAAACCATGCTTGTGTAAAAGATTAACAGCAATAAAAAAGGAAGTATTCCTGCTTCACCTAAAACCATTAAATACGTGTTGTGTACACCAACTTTAATACCAACGGTGTCTCCTTGATGTCCTTGCATAGAACCATAACCATTACCAATTAAGGCGTTGTTTAATATAGCATCTGTATAAAGCGCCCAGGTTTCTTGTCTAGACTCTCTAGTTATGGTTGTGGTTTTAACTTCTCCTTCGCTAAAAAAGCTTTCAAGGGCATTAAATCTGTCTTTATTAAGCTGAAAAGCAGGAGTGTTTATAATGATAACAATACCTACAGCTCCCACGAGTAAACCAATAATATTCTTTCTGTTTGCAAATAGTGAAGTTATATTTACCAATAATAAAAGGAGTAAGAAATAGCGAGAAAGTGTTGCAATACCTGCTAGCGTAAATATTAATTGAGCAATTAATTTATATTTTTTATTTGCCAATCTATAGGTAAACGCAAAGCCTAAAATACATACTAATCCTGCGCGATTAGGATTAATATAAAAACCAGCGTATCTACCATATTCATCAGAAAAAACTAAAGCATTTAATATTACACTTATAGCACCAATTACCAAATAAAAACAAGCCTCTCCATTTGTGGTGTTTTTAGCAACCTCTGTAACCGATAAAATAAATAAAAAGTACCTAAAAATATCTTTAATAAACATTTCTAATTCGCCAGAAAAGCTAAATCCAGAAATAGAGTAGTATAGTATTCCTATTAATAATAGAGCCAGCAATGGTTTACTTTTTTTAATAAAAAAATAGTACAATGCTAAAGAAACTAAGGATAGTGCAGCAGCTAAAGATCCTAAAGCAGGATTAAAGGATATTAAACCAAACGTAGGTAGGTTTAAAATGGTTAGTGCAAGTATGCTATGTTTTAGTATTTCTTTCATGTAGCTAAAACTTTTTGCTGATTAGTAGTGTACTTTAAATATACTAAACTTCTAAACACCTGTAATAAGGCTGTACATAATGCAATACCAAATACACCATAATATTTCATTAATACAATATCTAAAACAATGTTTAAGAGAACTGTTACAAATGAAATGTAAGCCATAAAAGTGTTTTTATTAATACTAGTTAAAAACCTAACAATAATGTTTCCGCAGATAGTAAAAGGAAGACCAATTAAAAACATACGTTGAATGTTTGCTACTATTTTAGTGTCTTCTGATGAAAATTCATTTCGTTCAAAAAATAATTCTACAATAAAATCAGAAAGAAATATAAGTACTACACTTACTACAATTAAGCCAAGAAATAAACGCTTTAAAATGTAGTATAGCTTTTTAAATGCTTCGTCTTTATTGGTTAAAGATAATTTTGAAAAATAGGGAAGTAGCACGTTACCTAAAGCCATAACAATTATTGCAGTAAAAAATGCAGGAATACGCAATCCGTAATTTAATGCTGTAATAGAGCCTATAATTAATTGTGCTGCAAAAAACTGATCTGTAACAGAAATTAATCCTGTTAAAAAACCAGAAGACACTTTAGCAGGAACTTGTTTAAACATGGTTTGTGTGTGAAAACCTAAAAAATCTGGTTTTGCAATTTTTATAATTTGTTTGTTTATAGCTACTATTAGTAAAAAGATAAATTGCGATATACTACCTATAAGCATACCAATAGCTAGTACTTTTTCTTGAAGTTGCTCTTTAAAAAACACAAGGCAAACTATCATTGCAATAGAGGTAAATACAGGATAGATAGATGCATATTTAAACTCATCATAAATATTTAATAGGCCACTTATTAAGGATGCAAATCCCCAAAAAAGAATACAAGGGAGCAGATAGTATAGCTGTGTTGTAATTAAGGCGTAGTAATCTGGAGTATGTCCTTTAAAAAAAGTTTCTAAAAACACATCTGTAAATAAATACGAAATAATAATAAATATAGCTGCAACACTTAGTGTTATAATAAAACTTGCCGATTGAAAGGCGCCAATTTTGTTTGTAGATTTTTTTTCGGCTATATAATTAGGTATAAATACGGCTTTAAAAGCGTTTAAGAAAACCTCATTAATAAACCCAGGAAGTAATGCAGCTATAAAAAAAGTATCTAACAACTCAGACAAACCAAAAGAACCTGCAACAATAATTTCTTTATAAAACCCTAGTCCTTTTACTACAATACTAATCACAGCTACAGTAATAATATTTATCACTGTAGGATTTTTAATTGCCTTTTTTAAGGATGGTATGTAGTTGCTTAGTTTCAATTAATTTATAATAGTTTTTTTAAGGGCCACCCAATGGTGAAACAAAGTTTTAATAGGTTACTTTTAATAGCTTTTTGATACTCTTTTAAGTTAAATTCTAAATATTGTGATGCTCTTAATAATGTATATACACGTTTTAAAAAGAGTAGTGGTTTTTTGTATAAATAGTCTTGGTAATACCAGTTTAAAATAGATAAAGAATAGATGGCCATACCAAAAGCATCTTTTTCATGGTTTTGTATAGAAATAGCATTTTCTGTATCTAAATAATAGGTTCGTAGTGTGGTGTTTATGTATTTTGTTTCAAAGCCTTGTTTGGCAATGAGTTCCCAAATAACACCTTCAGGTATATAACCACGAGAAAAAATATTTCTGTTAACCTTAATATTTTTTAAAATCTCTGTTTTAGTAAAACCCCATTTTTCTGAAGCATTTGGTTGCTCCATTTGTTGTTTAAAGGTATTACTGTAATAAGGAGAAGTTTTAAAAGGCTCGCCAACTAAATTGCCAAATTGGTCATTACATAAACAAGTAACTCCGCTTATGGTTTTTTGTCTTTCTTTTGGTATAGCATCATATTCTTTTTTAAATACCTGTAAAGCATCTGCAGTACATTCATCATCAGAATCAAAAGGTAAAATAAAAGCACCTTTAGCTATTTGTATGGCCTGCATAAAACACGCCATTTTATGTTTGTTTATTGTGTTATTTATATAGTGTACAGGAAATGTAGCTGTTTTTATTAATTCTAAAGCTACTTCATGCGAGTTGTCTTTAGAACCATCATTAATTAAAACCAATTCAAAATCTTTAAAAGTTTGGGCATTTAAAGATTTAAAAACACGATTTAGCGTATTTGCTCTATTATAAATAGGAGTAAATACGGTAAAGGTATAACTAAAGTTATGTTTTTTGTGTTCTTTATATATAGGTAATAAATTGGTTAACTGCATTTTATTATAAAAATTTATAAATTAACTCTTTCCATTTGTTGGCTATATGTTGTGCTTCAAATACAGAGGTACTAAGTATCGCTTTTTCTTTAAATTGAATTTGTAAATTGTTATTGTTTATTAATGTTGAAAGTTTTTGTTCTAATGCTAATTGGTCTTTAACAGGAATTAAAAATCCGTTTTCACCATCATTAATTATTTCTGAAGGTCCAGAAGGACAATTTGTTGCAATACAAGAAAGACCAAAATACATGGCTTCTATAAGCGCATTAGGGAAACCTTCGTAGTTAGATGGTAAAACAAATATTTTAGCACTATTATAATAAGCAGAAACATCTTTTACATTTCCTATAAAGTCAATACTATCATTTAATTTTAAATTATCTACTAGTTGTTTGTAGGCTTCTTTTTTGTTGCCTTCACCTATTAATAAAAGTTTCCAGTCGTTTCTTTTTATGTTTGCAAAAGCACGTATTAATAGCTCTTGGTTTTTTTGCTCTGTTAATCTGCCAACACATATAATATGGTTTGATTTAGAAGTGTGCGTATCTCTCTGTATTACTAATTCTTCTGCTAATGGGTTATTAATGATTTTAACCTTTTCTGCTTGTATGTATTTAGTAAAATAGTTTTTTATCTCTTTTGTTTGTATGACAAGCGCATTGGTTTTTGGGTAAATTAACTTTCTCGCTTTTACCCAAAAACTGCTAATACTACCAAATTGCGGATGAATACGTTCGCTAATAATTGAAGGAACTTTAATTTGTTTGGCTATTAAAACACTATATATATTAGCTATGGTTGTAAAACCAATAATGATATCTGCATTTTCTTTTAAAATTACTTTTTTACATGTATTCTTTAGCGCTAGGTGATTAGAGATAGATTGAAAAAAAGTAGGCGTACTATTATAGTTGTCTTTGCAGAATACAACTTTTATATTAGAGTTTAAATTGTAAAAAGGTACACAAGTGTATAAAACCACAATAACTATATCAAAATCTTTAATTAATTGATTGGTTAATGTAGAAACAACACGTTCTGCACCTCCAGCTTTAAGGCTAGGTATTATAAAAGCAAGTTTTTTTCTTTTCAAAAAATTCTTGATTGTAGGGTTAAGTATAAGAACTTAACCTTGATTAATAGCTCAATAAATGTAGTGTATTTTTAGATTTTAAAACAGTTACTTAATAGATATTAGATGAAATACCACTTTTGTATTTAAACTGTATTGTTATTTTTTCTTACATAAAGATTATCAGGTATTTAGCTTTTTTTTATTTTTTTTAAATAAAAAAATCTAATTTGCAATAACATGCGTATATATACTTTCATTATGTACGTAAATTAATGCGTAACGAATTGAATAAAAACCGATTAAAGGTGAATAAAAGCCTACAAAATGCTTAAAATGTAATTTAAACCTTACAATTGATGTGTATTTCATCGAATATAATGAATGTTTAAATTTTTTTATTAATTGATATTTTAGTTTAGCACTTGATTAATAGCAATATCCCTTAAAAATGAATAAAAATTTATCGACTAAATTTCTGACAAACAGAAAATTACAAAAAGCTTTATTATTATCTTTATTATCAAGTGTCACAATTTTAAAAGCCCAAAATTATCCTGAACAAGTATTACTTTCTACAGTAAATTACGATTCTTACGAAGCACCTACAGGAGCATTTCCTGATTATTTAGAATCTTTTACCGAAGATTTATCTGGAAGTACCATTACTAGAATAAGCGATAAAAACGTTTTTGGAACTAGTTCTATAAGAGTTAGACATAATTATGCTAAAGACCAGACATGGAACTCTGATGGCTCTTTAATTAAATTAGCAGGTTATCCTGCGGCAATTTTAGATGGAGAAACTTTTGACTTTTTATACTGGAGAGACATTCCATCTTATGGTAGATGGGCTAATACAGAACCTAATTATATGTATGGTACTCCTGGAAACCAATTTGTTAAGTTTAATGTACTTAACAATACTAGAGTAACTTTAAGAACTTTTAGTGATTATTCTAGTTTAGATTTTGGTTACGGAGAAGGAAATCAATCTAATGATGATAGATACGTTGGCTTAATTGGTCAAAACGGAAGCGATAGAACATTAATAGTATATGATATTCAAGAAGATCAAATCGTTGGAACAAAAAATATAGGTTCTAGTGGTGATTTAGATTGGTTTTCCGTTTCACAACTAGGGAACTTTGCGGTTGTTTCTTGGAGAACAGATGGTTCTGGTGCAACTGCAGGTTTAAAATCTTATGATTTAAATTTTCAAAACGAAAGACATATATATGATATTACAGCACATGGAGATTTAGGAATTGATGCATACGGAAACGATGTTATGGTTGCTTATGAAGGACCTGACGGTTGGAGTAATGATTCTTATGTATATTGCGCAAGATTAGATGGTCAAGGAATAACTCCTTTATTTCAATACCCTGGAGGAATTTGGGGAGGACATATTAGTTGTAGAAATACAGATAGACCAGGTTGGGCTTATGTAAGTGAGCAATGTTGTACTAGTCATGATGTAGCATCTAGAGAAATTTTTGCAATTAAATTAGACGATTCAGGAATTATAGAACGTTATACAAAACATAATAATGATGTTTCTCCAGGAAACGGACACTCTACTATGGCTGTACCAAATAGAGATGGTACAAAAATACTTTTTGCAAGTAATTGGGATGATAGTAGTATTATGCAAGATGCTAATCCTCCTGCTTGGGTTTTAGAATATCCACAATCTCTTTTAAGTACAAATGATAATGAAATTGAAGAAACTAGTAATGTGCTTTCTGTATTTCCTAATCCTACAAATAATGTAGTAACAGTTAAAGTATCAGGCCAAAATAATACGGTTTCTGCAATACAATTACATGATGTTTTAGGTAGAACACTAATAAATAATATAGTTGATAATGAAAACACGTTAACAGTAGATTTATCATCTTACCCAACAGGTATTTATTTATTATCTGTAAACATTAACGGGAAAAAAGAAACAAAGAAAATAATTAGAAATTAGTCTTTCTTTAGAGTAAAAAAAAAGCTTCATTTATTAATGAAGCTTTTTTTTTTACCATTTAATATTTTTTAAAGTAGCAATACTATCACAGTTTTCTACTGTAAGTATTACTTCACTATCTTCTATATAACTTTCAATAGTATAAATACCACAAGGTTTTTGTCTTGTATTACTTAAACTAAAATCTACATCTCCTTTTAAAAGTGCTTTTTTAATAGTAGCACTATCTATTTTTTTTCTAGAAAGAACTGTGTATATAGAGTCGCTATAAACAAGTTTTTTAGTGTTTATGTTTTTTATAACTCTGGCTTCAGGACCATAAGCACAAGAGGTTTTTTTTCCATTTAAAAAAAAAGCTAAAAGTACCAATCCTATAGAGAAACCTCCTAGGTAATAACCTATACGTTGTATTAATTGCACAATTAAAAAATAAGTAAGTTAATATCGCTATGTTTTAAGTCGAACCATTCACCAACAGATTTGTTAGTTAAAATTCCGTGGTAAAAGTACAACCCATTTTTTAAACCTTTATCAAATCTTAAAGAATTTTCTAATCCACCATCTTCTGCAATTTTTAAAAGATAGGGAGTAAACATATTACTAATTGAAATAGAAGCAGTTCTGGCGTATCTTGCAGGAATATTAGGTACACAATAATGTATCACACCATGTTTAACAAAAGTAGGGTGTTTATGTGTTGTAACTTCACTGGTTTCAATACATCCTCCCATATCTATGCTAACATCAATTATTACTGCCCCAGTTTTCATATTACTTACCATATTTTCAGTTACAACAATTGGCGCTCTATTTTTTCCTCTAATAGCACCAATGGCTACATCACATCTTTTTAAAGCTTTTGCTAGATTTTTAGGTTGTAAGGTAGAAGTGTAAATGGTCATACCTAAATTGGTTTGCATTCTTCTAAGTTTGGTAATAGAGTTGTCAAAAACCTTAACGTTGGCACCAAGACCAATAGAGCTTCTAGCTGCAAATTCGCCAACAGTTCCAGCTCCAATAATAACAACTTCTATAGGAGGAACACCACTAATATTACCAAACATTAGTCCGTTTCCTTCATTAACATTACTTAATAACTCAGAAGCAATTAAAACGGCAGAAGTTCCTGCAATTTCACTTAAAGAGCGTACAGCAGGATAAGAGCCAACTTCATCTCTAATAAACTCAAAAGCTAGAGCAGTAATGCGCTTGTTAGCTAAGGTTTCAAAATATTTTTTTGATTGTGTTTTTAATTGTAATGCAGAAATTAATATACTCTGCGGATTTATTAAGTTTATTTGCTCTGGAGTAGGAGGCTCCACTTTTAAAACTATAGGACAACCAAATACTTTTGCAGTATCATTGGTTATTTCTGCACCAGCTTCACTGTAATTTTTATCACTAAATTTTGCTCCTTCACCAGCTCCTGTCTCCATTAAAACTCTATGTCCATTGCTAACTAGTGCAGAAACAGCATCTGGAGTTAGACATACGCGTTTTTCTTGAAATGCAGTTTCTTTAGGTATACCTATAAAGAGATTTCCTTTTTGCTTAAAAACCTCAAGAGTTTCTTCTTGAGGTATTAATTGTTGTTTGGTAAAAGGGGATAATGGTTTAGACATATATTGACTAATTAATTTATTAGTCAAATTACGAATATTTTTTTTAAATTTTAATAGCTAATTTCTAAAAATACTGTTTTACTTTTCCCCAAACATTTTTAGGGCGTACAGTAAATTCTTCTTCTAAATCTTCTAATGTTTTATCTGCAGTATTTATTTTATCAAACATTTTAGCTCTTATAAGGTAAATAGAAGGTATTACTATAGCCATAATAGGTACTAAATGTAATAATTGAAATTTGTCTATATAAGTAATGTCTTCGTTAATAATTGAAAATATTTGAAATAAATACATGACTATTGGCACTAATAAAGCATGATACCACCAATGACGACAGGTAAAAAACCAAATTAATATTAAAAATAAAGGCACAATTTTGCCTGTTAAAGTCCAGGCCAAAACCATAATATTTTGGTAATAGTTACTATGGTACGTAAAAAAGTAAGTGTCCCAGACTTTGATCTCTGGAACACTTTCATATAAATTAAATAATAGAGGAGTAGAAGCAATAATTGTAGCAATAATGCTTCCTAAAATAACTCCATCTCTTTTACCCATTTGATGGGACTTTGATTTTCCATTTTTCAATTTTTGTTGTTGTTTGTCCATCAATGTCAATTAAATTTGTTGCTTGAGCTGTAAAGAACATACCTCCAAAAAGAGCGATTGCGATTAAATACTTTTTAGTTTTCATAATTATAAGGGATTAAATTAATTAATACCCTAAAATTATATAATCACGCTTTTGCTAATAGGAGGAAAATGTTAAAATTATGTTAAATATAGTTGTTTTTGAATTTTCGATTACGGTTTTACCATAAAAACATGCTTTTTCATTAAGTCCTTGTGGGAATTTTACTTCAAATACATGTTTTTGACTTTTATTATGGTCTAATTTATTATAATTTTTCTACTATTATCCTCATTTAATTCAAAAAATATATTGGTTGCGTTTTCAGGCAAAAATTCTAGAGCTAATTCTGGCCATTCAATAAAAACCCAATGGTTTTCTTGTAAGTATTCCTCAAAGCCCAAATTATACAACTCATCAACAGACTCAACTCTATATAAATCAAAGTGATAAATTTTTGTGTTACTAGTAGTGTATTCGTTTACTAAAGAGTAGGTGGGACTTTGCACTTCATCTGTGCTACCAATTGTTTTTACAAGTGATTTTATGAGTGTTGTTTTGCCAACACCCATAGTACCATGAAATAGTATAATTTTATTTGTACTATTATCTAATACTGTTTTAGCAACCTTATCAAGGTCATTTATTGTATAGTTTAACTCCAATTTTTTAATGTTTATTAAACAAAATTATACATATATATAAATAATAAAAAACGAACCTAGGTATTTTAATAGATAATACGCTTAAATAAATTTTGTTATTTAGGATTTAAAACCACAAAAGGTATAATCATTTCTTCTAATGAAACGCCACCATGTTGGTAGGTGTTTCTGTAATAACTTACATAATGGTTATAGTTATTTGGGTAGGCAAAAAACAAATCGTTTTTGGCAAAAATAAAGGAACTATTCATAGATAAAGAAGGTAAATGTATGCTTTTAGGGTCTTTTGCCACTAATACGTCTTTGTCTTCATAAGACAAGCTTCTACCTGTTTTGTACCTTAAGTTTAAGCTAGTATCTCTGTCTCCTATAACTTTAGATGGGTTTTTTACATTAATTGTACCATGATCTGTGGTTAATATTAGTTTAAAACCTAATTGTTGTGCTTGTTGAATCATTTCTAATAAAGGAGAGTTTTTAAACCAGCTTTGCGTTAAAGATCTGTATGCTTTATCATTAGATGCTAGTTCTTTTACTACATCCATTTCTGTTTTAGAATGCGAAAGCATATCAACAAAATTATATACTACAACTGTTAAGTCATTTTCTTTTAGACTTTTAAAATTATCAACTAGTTTTTTACCATTTTTTAAATTGGTAATTTTATAGTACTCATGCTTAAGGTTTGATAAGCCTAATCGTTTAAGTTGCTCTCTTAAAAAATCTGCTTCGTGTAAGTTTTTACCACCTTCATCGGTGTCATTTTTCCAATATTCTGGATGTAATCTTTCCATATCACTTGGCATTAAGCCAGAAAAAATGGCATTACGTGCATATTGTGTAGCTGTTGGTAAAATGCTATAGAAAGGAATCTCTTTATCTTTTTTATAATAATTGTTTATAATAGGTTCAAAAGCTTTCCATTGGTCATAACGTAAATTATCAATAACAACTAAAAGCGTAGGTTGTTCTTTACTAATTTCTGAAGCAATCTTATCTTTAAATAATGTGTGAGACATTGTAGGCGCATCTGTGTGTGCTTCAAACCAAGAAGGATAGTTTTTGTCTATAAATTTACCAAATTGTGTATTGGCCTCATTTTTTTGAGATTCTAAAATTTCAAACATTCCAATATCTTCAATGTTTTCTAATTGCAATTCCCAATACACTAGTTTTTGGTATAAGGCAGCCCATTCTTCAAAAGTGTTTACCATAGATAAATCCATAGCAATCTTTCTAAACTCTTGCTGGTAGTTAGAGGTTGTTTTTTCAGATACTAATCTGGAGTGGTCTAAATTCTTTTTTAAACTTAATAATATTTGGTTTGGATTTACTGGTTTAATAAGGTAATCGGCTATTTTGTTACCTATAGCTTCTTCCATTATATATTCTTCTTCACTTTTGGTAATCATAACAACAGGAAGCGTGTCTTTTCTTTCTTTAATTTCATTTAAAGTTTCCAGACCGCTAAGTCCTGGCATGTTTTCGTCTAAAAAAACAATATCAAAATTAATGGTGTCTAAAATTTCTAAGGCTTCAGTGCCACTTTTACAGGTAGTTACCTTGTAGTTTTTTTGTTCCAGAAAGATAATATGAGGTTTTAATAAATCTATTTCATCGTCAACCCAAAGAATATTTATATTGTTCATGTATATTTGTTTAGAAAATTGTAAAAAAAATAAAGCTTGCATACGAATAACAAACTTAAAATATTAAACGACCCAATTTACGGATTTATTACCATACCAAATTCGCTAATCTTTGATTTAATTGAACATAAATATTTTCAAAGGTTACGTAGAATTACCCAAATGGGAATGTCTTACCTCGTTTATCCAGGTGCACATCATACTCGTTTTCATCACGCTATTGGTTGTATGCATTTAATGCAAAAAACAGTGCAAGTGTTACGTTTTAAAGGTGTTGCAGTGTCTTTAGAAGAAGAAAACGCATTGCTAATTGCTATTTTATTACACGATATTGGTCATGGTCCTTTCTCTCATGCTATGGAACATAGTATAGTAAATAATGTGTCTCATGAGCAAATTTCACTTCTTTTTATGGAAACTTTAAACACAGAGTTTAACGGAAGTTTAACGTTAGCCATTAAAATTTTTAAAGGAGAATATCACAGAAAATTTATGTGTCAGCTAATATCTAGTCAAATTGATATGGATAGAGCAGATTATTTAAAACGAGATAGTTTTTATACAGGAGTAGCAGAAGGTAACATTAATAGTGAGCGCTTAATTACAATGCTTAATGTGGTTGATGATGCACTTGTAGTTGAAGATAAAGGTATATATAGTGTTGAAAAATTTTTAGTTGCTAGAAGATTAATGTATTGGCAAGTATACTTGCATAAAACAAGCTTAGCGGCAGAGCAATTACTAATTAGAGTTTTAAAAAGAGCCAAAGAATTAACGGTTAAAGGCGTAAAATTAGAAGCAAGTAAACCTTTGCAGTACTTTTTAGAAAATGAAATTTCTTTAAGTAATTTTAATACTAAAACCTTAAATACCTTTGCAATGCTTGATGATTATGATATTGTTTCTGCAATGAAAGCTTGGCAATTTCATGAAGATTTTGTGCTTCGTAATTTATGCGAAATGATAATCAATAGAGATTTACTAAAAGTGAAGCTGAAAAAGAAAAAGATTAAATCTGAAATATTAGAACAGCATACACAAAAGCTTATGCAAGCCCATAATATTTCTAAAGCAGAAGCAGACTATTTTGTGTTTACAGGTGAAATTTCTAACCAAGCATATCAACAAAAAAAACAAAAAATTAATATTTTACATAAAAACGGAAAGATAGAAGATATAGTAAAAGCTTCAGACCAATTAAACCTTAAAGCACTCTCAAAACCAGTTACTAAATACTATATATGCTATCCAAAGCTAAAACTATAACGTTGGTTAACTACATTTTTCTTATTTTTGCTAGAATTACAAAAAACTAAACAAATAATTGTGAAATTCACAGCGGAACAAATTGCAGGAATTTTAGAAGGAGACATTGTTGGTAATCCAGATGTTGAAGTCTCTAAACTTTCAAAAATAGAAGAAGGAACAGAAGGATCACTTACGTTTCTTGCAAACCCTAAATACACGCCTTTTATATACTCTACAAGAGCATCTATAACTATAGTAAATAAAACTTTTGAACCAGAAAATAGTATTGAAACTACTTTAATTAAAGTAGAAGATGCCTATAAATCTTTTTCTAAATTATTAGAGTACTATAATTTAGTTAAGACTAATAAAGTAGGTGTGGAGCAACCCTCATTTATATCTGAATCTGCAACATATACAGAAACGGCATATATTGGTGCTTTTTCATACATAGGAGAAAATGTAACTATAGGAGAAAATGTAAAAATATATCCAAATACATATTTGGGAGACAATGTAACTATAGGTGAAAATACAATTATTTTTGCAGGAGCAAAGGTGTATTCAGATTGCATTATAGGTAAAAATTGTGTTGTAAATTCTGGAGCAATTATAGGCGCAGATGGTTTTGGTTTTGCACCAAATGAAAAAGGAGAATTCTCTAAAGTACCGCAAACAGGAAATGTTATTCTTGAAGATTTTGTAGATGTAGGAGCAGGAACAACAATAGATCGAGCTACATTAGGCTCTACCTTAATTAAAAAAGGAGTAAAACTAGATAATCAAATTCAAATTGCACACAACGTAGAAATTGGTAAAAACACAGTAATAGCTGCACAAACAGGAATTGCTGGTTCTACAAAAATTGGTAAAAACTGTATGATTGGTGGTCAAGTAGGTATTGTAGGACATATTACTATTGGAAACAATGTAAAAATTCAAGCACAATCTGGTATTGGTAGAAATATAAAAGACAATCAAGTATTACAAGGTTCACCAGCTTTATCGTATGCAGATTACAATAAATCGTATGTGCACTTTAAAAACCTACCAATAATTGTTAAAAATATTAATGAAATCGAAAAAAAAATAGATGGCAATAGTTAATACTAATATTAGACAAAAGACAATTAAAAATGAAACGTCTTTAATTGGTGTTGGTTTACATACCGGAAAAAATGTAAAATTAACATTTAAACCAGCTTCAGAAAATTTTGGTTTTCGTTTTAAACGTATTGATTTAGAAGGAGAGCCTGTTATTGAAGCAGATGCAAATTATGTTACCAATACACAACGAGGAACTTGTTTAGAAAAAAACGGAGTTACTATACAAACCTGTGAACACGTACTTGCTGCGCTAATAGGGTTAGATATAGATAACATTATAATTGAATTAGACGCTTCAGAACCACCAATTATGGATGGTTCATCAAAATTCTTTATTGAGTCTTTAGAAAAAGCAGAAATTGTTGAACAAGAAGCTACAAGACAAGAATATGTAGTAAATGATATTATTAGTTATACCGATGAAGAATCAGGAAGTGAAATTCTTGTAATGCCTTCTAAAGAATACCAAGTAACAACAATGGTTGATTTTGGTACAAAAGTATTAGGTACTCAAAATGCTACTCTTAACCAGATTTCAGACTTCAAAAATCAAATTGCAAACGCTAGAACCTTTAGCTTTTTACATGAAATAGAAATGCTTTTAGAGCATGGTTTAATAAAAGGAGGAGACTTAAATAACGCCATAGTATATGTAGATAAAGAACTATCTCCAGAAACCATGGAAAAACTCAAATTAGCGTTTAATAAAGAGTCTATAGCAGTAAAATCTAATGGTATTTTAGATAACCTAACATTGCATCACCCAAATGAAGCTGCAAGACATAAATTATTAGATGTTATTGGTGATTTGGCATTAGTTGGTACAAGAATACGAGGAAAAATTATAGCAAATAAACCGGGTCATTTTGTGAATACTCAATTTGCAAAAAAATTATCTAAAATTATTAAAAACGAAAAACGAAATTATGTTCCTGATGTAGATTTAAATCAAGAACCTTTAATGAATGTTAATCAAATAATGGATATGTTGCCACATAGGCAACCTTTTTTGTTGCTAGACAAAGTTTTTGAATTAAGTGACTCTCATGTGCTTGGTATGAAAAATGTTACAATGAACGAAGAGTTTTTTAAAGGGCACTTTCCTGGAGCTCCTGTTATGCCTGGCGTTTTAATAGTAGAAGCTATGGCGCAAACAGGAGGTATATTAGTACTAAGTACTGTACCAGATCCAGAAAATTATTTAACCTTCTTTATGAAAATAGATAAAGTTAAATTCAAACAAAAAGTTGTTCCTGGAGACACTTTAATCTTTAAATGCGATTTAATTACGCCAATACGTAGAGGTATTTGTCACATGCAAGGTTATGCTTATGCAAACGGAAAATTATGTGCAGAAGCAGAACTAATGGCACAAATATCTAAAGTAAAAAAATAAATATAAAAATGAATCAACCTTTAGCTTACGTACATCCTGGTGCAAAAATTGCAAAAAATGTAGTTATAGACCCTTTTACAACTATACATAATAATGTTATTATTGGAGAAGGAACATGGATTGGTAGTAATGTAACTATCATGGAAGGTGCTAGAATAGGTAAAAATTGTAATATTTTTCCTGGAGCAGTAATTTCTGGTGTACCTCAAGATTTAAAATATAAAGATGAAGATACACTAACTATCATTGGAGATAATGTTACCATTAGAGAGTGTGTAACTATTAATCGTGGTACTACAGATAAAATGAAAACGGTAATTGGCGACAATTGTTTAATTATGGCATATTGCCATATAGCGCATGATTGCGTTGTAGGAAATAATTGTATATTCTCAAATAACAGCACGCTAGCAGGACATATAACTGTTGGAGATTATGTTGTTTTGGCAGGTATGACAGCTGTACACCAATTTTGTTCTATTGGTAATCATGCCTTTGTAACTGGAGGATCTTTAGTAAGAAAAGATGTGCCTCCTTTTGTAAAAGCAGCTCGTGAACCTTTATCTTACGTAGGAATTAATTCTGTAGGACTAAGAAGAAGAGGATTTACAACCGAAAAAATAAGAGAAATACAAGATATATATAGAATTTTATATCAAAAAAATTACAATAACACACAAGCTTCAGATTTAATTGAAGCTGAAATGGAAGCAACTCATGAGCGTGACGAAATTCTTCAATTTATTAAGAATTCTCATCGTGGTATTATGAAAGGTTACTTTAAATCAAATTAAAATTTAAAAAAAAAATAAATGGCAACAACTTCAGATATTAGAAACGGACTTTGTATAAGATATAACAACGATATATATAAAATTGTTGAATTTTTACATGTAAAACCAGGTAAAGGTCCCGCTTTTGTTAGAACCAAAATGAAAAGTGTAACTACAGGTAAAGTATTAGATAATACTTTTTCTGCAGGTCATAAACTAGAAGATGTACGTGTAGAAACGCATAAATTTCAATTCTTATACAATGATGGTGATTTTTATCATTTTATGAATGAAGCAGATTATACACAAATTCAATTAACAGAAGCAGCACTAGACAAACCAGAATTAATGAAAGAAGGTGAAGTTGTAACTGTTATTATTAATACAGAAGATAACGCACCTTTATCTGTTGAAATGCCAGCAAGTGTTATTCTTGAAATAACTGCTACAGAACCAGGAGTTAAAGGAAACACTGCAACAAATGCTACAAAACCAGCAACAGTTGAAACAGGAGCTACTGTAAATGTTCCTTTATTTATTAATGAAGGTGACAAAATTAAAGTAGAAACAGAAAAAGGAACGTACAAAGAGCGTGTTAAAGAATAACAAATAAGTTAGCAGTACTCCGTCTACAGTTTGCAGTGCATACTAAAGAAGGAGTACTGAAAACTGCATACTTAAATATGAAATTTCCAAAACCACACTCCCTTCAACAAATAGCAGATTTAATAGATTGTAAATATGTTGGAGATGCTAATTTTCAAGTTCTTGGTATTAATGAAATTCATGTAGTTCAAGCTGGTGATGTTGTATTTGTAGACCATCCTAAATACTATGATAAAGCATTACAATCTGCAGCAACTATAGTATTAATAAATAAAGAAGTAGCATGTCCTGAAGGTAAAGCATTACTTATAAGTGATGATCCTTTTAGAGATTTTAATAAAATTACACAACATTTTAAGCCTTTTCAGGCTTCTAATGTAGCTATTTCTCCTTCGGCTAAAATAGGTAAAAACACTATAATACAACCCAATTGTTTTATTGGTAATAATGTAACAATAGGTGATAACTGTGACATTCATTCTAATGTAAGTATTTATGATGATACTGTTATTGGTAATCATGTAACTATTCATGCAGGAACTGTTTTAGGAGCTTCTGCATTTTATTATAAAAACAGACCAGAAGGATTTGATCCTTTAATTTCTGGAGGAAGAGTTGTTATAAAAGACCATGTAGATATTGGTGCGCTTTGTACTATAGATAAAGGTGTTACAGGAGATACAACTATTGGTGAAGGATCTAAGCTAGATAACCAAATTCAAGTTGGTCATGATACTGTAATTGGTAAAAAGTGCTTAATAGCATCACAAACAGGTATTGCAGGTTGCTGTGTTATTGGTGACCAGGTAACTATTTGGGGACAAGTAGGAACCACTAGCGGAATTTCCATTGGTGAAAAAGCGGTGATTCTAGGGCAAACAGGAGTAACTAAATCTGTAGAAGGAGGAAAGTCTTATTTTGGTACGCCAATTGAAGAATCTAGAGTAAAACTTAAAGATCTGGCATATATAAAGAAAATACCAGAAATTATAAAACAATTAAAAACCAAATAAAAGATATCTTAAAAAGAGGTATATGCAAGTATAGTATATATCGTATTTTAATGATATTGCATTAAGATTTAAATAATAAAAATTGACTAGTTTTTTTATTGCCATTTACAAGCTACAATAAGTTTACTTTGTTAAAGTATTTTAAAGGTTTAGTCTTGTAGCTAGTAGATAAAAAAGATAAATTTCTTTTTAATAAATAAATAGACAAATCACTTTATAATTTCTTTTCAAAAACTTACTTTTGCAATAAGAGTTCTAAAGAATATCTTAATTATACATTAAACAATTTTAATCTAAATATAAATGAGCGTTTTAGTAAATAAAAATTCAAAAATAATAGTTCAAGGATTTACTGGTAGTGAAGGTACTTTTCACGCTGGTCAAATGATTGAATACGGAACAAATGTTGTTGGTGGAGTTACCCCTGGAAAAGGAGGTCAAACACATTTAGATAAACCTGTTTTTAATACTGTTTCTGAAGCAGTTGAAAAAGTAGGAGCAGATACAACCATTATTTTTGTACCACCAGCTTTTGCTGCTGATGCTATTATGGAAGCTGCAGATGCAGGAATTAAAGTAATTATTACAATTACAGAAGGTATTCCTGTTGCAGATATGATTAAAGCTGCTGCATATATAAAAGATAGAGATTGTAGATTAATTGGCCCTAACTGTCCAGGAGTTATTACTCCAGGTGAAGCAAAAGTTGGTATTATGCCAGGATTTGTATTCAAAAAAGGAAAAGTAGGTATTGTTTCAAAATCAGGTACTTTAACGTATGAGGCTGCAGACCAAGTTGTAAAACAAGGTTTAGGTATTACTACTGCTATTGGTATTGGAGGAGATCCTATCATTGGTACTACAACTAAAGAAGCTGTTGAGTTATTAATTAACGATCCAGAAACAGAAGCTGTAGTTATGATTGGTGAAATTGGAGGTCAATTAGAAGCAGATGCAGCTAATTGGTATAAAGCTAGTGGAAGTAAAAAACCAGTTGTAGGTTTTATTGCTGGAGAAACTGCTCCTGCAGGTCGTACAATGGGTCACGCTGGTGCTATTGTTGGTGGTAGTGATGATACTGCTCAAGCTAAAAAAGCTATTATGAGAGAATGTGGTATTCACGTTGTAGATTCACCAGCTGAAATTGGTAAAAAAGTTGCTGAAGTTTTAGGATAAGCAATCACATAAATATGTTAAAAACCTCACATTTTTTTGTGAGGTTTTTTTATTTGAAGCAAATTGTATTTATTATATTTGAATTTAATAAATAGCCACATCTATTTTGTTAGAATATTAAGAAATTCATGAAATAGTGGCAAAAAAGTAAGTAAATGAAATTATTAGAAGGAAAAACAGCCATTATTACTGGAGCAAGTAGAGGTATTGGTAAAGGTATAGCTCAAGTTTTTGCACAACAAGGTGCAAATGTGGCATTTACATATAGTTCATCTGTAGAAGCAGCTAATGAACTTGAAAAAGAATTAAACGCTTTAGGTATTAAAGCTAAAGGATATAAAAGTAATGCAGCAAACTTTGAGGAAGCACAAAAACTAGCAGAAGATGTAGTTGCAGAATTTGGTAGCATAGATATACTTATTAATAATGCCGGAATTACTAAAGACAATCTTTTAATGCGTATTAGCGAAGAAGATTTTGATAAAGTGATAGAAGTAAATTTAAAGTCTGTTTTTAATATGACCAAAGCGGTACAACGTACTATGCTTAAACAACGTAAAGGTTCTATTATTAATATGAGTTCTGTTGTTGGTGTAAAAGGTAACGCAGGACAAACCAACTATGCTGCTTCTAAAGCAGGAATTATAGGGTTTTCTAAATCGGTAGCGTTAGAGCTTGGTTCAAGAAATATAAGAAGTAATGTGATTGCTCCTGGTTTTATTGAAACCGAAATGACTGCAAAACTAGATGAAGAAACGGTAAAAGGTTGGCGTAATGCTATTCCTTTAAAACGTGGTGGTACACCAGAAGATATAGCAAACGTTTGTGTTTTTCTAGCAAGTGATATGTCTGCTTACGTTACTGGGCAAACCTTAAACGTAGATGGAGGAATGCTAACCTAATTTATTTCTACTTAGGTAGAAGTTAACACATTTAAATAGTATCATTCTGAGCTTGTCGAAGAATCATTTATGCAAACAGAAACAATTTTATACATAATACTATCTGGAATTATAGCGCTATTATTAGCGCTTTTTCAGTATAAATCTAAAAAGAAAAGCATGTCTAAAAACAACATGCTTTTTTCTTTTTTAAGGTTTGTAAGTATCTTTTCATTGTTACTGCTTTTAATAAATCCTAAATTCGAAAAAATAAGCTACTATACGGAAAAACCAAACTTAGTAGTTGCTGTAGATAACTCTAGCTCGATTACGCATTTAAATCAGAAAGAAAATGTACAGCAATTAGTAGCAGCAATTAAAAATAATACTGCGCTTTCAGATAGATTTAATCTAGATTTTTTCTCTTTTGCAAACACGTTAAAAGCAACAGATTCTTTAACTTTTTTAAACAAACAAACCAATATAGATAAGGCTTTTAATAGCTTTTCTCAAATTTATAAAAACACTACATCTCCAGTAGTATTAATCACAGATGGAAATCAGACTTTTGGTAATGATTATGTATTTTCAGCAGCAAAAGTAAATCAGCCAATATTTCCTGTAATTCTTGGTGATACTATTAGTTATACAGATTTAAAACTGCAACAACTTAATGTAAATAAGTATGCATTTTTAAAAAATAAATTTCCTGTAGAGGCTATTGTTACTTATAACGGAAACCACGCTGTTAACTCTAGATTTATTGTTACCTCAGGAAAAACAACAGTATATTCTCAAAACCTAAGCTTCAGTAAAACGGTAAATTCAAAAATTTTAAACTTTACTTTACCTGCAAATCAAGTAGGAGTACAACCTTATAAGGCTCAAATAATTCCTATTAAAAGTGAAAAAAACACCATTAATAATTACACTAATTTTGCTGTAGAAGTTATAGATCAAAAAACAAATGTAGCCATAGTTAGTGATTTTATGCATCCAGATTTAGGTGCTTTTAAAAAGAGTATTGAAACTAATGAGCAACGCGAAGTTTCTATTGTAACTCCAGAACAATATTTGTTGCAAAAAAATGATTTTCAGTTAGTTATATTGTATCAGCCAAGCAATAAGTTTAACTTAGTTTTTAGGGAGTTAAAGCAAAGTAATGCTAACAAATTTTTGGTTTTAGGAGCAAAAACAGACTATGCTTTTGTTAATGCAAATACTTCAGATTTTAAACAAGACATAACCAATCAAACCGAAGATTATCAAGCAAGCCTAAATACAAACTACAATACTTTTATTATCGAGGATTTAGATTTTGAATCTTTTCCTCCTTTACAATCTTCTTTTGGTGCTGTTACTTTTTCTATTCCTGTAGAAACTATTTTATATAAAAACATAAGAAGCATAGATACACAACAACCTTTACTTGCTACTTTTGAAACTAATAGCAGGAGAGAAGCGGTGCTTTTTGGTGAAAATATCTGGAAATGGCGAGCGCAAAGCTTTTTAAACAAAAAGTCCTTTAATAGTTTTGATAACTTTATGGGCAAATTGATACAATATCTAGCTTCTAATAAAAGAAAAGACAGATTAAATGTAGACTATGAGTCTTTTTATTCTGGCAATGCTAATGTTGTTATTAAAGCGCAATTTTTTAATAAAAATTATGAGTTTGATGCAAAAGAGTCGCTAAATATTGTGGTACAAAATAAAGAAACAAAAGTTTCTAATACATTTCCGTTTATTTTAAAAGGAAATAATTATCAAGTAGATTTAAGTAGTCTAGTTGCTGGAGACTACAGTTTTACGGTTAAAGCTAGCAATGAAAACATATCTAAATCTGGAGTTTTTCAAATTTTAGAATATAATATGGAGCAACAATTTTTAAATGCTAATGTAACAAAACTACAGCAAGTTGCTACTAATACAAATGCAAACAGTTATTTTATTGCAAATACAGATGTTTTATTTAGCAAACTGTTAAATGATGAACGCTTTGTTAGCATACAAAAAAGCAGTAAAAATGTTGTACCTTTAATTGATTTTAAATACTTGCTTGCTTTACTGGTTTTAAGCTTGGCAATAGAATGGTTTATAAGAAAATATAACGGATTAATATAAAAAACAAATATGGATAAATTACCTAAAATAGCAGTGCCTTTTATTATTACACTAGTATTCTTAATTATTTTAATTTCTAAATCAGCAGTGACTATTGGTCCTGGTGAAGGAGGTGTATTATTTGAGCGCTTTGGAGACGGTATTAATACAGAACATACTTATGGTGAAGGTTTTCATATAGTAGCACCTTGGAATGATATGTTGGTGCATAGAGTGCGTCAGCAATCTGTTTCAGATGAAATGAATGTACTTTCAGTAAATGGGTTAGAAGTAAAAGTAAACGGAACCATTTGGTACGAGCCTGAGTTTTCTAACCTTGGTAAACTTATTAAAACTAAAGGAGCAGATTATGAAAGAGAACTTCTAGATCCTGCTGTTAATGCAGCAGCAAGAAGTGTAGTAGGACGTTATACTCCAGAACAACTATACTCTAGTAAAAGAGATGTAATTGAACAAGAAATTTTAGAAGAAGTTACCAATTTATTAGATGGTCAATATTTAACGGTTAAAAAAGTGTTGGTTGAAGATGTAAAACTACCAGCAACAATTAAAGATGCTATTGAGCGTAAACTAAAACAAGAACAAGAATCATTAGAGTATGAGTTTCGTTTAGTAACAGCAGATAAAGAAGCGCAAAAACAACGTATTGAAGCACAAGGTAAAGCAGATGCTAATAAAATTTTAAGTGCATCACTTACAGATAAAATTTTACAGGATAAAGGAATTGAAGCTACAATTAAATTATCTGAATCTTCAAATAGTAAAGTAATTGTTATTGGTTCTGGAGATTCTGGAATGCCTATTATTTTAGGAAATCAATAAAATAGTACAATACATTATTAAAAAAGGTATCTATTATTTAGATACCTTTTTTGTTTTAATACGCATGCTTTTAAACTACTGTAGCCAACCTTTTTTATTTGCTTGTTTTGTATACCAAACTAAAGCAAAAGCCACAATAATAATTAGTATTGTCATAACATTTGCCATTTTTAAAGAAAATGCTACGTAAGCCATTTGTATACAAACAGCAATGGCTCCAACTAAAAACACTGGATAAGCCCATTTTTTTCGTAATAGTAAAGCAATACATCCCAAAGTGCCAGAAAAGACTGCAATAGCAAAAATAGCAGTATACCATACAGGTAGGTTTTCATACATTTTAAGTTCGGCTTCTGTTAAAGCAGCATGCGTCTCCTCATCCATATAAACTTGTGATAGATATGCCGCAACACCTAAAAGATTCCAGATTAGCGCAAGAATATTTATAATCCAAAACCAAATAGGAGGTTTGTTTGTTGTAATTGTATTCATAGTTATAGTTTTTTTCTTAGTTAAGATAATACAATTTATAAAAATTTTGTTAGAAGCATTAAAATAGGTTACTTGCTAGCTCTAATACTTAAAAAAACATGTTTAATAAACGTTATTATTATCTAATTACTATTCAATATTTAGGATATAGGTTTCATGGTTGGCAAAAACAACCAAAAGTGAAAACAGTACACTTAATGATTGATAGAACCTTTAAATTTATTTTAGAAGGAAAGCGTTTTAAAACCTTAGCTTCTGGTAGAACAGACGCTATGGTTTCTGCCAATGCATCTGCTTTTGAGTTGTTTTTATATGAGCCTATTGAAGACAAAGATGCTTTTCTAGCGCTTTTTAATCACAATTTACCACAAGATATTAGGGCTTTAGCAATAAAAGAAGTAGATGCTACATTTAATGTTATACAGCATTCTAAAACAAAAGAATATTTATATCTTTTTACACATAGCGAAAAATGTCACCCTTTTTGCGCTCCAATTTTAACAACTATTCTAGATACATTAGATATAGAAATTATGAAAGAAGGAGCAGCGCTTTTTCAAGGTACACATAACTTTAAAACTTATTGCTATAAGGCTTCAGATGAAGGTTTGTATACCAGAGAAGTGTCTACTTGTGAGCTTGTAGAAAACACGGTTTTTAGTGCAAATTTCTTCCCAGAAAAAACATATATGCTTCGCGTTAAAGGAAAAGGGTTTGGCAGAAATCAAATTCGTTTAATGATGGGAGCTCTTATAAAATTAGGCAGAGGAGATATTACTTTAGATTATATTAAAACTACTTTACTTCCAGAAAGTAAGGAGGTTATGGATTATATTGCACCAGCTTCTGGTTTAATATTGAATAGCATTGAATTTGAATAAACTTTAGTATTTTTATACATATATAAAAACTACATGGCTCAAAAAAATCGTAAAAGTACCAAGCGTAAAAAAACGTATAAAACAGTAAATACAGCTCCTGGAACAGTAGCGTATGTAGGAGAAAAGCAATCTCTTGAAACTAAAGTAGATATTGTAAATTACAATAAAGAAAGCTGTGACTTTAAAAAATCTAATAAAGTAGAAGACGCTTTTAATTTTAAAGGGCAAGAGCATGTTACCTGGATTAATATTAACGGTTTAAACAATACTACTGAAATTGAAAAATTAGGATCGCATTATAATTTGCATCCATTAGTACTTGAAGATATTGTAACTACAAACCAGCGAGCAAAAATAGAAGAGTATGAAGATTATTTATTTATCGTTTTTAAAATGCTACATTTTAAAAATGAAGTAGAAATTGTTTATGAGCATATGAGCATGGTAGTTGGCGCAAATTACGTACTTACTTTTCAAGAAGCAGATGGTGATGTTTTTGATGATTTAAGAGATAGAATAAAAAATGCCAAAGGAAGAGTAAGAAATAACAAATCAGATTATTTAATGTACATTCTTTTAGATGCTGTTGTAGATAATTATTTTACGGTTATTGAAGCAGAAGGCGATAAAATTGAAGATCTAGAAGAAACACTTTTTATTGAAGAATCTAATAGAAATACCACAACAACTAGCATTCAAACACAAAAAAGAGAAATTTTAAAAATACGCAGAACCGTTTTTCCTTTTCGTGAAGTAGTAAACAAACTTGAAAAATCTGAAATTTATTTTATTGAAGATAAAACTAAAAACTACCTACGCAATTTATATGACCACATGATACAGGTTAATGAAAGTATAGATTTATATCGTGAAATGATTTGGGGACTTATGGATTTGTACATGACCAATATTAGTAATAAAATGAATGAGGTCATGAAAGTACTAACTATAATTGCTACTATATTTATTCCGCTAACCTTTATTGCTGGAATTTACGGAATGAATTTTTCTAATATGCCAGAACTTACTAACCCTTATGGCTATTATATAGTTTGGGCAGTAATGATTGTGATACTCATTATTATGTTAATTTATTTTAGAAGAAAGAAGTGGCTTTAACATAAATTATGTTAATTAAAACTTAAAACCGTTAAAACCTGTTAAAGGACTTGACAAAAGTGAGATTTCTCCTAAATTATATAGTGTTCGAACAAACAAACCGTTTAACACAAAAATATAATTATGAGTTATTTGAATATGAAAGATGAAAAATTATTACCTGTAGTTGTAGAATTAAATACACTACTTGCAGATTACCACATTTATTACCAAAAACTAAGAAACTTTCACTGGAACATTCTAGGAGAAAATTTCTTTGACCTTCACAATAAATTTGAAGAGTTGTACAAAGATGCACAACTTAAAATTGATGAAATTGCAGAACGTATTCTTACACTAAGATTTCATCCCATGAGTAAATATAGTAACTATTTAAAAATAGCTTCGGTAGAAGAAGGAAAGTCTTTAAAATCTGATAAATACATGGTTTCAGAAATTTTAAAAGACCACAAAATTATATTAAAACAAATGTCTGCTATAATTGATAAAGCAGAAGAAGCCTCAGATGAAGGTACCATAGATCTTATTGGTAGCTATATACGTCAGTTAGAAAAAGCAAGCTGGATGTTAGAATCTTGGACTAAAAAAACTTCGGATAAGTTGCAGAGTATTATGGTTGATTAAGTTTTTAGTTTTTTACTAAAACAAAAAATCAATGTATAAACTCTAAAAACTTATAAAAAATGAAAGCGCAATTACAAGCTGCTGTAGAATCTCTTATAGAAAAACTAGAAGGATGGTTTACTACAACAGTAGAAATGATACCAAATTTATTACTTGCAATTTTGGTAATGTTAGTAGCCTATTTTACTGCAAAATATGTAAGAAAATTTGTTACTAAAATAGCTTCAAAAAAAATCACACAAGACTCCATTAGCATTATTATTGGTAAAGTTGCTGCAATTGCTGTTGTAGCTGCAGGATTATTTTTAGCATTAGGAATTTTAAATCTTGGTAAAACATTAACCTCTTTATTGGCAGGTGCTGGTGTTGTAGGTTTAGCCGTAGGTTTAGCATTACAAGGCACATTATCTAATACTTTTGCAGGTTTAGTACTTTCTTTTAAAAAGAAAATTGAAATCGGTAATTGGGTAGAAACCATGGGGTTTTCTGGTGAAGTTATAGATATTAATTTAAAAGATTTTACACTAAAAGAAGCCGATAATAATATGGTTATAATTCCAAATAAAACCATATTAGAAAATCCGTTAAAAAACTACTCGTTAACTACAAAAATGCGAGTTATGCTAGAATGCGGTGTTGGTTATGAGTCTGATTTAGAAAAAGTAGAACAACTTACCAAACAAACCATAGCAAATACATTTAATCAAGTAAAAGGACCAAACGATGTAGAATTTTATTATACCGAGTTTGGCGGAAGCTCTATTAACTATTTATGTAGATTCTGGATAGATGCAGAAAATGCATTAGAAAAACTAAAATCTAAAAGTAGAGCAATCATTGAAATTAAAAAAGCATATGATAAAGAAGGAATAAACATTCCATTTCCTATCAGAACACTTCAATTTGATTCAAAACTATCTGTTCAAAATGCAGATACATTTCAAGAAGAATTCTCTAATAACTAGAGTAAGGGTATACACTTTCAAAAGTATAGTCTATTACATTTAATTTAAAATACAAAAGATATGTTACGTTGGACAATCACATTTATAATAATTGCATTTATTGCCGCAATCCTAGGATTTAGTGGTATTGCAGGAGCATCAGCAGGAATAGCTAAAATACTGTTCTTTATCTTCATAGTGTTATTTATACTATCACTTATAAGAGATATAATTCGCAAAGCTTAAAAAAAACACTAACACAAACACAATTATAACTATTAACCATTTAAATAAAATAATCATGAAAAAATTAATAATCGCATTAGTACTTATATTTTCTATTTCAACAGTATTTACAAGCTGTAGAGAAGAAAAGAAAACACCAGGAGAAAAAATAGAAGAAGCTGTAGATAATACAGGAGATGCTATTGAAGATGCTGCAGATGATGTAGGTGATGAAATAGAAGATGTTACAGACGAAATAGAAGATGAAGTGAAATAATATTCATACAAACGTCAAAAAAAATGTTTAACCAAAAAATTATAAAATAAAAATGAAAAATTTAATATATATATTTAGTTTATTAATGGGGTTAGGTGCTTATGCACAAAACAATAATCCTGTTGATGTTACTGAAGAAACTACGGTAAAAACCGTTAAAGAAAAAGTAAACGGAAAAATAGTAGAGAAAAAAATTAAAGTAAAAACACTACAAACCCAAGAGGTTAAAATAGATCCTAAAGATAGATATGACCTTAACGGAAACCGTATGGATACACCTGTTAAAGTAACAAAAACCATACAAGTAGATACAGATAATGATGTAGCGTACGATACTAAAACAAAAGTTGTATACTATAAATTTAATGATAAAGATTATTCTTTTACTCCTGATGAGCAAGGTTTTATAGTATCTGTAAAAGATGGAGAAAAAGATGTAACTTTTGGTAAAGCCAGATACTCTGCTAGAAATATGAGTTATATTTTTACTACAGATACTTATACTGGAGTTGGTTATTTTGATAAAAATAAAACTTTTGTAATTGAGTATTTTGATGGTAAAAGTGACGGATTAGTAACTAAAGAATTTAAAATAGCGAAATAATTAAGATAGTTAAAAGTACAATTTAAAGAGTATTGTACTACTTATTAATAGCAGAAAAGCCTCGGTAAAACCGAGGCTTTTTGTACTTTTAAACCTATTTAAAATTTGTATCATGAACAAAACAGTACCACAAGAAGCTTTTGATTTTTTTAAACGATTAGAAAAAAATAACAATCGCGATTGGTTTAATGAAAATAAAAAAGAATTTAAAGAAATTGAAAAAGAGGTCAAGCAAGTATATACACAACTTTTTGATATGCTTAGTGTGCATGATGAAATAGATAAAATGAAGCTATTTCGCATTTATAGAGATGTGCGTTTTTCAAAAAACAAATTACCATATAAAACCCATTTTGGAGGATCTTTTAGCAGAGTAAAACCTAGCTTAAGAGGAGGTTATTATTTACATATTCAACCAAACAAAGAAAGTTTTATAGCAACTGGTTTTTGGGAGCCTAATAAAGAAGACTTATTGCGAATTAGAAAAGAATTTGAACAAGATGATGAAGAAATTCGTGAAATAATAAATAATAAAAAGTTTAAAAATATTTGGGGAGAATTGGTTGGTGACCAAGTAAAAACAGCACCAAGAGGTTTTGATAAAGAACACAAAGCCATTGATTTAATTAAGAAAAAACAATTTATATTCACCAAAAAATATACAGACAAAGAAGTAGCCTCACCAGATTTTTTAAATAAAGTAGATGCTGCTTTTATAGCTATTAGACCTTATTTTAATTACATGTCTGATGTGTTAACCACTGATTTAAATGGGGTTTCATTAATATAACTTAAACAGCAGCTAGAAATTCTGGTTTTTCTAATAATTGTATGTTTCCAAGCAATTGGTCTTTTACAATAGACATCATGCGTTTGTTTAAAGCCGAAGAATTTTTAATGTAAACAAGATATTCTTCAGTAGTAAATAAACCTATAACCATCCCTTTATAAGAGTTTCTAAGTTTCATGTCTTTTTGCAAAGCATTTTCAATATAGCATATGCGTTTTTCTATAGATAATTCATAAAAAACACTTTTATGCTTTTTAGCATAATTTTTAAAAACTTCAATAAACAAAGGAACTTGTAACTTAGCAATAGGTCTAAGTACAAGGTTTTGAAAACGTTCGTCTGCTGTCATATCATCATTAATAATAATAGATGCAATTTCAGGTCGTGCTTGCTTTAAGTTTAAGTCTCTAGTATTCATGATTATAAGTTTTTAATAAAATTAGAGATTATTTAAAACAGATAATAGTAAGCTCATTTTACTTGTTAACGAGTTTATTAACAAGTGATATTTTGGTATCTTTACCTTAAAGTTTTTCAATATAAATAAAATGAAGTTTGGTAACGTTACACATCCAGAATTAATAGACTTTACTTTACCGCAAGATCATGAAGATACGTTTCGTTTTTTACAATCTAAAAAGAGTAAAGCAAATCCTGAAATTTTTGTTGGTTGTGCTAAGTGGAACCGAGCTGACTTGAAAGGGTTTTATCCTAGAGGTACTAAAGATGAATTGGTGTATTATTCCAGTCAATTTAATGCCATAGAACTTAATGCTACTTTTTACAGAATTTTTTCTGCAGAACAATTTGCTACTTGGTATGATAAAACACCTAGCGGATTTAAATTTTTTCCGAAACTTAACCAAGAAATTAGTCATTGGAAACGTTTAAATGAAGTAGGAGAGGTGGTTAATAATTATCTTAATAACGCTGTTAATCTTAAAGAAAAATTAGGAACCATTTTTTTACAAATGCATAGTAATTTTGCTCCAAAAGATTTTAATAGAGTAGTCCAGTTTGTAGAGTCATGGCCCAAAGAAATCCCGCTAGCTATAGAGTTTAGACATACTAATTGGTATAATGACGCTATAGTTGCAGAAGACCTTTATCAATTATTAGAAGAAAATAATATTTCTAACGTTATTGTAGATACCGCAGGAAGAAGAGATTTAATGCATATGCGACTTACAAATAGTACCGCATTTGTGCGTTATGTTGGTGCTAACCACGAAAGTGATTATGCAAGATTAGACGATTGGATTGAAAGGTTAAAAGTATGGAACGACCAAGGTGTAAAAGAAATAGATTTTTTTATTCATCAAAATATAGAAAAAGAATCGCCATTACTTTCTGCTTATTTTATTGAAAAATTAAACAAAGTATTAAACAGTAATCTTAAAATACCAAATCAAGATTTACAACAAAAATTATTATAATATATGAGATTTCACACAAGAAAATGGATAAAACCAGAAGATTTAAACCCAAACGGAACTTTATTTGGAGGTAGACTTTTAGAATGGATAGATGAAGAAGCTGCGCTTTACGCAGTGGTACAATTAGAAAACCAGCATGTAGTAACAAAATTAATGACAGAAATTGATTTTAAAAGCTCTGCTAGCCAAGGAGATATTATAGAAATTGGTATTGATGCTGAAAAGTTTGGTAAGTCTTCTTTAACCTTACGTTGCGAAGTTAGAAACATGATGACCAGAGAAACTATAATTACTATTGAAAAGATTGTAATGGTCAATTTAGACAAAGAAGGAAATGCTGTACCACATAATAAAACAAAGGTTGAATTTGTAGGAGATAGATTAAACGCCTAGTAATTAAACGAGTAAAAAAACATAATAACGATAATAAGAGGTAGTTACAGAAATTGTTGTGATATTGTAGTATATATAAGTTGTTAGTAATACACTATCAATACGTAAAGAAAGAAAAAATATGCTATTAATCCCTTTTCGTAATGTAGTGTTTAACTATTTTTTTAGTTGTAAGCTCCACACAATTTTAGTGCTTATTTTAATAAATAGTACAAACCTACATTCTCAGACCACTTTAATACCAGACTCAAATTTTGAGCAAGCCCTTATATCTTTAAATATAGATACTAATGGGTTAAATGGTAATATTTTAAACACAGATGCTATTGCTGTAACTACCTTATTTATTGGTAATATTGGTGTAAATGATTTATCAGGTATTGAAGCTTTTAAAAACTTAGTAAATTTATTTGCTTATAATAACCAGTTAATTTCTATTGATTTAAGTTTTAACCCTTATTTAGAAATTCTAGATTTAGATAACAATAATTTATCTTCTTTAAATCTTAACGTAAATACAGATTTAAAAAGTGTTTATTTAAGTAATAATAATTTAAATAGTTTAGATGTAAGTAATAATCTGCAATTAGAATATCTATCTTGTAATCTTAACAATCTTAATGCTTTAGATCTTTCTGTAAATACAGCTTTAAAAGATGTAAGATGTTATGATAATAATTTATCGAATATAGATATTTCTACTAATACTAATTTAGAATATCTGTTTATAGCACAAAACAACTTAACTTCTTTAGATTTATCAGCAAATACAGCTTTAAAAACAATTACATGTGATAATAATAGCTTAAATAATATAGATTTATCAAACAATGTTAACTTACGTTATTTTAGTTGTTCTAATAATAATTTAAGTAATTTAAACCTTTCTACTAATTCAAGTATGAGGTATTTACTTTGTAATAATAATAACCTTACTAGTTTAGCAGTAAATAATTTAAGTGATTTGTTCTTGTTTTATACACAAAACAATCAAATTCAAGAAATAGATATTTCTAATAATCCTGATTTAAAATATGTAAGAGCAGAATATAATTTGCTTAATACTATAGATGTTAGAAACGGAAATAACCATCGTATAAATGAATTTGTTGTAACAAATAATGAAAACTTAAATTGTGTTTTTGTAGATAATACTGCTGCTAGTTATTTAAATAATTGGGAGGTAGGGAGTTCTTGTAATTTTGTTGCAGATGAAAGTGAATGTCAAACCTTAACTTCACAGGATTTTTTAAATGTAGATTTTGCAATGTATCCCAATCCAGCAAGTTCTTCTCAAGTAACTGTAAATTTAAATACTCCTGCAGCTACTATTTCTTTATACACTGTAAGAGGCCAGTTTCTTTTAAAAAAACCATTAGAGCAAGGAAACAATACCTTAGATATATCTAGATTAAGTACAGGATTATATATTGCAGCAATAAAAACAGAGGATACTACAGTTACCAAAAAATTAATAATACAATAAAGCTACTCTTTAAGTAATACTTTTATTCTATTGTCTAATTTCGTACCAGAAATTTTGTCACTTGCAATTCTTCCTTGTTTATCTATCAATATTTTGTATGGTATAGATGCTACACCATACCTAAAAGCTATAGATTTATTTTTGTCTAAAATATGCGTATTCCAACTTAAATTATCTGTTTCAATTGCGCTTAACCATTCTGGTTCTGCTTTATCTTCGCTAATACTTAAAATAACAAATTCCTCATTTTTATATTGCTTATACAATTGTACTAAATTAGGATTTGTAGCTCTACAAGGTGCACACCAACTTGCCCAAAAGTCTATAAGTACAACTTTTCCTTTTAAGCTAGCTAATGTTATGGTTTGTCCGTTAGTATTTGGTCCGCTTAAAGCATAAGCCATAGGTCTGTATTCTATTGGTTTTATACTTTGCTGCGCTTCTTTTTCTTCTAGATTAGCAATATCTTTATCAAGTAATTTAACAGCAGGTATTTTTTTTACGTTAGCGGTTAATGTATCGTGGAGTTTTCTTAAGCTTTTAGTAGAAAAACTATGGTAGTTTTCTTTAAATACAAAAGGAATAAAGTTTGAGTTGTTATTAGATTCAATAAACTGTTTTACAAAAGCAATTTTTTCAATCTGTAAATTTTCCAAATCTGTATTTAAAAGAGACGCTCTTTTGCTTGCTGTTTGTGGAGATTTATATTTTAAAAATAATTCACGCTCTTTATAATCAAAAGCATCCATTTTAGATTTATAATCAATGTACACTTTTTGTGTTTCAGAGTTTGATGAAGTAGAAGAAAGAAATAAATTACTATGTAAAAACATATTAATTTCTGATGCATCTACAAGAAATTTATACATTACATCACTTTCATCTATTTTAATAGCATAAAATACGGGGTTTTTAGCAACCCCTTTGTATGTAAAGGTTTTTTCTTTAATGTAAATAGTATCCAGTAAAGTAAGTGTATCGCTCTCTACTTTATAGATATATGCTGTATTTAAATTAGTATTAAAGGTGGTTCCGCGTACAATAAATTCATTCTCTACTAATGCCTCAGAGACTTTAGTGTTTTCATTAACTTTAATACTTTTTTCCTTTGTGCAGCTTGTTAAGCCAATTAAAATAAAAGAAAGAACTAGAAAGTGAGGGAATTTATTTCGCATTTTATAGATTATTGAACTATTAAAATACTAAATATTTTTTAGATATTTTTTTTCTACATAAAAAGTAGCAAAAGGTAATATAGAAGCAACAAGTACAATAGCCATTGTTTTTGTGTTCCATTTCTTCTCCATACCAACTATAATTGCTAAAGCTACATAAGCAACAAATAGTAATCCATGAGGCATACCTAATAGCTTTACAAAATAATCACTACCATTTGGTGCACGTTTATAGATAGCAGCAGCCATCAATAATAAGTAAGAAACCCCTTCTAATAATGCTACTAAACGGAAAATATTTTTTAAAGAAAACATATATTTTAATATTAAGATGCAAATATAATTATAGTTTTTAACGTATCTTTAAAAAACAAGTTATTAATCAAACCAATTACAAATGAAAGTTCCTTCACTAATTATAGTGCTTTTTGCACTTACTTACAATTCTTGTAAAAAAAAAACAGAACCAATTGTACAAGAAACCACAGAATTTAAAATAGATTATGAGAAATTTGTTTTAGATAATGGTTTAGAAGTTATTTTACATGAAGACCATAGCGATCCTATTGTTGCAGTAGCAACCATGATGCATGTTGGTTCTAACAGAGAAAAACCAGGTAAAACTGGATTTGCCCATTTTTTTGAACATATGAGTTTTAATGATTCTGAAAACGTACCTGTTGGTGCAAACCGAAAAATGATTCCAGAATGGGGAGGAAGCAGAAACGGAGGAACCTGGAGTGATGGTACAGTGTATTATGAAGTAGTACCTAAAGATGCCTTTGAAAAAATACTATGGATAGATTCTGATCGCTTTGGCTACATGATAAATACCGTTACCAAAGAAGCCTTAGAACGTGAAAAACAAGTAGTAAAAAACGAAAAAAGACAACGAGTAGATAACGCTGCTTATGGTTATACCGATGAGATTATTAGAAAATATTTATATCCAGAAGGACATCCTTATAGCTGGACAGTTATAGGAGCGCTTCCAGATTTACAAGCAGCAACCATTGAAGATGTTAAAGAGTTTTATAACCAATATTATGGAGCTAGCAATGCCTCTTTAGTAATTGCTGGTGATATACATATTGAAGAAACCAAAGCCTTAGTTGAAAAATGGTTTGGAGAAATACCAAGCGGACCAGAAGTAGAAAAGTTACAGGTAGATCCTGTGGTGCTTGATGAAACAAAGTCTTTATATTTTGAAGATAATTTTGCAAAACTACCTGAAATGAGAATGGTATTTCCAACTGTTGAAGAGTATCATCAAGATGTGTATGCACTAGAAATTTTAGGGCAACTTTTAAGCGGAAGTAAAAATGCTCCTTTATACAATGTAATTGTTCAAGAACAAAAATTAGCGCCAAATGTAAGTACATATCAATCAAGTAATGAATTAGCAGGAGAGTTTGTTTTTAGAATTCGTGCCAATGCAGGAATAGATTTAGATAGTGTAAAAATAGCTATTGAAAAAGGACTTACTAAGTTTGAAACCAATGGCGTAAATGAAAATGATTTAAAACGTATTAAAGCAGAATTAGAAACAGATTTATATCAAGGCGTTAGTACTGTTTTAAACAAAGCTTTTCAGTTAGTACAGGATAATGAATTTAATGGTGATCCTGGTTTTATTGTAAAAAGAGCAAAACTAACAGAGGCAGTAACTGCAGCAGATGTTATGCGTGTGTATAACCAATATCTTAAAGATAAAAATTACGTAATGACTAGCGTAGTACCAAAAGGGCAATTAAATTTAGCTGTTACAAACGCTATTCCTGCAACGGTTTGGCAAGAAAAAGTACGTTATAATGTAGCAAATGAAGAAGTAGGTCAAGGAGCAGAAGCTGTTTATGAAAAAACACCTGCTAAACACGATAGAAGTGAGCCTGCATTTGGCGAATTGCCTTTATTTAAAGCACCAGTGATATGGAAAGGAGAACTAGAGAACGGTTTACGTTTGTATGGTATAGAAAACAACGAAGTACCCTTAGTGCAATTTGATATTAGTATTCCTGGCGGACAATTACTTGATCCAATAGGAAAAGAAGGCGTTTCTAACTTATTAAGTAATTTAATGTTAGAGGGTACAGCAACTAAAACACCAGCAGAGTTAGAAGAAGCCTTAGGTTTATTAGGAGCCACTGTACGTATGTATAGTGATAAAGAAGATTTTCATATTACAGGTTCTTGTTTAACCAAAAATTTTGAAGGTACAATGGCTTTGGTAAAAGAAATAATATTAGAGCCTCGTTGGGATTTTAAAGAGTTTGAACGTTTAAAATTAGCCTTAAAAACTACTTTAAAAGACAGAGAGTCAAACCCTAATGCTATAGGTGCTAATGCATTTAATAAATTAATATATGGCGAAAATCATCGTTTTGGTACACCTGGCTCAGGTACGCTAGAAAGCATTAAAAACATAGCTATAAAAGATTTAAAATCGTATTACAATAACCTTTCTCCAAAAGAAGCTGATTTTCATATTGTTGGTGCAATTACTAAAGAACAAACAGAACATATCGTTGGTGTATTAAATATGTGGAATGGCTATAAAATTGCTGTTCCTCATTATAACTTACCTATTACTAATAGTAAAGAAAACCTATATTTTATTGATGTTCCAGATGCTAAACAATCCGTAATTTATATTGGTAAATTAGCGGTTTCTGCTAAAGATGAAAATGCTAATAAATTAGAATTTGCTAATGAAATTTTAGGAGGTGGCTCTAGTGGTAGATTGTTTCAAACCTTACGTATTGAAAAAGGATATACCTATGGTGCATATTCTGGATTTTCAAAAACTAATGAAGTAGCACCTTTTACTGTAAGAACAAGCGTTAGAGCAAATGCAACTCTAAAATCATTAGAAATCATTAAGCAAATGCTGGAAAATTACCAGTCTAGCTTTACAAATGCCGAAGTAAAATTAACAAAAAATAAAATTTTAAAAAGCAATACTAGGGCTTTTGAGAGTTTAGGAGCACAATTAAACGTATTAAAAAATATAAGTAAATATAATATGCCAGACACTTATATTGTTGATACACAAGATGCATTAGTAAAAATGACTTTAAACGATTATAAAACCACTATTAATAATTATTTAAATGAAGAGGAAATGATTTATGTAGTTGTTGGTGATAAAAAATTACTATTACCTGAACTTGAAAAATTAGGAAAGCCTATTGTAGAGCTTGATATTTATGGCAATGTAATAGAAACACCTTCTTTATATTAAATTTAAAATTTATAAAAAAACGCAACCTAATTATAAACTAGGTTGCGTTTTTATTTGTTATAATTAAAAGTTTTTAATTATCTGCAGACATTAAAGCAAAGAACTTGTCAATATTTGGTAAAATAATAATTCTAGTTCTTCTGTTTCTAGCTCTATCTTCACTAGTTTCATTACCTACTAAAGGTTGATAGCTACTACGCCCTGAAGCAATTAGTTTTTCTGGTGCTACATGGTATTGGTGTTGTAACTTTCTAACAACAGAAGTTGCACGTAATACACTTAAATCCCAGTTGTCTTGTATTTTATCTGTATTAATACTTCTTGCATCTGTATGCCCTTCAACCATTACATCAATACTAGATTCAGAGTTTATTACATCTGCTAATTTTTGTAAAATATGATCTGCTTTATTGCTTACTCTATAGCTTCCTGTGTTAAATAACATTTTGTCTGAAATAGAAATCATTACAACTGTTTCATCAATACTAACAGCAATATCATCATCTTCGTTAAAAGTAGAAGTATCCATTTTTTTCTTTAAATTATATGAAACTGCTAAGTCCATAGAATCTTTTAAAGTTTTTGCTTCACTAACTAAAGCAGGATCTACTTTAGCTAAAGTTTCACGCATCTTAGTTTTTGTATTGTTAGAAATTACTGCAACACCAGCAACATTTTCCATTTTGGTGTTATTTTCTTCGTTTAAAGAAGTATTTAAAGATGCTAATGTGTTAATTTTAGTATTGTATTGGTCTACACGTTCTTGAATTGCAGCAAATTTTCCTTCAAGATCTTCTTTTTCTACTCTAGTCTTTGTTAATTCACTTTTAATTTCTCCGTTTTCATTCTCTAAAGCAAGGTATTTCTTTTTAGATACACATGAGGTTAAAACAATAATAACAAGTAATAGTCCTGAAAATTTTTTCATAATAAATTTATAGTTTTTGTTTTCCTTATCTACGCACAAAATGCAATAATGGTTTTTCTTAATTGCGTTTTTTTAAAGCAAAAAAAAACGCAGTCTAAGTAAAAGACTGCGTTTCAAATGTTTGAAATCATAATTTATTTTGATAAAATTTCTAAATTTTCAATGGTTAAAACTTCAATTTGGTCATCCATTTCATCCATAATAGTTTCTGTAGAGTAGGTGATTTTAAATGTTTTTCCATTAAATCTTTCATTAGTTAAATCAAATTTCTTTGCTGCTTCATCAGCAATTGCATCAAAAACATGTGTGGTATCTGCTTCATCACTAAAATAATAAACTTCGTTTTCCATTCCATCAAAGGTTGCATAAATAGTTTCGGTGTCTTGAATACTAATAAAAGTACTTAGCGCAAAAAAGGCAATTAATAGCGTTTTCATATCTTATGTTTTAAAATTATTAATTAATATACGTTTTTTCACAATCTTTAGACTTATATAAAAATGGTAATTTTAAATTAAAATCTATTTCTAATTACAAGCTAACACTAGCAGCATATTTCATACTTTTGCAAAAATATTTTTATGCATTTTACAAGAACTTTTTCTACTATAAATACTAGGCAACGTATTGCTGTTAAACTAAACGCAAAAGGAGAGAGGTCTGTAATACAAAAACACCCTTGGGTTTTTTCAGATAGCATTATAAAAACAAATAAAGATCCACAAACAGGAGATCTGGCTATTGTTTTTGGAAAGAATAAAAACAAAATAATTGGTTTTGGTTTGTTTGATTTAGCTTCGCCTATTAGAATTAAAATGATTCATCATGGTGAGGCTATTGCCATTGATGCTAGTTTTTTTAATCAGAAAATTAAAGAAGCTTTTAATAAAAGAAGTTCTTTATTAAAAACAAATACTAATAGTTACCGATTGCTTTTTGGGGAAAACGATGGGTTTCCAGGTTTAATCGCAGACGTGTATGATACGGTTTTGGTAGTGAAATTGTATTCAGAAATTTGGCTACCTAACTTACAGAGTATTCTGGAATCTTTAATAAAAGTTAGTAATTGTAAAACAGTTGTTATACGCTTAAGCAGAAGTTTAGCACAAAGCAAGGCGCATGATTTAAAAGATGGAGAAGTAGTTTATGGTATTTTAAAAAACGAAGTAGTACAGTTTGTAGAACATGGTGTACACTTTTCTGCCAATGTAATTCATGGACATAAAACAGGCTATTTTTTAGACCATAGATTAAACCGTAAACAAGTAGGAAAGTGGAGTTCTGGTAAAACGGTTTTAGATGTGTTTAGTTACGCTGGAGGCTTTTCAGTACATGCATTAGCAAACCAAGCTAAAGAAGTTACTAGTTTAGATATAAGCAAGCAAGCTTTAGAAATAGCTGTTGCTAACGGGAAATTAAATTCCTATTCTGGTGTGCATAAAACTATTGCAGGTGATGCTTTTGCTGCTATGAAACAATTAATAAAGGATAAGGTTACTTTTGATGTGGTAGTTATTGATCCTCCTAGTTTTGCTAAGCAACAAAGTGAAATAGACTTAGCCAAGAAAAAATATGCACAATTAGCTACTTTAGGCTTGCAATTAACAGCAAAAAAGGGCTTATTAGTTTTAGCTTCCTGTTCTAGTAGAGTGCTTGCACAAACTTTTTTTGACATAAATGCACAAGTTTTAAGAGCTTCTAATAGAAACTATAATATTATTTTAAAAACACAACATGATACAGACCATCCTGTTGGTTTTCCTGAAGGTGCTTATTTAAAATGTGCTTATTATAGGTTAGACCAATAAATGTAAACGTTCAGAAACCTGAAACAGAATGAAAATGTGTATGAAATATAAGTTTCAAGTCTTATCTTTAAGATAAAAAATGAAAATTGTTTATTTGCTTTTTGTTATACTTATGATACACCAAGATAATAACGCTATAATTTACCATTTTAAAACAGAACAGAACACCAATAATTGGTATGTTCTTAATGATGGTGTTATGGGAGGACTTTCAGAAAGTACTATAGAAATTAATGCAGAAGGTAAAGCCTTATTTAAAGGTTACGTTACTACAGAAAACAATGGAGGTTTTGCTTCGGTTCGTTATGCTTTTAATACTAAAGAGGTATCTAAATTTACTCACGTAGTTTTAAAAATTAAAGGAGATGGTAAAGACTATCAATTTAGAATTAAAGAAAGTCAAGAGCAACGTCACTCTTATATTACAAGGTTTGCAACTTCTGGAAAATGGGAAACCATTAAAATAGCACTATCTGAGTTTTACCCTAGTTTTAGAGGAAGAATCTTAGATATGCCAAATTATTCAGCAAAGAAAATGGAAGAAATTGCATTTTTAATAGGCAATAAAACAAAAGAAGCTTTTCAATTAGAAATAGAAAGCATAGTACTAGAATAAAAAACAAATCTATTAGGTTAATATATCTATGTATAAATTAACTAGATAATCTATTATAAACAAAAACAATATATGGCATCATTTTCAGCATTAGGTTTACATAAAAACTATGTAAAGTCTTTAAAAGAATTAGGAATTAAAGTACCTACAGAAATTCAACAACAAGCAATTCCTCTTTTATTACAATCTAAAAAAGATTTAATTGGTTTAGCACAAACAGGAACAGGAAAAACAGCCGCTTACGGTTTACCTGTTTTACACAGAATTAATACGAATAAAGCAGAAATTCAAGCCTTAATTTTATCACCAACTCGTGAGCTTGTACAACAAATTAAAAAGCAGCTCTTTAAATTCACTAAATATAATGATGCTAAAATATTTTGTGAAGCGGTTTATGGTGGTGAAAAAATAGATATTCAAATAAAAAATCTAAAACGTACTACACATATTATTGTAGCAACTCCAGGACGTTTAGTAGATTTAATTAGTAGAGATGTAATAGATTTAAAAAATGTAGAAACCTTAGTTTTAGATGAAGCAGATGAAATGCTAAGTATGGGTTTTAAAGAAGATTTAACAACTATTTTAAAAACTACAAAAGCATCTAAAAATACTTGGCTTTTTTCGGCAACCATGCCAGAAGCTTTAAAAGATATTGTAAAACGCTATATAAAACCAAATGCTATTAAACTTGAAATAAACAGAAATAGTCTGGTAAATGCTAATATTTCGCATGCATTTGTAGAAACAACAATACAAAATAAAGTAAATGTATTAGTTGCTCTTTTAGAAGAAAGAGATACAGAACGAGGTATTATTTTTTGTAAAACAAAAGCAGGAACACAAGCATTAACACACCAACTGCAGCAAGAAGGTTTTAATGTAGGCGCTTTAGAAGGAGACATGCAACAAAGAGATCGTGAAAAAGTAATGCGTGCTTTTAAAAATACAAGTTTACAAATACTAATTTCTACAGATGTATCTGCAAGAGGTATAGATGTAAATAATCTAGGCTTTGTAATCCATTATCAGTTACCAGAACATTTAGAATACTATACACACAGATCTGGTAGAACTGCTAGAGCTGGAAAAAAAGGAGAATCTATAGCTTTAATACTATCTAATGAGGTTTCTAGAGTACAACAAATTGAAAAAGCACTAGGAATTAAAATAAATCAGAAAACAGTTTAAGTTATTTTTTATACTTTACACATTTTAAAATAAGTTTTTGGAAGAGCAGGGTTTTATAAATGATTTAAAAGCAGGAAAGCAATTTGCCTATGCAAAGCTAATAGACCTTTTTCAACAAAAGGTTTTTGCTACTTGTATCTCCTTTGTGCCAAATAAAGAAGATGCTGAAGACATAGCACAAGATGTTTTTGTTGAAGTTTTTAATTCTATTCATAAATTTAAAGGAAACTCTAAATTATCTACATGGATTTATAGAATTACCACCAATAAGTGTCTAGAGTTTATAAGAAAAAAGAATACCAAAAAACGATTTGCTTTTTTACAATCGCTTACAGGAAATGATTTTGAAATAGATAAAACAAATTATTTCACAGAAATAAACCATCCAGGTATTGTTTTAGAACAAAAAGAAACAAGTAAAACTTTATTTTTAGCTATTAACCAGTTGCCAGAAGCACAAAGATTAGTATTTACATTAAATAAAATTGATGATAAAAGTTACAAGGAAATAAGTGAAATTACAGAAAAAAGTATTAGTTCTATAGAATCCCTTTTATTTAGAGCTAAAAAGAATTTACAAAAATCACTAGAACACTTTTATAAAAATGAAAATTAAACGCAAGTTTTTAAAACTTTATGCATCTAAATATACATGAAAGCAAATAATAATATTCAAGAAAAAATAGAAAATACGTTTAAAGCTGCAGAAGCAATTAAACAAGTGCCTGTTTCTCCTTTTTTTAAAGATAAAACCATGCAACGTATGTTTTCTAAAAAAGAAGAAGAAAAAGTTGCTTGGTCATGGTTTACACCAAAGTTACAACTTGCTACTTTGGCTTGCGTTATTGTTTTAAATGTAGTAGCGTTTAAGCAACTTAATAAAACGAGTTATGATGAAAATATTAATCAACTTGCAGAGTCTTATGGGTTTTCTGCCAGTGATACTAATACTTTATTAAACTAATGTAAATGAAAAAGAACACAATTTTATACGTTTTTTTAGCTTTTTTAATTGTAGTAAATGGCTATTACCTCGTGAATTCTTTTAATAATCAAAATAATAAAAGAAATGAAGGTAAAAAACCTGTTAGTTTTATAAAACAACAATTAAATTTTACCGAATCACAATCTCAAAGTTTTGAAAAATTAAATAATAAACATCATGCAAACATGATGCAAATTAATGATGCTTTAAAAGAGTTAAAAGATGCTCTTTTTAATAATTTATCTAGTGATTCTGTAAATGAAAAAACCGTAGATTCTTTAACATCGTTAATAGGTAATAAGCAAAAAGTTATTGAAACAGAAATATTTTACCATTTTAAAAGTATTCAAGACTTATGTAATGATAAGCAAAAAGAAAAATTAAAGAACATATTAAAAGATGCCTTAAGAAGAGGAGAAAATGAAGATAGACCTCCTCATCCAAACGGACAACAAGGTCCTCCAGAAGGTGAAAATGGACATAGACCTCCACCTCCTAATGATTTTTAATACAAACAGCAAAAGCACTTTTTAATAAGGTGCTTTTTTTTTGGCTTTTATTTAACAAATTACGCCACAAGTAAAATCATTTACTAGCATCTAAAAGTACATAACAATAAAATATTTTAATTATGAAAAGTAACACATTTAAAACAATAGTATTCGTTTTTACATTAACAGTATGTATGACTAATTCAAGTTTTGCACAATCACAAGACAGACAACAAAAAACACCTCCAACATTTAGTGAAATGTTAGAAGAAATGGATGCCGATGAAGACGGTAAACTTTCTGAAGATGAAGTAAAAGGGCCTTTAAAAGATGAGTTTTCTACAATTGATACAGATGAAGATGGTTTTATTTCAGAAGAAGAATTAGAGGAAGCTCCTAAACCAAAGGGAAGAGGAAAAAGATAAAATAGTGTATAGTTTTTAGATAGTTAATTAAAGGCTTCATACGTAAATATGAAGCCTTTTTTACACCTATAACATAATTTAATAAGAGTTGTAAATATGAAAATTTTTAGAAAAATTAGACGTACCCTCTTGATCTCTGGTAAAGCAAAAAGTTACATGGTTTATGCCTTAGGTGAAATTGTACTAATCGTTATTGGTATTTTAATCGCATGGAAAATCAATAACTTAAATGAAATAAGAAAAAATAAAATTGTAGAAATTAAAATTTATCAATCTTTAAATGAAGAGTTAAATTCTAATTTAATGCTATTAGATTCCTCCATTTCAAGATATACAGAAGACTTAGAAATAATAAATACAACAATTAAGAGTATTGGATTAGATGAGGAGGATTTAACAGACAAAATAAAAGAAGGAATCATCAAGCTAAACTATAAACCAACCCAATTGCATAACGGAGCAATAAACTCTGTAAATAGTACCAATAAATTTGAATTTATAGAAAGTGTTATATTAAAAGACCTTATTGCTTCTTATCCTAACGAGTTAGATAGTTTTGAAAGTCAGGAAAATAAAATTGAAAATATTATTGTTAACCGTCTACAGCCTGCAATAGAACTGCATGTTTCTTTAATAGATCTTATTTCTAAACGCGGAATAGATTTTAAAAAAGCAAAATCTTTTACACAGCAATCTAATTATTTATCACTTTTAAATAGCAGAGAGTATCAAAATGCTTTGGTAGATAGGCTTTTGCAAACAGAAAAACAATTATTGAATAGTAAAGTTTTAAAAATTAAAACCGAAACTATAGCCTTTAAATTAAATAAAGAATTAAGTAATTTTTAAAAAAAAACGAATGGCATGCGCAAGTTTTTTTTTTATAGTTCATCTAAATATAAACACTTAAAAACGGAAATTATGAGAAAGATATTTTTAAAAAATTCATTATTAGCAATTGCATTAATACTTATAACAAGTACTATATCTTGTAGTAGTGATGACAGTAATAGTGTATCAGATTTAGAAGATGATACAAATACAGATAATGTAGTAGTTTCTGTAAATTCATCTTATTTTACAACAGCAGATGGATCTGTAACTATAACTACAGTGCCTTGTACATTATCAGATGGTACAACAACAGATTGCTACCAAGTAGTAACAAGTAGTGCTCCTTCAGATCACGAAATGGGTCCATGGTGTCCTGATAATATTGCAGATGATGCTTCAGCAGGAGGTATTTGGCTAGATGGAGGTGAGGTTTATGATGTAGATGGTGCTTTTATAGAAAACCTGGCTACTTTTTATAATGATAATAATTGGATGATGTATGATAGTAATGGTGATATTTATATTACCGAAACAGAAGACGATTGTATTAATGCCGCTAATCCAAATGTAAGTGAAGAATATGAGAATTTTTGTGTAGAATGTTTACCTTCTTATATCGCAAATTTAACGCAAACATGGCTAATTCCTATAAATCCAGTACTTCAAGATACAAATACTTTTTTTGCAACAGGAGTTGGAGGACCAGGTAATACAGCTCCTTCCACTCGTGGTATAGCTTTAAATGGTATAGAGTTTTCTGCACCTGCTCCTGTAGATAATATTCTTGGTGCATATACTATTGCTCCTTTTGATGATGCAGGTGGACATATTAATGTAAATCAAGGGTATCATTATCATGCTGCAACTGGTTTTAGTACTAAAATAGAACAAACAGATGGGCATGCAGCTTTAATTGGTTACGCTTTAGATGGAAATGGTATTTATGAATTAGAAGATGAAGATGGGAATTCTCCAACAGATTTAGATGTGCTAAGAGGTCATACAGATGATACTCGTGGTTATCATTATCATGTTGACCAAGCTGGTAACAACAATTTTATTAATGGTTTAAAAGGGGCTTACGCCATAAACTAAAAACCATATTGTTTCATCTTTTTTAAAATCTTTAATTATGTTTAATAAAATAATAGTATTTGTTTTTTTATTTATAAATATTTCTGCTTTTGCACATCAGCCAGAAACATCTACAACCATGTTGGTTGAAAAAGAAAATAATACATGGATACTTCAAATTAGTGCATCATTAACAGCTTTTCAACAAGAAATTAAAACACTTTTTCCAGAGTATAATACACCAGAAGAGTTTAAGCAAATGGTTATAGAACACGTTAAAAATAATATAGAAATTATAATTAATAACAATCAAAATATAGAGTTAAGCTCTGGAATTGTAAAATTAGGTCATGAAACAAAAGTTGTTTTTGAAGTGTTAGGAGTGCCTTCAGAAATTAAAAACGTATCTGTTAAAAACAGTACTTTTAAAGATGTTTTTAACAATAAAAGTGCATTGGTATTATTAAAAAATGGTTTTAAAAAAGAACATTTTGTTCTAAATAATAAAAATAATCACACTTTAAAACTAGTAGCAAATCAAAATAATTTTGTTGTTAAAACAATAAAAGAGGCTAACTTCTTTTCAACTAAAAGGCTATTTGTTTTGTTGGGTATATTAAGTGTTGCTTTGTTATTTAAACTGTTAATTTTTAGAAAATTATAATTATGAGTTCAAAAAAAATAATATGGTGTGCTACTATGCTGTTATCTGTTTTTAGTTATACAGGTTGCACTAGTGAAGATGATGGTATAAATAGTTATGATGTAGACTTGTCAGATGATATTATACAAGAATCGTATTTTAATTCTACATCATTAGTCTCTTTTGAAAAAATAGACTGCACCTTAGAAGACGGGTCTGCAGGAGATTGTTACCAACTAGTCTTTACTAGTAACCCTGTAGATAACGGACCATATTGCCCAACAACCATTAATGATGTTGGTGGATTAGGTATTTATGATGGTGCTACAAATCCGGGTTTTCAAGTAATGAAAGCTAGTCTGTTCAATGCTATGGAAGCAGATGGATATGACATTGTAGATGATGCTGGTAACATTTATATTGATGATTTTAATTCAGGGCCTGTAAATCAAGATTATTCGTATTGCCTAGAAGCTGCTCCTGATAATAATTTACTGTTAGTATTTTTAATTCCAGCAACGCCAGTATTTGCTTCTAGTAATAATACTATAGATTCTGTAGAGTTAATTGGTGTTTCTGTAGATGGTGTACCAATTAATGGAGATCCTCCTTCTGTTGCTAATCCAGGTAATGAAGTTGCAGGAAATATTCCTTCTTTAGACCCTTGTGGTGGGCATCATGATCCAGCAGGATATTATCACTGGCATTTTGTTGCAGAAACAATGAATCAGGTTTTAGAAGCTAACGGCATAAATGATGTAACATGTACATTAGTAAATCAAGTTTCTGGAAGTAAACTAATAGGTTTTGCCAAAGATGGTTTTCCTATATATGCGTATCAAGAAGAACCTGCTAATGTAGATGAATGTGGTGGTATTACAGCAAGTACAACAGAGTTTCCTGATGGCATTTATCACTATGTTGCTAGTAATACAGAAGCACCAAATGTTCCAAAATGCTTAAAAGGTGTTGCAGCAACAAATAACTTTAGATTTCAATAAAAATGAAGAAATTAATAATTGTTCTTTTGGTTGTGTTTGCGTCTATGCAAACTATACTTGCACACAACCCTTTGTCTGCAATGTATTACTTAGAAGTTAAAGAAAATGTTAGTATTCTAAACATTAGTTTAGCTCAAAATGGATTAGACGAAGCTTTAAAAAAACATTATTCTAATATAGATTTTGAAACACTACCTACGGTAGAGTACAAGCAATTAGCTGTAAAATATTTAAAAGAAAACTTTAATTTACATATTAATAGTAAATCTGTAGCGCTTTTAGAAGGAGGAATAAAATTAGGAAATCACCAAACAGATGCAAAGTTTATACTTTCAGAACTCCCTAAAAATTTTAAAAGTCTAAACGTAGAGGTAAAAGCATTTATAGAAAATAATCACCATCAAACTATTTTTTCGTTATTATTCAATGAAAATACTAGTAAAGTAATTTTAAATGAAACCAATAACTATAAATCCGCATTGATTTTTAAAAATAATAAAATGATTAAAGCAACTAAGCCATTTAATAAAAACTATTTATGGTCTATTTTCATAATACCTATATTTCTATTTGGAAAAAAAATAACTAAAAAATTAAAAGATGAAAGCTAACAACTTAAAAATAACATTTACCCTTTTTACAGTACTACTTACCATAGGTGTTTTTGCTCAAGGTCCTCCAGGTGGTGGTCAAGGAGGAGGAAGAGGACAAGAAGAAAAAGGTAAACCAGATGCATCCGAAATTCTGTCTAAACTAGATACTAACAAAGATGATCTTATAGATATTGACGAAGCTGCAGCAGATAAACGTGGTAAAATAGCAGAACACTTTGATGAAATAGATACAAATAGTGACACATTTATTGATTTAGAAGAATTGAAAGATGCTTTAAACGATAGAAAAAAGCCTAAAAAAATAGATCCTGAAAAACTAATCCAACAGATTGATGATGATGGAAATGGCAAACTAAACGAATTGGAAGTTGCAGCAAAAGGAAAAAAAGAATTATCTAACAACTTTACTGAAATAGACACTAATGAAGATGCAGAATTAGATGTAGATGAATTAAAATTTTTCTTTGAAAATAATATGACCGAGGAAAAGGACAGAAAATCTAAGCGTAAAGAAAGAGATTAATTGAATTAGTATTTTAAAAATGAAAAACCTAAAAATAATAACAGGCATCATTTTAATGAGTGTTTTTATTGGTTGTAAAAATTATAATAATAATAATAGCTCGCATACTCATGACGGACTAGAATATCACACTCATGATAATAACAATCATAATCACGATTCTAAAACGATTAAGGTTTCAGATTATTTTGGGGATTATGAAATAGAAGACAGTGCATATGGTACAAAAACAAAAGTTACTATTATTGGCAATCAACGTGTAATGATAACCAATTCATTACCTAATCATAAAACCGGTCAGTTTCCAAATCCAGGTAATCCAAATACCATTTCAGAACAAAATAAAACGTATAGTTTTCCCGTAAATCCTAAATATACAGGTAAATCACAATGGATGCGTGAACCAGGAATTGCCTTAAACGGCGTGAAATTTGAACCTCAAACCGCAGAGGTTGTTGTATGTGAAACAGGAGAAAATTACAGAGTAGAAGCAATACAAAATGTAATAGACTTAGGTTTAGATCTTAATCATGCACATGTACAACCAACAGGTGAGTATCATTATCATGGTACACCAACTTCAATGATTGAAACATTTGATACAGGAAATGATTTAGTACATATTGGTTTTGCTCATGATGGTTTTCCTATGTATTATTCAAAAAGTGGAAAATACAAACCAAGTTTTAAACTTTTAGAAGGAGATAGAGAAGGTGAAGATTGTACTTATACAACACACATAACCATTGATATAGAAGTAAAAGGCCATCATGATGGTACTTATGGTTCTGATTATGAATATATAGAAGGCTATGGGGATTTAGACGAATGCAACGGAATAGAAATAGATGGTAATTATATGTATTTAGTAACTAACGAATTTCCATATGTTGGTCGCTGTGTAATGGGTGAAGTAGAGCAAGACCAACAAGGGCCTCCACCATCAAACGGTCAAGGAGGTCCAAGAGGAAATCAATCTGACGGAAAACCTAACGCTTCACAAGTGATGCAAAAAATGGACACCAATAAAGACGGAAAACTAACAGCTGCAGAAATAAAAGGACCGTTAAAACAGGATTTTGATAAAATAGATACAAACAACGATAATTATATATCTAAAGAAGAATTAGAAAACCTATCCAGAGAAAAAAAGCAAAGACCATAAGGAGAGAAACACAAAAAAGAAGGAATTAATAAAGTTTCGCAAGTTATTTTTAATTTATGCATCTAAAAATAAAACACTAAAATTTACAATATGAAAAACCTATTTAAAATTACACTTCTAGCGTCCTTTTTAACAACAGGATTTATTGCCTGTTCAAGTGATGATAATAACACTAGTGAAGAAGAGGCAACAGAAGAATTTACTTGGTATCAAGATTTAGATGGCGATGGTTTTGGTAATCCAGACGTTTCTGTTTCTTCTGCAACACAACCAGATGGTTATGTGAGTAATAATTCAGATTCTGATGATACTGATGCCAATTCAGAATCAGGAGTAACAGCAACTTTACACGCTGCATATGGTGCTTTTAATACAGAAGCAACAGATATTTACCTATCTAATGATGGTGCATCTGTTGTTATTGAAACTACAGGTTTACCAGATCATGAAACGGTATATTGGGGAGTTGGTCATGAATTATATAGAGAAGAACCAGATGTAGATTTAACACCTTCTGTTATGTCAAGTAACAACAATGCAGTAACAATTACTGTAGATGCAACTCCAGATTTAACAGGTAATACTGTTAGTACAAATTTTGATACCATTGGTATTGCTGTAAGTGGTGCTTCTATATTTAATGATCAAGAAGGTGGTGGTGCATTAGATGCTGCTGCTGCTAGTTTAGATTGGACAGGTGCTCATATTGGTCCTGGTGTATATCACTATCACTTAGAACCTGTTGCATTTTCAGATGACGATGATAACTTAGTTGGTGTATTGTTAGATGGCGTTTTTCTTTACGGAAGAAAATGTATTTCAACAGGAACATATCCTACAGATTTAGATGCTTCAGGAGGACATACAAGTGCTACGCAATACACCGATGGCGAAGAAGAATACCACTACCATATTATTAATGAATTATACTCTAATACAGGTTCGTATATAGCATTTGCAGGACCTTACCAAGGTTACTAGATGAAAATTATTAAACTATTTTTATGTATAAGTTTTCTGCTTTGTATTGGTTGTAATTCTAAAACGAAAACAAAAAAGGAGAGTGCTGTTTCTATAAATACCATAGAAATAGAGGCTAATATTGTACATAAAGATAGTTTGGTTTTAAATGGAAATAAGGGTATTTGGTATTATAATAAAAAACCGTTTAATGGTTATGCTGTTAAATATCATAACAACAATACCCTAAAAGAGAAAACAGGTTTTTATAACGGAAAAAAAGAAGGAGTATATCGTGTTTGGTATGAAACAGGTGTGCTTAAATTACAATCATTCTACAACCAAAATGTATTACAAGGAAGTTATAAAGCGTATTGGAATAATGGTAATTTAGCGTCAGAGTCTAATTATGTAAACGGAAAAAAACAAGGTGTAGAACGCAAGTGGTTTTATAGTGGAAAACTTTCTAAAAAAAGAAACTTGTTAAATGATAAAGAAGATGGCTTGCAACAAGCTTGGTTAGAAAACGGAAAACTTTACGTAAACTACGAAGCTAAAAATGGTCGTATCTTTGGTATGCGACGAGCAAACTCTTGCTACCAATTAAAAGATGAAGTGGTAATTAGAAAAAAGAAATAATATGATGAAATACCTATCTATTCTTTTAGTGCTGGTTTTTTTTAGCTGTAATAAAGAAGTTAAAAAAGAAAATATAAAAGTAGAAGAAAACAGTAGAGTAGCGTACCTACCATATTATAACGACGAATCTTTTACGCCAAAATGGATAACGCCTAATACAGCAGAAGAAAAAGCATTTCATAAAATTCCAGACTTTTCATTAACCAATCAATTAGGAGAAAAGGTTACGCAAAAAACCTTTGAAAATAAGATTTATATTACAGATTTCTTTTTTACTAGCTGCCCAGGAATATGCCCAAAAATGACAGGAAACATGGCTAAGGTACAAGAGGTATTTAAAGAAGATGATGACGTATTGTTACTATCGCATTCGGTAATGCCAACCACAGATTCTGTGTCGGTTTTAAAAACATATGCTAAAAACCATAAGGTTATAGACCACAAATGGCATTTGGTTACAGGTGATAAAAATGAAATTTATAGCTTAGGTAGAGAACAGTATTTTGTAGAAAATGATTTGGGAGAACCAAAAAATATAGATGATTTTCTGCATACCGAAAACTTTTTATTAATAGATAAGAATAAACATATTCGAGGTATCTATAATGGCTTAAACAGAGCTTCTGTGGCACAATTAATTACAGATATTAAATCGCTAAAAACCGAATAAAAGCTAATTAATCTGTAATTACATTTTTAAAAGCCGACTAATTTTTATCTTAGAGAATTAAATTTTATAGATAAATGGTTAAAAAATCCCCTTATATATTCCTCCTTTTTTTGTTTATTAGTTCTTGTGCTACTTTTAAACCTCAATATGATACTACAATAACAAAAACTACTTTTCCAGATAAAGAAATTGCGCATTCTTTTTATTTAATTGGTGATGGTGGTAACTCTCCCTTAGGAGAATCTTCTAAAACACTTCAAGTATTTAAAGACGAGTTATCTAAAGCTTCAAAGAATAGTACTGCCATTTTTCTTGGAGACAATATTTACCCAAAAGGGTTACCAGATAAAGGCCATAAAGACCGAGAGTTTGCAGAGCATCAATTAGATGTTCAAACAGAAACAACATCAAATTTTAAAGGGAATACGCTTTTTATTCCAGGTAATCACGATTGGTATAGTGATGGTCTTAAAGGATTAAAACGTCAAGAAAAGTTTATTGAAAAAGCTTTAGGTAAAAATACTTTTTTACCAGAAAACGGTTGTCCTATTGAAAAAGTACATATATCAGACGATGTAGAATTAATTGTAATAGACACGCAATGGTTTGTAACCAATTGGAATAAGCATCCTACCATAAATGATGATTGTGAGATAAAAACCAGAGAACTTTTTTTTAACGAATACAGTAGCTTGATAAAAAAAGCAAGAGGTAAAACTACTATTGTAGCATTACATCATCCTTTATATACTAATGGTTTGCATGGTGGACAATACGATTTTAAAAGCCATATGAAACCTATTCCTGTTTTAGGTACTCTTAAAAACCTTTTACGTATTACTACAGGTGTTTCTAATGCAGATATACAAAACAAAAGATATAACGAACTAAGAAAAAGACTTATAACTATTTCGCAAGAAAACAGAAAAGTTATTTTTGTTTCTGGTCATGAGCATAACTTGCAGTATCTAGAGCAGGATAATATGCGTCAAATTGTTAGTGGTTCTGGCTCTAAGGTAACACCAACCAGAAATGTTGGAGGCGGACAATTCTCTTACGGAACTCCTGGTTATGCAAGACTTGATGTGTTTAAAGATGGTTCTTCGTATGTGCGTTTTTATTCGGTTGCAGACAATAAAATAGTATTTAAAACCCAAGTACTAGAGTCTGATGTTAATACTATAGATACAACCTACCCAGAAACTTTTCCGAAAGAAAAAACAGCTTCTATTTATACCGCAGAAGAAACCACTAAATCTGGTATTACTAAGTTTCTTTGGGGAAAACGATATAGAGATACTTATAGTACCAATGTTGCTGCTCCAACAGTAAATTTAGATACGCTTTTTGGAGGTGTAACTGTTGGTAGGCGTGGAGGTGGAACACAGTCTAAATCCCTTCGTTTAATTACAAAAGATGGTAAAAAACAATACGTAATGCGTGCTGTACGAAAACAAGGTACACAGTATTTACAAGCCGCTTTTTTTAAAGACCAGTATTTAGATGGAAATTTTGATGATACTGCTGCCGAAGATTTAATTCTAGATGTATTTACAGGATCACATCCTTATGCACTTCTTACGGTTGGTGATTTGTCGGATGCTATTGGTGTGTATCATTTAAACCCCAAATTATATTATGTGCCAAAACAAAATGCTTTAGGAGATTTTAATACACATTTTGGTGATGAACTATATATGATTGAAGAGCATGCGTCTGATGGTCATGGAGATCAAGCTAGTTTTGGGTTTTCTAATACGGTTTTAAGTACTTCAGATGTTATGGATAAACTGCACAAAGATGAAGACTTAGTAATGGATGAAGCAGCTTATATTAAAGCGCGATTATTTGATATGCTAATTGGAGATTGGGATAGACACCAAGACCAATGGCGTTGGTTAGAGTTTAAAGAAAATGATAAAAAAGTGTACAGACCGTTGCCTAGAGATAGAGATCAGGTTTTTTCTATCATGTCAGACGGAGCAATGCTTACTTCTGCAGTTGCCATAATGCCAATGGCTAGATTATTAAGAAAATATGATGACGATTTGGTAGATGTAAAAGGGGTTAACGTTGAGCCTTATCCTTTAGATATGGAATTTATTATGCAGTCTGATAAAGAGGTATGGAATGCACAAGTAAAAACCATTCAAGAAGGAATTACAGATGAAGTGATTGATAAAGCATTTTTAAATTTTCCAGAAGAAGTTAGAGGCGAAGTAACCAATAAAATTAAAGAAACCTTAAAAGCACGTCGTGCTAACCTTCAAAAAATAGCAGATAGATATTACAATTTAGTAAATAAATATGCAGTTATAAAAGGAACCAATAAAGACGATTGGTTTGATGTAGAACGTTTACCTGATGGAAAAACAAAAGTTACAGCCTATAGAATTAAAGGAGGTGAAAAGGCAGACATTTTTCATGAGCGTACGTATAACAGCGAGACAACTAAAGAAATTTGGGTTTATGGTTTAGATGATGAGGATACGTTTCATGTATTTGGAAAAGATGCTAAAAACCAAATGCGAGTACGATTCATTGGTGGGCAAAACAATGATGTTTACCATATAGAACAAGGAAAGAAAGTTACTTTTTACGATTATAAGTCTAAAAAGAATACGATACTAACTAAAAATGGGCATCAAAAATTTACAGATGATTATGAAACCAATGTATATAATTACAAAAAATTAAAAAATAATGTAAATGAACTTTTGCCAACTATTGGTTCTAATCCAGATGATGGATTAAAATTAGGAGTTTCAAACACCTACACTGTTTATGGTTTTGAACGAAACCCGTTTACTTCACAGCATACCATTTCTGCAGCGTATTATTTTGCTACCAATGGTTTTGAATTAAATTACAAAGGAGAATTCGCTAACGTTTTTAAAGGATTAAACTTTGGTTTAGATGTACATTTTAATAGCCCAAATTATGCAATCAACTTTTTTGATTATGGTAATTCTACTCCTAATTTTGAAGCAGATGATCTAGTTAGTATGGATTATAATCGTGTTAAAATAAGATCCTTTGGTGTAAACCCTTCTTTAATATGGCGCGGACAATTAGGTGGTTATTTTAAAGCTGGTATTCTGTATGAATCTAATGAAGTAGAACGAACTAACGGAAGGTTTATAAATCAATTTATAGGTGAAGGAAACGAAGTTAGTGATGCGTTTTATGGAGCAGATGCTACATATTCTTTTCAAAATAAAGATAATGAAGCATTTCCTACTTTAGGTATGCAATTTGGATTACAAATAGGTTTTAAAAATAATGTAGACTCTGGTAAAGGCTTTGGTTATATTATACCAGAACTAGGTTTTGATTATAAATTAATACCAAGTGGTAAATTAGTTTTAGCCACTAATTTTTCTGGACATTTTAATTTAGGAGATAACTTTGAGTTTTATCAAGCAGCTACTTTAGGAGCAAATACAGGTTTACGTGGGTATAGAAATGAACGTTTCACTGGTAAAAGTGCATTGGTGCAAAGTACCGATTTACGACTTAAATTTTTAAATCTAAAAACAAATTTAATTCCTATAGGAATTGGAGTTTATGGAGGTGCAGATTATGGACGTATTTGGGTAGATGATGCTTTAGTTGCAAATTCTGCTTATAATAGTGATAGCTGGAACACCTCTTTTGGAGGTGGTGTTTTTGTAACTATGATAGATATGTTTACCGCAAATGTTTCTGCTTTTAATAGTGATGATGGTTTGCGATTGGCTTTTAAACTTGGCTTTGGGTTTTAATACTTAGGAAACAAAAGAATATAACTAGAAGTGTAGTGCTTTTAATTAACAGTACATTTGCAATAGCTACAAGTATTTCTTTTGTTTCCTAAGGATATAATTTTACACTATTAAAGGGGTCTAATAAAACCACATTGTTAGTTCTAAAAACGACACCAACTTTGGTTTTGTATCGTGTCCTAAATATGTAGTTTTCTGGTTTTAGAAATCTTCATTAGTCTATAGTCTTTTCTTTAGGTACCCAACATAAGGCAACAGGTGCTTTTATCATTACTTTATCTTTACCAGAATCTAGATGAAATATTCCTTGATAATAAAGATATTTTATTGCTCTATATCCATTGCTATCTACATTTCTAATAGAAACATCATGCGATCCATTTGGTTTATATAAAGGAGCGCAAGGAGAATAATTTTTAAAATATAATTCATCATTATCTTCTGTTTCTTGCGTAATTGGAAAAATTTGAACCGCTCGCGTATTACTACCAAATTGGTAATTTACTTTAAGAACCCAATTGCCATAATAGTTATCATAAACATACGGATAAGCTGGGTATTCTTCTGCAATTTCTTCTTCAGTAATATATAAACGATTATCATAATTAGAATTAGAAACCATCACGTAATCTCTATTTTCTATATGTTTAATAACCTTAAGATAGGTTTTTGCCAAATCATTACCTAAATCGGCAGCTTCTTGAAACAAGCGTTTAGCTTTATAGGTGTCTTGAGATAAACCACCTACACCAAAGTAATAAAACTCGCCTAAGTTTCGCATGGAAAAAGCACTACCTTGCGCTGCTGCTTTTTTATAGTAATAAACAGCTTTCTCCCAATTGGTTTCTGTTCCGTAACCTCCATCATAACACAATCCTAAATTAGACATACTTGTCACGTCATTTAGATCTGCACCAAGTTTATAATATTCATAAGCTTTTTGTCTATTAAAGTTATTAAAATAATAATTTCCAATATCGCCATATAAAGATGTTTTATAAGCTAATCCCATTTCATAATAGGAGAGTCCCAATGTTATATCTTGTTCTATTTCTTCTCCTTTAATATACATACTACCTAATTTCACCATGGCTTCTGGGCTTCCATTTTCTAGCGCTTTTTCATACCAATAAATACAAGTTTCTATATTTTTTGTAACTCCTTCGCCAGCTCTATATTTAGAGCCTAAATTAGTCATGGAGTTAACATGTCCCAGTTCTGCTGCTTTTCTATAGTATTTTACAGCTTCGATTATATCTTTTGATATTCCATTACCTTCTTCATATAATACTCCTAAATTACCAATAGCAGTAAGACTACCACTAACAGCTGCATGTTTATACCACATTACGGCAATTTCTTCATCTTTTTGTACACCTCCATATCCTTCAGAATACATATAACCAATAGCATAGGCATGAAAAGGTGTTTTGTATTTACTGTATTGATCTTTAAACCATTTTATTTGATATTCTTTTTGAAACAAGCGATTTGCTTCAGTTTTATTTTTAGTAACACCTGTTCCGTTTGCTAAATACTTACCTAGCTGATAGGTTGCAGGAATAGAACCTAAATCGTAGCCTTCTTTTGCATAGGTATATGCTTTTTTATAGTCTACTTTTACAGATAATCCTGTATAATAGATATGTGATAAATAATAATACGCATCTTTATAGCCTAATGATTTCGCTTTATCAAAAAACTGTAAGGCTTTACTAAAATCATGGTTTTCAAATGATTTTTCACCTTTTCTATACAAATCAAATGCAATGTCTTCGTTTTCTTCTTCTACCGTTTTTACATTGGTAATACCTTTTGCTTTGTTCCATCCGTTTTCTATAGCTATTAACCTATCTTTCTTAGCAGGATGCGTACTTGTAGCTTTTTCGTATTTTATCGTCATAATAGCACTTTGTGCTTCTTCTTTAGAGGCACCCATTTTAGCTAAAGCTAGTCCGCTAAAATAATCGGCTTCTAATTCAAACTTATGATTAGAACCTTCATTATTTAAAGAATGCCCATTTAAATGATGCCCAATTTCATGTGCTAAAACACTTATTGCTGCCCAACGATTGTTTGCTTTTTCTTCAATTCTGTCAAAAAAGTTTGCATCGTATAAGATATAACGTTCTTTCTGACCTGGAGATATTTCAATGTTTTTAGCTACTGCGTTATTAATATTAGGGCATTCTTGAATGGTGAAATTTCGAAATAAACCGATTTCATCTAAAATGCGATCTACAGCAATTTCTGCATCTTCATCACTATTAAAACCTAGTTGAGAACAAGCATCGTTTACTTCTTCAATAGTTTGGTAATTTTGTGAATAAGCAATGCTAGTACTAGATAGGATACTGATAAAAAGAAATAGTTTTAATTGATGCGTAACATTCATATTATTGTTGATTTTGCAAATTTATTATGCGTTTTATGTTTTTTTGATCTCCAATTGTTTTATACACGTTTAATGTGGTGTTTAATACTTCTATATTACTGCTATCAACAGCAATATAGCGCTCTAAATACACTGTTGCCTCTTTATATAGCGCTATGCGCTTTACTGTTAATTTGTCATAACGTTTGTTTTCGGCAGGAGTAGTACCTAGGTTATTCATTTCTTCAACAATTGGCAATTCTTGAGATAAAATAGCGGCAGAAATATTTAATAGGGAGTTTTTGTGTTCTGGGTTAATTTTTAGTGCCTTTTTATAATATGTAATGGCATCGTTTATGTTCTTTTTTTCCATAGACAGTACACCAAGATTATATATAACATTTATATTTTCAGGAGTGATACGTTCTATTTTTTTTAGCTCCTTTTCAAAGGTTACAAGGTCACCAGAATTATAATATACATTAGCTTTATTTTGAAGAATAATAACATCATTTGGATTTTTTCGCAATACAAAATCAAAGAATTTTAATGCTTCATCATTACGATTTTGAATACTATAAATTAAACCTATATTTTTATATACTAAATTTTGTTTTTCAGCATCTAATGTTTCTATTCCAGTTCTTAAAATAGTTAAATAGTACTTAAGTGCTTGATCGTAATTTTTTTCAGAAACATATGCCGAAGCTGCATAATATAAGTATATTGTTTCTTTACCATTACTATATTGAAATGCTTTTACAAAGTGTTCTGCAGCACTAATATATTGGCTTAAATTATATAAATCTAAACCTTTTTTGAGATTTTTTTCTTGTAAATCTTTGTTTAAATCAAAAACAATAATGTTATCGTTTTCTTTAGTATTAACTACAACCTTTTTTATATGGTTTGCTTTTTTCCAACCATTTTCAATGGCAATTAAACGATCTTTTTTAGCAGGATGTGTACGTGTTGCTTTTTCATATCTTAAGGTTGCAATGGCACTTTGCGCTTCTATTAAACTTGCACCCATTTTTGCTAGAGCAGAGCCACTAAAGTAATCTGCTTCTAATTCAAATTTATGATTAGAGCCTTCATTGTTTAAAGAGTGACCGTTTAAGTGATGCCCAATTTCGTGCGCTAAAATACTAATGGAAGCCCAATCTGTTTTGGCTGTATTATCAATTTTGTTGAAAAAGCCATTATCATATAAAATGTAGCGTTCTTTATATCCTTCAGATATTTCAATAACTTTCGCTACTGCATTATTAATATCGGGACATTCTTGAATGATAAAATTTCTAAACAATCCAACAGCATCTAATATTTTATCGACTGTTATTTCTGCTTCCTCATTACTGCTAAAGCCAAGTTGTGCACAAGCATCGTCTATTTCTTCGATGGTTTGGTAGTTTTGGGAAATAGTAATTTGTGTACAAAGAAGCAGAAAAAAAAATAATTTTAGTTTCATATTTCTAATTATTGAACTATAAATGCGATGGGTAAAGAAAAAGGAACACTAACGTTTTTACCTTTTAGTTTTCCTGGAATCATCTTTGGTAATAAATTAATAATTCGCTCTGCTTCATTTTGCAATTCTGTATGTGGAGCTCTTGCTCCAATAAATACAACGTCGCCATTTTTAGAAACCTTAAACATACTATGAATTTTTATGGGTTGATATTTAGTACATTTTTCGGTATATTCATTGGTGGTTTCATTGTATTTTTTTTCTTTTTTAATGCATCTAGATGTTAAACCAATTTCATTTGCTATACCTGCGTTGAAATTACTAACTAAATGATTTCTAAGGCTTAAATTAAAGCATTTTTTTAATTCAGAATTGGTTCCTGTACATCCTGGATATACAGGGAAATCTTCAATTATATTTTTAGAAACCACTTCTTCTTCTTCCTCTTGATTTTCAATATCATTTGCAAAGCTCCAACCTTTTTCTATTTGTAATAATCGGTCTTTTTTAGCAGGATGTGTTCGTGTAGCTTTTTCGTATTTTAAAGTGTTAATTGCACTTTGAGCCTGTTCTAAAGTAGCTCCCATTTTGGCAAGAGATAAACCGCTAAAATAATCTGCTTCTAACTCGTATTTATGGTTACTACCTTTATTGTTAAGTGAATGTCCGTTTAAGTGATGTCCAATTTCATGTGCTAAAATACTTATTGCTGCCCAATCGTTAGCTGCTTTGTCATTGATACGGTTAAAAAAATCATTATCATATAAAATGTAGCGCATAACATCACCCGTTGATGTTTTAATGTTTTTAGCTACTGCATTATTTATATCAGGACATTGTTGTAGAACGAAGTTTCTAAACAAACCAATTTGCTCTAAAATTCTATCAACAGCAATTTCAGCTTCTTCATCTGCCATAAATCCTAATTGTGCACAAGCATTGTCTATTTCTTCTGTGGTTTGGTAGTTTTGTGAAAACGCAATACTGGTAAAAAATAAGCCTATTAGTGTTAATTTTTTAATCATCTATTTTAAATTTTGAAGTATTTATTGTTGGGTTTATTTGTATCTCGCTAAATAGAGTAGTGGCCTTAGACTTAAAAGTTTGCTTATCTGTTTTTGTTTCCATTTCTAGTTCTTGTCTAAGCGAAAAAAGAATACCATCAACTTCTTTATAATCTTTGTATGTTGTTTTTGATATTGTTTCGGTTGTAAAAGATGCATTTTTCATTAACACAATCTGGTCTTCAAATAGCAATAAGCCGCTTTCTGTATTAAAATATTTGGTAGAAATCATTTCCATATTTGTTGCTAATTCTATTTTATCGAATTTTACGACATGACATTTAATATTGTTAATTTCTTTAATTCCCAGATATGTTGCTTTAGCATTATTTATTAGTTGCGAATATTCTATGACATAACTTGTACTATTTTTTGTAAAAGTAGATTGGCTATCCTTTTGATAAACCCAATCTTTATTTAAATTCATTTTAATGTAAGTTTTGCCATCAACAATTAAAATCTCAAATGCAGATTCATTTTCTTTTGTTTTGGTTGTCATTTCTTGGTACAATTGTGAAGGTTTTAAAAAGTGTAGTTTGCTCGTTAATTCAGATTTCATTTCTTCACCATTTATCTTCATATTTGAAATAATTTTGCGTTCTTGATAAAAGGTTTTTATTTGAGATACCTTTTCTTGACCTCCAATAGCTTCAATATAACGACCAAGTATTGCTTGTATTAATTCTTCTTCGGTGTTAGCAATGATTTCTTCTACTTCCTTTTCATCATTAATTTCTATATCATTTTCAACTTCTTTAATGTTTTCAATTTCTTTTTTAACATCTTCTATTTTTCTAGTAGGAATTGTTTTTCCGTTACCACGATACCAACCTTTTTTTATAGCATGTAATCTATCTGCTTTAGCTGGATGTGTCGCAGAACCTTCATCTGGTAACAATTTACTTACAGCACTTTGTGCATCTTCTAGTGAGCATTGCATTCTTGCTAATACAAAACCAGAAAATTCATCTGCTTGTAGCTCTATTTTATGATTACTACCACCACTTTTTAAGGTATGGCCATTTAAATGATGGCCAACTTCATGAGCAAGAATACTTGTGTTTCCCCAATCTGTTCCTGTAGAAGCAGAAACTTTACTAAAAAAGTCTTGATCATATAATATGTAACGCTCCAAGTCTCCGCCTTCAAGAGGCATTGTAACAGCTAAGGCATTATTAATATCATCACATTGTTCTATTAAAAAGTTTCTAAATAAGCCTACTTTGTCAAGAATGTTATCTACTACTAATGTGGCACTTTCTGTGCTTGTACTAGATGTAGTAGCTCCTTGTAATTCACAGGCAGACGCTACTTCTTCTACAGTTTGGTAGCCTTGATAGCCACACATTTTTATTTCTTGAGCTTGTAGGTAGAAGGAGCTTAATAAAAGTACAATAAAAAAACATTTAAAAAATTTTACCTTTACATTCATGTTTAAGATTTGTTATACAATAGAAAAAACGATAATAAAAAATATAGGTTAAATATACTATTTTCTATTACAATTGAAATACAGCAAATTATAAATAAGAAATTTATTTAATTGTTTTAAAATCAGTTATTAGTCATTAAAGGTTTCCTTTATAATAATGATGAAAAATTAGAAGCACAATGGTGAATTTTATTTCTTAATTTTATTTTTATAAAAAAAGCTAAATTACTTGTGTATAAATAAGTAATTCAATTTCTTGCACGATTAAATTTTTATTAAAATGGATAATCTAATTACCTTTTCAATCACAGTGTTTACAGCCTTTTTTGCTATAACAAACCCTATATCAAATATGACGGTTTTTGTGTCTTTAACAGAAGGAGCAGATGTAAAAACAAAAAGAGATATAAATAAACGATCTAATTTAATAGCTTTTGCTATTGTTACTATTTTTGTTCTCTTAGGAAAATATATTTTTGAATTATTTAACATCAGTATTCCGGCCTTTAAGATTACTGGAGGAATACTTATTTTTTATATTGGTTTTGAGATGCTACAATCTAAAAAATCGAACGTAAAAAACATTAAGAATGTTCATATTGATGAAAACATTGCTGTTTCCCCTTTAGCTATTCCAATCTTGGCAGGACCAGGAACAATTGTTACTGCTATGAACTTTGTGTCTAACGCAGAAGCTATACACATAATTTTAGTTATCCTTATATTTGGCTCCATGAGTTTGCTAACCTTTTTTACTTTTAGATTAAGTGACTTAATTGTTAATATAGTTGGGCATAACGTGATTTCTGTAATAGGAAAAATTATGGGTTTAATCATTGCTATAATTGGAACAGGTATGGTTATTCAAGGAATTAAACTATCTTTTAACTTAATAACAGCGTAGTGTATTTACAATTATTGAGTTTAGTATTTCTCAATAGTGTGTTTTTTAACTAATTAAACCAAACCATTTTAGAAAGGGTTATTAATAAAGTATGCTAAAATTAAAAGCAGAAGCTTTATAAAAAGAAATAACAGACCTTGAATGAATTAAAAACAACTAAAAAATTAGATACTTATAAGGTAATTTTTCTGAAACATTTTGTCATAAATATCTTTGCTAAACATATATAGCTGAGCAGGCTTTTTAGAGACACCTACTTGCTTTTCGTCTAATGCGATAATATATTTTTTGTTTATTAATTTTCTTCTAAAATTTCTATTATCTATTTCTATACCTAAAATAGATTGATATAAATCTTGTACATCATTAATAGTAAACTTGTCTGGAAGTAATTTAAATATAATAGGTTTAGATAGGCATTTTACTTTTAAATCTTCATAAGCTTCAAGTATTATTTGCTCATGATCAAATCCTACTTCTGGTAGATTATTAACAGGAAACCATTTTGCCTTATTTTTATTGTTTTTTAAATCTACATCTTCAGTTTTTAATAAAAAATAATAAGCTATAGTGGTAGTTCTTAAATTGAAAGCTTCGTTTTTTATCCAAATAATATCTTTAGGATTCATTAATCGATCTGGATTACCAAAAGCTTTAAACTGTTTTTTGTATTGATTTGTTAATCCTGTTAGTTCTTTTAAAACTCTAGTTGCAGTTTCATCTAAAGTTTCATTTTTGTATACGTGATATCCTGTTAAAACATAATCATTAACCAAAACTTCTTTTTTATCCTCAGATTCTAAAAAGCGATTTATTAATAAAACATTTAAAGATTTGGTATTTATATCGTATCCAAAAACTACACAATCAACAGATATATTTAATATTTTTTCCGGTTCCATAAGTTTAATTGATTACAAAAATAACTATTTGTTTTATTTGTTACTAATATATATAAAATTTAATAAACGTCATTAATACATTATAAAAATAGATGCTCTTAATTGTAAAATAAACAATTATATTGTCAATATAGTATATATAAAAGTTAAAATAACATATTTTTTTAAAGAAAAATTAGGATTTATGCATTTAATTGTAATACATTTGAAAAACAAACGTAAAAATGACGTTTGTAAATAAGTTAAAATAATAATAATATAGACCATGAAAAGATTTGTAAAAATTATTGTAAACAATAACTTGAATGGACAGTGTAATAGAGAAACAAAAAATATTTTAATATTGGCAAGTATTGTAATGTTTTTTACTTGCAGTATTGTATCAGCTCAAGAAAATGATGTTGTTGCTGAACAAGTTTTAGATACATACAAGCCCTTTAGTATTGGTGCTCATTTAAAAAACATGCATACATGGCACGGATTTGTTGTGCATCCTGGAGCTGTGATTGCTTCAAATATTGAGTATAACTCTAAAAATGAAAAATTTACTTTTGGATTTTGGGGAGGTGCTAGTTTTTCTTCTGTGGATGTAAAAAATATAAATACTGCAGAAAATGAAAGTGCGTATTATAAAGAAGTATCTATATATACTAAATATCGTTTTTCAGATAAATTCTTTATAGAAGCAGTTTCACATAATAATTATACAGGAGTAGAAGAAAGAGGAGATAAATTAGAATATTGGAGCTATGATAAAACACAGGGATACAATTTTGTAGATCTAAATTTTGGTTATAATGTAACACCTAATACCTTATTATATTTTGCTACTATTATTGGTGGTGGTTCTGGAGATTATGAAGTACAAGACAATGGTGATTTAAAGAACTCTTGGACCCATTATTTTGAAGTTTCAAGTAAAGTTTGGCAAAATAAAAATTCTAGTTTATCCCTATTTACAGGTGGTGCCTGGTCTTTTATTACAGATAAAACGTTTTATACAGAAGGAGCTGGAAATATTATTAATGTAGGAGCTACTTACAATAAACAATTTACAGTTTTAAAACACACAATACCTGTAGATGTAACACTTATGTGGAATCCAGAACAAGAAAAAACAGTAATACAATTAGACGTTGCTTTATTTTAATTTATAAACATAAACCCTTAACTTTAAATGTGTTAAGATTGTAAATGATACTAATTATGAAAACAAAAACTACTAAAGTAAATATGATAAGATTGGTGTTTCCTATGCTTGCGCTATTATTGTTTTTAACGGGTTGTGCAGAACAACTTAATAATTCGGAAAAAACAGATAATTCCGCAGAAAACATAGGTGATATTATTGATAGTAAAATAGATCTTACTGGTAAAAAAATAGGGTATTGTTCCCCTTCGCTAAATGCTCCTTATTATCAAGCATTGTGGCAAAGTATAAAATCTACAACAGAAAAAAATGGAATGCAGTTTTTATCTGCTGATGGTCAAGATGATATTACCAAACAAATTGCTGCTGTTGAAGATCTTATTACAAAAGGTGTAGATGCTTTACTTTTAAATCCTAAAGATCCAGATGCTTTAGTTGGTGTAACTAAAGTAGCTAAAGCTGCAGGAATACCTGTTTTTATAATTGATAGTTCTATAAATCCTTCAGCAGACTTTGTTACAACTATTCAATCTAACAACTTAGCTAATGGAGAGTTAGCAGGTGAGTGGTTAGCTAAAAAATTTGGAAGCAAACAAATGAATATTGCACTACTAAGTGGTAATGCAGGAAACCCTGTAGGTAGAACTCGTAAACAAGGTTTATTACAAGGTATTACAGAAGAACAATTACGTACGCTTGGTAAAATTAACTTAAATGTAAAAACACAAGCGTATACAGAATGGTCTTATGCTGGCGGACTTAAAGCTATGGAAGATATTTTAGTAGCACATCCAGATATTAATGTAGTGATTACAGAGTCTGATGTTTGTGTACTTGGCGCTATTAAAGCCATTGCACAAGCGGGTAAAACAGATGATATTTTAATTGTTGCTGGTGCTGACGGACAAAAAGAAGCTATTAAATATATCATGGAAACCGATTTTTATGGTTGTACTGCAATGAACAGCCCTGTGCAAATTGGTAAAAATGCTGTACAGTATGCTGTAGAATATATGAATGGTAGAAAAGATTTTGATAAAAAATCATACACTGCTCCTTTGTTGATTACCAAAGATAACGCTGCCAAATATTACAACCCAAATGCTATTTTTTAATATTTAAATATTTGGTATGAAAAATTCAGAAAATGAATATCGTCTAGAAATGACAGGAATATCAAAAAGTTTTGGTGTTGTTTCGGTACTTAAAAATGTAAACCTTAAAGTAAAACCAGCAGAAATTCATGCCTTGTTAGGCGAGAATGGAGCAGGGAAATCTACGTTAATTAAAATACTTAGTGGTGTACATCAAAAAGATGCAGGAACGGTTGTTTTAGATGGACAAGAAGTTAATCCTAAAAACACCCATGAAGGTCAAATTTTAGGCATAAACGTGGTATATCAGGAACTATCTTTAGTCAATGATTTATCGGTTGCAGAAAATATTTATTTGCACAAACTAGGTGCTAATAAAACCTGGATGAATTGGAAAGGCTTAATTCAAGATGCACAAGAATTATTAGACTCTTTAGGTTTTAAAATAGATGCTTCTGCCAAAGTTAAAAACTTAAGTATTGTACAAAAACAAGTGGTAGAAATTGCAAAAGCAATATCTGAAGATACCAAAGTATTAGTATTAGATGAGCCAACTACTGTTTTTGATCCTAAAGACGTAAAAAAACTTTTTAATATTCTTTTTAAGCTTAAAGAAAAAGGTATATCTATTATATACATATCCCATCATTTAGATGAGATTTTTAGTATTGCAGACTCGGTTACTGTACTTAGAGATGGTGTAGATACAGGTAGTATGGCTATTGCAGATACAGATAAAGATGGAGTAATCCATTTAATGATTGGTAGAGAGCTAAAAGACTTATATCCAGCCAGAAACATTAAAATTGGAGAGGTTCCTATTTTTGAAGTCAAAAATTTAACAGCTAAAGATACCATGGTTCATAATGTGTCTTTTCATGTAAAACCAGGTGAAGTTTTAGGTATTGCTGGTTTGGGTGGAAGCGGAAGAACAGAAACGGCAAAACTTATTTTTGGTGCAGATAAAAAGAAATCGGGTACCTTAATCTTAGAAGGCAAAGAAATTAAAACAAACTCTCCTGTTGATGCTGCTGGTTATCAAATTGGTTTTGTTTCTGAAGATAGAAAAGAAGAAGGTGTCTTTTTACCATTATCTATTAGACGTAATATTAGTGTGACAAGTTTTGATGCTATTTCTAGTAAACTAGGATTTATTAATGTTGAAAATGAATATAAAAAAGTATTAGGTCTCATTGAAAAATTAAACATTAAAACACCAAGTTCTGAGGTTAATGTAAAAAATCTTAGTGGTGGAAATCAGCAAAAAGTAGCTTTAGCTAAATGGTTAAGTATTGATAGTAAAGTTATTTTTATTGATGAACCAACACGTGGCGTAGATGTAGGTGCAAAAATTGAAATTTATAACCTTATTAATGAAGTCGCTAAAAAAGGGGTTGGAGTAGTTGTAATATCATCAGATATGCCAGAAATTATGGGTATTTCAGACCGTATTCTTGTAATGCACGAAGGTACTTTTTATGGCGAGTTACAAAAAGAACAATTTTCAGAAGAAAACATTTTGCGTTACTCTATAGGAGAACCATTAAAACAATATAATTAAACTAATTAAACATTCATATTATGGCTTTAACAATAAAAGAACAACTTAGTAGCCCTGGAGGTATACTTAAGTTTTTAGTAAAGTATAATACTATATTCATTTTTATATTATTAGTGATTTTTTCAGCACTAATATCCGATGTGTTTTTTACATCTGTTAATCTTTCAAACTTATTAAAACAAGTTTCAGGTATTGGTATTATTAGTATTGGTATGCTCATTGTAATTCTAACTGGTGGTATTGATTTATCTGTAGGTTCCATGGTAGCATTATTGGCTGTTACTTTTGCTATTTTAGTCAATATTTTTGCTTTACCATTGGCTATTTTAATGACTATTGTTATAGGTTTTGGATTAGGAAGTGTTTCTGGCTACCTCGTTGCTTATCAAAAAATGGCTCCCTTTGTAGCTACTTTGGCATTAATGACTATTGCTAGAGGACTTAGTTTTATCTATTCTAAAGGTTCTCCTGTTACCTTTACAACGGTTGGAGGACAGTACATGTCTAACTTTGCAAATAACGCTACTTTAGGTATTCCAAACATTGCTATTGTGTTTTTTATCATCGTAATCTGTACCATGGTAATGCTACGTTACAACGTTTTTGGACGATTAATTATCGCTATTGGTAGTAATGAAGAAGCGTCTCGTTTATCGGGAATAAAAGTCAATAAATACAAGTTTTTAGTATATGCTATTTCTGGTGCCTTAGCAGCAACTGCTGCAATTATTGTTGCTTCTAGAACCAATTTAGGGTCTCCAAATATGGGAATGGCTTGGGAGTTAGATGCTATTGCTGCAGTAGTAATTGGTGGCGCAAGTTTAAATGGAGGTAAAGGAACAGCAATAAATACATTAATGGGTGTTCTTATTTTAGGGCTAATAGGAAACATTTTAAACTTACTAAATGTTCCTTCTTATCCGCAACAAGTAGTTAAAGGTGCAATTATCATTTTTGCAGTTTTGTTACAAAGATTTGAAAGTAAATAAACATATATTCTGTAATGGAAAATTTAAAATTAAATAATAAAAATCTTTCTGCTATTTCAGAAAGAGTTGCAACACCTAAGTATGATAGAGCAACTATTAAAACAGGTATTGTACATGTAGGTATTGGTGGTTTTCATAGAGCACACGAAGCCTTGTATACCGATGAGTTGTTACAGGATGAGTCTGTAAAAGATTGGGGAATTTGTGGTGTAGCTTTATTAGATTTTGACACCAAAATATACAACACACTAAAGGAGCAAGATGGCTTGTATACTTTAATTGTTAAAGAGTTAGATGGTACTCATACCAAGCGTGTTATTGGTTCTATAACCGAATGTTTATTTGCTCCAGAAAACCCTACAAAGGTCATCGATAAAATGGCTAGCCCAGAAGTTAAAATCATCACTTTAACTATTACAGAAGGAGGTTATAATTATAACGAAGCAACTAAAAAATTCGATTTTACAAATCCGTTAATTATCCACGATTTAGAAAATCCTAACACACCAAAAACCATATTTGGTTATATAACACAAGCTTTAAAATTGCGACAAGAACGTGGTTTAAAAGGAATTACAATACAGTCCTGTGATAACATTCAAGGTAATGGTCACATGACACAAAATATGTTATTGACTTATGTGGCTAAAGCAGCACCAGGTTTAGTAGATTGGATTCATGAGAATGTCTCTTTTCCAAACGCTATGGTAGATAGAATTACACCTGTTACAGCCGCAGAAGATATAACACATTTAAAAACAACTTCTGGCATTGATGATGCATGGCCTGTAGTTTGCGAGCCTTTTAAACAATGGGTTATTGAAGATAATTTTATAGCAGGAAGACCAGCCTGGGAAACGGTTGGAGCACAATTTGTTGAAGATGTTGTGCCTTACGAAAAAATGAAACTAAGTTTACTAAATGCAGGACATTCTGTATTAGGATTACTTGGTGCTTTAATGGGATATAACACTATTGACCAAGCTGTAAATAATCCAAATATCAGAACCTTTTTAACCCACTATATGGATGTCGAAGTCACTCCAACCTTAGGCGAATTAGAAGGCATTAATCTAAACGATTATAAGCAGTCGTTATTAGAACGCTTCGGAAACATCAATATTAAAGATCAAATTGATCGTATTTGTTCAGAAACTTCAGCAAAATTTCCAATTTTTATTTTACCAACAGTGTATTCGCAATTAAAAAATAATGGTTCCATACAGTTAGCTGCGTTTGTAACTGCTGCTTGGGCTATTTACAGTTTAGGAACTAATGAAAATGGGGAAACTTTAAATATAAAAGATGCCTTAAAAGTTCAGTTAAACGAAAAAGCAATAGAAGCAAAACAGAATCCTACAGCCTTTTTAGAAATAGATACTGTTTTTGGAAAATTACAACAGAATAAACAGTTTTCTGAGGCATATGTAAACGCCTATAAAAACATTACAAATAATAACATAGAAGCAAATTTAATCGTCATAAATAATACATTAAAAAACACATACTAATGAAACTAGGAATTCACGCATACGCTTGGTGCTCAGAATGGAGCAACGACACATTAGACTTAATTGATAGAGTTAAAAACTTAGGTTTAGATTTTATTGAGTAGCCATTAATGGCTTTAGAATCTTTTGACACGAAAGCAGTTTCTAAAAGATTGCAGGAAGTAGGAATTGAAGCTTGTACTTCAACAGTATTGTTAAACGATACAGATATTACTAGCGACGATCCAGAAATTAGACGTAAAGGTATAGACTATTTAAAAGCTTGTGTAAAAGCAACTAGCGATATTGGAGCTACCAATTTCTCGGGTGTTATTTATTCAAAACACGTAAAAAGTTTACCGCACAGACCAACAGAAAAAGATTGGAACTATAGTGCAGAAGCATTAAGAGAAGTTGGTGAATATGCAGCTACACTTAATATAAATGTAGGTATTGAGCCTGTAAATAGATATGAAACCTATTTAATTAACACAGGAGCACAAGCCCTTAAATTGAAAGAAATGATAGGTTTAGATAACATCAAAGTGCATCTAGACACATATCACATGAATATTGAAGAGAAAGATTTTTACACTGCAACCGTAAATGCAGGAGACGATTTAATACACTTCCACCTTTGTGAAAATGATAGAGGAATTCCTGGTACAGGAACTGTAGATTGGGATGGTGTTTTTAAAGGCTTAAGTGAAATAAACTATAAAGGTTATGCCGCTTTAGAAAGTTTTGTAGATGCTACAGATAATATGAACACTTGGGTTTGGAGACAATTAGCTCCAGATGGAGATACGCTGGTTAGAGAAGGAATTACGTTTATTAAAGGTAAAATGAAAGCCTACGGTTTAGGAGAATAACATCAAATTAAAAGTTAAAAAAATGTATTTAGAAAAATATAATTTAGAAGGAAAAAATGCAGCTATAACTGGTGGAGGACAATCTATTGGGTACGCTTGCGCAGAAGCTTTAGCAGAAGCTGGAGCTGCTATTTATATATTAGATTATAATGTAAAAGTAGGAGAAGAAGCGGTTGTTAAATTGAAAGAAAAAGGATACGAAGCACATTTTGTAGAAGTAAACGTCACCGATTTTGATCGTGTAGATGCTGTGGCAAAAGAGTTAAACGAAAAAACGCACATTGATATTTTAGTTTGTTCTGCAGGTATTGATAGATCTGGAACTGCAGCTGAGGATGTTAGTGAAGAATTGTTTAAAAGTGTAATGGATGTAAACGTAAATGGGCTTTTTGCTTGTAACAAATCTTTTGCAAAATACATGATTGCGCGTGGTGAAGGTAATATTGTTAACATAGGTTCTATGTCTGGTTTTATTGTGAATAAACCACAATTTCAAAGTTATTACAACGCTTCTAAAGCAGCTGTGCATCACCTAACAAAATCGTTAGCAGCAGAATGGGCTAAAAAAGGAGTTCGTGTTAATGCTTTGGCTCCAACATATATTGAAACACCAATGATACAGTATATAAAAGAAGATACAGAAATGTACGACCAATGGATGGATGGCACACCAATGGGAAGAATGGGTTTTCCTGAAGAAGTTGCAAGTGCATCCTTGTTTTTAGCAAGTCCTGCTTCTAGTCTTATGACTGGTTCTGTTGTATTGATTGATGGTGGGTTTACTTGTTATTAAAGAGTAATTGTTATGAAAAATATAGTTTGTTTCGGAGAAGTACTATGGGATGTTTTTCCTTCGCATAAAAAAATAGGAGGAGCGCCTTTAAATGTTGCTTTACGTTTACAATTGTTAAACAATAATGTATCTATTATTAGTAGCATTGGAGACGATGAAGATGGTGAAAAAATTAAAGATTATATAGTAGAACAAGGTATACATGTAGAAAACCTGCAAGTAGATAAAAAACTTAAAACAGGTATAGTACAAGTAATATTAAATCAAAAAGGTTCTGCTTCGTATAATATAAAACTTCCTCGTGCTTGGGATAATATTAAATTAAGTGAAAGCAACAAAAAAGTAACAGAAAATGCCGATGCTTTTATTTACGGAAGTTTAGCTGCTAGAAATAGTATTACAAGAAATACACTATATACCCTTTTAAAAATAGCAAAATATAAAATTTTTGATGTAAACCTAAGAGAACCTTATTATACTATAGATGTTTTAAATAGTTTAATGCAAGAAGCAGATTTTATAAAATTTAATGATGATGAAATTTTTGAAATTTGCCAAAGTTTAAACTTTCATTCCAAGGTAATTGAAGAAAATATATCCTATATAGCAGAGCAAACAAATACAAAATCTATTTGTGTAACCAAAGGTAGTAAAGGTGCTGTTTTATATTATAATGGTACATTTTATAGTAATACTGGTTATACTATTAAAGTTATAGATACTGTTGGAGCTGGAGATTCTTTTTTAGCAACATTAATTAGTAAATTACTTAATAAAGATAATCCGCAAGAAGCTATTGATTATGCATGTGCAGTTGGTGCATTAGTTGCTGGTAGTGAAGGAGCAAACCCAATAATTAAAGAAGAAGACATTAACCATTTTATTTCCTAATTTAAATAGATTTTGATTAATAGCAGTTTAAAGCTTTATGAATTTTTCATAGAGCTTTTTACATTTTTAGTGGTTTTATTAAAGAATATTGTTATTTTAATAAACTTAATATGTTTTAACTTTATTCTTGTCTATATTTAAAGTCAAAAACAAACACCAAACAATTAATAAATAAAACACATGAGAGTTATAGATTCCCTTTTAACTGAATATGCAGAAAGTCACCAAACAAAACTTAATATTGCCATACACTATATTTGTGTACCTCTAATTTTCTTTAGCTTAATTGGTTTATTGGCTAGTATATCTATGCCAGAAATAATAACAAATACAGTACCAATGAGTGTATTACCTTATGCGCATTTAGGAACTTTAGTGATACTTTTGGGGTTAATTTATTATTTAAGACTTTCTTTAATACTTTTTATTGGTATGCTTTTATTTTCGGTAATAGTATTGTTTGGTATTCATCAAATAGCACAATTAAATGTAGCTCCACTTTGGCTAATCATGACTATTATTTTTGTTTTAGCTTGGATTGGGCAATTTATTGGTCATAATCATGAAGGTAAAAAACCTTCGTTTTTAAAAGACTTACAATTTTTAATGATAGGTCCTGCTTGGACCATGAGCCATTTGTTTGAAGCGTTAAGCATAAAATATTAAACCTTTAATAGTAATTTTAATTAACAAAAGAAACAGTACAGCAGTGCTGTTTCTTTGTTTTAAAACCAAGCTAATTAATTACCAATACCAGCAAAACTCTTTTATCTTTGCACAAAATAAAATTTATGTCACAAACCTTTTCTAGTTTAGGTATTCACGCAGATTTGCAACGTAGTTTAACAGACTTAAACATTACTGTACCTACAGATATTCAAAAAAAAGTAATACCTGTAATACTTAATAAAAAAGAAGATGTTGTTGCAATAGCAAAAACAGGAACTGGAAAAACAGCGGCTTTCGGGTTACCTTTACTACAACTTATAGATATTGAAAGCAATAAAATTCAGGTTGTAATACTGGCTCCAACTAGAGAACTAGGACAACAAATTTTTAATAATTTAGAATCCTTTAATACCAAAGCTTCGCAAGTTTCTATTGCTGGTGTTTTTGGAGGAATTCCTATAAAATCTCAAATTGAAAGGCTAAAAGAAACCACACATATTGTCGTTGCCACACCAGGACGTTTGGTTGATTTAATGGAAAGAAACGCTATTAACGTTAAGCACATCACTTATTTTGTTTTAGATGAAGCCGACGAGATGATAAGCGCTCACAAAGAAGGAGTAGATGCTGTAATTAAAATGTTGCCAAAAAATAGAAGAACGCTTTTGTTTACCGCAACAATGCCAGGCACAATAAAGCAGTTGGTACAAAATAGCTTGTCTAAAAAAGTAATAACTATAGAGGCTGATATGCAAACGGTGGGTCACCAAGCTATAGACCATCAATATGTGGTTGTTGCACCTATAGAAAAATTAAATGTATTAATGCATTTTTTAAATACTAAGGAAGGACAAAGAGGAATTATTTTCTGTAAAACCAAAGCAGCAGTAAACAAATTAGCAAAAAACCTAGCTATCAATAAATTTTCTTCTGGTGCCATTCATGGTAGTTTATCACAAGGAATTCGTGATCGTATCATGGGCCAATTTCGTGAAGGACATATAAATATTTTAGTAGCTACAGATTTAGCAGCTAGAGGTATAGATGTTAAAGATCTGGCTTTTGTAGTTAATTACCATTTACCAGATACTTATGATGCTTATGTACATAGGTCTGGTCGTACTGCTAGAGCAGGAGCAACAGGTTTAGCATTAAGCATAATACAGGAAGACGAAGTACAAGATATTCCTGAATTTGAAGATGAATTAGGTATTGTTTTTAAGGAACACCAAAAAGCAGATGCACAAAGTATAGAAGAAAATAACGGATTACTTTGGGCAAGAAAGATATTTAAAACAAAGGTCAATCGTGATATACCTGAAGATTTTAAAGCAAAAGTAAAAACTATCTTTCACCATTTAACAAAAGAAGAATTAGTAGATAAAATTTTATCTAATTATATAGCAGAAAATAAAACCATTGTTGAAAAACAAGAAGTTGTCAAAAAGAAAAAGAAAAAATAACAATGGGAAATTATTTAAAAGTACAACAAGATATTTTAGATAAGTTAAAAATAAAGGCGCTAAATGCTATGCAGGAAGAAGCCTTATTGTCTATTACAAGTACTGCAAATACAGTACTACTATCGCCAACAGGAACAGGTAAAACAGTTGCATTTTTATTGCCTACTATAGCAGATTTAAATACAAATTGCCAAAACGTACAGTTGCTAATTTTAGTGCCATCTAGAGAGTTGGCTATTCAAATTGAGCAAGTAATACGCACTATGGGATCTGGTTTTAAAGCCAATGCTATTTATGGAGGAAGACCATTTAGTAAAGATAAAATAGATTTAGCACACACACCTGCAATAATAGTTGGTACTCCTGGGCGTGTTGCAGATCACTTACGCAGGGAAACCTTTTTAGTAGAAGACATTAAAACATTGGTTTTAGATGAGTTTGATAAATCTTTAGAAGTAGGTTTTGAAAAAGAAATGAAAGAGATTATAAGTAGTCTTCCAAATATAAAAAACCGCATTTTAACCTCTGCTACCCAAGACATGCAAATTCCTCGTTTTGTAGGATTAAAAAACGAATTGGTTATCGATTATTTAGGTACTCAAGAATCTAATCTAGAAATAAAAAAAGTACTTTCTCCAGATAAAAATAAGCTGCAAACTTTAGTAGATTTGTTACATGATATTGGTAATAAACCAGGAATTATTTTCTGTAATTTTAAAGATACTATTCAATATGTAAGTACCTTTTTAAACGAAAATAATATTGCACATGGCTGTTTTCAAGGCGGAATGGAACAAATAGACAGAGAACGTGCTTTAATAAAATTTAGAAACGGAACCCATCAAATTATTATTGCTACAGATTTGGCTGCTCGTGGATTAGATATTCCAGAACTAAACTATATTATTCATTATCAATTACCACTAAAAGCAGAAGAATTTACACACAGAAATGGTAGAACCGCTCGTATGAATGCTGAAGGAACCGCGTACGTACTACAATGGGAAAAAGAAAAAACACCAGATTTTATTGATACCACAGAGGTAATTACACCAAACGGAAAAGTGGTGCAAATGCAAACCAAATGGAGCACTTTATTTATTTCAGGAGGAAGAAAAGATAAAATCTCAAAAGGAGATATTGCAGGTTTGCTTTTTAAACAATGTAATCTAGAAAAGTCTGAAATTGGCGTTATAGAACTTAAACAAGATTGTGCTTTTGTTGCTATACCTAAAGCAAAAGTCCAGCAAATAATAGACAAGACAAACAATATTAAAATTAAAAAGAGAAAAGTACGTACCTATACTATTTAAATTTTTTTAAAAGGAATATTGTATTACAATATAAAAGACTAAGTAGTGATGCTTGGTCTTTTTTGTTATAACTATAACAGAAATTTATTTCTTTTGTAAAAAAAGGAAAACCATAAGTTCTTAATTAAGGACTTATGTATATTTATATTCTAAAAAAATACACTTGCTATAAAACACCTTTAAAAAGCAGTAAAAATGTAGCATAAGTATATCATTTACTATTGCGTAAAAATGAAGTCAATGAAAAACGAAACACAAATAAAATGTCCAAACTGTGGTACCTCAATAGATGTACAAGACATTTTATCGCATCAATTAGAAGAAGAAATAAAACAAAAATACCAGTCGCAAATTGCAGATGAAAAAAGAAAATATGAAAGTCAGCAAGAACGATTAAAACAAGAAAAACTGGATTTTGAACAAAAGAAAAAGAAAGAAAATGAACTCTTTCAAATACGTTTAGAAAACCAGCTTAAAGCTGACAAAAAAGAGATTGAAGCCAAACTAAAGCTTAAATTAAAAGAAGAACAGTCTGATCAGTTTGAAGCATTACAAAAAGAGCTAAACGAAAAATCTGCACAAGTAAAAGAATTAAATCGCTCAAAAGCCGAAATAGAAAAGCTTAAAAGAGAAAAAAGTGAATTAAAAGAAGCAGCAGAGGCGGAAGCACAGAAAAAGCTAAATGAAATTTTAATTGCCGAAAAAGAAAAAATTAAAAAATTAGAGGAAGATAAAAACGAACTCCGTTTTAAAGAAATGCAAAAGCAGTTAGAAGATCAAAAAAAGCTTACCGAAGAAATGAAGCGTAAGCAGGAGCAAGGTTCTATGCAATTGCAAGGTGAAGTTCAGGAATTAGCAATAGAAGAGTGGCTAGCTACGCAGTTTCCGTTAGATACTATTCAAGAAATTAAAAAAGGAGCAAGAGGAGGAGATTGTATTCAAATTGTACATTCAAGAACAGAGCAAAATTGTGGTACCATTTATTACGAAAGTAAAAGAACTAAAGATTTTCAACCTACGTGGATTGAAAAATTTAAGGCAGATATAAGAGATAAAGGAGCAAATATTGGTGTTCTAGTAACAGAAGTCATGCCTTCTGATATGGATAGAATGGGCTTAAGAGATGGTATTTGGATTTGTAATTACGAAGAGTTTAAAGGACTTTGCGCTGTGTTAAGGGAAGGAATTTTACAAGTAAATAATGCAATAGTAAGCCAAGAAAATAAAGGTGATAAAATGGATTTATTGTATGATTACCTTACTAGTAATACCTTTAGAATGCAAATAGAAGCTATTGTTGAAGGATTTACACAAATGAAATCAGATTTAGAAAGCGAAAAACGTTCTATGCAAAGAATCTGGAAACAAAGAGAAAAACAAATTGAAAAAGTAGTTACTAATACCATTGATATGTATGGTTCTATAAAAGGAATAGCAGGAAATGCCATACAATCTGTAAAAGCACTAGAGTTACCAGGCTATGACGAGGATTTAGATTAAAGATAATGAGGTGTTTGTAAATTTATTTTCACTAAAATTAAAATAAAAACCAAAAAAAAAATTGAACTTCTAATTAATGGCACTATACTTGCATATTATTAAGTATAAATATAATAAATTACATTACAATGAGTAAAGGAACAGTAAAATTTTTCAACGACACAAAAGGATTTGGTTTTATAACTGAAGAAGGAGTAGACAAAGATCATTTTGTACACATTTCTGGACTAATCGATGAGATTAGAGAAGGTGATGATGTTGAATTTGATTTACAAGACGGAAAAAAAGGATTAAACGCAGTAAACGTAAAAGTTATCTAAGATATATATTCAAACATTTTCAAAAAGCCTATCTCTCGAGATGGGCTTTTTTATTTTATAATGCTATGTATTATTAAAAGCTAAAGGAGGTAGCTCTATTTTAAAAACATAAAGGTGAATTTTAAACCACCTTAATAAAGCAACATAAAAAATGTAATTGGTATTTTGTTCACTTAGTTTTATGCAATATATATTAAATGAACACTATAGAAATAAAAGACAGTCTCCAAATAAAGATTTTTCTTTCGATTTGAAAAATAAAGGAACCTTTTTAGCCTTCCTTTTATCAAAACTACAATAATTTAAAGAATTATTAAATAATGTAATAAAAGTTTAATTAATGGTTAAATGTTTGATTAAAAGCAATTATTTTTAATAAAATCTTTATATTTTAGTGAATATAATTTCACATTTACTAAAATTTAGAATTTGAAAAAAACCAACACACTACCACTGTTTTCAACTTACGATTTAGATTCTAGGTTTTATGATGAACTTTTTGATGACAATAAAGAAATAAGAAGTATTTATAAAACCTTGATTGAAATTTTTGGTTCTTATTCTATTAATGAATTTGAACGTTTAAATAAACAGGCAAAAGACTCCTTTTTTAATTTAGGAATCACCTTTCAGGTTTACGGAGAAAAAGAAGTAAAAGAGCAAATTTTTCCCTTTGATCTCTTTCCTAGAATTATCAATAATAAAGAATGGTGTACTATTGAAAAAGGTGTTTTACAACGTAGTAAGGCATTAAATCTTTTTCTTTGGGATTTGTATCATGATCAAAAGATAATAAAACAAGGTATTGTTCCTATAGATTTAATTAAGTCGTCGGTTAATTTTTTACCACAAATGATAGGTTTAGATCCTCCAGGTGGTATTTATAACCATATTTCAGGAACAGATTTAATCAAGCATTCCGATGGTAACTATTATGTTTTAGAAGATAATATTAGATGTCCTTCAGGAGTTAGTTATGTAGTTGGTAATAGAAATGCAGTAAAACACGCATTATTTGGCGTTTTTAATCAATATAATACACATACTGTTGTAGATTATGGCGCAAGACTATTAGAAACAATGGAGTCTGTTAAACCCACTGGAGTAGATGCTCCTGTTTGCGTTATAATTACACCAGGTGTTTACAACTCTGCTTATTATGAGCATTCTTTTCTAGCTAAACAAATGGGTGTTGTTTTAGTAGAAGGAAGAGATTTGTTTGTAGAAAATGGTTTTGTGTATATGAGAACCATTTACGGACCAGAAAAAGTAGATGTTATTTACAGACGAGTAGATGATTTATTTATAGATCCCTTAGTATTTAAAAAAGATTCATTGCTAGGTGTACCTGGCTTGTTTTCTGTATATTTAAAAGGAAATGTAACCTTAGTAAATGCTCCAGGAACTGGTGTAGCAGATGATAAAGCAGTATATACCTACATGCCAGAAATTATTAAGTATTATTTAGATGAAGAACCTATTTTAAGCAACGTACATACCTACCACTGTAGTAGAAAAGAGGAATTAAAATATGTTGTTGAAAACATAGACAAACTGGTGATTAAACCAGTAGATGAATCTGGTGGTTATGGAATTTCTATTGGAAATAAACTTACAAAAGATGAAATAGAAACCGTTAAGAAAACCATTCTTGCAGAACCACGAAAATACATAGCTCAACCTATAATGTCACTTTCTACACACCCAACATATATAGATGAAAATGAATCTTTTGAATCTAGACATGTAGATTTAAGAACCTTTACATTACTAGGAAAAGATGTAGATTTTGTATTAAAAGGAGGCTTAACAAGAGTAGCTCTTAAAAAAGGAAATTTAGTAGTAAACTCATCTCAAGGTGGTGGATCAAAAGACACTTGGGTTTTAAAAAAATAAAGAATATATGTTAGCAAGAGTAGCCAATAACCTTTTTTGGATGGGACGATATATTGAGCGTTCAGAACACTTAGCAAGGTTTTTAAGCGTAAATTATTTTTCTTCTTTAGATGCACCAGATGAATTATCACAATCTAGACAGTTTGTTTTAAGATCTATCATGTATATGTCTGCAAACGAAATTATTGATGCAGATATTACATTAGAAGAGGAAACGGTTTTATTTAACGTTGGTTTAAATAAGGAAGAACCGTATTCTATATTAAGTACATTTATAAATGCACATGAAAATGCCAGAAGTTCTCGTGATTTAATTTCAACAGAATTGTTTGAATGTATCAATAGAATTAACCATACTATTAAAGCATATCCTATAGAACAATTTGTAAAAAGTGGTTTGTATGATTTTACAACTATAGTTACCCAATCTACCTCAGAAGCAAGAAGCAAAATAAAAAGCACCCTTTTACATGACGAAGTATATGCTATAATTATGCTAGGTGTGCATTTAGAAAGAGCAATACAAGTTTCTAGAATTATCAATTCTAAAATGAGTGATGTTGCAGCTTCAAAAGAAAAAACTGGAGATGCAGCAGCAGGAAGTTATCAATGGTCTACACTTTTAAAATGTGTTTCTACCTATGATATGATGCGTCGTTATTATAAAAAAACACCATCTAGAGAAACTACTTTAGAGTTTATAATATTAAATGAAAAATGCCCAAGATCTATAAAAAATTGTTTGTCGCAAATATATAAGTACATCTGCATAATTTCTAAAAATAAGGTAATAGCCAATGATTCTGCAGCATTTTTAATAGGTAAAATGAAAGCTGAATTTGAATACAAACTCATTTCAGATATTAATGATAATTTAGAAGAATTTATAGCAGATTTAATTGAAAAATTAGTTTTGATTGCTATAAAATTAGAGGATAATTATTTTAATATTAAAGATGCAACAACAGTGCTTAATGCAGAGGAAAAAGTGAAAGCGGATAAAAAAAAAGCTTCCAAAAAAAAGACTCAAAGTCAAACACAATAAATAATAGCAGCTAACTTTGTGATTGTGATTGTGATTGTGATTGCGATATACTGTTAAATGTATTAGGTAATTCTTGTGAAGCAGAAGGTCTTAAATCTACAGCAACACTCATTTTGTTTTTACCCATACTATAAATTACACCTTTTAAAGGAGGTACATCAAAATAATCTCTTCCGTGTGCAACAACAATGTGTTGGTTTTTAGGAATTTGGTTGTTTGTAGGGTCAAAATCTACCCAACCATACGTTGGTATGTAAACTGAAAACCATGCATGAGAAGCATCTGTTCCTATTAATTTTTCTTTACCTTCTGGCGCAATAGTTTCAATATAACCACTAACATATCTTGCTGGTAATCCCATACTGCGAACACAAGCAATTGCTATTTGAGCAAAATCTTGACAAACACCTTTTTTTTCTTTCATAACTTCATGAAGTGGTGTCGCAATATTTGTAAAGCCAGGAACAAAATCAAAATCAGTAAAAATACGTTGCATTAATTCATAAGTAGCTTCATATAAAGAACGGTTAGGTGTAAAAGAAAGTGCAGCGTATGCTTTAATTGCTTCACTACTATTAGATATAAGAGGTGATGCTAATATAAATTGACGCACATCAATAATTTCTGCATTTGTCTTTTTAAGATGCTTTAAACTTTCTTCAATAGTAACTTTTTTTCCTTCAGAAAATGTAGCTTCATCTATTTGTAAATTGTAATCTCTAGCCACTTTACTGCGTGCAATTACAACAAGTTCTTTATGATGTTGCTGAATAGAAAAACGGGTTACCGAATTTCCAAAAAAATCTAGTCTTTCGGTAACATCTGTTGGAGTAGGACTTATCTCTAAACGATACTCTAAAAGGGTTTGCCCTGGAAAATTTTTAGGTTTTAAAGTTGTTAGATTATGACAAAAGGATGCGCCATTTTCGTATGTGTATTTTGTTTTATGCCAAAGATCAAAAACCATATTAATTAGAGATGTTTCTATTTACCAACTGTTTTTGTGGTTGTGAATGATTAAAATAAGTATCTGAAATAGACAAAGAAGTAATATGTAATAATTTGCTTAAATCAGAAAGTATGTGATCTAGATTTTTTCGCATATTAGATACAGGATCTATATGTAACATTTCTTGTAAATTTAAACGTTCCATTTTAGTAATAACAGCTTCAATGTTTTCTTGACAAATCGTCATTTCTTTATTCTTATTGTTATTAGGTAATTTATTAATATCCTTTTTTAAACGTTGCATTTTATACGTTAAAGACCTAGAATATTCGGGATCTAAAATTAATAGGTTTACCACGTTTTCAATACTTAAATAAGATTTATAGCTATATCTGTAAATATTTAAGCTTTCATGACTGTTTAATAAAGATTCTAAAACTTCATAGGTTAGTTCTTCATTGTGATTTACAATAAGTAAGGCTCTAAATTTTTCAATAGACATAGCACTAATTTCTAATTCTAAACCAATAAAATAGAGTAGAAGTCCTTGTCTTACTAAAATGCTCTCTTCAGTAAGTGCCATAAAAGCAATAAGCCTAGTAATGATTTTATCGAAAAAAGTAGTTAGCGAATAAATAGAATGGTTTTCTTCTTTTTTTAATTTTTTAACATGTTTCTGTATACCATCAAAAACACGCCACATATCTTTAGACCATAAATTGCGTAATGAAAAATACGAATTATTAAAACTTTGCATAGATTGCGCAAAACTACCAATTCTGGTTTCATCTAAAATAAGGCTTTCTATTTCTTTTAACGGGTTTTTTAAAGCTTCCTCTTCATTTTCGCCAGTAAAACCTGGAAATGTAGAAGTAATTTTAGTAATAGATTTATAGAGAATTTTTAAGTTTTCAGAGTCAGATTTTCTATAATTATATTGTACTTGCGCCATTTGGTTTAACACCATGCGCAAATATCTGGCAGTAACTAAAGTTCTTCCTAAATAACGACCAGACCAAAATAGATTTTCGGCAGTATTACTTGGTACATCGTTGATATCTATAGATGGAGTAGCATTTGTTTTATTCCATGAATAATTTTGTAGATTAGGTTGCGGATTGTCATTAATAACCCAAAAATCTTTACTCGTTCCACCACGTTGATTAGAAACAAATAATTTTTCTCTTTCTGCAGCAACTCGCACTAATCCTCCAGGCATGACGCTATAGCCTTCATTTTTTGCGATAGAAAACGTACGACATAATATTTTACGAGGTTCTAATTTATGATTTACAAAATTAGGAGCTGTAGAAAAAGTAATTTTTTCTTGAGCAACAAATTTATATGGGTTTTCAATGATTTCTTTTTTAAGTGCTTCTAGTGCTTTTTTATCTAAAAACTCACAGAAGTATATATGCTCTCTATTTGACCTATCTATTCTTTTAACAACAAAAGAAGGTAAATCTGCCAGCACGTGTTCTCTTTCTTTTTCTTGTCCGCACCACCAAGAAGCAATTTGCGGCAAGATTAATTTTTCGTCTAAAAAATACTTGCAAATGTTTTCCATAAATGGAACTAATGCAGGATTTTCTAATACTCCACTTCCTATTGGGTTAACAATGGCAACATTTTGTAAGCGCACTACTTCTAGTAATCCTGCTACACCTAAATACGAATCTTCTCGTAACTCTAAAGGGTCAACAAAACTATCATCAATTCTTCTTAAAATAACATCTACTTGCTTTAATCCTTTTAAAGATTTTAACCAAACTTTGCTATTTCGTACTACTAAATCGTTTCCTTTTACAAGAGGAAATCCTAAAAAAGACGATAAATAAGAATGTTCAAAATACGTTTCGTTATGTGGTCCTGGTGTTAAAATAACCACCATAGGATTTTCTGTATTTGTAGGTGCTGCATTTATTAATAACTGGTTAAAATCATTAAAAAATTGCGAGGGTTGCTCTACATTTATATTAGTGTATAATTCTGGAATAACTTTACTTGTAGAAAATCTGTTTTCTAAAGCATAACCCATTCCTGAAGGAGCTTGTGTTCTATCGTTTACAACCCACATTTGCCCATCAGGACCTCTAGCTAAATCAGCAGCGTAAATTAAAAGTTGTTTGGAGTTTTTGTATTGAATTTGATCACAAGAACGTAAAAAACCACTATGTGCATAAATAACTTCTGGAGGTAATATGCCATTTTTAAAAAGTTCTCTTTTTCCGTATAAATCTTTTAAAATAAGGTTTAAAATCTCAGATCGTTGCTGTATTCCTTTTTCTACAAGATCCCATTCTTTTTGGTGAATGATATATGGAACAATATTTAAATCCCAAGGCCTATTTAACCCTTTAGGATCATTATAAACATTATAAGTAACACCGTTTTCTGCTAATAACCAATTAATTTCTTCCTGTTTTATAGTGAGGTTTTTAGCTCCAATTTTTGTTAAATTTTGCGACAATATTTTCCAATTATCATTAATGCTCTTTTTTGAAGAGAGCAATTCATCATAAGTGGGCGTTTCTGAAAAATATTTTTCAAATAATGTCTTTGTTTTTGTAATCATATAATAAACAATGGTACTTTTTATTTTTTACGTAAATCTAACGTGTAAGGAAATTCAAAATTAATAGGTAATTCCTTATAAGAGAATTTTTTCGAACTCCCTTTTTCTTCTACATTTCTCGTTATATCTTCTGTGTCTGGATGGATATTTTCTATAGAGTCAATTTCGCCTTGTGTATGGCCAAATTCCCAAAAACGATTAATTCTTCTAGATTCTGCTTCATAGCTATTAACAGGATATTCTTCATAAGAACGGCCTCCTGGATGCGCTACAAAATACGTGCAACCTCCAATAGAACGCTTATTCCAGGTATCTACAATATCAAAAACTAAAGGCGTATCTACAGGAATAGTTGGGTGTAAAGCAGAATATGGATCCCAAGCTTTATAACGAATTCCTGCAACATATTCGCCTTTTACTCCGGTACTTTGCAATTGTACTTTTACACCATTACAGGTTAATACAAATCTTTCTTCGGTAAAGTTAGCAACTTTTACTTGTAGTCTTTCTAATGAAGAATCAACATATCTTGCAGTTCCTCCGCCTGTCATTTCTTCTCCTAAAACATTCCAAGGTTCTATTCCTGCACGTAATTCTAAATGAATATTGTTAATTTCTACCATTCCGTGTAACGGAAATCTAAATTCAAAAAACGGATTAAACCAATCTTCTTCAAATTTATAACCAGCTCTATTTAATTGCGAAACAATATCTTTTATATCTTCTCTTACATAATGTTCTATTAAAAATTTATCATGTAATTCAGTTCCCCAACGTACTAAATTATGTTCGTATGGTTTTTTCCAGAACCAAGAAACTAAGGTTCTAACCAATAACATTTGTACCAAACTCATTTTAGGATGTGGTGGCATATCAAAACCACGAAGTTCTAAAATACCTAATCTTCCTGTTGAAGAATCTGGGGAATATAATTTATCAATACAAAATTCTGCTCTGTGTGTATTTCCTGTTAAATCGGTTAATAAATGCCTAAACAAACGGTCTGTTAACCAAAAAGGAACTTCGCCATCTTTTGGAATTTGACTAAAGGCAATTTCTAATTCATATAAATTATCTAAACGTGCTTCGTCTATTCTTGGAGCTTGACTTGTTGGGCCAACAAAAGAACCAGAAAACAAATAGGTTAATCCTGGATGGTGTTGCCAGAATGTTAGTAAACTTCGTAACAGGCTTGGTTTACGTAATAACGGACTATCTGCAGGACTTGTTCCTCCTAAAGTAACATGATTTCCTCCACCTGTTCCTGTATGTTTACCATCTAGCATAAATTTTTCTGTACCTAATCTAGATAGTTTTGCTTGCTCATAATAAGTAAAAGTATTGTTACATAGGTCTTTCCAGTTATTAACTGGTTGTACATTTACTTCTATAACTCCAGGATCTGGAGTGATTTTTAGAGATTCTAGTCTGTTATCTTTTGGAGGATCATAACCTTCCATAATAACAGGTACGTTAAGTTCTTTAGCGGTAAACTCGATGGCTGCAATTAAATCTAGAAAGTTTTCAGCAGCTTCTAAAGGAGGTAAAAACAAATACAATTTACCTTCTCTTATTTCTGCACATAAAGCCGTTCTAACAAAATAATTAGGTAGGTTAGTGTCTAATCCATGATCTAAAAATTCTTTATGTCTTTTCTTTACAATATTTCTAAAACTAGGAAAACGTTTCTTTTTAGAAAATAAATCTGGTTCATATACAGGAAAAACTTCATGTTCGGGTTTTTCCATTAAAGAATTAAGAGGTAATCTTAATCCCATAGGAGAATTTCCAGGAGTTAAGAATAAATGTTGTCTTCTAAACGTCCAAGCACTTGTAAACCATTTTCCTTGCGTAAAATTTAAAGGAAGCAAATGACCAACAGGAGTAGAGGTGCCATTTTCTAGTATTTCTTTTAGTTTGTTTTTTACTAAAGCATTGTCTTTATCTTTAGTAGGGTCTATGTCTATTGGTAAATTCCCTTGTTCCCATAAAAAATAGAACGCATCTTCAAAACCAGGTATAATATGTTGCGACGAAACCCCTAAATAGGTAGTTAAGGTTTCTAAAAATAGTTTATCTGTGTTTGGTGGTATTACATAATCTGCCGCAAAAGTTGCTAAATACTTTTTATTAAACCAGATTGGCCTACCGTCTTTACGCCAACAAATTTCTATTTGCCATCTTGGTAAAGGTTCTCCAGGATACCATTTACCTTGTGCATGATGTAAAACAGCACCATTACCAAACTTGTCATACAATCTTTTGGATAGGTCTTTAGCAAGCTTTTGTTTGTGTGGCCCATCGGCAGCAGTATTCCATTCTGGAGATTCTAAATCGTCAATAGAAATAAAAGTAGGTTCGCCACCCATGGTTAAGCGAACATCATTTTTTTGAAGTTGTTTTTCTACTTTATTTCCTAGTTTATCAATAGCTTTCCATTGTTCATCTGTATATGGTTTTGTAACTCTTGGCGATTCAAATATTCGTTTTACAGAGTTTTCAAAAAAGAATTCTGTTTCACATTTATCTGTCATACCAGAAACTGGTGCAGCACTTTCAAAGGAAGGAGTACATGCTAAAGGTATATGTCCTTCACCAGCCAATAAACCAGAAGTGGCATCAAAACCAATCCAACCAGCACCAGGAAGATACACTTCTGCCCAAGCGTGTAAATCTGTAAAATCTTCTTCAGGACCAGAAGGACCATCTAGTGATTTTTCGTCAGATTTTAATTGTACCAAATAACCGGAAACAAAACGAGCTCCAAATCCTAAGTGACGTAAGGTTTGTACAAATAGCCAGGCATAATCTCTGCAAGAACCACTTTTCTTGTTTAATGTTTCTTCACAGGTCTGTACACCAGGATCCATGCGAATATTATAATTTAAATATTCATAAATTTTCTGATTGATATCTATTAAAAAATAAATGGTTTTTCTAGGAGTATAATCTATTGTTTTTATAAAATCTGTTAGTAATTTTCCTTTATCTGTAATTTCTAAATAAGGTTGTAACTCTTTTTTAATAATATCAGAATAGGTAAAAGGATATTCTTCAGCGTACTCTTCAATAAAAAAATCAAATGGATTTATGGTTTTTAAATCTGCAATAATTTCTACATCTATAGAAAGTTCATCTGTTTTTTCAGGAAAAACTAAACGAGCAATATAGTTACCAAAAGGATCTTGTTGCCAATTAAAAAATTGGTTTTCTGGTGTTATTTTGATAGAATAAGATTCTATAGGAGTTCTAGAATGCGGTGCAGGCCTTAGTCTAAAAATATGAGGAGATAAAGATACTTTTCGATCATACTTATAGGTTGTCTTGTGGGAAATTACAATTTTTAAAGCCATAGGTTAATTTTAATAAATCAGTAGTTGTGTGAAAAATAAATTTACTGAAAATAAATGCAAATTTAAGTAATTTTATCTGCTAAAAATATATTATGTTAAATAAGGAGAGAAGTATTAAAAATATATAATTTGGTTTAATTTCTAAGGAATTAAAAATTTATATGCCTTTATAGAATAGAATTACCATTTTTTGAAGGATAATAACTAGTAACATGATTTTTTTTAGAGAATTTCTTCCTTTTGAAAAGGGATTAAAAACCATTGTGTATGGTAATTAACTCTAATTTAAAGCCATAAACATAAAAAAGGTTACCCAAATAGGACAACCTTTTTATGTTTTGTATATAGAAAATATTACTTTAAACTTTCTAATAGTTTTTGAGCTACTAACTCTGATGATGCAGGGTTTTGTCCTGTAATTAAATTACCATCTTGAATTGCATAAGCTGCCCAATCTTCTTTTTTAGAATATACACCACCATTTTCATTTAACATATCTTCTACTAAAAACGGAACAACGTTTGTTAAACCAACAGCAGCTTCTTCAGAATTAGTAAACCCTGTTACTTTTTTCCCTTTTACTAAAGGTTCTCCATCAGTTCCTTTAACACCCTTTAAAGCTGCAGGAGCATGGCATACAAAAGCTACCAGCTTATTTTGCATATTAAATTTTTCGATTAAAGCAATAGATGTTTCATCGTTTGCTAAATCCCATAAAGGACCATGACCACCAGGATAAAATACAGCATCAAAATCGTCTACATTTATATTAGATAATGTATGTGTATTAGCAATTAATGCTTTCGTTTCTTTATCTTTATTAAAACGCTCTGTAGCTTCTGTTGCAGCATCTGGAGCATCACTACTAGGGTCTATTGGTGCTGCACCTCCTTTTGGTGTTGCTATTGTTATTTCTGCTCCTTTATCTAATAAGGTGTAATATGGGCTTGCAAATTCTTCTACCCAAAAACCTGTTTTTTTTCCTGTATCTCCTAATGTATCGTGAGAGGTTAATACAAATAATATTTTCATACTTTTTTTATTTTTTAATGCTATTTTTTTTTTGAAACGTTTTCAAAAACTGATTGACTTTTACAATACTTACAGGCAAAAGCTGTAAGGATTGTAAGAAATAAGGCTAGCTTTATTTCTTTATTAATAGGCCATTTTTACAATTTTCTCTACTTTATCTGGTGATAAGTTTTGGTGTTCTCCTAAACCTAACCAACCACGATCGGTAAAGCGTTTAGATATTTTTTCTGCAGTACCTTCATAATCTTTAGTATAGTCTGATAGTTTAGTATCAATACCTAGCTCATGAAAAAAGACTACTGTTTTTTCAATAGCAGCATAAGCTTTATCGTCTGTAGTACCTTCTGTAATATTCCACACACGTTCCCCATATTGTGCTAGTTTTTCCTTTTTAGTTTCAAAATTATACTTGTAATGACTAGGAGCAATTACAGCTAAAGTTCTAGCGTGATCAATACCAAATAAAGCAGTTAACTCATGCCCAATTGCATGAACAGCCCAGTCTGTTGGTACTCCTTTTTGTATTAAACCATTTAAAGCCATGGTACAACTCCACATAAAATTAGAAGCAGCATTATAATCTGTTGGATCTTTTAAAACTTTAGGAGCAATTTCAATTAATGTTTGTAAAATGCTTTCGGCAAAACGATCTTGCAATAAAGCACCAATTGGGTAGGTCATGTATTGTTCTAAAACATGCGTAAAGGCATCTGTTAACCCATTTGCTAATTGACGTCTTGGTATAGATGTAATTACTTGAGGGTCTAAAATTGAAAATTGCGGAAATAATCCTGGTCCACCCATAGCTAATTTCTCTTTGGTTTCTGCTCTTGTAATTACAGCACCAGAATTCATTTCAGATCCTGTTGCTGGTAAGGTTAAAACAGTACCAAAAGGCATCCCTTTTTCTGTTCTAATATTTTGGGTTAATATATCCCAAGGAGTATCACCAGCATATACTGCAGCTGCAGATAAGAATTTAGTACCATCAATTACAGAGCCACCACCAACAGCTAATAAATATGTAATATTTTGTTTTTTAATTACTTGTAACGCATCCATTAAAGTTGCGTATTCTGGATTTGCAGGAATACCACCAAACTCTACAACATCAACTTTAGATAATGCTGTTTTTACTTGATCATATATTCCGTTTTTTTTAATGCTTCCGCCACCATAAAGAAGTAATACTTTTGCTTCTTTAGGAATTTCATTTTCTAATTTTTCTATTGTATCCTTACCAAAAATTATTTTTGTAGGATTTTTAAATTCAAAATTGTTCATCTTCTTTTTCTTTTTTTAATTAAATTTTTACAATCATTTTTCCTTTGTTTTTACCTTCAAATAAATCGATAAAAGCATTTGGAATGTTATCAAAACCTTCAACAATGGTTTCGGTGTATTTTAGTTTTCCTTTGGCTAACCAAGCAGCTATATGTTGCATGGCTTCTGGATATTTTTCGGCATAGTTAGAAACAATAAACCCTTGCATTAAGGCACTATTTTTCACTAAGAATGGTTGTACACTTAAACTTGTTGGCAATTCTGTTTTGTTATAAACAGAAATAGCTCCACAAATAATTATTCTAGCAAAACGGTTAATATTAAATAACACAGCATCAGAAATTGGTCCGCCAACATTATCAAAATAAATATCTACACCATTTGGAGCCAGCTTTTTTAGGTCAGCATTAATATCTGTACTCGTGTTATAATTGATACCAGCATCAAAACCAAATTTGGTTTTTAGAAGTTCTATTTTTTCATCAGTACCAGCAATTCCTATCACGTGAAGCCCTAATATTTTAGCTATTTGCCCAACAACAGAACCTACTGCTCCAGCAGCACCTGAAACAACAATGGTTTCACCTGCTTTTGGTTTTCCTATTTCGTTTAATCCTAAATATGCAGTTAATCCTGTCATACCTAAAACGCCTAAATAGGTACTTAATGGCGCTTTTGAACCATCTACTTTTAATAAGCCTTCTCCGTTAGAAACTTGTTGTGTTTTCCAATCTAGCATACCAGAAACAAAATCTCCTTCTGTAAAGTTATTGTTTTTAGAAGCGATAACTTTAGCTATAACACCAGATTGAATGGGTTGGTTTAACTCAAAAGGAGGAATGTATGATTTTGCATCGCTCATACGACCTCTTAAATAAGGATCTACAGAAACATAAACTGCTTCTAAAAGTATTTCACCTTCAGAGATTGTAAGTGTTATGTCTTTAGTAACAAATTCAAAATTTGAAATTGTTGGTTTACCTTCTGGTCTATTGTTTAATAAAATGGTCTTAATCATAATTGATTTTTTTAGTCTATTACAGTTACTAAATCTTCCATAGGTTTTCTTACCTTAACAAGATTTACTAACCAATCTGCATCTTCTTTTCTATACCCTAATGGCAATAAAACCGCACTACGTAGTCCCTTTTCTGGTAAGCCTAAAATTTGGTCTACAGCAGCAGGATCAAAACCTTCAATAGGTGTTGCATCTACACCTTCAAAAGCAGCGGCAGCAATAGCTTGTGAAAAAGCTATATATGCTTGTTTTGCAGCATGGTTAAAATTTTCTTCAGCATCTTTTTGAGGATATGCACTTAATAACATTTGGCGATAATTTTCCCAACCTTCGTTTTTAAAACCACGAATATCATTGGTTAAATCAAACATATAATTAATTCTGTCTTCGGTATAGGTATCCCAAGCAGCAAAAACAAGTAAGTGAGAACAGTCTGTTATTACAGATTGGTTCCATGCTACAGGTTTAATTTGTTCTTTTATGTCTTGATTTTTAATTACAAAAATCTCAAAAGGTTGTAAACCGCTTGAAGTAGGAGCTAAGCGAGCTGCTTCAAGAATACGTTGTATTTTATCTTCTGAAACTTTTTCACCATTCATTGCTTTGGCAGCGTATCTCCAGTTAAGTTTATCTAATAATTCCATGTAATTTTAATTTTTAGTTATTTTTTGAAATTTGTTTAATATCATTAGAAGACAAAATGACTTCTGCATGACTTTCACTATTTGCTAAATGTATCATTGCTTGCGCAATAGAATTGGGTTCTATAATTTTATATTGTTTAAGTTTTCCTATAAACAGCGGTTGTATTATTTTAAAAATTGCCAATCCTATTTTTTCTAATATTCGTGTTTCTTTACGGTTACCACCAATTAGAGAAGGTCTTAAAATAAATGTGTTTTTTATATTGAATTGTAACACATCTTTCTCCATTTCACCTTTTATTTTATTGTAAAAAACAGTACTTTTTTTGTTGGCTCCCATTGCAGAAATCACTAAAAAAGTATCTATATCATTAGCTTTTGCAAGTTTTGCAGCTGTAACTGGTATACCATAATCTATTTGTTTATAGACTTTTTTATCTGGTGTTTTTTTTGCTGTTGTACCAATGCAGCAAAACACATGATCTGCTTTAAATGCAGCTTTAAAATCTTCTAGTTTTAAAAGATCACCAATAAATTGTGTGACTTTACCAGGTAAACCTTCAATTTTAGAACGAGAAAATAATAAGATACTTTGATATCTATCGTCGTCTATTAATTTTTGAAGCAATATGCTTCCGGTTAAACCCGTTGCACCTAATATTATAGCTGTTTTTTTCATATTATTCACATTGTTTTATACTGCTCCAAGCCGATTGATATGCTTCTTCCAATTGTACTTTATTTAATTGTATATCACCTCTTTTTTGAATAATCATTAAAAAGGATAACGGGTTTATAGAATAGGCATATAATAAATAATTTGACAATGGTTTTATTATACCTTCCTGTCTGCCACGTTCCCAAAGGTCGAGTAGTGGTTGTAGGTGTTTAATACCTTCTTGTCTACTATGTGCATCAATCATAGGAGTATTGTCACATTGCGCTAAAAACATGGCGTTTTCACATTCTTTAAGTTTAAAATCTGCAATGCGTTTCCATATTAATTCAAAACCAGCTTTTACAGGCATGTTTTTATCATACGTTTTAAAAGCATATTTTGTGTATTCAGCTTTTACTTCTATATAGGTTTGGTTTACTAAATCTTGCTTGTTTTCAAAGTATAAATAAATAGTGGCAGGTGATACATTAGCCATTTTTGCAATCTTACTCATAGGTGTAGCATGAAAACCGTTGTTATTTACCAACTCGATTGTTGCTTTAATTAGCGCATTACGTTTATCTATACTTTTTTGAAGTTTTGCCATACTATTAAATTATAATACAAAGATACATAAAAAATGAATGTTCATTCTTTTTTTAACACAAATTTAAATTGAGGAGATTAATACAGAGGCATAAGATTACTTGGTTATGTTATTAGAAGTAATTATTAGAGTTTTTTTCTACTGGGTTGGTTTCTGTTACAAATTTTATAAAAAGAAAAATAGAAATAATGTGACAAAAAATAATTAAAACTGTAAATGTTTTAGTGTATAGGAAGAATTCATTAATAGGAGATAAAGCTATTTGAAAAATAGAAAAAATACCAGAAGCTAATAAAATAGTTCCGTTAGCATAGTTATCGTTTATATAAATAATAGCAAACGTTAAAGAGAAAATAAACAAACAAAAAGCAGTTAAGAATATATAAAACTGTGTATTATTTGGCACATAGTTAATCACTAATTCAACAACAGCAAAAATTAAATATAATACGAATATAACAGCTATAATAACAGACCCATGAAGTAGAGATTTAAATTTGCCTTTATCTAAATATTTTCGGAGTGTTAAGCTACATAAAATCAAGTATAAGGAGGTTAAAGAAGTAATCCAGATAAAATATTCTTTAAAAGATAATAAGCTTAAAATGGTTGAAGTAAAAACAGCTAATAAAGCAATAACATACAAAGGATTTGCATTCTTCTTTTTAATACTTAAATATTTAAATAATAATATTAAAATAAGCAAAGGCATTGTGTATAATAATTGCTTTTTTTCGAAAGTAATACTTACTATAATTGAAGCTAAAAACGATAGATAAAATAAAAAATTAAGTGTTTTTGTTTTATTAGAAATATGTTGATTGTCAAAATATTTTTTTATCATTTAATAGATTTAGGTATTATCTAATTGAAATATAAAAATAACAAAATATTTCAATTAATGATTGATATTTAATTTAGATTTATTCTATAATATAGAAGCTAAGTCGTTGTAAGTCAAAATTAAATGTATGGTAACACTAATTTAAAGATGTAGTAATATGGTTTATTTTAAAAAATATAATTGTGTGTTTACCAATTAAAATTATTGAGAATAAATAAGTTAAAAGAAATTATTTTTACAATTGGTAATGGTATGCTTAAAATAGTTATATATTAAAAAGAGAGCTACTATTTGGCGATATTGTATCAGGTATTTTAATTTTAGGATTTTTGGTATGTAAATGAAAACTGTGTACTTCAAAACTATTTACATTTCTAAAAATATCATCATCATCAATATCTCTAAAACTGAAGTTATTAAAATTATCAGCATTAAAATTGCATGTAAATTTTATGTTTTTTTCGTTTCTTAGAAAGTCTAATATCTTAGATCTCACATTTTCACCAAGAAAAAGACGTATATACTTTAATTTTGTTTTAGTGTCTTCATGTAATTGTTTTACTGGTTTTTTCTTGTCATTATCAGAAAGTTTAAATCTAAAAAAAACATGTGTAATTTTCTCATTGTTCTTTTTGGTAAATACTTTTATGGTATTTGTAGTTTTTTTTTGTTCAAGACCAATTGGTAGTACTAATTCGTAATTTTTAATGTTTAAGGTAATTTTCATAATTACTGGTTTTAAATGTTTTATAAGAATTAGTTTTGTTAAGAAATAACACTAATCACATAAACTTAAAAAATAGCTTAAGCTGGTATTAATTTTTGCCATTTCTATTCTATAACTTTCATCGCTAATTAAATTAGTCATTTTTTGTTTAAATAGCGCGTTGTATCTACCTGCAATTAAAATAGCATCATTTCTTTGGTCTGGATATGTGTTTTCTGTAAAATCAAGAAAAAGGGTAATTGCCTTTTTTGTATCTCCATTAATAATATGCGATTCAATTTTTTTAATGGTTTCCTGATTATTCAAATGGTTTTCACTAGATTCAATATCTAAAGCAATAGTATTATGACTGTTTTTAAGGTTGTATTCTTCGATTAAGTTTTTAATCTTTTCTTCCATATTATCTACCAAATTAAAAGAAACAGCGGTATCTTTTTCAATAATTTCTTCTTGAATGGCAGATTTACATAAATAATAGTCAGGACTTAAAAAATCTATTCTGTTAATGATTGGTCTTTGTACATGGTTAAATTTTTGTATTCTTTTTGGTACTTGTGTTAACACATAGTAAAGAAGTTCTATTACGCGTACATATTCTTCGCCATTACTAGCTTTACCAGAAAGTGCTTCTAACACTACTTCTGTAAATAAACTGTTTTTAGACTCTGGCAGAATCACAGATTGTTCATCATCATCACAAGAGGTTACAAATACACGACCTTCGCCTGTATTTAGCATTTTTAATAGCTCTATGTTAGAATTTGTAATTTCTTGATCTTGACTAATAGATTTCATTAATGGTTTAGTGCCAAGCATACCTGCAGCATGACAACAGTCTAACATAACTAATAATTTTTTTGATTTGATTTTATCTATTAACTCTGAAAATTCATAACCAAGAATCATGGTTTCTTGCCTATTTTTAGCATCATAACCATTAGTTAGTAAATAGTAATTATCCTTAATGTTACCGTTAATTTCATCTTTAAAAATCCCTCCATGCCCAGAATAATAGATTATAATTGTTGCGTCTTCAACTTGTGAGGCTTTTTCTACTAAGGTATTAAGAGCTGCTAAAACCTTTTGTTTAGTGGCGTTTTGTTCTGTTAATAAAACAACATTATTTTCTTTATATGCTGCTTTATTAGGGTTTTTTAAAATGCTTGCAATTGCAGTGGCATCTTTAACTGTAATGGGTAGATCTGCCCCAACACCAATAATTAATGCATGTGCGTTTTCTAAATTCATAATAAAACTTGGTATTAATTATAGGGTTTTTATAAAGTTTTTAAGATTATTTGATGTATTTGGTGATTTTAATAAATGTTGTATAACATCTTGTTTTTGACTGTTAGTCCAGAATGCATCATCTTCTGTATCTAAATACTTGTGTAAATCTGGATTATTATGTAATTCTTGTAATATTTCTGTAGAAAACATTTCTCTTGTAATTTCTTCTTCTTTAGACATAGAGTCATCTTTTAGTCTAAGCATTATTCCTAAAAAATCTGCTATACCATTTAAAGTAGCTCTTGCTTTTTTTGCACGTTCAAGCGTATTAAAATCTGGAAATTCATTTAATGCTTGTGCAGCTTTTAATATGCCTTTACCATAGTATTTTTCCCATTGATTATAGGTTGTTTTATCTGCAGAAGTATAAAGAGCGTATTTTACTGCTTCTACTTTTTTCCATAAATCATCTTCAGAAGTAATTTGTGCATTAATTTCATCTCGATAATAGCTTAACCATAGTGCTGCAGCAGCAGCTACTTGCGGAGTAGAAGAGGAGGTTCCGCCACCATCAAATCGAAATAAAATATCTTGATCTGCTTCATTCATTGTTGCCCAAGGCGTATTTGGTGTGTAGGCTGCTAAGGCATTTTTCATTACTTTTTTAGGTCCATAATTACCTTGCATATTTTCACCTCCCTCTGATTTTACTCCTAATTGAGCATCAAATATATATGGATACTGATTAGAAGTAACACCTGTTGCTGCTATAACTCTTTCCCATCTAGCAGGATACAAAAGTCTTTTTGGAAGTAATTTTTTGGCTCCTTTATTCCAACTATTTCCAGCAGCAGTTACTATAGTAATTCCTTTTCTATACGCTTCATTTACAGCATTTGCCCATTCTCTTGTTGGTGCACCAGCCATTGACATGCTAACCACTTCGCAGCCTTGTTCTATGGCATAGTTAATTGCCTTCACAAAATTTTGAGAACGTATTAATGCTACTGTATCTGATATACGAATAGGGATTATTTCGGCAAAAGGAATTCCTCCAAATGAACCTTCATAGCTCACACCCAATTTGTTAAAAAACACTTTTCTTCCTGCTAGTATAGACATGGTAGCGGTACCATGACCTTCTTGTTCGCCAAAAGAATTGGTTGTAGTATCTACAGCACTTTTTCCTTCTTCGCCTTTAACAAAGCTAATTCCAGGATTTAAAAATTCTGGTAATGCTGGATGGTTGGGTTGAAATCCTGTATCTATATGTGCTATTTTTATACGTTTTTCTTCCTGTTTTTTATCTTCAATTTTGTTCCAAACTTTTTCACTTGCTTGTTTTAATTGCGAATAATCATCTAATAAATGCCAAACAAAATGATTTTTAATTGCAGGAGGTTTTGGCCAATTTTTTAAATAGTGTGGTGTTGTAGATTTTAATATTAATTTGTCTAATTTTTCTATTTCATAAATATTTTGATCTATCTCTGGCTCCACATAAAAATCCTTCAATTTTCTTGTACTTCTATAATTATGAGCTGCATCCCAGGGGTTTTCGGCTTCTGTAAGCACTTCGTTGTTAATTGTTGTTTTAGTTCCTTTAACTAGTAATTTAGGGCTGTCTATTATTAGTTTAATTTCTGCCATTTGTTTAGAGTTTAATTCGTTTGAAAATTATTATGCACATCTTCAACCCATTTTCGGGTAAAGGATTTAATAGGGTATTCTTTTAATTCACTTGGATTTGAGGTATTAATTTTTACAATTCTACCTTCAAAAAGATTGACATCTAACATGCCTTCACTTTTTAATTGATTTTCTTTTAATATGATAAATGGAAGTTTTAATTGATACGCCATAGAAGCTTCAATATGTACCCAAGGTGTTGCAAAACATTGGTCTTCTATTACAGACTCTTGTTTGCTAGCTCTTTTTGAAAGTCCGTTTTTAATATAGGTTCTTTCCATAGCCAATACAAGACAACCATAACAACTGGCCATTTTTACAGAAACAGGTCTTAATGGATCTAGCTCTGTCCAGTCATCATCATCTAAGGTTTTTAAATCTAGTTTATATTTTAAAAAATGATTTTTTAAAGTATGTATGTAGTTGGTTTGAAATTGGTTATGTGGTGTGCCTACACTTAAAAAAACAGGTATTAAATCATTAGAATCTTCTTTGGTATTTGAGCTAAAAATTTCTTTTTTAAAAGCCAAGCTTTCTTCTTTTTCTTGCAAAAAAGTTAGCACACATAATCTAAGTTTGTTTAATTCTGTATTTGCAGTACTAGCATCTATTAAACCACTCATTTGGTCTTTTTTTAATGCAGAATATCTTGCAGATTGTAATATTATTTCATGTACTTCAAAAGTATTATTAAAGTAGTTAGATAAAACTATTATTGCTTTTTCTAATTTATTATTAGCAATAAGTTCTGTTACTTCTGCTTTTAATTTATCGAATGTTTCTTTACTCATGATTCATGGTATTGTTTGAATTAAAATGGGTTTTTCATTTAAATTCATATTTGTAAATCTGATACTTTTAAAGACAATATATCTTCAAGATGTAGCACTGGTTTGTTTACTAAATCTGCATCTGCAGAAATTTCAAGAAAATGTCGTTTGGTAGGATCTTCTTTTTTAAAATATCTAATCTGTTTTACATAAACGCCTTCTTGAAGTAGTATTAATGCTAAAAATTTAATGTATTTAATATCTACAGATTTATGGGCTACAATTCTATTGGTACCCATTTTATAGTAGGAACTATTTGGGTTATACTTATTAGTAAAAGGGGTTCTGTTTAACGCATTAATAACTCTACCAGAATCTGCTTCTTTATCATAATATCTTATTTTTTTATTATAATAGCCACTATAACTAGAGTCTGAAGCAAGCATATTAGTAATTTCTATATTTGCTTTTTTTGCTTCTACAATAGTTAAAGAATCTACTTGGCCAAGGTCTTCAGGTTTCCAATAAAAAGCCTTAAACTGATTGGCTAAATTTTCAAAAATTTTTATTTTTTGAGCATGTAGTATTTGAACAGAATCATATTCTGTTTTTAAAGTCTTTAATGCCTGTTTAGAAGCGTCTACTTTTTTATTAGCTACAACGGTTGCTAATCTGGCTTTTTCGGTTTCATTAGTTGCATCATTATACATGTTATAACTAAAAATTAAAAACAGTAAAGAGATAACTATCAAAGAAATAGTAACTAAAGCAGTGGTTTGCTTTCTTTGTTTCATTTCTTTGTCTATTCGAACATTTATATTTGAAAATTCATTTTTATTAGACATAATTATTTTTTAAAACAGATTTTATTAAATATTTTAAAAGCTTCTTCATAATCTAGAGCTAGAATGTTTATTAACTGTCTTAGATTGTCCATATCTTTTTTTTCAATAACCATTAAATGAAAAGGGTAAGTAGAAATGAGTATAATAATAAACCCTCCAAAATTTAATATTTTAGACGATTCATTGTTAGGTAAAAAACCTAGAGAAGCTACAACAACACCAATAAAAATGCATAGAAAGCCGTATTTTTTAAAATCATTTCTAGATTTTTTTTTAATTTTAATTGTATTATTAATAGTGACTTCATCAAGTTTTATATGTAGGGTCTTTTTAGCAATAATATTTTCACTTTCTATTTCTGTTATTAGGTTTAAAATACCATTTGTGATTTTAGTAATTTCAATATTGTACTTTTCAAAAGGAATTAGATTTCCATTGTATTTTTTTAAAACTTCATGATATCTAGCAGAATAGGAAATTACCTGATTTTTCCAATTTGTATTTGAAAAATTTAATGCATCTAAATCTTTGATAGCAGTAATTCTGTCACCTTTTTTAATTGCTTCCTTTATGTTAGAAAAATCAGTAGACATCTTTTTTTATTTTCTTATTACTTAATCTGGTTATTTGGGTAATAATTGCTTAATAAATCTATTTAATATGTGTATTAATTAGACTATAATTGCTATAGATGCTATTTAGTGTAAGTTTCTAATTCTTACAAAGTTATGTAGGATATGTATTAAATATATTCCTTTTTTTTTGGATTACAAAATTTTGTTACTAGCTAATTCTTAAATTATTAGTAAGCATGTAAATTATTCTGTTAACAAGCGTATGCTTAAAAGTGATGTTACATATTTGTAATGGATATGCAATTCCTTAAAAAGTAAATTGATTGCAAAAAAAAAGCATCTAAAATAATGTAGATGCTTAAATGTTTTAAGGTATAGAATTTTAAGAATTTATTTTATTCTAAAGGAAGGTTTAAAGCTAATAAATAGTATGGTATATATAAATAATAGCAATAAATACCATGTGTTAGAAACTAAATCTACATAATCTATTTTACCTTCAGAAAAACTTAAAATCATCAATACTTGTGCACCATAAGGCAAAATACCTTGAACAATACAGGCAAATATATCTAAAATGGAAGCTGTATTTTTGTTATCTAAAGTATACTCGTCATTTATTGTTTTAGCAATAGGACCAGCAATAATAATAGAAACAGTATTATTAGCAATAGCCATATTAATAGTACCAACCAATGATGCAATACCCAATTGCGCTGATTTTTTATTTTTTATAAGTTCTTTAATATGGATTAAGATATAATCAATTCCTCCATTTTTAGAAACTAATGCTGCTAAGCCTCCTGTTAATAAAGAAAGTAAAAAAATCTCTGTCATACTTGTAAAGCCTGTGTATGCTATTTTGGTAGATTCTATTAACGTAAAATCACCATAAATAATTCCTAAAATTACACCAGAAATTACTCCTAAAAGTAAAGTTACAAATACATTTATACCAATTACAGACAATGCTATTACTAATATATATGGTACTATTTTTAGTATAGAATAATTATAAACAGTAGTATCTTCTATATTAGGTTCTAATTCTAATCCTTGAAAAACAAGTATAGCAATTGTAAATAAAGCAGCAGGAAGCGCTATTTTAATGTTTTGTTTAAATTTATCACTCATTTTACAACCTAAAGATTGAGTTGCTGCAATTGTAGTGTCTGATATAATTGATAAATTATCACCAAACATACTACCACCTAATAAAGCACCGCATAATATTGCTAAATCTACACTGCTTTTTTCAGTAAAACCTATTACAATAGGAGCTAAGGCTACAATGGCACCAACAGAGGTTCCTGTAGAAACAGATAAAAAAGCAGCTATTATAAATACACCAAAATAAATATACTGTATCGCTATAAAATCTAAGCCTAAATTTACTATAGCATCAACACTACCAGTAGTTTTTGTAATAGTTGCAAAGGCACCTGCTAATAAATAGATTAAGCACATGGTTAATATTTTAGCATCACCACATCCTTTTAAAAGAGTATTTATTTTAGAATTTATAGATTGTTTAAACATTAAAAATGCCACTATAATTCCAACAATAACAGCTATTGGTGCTGGTAATGCATAAAAGTCATTAAGATAAATTCCTACACCTAAAAAGGTAAACACAAATACAAACAATGGTATTAATGCAGAAAATTTTGGAGTAATTGTTTTTGAGCTTGCCATTTCTTTTTTTTCATTTTAAAAGGAAATAGCAATTATTAATAGAAGTATGAGTTAACATTTTTTCCAATTAATTGGCTTATCTATTTAGCACCTTGCTTGTTATTGCAGGTTGCTATCTCCTTTTTTGAGATTCTTGATAATTAATTTAAGTGCGCAAAAATAGTATATAAAAACAGTTCTATTTCTTAATAAGTGTTAATTTTTTTTAATACATGAAAATCAATTTAAATCACACTGTAAAGTGTTGGTAATTAACGCTTTATTCTTGATAGCAAAAAAGCAATTGATTTTATAAAATTCTCATCGATAAAATTATGGCTTTTGTATAGGTAATTCACTCAAACGTATATCGTTTTATAATAAGATAGTATATAGTTTCACCTTTGAAGTGTTAAATCAAAACACTCAAAATAATGAAATTATATCTAATGCTTGCTAGTATATTTTTCTTGCAGTTCTCTTTCGCACAAGAGGTTTCTAATAGCATGACAACAAATAAAATCTGGTCTTTAGAAGACTGCATAACCTATGCTTTAGAAAATAATATTACAGTTAAAGATGCTACTTTAAACAAAAGTATTGCTGAAGTAGATTATAACAAAGCAAAATCTTCTAGGTTGCCTAACTTATTTGGTAGTGCATCCCAAAGTTTTTCAAGCGGAAACACTATAGATCCTATTACTAGTAATTATGTAACAGACCAAATAAACAGTACCAATGTTGGTATTAATAGTTCTATGACCTTGTTTCAAGGAAATCAACTTAATAATCAAATTAAGCAAAATAAAGTGCTTTTAGAACAAAGTATTTTTCAAGAAGAAGTAGAAAAAAATAATATTGTTTTAAATATTTTAGAAGTGTATTTGCAAACACTTTATAGTAAAGAAAGCATCGTTATTGCGCAAAACAATTTAATCGCTTCAGAAAAAGAAGTAGAAAGAGCAAAAGCGCGTTTAGATGCAGGTACTATTGCTTTAAGTGATTACACCGAAGCACAAAGCCAAGCAGCAACAAACAAATACAATATAATTGCAGCTAAAAACGATTACCAACAATACATTATTGAATTAAAACAATTATTAGAATTATCACCGATGGAAGACATTCAAATTGAAACCATTGATGAAAACATGGATTTAGTAAATCTGGAACTAGATAAAACAAATGTTTATAGTAAAGCTTTAGGAATTCTTCCAGAAATACAAGCTAGCAATTTAAATATTGAAGCAAATGAGAAAGAATTAGATATTGCTAAAGGAGCATTTTTACCAACTTTATCTTTAACAGGAAGCATTGGTTCTGGGTATACTAGTATTAATGATAATACGTTTTCAGATCAATTTGATGTAAACTTCAATCAAAAATTAGGATTGTCTTTAAGTATTCCAATTTTTAACAGAAACCAAACCAAAGCAGCTGTAAAAACAGCAAAAATTAATATTCAAAAAACTGAAATTCAAAAGGAATCAACAGAAAAAGAAGTCTATAAAAAAGTAGAAACAGCATATCAAAATGCACTATCTGCTCAAGAGCAAGTAATTGCTTCTGAAGCTTCTAAAATAGCAGCAGAACAATCGTATAAACTAGCACAAAAAAAATACGAATTAGGAGCTTTAAGTACTACCGATTTAGTGATTAGCCAAAATACATACACTAATGCGCAACAAAATTATTTACAAGCCAAATACCTAAATATTTTATACCACCAATTATTACAATTTTATCAAGGAAACGACATCAAACTTTAATCAACAGTATTATGAAAAACAATAAGAAAATCATTATAAGCATCATTGTTTTAATCGCTCTAGGTATAACAGCATTCTTTTTTATACAAGGAGATGATGCTATAATTATAGAAGCTAAATCCGTTACAGCTAAAAAAGCTAATGTAACTACAATGGTTACAGCAACAGGAACTATTGAACCTATAAACCAAGTAGATGTTGGTACACAGGTTTCTGGAGTAGTAGAAAAAGTATATGTAGATTATAATAGTCAAGTAAAAGAAGGACAGCTTATTGCTGAATTAGATAAAACAAACCTAAAAGCTTCACTTACACAAGCACAAGCAGCTTATGATAATGCGGTTAGTCAAAGAAATTATACTAAAACTATTTACGAAAGACAAAAAACGCTATTTGATAATCAAGTTATTAGTAAATCTGATTTTGATGACGCTGCCTACAATTATGAAACAGCAAAAGGAACAGTCACACAACGTTATTCCGATTTACAATCTGCAAGAACCAATTTAGGCTATGCAAATATTTATTCGCCAATAGATGGTGTTGTTTTATCAAGAGATATAGAAGAAGGACAAACAGTAGCAGCTAGTTATAGTACACCAACGCTTTTTACAATTGCTCAAGATTTAAAAGAAATGCAAGTAGAAGCAGACGTAGATGAAGCTGATATAGGACAAGTTAAAGAAGGACAACGTGTAGAGTTTACAGTAGATGCTTATATAGGAGAAACATTTAATGGTGTGGTAACACAAGTTCGTTTAGATCCTACAGTAACCTCAAATGTAGTAACTTATACTGTTGTAATTAAAGCAGAAAATGAAGATTTAAAACTTAAACCAGGATTAACTGCAACTATTTCAATTTACACATTAGAATTAAAAGATGTATTAACTGCAGAAGCTAAAGCCATTAACTTTAAACCAGATCCTGAAACTTTAGCAACATATAATACACATCATAATTTATCTAATAATACAAGTGAATCTTCAAATAAAGAAACTACACTTTGGGTATTAGGTAAAGACAGAAGCATTACTTCTAAAACAGTTACACTAGGAGCAAGTGACGGAGTAAATGTGCAAGTTTTAAGCGGTATTAGTCAAGGAGATGAGTTGGTATACAGCTTAAAAGCAATTTCTAAATCTCAAGCTAATCCTCCAGGAACTAATGAAAGTCCATTTATGCCACAACGTCCAGGAGCTAAGAAAAAATAGAAAAACCATGAGTAAAGAAATCATTAAAATAGAAGATTTAAAACGAGAGTTTACTATGGGAACCGAAACGGTTCACGCATTACGAGGGATTTCATTTTCTATAAAAGAAGGAGAGTTTGTAACCATAATGGGTTCTAGTGGATCCGGAAAAAGTACCATGCTAAACATTTTAGGATGTTTAGATCAACCAACTTCTGGAACCTATGAAATTGATGGTGTGAGTGTTAAAGATTTATCTAGAAACGAATTAGCAACCATTAGAAATGAAAAGATTGGTTTTATTTTTCAATCGTATAATTTGTTAGCAAGAACATCTGCAATAGAAAACGTAGAATTACCACTTTTATACAACAGCAAAGTATCTACCGAAGAACGTAGAAAACGCGCTATAAATGCATTAGAAATGGTTGGTTTAGGAGAACGTTTACATCATACACCATCGCAACTTTCAGGAGGACAACAACAGCGTGTTGCCATTGCCAGATCGTTAGTGAATAATCCGGTAATGATTCTGGCAGATGAAGCTACAGGAAACTTAGATACAAGAACATCTTATGAAATTATGTCCTTGTTTCAAGAATTAAATAAAAAAGGAATTACCATCACTTTTGTTACACATGAACCAGATATAGCAACCTTTAGTAGCAGGACAATAGTATTAAAAGATGGTGAAATCATGCAAGATTATCAAAATCAAAATGTACAATCTGCTGCAAAAGAGTTAGCCAAATTACCTAAACAAGATGATTAATTATGAGACTATATAATTTATTTAAAATTGCAACAAAAGCAATTGTTCTTAATAAAACAAGAACCTTGCTTACCATGTTAGGAATCATCATTGGTGTAGCATCTGTAATTGCTATGTTAGCTATTGGTGAAGGATCAAAAGAAAGTATCCGTACCACAATTTCAGCCATGGGTTCAAACATGATAACCATAAGACCTGGTGCTGATGATAGAGGTCCTGCTAGAGGTAGTGGTGGTGATGTACAAACATTAACACTGGCAGATTATCAAGAAATAAAAGAACAAACAGATTTACTTAGTTATATAACACCTGTTGTAAATGGTGGAGGACAAGTAATTAATGGTTCTAACAACTGGCCAAGTACTATTTATGGTGTAAATCCTGAATATTTAAATATAAAAGTAGTTGGTTTACAAAGCGGAAGTATGTTTACAGATGCAGAAGTGAAATCGGCTTCTAAGGTTGCTTTAATAGGTCAAACCGTTGTTGATAATGTATTTCCAGATGGGCAAGAACCTGTAGGGCAAATGATTCGTTTTGATAATATTCCGTTTAAAGTCATTGGTGTTTTAGAAGAAAAAGGAGAAAACACTTTTGGTCAAGATCAAGACGATGTCGTTATTGCGCCATTTACAACAGTACAAAAACGAATTTTAGCTATAGATTATTTAAATCAAATAATGGCTTCTGCAATTAGTGAAGATGATGCGCCAGAAGCCGTAGAACAAGTCACAGCCATTTTACGTGAACAACATAAATTAATGGATAGTGAAGAGGATGATTTTACAGTTCGTTCTATGGAAGAATTAATTTCTACTTTTAGTTCAACCTCAGAAATGCTTACGGTTTTATTAGTAGCAGTTGCAAGTATTTCCTTATTAATTGGAGGAATTGGTATTATGAATATTATGTACGTTTCTGTAAAAGAACGAACTAAAGAAATTGGACTACGAATGGCTGTAGGAGGAAAAGGGTCTGATATTTTAATGCAATTTTTAATTGAAGCCATTTTAATTAGTATAACAGGTGGTGTTTTAGGTGTAATCTTAGGTCTTGGAGCAACTGTTTTTATTGAGAAATTTTTAAATTGGCCTACAAGTGTTGCCTTATATTCTATCGTAATTTCGTTTGCCGTTTGTGCTATAACAGGTATCTTTTTTGGTTGGTATCCTGCAAGAAAAGCTTCCGCTTTAGATCCAATTACCGCTTTACGTTACGAGTAACAAACGTATAGCTTTTGTTAAAACAATATACATCCTAAATACAATAATTATGAAATATCTAAGTATTACAAAAATAGGCATCCTAGTTATGGTTTTAGTCTTATTTACAGCTTGTGGTTCTAAGCAAAAAAAAGAGCAACAAGAACAAAGTCAACAAGAACAAGGTGCACATGAGCAAAGGCCTGAAGGAGGAGAACGACCATCTATAGCAGACATGCTAACAGAAATGGACAGTGATAAGGATGGAAAATTATCTGAAAGCGAGGTAAAAGGTCCTTTAAAAAATGATTTTTCAAAAATAGACGCCAATACCGATGGTTTTATTACAGAAACCGAATTAAATAATGCCCCAAAGCCAGAAGCTAATGAAAATGGCAGACCTCCAAGAAATGACAAACAATTACCTTCAATAGAAGAGGTGCTTGCAACATTGAATAGCCAGGATAATAAAGAAATAAAACTATCCGAAAAAAATTATGTATTACCAACCACAGGACAAGTAAAAACGTATGATGCCGTTGGTAAAACATTAAGTAATTTACAACCTGGTGATGCTTTTTATGGGCAAGATGGAAATTATCAGAGCGGAGAAAACATGTCGTACACAGACCATGGCAATGGTACAGTTACCGATAATGTTACTGGTTTAATGTGGGCACAAGAGCAATCTACCGAAGCTAAAGGCTGGGTGGAAGCTGCAGCATATTGTGAAAACCTGACACTTGGTGGATATACAGATTGGCGTTTGCCAAGCATTAAAGAACTTTGGTCTATAAGAAACCAATCTACAGGTTGGCCATATATAGATACGGAATATTTTCATTTAGTAAGTAGTGATGGTAAGGAGCAAAGAGAACAACATACTTGGTCTAGTAATTTCTATTTGGTAAATACAGCAGAATCTAAAAAGCGTGTCGCCTTTATCGTGAACGATTGGACAGGTCATATTAAAGCCTTAGATGGCAGACGGTATGTACGTGCCGTTCGTGGAGGAATTTATGGTGTAAATGATTTTATCGATAACGGTAATAATACCATAACAGATAAAGCCACGGGATTAATGTGGTCTAAAACAGATAGTAAAACAGGAATGCATTGGGAAGAAGCACTTGCTTATGCAGAAGATTCAGAATTTGCGGGCTATACCGATTGGCGCTTACCAAATGTAAAGGAGTTACAAAGTATTGTAGACTATTCAGGAATATTTCCTGCTATTGATACCACTTATTTTGATATTTCTAAAATTACAAATGAAGCTGGAAATAAGGATTATCCTTACTTTTGGACTAGTACATCTGCAGGAAGCGAAAAAGTAAGCGGAATGTATTTTGCAGATTATGTTGCTTTTGGATATGCAGTAGATCATGATGGTGAAGATATACATGGAGCAGGTGCAGTGCGTTTTGATACTAAAGTTAAAGATGGACCAGCGGTTCAAAATGAAGAGCGTATAAATAATTATGTTCGATTGGTTAGAAATGTAAAATAAAAGCAGCTCTTAAATTTAAATAATTACTATTATGAAAAAAGATATAAACTTCGGATTATTACTATTAAGAATAATAATAGCAGGACTAATGTTATTTCATGGCATTGCAAAGCTAAGTAGTTTAACAGGTATTGAAAATATGCTTGCAGAAGTTGGTTTACCAACTATATTGGCCTATGGTGTGTATGTTACTGAATTGGTAGCACCAATATTAATTATAATAGGGTTTAGAACAAGAATAGCATCCTTAGTGTTTTTCTTTGGTATGATTGCCGCACTTGTTTTAGCACATTATCATCATATATTTGCTATTTCAAAAACAGGAGGTTTAGAAATTGAATTACTTTTGTTATATGCATTTGGAGGTTTAGTATTCTTTTTTACTGGTTCTGGAAGCTATGCAGTATCTACTTTAAATAAGTGGGATTAACAATAAATATTTTAAAATGCATAAAAATAAAAAAATAAATATCCTTTCACACATTCTAGTTTGGCTTGTCTTATTTAGCATGCCTTATCTTTTATCCTATGGGCAAGAGCAAGAAATTAATAGAATTATTGCTCATTTCTGGATACCATTACTATTTTATGCTTGCATTTTTTACATCAATTATTTTATTTTTATAGACCGTTTTTTATTTCCCAAAAAAACAACACAATTTATTTTAATTAATGTTGTAATCATTGCTTTTTTTATCTTTTTAAAAGAACAAATAGAAGTTACCTTTTTTGAAGAGCTTAATAAAAAAAGACCAGATACAGCCGAAGGTAATGGTCCACCATTTAAAATGTTTGTTTACATACAAATGTTATCTTATATGGCGCCATTACTGTTTTCAATAGCCATAAAAACCACAAAACGTTGGGTGAAAACAGAAAACGAACGAAAGGAAGCTATTAATTTTAAGCTAAAATCAGAGCTACAACATTTACATTACCAGTTACAACCGCATTTCTTTTTTAACTCGTTAAATAATATTTATGCTATGGTTGATATTTCGCCAGATCGTGCTAAAACTTCTATTCATAGTTTAAGTAAATTGATGCGTTATATGTTGTATGAAACTAATGTAGAATCTATTCCGTTATCTAAAGAAATAGATTTTATGAAAAAATATATCGATTTAATGAAACTTAGAGTTTCAGATAAAACGATTGTTACCTATAATTTTCCAACGGAAGAAACAGGAGTATCTATTGCACCTTTGTTATTTATTTCTTTAATTGAGAATGCTTTTAAACACGGTGTATCTGCAAGTAAACCAAGTATAATAGATATTACTATGACATGCCATGAAAAAACTGTTTTATTTACCATAGAAAATGATAACTTTCCTAAAAAAACAGACGATAAAAGTGGATCAGGAATAGGAATTAGTAATATTGAAAAACGATTAGAATTACTGTATCCAAATAAAAATGATTTTAAAACTTTTGTTAAAGACGATCGTTTTGTTGCTCATTTAGAAATTCAAACCCATTAAAATATGAGAAACTTAAAAATCACCTGTGTTATTGTAGACGATGAGCCTATGGCTTTAAATTTAGTAGAAAGTTATGTGGAGAAAACACCTTTTTTAGAGCTAAAACAAAAATGTAGTAGTGCTATGGAAGCGATGGAGTTTATAAAAGAACATCCAGTAGATTTATTGTTTTTAGATATACAAATGCCAGATTTAACGGGTTTAGAATTTTCTAAAATGCTACCAAAAGAGACACGTGTAATTTTTACAACCGCATTTGATCAATATGCTTTAGATGGTTTTAAAGTAGAAGCTTTAGATTATCTTTTAAAGCCTTTTGATTATGCTGAGTTTTTAGCTGCAGCCAATAAGGCAAATACTTGGTTTGCATTAGTAAAAGGAAAACAAAAAAGTTTAGTGTCTGAAGAAAAAGAATTCCTTTTTGTAAAATCTGAATACAAACAACTACGTATCAAACTTGCAGATGTGTTGTATTTTGAAGGATTGAAAGATTATATTAAAATATGGTTAAAAGATAATCCAAAACCTGTTTTAACCTTAATGAGTTTAAAGTCTTTAGAAGAAGAATTACCAGATACACAATTTATGCGTGTACATCGTTCTTTTATAGTTTCCTTAAACAATATTGATGTTATAGAACGTAGCCAAATTATAATTAATGAACAGCGTATAACCGTTTCTGAACAATACAAACCAAAATTTTTAAATTATATAAATAATAATTCTCTTTAAAGACATTTCGTCTATAAAATCACCCTTTTTATAGATTAATAAATAACATAAGTATATTTTATAGTTTATTAAAAAAACTGAAGGTTATTTTTGTAAAAAAAATAACAAAACAAATGCAAATTATGAAAAAACTAGTACTTACAATAGCAATTACAATAGGTTTATTTAGTTGTGATAGCGTAAAAAATGTTAATACATCAACAGTATCACAAGCTGCAACACTATTAAGCTCTTTAAGCTCTAATTCTACAGTGCAGCAAATTTCTACCCTTTTTAATTTACTAGATAGCAATAATGATGAAGCTATTAGTTCTACAGAAGCAATAGGTTCTGTTGCCGAAAATTTTAACGTACTAGATACAGATAGTAATTCAAGCTTAAACTTAACAGAATTAACAGGTTTATTAGGCTTATTAAAATAACATAAAAATCCTAAAGTTTTTAAAAGCATACATTAAATGGTATGCTTTTTTTATGCCTTAATATTACATATAAAAAAAACATATCTATACAATTACATAGTTGGTAGATACAATTAGCCTAAATTTCTAGTTTCTTTTTTCTTAAGAATAAATACTGCTACTTTTAAACTATCACAATGAGACATAGTCTTAATAGTGAAAGAAAAATGTAGAACCTTTTAATTATAGAAAATTATGAAAACATTTATAAAAACATTCATTTTACCAATTGTATGTATTGTGGCTTTTTCAGCAACAACTACAGCACAAACAAGACGTACTACAAATGCAAAAACAGTTGTAACAACGACAACAAAAAAAACTACAGCAAATAGCAGAATACCTAGATCTAAAGTTACTTATAAAAAAGCTACGCGAAAGGTGGTTTCTGTAAGAAACGTTCCAAATAAAACAGTAGTTAAACACAAAGGACAAAACTATTATTACGCCAATAATAAGTTTTATACACAATCTAGAGGTCGTTATATTGTTATAGCTCCAAAGGTTGGATTTAGAGTAAAAGCATTACCTGATCATTATAAGCGAATAGCTTATAATAATGGTTTTTATTTTAACGCAAACGGTATATTTTATGTACAAATAAATAATGAATATGAAGTTGTAGACCCTGAAATAGGTACAGTTGTTTATGAATTACCAGAGGATTATGAAAAAGTAAGTATAGACAACCAAACATATTATGAATATGCCAATGTTTTATATGAAAAAGTACAAGTTGATGGCGTTAGAGCTTATGAAGTGGTAGGTATTATAGATATTGATTAGTTTAATTTAGTTTGATTAATAGCAGGAAAGGAGGATAATTGTATGGTTATCCTCTTTTCTGTTTTATAAAGTTATAACTGTATAATTAATTAGAATATAAAATTAAAAATACACCAAGCATTATTCCGGCTAAAGGAATTAATTTTTTACGTTTATTTTGCTCTTTAAATACTAATCCACCAATAACTACAGCTATAAGTATTTGGCTTCGTTTTATAGCAGATAACAACATAATTAATGCTTCAGGATCTTGTAACGCTTTAAAATAAAAATAATCTGCAGCTTGTAATAAAATACCAACAGCTATTATAGACCATCTAAAGGTAAAAGCTTTTCGTTTTTCTGCAAAAGGAAACCAAGTTATAGATAGAATAAATAATAAAATGAGTATGGTGTATAAACAGAACCAAAACTGTAAGGTTTGCGGATTTAGAGCTATGTTCTGGATTAAAAACTTATCATACAAACCACTTGAAGCTCCTAAAAAAGTAGCAGCTATAATGGCAAATATCCATTTATTTCTCTTAAAATTAATACCTTCTTTTTTTCCTATTTTAGAATAGAGTAGTACCGAAAAGATAATTAAGAAAAAACCAATCCACTGAAACAAATTAGGACTTTCTTTATAAATTAAAATAGCACCAATAAACGTAAAAAAAGGTCCAGCAGAACGTATTGGTGTAACTATGGTTATTGGTAAATGTTTTAAAGCCTGGTAAGCTAAAACCCAAGAACTAGCCATAATTACAGATTTTATAAAAATAAAACCATGCGTTTGCCAAGAAATTTCTTGAAATTCATAACCATTACTTGCTGCGTATTCTGGATAGAAAATAGACAGTATATAAAAGGTAGCTACAAATAAAAATCCACTAGAAACTGTACCTAAAAGCACAGGAAAAACCTCATTACCCTGAACGGCATGTTTTTTACATAAGTTATGTAATCCTAAAAATAATGCGGCTAAAAGCCCTAAATACATCCACATGGCGCGAATATAGTTTTTTAAGAGATTTTGATTTCATATAAACTACTAAAAATAAAAAGCACTTTGTGTTTTTAGTAGGTAAACCTCTAAATTACTTAAAGTGCTGTTTCATTTTTTTAAATTCTGTAATAGGTGTTTTATTATTCCAAATACCACCTAAAACTCCCACACCTTGATAACCTAAAGCATCAAATGCAGCTAAATTATCTGCTGTAACTCCACCCATTCCTATAATTACCTTGTCAATACTGTGCACATCAAAACCACGAGCTATTTTTTCTTTTTTAGATATAGAAGCAAAAACTGGACTTAGTAAATGATAATCAAATTCAAAATAACAATCCTCTAAATCTTTAGGTTCATGAAAAGAAGAACTAATCGTTTTCCCAAAAAGGTTTAGTCCTTTAAAATACTGACCAGGATTATTAATATGATTTATTCTTTCCTGTTCTTGAAAATGAATTCCTTTTAAATTAAAATCATTAATTAATTTATGGTGGTAGTGTACTATAATTCTATTGTGATACTGTTTATCAATACTATTTAAATAATCACAATGTGCTTGGTAGTCTTTATTTGGTTTTCTAAAATGAAAGTATTGCAAACCCGCTTTAAATAACTGTGTAAGAATTTCTATTTCATTAGGTATATCCTTTTCAGGAGCTATTACAATAATCATTGTATTTTTATTTAAAAGTATGTCTTTGCTCTTGTGTTACAGAAGCATTTAACAATTGGTTAAAGGTTTTTATAGTATTAAAATTTTTGGTAATAGCATTAGAAACTACAATACCAGAAATACCTGTTTTTAAAATATCTTTTACATCTTCTATATTTATCTTGCCAAAGCCAAGAATAGGGATTGGTGTTTTTAAAACATCTGTAATTGCAGTGTAACCGTTTAATCCTAATGCAGTATTTAAGTTTTTATTGGTTATTTGGTTGCTAAAAGGACCTAAACTAATGTAGTCAATCTCTTGATCTAATAGTTTTTCGCAATCTTCTAAAGTATTTGCTGCAGCTCCTATACTTTGCCAAGTATAGAGATATTTTCTAACTATAGTAGGAGAGGTGTCTGTTTTTTCTAAATATACACCATCTGCTTTTATTTCTTTTGCTACTTTATAATACCTATTAATTATTAATCTTGTTTGATAGTGAGAAGTAATTTTCATAACTTCTTTAGCTACTTTTAACACCTTTTTTTCTGAAGCATTTTCCATACGTAACTGCACCAATTCTATACCAGAAGTGCATGCATTTTGTATGTTTTCTAAAAGTTCTTTAGGAGAATTTCCTTGTGCTATATAATGTAATTTAGGTATCATCATGTTTTTGGTTTTACTCTTTTACTTATTAAAGGTTTTCAAGAAGGCTTTGTAATGCATAATACAAACGATTTTGTGCATTTTCTTGTGAGCCGAAAATAGAACGAAATAATTCTCCTTTATTAGAAATTAATACCCATTGTGGAGTACCTTCTGCCTGAAATTGATCAAAAACTTTATGGTGTTTATCTATGTAAATAGGAAACGGATTTTCGCCACTTGTAAAAATACTTTTTATTGTTTCTTTTGTGCCTTCTCTATTTACAAAATCGGCATGAATACCTACTACCTGAAGATTTGGATACTGTTGTTGAAACTCATAAGCTAAAGGAATAGCTCTACCTGTACAGCCTAAGCAGTCATTATTGTAAATTAAAAGCAGTAAGACCTTGTTTTTATATCTAGTCATTAAATCTACAGCATGACCATCTAAATCTAAAACAGGTATGGATTGAACAAGAGTATTCATTTATAAGTTTTGCGTTTTTTTATTAATAAGTACAAATTTAGGGATTAAATACTATGCATAGTTTATTTAAAAGTTTATTATTCTTTTAAAGTAATACGTTATGTAACTTTGCTTTTATTATTGTGCTAAAACATCACCAATTGTGCACATGTATCTTGTATTTATGACAACAAAAAAGACCACTTACTCTATATTAGACCTTGCATTAGTATCTGCAGGACATACACTTAAACAAACATTTAATAATGTGCTAGAATTAGCAGTGCATGCAGAAAGTTTTGGTTATACTCGCTATTGGTTGGCAGAGCATCATAATTCTTCAAATATAGCTAGTAGTGCAACCTCTGTTTTAATAGGCTATGTTGCGCAAGGTACAAAAAGGCTTCGTGTAGGTTCTGGAGGAGTAATGTTACCTAATCATTCGCCATTAATAATAGCAGAACAGTTTGGTACTTTAGCTTCTTTATATCCTAACCGAATTGATTTAGGTTTAGGAAGAGCTCCAGGAACAGATAGAGAAACTGCTGAAGCGATACGTAGTGATTTTATGCAAGCAGCACATGCTTTTCCGCAGGAATTAGAAAAAATAGAACAATACTTTTCTGTAGAAAATAAAAATGCTAAAGTACGTGCCACAGTAGCAGAAGGAGTAGAGGTGCCTATTTATATTTTAGGTTCTAGTACAGATAGTGCACATCTTGCAGCAAAAAAAGGTTTGCCGTATGCTTTTGCTAGTCATTTTGCAACCACGCATTTATTTCATGCTTTAGCAATTTATCGTGAAGAGTTTAAATCCTCAGCTCTATTACAAAAACCTTATATAATAGTAGGAGTAAACATCATTATTGCAGATACAGATCAAGAAGCAGAGCGTTTATCTACTTCTTTAATACAAATGATTATTGGTTTATTTACAGGTAAACGTGATAAAGTACAACCACCAAGTGATATGACGGAGGATTTGAAACAGGTGATGCAAAACCCACAAGTACATCAAATGCTAAAATATGCTTTTATAGGAAGTAAAGCTAGTGTAAAAAAGCAAGTAAAAGCATTTATAGCAGAAACCAATGCCAATGAACTTATTGCTGTGACTAATATTTATGATATTAAGGATAGAATAAAATCTTATAAGTTATTTGCTGAAATTATGGAAGAACTTAATGACAACCACTAACTAAACCTTTAATACATAACACTAATAAAAAAGATAGTAAAAATGCTTAAGAGCATTTAATAGTTTTTAAAACTCACTTAGTTTTTCTGAAAAGTTAAGTAGTCTGTTCCACCATTTCCTCCGCTAATGTCAATTAATTCAATTTTAGTTGCGGAATGCAAAAATATATCCCAATCATCATTTAAATCTTCAAAATCATTAGTTAGATTAAAATTTATATTAAAATCTAAATCATCATCACTGCTACTGCTGCTATTAGTAATACTCCAAGTACCATCATAACTAATAGTTTCGTTATCAGCATTTAAAACTCCAGAACTATAAAATGTAAAATTATAGCCTGTAAAATGGTACGTTTCATCTGTACCTGAATCAATAAAACTAGTTATTCTCCAGGTTCCTGATTGTATGTTGCTTTGTATTTGACTTTGAGTAGTTGCACTAGAAGAATCATCATCATCATCTGAAGAGCAGGATATAATAAAAAAGAAGATACCTAAAAATAAAATAAAACGAAATAAGATTTGTTTAGCTTTCATCATTATATAGTTTATTAATTAAACAAAATGTAGGTGTTATTATATAATATATTAAAAATAGTTATTATAACCTAGTAGTTGTTTAATTAGTATAAGAAACTATATTTTTAATCTGCTATAAACTAAATGCTTATAGCTTTCTCCTATTGCAATTCTTTCGTCTTTAATAATGATTCTATTTTTTTGGATAGAAGTAATTTTATTTACGTTTACAATATAAGACCTATGTACTCTAATAAAAGTGTTTTCAGGTAGTTTAGACTGAATTTCTTTAAAACTCATAAGTGTTAATATGGGTTTTGATTTTTCAGAATGAATTTTCAGATAATCTTTTAAACCTTGTATATACTTAATTTCTTTTATATCTATTTTTAAATTTTCATATTCAGATTTTACAAAAATAAAGTCATCTTCCTGTACTGTAGTTTCTCCTCCTGCAGAAGAAAAATTAACAAAGGTATTAGTCTGGTTTAACTTAATCATTTCTTTAACTCTATTTACCGCTTTTATAAATCGCGGAAACGGAATTGGTTTTACTAAGTAATCTGCGGCATTTAAATCAAAACCCTCTAATGCATATTGAGGATAAGCAGTTGTAAAAATAAAGTAAGGTACTTTGCCTTCTAGTGCTTTTATAAGTTCAATACCAGAAATATTTGGCATTTCAATATCAGAAAAAACCAAGTCTATATTATTATTGTTTATAAAATCTAGGGCTTCAATAGCGTTTGTAAATGTAGCGATTAAATCTACACCACCTATGGCTTTACAGTAGGATTCTATAATATCAATAGCTAAAGGTTCGTCATCAATTATTATGCATTTCATCTTCTTTTAAGTTTAAGATTAAAAGAACTCTATAATGGGTTTTGTCTTCAATTATAGTTAGTTCATGATTGTTTTTATAGAGATAATTAAGTTGATTCTTAATGTTTTGTAAACCTACTCCAGAATTTTTTTCATCTCGTGTATGAAGTCCTATTATATTTTCAACTTTAAAAATTAATTTATCGTTTTTTACTTCAATTTTAATATCAATTTCTGTGTTTCCTTTATAATCGGTACCATACTTAAAGGCATTTTCTATAAAGGATATTAATAGTAAAGGGTATATTTTTAATTTTTTGGTATCACCTATTAATTTCAATTTTACGGATTCTGTATTTTTAAACCGTAACTTTTGTAAGGCTATATAATTTTGAATATAATTTATTTCTTTCTCTAATAATACTTGATCATTTCCTACTTCGTATAACATATAGCGCATTAATTCTGATAATGTAATTACAGCTTCTGGCGCATCTTCAGATTTACTACGTACTAAAGAGTAAATACTATTTAAAGAATTAAATAAAAAATGTGGATTTAATTGGTTTCTTAAAAACTTTAATTTTATGTCTTTTTGTTTGCTTTCTAGTTCTTTAGATAGATGTTCTCTTTTGTAAAAGTTAACTACCAAACTAAAAATACCACCTAATAAAAAAAGAGATAAAGAAAACATTATAGGTATTGCATGTTTAAAACCAAATAGACCTCCTGGCATATTGGGATGCATTGGTCTTTTTCTAAATTCTACAGCATGTAATATGAGTTCTTCGGTAACGTAATTGTATAACAGCAAAAAAAGTATAGAAACAAAGATGTATACAAATAGTTTTCGCTTGAGTAAAAGATAAGGTACAAAAACTAAATAGTTTGCATAAAACACAATTGGTGTTAAAGCTTGCCTTAAATACATTCCTGAAGGAATTCTTCCTAAATCCATGTATGCGGTAAATAATGGAAATATACTAAGACACAGCCATACCAAGGTATGTATAATAATTTCTTTATATGCTATTTTACTTTTCAAGCTTCTATAAATTTATACATTAAATTACTGAAAACTAATGTTATTATTTGTTAATTCTGCTACAGTTACTACAGGAAGTGTTTTATTAGTAAGTTTATTAATTACAACTTGACCTACTTTTTGAGCATCTTCTTTGGTTTTAAATACCTGTTTTCCTTTTACAGCAGGAATGTATTCTTGACGAATATATAATTGCTCCTGGTTATAAACCTCGTAAATCCAAGAATTTTCTTTTTCAATAAGCTTTAAACTATAGGTTGAATTTGTTTCTTTTATATCTTCAACAGCATTATTTACAGATTGAAAATATAACAATAGAATAGTAAGAATTGCAATTGCAGAAAAAACGGCAATGTATTTATATATATTTTTCATAATATTTAAATTAAAAAAAGAGCCAGAAGTATAACAGGATTAATATAATACCCTGACTCTTAATTAGCGCATTACGCGACATCAAACTAAACCTATTTATTAATTATCATCATCATCTTGTTCTGCGTTTGGAAAAAATTCCATACAGTCATCAAGATATAAAGTACCATTTCTTCCTAATGCTACAAAAGCACGCTCACCATTACTAAATGCAATAGCATCTCTTCTTGCATAAAGTTCAAATTCTGTTTTTTCTTCCCATTCTTCATCAGATGTATCAAATTCATAAACAGTATTTATACTAGATCCATATTCACCACAAGCAATATACCCTTTACCATCTATAGTAAAAGCTACAGCACTTGATCTATATAGGTAATAATTATCATCATCATCTTCATCAATATCTTCTAACTGAGTCCAAACTTCTGTATCTAGGTTAAATTTCCAAAAATCTTCTTCATAAACACCATTACTAATTCCTGTAGCTAAATACACTTCATTATTAATGGTAAAGGTAATAGCGTCTTTTCTTTTATCTCCTCCAAACCCAATAGATTCTTCCCAAGTATCTGTTGCAGGGTTATATCTCCAGAAGTCTTTTTTGTCACTTCCATCATAACCTGTACCTACATAACCATAGGTGTCAGACCCAAAACCAACAGCACCATAACGTGCAGAACCAGCAAAATCTGAAATTTGTGTCCAACTATTTGCACTTTCATTGTATTTATAGAAATCTGATAATTCCTGGCTTGTATCACCATTATATCCTGTACCTATATATCCTTCATTATTAATAACAAAAGATACTGCAGAACTACGTGCTATACCTGGTAAGTCTGCTAATTGTTGCCAAGAGTTGGTGTCCATATTATAACTCCAAAAATCGTTGTAATAATCATCACCATCATACCCAGTTCCCATGTAACCAAGGTTTCCTAATGTAAAGGCTGTAGAGCTACTTCTAGCTTCTTCATTAAATGTTGATTTTTTTACCCAGTTACCAACACTGTCATCACTATCGTCGTCGTTACTACAACTAAATAAGAGTACAGTTATGGTACTTAAATAAAGAAATCTTAAGGTTGTTTTGCTAATCATTTTTTTCATTTCACTTTTTATTTATATTAAAACTTAATCCTACACTTACAGATAATGATTCTTCAGAATCAAAATTGTAAATTTCATTGTTACTATTATTATTTATGGTAAAGGCACTATTTGTTAAATAACCAACATTAAAAGAGGTGGTCCAGTTTTTATCAAAACGAAGCTTGTATCCTAATGCTAATTTTATGGCTTGAAATTCTAGTTTAGAATTGTATACAGCAGTAGTATCTTCTAAAAATAGAGGAGCAGCATTATTGGCATATATAGATTCTGGTTGTGCTGTAAAATCAATACTTGACTGCTTGTTTATAGTATAATAAGCTCCAGTTATAGGTATACCTAATTGGTATCTAAATTTTTCGGTTACCTGATTAGAGTAGGTAACCAGCGGATAAAAATTAGGTTCACCAAATAAAGCACCATAACCTGCACCTATTTTTAAATACGATTTATTGCCATCTTTTTTCCAATTTTTAATAAAATGTGCAGCATAGCTAAGTACAAAATCTTCACTAGTAACTTTTTTATTTAATGTAGAAGAAACATATGGCGCTATTTCTAGGCTAACATTCCAATTGTTTGCCAACGCTTTATTGTAGTTCATATACATTTGAATCGTGTGTATTTCTCTAAAAGATCTAAAATCATACTGCAAATCAGGTCCTTTAAAATCAATACTATTATTGGTGTAATTAATTCCAAAACCAAAAGCTGATTTCTTTAATAAGGAGGTAAAATCCATAGCAATAGATTTATTCTTCATTTTAAAACCACTTATATCTGGAAAATATTCATATTCTATAGCAACCAAATCTTCTACATTAGTAGTAGTGAAAATTTCTTGTCCATAAGAGAGAATAGAAACCAAACTAAAGGTGATATAAAGAAGTGTCTTTTTACGCATTACTGTATTATTTATAATATAGAATGCTAACATACTACCTCAAGGGTTTACAATACTTATAAAATATACCTATCCATTTTTTTTGTAGACCAACAGGTAATTTTAATCTATAAACTAGGTAGTGCTGTTTTATAGTATAAATCACCCACTTTGTAGATAAATACTCGTGATAAGTATATTATACTTTTTATTAGCTCTAAAGCGTAGTTGATTTGTACAAATACTTATAAGCACATGTTAAAAACACCTTTTTATTTAATAACCTTATTAACGGTTTTAATATTTGTAATCTCATGTTCTTCTGAAGAAGAAACACTTTTAGCAGGAAAAGATTTTACAGATACTAATATTAGAGTATTATCTATTGATACTTTTTTAGTACAACTATCTACTATGAAATTTGATTCTATTACTACCTCTACAGAAGAAAGGTTATTAATAGGACAATATACAGATGCAGATATGGGAGTTATAAACACAGCATCTTATTTTCAAATGAGTCCAACAACATATACATTAAATAATGATGCCGTTTTAGATAGTGTAGGAATAATACTTGGTTATGACACATATTTTTATAATGATACTACACAGGTTTCTACACTTCATATTCATAAACTAACAGACAAATTACGTACAGATGACACGTATTTTTATAACACCTCTTCTTTTGGTTATGAAGACACTCCTTTAGTAACAAAAACCTATCAACCAACACCTAATAAAGATTCGGTTTATGTTACACTGCCTTATACTTTTGGAGAAGAACTATTTAATGGTATTAGAGATAATAATATTACAGATGACGAGTCTTTATACCAACAATTAAAAGGTCTTACAGTACAGCCAGATGCAAATGACAATAGTGCTGTTATTGGTTTTTCTACTAGTAGCGAAGAAACTTATCTTCGATTTTTTTATAGTATGCCAGACGAATTAGAAAGTGAAGAGTATACTTATGATATAGCTATTAATACCTACTTTAATCATATAGATAGTGATGTTTCGGGTTTACCTCAAGAGTTTTTAACAGACCAAGAGGACAATCTTTATTCGCCAAACAGTAATAACATGAGTTATAACCAGGCAGGAACAGGTTATGTTACTAAAATTGAATTTCCTTCTATAAAAAACATTTATGATATTGGTGCAGATGGTACCATATTAGAAGCAACACTATACATAGAACTTAATGCAGATTCTTATTCAGATATACAGCCATTAAGTGAAGAATTATTACTATACACCTTAGATCAAAACAATGATTTTGCAAGTCAAGTAGCAAATAGTATTGATGTGGTAACAGCATCACTAAGTAGTGAAGAATCAGAATTTAACCATGTATTATATAACGTTCCTGTTATCGATTTTATAGATCAAAAACTAAGCGAAAGTCCAGAAACAGAAGATGCGCTTATTTTAATACCAGAAAATTATAATAATACTGTAAATAAAATAATTTTTAACGATAGTGAAAAATCTAATTATAACACCAAATTAATAATAACCTATGCTTTATATGAATAAATCTAAGTACTTAATAGTTTTAGCAATGGTGTGTAGTCTATTTGGATATGCACAAACTAACAACCTTACAAGTTCTCCTTATTCGCTATTTGGTTTAGGAGTAGAAAGCAATTCTAACACAGGTAGAAGTAGTGGTTTAGGTAAAACAGGAATTTCATTAGATGCAAGTGGAGGAGTAAACCTTTATAATCCTGCTTCGTTTGTAACCTTAAAAGAAAATGAGTTTGTTCTTGATTTTGGTGGTTCTGCAGAATTGATAAATCTTTCTGTAGATAATTTAAACGAACAAAGCACAACTACCACTTTTACTAATATTTCTTTAGGGTTTAATTACAATAATAAATATGGTATAGGTTTAACCTTAAAACCAGCTACCACTGTAGGATATTCTCTAATAGGTTTACAAAGTAATATTGAAGGTAGTGATGAAGAATTTACTACCAATATTGAAGGTTCTGGTGGTTTAAATGAATTACGATTAGACTACGGAAGAAAAATAAATAACAATTTAAATCTTGGTATTAAAACCTCTTATTTGTTTGGTAAAATTGAAGAAAGTGAAAATATTACTACATCTGAAAGTTATTTAGATATTTCTGAAAAAAACTATTATAGTGGTTTGCAAATTGGTTTAGGACTACAATACAACCTTTTAAAGAAACATAATATAGGGTTTACATTAGATTTTCCAACGGTTTTAAAAGGATCTAAAGATGTTACAATTGGTAAATATTCTAATTTTGCATACTCTGTATTAGAGCAAACTACAGGAGAAGATATTGACGATTTTTACCTTCCTTTAAAACTAGGATTTGGATATAGTACCTATTTTAAAAACATACTATTAACAGCAGATTATAATAAAAATTTCTGGTCTGCTACCAATCAATCAGATGCGTTAGGGACTTATGTAGATCAAGATATTTTTAGTTTAGGTGCTTCTTATACTATAAACCCAAATAGCCAAAAATACATCAATCGTATAAACTATAGAATGGGTTTAAATTATAATACAGGCTATTTAAAAGTTGATGATACCAAAATAGACTCCTACGCAGCTTCTATAGGTTTTGGTTTACCATTAGGTAAAAGATCACTTTTAAATATTTCGTATTCACTTGAAAAGAAAGGAACCACAGAAAGCATTCTTATTGAAGAATATATTAATACCCTTAATATTAATATTTCTTTGTCCGATTTATGGTTTCAAAAACCTAAGTATGATTAATAATTCTTTACAAATTGAATAATAGCATATACTATTGGCATAGATAACAAAAAGGCAATAGCCATATTACATTATAATGTGGTACTGATTTTGATAATAACTATTTTTGTGAGGGCATTACTTAGAAATAAGTAATGCCTTTATAGGTTATTTTATTTTGTTAAGGTATATTAAAAACCTTCTATTTCAGTAAAATTCATTTAATATAACATTCTTCACACTTACCTTGAAGTAATATTTGTGACACTTCTACTTTACGGTTTTTTATTTCAGGTATAACAACATTTATATCTAAACAATCTACTTTACCACAACTTATACATTGAAAATGCGGATGAATATCTTGATGTACAGTCGCTGAACAACCATTACATTTAGCATACCATTTATGTCCATTTTTTCCTAAGAAAGAATGTAAAACACCATCATCTTCAAGCTTATTTAAAATACGATAAACCGTAGTTTTATTCATTTTAGAACCAAGACGTTCTACCAAAGTAATAACAGAGATTGCACTTGAATCTTTAGCAAATTCATGGAGTACTATTTCTACTGATTTCGTTTTTCTTAAGACACCCATAGTACAAATGTAATGCTACTGCTTAGCATAAGCAAAAAAACAAAGTCAAAATTAATGCCACAAAGTTGCATTAATAGATATTAGTTTTATATTTGCAACTTAGTTGTATTAAGAAATGATAATAATAAAAGAAAATCCAGATAATATTGGTGCACTTGCAAGTACACTTTGCCTAATTCATTGTGTAGCTACACCATTTATTTTTATAGCACAAAGTTGTTCTGTTGCTAATTGTAGTGAGGTACCAACTTGGTGGGGAATTATAGATTACTTATTCTTAATCCTTTCTTTTTTTGCAGTATATCGTACAACTAAAACAACCTCTATAAACAGGATAAAACCTATGTTGTGGTTTAGTTTTTTCTTATTATTTGCTGTGGTAGCAAATGAAAAATATAGTTGGTTTTATTTAAATGAAAATTTTATTTATGTTCCAGCTATAGCGTTAATAGCTTTGCATATTTACAATAGAAAATATTGCCAATGTAAAACAACAACTTGCTGTACAAATGAAGCGTAAAGAACAAATAGAAATATTAGGAGACAATCACTTTTCACAGAATATTAAAACGCCATTACGAGCAGATGCTTTTGATAAAAGTGACGAAGAAAAAATTAAAAATATTCAATATCATTTTAAAATGATTATGGAAGAAATGGGGCTTGATTTAACAGATGATAGTTTATCTGGCACACCATATCGTGTTGCAAAAATGTATGTAAAAGAGTTGTTTTATGGCTTAAACCCAATACACAAACCAAAACTTTCTACGTTTGAAAATAAATATGGATATAAAAAAATGCTGGTAGAGCAAAATATTACAATAGATTCTGCCTGCGAACATCATTTTTTACCCATAATAGGATATGCAAATGTAGCTTATATCCCTAAAGACAAGGTTGTTGGTTTATCTAAAATTAATAGGTTGGTCGATTATTATGCACGTCGACCTCAAGTGCAAGAAAGATTAGTGCTTCAAATTTTAAACCATTTACAAACTGTGTTAGGCACTAAAGATGTTATTGTTTCTGTTACGGCAAAACACCTTTGTGTTTCATCAAGAGGGATAAAAGATCAAAGTAGTTTTACTACTACTTTAGAATATGGAGGTTGTTTTCTAGAAGAAAAGAATCGAAACGAATTCTTAAATATAATAGCACAAGAAAAAATATAAATAACCTCAGCAACAAAAAAACATTTTAGCAGAGATATTAGCTTAACCAATTCTTAATGAATAGTAGTCGCATAAAAAAGAATATTACCTATTTGTTACTTGTAATTTTTATATCTATGAAAATTACGGGACTTCATGCTTTGTCTCATACAGACGCTAATGAAGATGCAATAGATTGTACTATTTGCGACCATGCAATTCTTCATAATGTAACTCCTTTGCAAACACCAGATTTCAATTTTTTAGAGATTAAAAACAATGAACCTGTATTGCAAAGAGAAATAACATTAAATAACAAATGTGTTATTTATAAATATAGTACTTCAAGCAAACTATTTTCTCGGCCACCTCCATTCTTATTATAAGTTTTTTTAAACATTTTATTATTTATAACCAATTTAATAAGAGGATTAAGTTGTTATTAATTACTTAATACTGCTTCCTTTTCATTGTTGTAAACCAACGGTTAACCTAAAAGTTATTGGTAAAAAACACAGATAATAGGTAAAATAAATAATAGGATGTATCGCTCTTATCGTGGTTCTTTTTTAAGAACAATCAACATAACTTATAGTACTCCATTATGTTATATAAAACATTAAGTATATGTCTATTTTTTAGCTTATGCTCTATTACTTATGCACAAGATTCTTTTACAATTAAAGGGTCTGTTGTAAATGCAAACAACTTAAAACCTATAGAAAATGCTAATATTATTTGTAAAAATTTATTCGCTATTTCATCTAAAACAGGGGAATTCATCATAAAAAATGTGCCAAAAGGATCTTATACTTTTAACATATCTCATATTGGTTTTAATGTAAAAAAGGTAACTGTTTTTGTAAATTCTGAAACTGAAATATTACCGGTTTATTTAGAGGAATCTAATACAACTTTACAAGAAGTTGAAATTATAGCAAAATCAAAACAAAGACAAACAAAAGAAACCCCATTAGTTTCTTATAGCGTTTCTAAAACTTTTCTGGATACTAATAGAGAAAATAGTTTAATGCAAACGCTAAGTAAAATACCAGGTGTTAGCACCATTAACATTGGTTCAGGACAATCAAAACCTACGATAAGAGGTTTAGGTTTTAATAGGGTAGCTGTAGTACAAAACGGAATAAAACATGAAGCTCAACAATGGGGAAATGATCATGGATTAGAAATTGACCAACAGGGTATTGAAAATATACAAATTATTAAAGGTCCTGCTTCTTTATTATATGGTTCAGATGCTATTGCAGGTGTTGTTGATATACAACCTAACAAAACACCATTACCTAATTCTTTTGGTGGTGAAGTAAATATACTTGGTGAAAGCAATAATGATTTAATAGGTGTTTCGGCAGGTATTACCACTAGAAAAGATAAATGGTTTTATCGTGGACGATTAACTTACAGAGATTTCGGAGATTATAAAGTGCCAACAGATAAAATTAATTATGAAAATTATGTCTTTGAATTACATGAAAAAAACTTAAGAAATACAGCAGGAAATGAAGCAGATGCTAGTTTAGGTATTGGTTTTGTTTCTGAAGATATAAAATCTGAAACAGTATTTAGTAACGTAAATGCCAAAAACGGATTTTTTGCCAATGCACATGGTTTAGAAGTAAGATCCTCTAGTATAGATTACGACCATTCTAACAGAGATATAGATCTTCCTTTTCACAAGGTAAATCACTTTAAAATCACCAACAATACAGCTGTAAGCGTTGGGGAACACAACTTACAAATAGATCTTGGTTACCAGAACAATAACAGAGAAGAACATTCTGAGCCTGTTCCGCATGGGTATATGCCAACACCTCCAAATACCAAAGAGAGGTTATTTATAAAAAACACCTATTCCTTGAATTTTCGAGATGCCTTTAAACCAACTAAACAACATGATTTGGTAATAGGTTTAAATACAGAATACCAGAATAATAATATAGGTGGATGGGGTTTTTTAATTCCAGAATACAACCGCTTTACTGCTGGTATTTTTGCTTATGATCAGTTAGAGCTTAATTCTAATTTTCATGTCTTAGCAGGTTTACGATATGATGTAGGTAGCGTAGACACCAAAGCATATTATGATTGGTATCCGTCAACAATAAATAACAATGATGGTTCAACATCATACGTACATTTGCAGCGATCTAAAGACAAAACTCTTAATTTTGGTAGTCTTAGTGCTTCTTTAGGTGTTAGTTACATTCATAATAAAACCAGTTACAAAATTAATGTAGGCAGAAGTTTTAGAATGCCATTAGCTAATGAATTGGCATCAGATGGAGTAAATTATCACATGTACAGATACGAAAAAGGTAACCTAGAGTTAGATCCAGAAATATCGTATCAATTAGATGTAGATATAAACCATACTACAAAACTTTTTAGCTTAGGTATTAGTCCCTTTGTAAATATATTTCAAAATTATATTTACCTAAACCCAACCTCAAGCTATTACGAAACCATACAAATTTACGAGTATACACAAGCTAAAGTTTTTAGAATAGGTGGTGAGCTTAATGCAAGTACCAAAATTTCTAAAAACCTGCAATTAGACGCATCTATAGAGTATGTGTATTCTAGACAGAGAAGTGGAGAAAAAGAAGGGTTTACATTGCCATTTTCTCCGCCTTTATCAGGATTACTATCTGCAAAATATCAATTTAATAAAATACTATTTTTCAAGCAACCACAATTAATTGCAGATTATAGAATTACTGCAGCACAAGAAGAAATTGTACCTCCCGAAGAAAAAACGGAAGGATATCAAGTATTGAATATGTCTTTTTTAGCAGATATAGATGTGTTTAAAAACAATTTACCAATAAAAATACGTGCAAAACTAAACAACGTATTCAATACTAAATATTTTAATCATACCAGTTTTTACAGACTTATAGATGTACCAGAAGCTGGTAGAAATATCTCATTATCGTTAACAGTACCTTTTTAATAATTAATAATCAAATTTAAACTTATGAAAACAACAATTATGAAAACAAATTTAAAATTTTTAGCAATCGTCGCTTCCTTCGGACTCTTTTTTCAATCGTGTAGTAATGATGATGACCATAGTACAGAAAGTAGTGCTCCAGAAATTACAAGCTTTGAATATGGCGAAGGTAGTACTCACGAAACAGGACAAGTAGCTTATAAAGGATCTGACATTCATTTAGAAGCAGAAATTACAGCAGAATCTACCGTAAGTAGTATTACAATTTCTATTCATGCGCATGATTTAGAGCTAGCAGAGGGTGAAGAGGAATGGGAGTTTGAAGAAGTTTTTACAGATGCAAGTTACCTAGTTATTAATCCTACTTTTCATGAGCATGTAGATGTTCCTACAAATATTCCTTCAGGAGAATACCATATTGAACTTTTGGTAACGGATGAATTAGGAAATAGCACAGAAGTAGAAGGTTATATTCAAATTTTAGACGTCATCACTTTAAGTGATTTTTCTGTGGATTCTAGCGTAGCTAGAGGTGATGATTTTCATGCAGAGTTTATGATTCATGCTGTTCATGGTATACACAATATTACAGTAGATATTCATGCTCATGATTTGCCAGTAGCAGATGGTGAAGTAGCTTGGGATTATGAAGCAGAATTTTTAGAAGGCTATCACGAAGAAACAGAGGTAGAATTTCATCAACATATAGATGTTCCTGCTACAGCACCTGTAGGAGAATATCATGTAATTTTTACAGTTCAAGATGAAGATGGTAATACAAAAGAATACGAAACACACATAGATATCACCGAGTAATTAAACAAAATAATACCGCATAGTACCTAAACATGCTATGCGGTTTTAACTATTATTATATGAAATTCACATTAAAATATTTCTATTTTTTTACATTTTTAATATTAACAATGGCATGTTCCAGTGATGACCATCTTGAAATAGATGAAGAAAAACCAACTATTAGCGTAAATTATACAGAAGGTTTCCCACAAGGTTGTGCTTTACTTACTAGAGGAGAAACCTATAATTTTAGAGCTCTGGTAACAGATAATAGCCAATTAGCAGCTTATAGTATTGATATACATCACAATTTTGATCATCATACTCATGATGACCAAGTAACAGAATGTAGTTTAGAAGAAATTAAAACCGCTGTAAACCCTTTAATTTTTGTTGAAAATTATAACATTGAAGGCTCCTTAACAAATTATGAAATTAATGTTTCTATAACCATTCCTAATGATATTGATATAGGAGATTACCATTGTGCATATTCTGTAACAGATAAAACAGGCTGGCAAAGTAGAACATCTGTAGATATAAAAATAATAGAGTAAACAGCATAAAAATAGACTTTTATAAATAGTACCTACTGTTTCAGAGGTAGAAGTTGGACTATATAATAATGGACTTAGAGTTGTACTGTTATCATAAATATAGAACCAAAAAGTGATGAAATCAATTATATTATAATTTTTTCATAACTAAAAAGTGCTTTTCAATATATAGAATTGATATCGTGATAGAATAATTTACCAAGCAGTGTCTTAATTTTAATTAGTTCAGGCACTGTTTTTATAGATATACTTTTTAAACAGAATCATCTTCGCTGTCCAGAAAACTCTATAGCTTACACCAAAGGTTACAAAGCTTTCGCGTTGTCTTGTCTTGTCTTGTAGTGTAGTGTATAAGAAAAGTATCCTTTTGGTTCCATTATACAACTCCTGCTTTTGCTGATTGTTTTTCTACAACAAAAACGCCCCAATCTGCTATAGATTGGATTAACGGAATTAAGGTTTTACCAAAATCGGTTAACGAATACTCCACTTTTAAAGGCGGTTTAGAGGTATATACTTTTCTTTTAATGATGCCATCTTCCTCTAAGGTCTTCAGTTGTAAACTTAAAGTACGTTCAGTAACCGTTGGCATTTTCTTTCTTAATTCATTATAGCGAAGCGTACCATCTATTAAGTAAAATAAAATTACCGACTTCCATTTTCCTCCTATAATACCCATAGTTAAACTCGCACAACATGGATATTCTTTTCCTTTAAATGTATACATAAAACTTCCTTTAAATTAAATTATTAATGCAAAGGTATTATACTATACTAAATTATACAACTATACTTTTTATAGTAAATTTAACATTCGTCTAAATGTATTGTTATTGTTGTGTTTACGCCTTTTTTTAATAGAATAATTTATACTATCCTTTTTGACCGTTATTGTGAGTATTACAAACTACAATTACTTTTGCACTATACTTTTTATAGTATAATTAATAATCAACTTAATAAAATACATACTAATGAATTTATCTGAAAAATTAAACTGGAGATATACCACCAAAGAATTTGACGCAACAAAAAAAATATCTGAAGCAGATATGGCAGAAATCAAAAACTTATTAAGAATGAGTCCTTCAAGTGTAAACTTGCAACCTTGGCATTTTATAGTTGCTGAAACTACAGAAGGTAAAGCGCGTATGGCAAAAGGAACTCAAGGTTTCTTTCATTTTAATGAGCCTAAAGTTACCAACGCTTCAGCAGTAGTATTATTCTGTTCAAAAATTGATGCAGATGATGCCTATTACCAACACATTGCAGATACTGAAGATAAAAATGGAAGATTTCCAAATGAAGACATAAAAAACGGATTCCTAGGTGCAGTAAAAGCTTTTGCAGGTATTCATAAATACGATTTAAAAGACCAGCAACACTGGATGGAAAAACAAGTCTACTTAAACATAGGAAGCTTTTTATTAGGTGTTGCAACTTTAGGTATAGATGCTACACCAATGGAAGGTATAGATGTAAAAGCATTAGATGAAGAATTTGGTTTAAGAGAAAAAGGTTTCACAGCTTTAGTTGCTGTTTCTATAGGTTACAGAGCAGAATCAGACTTTAATTCCACAGATAAAACACCAAAATCTAGATTGCCAGAAAGTGAATTATTCACTGAAATATAATTAGTATTTCTCTTGAAAATTAATGTCATGAAAAAAAACATCTTATTCGCATTAGCACTAGTAGCAGGTATTTTTGCAAAGGCGCAAACACCAACAACAGACAATATTAAGTCTATAAATGAAGTAGTAACTACAGATACTGTAGAATGGGGTTGGTTAAATCCGTTACGAGGAGATAAAAGTCCAGCTGCAGGAAAACTTTGGGGAGACAGAACCAAAAACGAACCAGCAGGTTTTTTAGTAAAATTCAATAAAGGGTTTTCTTCGCCACCACACATTCACAACATTACGTATCGTGGTGTGGTCATTAAAGGTTTATTGCATAATGATGATGAAAATGCAGAGAAGCAATGGCTACCAGCTGGATCTTATTGGCAACAACCAGCAGGAGAAGCACATATTACTGCAGCAGATGGTGAAGAAAATATGGCTTTTTTAGATATACAGGAAGGACCATATTTAGTACAACCAACAGACGAAGCTTTTGATAATGGTGAACGACCAATTAATGTAGATAAAACCAATTTGGTATGGTTAAACGCTAAGGATATAGAATGGGTTTCAGAAAAAAGTAATGTAGAAACTGCTTTTTTATGGGGAAGCCATGAAAAAAATCAATTACGTGCTACACTTTTAAAACTACCAGCTGGTTTCAATGGGAAAATTAAAAATTTAAGTCCAAATTTTAGAGCTGTAGTTATTTCTGGAGGATTAACGCATCAGTTTTCTAAAAAAGAAACTAAAAATAAATTAGAGCCAGGATCATATTTTGGAGCTAAAGAAAACGCGACTTCCATGATTTCAGCAGAAAAAGAAACAGTTATTTACATAAGAAGTAATGGAAATTATAAAGTGACTTCAAAATAACTTATGAATTAAGAATATAGTTGAATCCCTAATTATGGATTAATAGCAAGAAGAAGTCACCATGTTGTGGCTTCTTCTATTTTAATTATTTAGTACTTTTAAAATAAACGACATAGCCTTTATCTTTATCTTCATTGTCAATTAAACCATAACTAATGGTTTAGAAGAGAGATATGAAATGTCTTGATAACCTACAGATTAGAAAAAATGTGAGATTACTGCATTTTATGTAAATATTTAAACATTACATTTGATTGCTAGTTTCCATGTGCTTTATAAAAGCATGAAATAAAATGAAAGATTTACATTATTTTTGTACTTCATATACCATGCATAACTACTGAGATTTGTTAGAGAAAAGACAGCAATTACCCAAAGAACAATTATTAGATACAGATTATTTTATTTACTGTTTAGAAGCAGTAGAAGATATAGAAATAGATGCTTTTACTGAAACACAAAAAAAACTAGAACAATTGACCACGCAATATGGAGTTGCCAGTATTTATAATACATGTGACACCATAGAAGGATTAGAAGCTAGCTTAGATGCATTGGTCTTAGATGACCATAATTTTAAAGACTACGAAATAATTTACCTAGTCATAACAGGAGAAGCAAATAGTATTTGTTTAAATGACTATTACTATAGTCTACAGGAAATTGCAGAACTTTTTGAAGGACGATTAGAAGGAAAGATTTTACACTTTTCAAATGCTAAAATTCTAGATTTAGACTCAGAAGAAGCACAATATTTTTTAGATATTACTGGTGCAAAGGGTGTTTCTGGCTATGGTAATGCAAGTAATGAAATAACTAGCTCCAATCTGGATATCGCATTTTTTAACTTATTTAAAGAAGATGATAACATGCTAGATGTTGTTGAAGAGTTACATCAAAAATATTACAAAATGTGTAAACTACTCGATTTTAGATTGTATTATTAAAGGATATAACAAGTGTAATAACTATCCATATAAGTCTGCGACGTTATATCTGTAATTATGTCAAATATCGCCCAAATGCGCTATTAAGCTAATTGTTGTAAAATGCACTATAATGTGCTGCATGGCGCCTGTCCCGTTCTTGAAACGGGATAACTTGAACTTTGCTTAAAAACAGGGCAGAGCGTTAAAAAATAGTCCAGTGGACTGTTTTAGTGAATGAGCCAGCTGGCGCTTTGATTTACTACAATTTCTTAAATAAATTTATTCTAAAAAGTTTCTTCTACAATGTTAATGAAATCGAGTTTGCGAGATTCAAGAACTCCTCTAAAGCAATAGTAACCTGTGATTAAACACTTTTTATGCGACGACGTAGGAGGGAAGCATAATGTGTGTGGAATGGATTTGAAATATTTTTCTTATCTTTATGACAATCGCTTGATATTTAGCGGTTAACTCTCCCTTTTAGAAAAAATAGCACAATTTTTATTAATTACCCAATATTGGGTATGTTTTGGTTTTGAGTAAAATCATAACATTGTTTATTGTATAACTATTATTTAAAATAATATATATAAGCCGTTACTATGAAAAAATTACTTTTTAATGCATTTTACCAGGGGAAAGATGAAGAATCCGTTGGATCTGGAAATTGTGCCTCCATTGCAATAATTAAGGCTGCAATGTATACGTTTGGTTATGATGTGATTAGTTTTGAGAAAAAGCTAAAGACTTATCATGTTACACTAAAAAATGGGGATAAGATTTCATTTGATGATAATGAACTTCAATATGCCAAACAAGAATCTTCTTTCATAATTGGAAAACATAGTAATGAAAATGAAAAAGAACAGTTTAGTAAAATTCTTGATTATGCCCACTTATGCTTTACTACAATATGCAAAATGGCTCAACAAAATGGAGACTTTAGCAGTAGATATAGTAAATTCATAATTCCAGAAAATTTTGAACTTGCAGTAGAAATAGTTAACGATGGAACATTTACTCCACACGTTTATGAATTTTTGGGACTTGAAGATAGTGCATCAGCTACATATCGAGCGAATCTTCGTGAAAAAGTTAAACAGCCTTATGGTATGGTTTTATGGACTAAGTCTCATGCTATGTATGCTAGTGAAGGTTACTTTGACCTGTATGGCAAAAAACAAAAGTTTAAGCGACGAGTAATGTCAAAATTACCAGGTGTAATAGCAACTGGAATTTTTAAATTAAAACTTTAAAATATGGAATTATTTAACTTTAAAGAACATGATGTAATAACATCTCTTTACAATGAAAAAAGTGCTAGAGACTTAATTGAGGCTATTAATAGTCCAAAATATGCAACTTTACTTACTCTGAATGATGCAGGTGCTGTATCTTATGTGAAAGATGACAGCCCAAATCCATCGATGCTAGATTTATCTAATCAGTTTATAAATTTTCAACTTTCAAATGATTTAAAAAAACCACCTATTCTAGAATCATCACAAGTCCAACCAGCTTTATCAGGAAGTAATGAAAAACCTGATATGTTAGTAAATCTTGAAATGCTATCATTCCATGTTGGAGCTAATGAGGATATTGATAAGAATTCAAGAGCTACAATAAGAATAAATATTGGTAAAGACGAAAACTCAAGAGACAAAAATTTTGACACGGCATTTTGGAGCATAGCAGCTGGTCTAAATTTATATAATCAGGCTAAAAATAAAGCGGCTGAGCCAAAAGAATTAAAATCTGATTTTAAACAAGCATTCGGTAATAGACCAATTGAGATACCAGGCGGCTTGAGTAAAATGACCTTTGAAGTTGTTAAACATAGAGAACCAAGATGGTGGCAAAAAATATTTAAATTCCTTCAATCAAATACTGGTAAATCCTTAATATCTACAGTCGGTTTTCCTGCTATTTCGTCATCTGCAATAAACATGCTTGACGAACTATTGAATAAACTTGATAAATCTGAACCTGAAATATTATTCAAAAGTTTACCACTCAGACTAGCATTATCACAGCAAGCAAAAGATGATTTTACTGCTGGAAATCCAAGAATTAAAATGGGATCTTTAAATCCAGGGTTTACAGTTTTAGCTCGAGGAAAAGATTTTGAGACAATTGTAAATTCAGATGCATTTTTTTATCCATCATATGGAAAGTTAGTTCCTTCAAATGTTACTGAAGCACAACTTTTAAGTGGAAGATATGATGATCCATTTAGAGATGTAACCTATTCTATTTTTAGAGTAGGTATGAAAGAAACAAAATTAGACCCGTCATTTAATTTTGGATAAAAATTTAAAATTAAACGTCTATGCATTATTAAAGGGAAGTCTACAGAACTACAATAAGTATTTAGGCTTTAATATAGAATTCAAATATATAAATGATAGTTTGAGTATTAAATATACATAAAATGGATTTATTGAAAAACTTTAAAATAGGAGGAATAATATTTTTAATAATGAGTCTTTATTTTTTTTATAAGCGAAATGATGTTATTCGTGAAATCTTAAGAGGTAGAGATATTAACTTAGTAGAAATAGACGCCCTAATTTTACCTTTAATTTTAATTATACTTGGCTTTATGCTAATCCTAAAGAAATCCAAAAAAGATGAAAACAAAGATTAAGATTATTCTGTTTTTTATATTTTTTTTAACTAATATCAATATTTTAAATGCTCAAGAGAGTGATTATATTACTGACATTACCGCTTTCATAAAAAAGTTAAATTCAGAATTAAAAAGTATTTTCAAAGATGAAAATAAAGATCGGATTATAAGAGAGATAAATTACCTTCAAAATGATTTAACAGCATATCTTAATGCTAGAAGAGTATTTATGAATTACATGAAACTTAAAGATTATGAGATTGTTAATGATCAAGAAGCTCGTATGCATATCCAAATTCTAGAACTAAGACTTAGGAGCCTATTATCTCGATCAAGAGAACTTAGTTTAATCTTTAATAAAGATCGAAGCGATATTTTTTTAGTAATTGAATATCAGGAACAACAAGGAGGGTTTCTTTTTGATTTGACAGGACATGTTGAAGGATATGATAATGATTCAATGACAAAAGATGAGATAAAAAATGATGCTTTAGCTATTTACGACAAGCTTCTTCAAGGTTTATCTGCTCTAGATGATTTAAAAATTAAATTAATTGATGATTAATTACTTTCACGAATTTTTGTATAAATGCACTATAATGTTCCACGTTATATAACTAACTATCGATATAAGTCTACGACGTTATATCTGCAATTATGTCAAATATCGCTAAAAAGCGCTATTACGCTAATTGTTATAAAATGTACTATAATGTTCTGCGTTATGTAACTTGAGCTTTGGATAAAAGCGAAAGTTGTTACTACAGTTTCTTTAAAAATTTATTCTCAAAAGTTTCTTCTACGATGTTAATGGAACACTTTTTTTACGAAACGACGATAGGAGAGTAGTAGAATGTGTGTGAAATGGATTTTAAACTAATTAAGGTTATTTGTTAAAAGTAAAGTTTCCTTTTTATAATTTGTGGCCAATTCATGAGCTATCCAATTAATTATTCTTTCTATATTTTCTCTCATTGGTACGTCTGAAGTGTTTTCAAGTTTTTCTTTCCAAACGTTTAATGATTCTATTAGTTTTAACACTACTGTATTCTTTGATATTTGTACATCTGTTACTTGTTTAAATGTACTAAAATGTAATCCCCAAAATATATAAATATCTTCATCATTACATGATATAGTTTCTTGAGTTAATTTTGAGAATGCATCTAATATGGTAGTATTGAATAAATTTTCATAAAATACTTCGGCTGATTTTACAGCTACGCTATTGTTAATATTCCATAGCGTTCCTATATATCCTCTTGCACCTACAGCAATAAAAGAATCTGCTATGTCAGACCAAGACCAACAAGTATTATTAAAAATCAATGGAGAACGCGATGCAGCTAAATGGTGAAACATTGCTTGATAATTAAAATCAGAGCATTTAATTGCACACGAATTTGATATGTTTTTTTTTGGTTTTCTTTCTTCCTTATCAATATTCCTCGTAGAATTGAGCATATCTGCATACACATATTGAGGAAATTCAATAGCTTTTAATTCTTTACTTCTCCAAACATAACCATCGAATTTTTTCCAAATCTTTTTCGAGGTTACGGGAATTTTTTCTTCTAATTTTGATGGAGCAAAGCTAACAACTTCATCATATTCCACAATATGTTCATCTCCATTACTATCAATAAATTTATGCTTAACACTATAACCATCAACTTCACCACCATGACTACATATATGCAATAAATTAAAAGGGTATTCTCTTACGTGGTAATTTATATTGTGAGATGTTGCATTTTCACCAACTAACTCTTTTACATAATAACTCTTTTTTGTGAGTTCATCAATTACAAAATTTGTTTCTTCATCTTTAAACTCTAATGGAGAAAAAACTATTGCTGAATATGGAGTTTGAGCAGCCTCAAAATACAAATTATTAAAAATGAAAAAATCTGGATTTAAATGAAGATGCACATGTGAGAATGGGATAACATTTTTAAGAATAAGTGAATAAGGAGCACCTTCGGTAAAAAAAGTAGCAAAATCATAATCCTTAAACTCTATAGTTTCAATGTTTGGGTAAACAAAAGAACTCAAATCGTTAAAGGAATTTTGATCTCCATTTTTCCATTCATCGATAAGAGTTGAAATTTTTCGCTTATCAATTTTTAAAGGATTCGTTAAAAAAATATTAGCGTTAATTGATATCCCATAATTTATTGCAATGACAACTCCAACCTTTTCAACATTCTCAATCACAACAATACCACCATTATTATTTAATTCATGAACAACATCATCAGCATTATCGTCAATATGCAAAATAGAATCACTTGACATTGCTTCAACAAGACCAACATAAATTTGACTTTCCTTACAGCTTAAAGTATTACTCTTTTCAACCATTGAACCCAATATAAAAGTAGCGTCACTGATGTCATTAATTTCTATAATATTATAATCTTTTGGAAACTTCAAATAACTGCGTTGGTCTTTTGTTAACCCTATTAATAAAATATTATCACAACCTCTCAATCTTCTAATAGTATTTCCTATTTTTATGCTTAATTGGCGTGCTCTATTTCTTGTTAAATGATGTTCATCAATCGCTGAAACAGATTGATTATTATCAGCTGCTGTTACAGAAGGAAACTCGAACATTGGAGTGTAAAAACCTTTCTTGTTTGCATAACTTGAAACTATTGCAGATAATATTGGTTCATCAATATTTGCTATGCAGAAGAAATCTTTATTAAATTCTGGTATTTTCAATTCTATATTAGTTTTTTTTATGAGAATATAAATGTATTTCTATTTTAATAAATAAGCGTTAATAAAATTAATAAGAAATCAATTAAAGTAGTATTTTAATTTAAATAATAACAAAAATATGTCTGGACGATTACAATTATTAGAACAAAAGCTTTTAGCTATAGATGGAGCTGGATTTCAAAATCTTTGTGATACTTACTTGGTTATGAGAGAAAATGAATACTCAAGTTTGAATCGTACAGGAAGTCAATTAGGAAAGTTGAAAACAATAATTGGTACACCAGACTCATTTATGAGAATATCTGGTAATAAATTGGCTTACATTGAATATACAACACAAGCGACAGCAATAGTCAAAAAAATAAAAGAGGATATTGACAAGTGCTTGGATGAATCTAAAACTGGTGTTGAAATAAATGAAGTTCATAAAATAATTGTATGTTTTAATAGTAGACTTAAAGTCTCTGAAGAGACTTCGTTACAAAAGTATGCATCGAAAAAAAAGATAAATCTAGAATTGATAGGTATTGATACTATTGCTTTAGATATTATGTCTAAATATTATTCATTAGCAAGAGATTTTCTTGGAATGTCTTTAGATACTGGGCAAATTCTACCTTTTGATGTTTTTATAAGTGAGTATAACAACAAAGCTAATCAATTATCTACACCTTTAGATAATTTGTTTTTTCATAGAAAATTGGAACTTGATAGTATTCAAGCCATATTAAATTCAAAAAATTTATTGATATTATCAGGAGCAGCAGGAGTTGGTAAAACAAAGATTGGAATAGAAGCCATTAATGTTTTTAAAAACGAAAACCCTTCATATATATCTTATGTAATTGCAAAAAAAGATGTTGATATTTATGAGGATTTAAAAATTCAATTGAAAGAGGATAAAAACTATATACTTTTGATTGATGACGCTAATAGACAATTACCAAACCTATCACAGATTTTTGGTTTTTTTAAATCAAAAAGAAAAGGAAATTTAAAGTTAATTATAACTGTTAGGAATTATGCTCTATCAGATATTTATAATTTAAGTCACGATTTTGATGTTGAAACTATAGATATACCAAAGTTTTCTGATGAGGAAATAATAGACATATTAAAAAGTGATTCATTTAAAATTATAAATAGTAAATATCAAAAAAAGATTGTTCAAATTGCAGACGGAAATGCACGTCTTGCAATTATGGGAGCTCGTTTAGCTTTAGAAAAAGAAATAGAATTTTTACTTGGAGATGTTGGAGACTTGTTCGAATCCTATTTTAAAAGCTATGCAATTGATTTTGATTTGTTTTCAAATAAAGACTTATTAAAGTCTTTAGCACTTGTTTCATTTTTCTTCACAATTGATAGAGAAAACAGAAGTTTTATAAATAAAATACTATTAGACTTCAATTTGGATTATTATAAATTCAATGAAGCAATTGAGTTATTACACCAAAAGGAACTTGTAGAAATTCAATATAATCATATTCGTATTTCAGAACAAGTAATGGCAACATACTTCTTCTATATAGTTTTCATAAGAGATGGATTATTATCTTTTGAAACTCTACTATTTAATTATTTTGAAACAGACAAATATCATATTAAGGATAGTATTATACCTGCAAATAATTCGTTTGGTTATGAAAAGGTTTTATCTAAAATCAATCCTGTTATAGATAAATATATTGTTATAAATAAAGATGATAATTCAAAATTATTAGAATTTTTAGATGTTTTTTGGTTTTATAAACCAGATGCAACATTATCCTTCTTCTTAAATAAAGTAAACTTAATTGAAGAGCCTAAAAATCCTATATATTCTGGATCTTATGAAACCAATGACTTCGTTCATAATAGAGAACAAACTTTAGATTATTTATCACGTTTTTATAGAAATTATAGTGATTCATTTATACCTTCCATTGAACTCGGATTTGAATACGTCAGGAAGCGACCTGAACATTTGCCAGAATTTGTAAGAAGAATTAGAGAAACTTTATTGTTTGATGAGCCAGATGAAAAATATGCATACAAGAGGCAATCTACGTTCATAAATTTAATGAAAGAAAAAATTAAAGAAGGCTTGCATCATTACTCTGTCGCTTTCTTTGAATTAGCTAAAACCTTTTTGAAACATTCATTCCATATTACACATGGTGGAAGAAAAAATTCAATTACATTTTATGATTATCCAATTACAGATAGTAAAGAAATAAGAGAAATTCGAAAGGATATCTGGGAAACTCTATTTTACTGTTTTAATGGAAGTAGAGGTGAAGTAGTGACAGTTATAAATGAGTATAAACCTGAATATAGAAATAGGAACCCTAAAATAATTGATTTTGACTTATCAATATTAATTCCATTTATTTCAAAACATTTTTCATCAAAATCTTTTAATGAAACTTATGTTGTTAATGATCTTATAAGTTCATTAAATCGTGAAAAAGAAATTACAGATTTGTCATACCAAAAATTAGAATCAAAATTCAATACACTTGAATATAGAAACTTTAGAAAAATTGACTGGAATAGATTGAGAGATAGAGATGAATATGACTATACAGATTGGAGAAAGTATGAAGAACTCAAAACGGAAAACCTAAAGAAAAATTTCACTTTTTCTAGTAGTGCGAATTTTAATTCATTTTTTGATTCGATTGAAAATGTTCTAAAAGTTAGTAAGAATAGTAATTCACAAATTGAAAACTCAATTGATATAATTATTTCTGAAAATTTCAAAAATAATAATGAAGTTGGATTCAGTTTGCTTAAGCAGTATTTAGATAAAAACTATGATATAAGAACCTTATATAAAACCTTGTTTACCATAAATAATGCAACAAAAGAATGGTCCTTATCACTTTGGGAACTACTTAATGACTGGGAAAATGAAAATAGTATCAGTTGGAAACTAGATTCTTTAGTTAGATTACCGAAAGAACATATTGATAATTACTATTATAATGAAGCTTTGAATACTATAAAAAGTATTACTAAACCAAGCTATTTATATTTAGATCAATTGTCAAAATTTCTTATCATTGATAAGCTTTTTCTAAAGAAAGTAATTGATATTATTTCTAATAAAATCGAAAAAGAATCAATTAGAATTATCTTCTCTGACTACCCATTTACAGATAATTTAGATATTTTTAAAGATGATTTTGACCTGATTAAAAAATCATATTTTCAGCAATTTGAGTTTGGAAAATCAGGATCGTCTTTTGATTACCAGAAAAAAGGGTTTAAAAGTATTTATAATAAGTATCCAAAATTTCTTTTTGACTTTTTCTCTCATTTTTACACCAAATATGATGTTCATAGAGATGTAAAAAGTCTTGATATATCATTTATTTGGGATAACCCAAAAGACACTATTAATATTGAAAATATAATAAAATTATTAATTGAAAAAGAACAATATATTGGGCTTGGTGAGCATTCTGTATCGGCTTTGTTTCATAACTTAAAAAACGATGAGCAAAAGCAAAATGCGTTTGTTTTCATTAAAAGTTATATAACCAAAAATGCATTGGATAGTGATTGTATTCAAATTATATTTGACACTGTAAAAGAGTGTTTAATAGAACAGTATGAAGAACTACTTCATCATTTTTTAAATATAAATTCTGGATTGGATTTCTTTAAGAAAATTGATTGGATTGGAAATGCGGGAGTTCAAATGGGAGAAGTGATTTGGGGAGAACTTTATGCGAAAAAATGGGGAAACCTTCTCGAAAGCGTCGATAGGTTTCATAATAAACTTGTCATTATTCCTATCAAAAGCTATATAAAGAGTAAGATACAAGAGCAATATAGAAGAGCAGAATCTGAAAGGATGAGGAAATTTATAATGCCGAATAGATTCTAAACGACCTCATAAAATTTTGGCTAAAACAATAGGTGAGTGGAGCGTGTATATTTTAGGGGTCTAGTAATACTGTATTTAAGAATTCTAATTATACAACAATTTCAAAGCAATCTTAAGAAGTTACAATGTTTCCTAAAATATAGCGTAACGAGCCGTAATTGTTTCCAAAAGTTTATGCAGTCTTGATTTTTTTGTTTCTTTTTTTATCAAGAAAAAAAGATAAGAATGAAAACTTAAGAAGTTCAAATCTTTAATTTCTATTTTACATAATATTAGAAGTTACAATTAAAAAAGATTAAACGGTAACGAGAATAGAATAAGTGCTTGGAATTTTATTTTTCTTAAAATTTAAGCTCTTATGGCAAGCTTACGAGAATCGCGTAGAAAAAAATATTACCAATAAATACCCAATTACGAGAATTATGATAACATCTAAAAGTTAGCTTTTTTTTGGCGCTGGCAAAGCGGTTGGAAATTGTGTTTAAAAATAAATGCCATATTGGGCATTTAAATTTTTAAAAAGCAATCGAGCGCTTGGTGGCGGCTATTTTACATAACGGCTAATTATAGATACAAATGTTTTTTAAACGCTGCGAAGCAAACCGCTTATTAGTCTAATGACCCAAGTTCCAATTAATCTTATGAAAACGAATGCTTCTGGGATATTTTACATAATATAGAATTATAGCTATCATTTTTTTTATAAATAGAATGTGTAGTACTAAACATCATAATTTCTCCAGCACGCCATCTGTGTTATAAATAGCTTAATCCACCGGATAAACCTATTTATAATTTGTACTATAATTAATATTATGTAAAATAGAATATTTTGTTACTACCTCCTTAACCAATCTTATAACTTATAAAGCTTTTTAATTTTTAAGGCTAAAATAAGCGTTAATAAAAAATTAATACATTCGTTTAGGTGTAAAACATAAAGTACTTTTGTAGTATAAATTAATTATATGCATACATTTAATAACCTAACAACTATAAAACATTTTTTATACGATTACCTAATACAATTAGGTATTTCTAGCAATACAGCAAAGTATCTTAATATGCTTGGTTTGTTTATCGCTTTATTTATTGTGGTTTTTATTATTGACTTTATTATTAGAAAAATAATAATTAAAGCTTTTAATCTTTTTGCTATTAAATCCAAATCTAAATTTGATAACATACTTGTTAAAAATAAAGTCCCTCGTAATATAGCGCATATTATACCACTTATTATTGCTTTAGAGTTTATACCAACTGTGTTTGATGATTTTCCATATCTAGAAAATTTTATAGAAAAAGGATTAAAAGTATTTGGTATTGTACTAGCACTTTGGGTGGTTCGTAGTTTTTTAAATACCCTAAAAGACTTTTTTAAAACACTCCCTCGTTTTAAAGACAAACCTATTGATAGTTACATTCAAGTATTTATGATTTTTGCCTGGATGTTTGGCCTCTTCTCTATTTTTGCCATTATTACAGGAATATCTTTCTGGAAATTTGCTACCACAATTGGTGCTGCTTCTGCTATTATTCTTTTAGTTTTTAAAGACACCATTCTTGGTTTTGTCGCTAGTATTCAAGTATCTATAAATGATATGGTGCGTATTGGAGACTGGATTACCTTTGAAAAATATGGTGCAGATGGTGATGTTATAGAAATTAATCTTTCTACAGTAAAAGTGCAAAATTTTGATAAAACCATTACCACTATTCCTACCTATGCACTTATTTCAGATTCTTTTAAAAACTGGCGCGGAATGAGTGATTCTGGTGGTAGAAGAATTAAAAGGTCTATTATTATAAAAGCTACTAGTGTACATTATTTAACTGATGAGGATATTAATAAACTACAAAAAATTCAACTTATTACTAGTTACTTAACAGAAAGGAAAAGTATTATTGATGCGTATAATACAGAAAATAACATAGATAAATCGGTTTTAATTAATGGTAGAAACCTTACCAATTTAGGTGTTTTTAGAAAGTATATACAGCTGTATATAGAAAATCATTCTGCAATTAACAAAGACATGACCATCATGACACGTCAATTAGCTCCAACACCACAAGGTTTACCTCTTGAAATCTATGCCTTTAGCAAAGATAAACGCTGGGAAAATTACGAATATATTATTTCAGATATCTTTGATCACAGCCTGTCTGCAATACCTTATTTTGATTTAGAGATATATGAATTATCAACAACAATAGCAGCAGAAACTAATGCTAGTAATTAAACACTTACGAGTTAAAAATTAAAGTGTAAACAAAAAAAAGCTTCTTATTTTATAAGAAGCTTTTTTTTAATATTGTATTGTGAGTAAAACTACTTCAGTATTTTTACTTTTACTGCATTCATACCACGTTGACCTTTTTCAAGTTCAAAAGAAACTCTATTACCTTCTGTTATTTGGTCTATTAAACCACTAACATGGCAAAAGTATTTTTCATTGTTTTCAGAATCTATAATAAACCCGAAACCTTTAGAGGTATCAAAAAACGAAACATTACCTGTTCTTACAGGGTCAAATGCTTCTTTATCTCCTTCTAATGTTTTAGGAATACTTACTTCAATATTGGCAGCTTTTACTTTAACTTTTAAAGCAGGATCTGGTGGAGTATCTGTTAAGTTACCATTATGATCAACGTACGCAAACTGAATTCCTTCTGTACCGTTTGCTTCTTTTTCAGCCTTTCGAGCTTCCATTTTTTTACGCTTATCTTCACGTTTTTTCAAACGTTTCTTCTCCTTTTCGCTTTTGTTAAATGTCTGTTGTGATTTTGCCATTAATTACCTTAAAATGTATTTTTTACTTGTTAATATGCCTCAAAGATATTGATTTCCTTACTGGTAAGCAAAAATTAGAGCTTACTTTTACAGAGTATTTGGTAATTATAATTAATAAGGTAGTTTTTGTAAATCTACATTTCCGCCAGAAAGGAGAATACCAACCTGCTTGTTTTCAAAGTGTTTTTTGTTTCTTAAAACAACAGCTAAAGCTACAGCACTAGAGGGTTCAACAACTATTTTAAGACGCTCATAAATAAGCTTCATGGCTTCTAAAATACTGGCTTCATCTACGCAAATAATTTTATCTACATACTTTTGCAAAATAGGAAAATTAATATCTCCTAAATTTGTTCTTAAGCCATCCGCAATGGTATTTGTGTTTGTATTAACTTCTATTTTTCCGCTTTGCAAAGATCGGTATGCATCATCAACAGCACTAGGTTCTCCTCCAATAGCTACACAATTATTACCAAAGTAATGTGTTGCCAAAGCAGTTCCTGCTAATAAACCTCCTCCTCCAACAGGAGCAATTACCATATTTAAATTTGGTTTTTCCTGTAAAAATTTTAAACCTGCTGTTGCATTTCCATATATAACATCTATGTCATTAGAAGGATGTACAAAAGTTGCTCCTGTTTCTTTTGCTATTTGTGCAGAAGTAGCTTCTCTAGCTTCAAGCGTAGCTTTGCAAATGGTAATTTTTCCATGATAGCCTAAAACAGCATCTTTTTTTACTTGTGGTGCGTTTTCAGGCATCACAATATAAGCAGTTACGCCCAAACTTTTAGCGGCTAAAGATAGTGCTTGCGCAAAGTTTCCTGAAGAATGTGTGACCACTCCTCTACTGCGTTGGTCTTTGGTTAATTGTAAGATAGCATTAGTGGCTCCACGCATTTTAAATGCTCCCATTTTCTGAAAGTTTTCACATTTAAAAAATAAATTCGTTTCGCAAATGTCATTAATTCCTAGAGAGCTAAGTACTGGCGTTTTGTGAATATAAGGAGCAATTCTTTTATAACTTGCTAATATGGCTTGTTTATGTTTCATGGCGTAAAAAAAAGGAAATATACTAATACTTTTCAAGAGTTGTTCTATAAAAAAAACCGAAAATTATGTACTTTGCGACTTCAAATAAAAACTGTCAATGAAAGTATGTATTGCCGAAAAACCAAGTGTTGCTAGAGAAATTGCTTCTGTTTTAGGAGCAAATACTAAACGCGATGGTTACTATGAAGGTAATGGATACGCGGTAACTTACACCTTTGGTCACCTTTGTACATTAAAAGAACCTAACGATTATAAACCGCATTGGAAAAGTTGGGATCTTAACAATCTGCCCATGTTACCCGAACGCTTTGAAACCAAGGTTTCTAAAGATTCTGGAATAAAAAAACAGTTTAAAATTGTAAAGAGTTTATTTGATAAAGCAGATGTGGTTATAAATTGTGGCGATGCAGGACAAGAAGGAGAACTTATACAACGTTGGGTTATAAACCAGGCAGGTTATAAAGGTAAAGTAGAAAGACTATGGATTTCTTCTTTAACAACCGAAGCAATAAAAGAAGGTTTTAGCAGCTTGAAACCTTCAGAAAATTATGATAATTTATACTACGCAGGATTTTCTCGGGCTATTGGTGATTGGCTTTTAGGTATGAATGCAACACGTTTGTACACCGTAAAACATGGTGGCTACAAACAAGTACTTTCTGTAGGAAGAGTGCAAACTCCTACCCTTGCCATGTTGGTTAATCGTTTTAAAGAAATTGAAAACTTTAAGCCACAACCTTACTGGGAATTGCAAACCATGTATCGCGAAACTTTATTTAGTTATGAAGAAGGTCGTTTTCTTAAAGTAGAAGATGGAGAAAAACTAGCATCTATTGTAAAGCAACATGATTTTGAGATTGTTTCTATTACAAAAAAGGCTGGTAATGAATATGCACCCAAACTATTTGATTTAACAGGATTACAAGTATATTGTAATACAAAATTTGGATTTAGTGCAGACGAAACATTAAAGATTGTTCAAAAACTATACGAACAAAAAGTGGTAACCTACCCAAGAGTAGATACTACCTTTTTACCAAATGATGTGTACCCAAAAGTACCAGGAATATTAAAAAACCTAACCAAATATGCAGCACTAACAGAACCACTGCATGGTAAAAAATTAAAGAAAACTAAAAAGGTTTTTGACGATAGTAAAGTTACCGATCACCACGCGATTATTCCTACTGGACAACAAATGAACCTGCAATACAACCAACAACAAGTGTATGATATTATTGTGCGTCGTTTTATTGCAGTATTTTATCCAGATTGTAAAGTGTCTAACACCACAGTCGTTGGAAAAGCAGAAAAGGTAAAATTTAAAACCACAGGAAAGGAAATTCTGGAAAAAGGTTGGCGAATTGTTTTTGAAACACCCAATAGCACAACCAAAGAAACAGGAATATTACCTGCTTTTGAGAAAGGAGAAAAAGGACCACATGAACCTTCCTTTTTAGAAAAGCAAACCAAACCACCAAAACAATATACAGAAGCTTCTCTTCTTCGAGCTATGGAAACAGCAGGGAAACAAGTAGATGATGATGAGTTGCGTGAGCTAATGAAAGAAAATGGAATTGGTCGTCCTTCTACACGTGCAAATATTATAGAAACCCTTTTTAGAAGAAAGTATATAAAACGAAATAAAAAACAAGTTATTCCAACAGTAACAGGAATTCAGCTAATTGATACCATTCAAAATGAAATGCTAAAATCTGCCGAGCTTACAGGTAAATGGGAAAAGCAATTAAAAGATATTGAAAAAGGAACTTACAGTGCTGGAAGTTTTATCAAGCAGATGAAACAAATGGTAGATCGTTTGGTGTATGAAGTTAGAAGCGAAACAAAAAAAGCTAATATATCTTCTGTTAATAATAAACCTGCTGGAGCAAGTAAGAAAACTACAAAAAAAGCAACAAATACTTCCGCAGGAATAACTTCAGAGAAATGCCCTAAATGTAAAAGTGGGTCTATTATTAAAGGAAAATCGGCTTACGGATGCGCAAACTACAGTAAGGGTTGCAAATTTGTTTTACCTTTTTCTTTTAAAGGTAAAAAGATATCCGAAAAACAATTTATTCGCTTATTACAAAAAGGATCTACTGTTAACCTAAAAGGCTTTAAAACAGATACAGGTAAAGTAGATGGATTACTTCGATTCAATGAAAACTTCGAATTGGTTTTAGAACCTAAAAAAACGGCTACTACTAAAATTCCAGATACCTTAATATGTCCTAAATGCAAAAAAGGAACGGTTATAAAAGGAAAAACCGCTTATGGTTGTTCAGCCTATAAAACGGGTTGTGATTTTGTGTTTACTTTTGATGATTTAAGAAAAAAAGCAGGAGGTGAAAAGTTAACTAAGGAACTTGTGTTTAAAATATTAAGTAATTAATTTACATTGACTGTTGTCATTCCTGCCAAAGTAGGAATCCACATATAAACAATAAACAAAATCTATACACGTTTGTCATTCCTGCAAAAGCAGGAATCCATTCACATATAAATAACAACAGTATTTAGATTCCTGCCTACGCAGGAATGACAGTAAATAGACTGTATTATATAATAAATAAAAAGTACCAATAATACCTTGAAGTAACTTCCTTCTTGATAATTAAATTGCATTGACTATTGTCATTCCTGCGAAAGCAGGAATCCATTCACATACAAGTAACAATAGTCTTTAGATTCCTGCCTGCGCAGGAATGACAGTACATAATGAATATTACAAAAACACCTGCCTACGCAGGAATGACAGTAAATAGACTGTATTATATAATAAATAAAAAGTACCAATAATA
>NZ_JAHKPZ010000017.1:434-1338 GCF_018860825.1 Lacinutrix sp. C3R15 | reverse complement strand
TACGCTATTTTTGGTAACGGTTTAGCATATGGTTTGTTGCGTGATCAAGTCACTAAGTTAGTAAATAAAAACCGAATAGAAAGTCCGCGAGGACTTTCGTAAGCAGGCTAGAACCTAGCAATAAAATATATGCATTGTTAGCCACTGGCTCTTATCAGTTAATAATCTTGAATTAATACTTCAGTGGGAATATGAAGAGTTGAATTCAATTTTCTTATCATTCCTAAAGTCAGTTTGCGTTTTTTATTCAAAATCTCACTAACTCTACTTTTAAAACCGACAACTTCAGCCAAATCTTTTTGTTTCATTCCCATTTGTTCCATGCGAAATTTAATGGCCTCAATAGGATCAGGCATTCCAATTGGAAAATTCTCGTTTTCAAAGCGGTCAATTAAGATGGAAAGTATTTCAAGTTCGTCTCCTTGTTCAGTTCCTTTTTTTGAATCAAAAATATCCTCAAGTCTCTCGAGTGCTTTTTGATAATCTTTTTCGTTTCTAATAGGTGCAATATTCATAATCAGATATTATTTGCGTCAATTTTATCATATTCAGCGTGAGTTCCGATAAACCTTATCCAACAAATTTGAAATTCAAAATTGAACCTCACAATTAATCGATAATTATTTCCTTTAATATTATAGACAATTTTATTGTCCTTTAAAATACTTGCGCTGGGATATTCCCTTTTTAATTCATTAATGCTATTCCATTCGGATTTTTCAGTTTCTCTATACCACGATTTTAATTGTTCTTCACAATCTGCGTGTTTTTCCCAAAAATCTCGTAAAGTTCGTTTTGCGATTACTCTCACATTATAATTGTTTGACGCAAATATAATAAATAAGTTACCAATATGGTAATTATTGTGGTTTTTTTAGCTTGTGGCTAACGTTCTCGTATATGG
>NZ_JAHKPZ010000017.1:0-136 GCF_018860825.1 Lacinutrix sp. C3R15 | reverse complement strand
CGCTATTTTTGGTAACGGTTTTGTGTATGGTTAGTTGCGTGTTTCAGCAACTAATTTAGTAAACAAAAACGAACGCGAGAAAATTCCGAAGGAATTTTCCAAATAATCACTTGCCAAAGCAATTAATTATACACGG
>NZ_JAHKPZ010000018.1 GCF_018860825.1 Lacinutrix sp. C3R15 | reverse complement strand
AATTGTAGGTAACGGTTTTGTATAAGATTAGTTGCGTGGTTTAAGCAACTAATTTAGTAAATAATTACCAACCAAGAAAGTCCGCGAGGACTTTCGTAAGTATGTGAGAACTAGCAATTAATTTTATACGTTGTTAGCTTGCGTTTTTTTTCAGTTGTTCTTTATTTGTCAATATTAAAATTCCTCCAATTACAAATCCGCTTATCAGTCCACCAAAATGAGCTGCATTATCAATTCCGCCTAAAAATCCAAATAACAAACTTACTCCTGCGTAAAGTCCTAATAGCATCCAAGTCATTCCTCTCATATAATTTGGGTAAATTTTAAAAACTGTAAAAGCCAAAATCAGACCATAAAGCCCAAAAATTGCTCCAGATGCTCCAACACTAACTGTGTTTTCGTGCCAATAAATACTCGCTAAACTTGCAAGAATTCCACAAACAATGTAGATAATTATTAATTTTATCGAACCAAGAATGTTTTCCAATAAACTGCTTCCAAGTCCAAGACCTATTAAGTTCATAAACAAGTGTAATAGTCCACCGTGAATAAACATCGAAGTAAATAACCTCCAATATTCGCCACTCATAACTTCAAACCTTCTATTCCCTCCAATTTCGAGTAATTCTTTTGGTGTAGGCGAAACTATGTTTAGTCCGTCAAATGTCATAATTAGAAAAACAATAATATTTAGAAGCAATAAAATTGCTGTGGCTTTATTTTTGCCCATTGGATTTAAAAAGCCAATCATATCTTTTAAACCATCTTCTTTTAGTGGTTTATTCTTTTTAAAATCGTTTAATTCCTTTTCGTTAATTTTTGGAATTACTACCATTAACAAAAGAGCTAATGCTCCAATACCAAAAGACCCAAAAATCCAAGGAAATGAATTGCCGAGTCTTTCTTCAAAAACATCATTTTTAGGTACAAGTATTATTTGTTCCTTTTCGTTTAGATTAGCGTTTTTTTCTTTTATTGCTTCTATAAATCCATCTCTGTCGTCTGAATATCCTAGCCGTTCAAAATATTCTACATCTTGAAAATTATAGGTTTTAAATTCTTGTTCTGATTTGTTTAAAAAAGTTCTGTATTCTGAATTTTTCCTTTGTTCATTAATACGATTGCTTAAATTCTTTTTATACTCAACTCCGTACCAAACAGAGCTTGTTTCTTCAAACGGACAAGCGAGATATAAGTAAAAGTTCAGATTCTCATTATTTCGACCAGAAGTTCTAGCAGTTACATATGGAAGACTTGAGTTATGGTCTATATTAAATGAGGTTATTTTAAAATATTTTTCGTTTTTTAATTCTTTAATTTTTGAGATTGAAGATATTTCGTTTAAGTCAAAAGAACTTTTCTCAATGTAGTTTTGACTTATTATTATTGGTACAGCTATTGCTGCTGCCATAGCAAATTGATATCCAAAATATCCATTATCTCTTTTGCCTCTAACATTTAAAATTCGAATTCTTCTTCGTAACCAAATAAGTATTGGAATCCAAGGAAGAGCGAAAGGAATCCAAAAATTCAATAAGTTTTCTTTTAAGGGTAAAATTCCGAGTTTGATATCTAAAGTCCAACGAAATATGTTATAAAAAAGAATAGTTCCTATCGAAACTATTAAAAATGGAATATATACTTCTTGAAGTTTTGTTTTAATATTGTTCAATTCTCGATGTTGGTTTTAAATGCAAGCTAACGTGTTTGTGTATGGTTAGTTGCGTGGTTAAGCAACTAAGTTAATAAACATTTACGAACCTGTGAAAATTCCGCAGGAATTTTCGCAAGTAGGCAAGAACCAAGCAATTAATTATACACGGTGTTCTACGCAGTTTTTTTCCACAAATTGTTCAGCGATTTTTTTACTTTTCCTTTAATTTCATAAAAATATGCTCTATTTCCTTTTATGATTACTTTTTTACTTCTCGGCATTCTTTCTTTGTCGATAGGAATTACAATATCAATTTCGTAATAATCAGAATTTTCATTTTCCGTTTTTAGTTCTATATAATCTGTAAATCCATAAGTGTAAATTCCGATTTTTTCAATATCTTTTTTAGCTATTCTAAAAGTATTCGTAGAATCTAAATTTACTCTATTTTTAATTCGAGGTGCCCAAGCACAACTTCCTTCTTTCATCCATTCTCTTGTCAAATGCTTGTATTTCCTTTTTTTGTTAAAGTATAGAGTTAATATTTCAAATTCCGTTTTTTGTTTTTCAATCAAGTTTTGGTTTTCGTAAAGTTCAACGTAATGGTTGACCTTAATTTCAATTGAGTCTTTAAGTCCGATTTGCTTTTCGGTTATATTCAATTTTGGCTCTCGTCTTTTTAAATTTGGATTTAAAATAACTTCTCCGTTTTTTAAAATCCAGTTTCCCTCGTTTGAATAATCTTTAAAGGTTTGTGGGTAAACATAATCAGTTGTTCGCAATCTAAAATTTCCGTCAGCTTTTAATTCCAATTCAGTTCCACCAAATTCTCCATTAGCCAAAATCACATCTCCATATGTTCCGATAATTTCGGATTTTTCATTTTGAGCTTGAGCGTTCAATGTAATTAAGAATATTGTTAATATGTAAAATGCTTTTTTCAATGTACTGCTTTTTTTAAATTGCGTAGAACGTACTTGTATAAGATTAGTGCGATTAAAATAACTTGGACACTCGGACAGTAAAAGTGTCTAGGTAATAAATAAACCATTTTAGAAAACTAGAATCTAAGCATTAATTTTATACGGTGTTATATACTGTACTATTTTAGAGCGTTGGCAAATTATTTTTGCATAAAAATAAAGTTTTTATAAAATAAACTATAAAATGCTTGTATATATTATATATATGATGTATATTTGAAGTATAGAAATTAAAACAATAAATATTATGAAAACTCAAATAGAAAACGAATTAGGACAAACAGTAAAAATAGTTAAAGAACACAATGACTTTATTGTTTTTGATTGCGAGGATGGAACTAGAAGAACTAACAAATTAACAAAAACAGGTAAACACAAAAAAAACAGTATTAGAGTATGGTAAAAACTAAATTATACCGATGTAGAGATTGCAGCGTTAAAAAAGATGGCTCTGCAATTTTTCAATATGTAGATGGTAACAATATATCTATAACAAAAAATAGTCCTCAACTATGCTACGATTGTTATGTTAAAAAATACGGTAAAGACAAATGAGAAAGTTAATTGATATAAACGAAGAAGATGGTACTTATGAAAAACTACAGATACTTGCTATCAAAGCAAAGAAAGACCTTAAAAACTACATACAAGACGTTTTGAGTGAGCACGCAAAGATTGGTGGCAAAAAATAGTATTGTATATAACGTTCTCGTATATGGA
>NZ_JAHKPZ010000010.1 GCF_018860825.1 Lacinutrix sp. C3R15 | reverse complement strand
CCATATACGAGAACGTTAGCCTTCATTAAGACCAACTATAAACCAAATGATAAAATTCTTTAGAAAAATTCGTAAAAACCTACTCTCTGAAAATAAATTCAGCAAATATCTACTTTATGCAATTGGAGAAATTGTGCTTGTTATTATTGGTATTCTTATCGCACTTCAAATAAATAATAAAAACGAACAGCGTAAATCCGAAAATAAGATTGTTTCTATTTTAAAAGAAGTACAAAATGATTTAGGACTAGATATTCAAAAATCGGACGAACTAATTGCCTATTATAAAACACAAGATTCAATCATCAACTTAGTAAAAGCAGATAAACTAACCTATGATGATTATAAAAATGATAATCAAAATGCTTTAAGATTCGTTATTATGGACGCTTTCCACATGAAAATTCATGCAAATGGATATACCAACCTCATAGAAAATGTTGATAATGTTCCAAAAAAACTGAAAGTAATCATTGAACCATTATACGAGATATATATTTATAACCAATACGAAATAGACAAGTTCGATAATCGATTGGACTTGATTACAGATAGAGTGATGGACGAGTTAGCCAAAAGTAAAGATTGGTATTACAGATTATTAGGTCAGCCTCAATTAGAAGATGAGATGATTGATTTTTTCCTAAATGACCCTTACTATAAAAATGACGTAGCTCTATACCAAAATGCTGGCTGGATAAATTTGGCGTATCATGTTACTGTATTTAGAGAAAATGCAATTAATGCATACAAACAAATTAACGCACTTATTGAAAGTAATGAACCGCTTCCCGATTTTATACCACATAATTTAGTTCATCTAACAACGGCACAACTAAATGAATATGAGGGTACTTTTAAGGTTGTAAAGTATGATGGGTACGATGGTCCAATTCCAGATTTAAACTATAAAATTCAGATACAAGACAATGGTCTAGTGGGCATTATGAATGGAGATCTTGAAGATATGGATTATTACTATTTTGAAACAAAAGATAAGATATTTGGTCAGACTGATATTTACCTTAAAGGAGAGTTTGTGAGAGATAGTTTGAATGAAATTACATCTTTATTTATTATGAAAAATGGAATGGTAGCTCACTTAAATAAACTTGAAACTAATTAGAAGAAATTAATAACGAAAGGCTAACAACGTATATAAAAAATAGCGGTTGAATCGCTTAATTTAAACAAAATGAACAAATTAAAGGTCTGTTATAATCCGAAAAGTTAGTGCGTAAAAACCCGCTACTTTTCATATACAAGACCGTTA
>NZ_JAHKPZ010000001.1 GCF_018860825.1 Lacinutrix sp. C3R15 | reverse complement strand
TTTTAACTCAGTTCTTTGTTGCCACACGTTTTTTTATTCAATTTGTTCTAAAATATAATCTTCTTTCTGTTTGTCAAATGTTGTGACATAAATTTTATTTCCGACTTTCTTTTTTAGAATGAATGGAATATAAATATCAGTAAATAATATATCAAATCCGTTATAATTTACTCTTTCCCATTTTAATTCCGAATTTCCCATTGTCCAACCACTACTTGTATAAACTGACTCATTTACAAAATGAATAGTGTCAGTCCATTTTTTGAAATTCCGTATATATTTATTTCCAGTCAGTTTAAAATCAGCTGTATTGTTTTTTAGAGAATCGTCTAATTTTTTATAAACGAGTTTTGAGTTACCATATGTAAATCCACTTAAAACAAAACTATCTTTCTTTATTGGCTCGATTATATCAGATAAGTATGGTTCATTATCATTAATGACGAATTTATTTCCTTTAAGTTTAAATTTGAATGAGCTTACATCTTCGTAGAAAAAATCATATTTATATCTTTGGATTTTCAATGTTCCATCATTAAATTCCCATATTTCATTAAAAGGTACTCCTGATAAGTCATAATTCAGAGTGTCATTTTCTTCTTGCTTATAAGCAGAAATCCAAGTTCCATTCAGCTTTTTTTCATTCTGACAAGAGTTAAAAACTAAAGCTAATATTAATATGTAGATTGATTTTTTCAAATGTGTGGCAACGTTGTTGTATATGGTTTGTTGCGTGTTTTAAGCACCTAATTTAATAAATAATTACCGACCAAGAAAGTCCGCGAGGACTTTCGTAAGTAGGCAAAAAGCCAGCAATAAATTATATACGGTGTTATGTGCAGGTTTTATTATAGAAGTTATAGCCTTTGCAATAATGCATTTAATACTTGAAGGTTACATCGTCTTGTAGTATATTCATGTTCGTTGTAATTAATATACCATTGAGTGTTTATTATCTCTCCCATATTTAAAGAATCTAATGCTTCGTTGATTGTATTTAAGGGGAGTGTTTTTTGATTTTCGTTTATAGTATAAGTAACTCCTAAATTATTGTCTCGACCATTAAATATATAATGAGTTCCATTAGCTGTTATATATAGAGTTTCGCCAACCAACAAATTATTTAATATTTCTTCCATACAGTTTTTAGTTTCTTAAAGATTTAGTATTTCTATTAACTTTCCATGTCTGATATGCTGTAATTGATTGAAGCATATTGTTAGTCATAATATTACTGTTTACTTCTTTAAGCTCTGAAGCAATTTTTTCGCTAGACTCAATCAAAGAAACAAAGTTTTGATTTAAATCGGTTAATTGATTACTGATTTTAGATAGTCTAACCTCTATTTTATCCAGCTTATTTAAAACGTTTTTTTGCCAAGTGCTATCGAATACTCCTAATTTTTCAAATGCTTCATATATTTCGAAATATCTTATTTTCCTGTCGTTTTGGTAAAAAACAATCATTGAAACAGCCATGTTTTTATAAAATTCTAATGTTTTTATTTGGTTTTCAATAGCAGGTTTAACAAATCTTCCAATTTTAAACATTCTTTCTAAATTTGCATCAAATCCGATAGGTTTTTTACCTTCTAATTCGGCTAAACCGGCTTGAAGATTTTCGTGCATTTTTTCAAAATCATTTCTTTTAGAATCTTCAACAATTCTTTTTATTATTACATCTATATCGATTAAATTTCCCCATTCTTCACAATCAGCAACTATGCGTCCACGATAACCTTTTAAGAAAGAATCAATTTTTAAAAATAAAAATAATTGGTTTTCTCCTCCTTTCTCTATAATACTAGTTTCGTTATTTATAATTGTTTTTTTATAATCGTCAACTGATAGTATGTTTATTTTCTTTATGGCCTCGATTTGTTCATTTAATAAATGGGCTTTTTCAATTTTAGAATCGGTATTTTCTTTTTCTTTTAGTAATTTAATTCTATTCTGCTCTTTTGTTATTTTTCGGTTTGCATCTTCTTTTTCTTTCCTCAAGTAGCCTTGACGTACCCAGTTTCCAAAAATCAAGACTATAATAGTTATTATAATTATTATTTGTACAGCTCCCATAATAAATAGTTTATTGTTTTAATTTTTGTCAGCATTAAAGTTACTTCCCGTGATTATATAAATCGTATCAATTTAGGTGTCAGGTTGATGATTATTTCATTAAAAATAAACCCTATGAATTTTTCTATTCTTCTCATTTTAATTGGTTCTGGTTTTTTTCTCAACTTGCACATAACGTTCTCGTATATGGAAAGTTGCGTTGT
>NZ_JAHKPZ010000006.1 GCF_018860825.1 Lacinutrix sp. C3R15 | reverse complement strand
TGACAGCAGGGATAACTTAGTAAGTGAATTTAAAAATAAACATTATGGATTCCTGATTTTGTAGGAATGATAAGGGTATAATAGTCTGGTGTTTAATGTTTGTATAATGGATTCCTGCTTTCGCAGGAATGACAAGTTAGTGTTTCTTATGTAAGGAATGCGAATTTTACATATTCCTGTTTATTGTATAAAAAGTTAGTTGTGTGTGGATTCCTGCCTGCGCAGGAATGATAGCAGGGATAACTTAGTGAGTGACTATTAAATATAATAGATTCCTGCCTGCGCAGGAATGACAAGAATGTAACAGTGTGGGGTTTAGGGTTGAAAAAATGGATTCCTGCCTGCTCAGGAATGACAGTTGGGAAAGCTTAGTGAGTGATAATTAAAAATAAATATTATCGATTGCTGCCTGTGCAGGAATGATAAGTGTGAGTAATGTGGTGCGAATAATTTACAAGAAATACGTAATGAGAGTTGAAAATTATTTGTAAAACAAAAGTATTGTTTCGTTTAAAAGTAACATTGTTTGTCATTCCTGCGCAGGCAGGAATCTACATAAAAGAAATAAATTTCTTATCTTTTTGGTTAAAGTCCTTGCTTGTTTATGTACAAAACCATTCATCAATATTATTTATATATCCTAACAAACAAAACTAATGGTACATTATATATTGGTGTTACAAATGATTTAGAAAGAAGGATGTTTGAGCATAAGAATAAGTTGGTAGATGGTTTTACTAAAAAATATGGACTTAATAAGTTATTGTATTTTGAGGTTTATCCGTATGTTAATGATGCTATTAAACGAGAAAAGAATATGAAGAAGTGGAAACGACAATGGAAAATAGACTTGATAGAAAAGGATAATCCTGGTTGGGAGGATTTAGCAAAGGATTGGACTTTTTTACAAGGATAATGGATTCCTGCTTTCGCAGGAATGACAGTAGGGGAAGCTTAGTGAGTGAATTTAAAATTAAACATTATGGATTCTTGATTTTGTAGGAATGATAAGGGTATAATAGTCTGGTGTTTAATTTTTGTATAATGGATTCCTGCCTGCGCAGGAATGACAGCAGGGATAACTTAGT
>NZ_JAHKPZ010000042.1 GCF_018860825.1 Lacinutrix sp. C3R15 | reverse complement strand
TCCATACACGAGAACGTTATGTGCAAGCGAAAAAAAATACTCGTCCAATTTTCGGTTGCTGACTAAATTTCATCATAGTTACTTTGCATCAAAACATAAAAAGATGGAATTTAAAAATTTACACAGTCAAGATAAACCATTATTAATCGGAAATGTTTGGGATGTACCAAGTACAAAAACAGCCGAAAAATTAAACTTTCAAGCAATTGGAACTTCGAGTTCCGCAATTGCATCAATTTTAGGATATAACGATGGCGAAGAAATGGAATTTTCTGAATTGGAATATTTCGTAAAGCGGATTGCCATAAACACAAATCTACCTTTGTCAGTTGATTTGGAATCGGGATATAGTCGCAAACCAAAAGAAATCGTTAATCACATTAAAAGATTAGCAGAATTAGGAGTTGTTGGAATTAATATCGAAGATAGTGTTATTAGCGAAAAACGGATTTTGTTAAACGCTAATGACTTCGCAAAGACACTTAAAGAAATAAAGGAGGAATTAGAAAAGGAAAATGTTGATGTTTTTATAAACGTGAGAACAGATACATTTATCTTGCTTCAAGAAAATGTAATTGAAGAAACAAAAAAAAGAATTCATCTTTATCAAAATGCTGGAGCAAATGGAATTTTCGTTCCTTGTATTGAGAAAGAAAATGACATTAAAACAATTGTCGATTCAACAAATTTACCAATTAATGTAATGTGTATGCCTAACCTTCCAAATTTTGAGACATTAACAAAATTAGGTGTAAAACGAATAAGTATGGGGAATTTCCTTTTCGACAAGATGTATGACAAATTTGAAGAAAGTTTACAAACTGTTTTAAACCAAAGTTCATTTAAATCAATATTTTAAAATGCTGATTAAAGACAATAACAAAATCGAAACTTATTATCAAGCTCTGTTAGATAGAAAACAGAGCTTTGTTGGTATTTTCTTTGTAGGCGTAAAAACCACTTCCGTATTTTGCATTGCGACTTGCCGAGCAAGAAAACCAAAACTGAAAAATGTAGAGTTTTATACTTCATTTAAAGAGGCTTTGGATAATGGATATAGACCTTGTAAAATTTGTAAACCAACGGAAAATGCAAATCAAGCACCTGAACAAGTCGAGAAAGCTATTATATTGGTAAAAGAAAACCCTAAAGACAAAATAACCGACTTCCAATTAAGACAAAAAGGAATTAGTCCAGAGGTTGTGCGTAGATGGTTTAAAAATAATTATGGTATGACTTTTCAAGCATATCAAAGAATGTATAGAATAAACAATGCCTTTCAAGAATTGAAAAAAGGAAAGAATGCTACACATACTGCTTTTGACACGAGTTACGAATCGTTAAGTGGTTTTGGGTACACTTTTAAAAAACTTGTAGGTAAATCACCAAAACAAATTAAAGATAAAAACATAATCCTTATAAATCGTCTTACAACACCTTTAGGTCCAATGTTTGTTTGTGCAACAGATAATGGAATCTGTTTATTAGAATTTGTTGACAGAAGAATGCTCGAAACAGAATTTAAAGATTTGCAAAAATTATTGAAAGCTAATATTATTTCGGGAGAGAACGAACATATCAAACAAGCCAAGAAAGAGATTATAGAATACTTTGAGGGTTCAAGAAAAAAATTTGACGTAAAACTTGAAACACCAGGAACTGATTTTCAAAATTCAGTTTGGAACTGTTTACAACAAATAGAATACGGAACAACTACAACTTATCAAAAACAAGCAGAAAAAATTAACCATCCAAAAGCAATTAGAGCAGTTGCATCTGCAAATGGTTATAATAGAATTTCTATTGTTGTACCTTGTCATAGAGTAATCGGAAAAGACGGAAAAATGACTGGATATGGTGGCGGAATTGAGCGAAAAAAATGGCTGATTGAACACGAACTGAATAACGCCTGCACATAACACCGTATAAAATTAATTGCTGGTTTTTGGCTTACTTACGAAAGTCCAAACGGACTTTCTTGGTTCGTGTTTTATTTACTAAATTAGTCGCTTAAAACACGCAACTAACCTTATACAACAACGTTACCCAACATTTGAAAAAAACTAGCTCTATTCAACTATATCTAGTTTTCATTTTTATAGAATTCAATTTCTCTTTCAAAATAAACTTCTTCTTTTTCTTCTGGATGATTATATACATCACAATAATAGACTTTTCTAGCAAAAATTCTAACTTTTAGAGATTTTGCAGGATTAACTTTTGCACACACTATATCACCTGATTTAAATAAATTACTCATAATTATTGTTTTTATTCTATGGTTCTAAATCATCATAGCCACTTTTTAAAATTATTGAAAGCATCTTAAATCTTTCATTTGCTTCTATTGTATATAAAACATGACCAGGAATAATCATGGATTCATTCTTTTGTAAATATGTAGATATGTTGTCTACTACAATTTCAGCTTTTCCTTCAATTACATTTACAAAAGTTGAAAATGGTGTTTGTTTGGGCTTATACACTTTACCATAGTCCAATGCTAAAGCCATTATATTACCTGTTTTTTCATTTAAAATATGTTTAACGATTATAGTATTCGAAATATATTTCAACTCATTGCTAATATTGAATGCCTTAAGGTTTTCAAATTCATGATTCTTCATAACACAAATTGTATTTACTCGTCCTTTTTGATTCGTCTCTTTTCTGCTTTAGCTTGTTTCTTTTCTTTAGCTGTCCTAGTTGGTGCTGTTTTGCTGTTTTTAGCTTTACCGCTTTTTTCTTTTGACATGATTATAATTTTTAAATATTAATTAATAACAAGTAATAGTTTATTTAATTGACAAGAACAGTTTTATGCATCATTTGTTTAACCAAAACAAGAAAGCAGACTTTTAAGTCTGCTTTTCTAATTCCAGATAAATAAATCATCTGGACTTCCCTAACTGATTAATAGCCTTACAAAGATAACTATGAGTTAATATATTTAGTTATACACTTTTTGGCGATAGTTACATAAATTACTGATTTAAAGTTTGCAAATAAAAAAAACAGTTTATTTAAAAACTGTTCTTAATAAGTAGACTCAACTTATATTTTAGATTGCACTTGCAACGCTTTTAAAATTTGATTTCAAGATACCTACAACTTCATTTCTGTCCTTATGTAACTTGTTTTCTAATCTCTTGATTAAATCTAATTCTTTACCACTTTCAAATTTTACATCTTCAGAAGATAATTTTGGATATTTTACTTTCAATGCTTTTGATTGTTTGTCCCAATCACCACTAAATTTAAATAGCTCACTTGTCTTTTTCTCACCTTCTTTGTTCTTGGTTTCCATAATTATGTATTTAAGTAGTGCTTAATTGTACTACTATCACAAAGATGAGAACTAATACCTCTAAATGTGTTACAGAAAAGGCATATATGTTTACACATGTCACAGGTTTTCTAAATTGCTCTTTCTTTTTTTTCCTATTTTTTTATAAAATGAAGGTGTGTGTCCAGTAACTTTTTTGAATTGGTTAGACAAATGAGCAACACTACTGTAATTTAATTTATAGGCGATTTCAGTGAGATTAAGTTCGTTGTAAAGAATCAATTCTTTTGCCCTTTCTATTTTGTGTTTGATAATAAAATGCTGAATAGTAATTCCTTTTACTTCTGAAAACAAATTTGATAAATACGTGTAATCATAATTCAATTTTTGTGCTATAAAATCTGAATAATTAACATTTGGGACTTCATCAGAATAATGAATCATTTCTATAATTACGTTTTTTATTTTATCTATAAGAATACTTCTATTATCATCTATTAATTCCAACCCTGATATAGCTAAATTTGATTTGAATTCTTGTTTTTGAGATTCAGAAATATCTTCTTTTATTTCAATCATTCCAAGCTCAACACTTATATAGTGTAAACCCAGTTTTTCTAGCTCATTTTTAACGAAAAGCTTACATCTTAAGCTTACCATATATTTAATATAAAGCTTCATTAATTTTTAGGAATTAAAATGCGTTTGTTATTTAGTTAAAGATAAACTATATAAGTCATTATGTATAGAAAGTTGGCTGAAAGAAAAAACGTTGGGTAACACAGTATATAAAAAATTGCGGGTGTTTGGCTTAAATAAAGGTCGTTGCTTGTTTTGTTACGTCTGATTTTCCTGCGGAAAATCCTCGCAAACAAAACCGCAACTTTCCATATACAAAAACGTTACCAAAAATAGCGTAACAGCAAACTCCTAAACCGAACATAACGCAGAATAGATTACGTGAAAAAAAGCAATACGCGGATTTTTTGCCAATCATGTTTTTGACTTCCTTAGCAATTTGACACAGCAGTTTATAATCGGAATTTAAAACGCATTTCGGAATTTACTCAATCCTTCTCTCCTTCTTGCGAATTTAATGCTTGCTAAAGTCCATTGCTTACTTACGAGAATCTAAGCGGATTTTCATCCAATCTATCTCTTGGATTTCACTCAGAACCGACAAGAGCGTTTTTAACATCTAAGTTTTAAACCGAATTCCTTAATTAACTCAATCCTAT
>NZ_JAHKPZ010000041.1 GCF_018860825.1 Lacinutrix sp. C3R15 | reverse complement strand
TTTCCATAATTAATGGCAACGTGTTTGTGTATGGTTAGTTGCGTGGTTAAGCAACTAATTTAGCAAATAAATCACAGATAGAACATTCCGCAGGAATGTTCGTAAGTCGGCAATGACCAAGCAATTAATTATACACGGTGTTGCCATTTCGTTGTTTTTATTAGATTTATAATTATTCGGCTTAATTCTGTTTTTTGTTTTTCAACATTTGAGTGAATTCAGTCAGCGTATTGTTCCGCAATATTTTTCAATTACGATTGAGTGAGCAATTCCGCAACTTGCTAAATTCCGCAAACAATTCAGATTTCATATTGTAATTACTTTTTTCATAAAAATCCATTTCAATTGGGTTTGTTTCCCAGATTGAGTTTCATATTCCGTTATTCTTGGTGAAAGCAAACCAGCAATTCCACCGCTAATCATACCTTTATACGGACTTTCTAAATTTCTAAATGTAAAGTGCAAAATTGTCCAAACGATTAAGAAAATAATCAAAAAAGACAAGTACCATAAAATTCTAACTTTTGTTTTCTTGTTCATAATTTTCAATATTTGAGTGCGTTCCGCCAATGAATGGCAACGGTCTCGTATAACCGTCAGTTACGGGTTAATATGCGTTAATTTTCGGTTTAGCACAGACGTTAGCAATTCCGAGTGGATTCGGACGTAGTCGAATTCGCCGTAATTGCGGTTATACATTGTTGTGCAACGTTTTTTATTTTTCACGCTTTCTATTTTTCAGTTGCCAAATCATACTCGCTCCGACAAAAAGATAAATTACAATCCATAATATCGAATCAAAGTCAATATCCATAAATCCGAATATTATCATTCCAAGAATTCCAATTCCGCCTATCAAATAAATCGGTGCTAAATATTTCCAGATGTCTTTGTTATAAATCCAATGTTCAATTTTTCCACCTGTATAGTGTCCAGGGTCATACATTTTGTCATTCCATTCACTATGTCCAGCTAAATAACCTTCGGATTCAGGGTCTAAATCAGATTCAACAATTTCTAATTTTTCGATTAAAGGTATTGCTATTTCCAAATCACTTTCCTTAACCAAAACTTGGAATGGAAGTTTTTCTTTTGGTTCATCTTTCATAACAGAATTTAATCCGTTTTCTCTCAATTTTTGAGAAACAAACAAAGCATTAGAGCCATATTTATATGATGAAGCGATTACCATTTTCAAATGTTGCACAACGTGTTTGTGTATAATTTCGTTGCGTGTTTAAGCACTAAAGTTAGCAAATAAATCACAGATAGAAAGTCTGCGAGGACTTTCGTAAGTAGGCTATAACTAGCAATGAATTATACACGGTGTTACCTGCTGGCTTTTATTCATTTATCATTCTATTTACTTGCTTTTCCAAGTCCTCAATTCCATTAAATTTTCGGAATGTCAAATCCTTTTCGATTGATTTTAATTCAGTCGTTAATTCTATTATCAAGTCTAATGGTTCGACTTCATATCCGAACAGATTTTGGTCAAATTGTGTTCCGATTAGAAGTCCATCATTAGCCATTCCAACACACCAATTTTCCATAAATTCAGCTAATGGAATTTCGGTAGCCTTATATTTTTTCCATTCGTCTTTTGCACAGGATTTTGCTCGAACTTTTTCTGCCCAAAAGCATATTATTCCAATTGAATTTCCATTATCATCCTCAAATTGTGTCGAACTTGATGTTGCAAATCCGTTTTTACTTTTCAATCCGTAAACTATTCCGTTTTCAGAAACTGTTTTTATGAATTTCTGATGTCGATTTTTAAGTGTTATTGAATCTTGAAACATTTTCCCCTGTTTGCTTATTATTTTAAATCCTCTGTCAAATCAATTTCTATAAATTCCGCTTTTTTGTAGTTGTACTCGGCTAAATTCAACTCGGTCGTGTAATAAAATTTTCCTTCGCGCAATACAAAAGGGTCGCCTTGATTTGCGTCCATTTCAAATTTTTTGTCATTAATCACAAAATGATGATTAAATCCTTCGCTCAATAGGTTTTTTCCCATTCCAGTCCAATAATGAGTTAATGTATATCCTGAATCGAGAGAAAAAACAAAAAAGTCAGTCGTATCTCTATTTTTTATGGCATAGATTTTTTTTTGAAAAACAGCTTGCAAGTCAGATGGAAGTTGTTCGTAAGTCAATTTGCGTTTACTTTTCCAGTCCAAATCAATTTCGCCACCACAAGAAGTAAGTGTTAAAATCGTTATTAAAATCAGAATTGCGTTTTTCATTTTTCAGCTTGCAGGTAACGTTCTCGTATATGGA
>NZ_JAHKPZ010000038.1 GCF_018860825.1 Lacinutrix sp. C3R15 | reverse complement strand
ATAGTTTTGAAGTAACAATTAATGTTTGTTCTATCTCAGTTTCGGCAAGTGCAGATACGCCATCAATATGTAGTGATGCAGGCTTAGATGTAACTTTAACGGCAACACCAACACCAGCTGCAGCAACAGGAACATATAGTTATAGTTGGACCGAACAAGGAAATGCGACAGTTTTAGGAACAGGATCTACGTTAGTCTTATCCCCACCACCATCAGTAACGAGTACTTATGAGGTGACATTAATAGATAGTGGATTAACAGCGCCAAATGATACAGCCACAAATACAGTTACAGTAGTAGTTAATAGTGCACCAGTAGTAGATGCACCATCAGATGTTAGTGTATGTAATGAATATATATTACCGGCATTAAGTTCTGGGTCGTATTACACAGGTCCAGGAGGAACGGGAACGATGCTAAATGCAGGAGATATGTTAACTAGTACACAAACAGTTTATGTGTACGGAGAAACAGGAACAGTACCAAATTGTAGCGATGAGAATAGTTTTGAAGTAACAATTATACCACCAACAATACCAACATTTACTCAGGTAGCAGCTATTTGTGAAGGTGATACATTGGCAGCTTTACCAGTAACCTCTAATAATGGTATAACTGGAACTTGGAGTCCAACATTAAATAATATGATAACTACTACCTATACTTTTACTCCAAGTACTAGTGAATGTGCTACTACACAAACAATGATTATTACAGTGAATGCCAAAGTTACGCCAACATTCACTCAAGTAGCAGATATATGTATTGGAGATGCAATGGCAAATTTACCAGTAACTTCCAATAATGGTATTTCAGGAACATGGAGTCCGTCCTTAGATAATACACAAACTACAACTTATACGTTTACACCAGATTCAGGAGAGTGTGCAATTTCACAAACTATGACTATTGTTGTTAATCCGTTACCTGTTGTGTATTTAGACGATCTTTATGTAGTTTGTATGAATGGTTCCAATATTATAAATGCACCAGTTATTGATACCGGATTAGATACTGTTAACTATAGTTTTGAATGGTTTTTAAATGGTAGCCTATTAGTTAGTGAAACAGATAGCGTTATTATTCCTGATCAAGGAGGAACTTATAGTGTAATTGTTACCAACATAGCAACAGGATGTGTAACAGCTGTCAATGATCCAAATACTATTACAAATGTAATTGTAAGTTCTCCACCTGTATTAGATTATACAACAACAGCTGCCTTTGCAAGCACCCATGTAATAAATGTTGTTGCAACAGGAAGTGGTGATTATGAGTTTAGTATTGATAATGGTTCTTGGGTAAGTAATTCACCTAATACAAATAGCTATACTTTTTCCAATGTAGCACCAGGAGAGCACATTATAACTGTAAGAGATATTAATGACTGTGGTGAAGATCAAGTGAGAGTAATACTTCTTGATTACCCATTATTTTTTACTCCAAATGGTGATGGTTATAATGATAATTGGCAAATTTTAGGAATTAATAACCAACCAGATGCTGTAATTTATATTTTTGATAGATATGGTAAACTATTAAAACAATTAAGTCCAACAGGTATTGGTTGGGATGGAACCTTTAATGGACAGCCAATGCCATCAAGTGATTATTGGTTCTTGATAAAATATAGAGATCCAAATAATTTAACAGGCTCAGGTAAAAAAGAATTTAACGCGCACTTTACATTAAAAAGGTAGTAAATTCTAGAAAATTTGAAGAGTATATAAAAAACACCAAATACATATTTGGTGTTTTTTTATATACTAGATTAGCTATATTTTATTTTTCGAAGAATACGTAGCGATTCTTTATAAAAAAGATATGCTTCTTCACTATGTGTTTTTAAATATGGTTTTGCTTCTGTAAGTTTATCTATAGCTTCGTGAAAATTGTTTAAATAGCAAATTAAATAGGTTTCCGGAAGATTAACTAAATCTATTTTTTCGTTTTTATTTAATTTTAGGTTGTTTTTAAGTTTTTCTAATAAAGCGTTATTCGCGTTGTAAATATGGTATAAAACTCTTTTGTTAAATTGAGGCGCTTCAAAAAGTAAATTGGTTTCAATGGTGTAGTTGGCGTTATTTTCAAAGCGAATAACGGTTTCTTCAAGCTTATAATATTTTGAAGCATTATGTAGTCCTAGGTTTACATATTCAACAATTTTAAAGCTATCGTCGTTATGGCTTATGGATACCTCGTCTAAAGTTGAAAAAAACAAACGTACTTGTTCGTTTACCATTTCAATATCTACTCTCGAATAGAAAATTTCTTTACCAACAATTTTCTTTTGTCCAGACCAACATAGTACAAAATACTCTTTGAAAACCTTGTATTTAGGTTGGTAGTCTTTTTTTTTCAAAAAAAAATTAAAAACGCTATCTAGGGTGTGTTGTATGTTGTTTTGTGAGTGTTTTTCTATTGCTTCAACAATTTTAGAGTTTTCATCTGTGATATTACTTTTAAAGTTTTTTGGCATGCTCATACTGCCATCTCTAAAAAAAACAGCACCACCATAATATTTCCAGATGTTTTTTCGTAAAGAGGTTAATTTGTTAATGGATCTTATGGTTACTAAGCCTACCACTTTATTGTCAGGCAAATGAGGGAAGGGGATATTTTCGTATTGTATAATTGGAGGATTGGTTAAGTATGCGTTGATTAAATTCTGAATTTTAGAATCATCAAAAAAATCTACACCAATAATTTTATTGTCTTCATCTTCTACGCCAATTACAATGTATGAATTATTTTTAGGGTTGCTGTTAGAGAGCGCGCACACGTGTTTTAAAAACTTTGCTTTTCCTTCTTTTTGGCTAATATTTATTTTTCGCTTTTTATCATAAAAACTATTCTCATCGTTGTGAGCTAATAGGTTTTTAATTAAAAGGCGTTTATTAATCATGGTTTACTTTCCACGAAAGTGGGAGTTTCTTGTTAATTAAATATTTTTATTTACAATAGTGCTGCTTGCTTGTGCGGTTGGAAACACTAATAAGTCTGCAATGTTTACATGAGTAGGACGTGTAATAACAAAGTAAATAATATCTGCTATATCTTCAGGTTGTAGGGCTTTGTAGCCTTTGTAAACAGTGTCTGCTATAGCGTCTCCTTTAAAGCGTACTTTTGAGAATTCGGTTTCTACCAAGCCAGGATTAATAGCGCCAACTTTAATTCCGTAAGGGTTAAGGTCAATTCGCATGCCTTCTGTTATAGCTAAAACAGCGTGTTTACTGCCACAATATACGTTTCCTTTTGGGTACACTTCTTTTCCTGCCGAAGAGCCAATATTAATGATGTGTCCAGAATTGTTTTTGGTCATGATCGGTATTATTGCTTTGCTAACGTAGAGTAGTCCTTTTACATTAATGTCTAGCATGGCATCCCAATCTTCTATGTTTCCTGTTTCAATAGGGTCTAAGCCATGGGCATTTCCTGCATTATTAATTAAAATATCTATGTGTTTAAACGTTTCTGGTAGCGATTCAATTGCATTAAAAGTTGCTTTTTTGTCACGTACGTCAAAATTTAAAGTATGTACGTTGGTTTGTTTGCTTAATGCTTTTTCTATAGTATCTAAGCGTTCTTGTCTTCTTCCGCAAAGTATTAGGTTTATACCGTGTTTTGCAAATTCATGAGCTGTAGCTCTTCCAATGCCACTTGTAGCTCCTGTTATTAATGCTGTTTTTTTCATTGAAAATTTATTTTTCGTTTCCACGTAAGTGGAAGTGTTTTAATTTATTTTTGAGTAAGCAATAGCAAACCGTAACAGCATGCTGCTAGCTTATTTATGGTACTTTGTGTCCTTGACAAGCTACCAAAATTTTAAACCAATCTTCTAGTTCTAATTCTATATTAATTGCTTTTACGGCATTTTCAATTCGTTTTTGGTTTGTGGTTCCTATTACTGGGTGTATACCAGCAGGATGTTTTAAAATCCAGGCAAGTAGAAGCTGGTCTTCTGTTGCGTTGTATTTTTCTATTAAAGCACCTAGCTGCTTGTGTATGCGTCTGGTTTGTTCTGTATCTTCTTTAAAAACACTTCCTAGTGGAGACCAAGCCATTGGTGTAATGTTGTTTATTTGCATTTGGTCTAAGGAGCCATTTTGCATAGCTCTGTGCTGTGTTAAGGAAAATTCTATTTGATTTACTGCAACTTCTGTGTATTTAGAGATTAAGTCTACCTGTGATGTTGAAAAGTTAGAAACACCAAAAGCTTTTATTTTTCCTTGACTATTTAATATGGTTACGGCTTCTGCTACTTCATCAGCATGCATTAAAGGGCTGGGTCTGTGTAATAATAAAAGGTCTAAAAAGTCTGTTTTCAAGTTTTTTAGCGATTCTTCAACAGACCAAATAATATATTCCTTACTGTAATTGTAGTGTTTTACTTTGTTGTTTCTATTTTCACAAACATATTGAATACCACATTTGCTAATAAATTGAATTTTTTCACGAGCTATATTGCTTTCCGCGAAAGCGTTACCAAATGCAGCTTCGGTAGTATAGCCTCCATAAATATCTGCATGGTCAAAACTTGTAATACCTTTTGATACATAATAATTTAGTAGGTTAATCATCTCTTTTTTAGAGAGTTGTTTTCCCCATTCTCCCCAAGTCATGGTTCCTGCAATAATTCTTGAAAACAATTTAGTAGTCATTTTTTTTATTTTGAACATTAAAAATAGAAAAGAAAAACTCTTAAACATATATTAAACACTATAACTTTTAACCAATTATTAACAGCAAGGCATTGAAAATTTTAACAATTTGCACTTCCAAATTATGAATGTTAAATTCAAGCCTTTAAAAATTAAAAAAGATGGAAGTTACAAGTACAGTTGATATTAAGTCAATTAACGAGAAAATTGAAAAGGAGAGTGCTTTTGTAGATTTACTTACATTAGAAATGAATAAAGTAATTGTTGGCCAAAAAGATATGGTTGAGCGATTACTAATAGGATTACTTGGTCAAGGACATATTTTATTAGAAGGTGTTCCTGGTCTGGCAAAAACCTTAGCTATTAATACGCTTTCTCAAGCTGTAGCTGGAAGTTTTAGTAGAATACAGTTTACTCCAGATTTATTACCTGCAGATGTTACTGGTACTTTAATTTATAACATGAAGGAAAACGACTTCAAAATTAAAAAAGGGCCAATATTTGCAAACTTTGTACTGGCAGATGAGATTAATAGAGCGCCTGCAAAAGTACAATCTGCTTTATTAGAAGCAATGCAAGAAAAGCAGGTAACTATTGGTGATGATACTTTTAAGTTAGATAAGCCGTTTTTAGTAATGGCTACTATGAATCCTGTAGAGCAGGAAGGAACTTACCCTTTACCAGAAGCACAAGTAGACCGTTTTATGCTTAAAACTGTTATAGATTACCCAAAACAAGCAGAAGAGCAATTAATTATGCGAGCTAATTTAAAAGGTTCTTGGGAAAAAGTAAATGCTGTAGTTTCTGTAGAGCAAATTATAAAAGCACAACAAGTGGTGCGTGAAGTATATATGGATGAAAAAATAGAAAAATACATTCTAGATATCATCTTTGCTACACGTTATCCTGAAAAATATAAATTACAAGACTTAAAGCCATTAATTTCTTTTGGTGCATCTCCTCGTGGTAGTATTAACCTTGCTACAGCTGCAAAATGTTATGCGTTTATTAAAAGAAGAGGGTATGTAATACCTGAGGATGTTCGTGCTGTAGTGTATGATGTATTACGTCATAGAATAGGAATTACCTACGAAGCAGAAGCAGAAAATATCACCTCTGTTGATATTATAAACAAAATTGTAAACGAGATAGAAGTACCATAGACTTGTCATTTCTGCGAAAGCAGGAGTCTCATTAATAATTATTGAAAACTTAATTTGATAGATTTCGTATTAAATACGGAATGACAGAGTAAAAATGGATACCAAAGAATTACTAAAAAAAGTACGAAAAATTGAGATCAAGACACGTAGGTTGTCTGATCATATTTTTGGAGGAGAATACCATTCTACCTTTAAAGGACGTGGTATGACTTTTTCTGAAGTGAGACAGTATCAATATGGTGACGATGTACGTAATATAGATTGGAATGTTACTGCAAGAACAATAATACCACATGTAAAGGTTTTTGAAGAAGAACGAGAACTTATTATGATGCTTATGGTAGATGTTTCTGGATCTGAATTGTTTGGTACAGAAGAGCAGTTTAAAAACGAAGTAGTAACAGAGATAGCTGCAACCTTAGCCTTTTCGGCAACACAGAATAATGATAAAATTGGTCTTATTTTATTTACCGATGAGGTAGAGCTTTATGTACCACCAAAAAAAGGAAGATCGCATGTACTGCGTATTATACGTGAGTTAATTGAGTTTCAACCAAAGAGTAAAGGTACCAATGTGGCCGAAGCTTTAAAGTTTATGCGTAACGTAATGAAAAAGAAAGCCATTGTTTTTGTGCTTTCAGATTTTATTGCAGACAACTATAAGCAAACCTTAAAAATAGCTGCAGGTAAACATGATGTAACCGGAATTAGAGTATATGATAAGCATGAAGAAGAAATGCCTAATATTGGTATAGTGCAAATGCAGGATGAAGAAACAGGAGAAATGCTATTGGTAAATACACAATCTAAATCGGTACGCAGAAATTACGCTAAATTCTATCATGAAAAAGTAGCATATTATAAAGATAGTTTTGCTAAATCTGGAGCAGGAACCATAGATTGTCGTGTAGATGAAAGTTATGTAAAAAAGCTTTTAGGTTATTTTAAAAGAAGAGGATAAAAAGATTAACGATTTATGAATTACGATTTTAGATTTTTGAATGATAAAATAAAGCAGGCAAGAGTATTAGTACTGTCTTTATTCTTTATTCTATTTTCTGTATTTTCATTTGCACAACAAATGACATCTTCTATAGATTCTACTTCTATAAAAATAGGAGCGCAAATTACCTATAAAGTACAAGTAGAAACAGATACCACAAACGTTGTGGTTTTTCCTGAAGGGCAAACATTTCTTCCTTTAGAAGTTATAGAATCTTATGCCATAGACACCACTAGAGAAAATGCAAAATATAAGCTTATAAAAAAATATGGTTTAACGCAATTTGATTCTGGAGCATATACCATTCCAAGACAAAAAATTGTAATTGGTACCAAAGTATTTCAAACAGACTCTTTACAGGTAGAAGTAAAAAATATTGTGGTAGATACTACAAAACAAGGGTTGTATGATATAAAACCAATTATTGAAGTAGAAAAAACACCAAGCCAATGGTTTAAAAATTTACTACTTACTTTATTGGTTCTTGCTGTAGTAGCGTTTTTGTTGTATTGGTTTATTTGGCGAAAAAAACCACTTACAAAAGAAGAAAAAATTGCATTGCTTCCACCTTATGATAGAGCAAAAATAGCGCTTCAAAATTTAGATAAAAGTAGTTATTTAGAAAATGCAGAAATAAAAGATTACTATTCTGAGTTAACCTTTATTATTAGAAAATATCTAGACGAAAAAGTCTATGATCGTGCTTTAGAAAGTACTACAGATGAGTTAATAAATAGGTTAAATTTATTAAAAGATGGCAATCAAATAGATATTAGTAAAGACGATATTAAAAATATTGAAACTATTTTAAAACGTGCCGATTTAGTAAAATTCGCAAAATCTGCTCCAGATATAGAGTTGGCAAAGTTAGATAGAAATACTATTGATGTAGAAATAGATCAAGTAAAAGAAGCCTTGCCAGAACCAACCGAAGAAGAGAAAAAACAAGACCAAAAATACCAGGAAGAACTAGAAAAAAAGCAAAAGCGTAAAAATATAATCATTACCATAGTTACAATTGTAGCGCTGTGTATTGCTACGTTTGTAGGTTTTGGTTTAAAATATGGTTTTGGTTATGTAAAAGATACCATTTTAGGTCATGAAAGTAAAGAGTTGTTAGAAGGAAATTGGGTAACAAGTGATTATGGTTTTCCTGCAATTACAATAACAACACCAAAGGTTTTAAAAAGAGATAATCCGCCAGTACCAGAAGAAATAAAAGCACAATTACAAATGAGTGTTTTTAGCTTTGGTACCGTTTCAGAGCCTTTAAGTGTAAAGCTTAGCACACTAAAAGTTAATCAGCAAGAAGGTCAAGAAAAAATAGATCTTTATCAAATTTCAGAAAAGGCAATTCAAGAGTTAGAAAAGCAAGGGGTTGAAAATATGCTTGTTAAAAACGAAAAATTTGTAACCCCTAATAATGCCGAAGGCTTAAAAACCTATGGAACAGCTAGCCTACCTGTTGCAGGTACAGAAAACTATTATGATGGTGAATATATCTTGTTGCATTTTACATCACAAAATGTAATACAAGAAATAGCAATTACCTACAGAAAAGGGGATGTGTATGCTAAAGAAATTGCAGAAAGAATTGTTAATTCTGTAGAGTTAATTAAAGAAGAAATAGCAAAAAAAGAACAAGAAGAAAAGTAAACCATGTTTGAAGGAATAGAATTTTTAAATAAAGAATTTTTCTGGTTGTTTTTATTACTTCCATTAGCATTGCTATGGTATGTTTTTAAGCATAATAAGCAAACCGCAGAATTAAAAATGTCTAGTTTAAAAGGTTTTAAGGTAACAAATTCTTGGTTGCCAAAATTAAGACATTTGCTTTTTGCTTTACGTTTAGCAGCTTTAGCAGCATTAATAACAGCAATGGCAAGACCTAGAACAGTAGATGTTTCTACAAAAACAAAAACTACACGAGGTATAGATATTGTTATGGCAATAGATGTTTCTGCAAGTATGTTGGCAAAAGATTTAAGTCCTAATCGTTTAGAAGCCTTAAAAGATGTTGCAGCAGAATTTATAGCAGGAAGACCAAATGACAGAATAGGTTTGGTAGAGTATGCAGGAGAAAGCTACACAAAAACACCAATTACCAGTGATAAATCTATTGTACTACGTTCTTTAAACGAAATTAGATATAACAATATTATTGAAGGAGGTACCGCAATAGGAATGGGTTTAGCAACCTCTGTAAATCGTTTAAAAGACAGTAAGGCCAAGAGTAAGGTGATTATTTTACTTACAGATGGAGTTAATAACTCTGGTTTTATAGACCCTAAAATAGCAAGTGAATTAGCGGTAGAATATGGTATTAAGGTATATACTATTGGTTTAGGTACTAATGGTATGGCGCTATCTCCTTATGCAGTGAACCCAAATGGTTCTTTTCAATACGCAAGAGTACAAGTAGAAATTGACGAAGCATTACTTAAAGAAATTGCAGATGCTACAGGAGGAAAATACTTTAGAGCAACCAATAATAAAAAGCTTGCCGAAATTTATGACGAAATCAATAAACTAGAAAAAACAGAAATAGAAGAGTTTAAATTTTATAATTACGAAGAAAAATATCGTCCGTTAGTGCTTTTAGCAGGACTGTTTTTAGCAATAGAGCTGTTATTGCGTTTCACTATTTTTAGAAGCTTTGTTTAATTTAAAAACTAGGTGTTCAAGGCTAAGTTGCTTATTGAATACTATTACTGAATACTAAAATAAATGTATCAATTAGAAGAAAAAATATGGTTTTGGGTTTTAGTGATTATTCCAGTAATAATCCTACTCTTTTTGTTGCTTCAATTATGGAAACATAAAGCGCAAAAAAACTTTGCCAATAAAACAATCTTAAAAAAATTAAGTCCAAATCAATCCCTTTTTAAAAGCATATTAAAAGTTGTTGTTTTATGTTTGGCATTTGCCAGCTTAGCCATTGCATTGGTAAACCCTAAAGTAGGTACAAAACTAGAAACCGTAAAACGCGAAGGTGTAGATATTGTATTTGCTGTTGACGTTTCTAAAAGTATGCTGGCAGAAGACATTGCACCAAACAGGCTAGATAAATCAAAACAATTAGTAACCCAAATAATTAACAATCTAGCAAGTGATAGAGTGGGTATTATTGCCTATGCAGCAAAAGCATTTCCGCAATTACCTATCACTACAGACTATGCAGCAGCCAAAATGTTTTTACAAAACATGAATACAGATATGTTGTCTTCGCAAGGTACAGCAATAAATGGCGCCATAGAATTAGCAGAAACTTATTTTGATAATGAAGAGCAAACCAATAGAGTTTTAATTATTATTTCAGATGGTGAAGACCATTTTGGCGAATCTGCAATTCGCGCTGCTGAAGAAGCAAGCAAACAGGGTATTAGAATTTTTACCATTGGAGTTGGTGATGTAAAAGGAGGACCAATACCAATTAAAAGAAATGGTGTTACCTTAAATTATAAAAAAGACAGACAAGGAGAAACCGTAATCACTCGCTTAAACGAAGAAAATTTAAAAAGCATTTCTGCAGAAGCCAATGGTGTTTATATTAACGGAAAAAACACCAATGAAGTAGTTGGTACCATTAGAGATATTTTAAATAAAATGGATAAAACAGAATTTGAAGCCAAAGAGTTTGCAGATTTTAAAGACCAATTTCAATGGTTTTTAGCATTGGCATTTCTTCTTCTGTTTATAGACATCTTTTTGTTAGAACGAAAAACAGAATGGTTAAAAAAACTAAACCTATTCAACGAAAACCTATAATAAAACATCATCTTTAGCAAAAAACAAAAGGCTTTAGTGATTTAAGAAGTAAATAATTTTATAAAACCTTTAACTATAACCAAACCAGTAGTTTTATAATTTAGTAAAATATAAATGAAACACATAGTAATAATCATATTAACCCTTTTTAGTATAGCTTCTTTTGCGCAAGACAAAGACAAAGAAGCTCAGGAAATGCTTGCAAAAAACAAAGCAAATGACCTAGTCTATGATGCTAATATTTTGGTAGATAATGAAGATTATGTTTCGGCAGAAATGGAATACCGAAAAGCTATTTCAGAACAACCAAACTATGCTGTTGGCGCGTATAACTTAGCAAACACCTATTACAAAAAAGGAATTTATGACGAAGCTTTATACAGACTAAAACAAACGGCAAAATATGCCACAACAAAAGATGAAAAGTATAAGGCCTATCATAATATAGGTAATATTTTAATGCAAAATAAACAATGTAAAGAAGCTGCAGAAGCGTTTAAAAATGCATTACGAAACAATCCTTTAGATGATCAAACACGTTATAATTATGCTTTAGCAAAAGAATGTGCAGAGCAACAACAAGATCAACAGGACCAGAATAAAGATCAAAACGAAGAGAATAAAGACGATCAACAAGAGCAAGAAGATCAAAAAGATCAAGATCAGGAAAAAGATCAAGATAAAGATAAAGAAAACGAGAATCAGGATAAGGATCAAGACCAACAAGACGAAGGAGATCAAGATAAAAAGGAAGGTGAAGATGAAAAAGATGAAGATGGCAATCCTAAAGACGAAAAAGAAGATGAAGGAAAAGGTGGCGAAGAGGAACAAAAAGAGAATCCAAAACCACAACAACAGCCAGGACAATTATCGCCACAACAAGTTAAAAACTTGTTAGAAGCTATGAATGATCAAGAACAAAAAGTACAAGATAAAATGAATGCTCAAAAAACCAAAGGTGAACGCGTTCAAACAGAAAAAGATTGGTAAAACGAATGCTGAATGCTGCATTACTATTTTAAAATAAATCGTAATGCAAAATCAAAAATCGTAAATTAAAATGAAAACAATAAAACACATCACCATACTATTTATACTACTTGCTACAAGTATTGCTTCTGCACAAGTAAAATTTGAAGCTAAAGTAAGTAAGAAAAAACTAGGCGTTAATGAACGCTTGCGTATAGATTTTGAAATGAATGAAGATGGCGATAATTTTAATCCTCCAAGCTTTAAAGATTTTAATGTTGTTGCAGGACCAAACCAGTCTGTTAGTCATTCTTGGGTAAATGGTAAAAAATCATTTAATAAAAGCTATAGCTACTTTTTAGCACCAAAAAAACAAGGAAAATTTACAATTAATCAAGCCACTATAGAAATTAATGGAGAAACCTATAAAACAACTCCTATAGCTGTAGTTGTTTCTAAAGCGGTAGATAAACCTAATGATCCTAACAATCCAGCAATAGATATAGATGACAATATTCATTTAGTAGCAGAGGTTTCTAAAACAAACCCTTATTTAAACGAAGCCATTACTGTAGTCTATAAACTATATGTTTCGCCAAATACAGGAGTTAGCAACTGGAGAGAAACAGATAGTCCAAGATACAACGATTTCTGGTCGCAAAACATAGACATAAAAGGACTAAAAATATTAAACGGAACTTATAAAGGCGAAGACTATAGATATGTGGTTTTACGCAAAACAGTGTTATATCCTCAAAAAACAGGAAAACTTGAAATAGAGCCCTTAAGCTTAGATATTACAGTAGATGTGCCAACAAACAGACGTAACATCTTTGGCGAGCGTTTAATGACACAAGCAAACAAAACCATTTCTGCAGGAAGCAGAAAAATTAATGTAAAACCATTACCAGAAAATAATAAACCTGCTAATTTTACAGGAGCAGTGGGTGATTTTGATTTTGAGGTTGCTACTTCAAAACAAGCCTTAAATGCATCAGAATCGCTTCAAGCAACAGTTACAGTTTCAGGTAATGGTAACTTAAAGTTATTTGAGTTACCAAAACTTAGTATTCCTAGTTCTTTAGAAGTTTATGAACCAGAAAATAGAGACAAAGTTTCTACTACAATTAACGGAATGCAAGGAAAACGAAGCCAGAGTTATACTGTAGTTCCGCAATTTAAAGGTAAATATCCTTTGCCAAGCATCTCTTTTTCTTATTTTGATTTAAAAACAGAAAGCTACAAAACATTAAGCTCAAGTGAGTTAATTATTGATGTACTAGAAGGACCAACAAATAATGAAGCAGCGAATAATAATGCTATAACAAGTACTAATAACAAACAGCCTGTTTTAGGAAATGATCATTTTGCATTTATAAAAACCAAAGCTAATTTAGTTTCTACAACCAAAAAGAACTTCTTTAAATCTACAGGTTTCTGGACGGCTTTATTAGGACCACTTTTAGCAATACCATTAGCTATTGTGTTTAGAAACAAGCGCGATGAGCGTTTAGCAGATGTTACAGGTAATAAAATTAGAAAAGCAGATAAACTAGCTAAAAAATATTTAAGCGAGGCAAAACGTACTCTGGGTCAAAAAGAAGCGTTTTATGTCGCACTAGAAAAAGCCTTACATAATTATTTAAAAGCCAAACTGCAAATAGAGACTAGTGATTTTAGTAAAGATAAAATTACCCAAATATTAAACGAAAAGGAAGTAGAAAATGCAACTGTTTTAGAGTTTGTTAGCATACTTAAAAACTGTGAATTGGCACGTTATACACCAATTACACAGGTAGAAATGCAACAAGATTATGAAAAAGCATCTAAAGCAATTTCAGAAATAGATAAGCAAATTCGTTAATATGAAACATATAATTTACATAGTAACCTTTTTACTCACTACACTTTCTGTAGCGCAAAACAATACCCTTTTTGAAGAAGGAAATGCGTTGTATAATGAAGGTAAGTTTACAGAAGCAATAGCTAAATATGAAGCTGTTTTAAACGCTAATAAGCATTCTGCATCCTTGTATTATAACCTTGGTAATGCACATTATAAATTAAATAATATTGCACCAAGTATTTATTACTTTGAAAAGGCATTAATGCTTTCTCCTAATGATAAAGAAATACAAAACAATATTGCCTTTGCAAGAAACATGACTGTAGATGCTATAGATGTGGTGCCAGAAGTTGGTATAAGTAAACTGTTTAAAAATCTAACCAATACCTTTAGTTTTAATGGTTGGGCTTATGCTTCGGTATTTGCAATGGTTCTTTTTGTGTTATTGTCGTTGTGGTACTATTTTAGTTATTCTTCCAACAGAAAAAGATTTGCATTTGTAGGTAGTTCGGCTTTTTTATTTTTAGCTATAATCACCTTATTTTTTGCATTTAAAAAATATGATATAGACAAAAAATATAATCCTGCAATTGTGTTTTCACAAGAAGCTATAGTAAAAAGTGAGCCTAATTTAAGGAGTCAAGAATCTTTTAGACTTCATGAAGGAACCAAAGTTTTAATTTTAGATACTGTTAATAACTGGAAAAAAATCAAGCTTACAGATGGTAAAGAAGGATGGATTTTTAACGATGCTATAAAAGCTTTAAACGAAATTTAAATTTACATAACACAGTAACGGTTTAAAATAGTATATTTACAGTTAATTTTTAAAAAAGAAATGTCAAAAAAAGGAGTATCTATAATTTTATCAGTAATTTTTATACTGTTTATAGTTGCACCAACTATTTTAACAATAGTTGATGATACCATTGACGTTTCTATTGTTTTTTCTGTATCTGAAGAAGAAAACGAAAGTTGTACCGTAGACGCTCCTGTTTTATTTTTAAACCATAAAACATGCGAATTCTATTTTGATGTTGCTTCTAACGAAAACAATTCGGGATATGTTTTTAAAAATTATCCTATTCCACATTTCAATTTAATTTCTCCACCACCAGATTTCATTTCTTAATATTTTAAAAAAAATAGGACTGCTTAAGTCCCCAAAAAAATTATTAAGAAAATAGGCTTTAGATAACAATCTTTAGCCCAAAAGAAATCATTTTATGTTTAAAACGTTTAAAAGCGACCTGCCTGCAAGTGTCGTTGTATTTTTTGTTGCATTACCTTTATGTTTAGGTATTGCATTAGCCAGTGGAGCACCTCTTTTCTCTGGTTTAATTGCTGGTATTATAGGAGGAGTTGTAGTAGGAGCCTTAAGTGGCTCTAAAATAGGAGTGAGTGGTCCTGCTGCTGGTTTAGCAGCTATTGTATTAACAGCTATTGGTAGCTTGGGAGGTTATGAAAACTTTTTAGTAGCTGTAGTTTTAGGTGGTGTAATTCAACTACTTTTTGGTGTGTTAAAAGCAGGTATTATTGGGTATTATTTCCCGTCTTCTGTTATTAAAGGAATGCTAACAGGTATTGGTATTATTATTATTTTAAAACAAATACCTAACTTTTTTGGCTATGATGAAGAGTCTGCTTGGGACTTAGAGTTTTTTGAAATTGATGGAGGTAATACGTTTTCAGAGTTATTTGCCATGTTAAATAATATTCATCCAGGAGCCGCATTAATAGGGCTAATCAGTTTAATTCTATTAATATTCTGGGAAAAAGTTTTAAGTAAAAAATCAAAAGTATTTGAGGTTATTCAAGGGCCTTTTGTTGTGGTAGTATTAGGTATTATATTTTTTATGCTAACGCAAAATCACGACTTATTATCTATTAGTGCAAACCACATGGTTAGTGTGCCAGTTCCTGAAGATTTTAACTCTTTTATAGGGCAATTTAGTTTTCCTAACTTTTCAGCAATTACAAACCCTCAGGTTTGGGTTGTAGCATTTACTATTGCTTTAGTAGCAAGTTTAGAAACCCTTTTATGTGTTGAGGCTTCAGATAAAATAGATCCAGATAAAAATGTAACACCTACCAATAGAGAGTTGTTAGCACAAGGAACAGGTAATATTATTTCTGGTTTAATTGGTGGTTTACCAATAACACAAGTAATTGTGCGTAGTTCTGCTAATATTCAATCTGGAGGTAAAAGTAAAATGTCTACAATATTACACGGTTTATTACTGTTAATATCTGTTATTTTAATTCCTAATCTACTTAATAAAATTCCTTTATCTGTATTGGCTTCCATTTTATTATTAGTTGGTTACAAGCTGGCAAAACCTGCTTTGTTTAAAAAAATGTATAAATTAGGGTGGAAACAGTCTATACCATTTTTTGTTACCATAATTGGTATTGTATTTACCGATTTATTAGTAGGTATTGGTTTAGGTTTAATGGTTGGTATTGTAGTGGTTTTATTAAAAAGTTACCAAAACTCTCACTTCTTACATATTGAAGATAAAAGCAACGGAAAACATAAAATTAAAATGGAACTGGCAGAAGAAGTAACCTTCTTTAATAAAGGAGCTATTTTAAAAGAATTAGACAGTTTACCAAGAGATACTTATTTAGAGTTTGATGTTAGAAAAACAAGATATCTTGACTATGATATTATTGAAATTCTTGAAGATTTTGCCTTTAAAGCAAAAGAAAGAAATATTGATATCAAGTTAATTTCTAAACGTGGTGTTGTTGAAAATCCACCAAGTTTTATTGAGTTTTTTCAACTAAGACCTAAATCTAATATAAGTTTAAGTTAACGAATTATGGAAAATGCGAAATATAAAATTTTACTACTTTCAGACTTAAAAAACAACCACGATTTAGATTTAAAAAGCACTGTAAGCTTGGCAAAAATGATTGATGGTGAAATAACACTATTTCATATAAAAAAGCCTATAGAAGTAGTAGAAAGAGAAAGCCAACTCTCTGCTATGCGATCTATTAATGAAAAACATTTAATTACAGATAAAAAAATAGAAACTATTGTAAAGCCTATTGCTAAAGAATATAAGGTAAGAATAGACTATAAATTATCTTTCGGAAATGTAAAACATGAAATTGAATCGTATATCCAAGAAAATAAACCAGACATGGTAGTGCTTGGTAAAAAGAATGGAAAAAAAATTAATTTTATTGGAGATAATATTACAGAATTTGTTTTAAAAACGTATAAAGGACCAGTTATGATTGCATCTAATCAAGATGCACTACAACCAAATCAAGAGGTTTCTTTAGGGGTTTTAAATACTGTAGATAAAAGTTTAAATATTAATGCTATTCAAAAATTAATTAATAAAACAAAAGCACCAATTAAAACATTCCATATTACTAAAGGTACAAATAATGAAGTGTCACAAAACACAACTTTAAACAATAATAATTTTGAATATATTTTTGAAGAAAGTGATAAAGCATTAGAAAGTGTATCAAAATACGTATCTAAAAACAAAATAAATTTAATGTGTTTAGATAAAAACAATAAAACAAAAAGAGACATAATAAATACGCTTAATGTTTCGCTATTATTAACAGAAGACAAAATATAGATATTATAAAAGTAGTATCTTAAAGAAAAATATAACTATGAAAGCACATACAAGAGAAACCCAGTCAACAATGACACCAGCAAAGTCATTAGAATATTTAAAAGAAGGAAACCAAAGATTTCAAAATAATTTAAAAGCAAACCGTAATCTTTTAGAACAGGTAAATGATACAAGTGAAGGTCAATTTCCATTTGCAACTATTTTAAGTTGTATAGATTCACGCGTATCTGCAGAGCTTGTTTTTGATCAAGGCTTAGGAGATATTTTTAGCGTGCGTATAGCAGGAAACTTTGTAAACGAAGATATTTTAGGAAGCATGGAGTTTGCATGTAAATTAGCAGGAACAAAGTTAATTGTAGTATTAGGGCACACCAGTTGCGGAGCAATAAAAGGAGCCTGTGATCATGCAGAAATGGGTAACCTTACTAAGTTAATTGAAAAAATTAATCCAGCAGTAAATGCAGTAGCAGAGCCAAAAGATGAAAGCTTAAGAAACTCAAAAAACTTAGAATTTGTTGATAAAGTATCTAAGAAAAATGTAGAATTAACCATAGCTAGAATTCATGCAGAAAGCCCTATTCTTTCTGAAATGGAAAAGAAAGGTGAAATTAAAATTGTAGGTGCAATGTATGATATAAATACAGGTGCTGTAGCGTTTTATTAATAAAAACTAAAAGCTTTAATGAAAAAGAAAACTTTTATGGCAACACTAATTTTAATATTAGTGTTGCCATTTTTTGCTAATAGCCAAGAGAGTAATCTGGGAAATTGGCTAATTTATATAGGAAACAAAAAAATAAATTCTAAATGGAATATTCATACTGAAGTACAATACAGAAATTATGATGCAATTGGCGATTTAGAACAGCTTTTATTAAGAACAGGTGTTGGTTATAACTTATCAGAAAACAACAATAATTTATTATTAGGTTATGGGTATATTTTATCTGAAAATTATCTAGAAAACACAGATACCGATAAAGTAGCTGTTAATGAACATCGGGTTTTTCAACAGTTTACAACAAAACAAAATATTGGAGCTGTAAAACTTAGTCATCGTTACAGGTTTGAACAACGTTTTGTAGAAGAAGACTTTAAAATGCGATTGCGCTATTTTCTAGGTGTGAATATACCTCTTCAGTATAAAAAAGAATCCTTTAACCCATGGTATGTTTCTATGTATAATGAGATTTTTATAAATACTAAACCTGATGTTTTTGATAGAAATAGAATGTTTGCAGGTTTAGGTTACAAAGTTTCTAACGCACTTCGATTAGAGTTAGGCTATATGAATCAGTTTTTTGAAAACTCAGGTAGAGACCAAGTAAATGTTATTGCATTTGTAAATTTTTAATAAATATAATGTTGAATTGATTTTTTTTATTTAATTTTTTGCTATTTTGATAAAAGAATTAAACAACTATGAAAAATTTATTTTCAAATATCAAAGGGGATGCTTTTGGTGGTATTACGGCAGGAATTGTTGCCTTGCCATTGGCCTTAGCATTTGGTGTATCTTCAGGCTTAGGACCAGAAGCAGGGCTGTATGGAGCCATTTTTATTAGCTTTTTTGCTGCGCTTTTTGGAGGTACAGCAACACAAATTTCTGGCCCAACAGCACCAATGACAGCCGTTAGTATGGTTGTTATTGCTGGAATTGTAGCTGCAAATGATGGTAGTGTTGAAAAAGCACTTCCTGCAATTTTAACCGTTTTCTTATTAGCGGGTTTAATACAAGTAGGTCTTGGTTTTTTAGGTCTTGGTAAATATATTAGATATATACCATACCCAGTGGTTTCTGGTTTTATGACTGCTATTGGTGTTATTATTTTGTTAACACAAATTTTGCCGTCAATAGGTTACTATCCTAAAGAAGATCAGGAGTTTGTAGAACAGTTTAAGCCACAAGCAGAAGAAGTTATTCTTGAAAATATTTTAAAAGAAGAAGCTGGTGAGGGTATTTTAGTGCTTGAAGATTTTAAAGAAACCATAAACCGAGCACATCAAATTACACCAGAACAAATTTTAAAAGAGTCACAAACACTGGCAGCAAAAGATGCTTCTGGTACCATAGGAGCCTTAAAAGTACTACCAAGAGCCTTACAAAATATTAATTGGCTAGAGCTTATTTTAGCTTTAGGTACCATATTTATTATTTATGGCTTTAAAAGAATCACTACCACCATACCTAGTACTTTAGTTGCTCTGGTAATAATGTCTGGTATAGCCTACGGGTTTAATTTAGGCTACAGACCCATTTCAGAGATTCCTAGCGGAATTCCAATGCCAAAATTAGAAATAATTACCGGTTTTAGCTTAAGTAGTATTACGCCTTATATATTTACTGCATTAACATTATCTCTTTTAGGAGCAATAGATTCTTTATTAACTAGTGTGGTGGCAGATAATATGACCAAAACCAAACATAAACCTAATAAAGAGCTAATAGGCCAAGGTATTGGAAATAGTATTGGAGCCATTTTTGGTGGTATACCAGGTGCAGGAGCAACTATTAGAACGGTTGTAAACATTAATGCAGGAGGTAAAACAAAATTGTCTGGTATGATTGCAGGTGTCATGCTACTCGTTATTATGCTTGCCTTAGCTCCTGTTGCATCTAAAATTCCAGCGGCTGTATTAGCAGGTATTTTAATTACTGTTGGTATTGGAGTTATGGATTATAAAGGCCTTAAAGCCATACCAAGTTTACCTAGAGATATTAAATTAGGACCATTTAAACTAAGTTCAGAGGTGTTAATTATGATTGTTGTATTATTACTCTCTACGTTTTGGGATTTAATTTATGCTGTTGGTATCGGACTTGTTATTGCTTCATTAATGTTTATGAAAAAAATAGGAGATTTAACAGCAGAACGTTCAGATGTTAAATCATTAAAAGAAGAAGTATGGTCTGATGAGGTTGGGTTTCCAGAAAACCTTAAAGAAGAAGTCTTTATAAAACACCTAAAAGGCCCTTTGTTTTTTGGTTCTACTAGTGATTTTCAAGCTTTATCATTACAAATTCCTAATACCGCTAAAACAGTTATTTTGCGCTTAGGAAGAATGCAATATATGGATCAAACAGGTTTATATGCAATGGAAGATCTTCTTCTTGAATTACAAAAAAATAAAATTACAGTGCTTTTTGTTGGTTTACTAAAACAACCACAATATATGATGGAAAGGATTGATATTATACCAGATTTAATTCCTAAAGAACATATATTTGAAAGCTTTAATGGTTGTGTTAAGTGGATTAAAGAAAACGTGAAAGACGAGTACTAATAAAATAAAATATGAATTTAGATACTGTATTTGAAAACAATAAAGCCTGGATCAAGCGCAAACTAAAAGAGGATAAAGATTACTTTGATAAATTAGGTGAAGGACAAAATCCAGAATTACTGTTTATTGGTTGTTCTGATAGTCGCGTAACTGCTGAAGAATTAATGGGTTTAGGTCCTGGTGATGCTTTTATACACAGAAATATTGCTAATATGGTTATTGGTACAGATTTAAATGCCATGTCTGTAGTAGACTATGCGGTATCACACCTAAAAGTACACCACGTAGTAGTATGTGGTCATTATGGTTGTGGTGGTGTAAAAGCAGCTATGCAATCTGCAGATTTAGGTTTGTTAAACCCTTGGCTTCGTAATATTAGAGACGTATATCGTATTCATAACAAAGAGCTTAATGCTATTACATGCGAAGAAAAAAAGTATGAACGTTTAGTAGAACTAAATGTACAAGAACAATGTGTTAACCTTATTAAAACCGCAGCTATTCAAAAAGCAGTACGTGGTAGAGGTTTAATTGTTCATGGTTGGGTTTTTGATATTCATACTGGTAATTTAGTAGATTTAAAAATAGACTTTGAAAGCATACTTAATGATATTAGAGAAATATATCATTTAGATTAATTAGAATAAAAAAGCCACCCTTTAAGGAGTGGCTTTTGTTTTATAATAGACTAATATTATAAAATATTAAACGAAGGTTATTGTAATAATTCATATTGAAATTGAGGATAACCTCTTTCTCCATTTTCGCTTTCTACTGCAGTGAATCTTAATTTGTAGTAATTATTGTCAGTATCTTTTACAATATAGTATCTGTCTTCTGTTACAGTGGTTTCTCCAGTTATGTAGTCAACACTTCTCCAACCACTTCCTATAATAGCACGATCATTATAAACAAAACTTGCTTCGGTAACATCTGCATATGTAAAGTTAGTGTAACTAGGTGTTGTATCATCTTCAACAGTAACTTCATATAAACCAACACCTCCAAGTGTATTGTGTAACGTATAATCTGAATAGGTTAAACCTGCTGCTAATGTACCTTGTAAACCGTAATAAGAAAATACACCACCAAAGTCAATATCCCAATTAGAAGAAGTTGGCTCTAAAGTAGCAACTTGTTCATCTGTTAAGCTTACATAAGTTAGGTTGTAGTTACTATCTTTAGTTACAGTAAGTTCTGAATAATCTGTTGTATTACTTAATGCAGCATACTGAATGGTGTATGTGTTACCATCTGTTAATACCCTAACTTTTAGGTATCCTCTAGCGTCTCCAGTAGTGTTTATGGTACCGCTATTTGTTGTTGGTATTTCGTTTCCTAGGTTTACAATATATACATTGTTCTCACTATCTGTTGTTGAAATTTCTTCAAAAGCAGTACCAGATAACTCTCCTTCTTTACTATCTGTAAAAGAAATACCAGCGTCTAAATCGCCATATTGGTAGTAATTTACTGGTAAACCTTCTATTAATTCAGCAACAGTATTAACAGTAACTGTTGTTGGAGTAAAGGTTTGATCTAGTGCGTTTAAGGTTAGTGGAGAGGTTAATACTGTTGTTTCTGTTACTGCTGTAATATCAGTAATACCATCTAGTTCTGCAGCAGAAACTAATAAAGTATTGTTAATAAAAACTCTGTTTTCCGAACCGTTATAAACAGCTATTTCCCATGCATTACGAGTTACAGCTACTTGATTACCTGTACTTAAGTCTACAAAAACACGGTTTGGTTGATTAAATCCACCTACATCAGGATCTATAATTCCTCCAGTAGAAGCTGGTGTAGTTATTTCTTCTGAGCTTCCTCCGTTGTCATCACTACTACAACTTGTAATAAGTACAGTGGTAGCTATTAATATTAGTGTTAAAAATTTGTTTGTCATAATTATTAGTTTTAAAAATTTAAATTATAGGATAGTTTTAAAAAATAAGATCGGCCATTACCAATTAGTCTTGAACTTGATGTTGCTGCAGTATGCGCTCCAGCAGAAGCATTAGTATTTATGTTTACAACATCTAATAGGTTTCTAGCCCCTAATGTTGCGTTTATTCTTGGTGTAATATCTGTTCTTATCGAGGCGTTTAACCAGGTAAATGCATCGGTTTCACCAATAAATAATTCGCCATTTGTATCAGTAAATACACCTTGTGTTTTACCTGTATGTTTTAATTGACTGTTAATGGTAGTATTCCATTTTTCTATAGAATACGCTAAAGATGCTTGTAGATTTAAGCTCCATAAATAGTCTGAATCATTATCTATAGATTCATTAATTGTACTAGTTACTCCTAAATACGTAGCACCTATACCTATATTCCAATTTTTATAGATAAAATTGTTTTCTAAATTAAAACCTAATCTTTTACTATAGTCAATATTATCTTGTGTATACAAAATGGTACCCTCATTATCTTCTGTAGTTATACTAGCTATAGCATCCTTAAGGTCTATAAAAAAGAATGTGAGTTTTTGATTTAAAAACCCTTCTTTAGCTATTCTATAATTGTTTTTTAGGTTTACAAAAACAGAAACACCATCTTCTGGTTGTAAATCTGGATTTCCTTGTACATTGTGGTTTGTATCTACAAAAGAGTAAAAAAGTTCTTCAAAATTAGGTGCTCTATATGCAGAACCAACCACTGCTTTCAGTTTTAGCTTTTCTGAAAAATCATAAGTAGAGGATAAGGACCAAATAAGGTGGTTATTAAATTGTGAGCTATGTGTAAAACGAACGCCAGGATGTACAGATAATTTTTTTAATAGTTGAAATTCTGTAATTCCAAATAATTCGTAATTCGTAATTGTGTTTTCTACAACGTCACTAGAATAATTTCCTGTAGCAATGGCATCAAAACCTTTTTGATTGGTAAATTCATAACCTAGTTGAAGGTTGAAAAAATTAGATTTTGAAACGATGTTATTTACAAACGCTTTAGAATACCACACTTCACTAGATTGGCTTACTGTATCTGTATTTACAGATTGTGTTCGCTTTTCTAATATGTTATATACATATTCTTTATAGTTTCTTTTTTGATTTTGATAAGAAAACGAAAAATTATAGTTGGTAGCTCCATGTAATGGTCCAGAAACATTTACGTTATTTACCCATCTATCTGTTTTGTAGTTTTCATCAACTGCAGTAGGATTAAGAGTACCGTTTTCATATCTACCATTAACAGCTCTATTGTATATTTTTAAGTCTTCATTAAAATATTGAAGCTTGTAAAATACATTGTGTTTTCCAAGGTTTACATCCATATTTCCAGAAACGGTTATTTGTTCTTTAGGATTCCATTCGGTACCTCTTAAACTATCATTTACAACTACTCCATCTTCAATATTTACATAATTCTCACCTTTATAACCATTATAAAAACCAGCAAAATCATTTCTTGAAGCTCCAATAGAGTAGGATAGTTTTTCATTTACTTGGTTGGTAGCTCTAAAATTTTGAATATGTCTTCCTTTGTCAAATAATTCAAATTCGTTTCCTACTGTTTCTTCTTGCAGAGATAATTGCAGTTGCCAACCATTATCTTTTAAACCTCTTTTGGTAATTATATTAACAACTCCTGCAACAGCATTATCACCATATAATACACCCATAGAACCTTCTACAATTTCTATACGTTCTACGTCATCAATATTTAATTGTGTAATATCAATGTTGTTTCCTACGCCATTATCACTTATAATTGGAATACCATCTACTAAAATTTTTACATATTGACCATCTAAACCAAATAAGCTTATGGTAGAACGCCCATCTGAGGCATCTGGGTTGATTGTTATGTTTAAATTGTTTTGTAAAACATCTGCTAAATTATTTCCTGCAACATTTTCAATGTCTTTTCTTTTAATAGTCCCAACAGTAAATAACTTTTTACTCACAGACATTACATTGCTTTCTCCAACTACAATTACTTCATCTAGTTTTTCAATCGTGGTCGTGTCTCTTTCTTTTTCTTGAGCACTAATAGCATAACTAAAAAAAAGTAAAAAATAAAGTTTAATATTATTTTTATTTAGACTCATTCTATTTTATATTTGTGGCAAATATAAAATCTTATTTTAATTCATTCTAAATAAGAATAAGATATTTTAATTTTTTTTAAATCTCAAACAATAAAACTTTAATAATGAAACATTTACCAGTAGTATTCCTCTTTTTAATAACATTTACTCTTAATGTAAATGCGCAAAACAAGAAAAAACAGGATGAAAAAGCCATTAAAGCAATGTGTGGTTGTTATGAAGTAAGCTTTAATTTTGCAGAAACATTTCAGTATTCTGAAGACTCTACATACGTTGCTTCTAAAACAAAGCATGATAAAGGATTAGAGTGGGTGCAATTGGTAGAAGACAGTAATGATAAAATCTCTATGCAACATTTATTAATTGTTGGTACTAAAGAGCGACCATATATAGTGAAACATTGGAGACAAGATTGGGAATATGAAAATACTGATTTGTATGAGTATTTTAGAAATAACGAATGGAAATACACAAAATTAGATAAGAGACAAGTTAAAGGGCAGTGGTCTCAAAAGGTATTTCAGGTAGATGATAGTCCTCGTTACGAAGGTTCTGCAACTTGGGTACATGTTGACGGAAAACACTATTGGGAAAATACAACAAATGCACCTTTACCAAGAAGAGAATATACCAAACGTAGTGATTATAATGTTACAGGTAGAACAAATAGACATGAAATTATAGCAACAGGATGGATTCACGATCAAGACAACGAAAAAATACTTAGTGAAGAAGGTGTTTATGAACTTGTAGCTGAAGAAAAAGGAAATAATGTGTACAAAAAAGTAGAAGATAGTAAGTGTATTGCAGCACAAGAATATTGGGCAAAAGAAAAAGACAAATGGGCTTTGGTACGTGCAAAATGGAATGCTATTTTTGCAAGAAATAAAGATTTGGTGTTAAAAGAAAAAGTAGATAATAAAGTTTTGTTTAAGTATTTGTTTGATAAAGAAAAATACCAAACCGCAGAAGAAATTAATCCATTAATAGAATCGTTTGTAAAACAATAAAATGAAAAATTTAAAAACAATCATAATAGTACTCGTTTTAACTTTTAGCATAGCTAGCTTTGCACAACAAAACGTATTTTTAAACAGAGATTTCTGGAAATCAAATCCAAGTATAGAAACTGTTGAAGCAAAAATTAAAGAAGGAAATAACATTGCTGAAGCCAATAGCAATAACTTTGATGCTGTAGCTTCTGCAATTTTACAAGATGTATCTCTTGAAACTCTTAAATACATTCAATCTAAAGAAGGAAATGACGTTAATAAGCTAACACATGATGGTAGAACGTATATTTTTTGGGCTGCTTATAAAGGAAATGTTGCTTTCATGGAATACCTTTTAAGCAAAGGCGCAAAAACAGATATTACAGATGATAAAGGAAATACTATTTTAAATTTTGCTGCTGGTTCTGGGCAACAAAACACAAAAGTATATGACCTTTGTATTGCAAACGGAGCAAATATAAAAACAGATGTTACTCCAAAAGGCGCTAATGCATTATTATTAGCAGCACCTTATGATAAAGACTTTACGCTAATAAATTATTTCACTTCAAAAGGATTAGATGTAAAAAGTGTAGACGCCAATGGTAATGGCATCTTTAACTATGTTGCCAAAACAGGAAATGTAGATTTATTAAATAAATTACTAGAAAAAGGAGTTCAAGGAACAGATAATGCTTTTGTATTTGCGGCTCAAGGAACCAGAGGTAAAACCAATACATTAGAATTTTATAAATACCTAGAAAATGTTGGTTTAAATCCTAAAAACGCAGTAATAAAAGGCGAAACTCCATTACATATTGTAGCTTCAAGAAGTAAAGATATAGCGCTAATTAATTATTTAATAGAAAAAGGCTTAGATGTTAATACAGAAGACTACAACGCAAATACACCATTTTTAAACGCAGCAAGCCGTAACAATATAGAAATAGTTAAACTATTATCTAAGCACTTAAAAAATATAAATCAGGTTAATAAAAAAGGAGAGTCTGCTCTAGCTTTAGCTGTAGCAAATAACAGTCCTGAAGTCGTTAAATTTTTATTAGAAAACAATGCAGATATTACTGTTTTAGATGCTAATAAAAACAATTTAACAGCTTATTTAATAGAATCGTTTTCTGGTAAAAAAGCAGATGCTTTTAAGCAAAAGGTAGATCTTTTAAAAGAAAACGGATTAGATATCACCCAAACACAAGAAAACGGTAATACCTTATACCATTTGGCTGTAGCTAAAAATGACAAAAATATTTTAAAGTTTTTATCGCAGTTTAACATAAATGTAAATGCTAAAAATAACGAAGGGAACACTGCTTTACATTTAGCAGCTCTACAAGCTAAAAATGCAGAAATTTTAAAGTATTTAATTTCAATAGGAGCTAATTTAGAAGCAACAACAGATTTTGATGAAACAGCTTACGATTTAGCAAATGAAAACGAAATTTTAAAAGCACATAAAATCAATTTAGATTTTTTAAAATAAACAGTAACTAATGAAAACATTAAAAACACTTTTAGTATTAGGAGTTCTTGTAATTGCAACATTATCCTTTACAACAAAAGCAGCATCTACATCTTATAAATGTATGATTCAAATGATTAATTACTCTGGCGAAGGTGCCTATGTAGTTATTTCTCTTATAAACCCAGAAGGCGAATATGAAAAAACCTTATATGTACAGGGAGATGATGATGAGTGGTATCATGATATTTCACAATGGTGGACATTCTACGGTAAAAAAAGAACCAATATTGACGCTATTACAGGAGCAACAATTGCTGGAGGAGCAAGAAGTATAAATGTTATAGATATTGAAGATTCTAAAATTGATGCTGGTTACAGCATTCGTTTTGAAACTGCAGTAGAAGATCAAGAATATTACACCAAAGATGTAGAGTTTGAACTAACATCAGAAAGTGTAAAAAGTAAAAATGAAGGTACAGGTTTTATACGTTACGTTCGTTTAATGCCTAACTAAAACCAACGTATTACTTCGCACGCTTAGTCTACTCTCTGTATTGACTTTGTCAAGAAGTTTTATAAACTTAAAAAGCATGACCATTTCCATCTGGAGATACAGCCACTTAACACTTGCTGTATCTTCTTTTGTTTTTATTTTATTAGCTTCTGTAACTGGAATTATTTTGGCATTTCAGCCAATTTCAGAGCAGTTACAACCTTACAAAGTTTCAAATTTTGAAAGCATTACCCTTGCAGAAACCATTTCTAATTTAAAAGCAGAATACCCAGAGGTTTTAGATGTGCAAGTAGATGCAAACCATTTTGTTTTAGCTTCTGTTATTACTAAGGATGGCGAAAGTTTAGATGGATATATAAACCCTGAAACAGGTCTATTTATAGGGGATAAAATAGAAGTGTCTAAGTTTTTTAAATGGGTTACTAATTTTCATAGGTCTTTATTTTTAAAAAGCACAGGGCGTTTCTTTGTTGGTTTATGCTCGTTTTTATTATTCTTAATTACTATTTCAGGAACGGTTTTAATACTAAAAAGACAAGGTTCTTTTAAAAGGTTTTTTTCTAAAATAGTAAACGAGAACTTTAACCAATATTGGCATGTGGTTTTAGGCAGGCTATCGTTAATTCCAATCCTTATCCTTACTGTTACAGGAGTTTATTTGTCGTTAGAAAAGTTTGATCTGCTTCCAAAAAATACCATTGCTCATGATATAGATTTTGAAAACCTTTCAAAAACACCAAAACGTAATATTCTTGAGATTCCAGTTTTTAAAAATACTAGGCTTTCACAGGTAAAAAGTATAGAATTTCCTTTTTCAGAAGATGTAGAAGACTACTTTACCATTTCTCTTCAAGACAGAGAAATAGTAGTAAATCAATTTAATGGTGAAATTTTAAGCGAAATAAAAACTCCTTTAATTACTATGTTTTCTGGTTTAAGTCTCAACCTTCATACAGGAAAAGGTAGTGTTTTATGGTCTTTAGTATTAGCAATAGCAACCGCAAATATTTTGTTTTTTATCTATTCTGGTTTTGCAATGACATTAAAGCGCAGAAAAGCTAAACTTAAAAACAAGTACAAAAAAGACGCTTGTACTTATGTTATTTTAGTAGGTTCAGAAAACGGGAATACATTACCATTTGCAATACAATTACAAGAACAACTATTAAAAGCAGACCAATCGGTTTACATTACAGAACTTAATAATTATACTACTTTTAGTAAAGCAGAACATTTTATTATAATGACTTCTACCTATGGTGAAGGCGAAGCACCAACCAATGCTAATACCTTTTTTGAGCAATTAAAAACTGTAAAACAAACTCAGGAAATAAGCTATTCTGTTGTAGGTTTTGGCTCATTAGCATATCTAGATTTTTGCAAATTTGCTATAGATGTTGATGCACAAATGCAGCATCAGTTTACCCAAGAATTATCTGTTTTTACCATCAACGATAAATCTATAACCGCATTTGAAGAATGGGTAACCCTTTGGAATAATAACCATAAGCTTCCTATATCTATTTCTAAAGAAAAACTAGCAGTAAAACCACGATTAAGCAATTCATTTACTGTTGTAAATAAAACAAAAGCAGAAGACCATCCAGACAATACGTTTTTAATCACATTAAAGCCAAATACCAATACATTCACATCGGGAGATTTATTGGCAATTTACCCAAAAAACGATTATAGAGAGCGTTTGTATTCTATAGGTAAAGTAAACCAAAAATTGCAACTAAGTGTCAAGCTTCATGAAAACGGATTAGGTTCTGGGTTTTTAAATACTTTAAATAAAGACGATAGTTTTAAAGCACGAATTGTAAAAAATACCGGCTTTCACTTTCCTAAAAAAGCATCAAAAGTTATTCTAATTGCCAACGGAACAGGAATTGCTCCTTTTTTAGGTATGCTAGACCAAAATACTAAAAATATAGAAACGCATTTGTATTATGGTTTAAGACAAAATACTTCGTTTAGCTTGTATAGTGCTGCAATAAAAGAAGCACAAACTAAAAACCAATTAAGTACTTTACATTTGGCATTTTCGCAAGAAGAACCAAAAATATATGTGCAATCTCTTTTAAAACGTGATGCTTTGCAAATAGCAGAAACCTTAAAAAATAGAGGTGTTATTATGGTTTGTGGCTCGTTAGCTATGCAAAAAGAGGTAGTAGCAATTTTAAATACAATTACCACACAACACATAAACCAACCATTATCTGCTTTTAAAACACAGATAAAAACAGATTGTTATTAAGCTTCCGTTTCCGCTTCAGGTGTTACATTTTCTTCCTGCTCTTCTGCTTTAATAATACTCGGAAAAATCATTGGTGAAAGTGATTTTACCGGATTGTATAAAATAGAATCCTTTAAATCTTCTTCGCCAACAAAAGGTATAGCATTATTCATTCTACTAAAAACAACAAGAATTACACTTAAAATTAAACCAATTTTTAAGGCACCAAAAACACCACCTAATAACTTATTAATAATACCTAAAGCAGCAAAATCAGCCAGTTTAGTTAATGCTTTTCCTGCTAGTGATATTACTAATATAATAACTACAAAGGTGATGGCAAAAGCAAGAATATTCACATATTTTTCTTCCCAACCAACTCTACTATCTAAAAATTCTGCAGCAAAACCGCTAAAATGTATAGCGCCATAAACACCAGCAACTAAGGCTACAAGTGAAGCAACTTCAACAAAAAGCCCTTTCATAAAACCTCTAACCAGCCCAAAAAGGAGTAATGCACCTAAAATTATATCTAAAACGCTCATAAAACTTACAATTTTTTCAAATATAGTAAATAACAAAACTTCTCTCCTTTTTTTAAGTAGAGATGTAATGAAGTAACACACAGGTTTAGTAACTTTGGCTTTTATTTAAAATAACCTAAATACATCCCAAAACATAGGGAATACTTTCAAGGGAATATGTCAAGAGATCAAGAATTAAAAGAACGTTGGGATTTGGTAGTTCAAAAACTATCCAACCAATTTGCAGATGGAGACACACTAGATTTAGATGCAATAATCTACCTAATTGGTGTGCAAGAACTAGGGCAGTTAAACAGAACCTTTAAAAAAGATCAAAAACTAGACCTCATGCACATTGCAATTTGCAAAGTACTTACGCCTTATGGTTATTATGAGTTTGACTTTGTTGATGAAGATGGATGGCCACATTATAAAGCCAAAGCAACATTACCACACTTAAAAGCAGGAGAACAAAGCATTTTAATGAAAGAAGCCATTGTAAACTACTTTGTAGAAACAGAATTTATAGACTAATAAGGGCGTTACCACAAGGGTCGCGCTTTTCGCAGTCGCTATCAAAGATGAGCTCCAACAATGCTGCAATCGCTAACGCAAAACACAACCAACTTATGGTATTACCAAGCAAAAATTTTATTTGCTATGGTAATCTTCTTCTTTTTTTAAATATTAGTTCGTTGTTTGCAATACGTAATGCCGATATTTTATTTAAATTTGCCACCTATTTATACATACCATGATAGACAAGATAAAAGAACTTATAGCAGAAGCAGAAGCATTTAAAGCACAATCTAAAGAAGAGGTTGAAGCATTCAGAATTAAATACTTAGGAAAAAAAGGATTGTTAAACGACTTTTTTGCAGAGTTTAAAAATGTAGCAAACGACCAGAAAAAAGAATTTGGTCAAACCATTAATAAGCTTAAAAAAACTGCTGAAGAAAAGGTAAATGCCTTAAGAGAAGAGTTAGAAAGCAAAGAAGAAGAAAATGGAGTTTACGGAGATTTATCACGTCCAGGTGAGCCTATAGAAATAGGAGCAAGACACCCAATATCTATTGTAAAAAACGAAATTATTGATATCTTTTCTCGTATAGGTTTTAACGTTAGTGAAGGTCCAGAAATAGAAGATGATTGGCACAACTTTACAGCATTAAACTTGCCAGAATACCATCCAGCAAGAGACATGCAGGATACTTTTTTTATACAAACAGACCCAGATATTTTACTACGTACACACACCAGTTCTGTGCAAGTACGTTATATGGAAAACAATAAACCACCAATTAGAACCATTTCTCCAGGTCGTGTATACAGAAACGAAGCAATTTCTGCACGTTCACATTGTTTCTTTCACCAGGTAGAAGGTTTGTATATAGACAAAGATGTTAGTTTTGCAGACCTAAAGCAAACACTGCAATACTTTACAACAGAAATGTTCGGTAAATCTAAAATTCGTTTACGTCCTTCTTACTTTCCATTTACAGAACCAAGTGCTGAGGTAGATGTATATTGGGGACTAGAAACAGAAACCGATTATAAAATCACCAAAGGAACAGGTTGGTTAGAAATTATGGGTTGTGGTATGGTAGACCCTAACGTTTTAGAAAATTGTGGTATCGATTCTAAAGAATATTCAGGTTTTGCTTTCGGAATGGGAATAGATCGTATTGCCATGCTGCTTAACCAAATTAGCGATATTCGCTTGTTAAGTGAAAATGATGTGCGATTTTTAGAGCAGTTTAAATCTGCACTATAATAAGCACTATAAAATAGATTAAAAGCCAACTGTTAACAGTTGGCTTTTTTATTTAACAATAAATTAACTTCGCTTGGTTCGGTTTGTTCCGAACTAATATGTAGTTTTGTGTTTCGTTTTTCTGAGAACAGGTAATTCGTAACAGAAAACAGTAAAAAAACAATTAAAATGAAAGGAAATATTTGCAAAGAAAAAATGGCTTTGGTTGAAAAACTAGGAGTGCATTTAGAAAACAGAGAGCAATTAGCTCCTGTTGCAGCTCGTATTTTGGCTTATATCATTCTAACAGGTAAAAGAGGTGTTACTTTTGAAGACATGGTAAGTGTACTATGTGCAAGTAAAAGCACCATTTCTACACACCTAAACCATTTACAGGATTTAAATAAAATAGAATATTTTACAAAAACGGGAGATCGTAAAAAGTATTTTATAATTAATAAAAATACCATTATTCAACATGTAGATAGAATGGTAAGCCACTGGAATGATGAACGAATCATTCATCTAGAGATAAAAAAATATAAAGAAACCCAAAACGAAATTAAAATTAAAAACAACGACGAAAAGTTCGATTTAACTTTTCATGACGATTATGTCAAGTTTGTAGAAGAAGCAACGGCTTCTGTTAAAGAATTAAGAGAGAAATTAATAAACAAAAAATTCCATATTTAAAGTCAGGTACAAATGAAAAATAATAAATTAAATGCTATACTAGTACTAAGTCTATTCTTAGTTATTGTGAGTTGTGGTGAAAAGCAAAGCAAAACAGCAGCAGCACAAAAAGCTCCTCCTGCGCCTTATCCAGTGGCTCAAGTACAACCTAAAACAGTAACAGGATATACAGATTATCCTGCAACTATTGAAGGTGTAGTAAACAGTGATGTTAGAGCAAAAACATCAGGTTATATTGAAAAAGTATATGTAGACGAAGGCCAAAAAGTACGTAAAGGGCAAGTGTTATTTAAATTAGAAACGCAATCTTTAAGTCAAGATGCTGGAGCAGCAAAAGCTCGTGTTAATGTGGCGCAAGTGGAGGTAGATAAATTAATACCACTAGTAGAAAAAAACATTATTAGTCCTGTGCAACTAGAAACAGCAAAGGCTAATTTAGAACAAGCAAAAGCAAACTTAAGCGGTGTTTCTGCTAATATTGGTTATGCTACTATTAAAAGTCCTATAGATGGTTATGTTGGTGCTATTAATTTTAGAGAAGGTGCCTTGATTAGCCCAAGCGATGCAACACCTTTAACAACAGTAAGTGAAATTGACCAAGTGTATGCTTTTTTCAGTTTTAACGAAGCACAATATATTGATCATTTACAACGCTCTGAAGGAAAAACTAAAGCAGAACGTATTAAAAATGCACCAGACTTAACTTTAATTTTAGCTAATGGTAAAGAATATTCTGAAAAAGGACGTATTCAAACTAGTACTGGTCAAATAAATCAAAGCACTGGTACCATTCAAATTAGAGCAGCATTTGATAATCCAAACGAAATTCTAACCAATGGAAATAGCGGTAAGATTAGATTTCCTATTGAATATAAAGATGCTATAGTGGTACCACAATCGGCAACTTTTGAGCAACAAGGTAATGTCATGATTTTTAAACTTGTTGAAGATAACAAAATTGCAACTGCCATTATAAAAGTAAAAGGAACCGTTGACAACCTTTATGTTGTAGAATCTGGTTTAACAGCAAAGGATAAAATAGTAATATCTGGTGTTGGTAAATTAAGAAACGGAATGGTAATTTCTCCTCAAGAAACTTCTTTTGATGAGGCAATTAAACCCATAGCAACTTTATTTAAAAACTAGTTAACCTCAAACATATTTAATCATGTTAAAAACATTTATTGAAAGACCAGTGCTTTCAACAGTAATTTCTATTATCATAGTTATGCTAGGTGTTATCAGTATCACTAGTTTACCTATAGAGGAATATCCAGATATTGCACCACCAACTATTAAGGTGACTGCAAATTATACAGGAGCAAATGCCGAAACTGTTTTAGAAAGTGTTATCATTCCTATTGAAGAACAAATTAATGGTGTAGAAGGAATGACCTACATTACCTCTACAGCTTCTAACACAGGAACAGCTGAAATTACGGTATATTTTGATCAAGAAATGGATGCAGATATTGCAGCTGTAAATGTACAAAACCGTGTAGCTAGAGCTGCTCCATTATTGCCAACAGAAGTAACACAAACGGGAGTTGTAACACAAAAGCAAGAAACTAGTGCGTTAATGTTTATTGCTATGTATTCAGAAAGCGATAATTACGACGCTACTTTTATTCAGAATTACTTAAAAATTAATGTTATTCCAGCCATGCAACGTATTAGTGGTGTTGGTGATGTTAGTGTATTCTCGCAACAGGATTACGCCATGCGTATTTGGTTAAATCCAGAAAAATTAGCAGCTTATAACTTAATACCGTCAGATGTTTCGGCAGCTTTAGCAGAACAAAACTTAGAAGCTGCTGCAGGTTCTTTAGGTCAAAATAATGGAGAATCATTTTCATATACTCTAACCTATAGTGGACGATTTAAAGATGAAGCGCAATACAGCGATATTGTAATTAAAGCTTTAGGAAATGGTGAGTTTTTACGTTTAAAAGATATCGCAACCATAGAATTAGATGCACAATCTTACGCATCAAACGCGATGAGTTTAGGTAATCCTGCCGTGTTTATGGGAATTTTTCAAACCAAAGGTTCAAACGCACAAGAGATTATTGAAAATATTAAAACAACTTTAGAAGACGTAAAAACAGATCTCCCAGAAGGCTTAGATATTTTTGTGCCTTACGATACCAGTTTATTCTTAAACGCATCTATTGATAAAGTAGTAAGCACCTTGCTAGAAGCCTTTTTACTAGTATTCTTAGTGGTATTTATATTCCTGCAAGATTTTCGTTCTACCTTAATTCCTGCAATAGCAGTACCTGTTTCTATTATTGGTACTTTCTTTTTCTTGAATGTTTTTGGGTATTCTATCAATCTTTTAACATTATTTGCGTTAGTACTCGCCATTGGTATTGTGGTAGATGATGCCATTGTGGTTGTTGAGGCCGTACATGCTAAAATGGATGAAGGCGAACACAACCCGAAAAAAGCAACATTAACAGCTATGAATGAAATTTCTGGAGCCATCATTTCTATTACTTTAGTTATGGCAGCCGTATTTATCCCAGTAACGTTTGTTACAGGTCCAACCGGAGTTTTTTACGAGCAGTTTGGTGTGACATTAATTATTGCCATTCTTATTTCTGCAGTAAATGCATTAACACTAAGTCCTGCCTTATGTGCTTTGTTATTCAAAGAGCATAAAGACGATGAAGAATTAAAAGGAAAAAGTCCATTAAAACGTTTTTACACCTTATTCAATCGTGGATTTAATGCTACTGTAGAGCGTTATGGTAAATCACTTCAATTTTTATATAAAAGAAAATTTGTTTCCGTTATATTATTAATTATCGCAGGAGTTGGTATTTATTGGGCATCAACAACAACACCAACAGGTTTTGTGCCTAATGAAGATAGAGGAATTATTTTTGCCAATATAGAATTACCTCCTGGAGCTTCTTTAGATAGAACCAATGCAGTAGCTAAAGATTTATATGGTAAAATTGATGGACTAGAAGGTATTGTTGGTGTTAACTTTATTAAAGGTAGAAGTTTAATTTCTGGTTCTGGTAGTAATTATGGTTTTGGTATTATTAAATTAGAAGATTGGGCAGACCGTGAAGACCCTTCACTTTCCGCACAAGCCATTACAGGAAAATTATTTGGAATTGCAGCTACTATTCCCGAGGCAAATATCATATTCTTTTCACCACCAAGTATTCGTGGTTTTGGTAATGCTTCAGGTTTCGAAATTAATTTATTAGACAAGTATGGTGGTGAGTTTGCCGATTTAGACAAAGCGAATAAAGAATTCTCAATGGCTTTAATGAGTCATCCTGAAATTAAATACGCAACCTCTTCTTTTAGTACAAATTATCCACAATACGAAATGGAAGTTAATGTGCCTTTGGCTAAAGAAAAAGGAGTTTCGGTAACGAGTATTTTTTCCACATTACAAGGATATATTGGAGGGATTTATGCTTCCGATTTTTCAAGATTTGGAAAACAATTTAGAGTATATATTCAAGCATTACCAGAAGACAGAGCAGATGAAAGCGCTTTAAATAGTATGTATGTAAGAACAGATACAGGTGAAATGACACCAATTACACAGTTTGTAACCTTAAAACGTGTGTATGGTCCACAATCGGTAACGCGTTTTAACTTACTAAACTCAACAAGTATAACAGGAGCTACAAATGACGGATATAGTACAGGAGATGCTATTCGAGTTATTGAAGAAGAAGTAGCAAAACTGCCAAGTAATTATACCGTTGCTTATTCTGGTTTAACACGTGAAGAGGTAAATGCAGGAAACCAAACTACCTTTATATTTATATTAAGTATTCTGTTTGTGTATTTCTTACTAAGTGCACAATATGAAAGTTATTTATTGCCATTTGCAGTAGTGTTATCCTTACCATTTGGTGTATTTGGAGCCTATATAAGTACCAAGTTTTTTGGATTGGAAAACAATATTTATTTCCAGATTGCTTTAATCATGCTTATTGGTCTGCTTGCAAAAAATGCCATACTTATTGTAGAGTTTGCTTTACAGCGAAGAAAAAATGGCGAAAGTATTGTAGATGCCGCTATTCATGGAGCAAAAGCGCGTTTACGTCCTATTTTAATGACCTCATTTGCCTTTATTTTAGGATTAATGCCATTAGTGTTAGCTAAAGGTGTAGGTTCTGAAGGTAACAATTCTATTGGTACAGGAGCAGCAGGAGGAATGTTAATAGGTACACTTTTAGGAGTATTCGTCATTCCTATATTATTTATATTATTTCAGTGGTTACAAGAAAAAGTTTCTAGTAAACCAGCAGTACAAACTATTGAAGAATAAAGAGATGAAAACTATTATAAGACATAAAAATTTTAGTAAAGGAGCACTTTTACTGCTTGTTGCATTTACATTACAAAGTTGTTTTGTTGCAGAAGACTATGTAAGACCAGATGTAACAACAGAAACCGAAGCGCTTTACAGAACAGAAAATTTACCAACAGATAGTCTTTCTATTGCAGACGTATCCTGGAAAAATTTGTTTACAGACCAGTACCTTCAGCAATATATTGAAGAAGGCCTGCAAAATAATATGGATGTGCGTATTGCTCTGCAACAAATAATTGCTGCGCAAGCCTATGCAAAACAAGGTAAAGCAGGTTATTTGCCAACTTTAAGCGTGGGTCCAAATTATACACGTCAAGAGTTTTCTGAAAACAGTCAGTTTGGTTCTATATTTAGTGAAGGAACAGATACCTATGATATTACAGCAAATCTTTCTTGGGAAGCAGATATTTGGGGCAAAATAAGATCTAATAAAAGAGCAACACAAGCGGCTTATTTACAAAGTGTAGCAGGACATCAAGCGGTAAAAACGCAATTGATTTCTAGTATTGCAAATACCTATTACAACTTATTGGCTTTAGATGCGCAATTAGAAGTTACTAAACAAACTATAGCAACCAGAGAAAGTGGTGTGGCTACTATTAAAGCATTAAAAGATGCTGGGCAGGTTACACAAGTTGCTGTAGACCAAAATATAGCACAGTACAATAGTGCTAAAGCGCTTCAAGTAGATATTGAAACGGCTATTTTTAAAACAGAAAATACACTAAGTATATTATTAGGTAAACAACCACAACGTTTTGAAAGAAGTAGTTTAGATCTTCAAAAAATAGAACAAGATATTAAACTTGGTGTACCAGCAACATTATTAAGTAACAGACCAGATGTTATGGCTGCAGAATATGCGTTAATTCAAGATTTTGAACTTACTAATGTGGCTAAAAGTAGCCTATATCCATCGTTAACATTAACAGCCTCAACAGGATTACAAAGTTTAGAATTAGATAAATTATTAAATGTTAATTCTTTGTTTGCAACCGTTGTTGGTGGCTTAACACAACCCCTTTTAAACCAAAGAAAGCTTAAAACTCAAAAAGAAGTTGCACTTGCAAATCAAGAAAGTTCTTTGTTAAATTTTAAGAAAACCTTATTGGTTGCAGGAACTGAAGTGTCTAATGCATTGTTTTCTTTACAGGCAGAAACTAAGAAATTTCAATTTAGAAAAAACGAAGTTGAAGCCTTGCGTACTGCAGAAGCAAACTCTGAAGAATTACTTAAAAATGGTTATGCTAACTACCTAGATTTATTAACGGCAAGACAAAGTGCTTTAAGTGCAGAGCTTAATATTATAGACAGCCAATTACAACAATTAATTTCTATCGTAGATTTATACGAAGCTCTTGGTGGTGGTTGGAAATAGAATAAGCTAAAATACCATGATTACTAAAGCAGACTTGTTAAAATGTTCGATTGCAAAGTTCACACAATGCGGAAGTAAGCAGGTAACTTTAGACGAAATAGCCAGTACGCTTGGTATATCTAAAAAAACAATTTATACGTTTTTTGACAATAAAGAAGATCTTGTAGCTTCTAGTTTAGAGAGTTTATTAAATGCGTATAAAGAAGATATAAATAGGATTATTAGCAGCAATACTAATGATCCTATTTTGTGTATAGTGTTAATTTATAAAAGAGGGTTTACGTATTTAAAACACTTTACACCCTCTTTTCTTTTTGGATTACAAAAATATTATCCGAAAGCAGGTCAGGTTTTAGATGATTTTACAGAAGAATTATCTACTATCCTCGTATTTAATCTACTCCAAAAAGCACAAGAAGCTGGAGATATAAAACAGGAAATTAATTTAGAATTAATAGTAAAAATTTATTTTTTTAGAATTGATAATCTAATTTTTAAAGAAAATAATTTATTTCAATTGTACTCTAAAGAAGTATTGTTTACTCATTTGGTAATTTATAATTTAAAAGGAATAAGTAGTAGTACTTATTCTAATTCATATTTTGAATAGTTTCGTATTTTTGCAAAATGAAAAAAGATATAGAAATCCCTAAAGTAGAAGATGTTTACATTGCAGTTGTTAATGAATATAACGACACGTATAAAAGCCAAGACTGGAATGCTTATATTATAAATGATAAAGAGGTAGATCTAGAAATGGTACTTATAGTAACTAGTGGGTTTTCTGAGGATAAAATGACTTCAATTTTTAGAAAAAAACTAGATAAGCTTCCTAAAAAAAGCTATGCAAAAATTGAACTCATGCAAGAAGAGCTATTTGCAATAAACAACCAATTTAAAGTTTCATTTTTTGAAGGCAATAAAATGTTTGATAAAACCTATACCTTTAGAAAAAATAGTATTAATTTAAAAGCATTGCAGCCTATTCCTTTAATAGAAGCTCGTGGTGTTTTAGTAAAATAAAGAACTACAAATTTATATTGTTATCCATAAAAAAAAAGTAACGTAGAGGTGAAATTTACTTCTATTATTTCCTAAAAAATTAAAAAAAAAATTGAGTATATAATGTATATGCTTAAATGTATCTATTAAAATTAATCCCCATTTTGTTATGAAAAAATTACTTATTATAAGCATGTTATTAGTATGTGCAAAAACTATAGGGCAAGTTGGTATTGGCACAACTAATCCTCAAGAAACATTAGATGTTAATGGTACAACCCAATTTAGAGTAACCAACCAATCTGGAGTGGCTACTATTAAGTTAGGTGGCTTAGATGAAAACGGTGTTTTTCGTGAAATTTATATTGGTACAAATTTAATGTTAAACAATAATACGCTTAGTGCTTCTAGTAATCCTAAATTCTCGTTTGGTGCAATTGATCTAGGAAGAGGAGATGATGAATTTGATGATGTAGATTTACGTATTGGTGCAGGAGAGGAAAATGAAGACAAAACAATTATAAGAATATATGCAGGTAATGATGATGTTAAATTTACCGGAATTAAAGCCGGAGAAGACGGACAACATATCTGGTTATACCCACAAGACGGTAAATTAGAACTAAAAGATGATGATGATGATTCAGCGGAGTCAAATCAAATTGAAAGTAATAGTTCTTTAAAACCAGAAAAATACGAAATGATACATCTGGTATATGATGGTGAAAGAAGTAAATGGATTGTTATGGATCATAAACAATAAGCTGTTTTTCTATAGATAAAAACAGGTTTGTGAGTACAAAATATAAACTTGAATTTATAGATTTAAAAAAAGCCTTCTCCAAAATTTTAGGAGAAGGCTTTTTTTTTAATCTAAATTATCTGTCAATTTTTTAAACACTTTTTTTGCATCTTTATTTTCATAAAGAATCTCGTAAACAGCTTCTATTATAGGTAAACGGGTTTTCTTTTTGTTTTTTTCGTTAAGTAAATGAGCAGATTTTGTAGCATAATACCCTTCTGCAACCATGCTCATTTCCATTTGCGCAGACTTTACGGTGTAGCCTTTACCAATCATGTTACCAAACATTCTGTTTCTTGAAAAAACAGAGTAACCCGTTACTAACAAATCTCCTAAGTATGCAGAGTTGTTAATATTACGTTTCATTTTGTGCATTTTTTTTATAAAACGCTTCATTTCACGTATTGCATTACTCATTAGTACACTCTGAAAATTGTCTCCATAGCCTAAACCATGTGCTATTCCTGCAGCTATTGCGTATATATTTTTAAGCATAACTGCGTATTCTGTACCAATTACATCATCGCTAATTTTAGTTTTAATATAATCGCTAGATAATGCATTAGCTATATTTTGTGCTTTTTCTGGGTCTGCACAAGAAATGGTTAAGTAAGACAAACGCTCAAGTGCAACCTCTTCTGCGTGACAAGGACCAGCAATTACACCAATGTTTTCAAAAGGAATTTTATAAACATCATGAAAATGCTCACCAACCAGTTTTCCTGTTTCTGGTATAATGCCTTTTACGGCAGAAACTACAATTTTATCCTGAATGTTATAGGTGAGTTTTTCTAGTTCAGAATACATAAATGCAGACGGTATTACAAATATTAATACGTCGGCATATGCTGCCATTTCATTTATATCATTACTTATTTTTAACTGGTCTAAATGAAACTCTACAGAGCTTAAGTAACTTGGGTTATGCTGTTCTTTTAGTAAATGTTCTTTTATATATACACTACGCATATACCAACCAACTTCTTGTTGGTTTTCGCATAACATTTTTACTATTGCAGTAGCCCAACTGCCACTACCAAAAACAGCAAATTTTAAAGGTGTACTCATGGAGAATAATTTCTTTTCATTTCCGCGAAAGCGAAAAAATACTAATTGATTTAAAGATCAAAAATACATAAAATATCAATGATAGCTAAGCGATGTAAAAACAGATACTTAATTTTTTTGGCATGCGTTTTGAATGCCATTAAATATAAACCATAAAACAAAAGATAATGAAAGGTGTAAAAAACAGTAAATGTTATAATTAATTAGATTTTTAACTGTTTTTGAAAATTACATTTTCAAGCGTTTTAATTAAATTGTAAAATATGAAAACCACAAAACTACTTTCGGGATTTGCTTTAATAGCACTTTTATTTACCTCATGTTATCATGAAGATATTTATGTAGATAACTATAACAACCCAACAACAACGGTTTCATTAAACCAGCTGTTAGGAAGCTATGAATTATGGTATGTAGACATCAATCAAACCATAGGTTATGGCGAAACACGTTTTTTGCAAACCGCATTTACAGTGTCTTTTAGAAACGGCGTGTTGTATGCTAATAATAACTTAGTAGGTATTGGTAGTCAAGGAAACGGTTATGGTATTTCTGTTGGTTATTATGATACTTATGATATGATTTTAGATGTAGATCATGATGTAGATGGTTTTAACACTTTTGATGTTTACCAAATAGATTATAATACCATTGAGTTGTATAACCCTTATAATGATACTTCGTATTTTTTACATGGTTACCAACGCGCTACCTTTGATTACGACTATGTTTTTTATGATAACATTCATTATTTTATGCAAGAATATGAAGCTTGGGAAAAAACATATACTAGTAATTATGGTGCTTTAAATGAATTTGATAATGAAAATTTTATGCAGTTTTTAGCAGGTGGAAATGGAATAACTTTTAGAAGCTCACAAGATGGAGTAGGTACCAACCCAAACAATATATTTTGGGATTATTCTGGAATATATGCCATTGGTGATGTAAATGGTAATATGTACCAAAAAACATTAACATTAGATTATGATTACTTTGACAATGAATTTTTTGAATTGAGCGTTATTAGTGATAATACTATAGAGTTATTTCATAACGCATCAGGTACTTTATATGAGTTTAAAGGAAGAGGTTATATACAGTATTTAAAAACAGGAACAACAACAGATAAAACAAAATCAAGTGCAGAAAAACTACGTGTACAGCGTACAGAAAAAACTGAAAACACACGTGAAAACACACGAGATATATTATAAATAGAATACAATGACAAGGTGTTTATTATTAATTAATAAGCTGTTATTGTTAAAAAATTGGTTGGTTAGTTAATTTGGAAACCGTTTAAAGAGAAATTTTTAAACGGTTTCTTTTTTTGTAAGATTTTGGCATATTAGTTGTTAACATTAATTGGAATTAAAGAAGTTTTTTTTCAACTTTACAATAATTAATTAACAACATTAAACACAAAAAACAATTATGGGATTATTTTCATTTATTAAAAATGCAGGCGCAAAAGTTTTTGGAATAGGGAAAACAACCGAAGAAGAAGCAGCAGAAAAAGCAGCAGCAGCAAATGCAGAAGAGTTAAAAGAAGAAGCATTAGTTGCAAGAAGATTAGAAACAACAGTTAAAGATTTAGGGCTACAAGTAGAAGACTTAAGTGTATTTATAGATGATGATGCAGCAACCATTTCTGGTATGGCTTATGACCAAGCAACAAAAGAAAAAGTAATATTAGTAGTTGGTAACTCTAATGGTATTGCTACAGTAGATGACCAAATGACTGTTGAGCATGTAGAGCCAGAAGCACAGTTTCATACAGTGGTTAGTGGTGATACTTTAGGTAAAATTGCAAAGAAATTTTACGGAAATGCAATGAAATACCCTGTGATTTTTGAAGCTAATAAACCAATGCTTGAGCATCCTGATAAAATTTATCCTGGTCAAGTATTACGTATTCCTGCTTTAGACTAAGTTCTATAAAAGTATATAAATAAAAAGCCAACGCATTGTGTTGGCTTTTTTTTATGAGGTTTTTTCATCTTATAGATCTCAACGAACTTGAATGCATTTTATATTTAATTGTTGTTCTCTATATCAACCTTTATATTATTTATAAAAATTCATCTCATCTATATACTGCCAAACATGTTCTGGTAGCATTGGTTTTATATTTTTATTTGCTTTAATGTTTTTACGTATAAATGTAGACGAAAGTTGTATTATTGGTGCATCTACATGATGAATACGTTTATGGTTGTCAAACTGAGTTTCTACTTTTCCTTCAGAAATTCTAGGATATACATAAATATCATGGTTTTCTAAAATAAGCTCGTAGTTTTTCCATTTGTGAAAACTCTTCAAATTGTCTTCTCCCATAATTAAGCTAAAGGCATTTTTAGGGTATTTTTCCTGTAAATGTGCTAAGGTATTTATGGTGTAATTGGGTTGTGGTAAGCCAAACTCTATATCACTAGGTTTTAGTTTTATATAATCTTTGGTTGCTTGATATACCATTTCTAAACGCTGGTAGTTATCTAGTAAGGTGTTTTTCTTTTTAAAAGGATTGTGTGGTGTTACCACAAACCATATTTGATCTAAATCACTATGCTCTGCTAAATGGTTAGCAATTATTAAGTGACCAATGTGTATAGGATTAAATGAGCCAAAGTATAAACCTACTTTCATTTTATTGCTCTTTTTTAGGGTTTAAAAAATTACCAACAAGAGTTTCAGCTTCAAGTAATGCTTTGTCTAAATTGTCATTTTCAATAATCACATCAAAAAGAGGTGCTGTTGCAAGTTCTGCACTTGCTTTTGCAACACGCATATTAATTTTATCATCGCTTTCTGTCTTGCGCTTTTTTAATCTAATTTTTAACTCGTCAATACTTGGTGGTTTTACAAATACTGCCAAGGTTTGTTCCGGAAATTTTCGTTTAATACGTAAACCTCCAGAAACATCAATATCAAAAATTACATTTTTACCTAAAGCCCAAAGACGTTCTACTTCGGTTTTTAAAGTGCCATAAAAATTATCTCTATAGACTTCTTCCCATTCTAGAAAATCGTCGTCTTTAATGTGTTGTTTAAATTGGCTTGCAGATAAAAAATAGTAGTCTTCGGCATGTACTTCTGTTCCTCTTTTTTCTCTTGAAGTAGCAGAAATAGAAAATGCTAGATTTAATTTTTCTTGTTTAAGTAGGTGTCTAACAATGGTTGTTTTTCCAGATCCTGAAGGAGCAGAAAATACTATTAGTTTCCCTTTTTCTTTGTTGTTTTTAGTCAAATTCTATTTTTTAAAGCGCTTCAACAAGCTCAGCGTGGTATTTATTATTAGTTCTTCTTCTTTTTATGTTTCTAACCTTGTTAAAGTACATTAAGAAGTTGTTCTTTTATTTTTTCTAGTTCGTCTTTCATTTGTACTACCAGTTTTTGCATTGGTGCATAATTACTTTTAGAACCTATAGTGTTTATTTCTCTTCCTATTTCCTGACTAATAAACCCAAGTTTTTTTCCGTTTGAGTCTTTAGAGTTTAACGCAGAAATAAAATATTCTAAGTGGTTTTGTAAACGCACTTTTTCTTCTGTGATATCAAATTTTTCAATATAGTAAACTAGTTCTTGTTCAAAGCGGTTTTGGTCTACTTTTTCTTTTAAGTCTTCTACACCTTTACGTAAGCGTTCACGAACCCCTTCAATACGTTCGGGATCCATTTTAATGACTTGTTCTAATAGGTCTGCAATAGTTGTAATTCTATTTTTAAAGTCGGCTTCTAGTACTTTTCCTTCGTCTAGTCTATAGGTTTCAATTCTGCTTAAAGCAACTTTTATTTCGGCTAAAATAGTATTCCATTCCTCTTCATCAATTTCTGCTTTTTCAGTATTTAAAGCATCAGGGAAACGAACCGCCATTTTTAATAATTCTGTTTCGTCACCATTAACAACTTCTTTTAGTTGGTTAATATATTGTTTTACTACAGGTTTGTTAAGCTGTGTAGTGGTTTCTTCTCCTGTAACTTCAACATAAATAGAGAAATCAATTTTACCACGTTCTAATTGTTTACCAATAAGTTTGCGTAGGCTTAATTCTTTTTCTCTGTAAATAGAAGGCATTCTAGCATTTAAATCCAGGTTTTTACTGTTAAGCGATTTAATTTCTAAAGTAATTTTTTTTGTTGGTAATTGTAAAACAGATTTACCATAACCTGTCATAGAATGAATCATAAGATTTTATTTAAGTTTTACAAAGATAGCTAAAAGTATAGGTTTAGAAAATACAATTTATAGTATGCGTGCATAATATAAATATGTAAATTTGCATATAAATTAAAAAAAAGATGTACACTAAACAATTTGAAATACGTTGGAGCGATGTAGACGCTAATAGACATTTAGCAAATTCTGCTTATACTAATTTTATGAGTCATACTAGAATGGCTTTTCTTATAGAGCAAGGGTTTTCTATGCGAGAGCTAGCCAAATATAATTTAGGGCCTGTTGTTTTTTATGAGCATATGTATTATTTTAAAGAAGCTTTTTTAGGGCAAGTAATAACGGTTAGTCTTAGTGTTTCTGGTTTAAGTGAAGACGGAACACTTTTTAAATTTGATCATAATTTTTACAATAAAAAAGGCGAAAATATTGCACATTGTGAAATGATGGGTGCGTGGATTGATTTAAAAGAAAGAAAAATGACTGCTTTACCAGAGGAGTTATTGGTTATTGCTGATGCTTTTCCTAAATCTGAAGACTATAAAGTTCTTACTAAAGAAGATACAAGAGAAAAAGGCAAGATGCCTAAAAATCTAGTCTTGTAGTTTAGGGGTTTTACTTACTAAGTATACTCCAGAAAAAATAAGAACCATAGCCACTATTTTTACAGCGTTTAAAGAGTCTACTCCCATTAAAATAGCAAACACTCCAGCTATTACTGGTTGTAAATAAATAAAAGTACCAATGGTGCTTGCTTTTAAGGTTCTTAAAGCTAAAGGGTTTAATAAGTAGGTGCCAAAAGTAGCACCAATAATTACAAAACCTACAGAAAAATAAACATAAGGTGAAAAGGTAGCTAGTTGTATTTCTTGTACTTCTTGATAACCAAAAGGAAGCACTATAAAGAAACCAAACAAAAACAACCATTTTATAAAAGTAAAAGGATGGTATTTTTCGGTAAGTTTTTTTATAATAATAATGTATACACTATACGAAACTGCATTTGCAAAAACCATTAAGTTCCCTAAAAATATATTATCACCAACACGTACTGATTTACCGTAAATAGAAAGTACCAGTGCGCCAGCAAAACCTAATAATATTCCTGTAATTTTTAAGCCTGTAATGCGTTCTTTTAAAAAAAATGCAGAAAAAATAAGTATAATTATAGGTGTGGTAATCATAATTACCGCAGCGTGAATAGGTGTAGTAAGTTCTAGTCCAGAAAAGAAGAGTAGCATATTAGTAGCTACACCAAAAAAAGCAGCTATAACAAAGGTTTTAAAGTCTTTGATGTCAATTTTTTCTTTTGGCATAAAAGCGTCTAATATCCAAAATAATATGGTTGCTCCAAAAATACGAAGCAACACAAAACCAAAAGGTTTTATATAGCCTTCATTCATTACGAATTTTGCAAAAGTAAAATTTAAGCCGTAAAGTAATTGTACTAAAAATACAGCAATTAAGGCAACAGTTCTTTTATGCATTTAAAACTTTTTTAACAGCTTCAACGTTTGCTTTTGAGTTTCCTATAAAAATTGCATTATCTATTATAAACACTGGACGACTTAAAAAAGTATAATGCTCTAAAATATAGTGTTTATAGTCTTTTTCGGTTAGATTCTGGTTTTTTAGGTCCATTTCTTTATATAGTTTAGAACTTTTACTAAAAAGTGCTTCATAGCTTCCTGCCAAGCCTTTCATTTGCTCTAACTGTTGTACTGTAATTTCTTCCTTTTTAATGTCTTGAAGAATAAATTCTGAAGAAAGGTTTAATTCTTTTAAAATTCTAATACACGTACTACACGTTTTTAAATAGTATACTTTTTTCATACCGAAAAGATTTAAGCTACAAAGTACGTTCATTCTTATTAAAAAATAATTATTTTTATCCAAAATATAGAAACATGAATTGGGCTTTTGATATAAACTTAAAAAATAGAAACGTACTTCATTCTCTGATAGAGAATCTTAGTCTGGAGCAACTTAATAAAAAGCCAAAAGGGTTTAATAATACTATTATTTGGAATATTGCGCATACCATTGTAACACAACAATTATTAGTGTATAAGTTGTCTGGATTACCTTCTATTTTAACAGATGAAATGATAGAAATGTATAGAAAAGGTACCAAAACAGAACGCGATGTAACACAAAAAGAAGTAGATGAAATTAAAGGTTTATTGTTTTCTACAATTACAAAAACGCAAGAAGACTATACCAATAAGGTATTTAAAACCTATACAGAATATACTGTTTCAACCAAAAGCACTTTAACTAATGTTGAAGAAGCTGTTGCCTTTAATAACTTTCATGAAGGTATTCATTTAGGTTATATTTTAGCGCTTAAAAGAGCCTTGTAATTACAGTTTTAAATAAGTGTTTGCTACTTCATACGGAATAGTGAATTCTACAATTTCTTTTTCAAAAGCACCAACACTAAAATTATCATATAAAATGATAATACCTTCCTCACTAAAGCCTAAAGTTTTTGGAAGCTTAAATTTGTTATTATTTAAAAGCGCGTCTGCTTCTATAAAGGTTGAAGTTACTTCTTTGTTGTAATATTTTTCTACCAAATCCGTGAAGTCTTCTATATTGTTAATTATATCTTTTGTGGTTAAAAGAGCACCTGTTTTTGTGTCAAAATTAAAAAACTCTAAAATTAAACTACTATTTGCGGCTCCTGTATTTATGCTAGAGTTCATTGCTATACATACAAAGTTTGTGGTGGTATAAATAACTTCACCATCAATTAATGCTTCCCATTTAGGTAATTCTTCTTTTAACTCTTCACTTATTAAAGTATTAAAATTGCTGTATGCAGCATTAAAATCTTGCATGCTTGCTTCTAGAGTTTCTTTTTTAGGTGTAGCAGCATCTATATGCAAAGCTTTACAAACAAAATGATTAAGTGTAGTATTAATTTTTTTTGCTGCAGGATTTTTACCAAGTGCTTTAGGCATGTTGATTTCAATAGTAGTAGTGGTTTCTTTTAAAATAGTAACTTCAGAAAAAGTAAGCGTTGTGTTTTCTTTTTGGCAAGAAGAAAAAATAAACAGAATAATAAGTAAACGAAGAGATTTCAATGTGTTAATTAATTATAAGTTAAAGATAGATTAAAGATATACTTTAGGTTTGAATACAACGAGTTAAAACTTATTTTTGTTATAAATAAATTAAGAAATGAAGTTTAATACAAAGGTAATTCATGGAGGTCAAAAACCAGATCCAGCCTATGGCTCTGTAATGCCACCAATATACCAAACAACAACGTTTGCCCAAACGTCTCCAGGAGTACATAAAGGATATGCATATTCTAGAACACATAATCCTACAAGAAATGCTTTAGAAAATGCTTTTGCAGCTTTAGAAAACGGAAATTTTGGTTTAGCATTTGGTTCAGGACTTGCTGCAATAGATGCTGTTGTAAAAATTTTAAAGCCTGGAGATGAGGTAATAGCCACCAATGATTTGTATGGAGGAACTTATAGGTTATTTACCAAGATTTTTGAGCCCTTTGGTATTAAATTCCATTTTATTGGTATGAAAAATGCAGCCAATATTGAAAGCTATATAAACCCTAATACAAAGCTTATCTGGGTAGAAACACCAACCAACCCTTTATTGCAAATTATAGATATTAAAGCAATTGCGGTAATAGCTAAAAAACACCATGTTTTATTTGCAGTAGATAACACATTTGCTACACCATATTTACAACAACCACTAAATTTAGGAGCAGATATAGTAATGCATTCTGCTACCAAATATCTTGGCGGTCATAGTGATGTGGTTATGGGAGCACTAGTTGTAAAAGATAAAGAATTGGCAGATAAACTATATTTTATACAAAATGCAAGTGGTGCTATTAGCGGACCTCAAGATAGTTTTTTAGTTTTAAGAGGAATAAAAACATTGCATGTAAGAATGCAACGTCATTGTGAAAATGGTAAAGCTGTGGCTACTTATTTGGCAGCACACTCCAAAATTGAAAAAGTATATTGGCCAGGGTTTAATACGCATCAAAATCACGATATTGCAAAAGCACAAATGAAAGATTTTGGAGGTATGCTGTCTTTTACTACTAAAGGAAATAATTATGATGAAACTATTAAAATAGTAGAAAAATTAAAACTATTTACTTTAGGAGAATCTCTTGGTGGTGTGGAGTCTTTAGCTGGTCATCCAGCAAGTATGACACATGCAAGCATACCAAAAGAGGAAAGAGAAAAAATAGGAGTTGTAGATTCGCTTATACGCTTAAGTGTTGGTATTGAAGATGAAGCAGATTTAATAGCAGATTTAAAACAAGCATTAGAATAGTTATATGTTATTCTAAACAAAAAAACTCAAGCCTAAGCTTGAGTTTTTTTGTTTTATGTTTTAATTTCTAGTCTAAATAATAAATGTAACCAAAGTTTAGCCATAATAACCAATCATTAGCTTTGTTAGAGTCTAAAGTATGGTTTAAGCCATCTACCCAGTTGCTATAAAAATATTGTGTTCTTAAATCTAACATTAAATCAGAAACCACTGTAAGTTTATAACGTACACCAACACTAGCTACAGTAGACCATGTGCTACCAGAGGCATCGCTAATTACATCAGTAACCGAAGATTGCCCTTGTACCCAAGGACCGAAAAAATTATTAGGATCTAAAATGTTTCCACCAGGTTCGTCTGTATATACCTTAGGATTGTATGAGGTGTAGTGTACACCAAAACTAACAAAAGGAGCAAATCTATAAGCAAATCCTTGAAAAGATCTAATGCTTAAAGGAAAGTATTCTAATTGCATACCAATATCAAAATTATTGGCTTCTCCATGATGGGTTCTTAGTTGGTCATAACTAGGGCTAGGGTTATCTACCCATTCTCCAAAATGATCTAGTTTGGTTTTATTCCAAGAAAGTTCACTTCGTAATTTAAAATGATCATTAAAATAAGTGTCTGTAGAATAGCAATTACAGTCTGCTCTATAGGCAAAGTTTATATAATGTATAATACCAATACCAATACCTGTATTACCTGCATCAGTTTCAAAATCATTCCTAACCCCAAAGTCAGATTGAAAGGCTACAGGACCAGCAATAACACCTATTTCATGAGAAAATCCCAATTGAGAAAATGTAGTGTGTGTTCCTATTACAAAGAACAAAACGAAGGTTAATTGTTTCAAATTAAACATGGTATGATTTCAAAATTAGAGCAAAATACTTACAACAAATATAAAAATAATCGCTATACCCGCAAATAAATCAGACAAAAGGATGTGTTATTCTTGCTGTACTTGCAATAACAATCAAATCTAATAATTTATTATTTGAATGACATTGCTAAAAATAAAAAAAAAGCACATATTTTTTAAAGATAATGTATATTTGCACATATAATATTCGATATATAATATTTATCAAAAATTTCATAAAATGAAAAATAAAATTGAAGCTTTTTTAGATATAGTAAAAGAAAAAAACAGCCATGAACCTGAGTTTTTACAGGCTGTTCATGAGGTTGCTGAAACGGTTATTCCGTTTATAGAGAAGAATCCTCAGTATCAAAATAAAATGTTATTAGAGCGTATGGTAGAGCCAGAGCGTACTATAATATTTCGAGTTCCTTGGATTGATGATCAAGGTGATACTCAAGTAAACAGAGGGTTTAGAGTAGAGTTTAATTCCGCAATAGGACCTTACAAAGGAGGTTTGCGTTTTCATCCTTCAGTAAATCTTAGTATTTTAAAATTTTTAGGTTTTGAACAAGTGTTTAAAAATTCATTAACCACCTTACCAATGGGAGGAGGAAAAGGAGGAAGTGATTTTAATCCTAAAGGAAAAAGTGATAACGAAGTAATGCGTTTTTGCCAATCTTTTATGAATGAGTTGTTTAGACATATAGGTGCAAATACAGATGTTCCAGCAGGAGATATTGGTGTAGGTGGTCGTGAAATAGGTTATATGTTTGGACAATATAAAAGACTACGTAATGAATTTACAGGTGTTTTAACAGGTAAAGGTATTACTTATGGAGGCTCTTTAATTAGACCAGAAGCAACAGGTTATGGTTGTGTGTATTTTGCAAAAAATATGCTAGCTACTAAAGGAGATTCAATAAACGGAAAAACAGTTGTTATTTCTGGTTCAGGTAATGTAGCACAGTATGCTTGTGAAAAAGTAACAGAATTAGGTGGTAAGGTAGTTACTATGTCTGATTCTTCTGGTTATATATATGATGCAGATGGTATTGATGCAGAAAAATTAGCATATATCATGGAGATTAAAAATGTGAATCGTGGAAGAATTAATGAGTACACAGATAAATATACTTCAGCAACTTTTCATAAAGGAGAAAGACCTTGGGGAGTAAACTGTGATATAGCATTGCCATGTGCAACACAAAATGAATTAAATGCAGACAATGCAAAAGCATTAATTAATAATAATGTAATAGCGGTTGCTGAAGGAGCAAATATGCCTACAACACCAGAGGCTATTGAAGCTTTGCAGAAAGCTAAAATATTATTCTCACCAGGAAAAGCATCTAACGCAGGTGGTGTTGCAACATCAGGTTTAGAAATGAGTCAAAACTCTTTACGTTATAACTGGACACGTGAAGAAGTAGATGCTAAATTAAACCAAATTATGAATGATATACATGAGTCTTGTGTTACTTATGGTACGCAAGAAGATGGTTATGTAGATTATGTAAAAGGAGCAAACATTGCTGGATTTGTAAAGGTGGCAGATGCCATGTTAGCACAAGGAGTGGTGTAGCTTATATAATATATTTTTAAAAAAGCTTCCTAAATAAGGAAGCTTTTTTGTTTTTAATATATTATTTTAACTTAAAACTCGTTAGTAATAAATATATTTGAAGTTGAATATTTTAATTATGATTAAAAAAATAACACGCATACTACTGTTACTATTGCCAATAGTAGCATCATCACAAGATTATTCTGCACAATGGCAAGGGTATTTTTCATATTCCGATATTAAAAATGTATCTCAAGGAAATGGAAAAATTTATGCAGCTTCAGAAAATGCAATTTTTAGTTATGATATTGAAACTAATGAAATTGAAACGATAACAACGGTTAATGGTTTGTCTGGTGAAACGATTTCTAAAATTCACTATAGTGAAGCATATGAGCTTTTAATTATAGGGTATGAAAATGGTTTAATAGAGATTGCTTTTGATGACCCTGAAGAAGATGTGTTAACCATATTAGATATATTTGAAAAACCAACCATACCACCTACAGATAAAAATATTAATCATTTTAATGAGTATGATGGTCTCGTATATATTTCTACAGAATACGGTATTTCTGTTTATGATTTAGAGCGTTTAGAGTTTGGAGACACGTATTATATTGGTAGCCAAGGAACTCAAATTAGAATAAAACAAACAGTAGTTTATAACGACTACATTTATGCTGCTTGTTTAGATGCAAATGGTACTAAAAGAGCACCATTAAATAGTAGTAATTTAGTAGATTTTGAGGAATGGGAGACTGTAGCTACAGGTAATTTTCTGGTAATAGAAAAGAATAATGGTAATTTATATGCAGCTAAATTTAGTAGATCTTTTTTGCAAATAGAAGATGATAATTCACTTACAGATTTAGTTGTTCATGATGACCAGCAAATAGATCTTAGAAGCGTTAATAATTATTTAATTGTAACTACAGAAAATGATGTATTCGTATATGATGGTAATTTCACACAAATAGCACAAGTATCTACCAGTGATGATTTAGATACAGAATTTACATCTGCTACAATAGATGATGAGTATTTGTATATTGGTACCACAGACTTAGGTTTAATAAAAACACCCATTTTAAACCCTGTTACATTTGTAGAAATATTACCTAATGGCCCTCTTTTTAATTATACTTTTTCTATAAAAGCTTCTGCTAATAATCTTTGGGTTACCTATGGTGATTATGATTTGCATTTTAATCCTTCTCCCTTAAGACAATATGGTTATAGTCATTTAAAAAACGAAGAATGGAAAAACATACCTTATGATAGTGTGTTAAATGCGAGAGATTTAAATACCATTTCAATAAACCCTTTTGCAGAAAACCATGTGTTTATTAGTTCTTTTCAAGATGGCTTGTTAGAAGTAGAAGATGATATTTCTATAATTTTACATGATCAAACCAATAGTGGTTTAGAGTCTTTAGTTATACCAGGAAATTCAAATGTAGTAAGTATAAGACAAGGTGGTTCTAATTTTGATAGTAATGGTGTTTTATGGACTACAACCGGAAGAGTTGAAAGACCTTTAAAATCTTATGATCCATCTACAGGACAATGGCAGAGTTATGATTTTTCAACTTTAATTAACGACGGATTAAATGATGAATGGGGTCATGGGGATTTGGTTATAGATAGTAATGGAACAAAATGGTTTGGAGGCTATAATTTTGGACTTATTGGCTATAATGAAAATAACTCCAGTGTAAAACTTAGAGCTTTATATACAGAAGAACAAAACATGCCTTCTACTATTATTACTGCATTAGCTTTAGATAATAGAAATCAAATTTGGTTTGGTACAGATAAAGGATTGCGTGTGCTATATAATACTACTTCCTTTTTTACAGAAGCAAGTATAACAGCAAGCCAAATTATTATTTTAGAAGATGGTGTAGCAGAAGAACTCTTATTTCAACAATTTATTACAGATATTGAAGTTGATGGATCTAATAATAAATGGGTGAGTACGCTAGATTCTGGTTTGTTTTATTTTTCATCAGATGGACAAGAAACGATATATCATTTTACTACAGAGAACTCGGCTTTGCCAACCAATAATGTTTTAGATTTATCTATAGATTCCTCTAATGGTACGGTTTATATAGCAACAGAAAAAGGTTTAGTTTCTTTTAAAGCAGGAGGTTCTTCTGCAACAGAAAGTTTAGAAGATGCTTATGTGTACCCAAATCCTGTAAGACCAACATTCAATATTACACAAGACAAAGTAAAAATTAAAGATATTTCAGATAATGTAAATATTAAAATTACAGATATTGAAGGTAACCTAGTTGCAGAAGCAGAAACAGGAACCAATTCAAGATACAAAGGATATAATTTAGAAATTGATGGTGGAACCGCTTTTTGGAATGGTAAAAACCTTGCTAATAATGTGGTCGCTTCTGGTGTTTACTTAATAATGCTTTCAGATTTAGATACTTTAGAAACTAAAGTCTTAAAAATAATGGTTGTGAGATAATGATTGTAAAAACCAATGCTATTGTTTTATCTAAAATAAAGTATGGCGAGCATGATTTAATTATTAAATGTTATACTAAAGAATATGGTGTTGTTAGCTTTTTACAAAAAGGGATTTTAAAGGCTAAAAAAGGAAAAGTAAAAAAAGCATATTTTCAATTACTTTCTCAATTAGAGCTAGAAATAACCTATCAAGAAAACAGGTCCCTTCAATATATAAAAGAAGTAAAGCCTCACGTAATTTACGCAACCTTGCATAATGATATCTTTAAAAGTACTATTGTTATGTTCTTGTCTGAAGTACTATCTACATCACTTCAGGAAGAAGAAGAAAACGAAGCTCTTTATGTGTATCTAGAAACTACGCTGCAGTGGTTAGATATGCAAGATAGTTGTACAAACTTTCATTTATTATTTTTATTAAAACTAACCAAACACCTTGGTTTTTATCCAGAGGAAAATAAAAGTGATTTTTCTTCTTTTAATTTAAAAGGAGGAAGGTTTGAAAACAAACCAACAGATTTTTATAGTATTACAGGTGAAAATTTAACACTGTTAAAACAGTTACTAGGCACAGTTTTTGATAACCTATCTGCTATCAAAATAAATGCAACGCAAAGACAGGCTTTTTTAACTATGTTGTTGTATTATTTTGATTTACATTTGGGAAGTTTTAAAAAACCAAAATCCCTAGAGATTTTTAATCAAGTTTTTAATACATAATATGAAGTATATTACTATTCTTTTTTTTTTATTTTTTACAAGTATTTTTACGCAGGCACAACAAATAACCGTTATAAATAAAGAAACCGGAGAACCCTTACCAAGCGTTGCTATTTATAACCATAGTAAATTAAAAAGTACCATTACAGATTTTGATGGCCAAGCAAATTTAGATGCTTTTAATGCTTCAGATGTTTTATACTTTCAACACCTTTCTTATCATGTGTTTTCTATTGAAAAAGCTAAAATAAAAAATGCTGTTGTAGCTTTAACAGCCAACTCGCAAGACTTAGAAGAGGTTGTGGTATCTGCTTCAAAATTTAAACAGAGTAAAAGAGATATTCCGCAAAAAATAACCAATATAAGCGCTAAAGATATTCAATTTTCTAATCCGCAAACTAGTGCAGATTTATTAGAGCAATCTGGACAAGTATATATACAAAAAAGTCAATTAGGAGGAGGTAGCCCAATGATTAGAGGTTTTTCTACCAACAGGCTTTTAATTACGGTAGATGGTGTACGTATGAACAATGCTATTTTTAGAGGAGGTAACCTGCAAAATGTAATATCTATAGATCCTTTTAGCATTCAAGACACAGAGGTAACCCTTGGTGCAGGTTCTATAATTTATGGTAGTGATGCCATTGGTGGTGTGATGAGTTTTTATACAAAAACACCAAAATTATCTTACACAGATTCTCTTGCATTTACTGCCAATGCAGCAGTAAGATATGCTACAGCATCTAATGAAAAAACAGGACATTTAGATTTTAATATAGGACTTAAAAAATGGGCGTTTTTTACCAATGCTAGTTATACTTCTTTTGATGACCTAAGAATGGGAGCGCATGGTCCTGACGATTACTTAAGAACAGAATATATTGAAACCAATAATGGCGAAGATGTTATTGTGCAAAATAGCAATCCAAGAATTCAAAAATTTACAGGTTATGATCAAATAAACCTGCTACAAAAAGTACGTTATGAAGCTTCAGATGATTTAAGTTTTGATGCAGGTGTATATTATTCGGCTACTTCAGATTACCCAAGATATGATAGATTAATACGTTATAATGGTGATGAATTACGTTCTGCACAATGGGATTATGGTCCGCAAAAATGGTTTATGACTAACTTTGGGGTAACCAAGTTAAGTAGTGGAGCTAGCTTGTATGATAAAATAAAATTTGTAACTGCATACCAAAATTTTCAAGAAAGCAGAATAGATAGAGATTATCAATCTACAATTCAAGATAATACAGAAGAACATGTAGATGCATACTCTGCTAATCTAGATTTTGAAAAACTGTTAAGTACTAAAACCGAATTATTTTATGGTTTAGAGTATGTATATAATAAAGTACATTCAAAAGCATTTGCTAGAGATATAACCACCAATACTACCGAAGCAATTGTAACTAGATATCCAGACAATTCCAGCTGGCAATCTGCTGCAGCTTATGCTAGTTTAAAATATAAGCCAAACCCTAAATTTGTATTGCAATCTGGTATTCGATATAACCATGTTGCTTACCAAGCAGATTTTACAGCAAATAATGTGTTTTTAAACCTTCCTTTTAATACTACAAAAAGTGATTTTGGCGCATTTACAGGTACAGCAGGTATAAGTTGGGCTCCTAATAAAACCATGCAGTGGAAATTAAATGCCTCTACAGCATTTAGAGCTCCAAATATTGATGACGTTGGTAAAGTGTTTGACAGCGAACCAGGATCTGTGGTTGTACCAAATGAAAACTTAAAACCAGAGTATGCGTATAGTGGTGAACTAGGTTTAAAATTAAACTTTGATCATGTGGTTGTTTTAGATTTAGCAACCTATTACACCTATTTAGATGATGCTTTGGTAAGACGTGATTACACCTTAAATGGCGAAAGTGAAATTATGTATAACGGAGAGTTAAGTCAAGTACAAGCCATGCAAAATGCTTCTAAAGCATGGATTTATGGTTTTGAAGTTGGCATGGAAATTAACTTTTCTGAAAAAACACAACTTCGCTCACAATACAATGTAATTGGTGGTACAGAAGAAGATAATGATGTTGAGGTTCCAGTAAGGCATATAGCACCAAATTTTGGAAATACACACTTTATTTGGAAATCAAATAAATTAAAACTAGATGCTTTTGCAGAATACAATAACGAACTTTCGTTTTTAGATTTAGCGCCTTCAGAAGCTGAAAAAGATTACATCTACGCTCTAGATAGTGACGGAAACCCGTATTCGCCATCCTGGTATACTTTAAATTTTAGTGCACAAATGGAAATCTGTAAAAATACTACACTAACAGCAAGTTTAGAAAATATTACAGACCAACGTTATAAAACCTATTCTTCTGGTATTGCTGCTCCAGGAAGAAACTTTATTATAGCCTTAAGTTATAGCCTATAGTTTGTAATTTTTTATTTGGGCGTTTACTACTTCGCTTAAGCTACGTAGTACCAGGCTGTACATTATATCTTTTTATGTTTTAATGTTTAGTGTGCTAAATAAACAGAAAACAAATAGAAACTACAGTACTAATTAAACCAGGTTTAGATACCATAAAAAGGATGCCATTTCCATCCTTAACGCAAAAAAAGCCTTTCTCAAAAAAAAGAAAGGCTTTTTGTTGTTTCATACAAAGTAGAAAAATCGAGACTCTACTTAGTTTCTTTTAATTGCTTTTTTTGTAATAACCACATCGTTAGATAATGTTACTTTGGCAAGATAAGCAGCCTGGCTTAATCTATCTAAATTATAGGTTTCTGTGCTGCTGTTTCCGTTTAAGTTGTATAACAATCTTCCTAAAACATCATAGATTTTTACATTTTTAATTTGTACATCATCAGAAGTGCTAAACATTACCATACCATCAGGTTGTTCTATTATGGTAAGCGCGTTATTTAATTGGTTTTCATTAATAGATAAAGAAGTATCGTTAAATACAATTTCAAACCTATCATTAAACTCACCAGTTTCTGATGTAAAACTATAGTTTGAAGCACTTAAATCATGAACCACTTGCATTAATTTATCACGTAAGTAAATGGTGTTATTGGTTAAAAACCCTCCTTGTACTTGTGCAATACTAATGGTGTAAATGGTTGCTTCTGCAATACTTGTTTTAAGACCAAAAGGTATCACTTCTTCTAGGTTTAAACTTTCAGGAGCTCTAGCTTGAATTGCTAATTTGTCTTTAGCATTTGTATCTTCAATAATAGAGTAAAGAATAGTATGCGCATCTGTAGCAAAGTTTTTTGGTGCGTCATAATACATGCCATCATAGGCATTTGTAGCACCATTAATATAACCAATTAGTATTTGGTTAAATGCGCCATTATCTGTAGTTAAATTTAGCCAAATTTTTTCTGTTAGGTCACTGTTTGTAGTTCTAAAAAACTGATTATTGTTTCCTGTTACACGCATGCTATTGTTAAAAATAACATTGGCAGTTTCTATAGTACCAGAAGCGGTTGTTGTAGTTGCTGCATTAGATAGCGAGATGAAAAAACCTTGTCCAGAAGGAATAAATCTATCTGGTGTTACACCATCACCACCAGCAGTTTGCCCTATTCCATTAATTACGGCATAATCACTTTGTGCAAAATTTAAAACTTCATTTCCGTTATTGGTATCTGTATATGCTGAGTTTTGAGACCATAAAAAGATAGCACCATCGGTAACACCTGTTGTTGTTTCAGATACATTAGTGTCTATAATGGTGTTAGCAGCAAGAAAAGCATCTGCATCAATTGCTGAAGCATACGGATTACCAATAAAGTTCCAGTTATTATCGTTTAACTCAAGATCGTTTCTGTACAGAGGTACTGTATAGTCACCTGTATGTAATGCGCCTTCAAAAGTATATTCGTAGTTTGCTCCAGGCATACCAAAACCTGTTTGGTTGTGCATTGCAGCGTAACCAATACCTGGTAACATAACATCGCTATTGCTGGTGAATTGCCAATCGTTACCATTATCATCAATATCATCTTGACCTGTAACGGTTCCGTTGTTGTTATTGGTTTCGGCAGTTTGGTCTAAATAATTTTGCGCATTATACCAAAAACGTCTTGTAGGATGCGCTTCTAATAAACCATTACCAATAGTTTCACCTACTACAGGAGAGCTCCAATAGGTGTATTCATACCAGTTGTTTAAAGGAGCAGTACGTTTGTTTACTTGTGTTATAGCATCTGTATGTAAGGTGTATGTTCCTGCATTTACACCATCACCACGTTGTACAAAGCTTCCTTTGTCTTCTACAAGTATTCCGTCTGTATTAGAACCATCACCATACACCTCTACATTGTTTATGACTTCTACAAAATCTCCATTAGCAATAACCAATTGGTTTCCTGCATTTACAAGTAGCTGGCAAGCAGTAAAACTAGTTTCCGAAAGGGTATTGTAATCGCCATTAATTATTGTTATGGTGTTCATGTCTGGAGTAATACCATCTAACCACATGGTGCCATCCCATTCTGCTTTTTGTGTTTTAAGTTTTACAGCTTCACTTGCGGTATAACAAGTAGCTCCATCCTCTCTTACTTGGCAATAAAATTGGTAATCAATAGCGTTTAATGTGTTGTCTATACTTAAAATTGCGCTTGTGGCACCAGAGTATGTTGCGTCGTTTGTAACAGCAGTCCAAGTGGTTTGCATTGGAGCCAAATAATACCATTGGTATGCAAGAGGTAAGCCTGTGGTTACACCTTCTGATGCTTCTACTGTTAAGCTTGCAGTAAGATCGCAAGTTGCATTCTGAGGAAGAGGGTGTTGTGTAATAATTGGTGGTATACCTAATGAAAAATCATACAAACCAATATTTACATAATCAGAATCTGAACAAGTTGTCCAATCAATAATATTCCAATGTGCTAAATCAAAAGTCATGGTTGGTAAAATAGGCGCATCATTTTTTCTTCTAAAATTAACACCCTCGTCACCAAAGGATAAGCTGTTTGCCCAACTACCAGAGCTTTTTACACCAAATACATCCTTTTCTCCTTGATTGGTACCAGCGGTTTTTTCTAAAACAATAGCATCTGCCTTGTTGTTGTCAAAATTAATTCCTCCTAAACTAGGTTCGCTTTGGTTTGGACTTACGTTTAAGTTGTTTTCTGTACAAGTAGTTGTACCAATACTTACTACATGTACACTGTTATTTGCTAATGTGCCAGTAAGGTTTACTGTACCAGAAGAAGAGGTGCTTCCGTTATTATATAATTTTAAATCATAATCGCTTAAATCTACAGCTGTACCAGTACCATTAAATATTTCTACGTAAGAAGAACTACCAGAGGTAGCATCAGTAACTTCACTAATAAAGATATCGGTAGGTGTTGTAGATGAGGTTCCAGATTCACAACCCGAAATACTAGTATCAATAACATCAAAGGAATTGAAAGAAGAGCAACCTGTTGTTAAAGTAACCACTAAATTACCATCTGTAACGTCATTTGGTAATTGTAAAATAAGTTCGGATGTGCTAGAAGAAAGTACAGTTATATCAACGCCATTTAACTGTGCAGTTGCTCCAGATAAATCATTACTAGAGGTTACTGTTATTTCTGTTCCAACAGGTCCTTCTGTAGGCCAAATGGTACTAGTTACTGAAGCAGGACATTGACCTGTTCCTTGAATATCAAAAGTAAACGGATTTTCAGTTCCAGTAACATCGTTATTAGCAATACTTACTGTTGCAGTTCTTACACCATCAGCAAGAGGAGTGAATGTAATTTCAAAATCTACTTCTGCATTAGAAGCTAATGTTGCAGTACTTGGTTGTACATTCACTAAAAAATCTCCAGGATTCAAACCAGCAATATCTACTCTAGGTGTTCCTGTTAAATTTAAGTTTGATAATCCTACATTTTTAATAGTAAATGTTTTTGAAGCACTAGAACTACCAAGATTAATTGTACCAAATAAGGTGTTGTTTAAACCATAAGGAGCGTTAAATCCGTTAGGAATATTAATATTATTTCCTTCAACCGTTATTTCTGCACCAGTTGGTTGTTGTATGACAATGGTGTAATCTTCAACCTCTCCATCAAAATTTTGTTCACAAGGTGTAGAGGCTGATGTGTCAAATTTAGTAGAAACACGCATTCTTGTATTTCCTATTACTGCATTGGTTGGTACATCAATACTTAAAGGAGAAGCGTCTGTAGCACCATTCACTACATTATAAGCATTTCCTAATTCATAATCTTCACCATAATCATCAAAATCACCATCGTTGTTCCAATCTATCCAAGCTCTTGTGGTGGTGGTATAAGTACCATCTGTATTTACGTTTACAGTAAGGTTGTAGCTTTCTCCTAAATTGACATTTGTAGATATAGAGGTGTAATCTGTATAATCATTATCAGTATTGTCTGAAGCATTATTAATGGTATTAAATTCTACATTTTTAATTAGAGTAAGAAAAGTGTCGCTTCCATCTCCATAAGAATCACAATAAGTTAAAGTTGGTGTTGCACAAACCTCAACACCTTGTGTCCAGGTGGTTCCTCTACGAATAAATGCTTTAAAGCAGTAGCTAAGGTCATTAGTTAAGCCTGTAATGGCTCTAGAGTTACCTGTGCCTTTATATACTACTTGATTTGCTCCAGAATAAACGGCATTTGCGGTATACGCAGAACCATCACCTGTTGGTGTAAAAGTAACAGCACCTTGATTGGCAACAATAAGTATTTCATCCCAACACGAAGTTGGTGTTGGGTTTAGCCAGTTCAGGGTTACTTGATTGGTTAACGGTGTTGCTGTTAGGTTTCTAACATCTCCTTGTGCAATTTGTTCTAAATTACTGCCAACAGAAGTACCATTTGCCCATCCTGTAAGGGTTTCTCCATTATAGCCAAAAATTCTAAAGGAGTAGGTAGTATCTTCTGTTAAGCCTGTAATAGTAGCAGTGGTTCCGTTGCCTTTATACACTACTTTTCCTAAGCTAGCAGGTGTTTCAAAAGGAGCAGTATTAAAATTAGAATTGGCTGTATAGGTATTTGCATCATTTGATGGAGCTGTAGGTTGTGTGGTTCCTTCAATAGCAAAAATAATATAACCTCCTGTTGGTGGAGTGGATGGATTGTTCCAGTTTAAAGTAACTGCTGTGTCTTCAAAACAGCCACTTAAATTTTGCGCATTATTAGGTGAGCTATTACTTAGTGTTAAAGTACTAGTAGCAGATGTTGTAGAGCCACAAGCATTAGTTAGAATGCATCTGTATTGGTTACCATCCATAGCTTCTGTAGTAGCGCTAGTGGTATAAGATGCCGTAGTGTCTCCAGAACCTCCTGTTACGATATTCCATCCACTACCTGTGTTAACTTCCCATTGGTAGGAAGTGGCGTTTGTTGCTGCAACTGTAAAAGTAGCTGTATCTGGTATTACTTGAGTGGCGTTTGCTGGTTGTGTGATTATTGTTGGTGTAGTTATTCCTGTTCCTGTTAGGCTTATTGTAGCATCGTCTGTAATTGTCGCGCTACTTACGGTTATGGTCGTGGCTTGAGCACCAGTTGCTGTTGGTGTAAAAACTACATCAAAGGTAGCAGTACCTGATGGCGCTATGGTTGTGGTAGATAAACCACTAACAGTAAATTGTGTGTCGCTAGATGTGGCTGTAACATTAAGAGCTGCTAAAGTACCATTATTTGTTATAGTGTATTGTACAGTGCTACCTGGAGAGCCAACGCATAAAGAACCATGGTCTGTTGGTGTGCCTGTGATTTCTAGGTCTGAGGTTGGTGAACAAGTTTCTGTGTGAGCACCAATATAAGTCCATTCGTCTTGATTATAAACAATCCATTCGCTGTCGGTAGTATTCGTTCCAGATGAAGCTGTCCAATTAGTTGTTGGGTCACAAATAGTACTTTTACGAATTAATGTATGATTTGCAGTAGCGTTATTAACTCCTGCAACATCCCAACCAGAACCAGGGTCTGCCCCATTTGTACCAACTACATCTATTAAAGATCCTAATTTTGCAAGACCTACAGCATCATTTCCATTCCAAGTTGCAATTCCATCTGTTAAATCGGCTTCGGCAAGAATCACTCCATTTGAATAACTATTAGCAATAATGTAAACATCTCCATCTGCTAATGTTTCAGATAAGGTTATTAAGGATTCGTGCCAATTACCACCATTACTAATCTTCCATAATTCATAATCAGATAGATCTATTGGACTTCCTGTTCCATTGTAAATTTCAACATATTTATTGTTACTAGAACCTTCACTATATTCCGAAATTATCAAATCGCTCATCTGCCCATAACCAGAAACTAAAGCGTATAAAAAAGCTATCAATAAAAGGGAGTAATTTTTTTTCATAGAGATACTTATTTAAACGTAACTTTTCAACAATAAGATAACCTATCTCTGCTGTTATGCTTATTAATTAAGAAGTTTAAAATGTAAATATACTAAGAAACTGTCTCATTTCTAAATCTTTAGATAAAATAACCTTTTAATAACATATTGATTCGATGAATGGTAAAACGGAGTGTTATTAGGTGTGTTATCACCTTATAATTTATAATGGAGTTAATAATATTTAAAAAAGTTTACGTGTATAAAAAAAACAAAAGGCTTAACCACATTGGTTAAACCTTTTGTTATAAAAAGAAATACTTTGTATTGTTATTTTCTTTTCACCGCTTTTTTAGTAATTACCGTATTATTAGATAATGTTACTTTGGCTACATAAGTGGCTTGGCTTAAATTATTTAGCATATAGTTTTCTGTACTGTTGTTTCCGTTTAGGTTGTAAAGTAACCTACCTAATACATCATAGATTTTTACGTTTTTAATTTGTAAGTCTTTAGCTGTGCTAAATTCTACGCTACCATCTTGTTGTTCTACTATAGTTAAGCTGTTGTTGTATTGGTTTTCTTCTATAGATAAAGAGTTGTTATTAAATACAATTTCAAATCTGTTGTTATGTGTTCCTGCATCTAGTGCAAAGGTATATGGTGCATTATTTAAATGGTGTATGTGTCCTAAAGTGTTGTCTTTAAGGTAAATGTTTTGTTCACTGTTTTCAAATAAACCATCTACAGCAAAAAGAGCAATGGTATAATTAGAAGCGCTTGTTGCGTTTATACCTAAAGGAATAACATCTGTATCTACAAATGGTAATGCACGACCTTGTATTTTATAAGCTTCATTACTTATAACCGAATAGAAGTTTTTATTGCTATCTAGTTCAGATTGTGCATCATACATTCTGTCTACTTGCATAGTTGCGTTTTCTACATAACCAACTAAAATTCTTCTTGCAGGTTGATCTTCTGGAACTAGGTCTAACCAGATTCTGTGTTTTTCTGTATTTGCAGTTCTGTAAAATTCAGAATTATTTAAGCTAATGTCACGTAAAGAGTTGTTAAAAGTAACTGTTTCTGAAGCAGCAGCCCCATCTACCATATTTACCATAAAGCTTTGTGCAGCAGCTATATCACCATTAAAAGTACTAGGTCCAGCAGAAGAACCTGCACTGTTATAAGTTAGGTAGTCGTTTTCATCATAATTTGCAGCAAAATCATAATAATAAGGATCTGTAATAGAAGCATTAGGTAGAGTACCATGCGTCCAAATATTAATATATCCCTCAAGGTTTGTGTTTAATGTAAGAAAATCTATTGCGTTTATAGCAGAAGGATATGGGTTTCCTAATAAGTTCCAATCGTCATCATTGGTGTCATAACCTGCAGGATTACTTCCTCTAGAAACAGAAGAAGTTATAATTCCGTTTAAAGGTACACCATTGTTAAAAGTAGCTGTGTAATCAGCAGCAGTTGTGCTGAAAGAATTAGGGCCTCTAACAATATACCCAACACCAGGAGTCATGGTTGTATTAGCAGCAGAAATCCAGTTACCTTGGCTACCATTGCTATTTGTTATTGTTGGGTTCCAACTGTAAATTCTGCTGGTTGGTGATGCAGGAGATATGTTATTGGTGTTAAAACCAGCAACAGGAGAAGACCAGTATACGTAATCCATTTTACGAATAGAAGCAGTACGTTGCATGCTTATGTTACCAGTGTTTGTACCTGAATCATCTCCTTGAACTAAAGATCCATTGTTTTCAATATTAAAGATACCGTTATTGGTAACATCTAAATTTACATAAACATATCTGTTATCTGTAACTGTTAATGTATTTCCTGAGTTAATGGTAAGACTACCATGCATATATAAATCATTAGATACGTTTGTATTAAAGTTGTTACTAAGTATTACATTGTAAAATTCTTCTGGAATATTAGGAGGAATAGGTGTTTGTGTATTTGTAATTATTTGTGGTGTTGTTCCAGCAAACTCTACTGTACCATTCCCTTCATCAAAACCAGTTGTTCCTATGTTTGTTGTCCAATCACCATATAATTTAATATAACCATCTGCATTGGTGTTGTCATTATCATTCATGTCTAGAACACCTCCAGGAGTATCAATTAAAAGATCGCCATGTACTTCTAGAACATTATTAATACTTCCTGAAATTTCTACAGCATTTCCTGCAATGGTTAGGTTGTTGGCATAGGCTATTTCATTAACCTCATCTGCGTAAGAAGCAGTATGGTCTATAACTGCATTATTTATAGCACTATTATCTACTATAACATCTGTTGTAGGTTTAGGTACTGCAAGTGATTCCCAATTAGCACAGTTAAACCAGTTGGTATCTACATCACCAACCCATTGTCCTGCAGGATTACTTGGGCTAATGCTAAATGTTCTACCTCCATCAGAAGCGGTTGTAGTAGTTGGATCGAAACTATACGAGCCTATGTTCCAGTTTCCTGAATAATCAGACACATTATTTACAATTGTTCTAATAGTAGCTACCCCATGTTCTTTGTCATTTTCATAATATCCTCTAATATCATATTCACTTTCTACATTAAAGCAACGTAGTTCTGCAGGTAATCTAGAAACACGGTTAGCATCTGTAGAGCCACCAGAACAAGCACTAGAAAGCGATACCCATGGTGTGTCAATGGTAATACCATGCAATAAGGTACCATTAAATATATAGTTTGCTTCATTGGCATCAATAGAACCATCAGATACAAAATCTCCTTGCATTAGGTATAGTTGATCGGATCCAGAAGTAGAAATGTTAGCGTGTAAACCAGGGTTTACAACATTAAAATTAAAGTCACTAGTTCTTGTGGTTGTAGTTGTACCTTCGGTTACTGTAGCATAAATGATAAAGGCATCCGTGTTGGTAACCTCAAATTGAAGTACAGAACCAGCAGGTATTACGGTGCTACCAGTATAAGTTATTTTGGTTTCAAAAGGAGCTTGACTTGCGTCATTACTTCCTCCTCCCCATTTATTGGTTCTTGCATTAGCAGCAGCTCCAGCTTCAAAACGTGAATTTACTAATGAAAATTCTGTGCCAGTAGTAATATCTACAAGTGTAGCAATTAAAAACTCATCTTCTGAACCGTTTCCGTTAATTTGACCATCATAACCTACAAAAATAAGTTCACCAGGATTAAAAATAGTAGAAGTAGTTACTGTTAGGGTTGCTGTATTAGAAGTCGTGTTTCCACAAGCATTGGTAACAATAACTTGATAAAGATTTCCATCTTCTGTTAATTGTACGTTGGTAAGCGTAAGGGAGTTGCTATCTGTACCTGTGTTGGTCCACGTTGTTCCACCGTTAGTAGAGACTTGCCATTGGTAGCTACTTGCATTAGGACTAGATACTACAAAAGAAGCATTTCCGCCAATTCCTGCAGAAGTATCGCTAGGGTGTGAGTTTATAGTTGGAGTAGCTGTTGTTACCGAAACTGTGTAAGGACCAACTTCTCCGTCTGACCAACAGCCACCTACCGTATTGTAAGCTCTTACGTAATAATCACCAGAAGTGGTTACGGTTAAATTACTTGAAGCATCATTGCTTAGGTCTTCTCCTAAAGAAGTAGTTTGCCAATAATAAGCAACATCAGTAGGTGCTGTGCCAGAAAAACTTAAAGACGTACTAGCAGCACAAATAGGTGTTGCACCAGAAATAGTACCTGTTGGGTCTGCAGGTGTTGTGCAAGGTGTACCACAGTAAATTTCTACGTCATCAAGATATATAGTGCCCTCAGTTCTGTAAAACTGTATAATTGTGTTAGAAGTTGTGTTTATTGTTGCTGTAAATTGATTGTGTGATGTTGTTAATGAATATGGAGATTCTGGAGCAGCTGTCCATGAAGTACCTCCATCTGTCGAGTAATTTACTTGAATTATAGAGGAATTAGTACTACCTCTTGCCCAAAAATTTACGGTTTGTACACTACCTAGATCAGGAGATATAATGTTTGCTCCAGATGTGGATTTCATTTGGCAACTTTTAGATCCAGTATGCGGATTATTTCCTCCATAAACATTTGCTCCAGACCAAGTTCCTGAAGCTAAAGTCCATGAATTTGTTTGGTAACTTCCAGGAAGCCCACTTTCAAAGTCTTCTTCTAAACAAGGCCCAGAAACAGTACTTTCACTTCCTGTTAAAGGCATGGTTGTATTATATGTTGGACCACCAGCACAACTAGAATCGTTTAATGCAAAAACAAAAAAGTAATATTGAGTTGTTTGCGATAAACCAGTTGCTGTAAATGTAGTTGCGTTACTGCTTTGTACTACAGTACCACTACCAATAGAATCTCCTGTAGTATATGAAGTACCATCTACAGGGTTTGCACCTAATGTCGCTGAGGTACTAACTACCACAAGGTAGTCGTCTGCTGTGGTTGCTGTAAAAGAACCATCTATGGAAGAACTAGTTATATTACTTAAGCTTAAACTAGTTGGTTGTGTTGTTGGAGCAACACAAGGTGTTGGTGTGGTTACACAAATGCCAAAATCTCCAGAATCATTACCTGCATATTCCCAAACTCTAATATATACAGTAGTTCCTGGTGTTAAGTCGTTTCTTGTAATAGAAGACATAGCTCCATTTATACTGCCATCATCATTACATTCTATTAGAGTAAGGCTTCCGCAAGACCCAGAATATAGAGCCATTCCGCTGTCTGAAAAACCTATGTCATTGGTGTCTATAGTGATTTCTCCTGTTGCAGGAACTACTACAGAAAACCAAACATCACCACCTTGATAATTGGCACATCCTGGAGCAGTTTCACTACTACTATCTGTAGCATTTTCATTGGAGTAGGTAGTGTAGGTGCATGTGCCAGAACTTGGCGTTAAATCTATAGCTCCACTACAATCGTCATTAGTAGGTGGAGGAGGTAATACTTCTCCACTAACCTCAACTGTTGGTGTGCTTGCTATACCTGAAGTTGCATTAGTCATGGTAATTGTCCCTGAATACGTAGTAGATGCTAAGCCAGTCTTAAGTCTTACATAAATGGTATTGCTACTATTAGCATTTAAAGCAGAAATATTCACTGTGTTACTATAAGGACCTGTTTCGGTAGTAGCAATTTCAAAATTTGTAGGTGCTGTAATGTCAATGCCTGCAGTAAGTAATGTACCAGTAACATCAAAACTTTGTGAAGCAGATGGTCCTGCACCAAAAGCATAATCTAAATCTGTAATTGTTGTTGGTGTTGCGGTGATGTTTGGGCCAGCAATTGTACCAATAATTTCGGCATCATCTACAATCCAATATTCACTACTAGAATTGTTATTCATTACTAGTCTTACTCTCAGGTTATTCACGTTAGGTAAACCGTCAATAACTATTGTGCTATAACCATCAGTAGTTCTATAACCACCACCACCAGGGGTGAATACAGTAGGGCTGTTGTTGTTATCATATGTAGTAGAGGCAGTTCCTGTGCCTGTATCAAAGGACCATCTCGCATTACTATTTCCTTGTACTTCTAACTGACTTAACCAAGTAGTTCCTCCATCATTACTAATATATACGTAAACCCCATCTGCACCATCAGCTCCATTTCCTGTAGTTCCAGAAAAAGAGGCTAATCTACATGTAAAATAAACATTTGTATATGCGGAAGCATCAACATTTGAAAAAGTTATAGTTGAAGTGCCATTACTTTCTTCAATTGCCTGCGAACCACTTACAAAATTATTGTCTCCAGAAGGATAGGGGCCTGTTCCTGTTGCTATTGATCCACCTGTGTATGTCATTGTTGGGGTGGCAGGCGAAGTTTCGAAATCCTGAATAGCTATTGTTGTCTGCGCAAAACCAGATACAATTGCGCATAGGAATGCTAGTAAACTTAGGGCGTAGTTTTTAGTCATAGGGAAAATATTTTAATTTTGCTTGATAATATATTGCCAAACAAGCGCGCAATTTAAGTTAAAAAGTGTAATTATTTTGTGTTTTATACTGTTTTTTTGTTACCTAAAGGTTAATTTTTAGCGTTTTATGTTTTTTTTTATACCTGCGTGGTAAGCCTTTGTTTACGGTACATAGCATACAAAAACAGAATGTTTTATTTGTTTAAGGTGTTGTTTGTTAGTGTGTTAGTTGGGTTTTTTAAAAGACCGGTTGTTTGTTCGTAATATTAATAGCCAATACATGTGTTAATATAGCCAGGGTAACGTTTTATTCCTTTTAAATAATTATTTTTGTTTTTATTAAAAATAACAGAGCCAAATATATTTAATCACTAAGTTATGGGTTGGTTTGTTAGGTTAATTAATAATTAATTTACCGTAACTTGATTTGTTTGTACATGTCTATGCATACTCTAAAAACATATAGTTTAGAAGAAGCGCAAAAGAAACTAGAATACTACTGTGCGTACCAAGAACGTTGCCATAAAGAAGTAGTAGAAAAGTTAAAAAATATGCGTATGATTCCGGATGCAATTGATGTAATAGTGGTGCATTTAATACAAAACAATTTTTTAAACGAAGCACGTTTTGCAAAAGCCTTTGTGCTTGGTAAGTTTAGAATAAAAAAATGGGGAAAAAACAAGCTTAAGCAAGCATTACAACAAAAAGAAATTAGCAGGACTATAATAGATATTGCTTTAAAAGAAATTGCGGAAGAAGATTATTTAGAAACCTTTAATGCCTTGGCCGAAAAAAAGGTGGCAAGCATTAGGGAAAGCAATATTTATAAGAAAAAAAAGAAACTTGCCGATTACCTGCTCTATCGTGGTTGGGAAAGTCCTTTGGTATATGATGCTGTAAACCGTTTAATACAATAAGCCTTAAAATAACAACTATTTTAAGGCTTATTTGTTTAGTAAAAGCTGTTTTTTTTTAGCTGCGCTTTACCAGTTTTTTAGTAATTAGGGTTTTGTTATTTACCAATACTTTTACCAGATAAGTACCTACTGCTAACGCACTACTGTTTATAGTAACTGTAGCAGCTGCTTTTGTTGTTGTGGTATTTGTTAGTTGCCCTAAAGTATTGTACACTTCTACACTATTAATGGTGTTTCCTTGGTCAACTTTACATATAATCTCTGCGTTGTTAAGCTGTATAATACTAAGTTGGTCTTGTAATACATTGGTATTTGTACTTAGCGTTTCTGAAGTAAAAAGTATTTCAAAACGCGAATTAAATTCACCGGAAGTAGCATTAAAAGTATAATTAGATGCAGATAAATCATGCGTGGTATTTAAAAGGTTGTCTTTTAAAAAAATGGTGTTGTTGTTAAAAAAAGCTCCTTCTTTTCTTGCAATACCAATAGTGTATTGGGTGTTGTTGCTAATAGTGGTTTTAAAGCCTAAAGCAATAGATTGGTTGGGGTTTAAGTTTTGCGGATTTTTACTTTGAATGGCATATTTTTTATTGTTTTGTTCTGCAATTGTTGAGTAAATAACGGCAGCACAACCAGCAGAAAGGTTTTTAACGGCATCGTAATAATCACCATCATCACTATCTGTAGCGCCATCTACATACGCAATTAGTGCTTGGTTAAAAACTCCTTCTTCATTAGTAAGGTTCAACCAAATTTTATTTGCCTGTGCTGCGTTAGCATCTCTAAAAAACTGCTCATTACTGGTTGCATCTGCAACGCGCATCACGTTAGTAAAGGTAGCATTAGCATTTGTTAGCCCTTGAATAAAAAATCCTTGTCCTGAAGGAATATAATTACTTGGTATTTCACGCGAAGCACCAGCAACACCACCACTTCCGTTAATAATTACATAATCATCTGCACTAAAGTTTAGCGTTTGATTACCACTTGCATTTTGACTAGGAGGTGTTGCATGTGACCATAAATACACTGCTTTACCAACAATACCATCGTTTTGGGCAAAAAACTCTTCTACATTAATAGCAGAAGGGTAAGGGTTTCCAATAAAATTCCAGTCTAAATCGCCATTATCGCCATTATAATAAATAGGAGTGGTTATGGTTCCTGTATTAAAAGGTCCTGTAAAGGTATAGGTATAGGAGTTGCCAGCTACAAAACCAGCGTTAGAATGTGTTGCAGCATAGCCTACACCAGGTTGTAACACCGAAGATCCAGCAAGGGCAGCCCAATCATCACCATTGTCATCAATATCATCATGACCAGAAACATAGGTTCCTGTATTATTCATTTCTGTAAGTTCATCTAGATAGTTTTGCGCATTAAACCAGTAGCGCATACTTGGGTGAGCACTAGCAAGTGCTGTATTTGCAGTAGCGCCATTTACAGGAGAGCTCCAATAGGTATAATCATACCATTTATTTAAAATAGAAGTTTCTTTGTTAACTCTTGAGGTGCCTCCAGTATTTACTGTAAATGTACCTAAGTCATCTACTTGTACAAAAGACCCTTTAGATTCTACATCTAGTGTACCGTTAACGGTAACGTCTTTTTCTACTCTTAAATAGCTGTTATTAGCTACAGTTACTGTTTTGGTGGCAGCAATGTTTAAAGACCAAGCTTCTAGGTTTCCATATGTATCTGTATGGTAGTTGTCATTTAATATAGCTGTGGTTTCTAAAGTTGGTGTACCATTAGTCCATGCACCATTGCTCCATATTGTTTCTTTTCTGGTAACTTCTCCTGTAACCGATACTGTATAGTTTATGGCAGGATATGTAAAAATAGCTACGGTTGTTTCTGGAGCAGTAACTGTAATGTTTCCACTATATGTGCCAATAATAAGGTTGGCTTTTAAGCGAACATAAACAGTAACTGGGCCTAAGGAGATAAGTGCGCCTGAAATTACAATTTGATCTGCAAAATTAGTACTAGCAGAAGTAGATACTTCATATCCTGATGGAGCTATTACTGTATACGGCCTTGTTAAGAGTAAACCATCATCTATACTAAATGTTTTAGTGGTAGATGGTCCGTTATAGATTTCGTAAGTAAAATTAGTTAGTTCTTCTTCTGGAGGAGCAAAGGCTGTAGTTATATTGTTGCCAGACTTATTGTAATTTGCATAGGTAGAAATAGTAAATAGGACTGCAACAAAATAACAGTGTAGGAATGTTTTCATGTTAGTAGGTTTTGGGGTGTTATATTTACATCAAATTTCGAATAAATAATTTTAGTTTCCATGAAATGCATCTTTTTTTCGATGAAATGCATGTTTTTTTTATTTGAAATCTTGATTTTTAAAATGTAAGCATAAAAAAAGAGCATAAGTTTATGCTCTTTTTGTTTTGTAGTAGATGTTTTCTTACAAGTTAAACACTATACCAGCGTTTACTGTAAATTGGTTGTGTAATTTTTCTGAAGGTTCTAAATCACCAGTATCATATTTAGCCAGAGGTACATTTAATTCTGTAAAAACACCAAAACCATCTGTAAAGAAGTAACGAGCACCTAAGTGTGTACCAAAATTCTTTAAACCAAGGTGTAACCCAGGATATAAATCAAAGGCATCATCAATGTTTATTACGTTTCCTATATTGGCATTAAAACGCGCTGCGATATCAAATCTATCTGCAAAAGCTTTATCAATATAGGTATTATTAATACCTAAAGCATAGCTAGAGGCAACACCTATAGAGAAGTTTTCACCTAATCCATAATCATAACTAGCAAAAATACTAGTGGCATTGTCTTGAAAATTTGCACCAATTTGTACTTTTTGGTCACCATTACCAGAAAAAGATTGTGCGTGTAAAAAGCTAACACTTAGTAAAGTGATAAGTAATAAGATATTTTTCATTTATAAATTTTTAGTATTAAAAGGGGGTAAAATTAGCTAAAATTTTTATTAGTTTTAGTAATTGCTTGTTTGTTTTTATAGTCTATCCATTTTTGTCCTTTTAGTTTTCGCATTAAGTTATCAAAGTGCCTCATGATTATAATATTATAAATTGCTTTGCTAAGGTTTTTTGGGTTTCTAGCAATAGCACGTAAACTCATAGAAAAACCAGGAGTTAAATACTTCATGTAGTGCCAATAGCCTTCAGGCATATATAAAACTTCGCCATGTTTAAGTTCTGTAGTATAGCCTTTAGCGTGTTGTAAGGCAGGCCATTTTTTAAAGTCTGGATTAGAAAAATTGATATCTTCTCTAACAATTAAAGAGTGAGGTATTTTATATAAGTATTTATTTTGTTCTTGATTAAACAAGATGCATTGTTTGGTGCCTTGAAAATGAAAGTGAAAAATATTAGCTAAATCAATATCATAATGCATGAATGTATGCGAATCTTTTCCGCCAAAGAAAAGCATTGGTAAGCCTTTCATGAGTTTTAAGCCAAAATCTGGAAATGTAAAATCTTTTTGCAGTTGCGGTACTTCCTTTAAAATATTATACAGAAAAATTCTGTATTTGGTAGGTTTGGTTTTAAGTAAGTCTACATAGTCACTCATTTTCATGGTGGCGTGCGCTTGGTTAAAGCCGTCTTTGTAATCTACAGGTCTATCATCATACAGTGGTACTGTTTTATCACCAGCAACCTGTTTGATATAGTCTAAATTCCATTTGGTATATGCAGGCCAATCTTCTATACAACGCTCTATAACCACAGGTTTTTGTGGTTTAAAATAGTGTTTAATAAAATTTTCTCTAGTAATATTTTTTACACGAGGTATGTCTTGAAGGTTGAGTTTCAATATAATGGATTTAAAAACCCAAAGTTACTAAAACCAAAGTAATCTGATATTCTTTTTTGTAAAATCAAGCTTCTTAACCGCGCTTTCTTCTCGTTTTTAAAAATGAAAATTAGTATGGATTCTTCTCTTTTTGCAAAGCGGAAAACACCAATAATTGCGTATATGTTTTGTAGTACTAAAAGCCTTATAAAAAAAAATGCTGTTTTTTTTATAAGGCGAAGTGATTTCTGTTAGCGTCTAGCAATAAGAAGACGAGGTTGTTTTATTTAAACACATATTTTACACCTAAAAGCAGGTTTCCTTTAGGCATTGGCACCAAGTTGGTTTCTGTATATTCGGTATTAAAAATATTGTTAGCAAGTAGTGAGAACTCTACTGCTTTTATTGTATAATTTACACTAGCATCTACCACTGCGTAACTTTCTCCAGAAGTTCTTTCGGCATATTTATAAATGATATTTTGCGACAGATTTTTTATAAACTGTGTTTGTATGCTAGCCGTTGCATGGTGTTTTAACGAGTTTATAGAATACCTTGAAAAATTGTTAGAAACCGCTTTTAAATCATCTTCTATAAAAGTGTAACCAACTTGCATTGCTTGATTAAAAGAACCAAGTGTAAACCCATAAGAAGCATTACATTCTACACCTTTTGTATTTAAATCTCTAATGTTTGTTGCTTGCCATAGATCGGTTTCGTTTTCTTTAACAAAGTCTATTAGTTTTCTAGAATCTCTGTTAAAAGCCGCAAGGTTTAGGTTAAAATTTCCCGTAGTAAACTTTATGCCTAACTCTTGCGCAATAGCTTCTTCAGGATCTAGGTTTTCGTTTCCTAATTCTGTAGGACTGGTATAATATAAATCGGTATAGGTTGGTATTCTGTAGGTATACCCCATGTTTCCGTAGATTTTTAAGTTGTTGTTTATTTTATAGCCAACATCTATTCCTGGAAAGGCATGAAATTTAAAATCGGAAAAGTAAGTAGCCGCAATTCCGGGAGTAATATCTAATTTGTCATCTGCAAAGCTAAAACGATGTTCTAAAAACAAGGTAGTCATAAACCTATTTCTTGATCCTAAATTATTACTAGATAAATATACTTTTGATACATCTATACCAAAACCAGTAACCCCAATTTTAGATTTGTAAGAAGCATCTATTGCAGCGCCAACTTTATTGGTTTGGTGTAAATTTCTGTAAATAGAAGGGTCTTGTCTTACAAAAACGTACATGTCTTGGTTGCGTTTCCAGTACAATTTAGGTTTTAAGGTTAGTTTGTTTTTTTTAATTTTAGAAGAAATACCAATAAGACTAGTTTGGGTTTCTTCGTATTGATTAGTTGCTGTAGGACTAGCATAAAAACCGTTAGCACCAAATTTTCTTTCTTGAAACGAAGCAATAAGGTCTATTGGTGTGTTATTGGTATTGAAGCTACTTTTAATGAAATAATTCTGGTTGTCATAATCGGTATTATATCTGTAGCCCTCTGAAGTATTTCTAGAAACCTGAAAAATATGCGAAGATTTTTTTAATTGGCTACTCACCATAACTGCACCATGGAGTTGGCCGTAGGATCCAGCTTGCGCATTTACTGCCACGCTATTTTCTGTATTTTTTTTGGTTACAATATTAATGGCACCTGTAAAAGCATTTTGTCCAAAAACACGAGCAGCAGGACCTTTAATAACTTCTACACGCTCAATAACATCTAGCGGTAATGCCATATTCATGGTATGGTGTCCTGTTTGCGGATCCTCCATTTTTATACCATCTACCAATAGTAAGGTTTGATCAAAACCACCACCACGAATGTATAAATCTGCTTGCATACCAGCAGTACCACGTCTTCTTATATCTACACCAGCAACCTGTTGTAGTAAATCGGCAACATTAGTTGTTGCGCTTTTTTTAATGTCTTCTTGGGTAATTACTGTTATGGTTCTAGAGTTTTTAGAAAACGGTAAATCTATTCTGGTAGAAGTAATAATAACCGAATCTAATTGTTGTTCTTTTTCTAAATCTTGCGCTTGAGTTGTTATAGAAAACAGCGCAAGAAACATATATAAAGGACTTAATTTCATAATACAATGTAAAAGTGTTTATTAACGCTGCAAAAATCGTAACTTTCCGGATCATTAATGTAGTCCAGTTTTAAAACAATGCATAGTCCGGTTGAAGACATATTAAAAACCTTAATACAATTTAAAAAGTCGCCCAGCACTTCTATTTATATACAGATAACCCAGCAAATTATTAATGCAATACAGCGTGGCTATTTACCAGAAGGTACAGCGTTACCAGGAACCAGAAAATTTAGTGCCTTACTTTCTATAAATAGAAATACTGCAGTAGCTGTATATGATGAGTTAGCATCACAAGGTTGGGTAGATATTGTTGCTAATAAAGGTACGTTTGTATTAAAACCAGATAAGAAAACCGTTGCTATTAAAGCAGCATCACAAGGTTTAGAAAAACTAAAAACCTACCCAAAAACAGCAGGATTTCCATTTCAATCTTCTTTTCATTTGGCTTCTACCCAAGAATTTTCGGTATGTACATATGTTATTAATGATGGGCAACCCGATTTAAGATTACATCCTACATACCAGTTTTCAAAATGGTATAGTGCATCTATGAAGCGTACTTCTTTAATATCAAGATGGAACCAAAACCAAGAACAATCATATACCTCTTTTAATAAACAGTTATGTAATTATTTAAATGCTACAAGAGGTTTTCAAATACCACCTAATAATATAGTAAGTACACGAAGTACCGAAATGAGTTTGTATATGGTGTCTCAGCTTCTTATTCAAAAAAAGGATGTAGTGCTTGTTGGCGATTTAAGTAATTACAAATCGAATATGATTTTTCAGCAAGCAGGAGCAACTATTAAAACCATTCCTGTTGATGCTCATGGAATACAAGTAGATTTTATTGAGAAAAACTTCACCAAAGGAAGTATTCGCTGCGTCTATGTATGTGCGCATAGACAATACCCTACAACAGTAACGCTTAGTGCCGAAAGACGATTGCAATTATTACAACTGGCAAAAGCATATCAATTTGCTATTATAGAAGATGATTTTGATTATGATTTTCAGTTTGAAGGTTCTGCAATGGTACCTATGGCAAGTGCAGATGGAGCAGGTGTTGTTATCTATTTAGGAAGACTAGGCCAATCTTTTTTTCCTAGTTTTCAAATAGGATTTATAGTAGCTCCAGAAAATATTATTAACGAAGCGAAAAATTATTTGCAAATACTAGATAAGCAAGGCGATTTGATACAAAAACAAATGCTTACCGAGCTAATTGCTGAAGGAGAAATACACCGATTAATTAAAAAGAATATTACAGTATATAAGCAAAGACGAGATTATTTATGTGCTTGTTTGCAAATGTACTTTAAAGCATATGCTACTTGGCACATTCCAGCAGGAGGATTAGCGGTTTGGTTGTGTTTTTCTCCTAGAATTTCTCTTGTTAAACTTGCTGAAAAAGCAAAAAAGAACAACTTGTTTTTACCCAAAACAATACTATATCAAAACAAAAGTACTTGTGCCATACGTTTGGGTTTTGGACACCTAAACGAAGAAGAAATAGAAGCTGTTGTAAAAATATTACAGCAATCTTTTGAAGAAGTATTGCTGTAAGCAACCTTATTTATTCATAAAAGTTTCAAATATTGTATAAAACTTTTCAGGTTCTTCTAGATAGGGATTATGCCCACTTTGTTCAAACATTTCAAACTGTGCTTGTGGCATAAAGGTTTTGTATTGTACTGCAAACTCTGGAGTAGAAACACCATCATATCGTCCTGCAACAATTAATGTTTTTGCTTTTACATCTTTTAATTGTTGTCTGTAATCTTGGTTAATCATGCTACCAGAAACATCAAAATCACCATCTTTACCAATAATAGTAGTATACACATCATTAGCCCAACCTCTGTATGTATATTTAGGTACGTTTTGTTTTAGGCTGGTATTGTGGTAATAAATGTATTTGGTAGGAAAGTTGCCATACACCGTTTTTAAAGGTTCTTGGCTAGAAACGTAGCCTAAAGCACGAAGCGAGTCTACTTGTTTCCATTTTTCAGGAAAATGTGTTTTTGCATAATGGTTGTAGCTGTCGCAATTTGCTTGCCACATGGCACCAGAATGAAACCCATTAATGAGTACCATTTTATCTACTTGGTCTTTATATTTTATGGCGTATGCTTGCGCAGGAACGGTTCCGTAGGAATGCCCAACCAGTGAAATTTTATCAAAATTTAATAGTTTACGAAGTTTTTCTATAAGTGCTACATCTGCTTCTACCGAATATTCTGAAGCGTTTTTTGCATTGTCACTTTTACCACGACCTAGCCAATCAAAAAACACCACAGTATTGGTTTTGTAGTATTGCCCAAAATTACCTTGCATATAATCATGAGAATTTCCAGGACCTCCAGGAAGAAAGAAAATAGGATCTCCGCTACCCAAAACTTCTACGTTGATTTTGTACCCATCAATAGTATAGAATTTAGATGTAAACTTATCAAAAATTTCAGGGTCTTGTTGTGCAGAAATAGTAATTGTTACTAATAATAAAGTAATGCTTAAAAATTTTATTAGTGCTTTCATAAAGGTTAGGGTTTCTGTAAATATAAGGATTAATTGAAAAAGTAAAGACAAAAAAAAATCCGCTAAAAAGCGGATTTTAAAACGAAAGTGTTTTTATTTTTCAGGACTATCTTCTATAATTTCTGTAGAAGTATCGTCTGTTTTTATATCTTTTCCTTTTAAGTATTCTGGTAATTCCATTCCAGCCATATTAAACATTTCTTGCAATGGAGGTACCGATTTATACATTCCTGATAAGAAATTAGCAGTAGAAGATTTTCCGTCTTTACTACCACCATTTTCCCAAACGGTAACTTTATCAATCTTAATGTTTTTGATGGCTTCCGATTGCATTCTTACTAATTCTGGTAATTTATCTGCAATTAATAAAAGCACAGCATCTTTAGAGTTATCTCCAGCAGCTTTTACTATTTGTTCCATACCAGCAGCTTGTTTGGTTAATATTTCAAATTGCCCTTGTGCTTCTGCTTGTGCTTTAAATAATATGGCGTCTGCTTCCCCTTTTGCTTTTCTTCTAATGCGTTCTGCTTCTGCTTCTGCATCAATTTCTACTTTCTTTTTATCAATTTCTGCAGGTACAATTACATCTGCCATTTGCGAAGAACGTTCTCTTTCTGCTCTAGCTGTTTCTGCTTCTTTTTCTGCAGCATACGATTCTTCTAGGGCTTTTGCGCTTTGTACTTTTTCTGATGCAATTGCTACACGTTCTGCTTCTGCTTCACGTTGACGACGTAAAGAATCAGAATTAGCAACCGCAATTTTTGCTGTATTTTCACCTTCAACAGCCTGTGCATTTGCAGCAGCTACTTGTGTTCTTTCATCTTGTACCGCATTTGCTTCACCAATAGAACCATCTCTAGTTTTTTCTGCTACTGATTTTCTAGCAGCATTAATAGCATGCGCAGCAGCTTCTTTTCCTAAAGCTTCAATATATCCAGACTCATCTACAATATCTGTAATGTTTACGTTGATTAGTTTTAAACCTACTTTTTTAAGCTCCGATTCTACACTTTGCGAAATGTTAGTTAAAAACTTATCTCTATCGTTGTTAATTTCTTCAATATCCATAGAAGCTACAACCAAACGCAGTTGCCCAAAAATAATTTCTTGTGCTAACTCTTGAATATTATCTTGATTTAAACCTAAAAGTCTTTCGGCAGCATTTTGCATGATTCCAGGTTCTGTAGAAACACCAATAGTAAAACGCGATGGCACATTTACACGAATATTTTGTTTAGACAGTGCATTGACTAAGTTTACTTCTATAGAAATAGGTGTTAATTCTAGAAATTCATAATCTTGAATTACTGGCATTATAAAAGCCGCACCACCATGAATACATTTGGCAGATTGCCCACCACCAACTTTACCATAAACCACCAAAATTCTGTCTGAAGGACAACGTTTATAGCGCTTTATTAAAATAATAAAGAAGATGAAAATAAATAAAACTGCAAAAATAATTGCAATAGGAAATCCTAAATTAAAGATTTCCTGTGTTAGAAGGTAGTTCATGTGTTTTTTGTTTAATTGGTTCTATAGGTTTTTTTGTTTCGTTTACTATTAAAATGCCATTGCTAGTGACATCTACAACTTGTATAAGTGTACCAGATTTTAAGTCGGTTAAAGAGTCTGTAAGTGCTTCTAATTCTCGTAAAGTACCTTGTACTCTTACGCTTACTTTTCCCATTTTAGTTCGGTTTGCACCAATGGTTAAATACACTTCTCCAATAGCGTTAATAGCATTTTTATACTCTAAGGTTCCGCTGTCTGTTAATTTTCGCATAGAATAAAACATTACAGCCATAATTGCCATCATAAGTAATCCGCAACCTAGTGCTGTAATTACGGTTACGGGCTTTGAAAATCCAGCATTGTTACATGCAATACCAATCCAGCCAAAAATGGTGAAAAAACCAACAAGATTTTTAAAGGTAATAAATTGAAATTCTATGCCTGTATCTAAATCCTCAAAATCATCTGCACCATCAATACCTGCAAAAGTGGTTATTATAACAAATAAAAAAATTAAAGAAGCAATACTTGCAATAACCCAAAAAAATTGCGCAAAAGAATCTAAAGCAGAAAACCATTCCATAGTTGGTATAAATAAAAGATTAAGTTTGAAATATAAGACCTTTATAATTGCCTTACAATATTTTAGTTAGAAGAATAGCCATGTGTTTATTCTTCTTTTTGTTTTTCTATATTTTAGAAGCATCTAATAATATAGTTATACTTATATGTAGTTTATGTAGGTGTTTTGTTACAAAAATTATTTAATATCAAACTCTGTATTACAATCTTTACATCTGTATTTGTCTTTTGTATAAAAGGGAAGTGTGCCAGAAAGAAAGCCTACTAAAAAAGAAAAAAAGGATTTAAAATCTGTAATTGTAGAAAACAGCTGCACATGTTTGCTGTTACATTTTATGCATGTAATGGCATTGCCAGCATCATCTAAAGAATATTTTTCTATAGTGGTAAGAATATGCTGTGCTTTAAGCGCATCTTTTACATACACTTTAAGTTTTACACCACCAATAGCGTTGCTTACCAAAGGGTCTGTGTCTATGGTGAAATTATCACTTAAAAACACAGGAATACCTTCAGACTCTAAACGCCCTTTTATTATTTGGGCTTCGGTAGAATATTGAAATTTAGCTATGGTTTTAAAAGTAGTGCTCATTTTATTCCCACGAAAGTGGGGAACTTTTTAATTCATACAATTGCTTTATTAAAGTTACGCTTTTCTGTTTAGATAACCTTTTGTTTTAAAGCTTCTTTGTCAATCCATTTATATTCGTTGGCAATGGTAGCGTCTAGCAGGTGTATGTTTAGTTCTTCAGACAAATCATAAGCAACTGCAAGTGCATCTTCGAAGCTGTTTTTTTCGTAAAGCTTGAAGTGTTTGTTTTTATTATACCATAAATTCACTTCAAAAATATAGCTTCCATCTGCTAGTAATTGCAGGAAAATAGAAACGTATTCGTAATTTTTAATGGTTACCCATTTGCCAATTTTAACAAGGCCAACTTCTGTAGTTGCTCTAAACTTAGAGTTTTTTAAATCTACATATATTTTTTTATGTCTGCTAAACCCTACACCTATTCCTACTAAATAAATAACACCTTCTGTCATGGTGGCAACCGCTTTAAAATTGCTTATGTTGAAAAAGTTATATAATAAAGAGGCTACAATAATACCAAAAGCAGCAGTAAAAGCCAATGCGGCAATAATGGTTTCCCATAAGGGTTTAGGAGATTCTGAAACGCAAATAATGTTTTCTTTCATTGTTTCAAATATAATTATTTAAAGAGTGATTTTTTAAATTTTAGTTCATAAGATTATTTGCTTTACAGAAATTGAAATTGTTTTTCTAGTATCTTTGTAAACTATGTTTGCACTAGTAGATTGTAATAATTTCTATGCTTCTTGCGAACGTGTTTTTAACCCTAATTTACAAGGAAAACCTGTCGCTATTTTAAGCAATAACGATGGTTGTGTTATCTCACGAAGTGACGAAGCTAAAGCGTTGGATTTACCAATGGGAGCGCCTATTTTTAAATGGGAATCCTTTTGTAAAGCCAAGCATATTCACGTGCTTTCTTCTAACTATTCTTTGTATGGCGATATGAGTTCGCGCGTTATGGAAATACTAAAACAGTTTACTCCAGACGTTGAGGTGTATAGTATAGACGAATCTTTTTTACAATTTAAAGGCTTTGAAAATTATGATTTTAATACCTATGGATTACAAATACGAAAGCGCGTTTTAAAATGGACAGGCATACCAACTTCTGTAGGTATTGCGCCTACCAAAGCCTTAAGTAAGGTTGCTAATAAAATAGCTAGAAAATATCCAGAACAAACAAAAGGAGTTTACGTTATAGATAGTGAAGAAAAACGTATAAAAGCCTTAAAATGGACTAAAATAAAGGATGTTTGGGGCATTGGCAGAAGATTAAGTAAGCGTTTACAAGATAAAGGTTGTAAAACGGCTTATGATTTTACACAATTACCGGATGCTTGGGTGAAACGCCACTTTTCTGTAATAGAATCGCGTTTAAAACGAGATTTAGAAGGCATACCAACACTACCATTAGAAGCACACAACAACATCAAGAAGATGATTGCTACTACACGAAGTTTTGAGTATACCTATTCTGATATCGCTAATATTAAAGAACGCATTTCTACCTTTGCCACAAGTTGTGCCGAAAAATTACGAAAACAAGGTTCCAGCTGTCATGTAATTATTGTGCAATTAAGTAGTGATAGACATAAAAAAGATATAGAGCAGCATAACGTAAGTAGAATGGTGAGTTTGCCGTATCCAACAAACTCTTCTTTAATTATTAGTACGCAAGCTGTACAAGCAGCAGCCTCTATTTTTAAAAAAGGAATTAAATACAAAAGAGCAGGAGTTATTGTTACAGGTTTAGTACCAATAGATAATTACCAATTGCATTTATTTGAACAAGAAAACCCAAAGCATCGGTATTTAATGCGCGCTATTGATGGTGTAAATAGTAAATACGGAAGCTATAAAATAAAGCTAGGAAATCAGGACTTAAAGCGTACCTGGAAAATGCGTCAAGAACGTTTAACACCAAAGTATACTACTAATATTAATGATATTATTTGTGTAAAATAAATTGTTTCGCGAAAAGAAATCTCGTAAAATAGTACTACTTTTAGAATTAAAATAAAATATTAAAGTCATGTTGCTACATAAATCAGAAGCCCTTACTTTTTTTACTCCAGAAATATTACAAAATTCTGGTGCTGTATTTTTAGATACCGGAATTTCTGCTGGATTTCCTTCTCCTGCCGAAGATTTTAAAGAAGAGCGCATAAGTTTAGATCGTGAACTTATAAAAAATAAGGAAGCTACTTTTTTTGCAAAAGTAAGTGGGCAATCTATGATAGGAGCAGGATTAGATGATAATGATTTATTAGTTATAGATAGAAGTTTAGAGCCAAGTCATAACAAAATAGCCGTTTGTTTTTTAGATGGTGAGTTTACCGTAAAACGTTTAAAAGTTGATGCAGAAGGCGTTTGGTTACAACCAGAAAACCCGAATTATCCTATTATAAGAATTACCGATGATAACGATTTTGTTATTTGGGGAATAGTAACTAACGTGATTAAAAAGGTGTACTAATTTTTTTTTTTCTATCTTTAAAACACTGTTAATCTATGCGTGTACGTGTTATGAAGAATTTACTTGTTTTAAGTTTTTTATGTGTATTTGTTTATTCTTGCAATAAAGCAGATGCTAATAGTGATTTTGATACTTCGAATTTTTCAACAAATACGTTTGTAGGAAATGTAGTGGCTTTTAAGACCAATCAAGAGGTTCAACTAGGAATTGCAGATACGGATTTAATTCTCTCTTTTAATAATTACAGCAAAACATTAAATTTAGGTTTAGTAGCTGTTTCTTCGCAAATTAAAAAACAGGATAACAAATATTATCTTCGATTTATAAATAAAGACGCATCTGTATCTACGGTAGCTTTATTAAATAGTACAACAGATTCTGGTAAAACGAACAGCTATGCCATTGGTAAGACGCTATGTACTACAACAGCCTTAGCAAATTGTTCTGGTTGCATTCCTAATGGAGATTATTGTTCTTCTTGTGAGAATGACTCTAGTATTTGTACAAGAACTACTTCAGGATAGTTTGCTCTTTGCAAAATGATATAAATAAAAAAACGCTTCAGATGTTCTGAAGCGTTTTTTATATATACTATGTGTTTGTAATTAGTCTGCTAATACAATCACTTTATTGTTATTCATTTCTAAAGTACCAGAGTTAATAGCTAACCAAGTAGCATTATTGTTTCCTTTAGTAAATTTATCTTTTACCTCATCCTCTAAAGAAATATCGCCATAAATTTTAACGTTTCCTTCTTTAAGAAGCGATACAATAGGAGCGTGATCTTTTAATATTTCAAACTCACCGTTTATTCCAGGAACAATAACACTAGTTATTTCTCCGCTAAATAAAGTTGCTTCTGGTGATACAATTTCTAAATACATCTTTTAAATTTTATTTAAAAGCTTCTGAGCAAACAGAAGTCTCATTTATATTAAACAGCTGCTGAAATACTTTCAGCACTTGCTTTGGCTTACGCTTCTGCAAGCATTTTTTCTCCAGCCTCTATAGCTTCTTCAATGGTACCTTTAAGGTTAAAAGCTGCTTCTGGTAAGTGATCTAATTCACCATCCATAATCATATTAAATCCTTTAATAGTTTCTTTAATATCTACTAAAACACCTTTAAGACCTGTAAATTGTTCTGCTACGTGGAAAGGTTGTGATAAGAAACGTTGTACACGTCTTGCTCTACCAACAGCCATTTTATCTTCTTCAGATAATTCTTCCATACCAAGAATAGCAATAATATCTTGTAATTCTTTATAACGTTGTAATAACTCTTTTACACGTTGTGCACAGTTGTAGTGATCATCTCCTAAAATATCAGCAGTAAGAATTCTTGAAGTAGAATCTAAAGGATCTACTGCAGGATAAATACCTAACTCAGCAATTTTACGAGATAGTACGGTTGTAGCATCTAAGTGCGCAAACGTTGTTGCTGGAGCTGGATCTGTTAAATCATCTGCAGGTACGTAAACCGCTTGTACAGATGTAATAGATCCTCTTTTAGTTGAAGTAATACGCTCTTGCATAGCACCCATTTCTGTTGCTAATGTTGGTTGGTAACCTACGGCAGAAGGCATACGACCTAATAATGCAGATACCTCAGAACCAGCTTGTGTGAAACGGAAGATGTTATCTACAAAGAAAAGTACATCTTTTCCTTGTCCTTCACCAGCACCATCACGAAAATACTCCGCAATAGTTAAACCAGATAAGGCAACACGCGCACGTGCTCCAGGTGGTTCGTTCATTTGTCCGAATACGAAAGTAGCTTTAGAGTCTTTCATAACAGATTTATCTACTTTTTGAAGATCCCATCCACCTTCTTCCATAGAATGCATAAAGTCATCACCATACTTGATAATTCCAGACTCTAACATTTCACGAAGTAAATCATTTCCTTCACGTGTTCTTTCTCCTACTCCTGCGAATACAGAAAGTCCACCATGTCCTTTAGCAATATTGTTAATCAACTCTTGAATTAATACTGTTTTACCTACACCAGCACCACCAAATAAACCAATTTTACCACCTTTAGCATAAGGCTCAATAAGGTCAATTACTTTAATACCTGTAAATAAAACTTCTGTAGAAGTTGATAAATCTTCAAATTTAGGAGCTTGTCTGTGTATTGGTAACCCAGCTTCACCAGCTTTAGGTAAATCTCCAAGACCATCAATAGCATCACCAATTACATTAAATAGACGACCATAAACGTCATCTCCAACTGGCATTTGTATAGGAGCTCCAGTAGTATTAACTTCTGTTCCTCTACTTAAACCATCTGAAGAATCCATTGCAATAGTACGTACAGTATCTTCACCAATGTGAGATTGTACTTCAAGTACTAGAATAGAACCATCTGTTTTTTTGATTTCTAATGAATCATAAATTTTTGGAAGTTCAGCACCAGCAGCGAATTCTACATCGATAACTGGACCTACTATTTGTGCAACTTTACCTGTAACTTTTGACATTACTTTTATATTTAATGTTTTGGTATATTATTAATACGAAAGACAATTTACTCAATTATATAGAGTATAAGGTTTTTTCGCGCTGCAAATATAGTGGTTTTAATTTAAAAAATATATCAAAAATTTACCCTTTTTTAGGTATAAAAAAACGCCCTCTATTTGAAGGCGTTTTTTTTATAATATTTATTTAAATTATTGAAGCGTAGGAGGGTAGTTTGTTGGGTAATCTCCTGAGTCTACTAAGTTGCCAGAGGCTTCAAAGTTAGAACCGTAAGTTGCATCAATAGCTTTCATGAATTGATTTGCTAATAAAGCGTACCCTCTAGCCGTTGGATGCACACCATCTAATGAGAAAACACCACCAGTTACAAGGCTAGATGTTAGTACAAAATCGCCATCAGGATAACCTGTACTATCTAATTGTTGCATTAAAGCATTAGCATCAACAAAAGCAAAACCAGCAGAATTTGCTGCATCTTGTAATTTTGTGTTAAAGGTATCTGTAGCTATTTTTATTTCGTCTTGTTCTTCTGGAGTTAAAACCCATTTGTCTGCCAATGGAATTGCAACACCATTTACAGTTGCAGAATTACCAGGAACCGCTTCTGTACCAATAAAATTAGATGCAGATAAAACTAATAAATCTTCAGCAGTAGCTTGGCGCATACTTACTAAATTTGGATCTATACCTGTTAAATCGGTTAAGTTTTCATCCATAATAACAACAGCATTACCTTCACCAGCTTCAAAACTAATGGTTCTTTTTGCTATTTCTGCATCTGCATCTTCTTGCGAAATGGCATTAACACTAACCAAGTAAGCAAAAGCCCCTTGCACACCAGCATTATATGCTCCATACACAGTAGCACTGTTTAAATATGCTGCAGTTGCTGCATCTAAAGGAACCGGATTATGAGGTACAGTTGTAAAGTGAGGAATAGTTGTTACATAAGGTATGTTAGCCATTACACCTTGTACTTGTGCAGTTTGTAAAGCACCAATAATAGCGTCTATAGAGGCATCAAACATAGTTTGCGGCGTAATAGCACCTAAAGTTGCGTCTGCACCAGCAGTAGCATACCCTAATATATCGTTATTTCCAATCCATAAAGATACAAAGGTAGGTTGTTGCGCTAAGGCATCCCCTAAAATAGTTGCACTTGGAGAAGAAGCTATTCTTACAAAGTAAGGATTAGCAGTTGCAGGAGTAGTTGCTAAATTAGCAGGATTTCCATAACCATTATATAGTAAATGAAAACTTGCAGCACCAGGAACACCCATATTGTTATGGCTTCCTAAAGAAGGAGCTAAAGCTTCTGTTGTAGGCGTTCCTGGTAAAGAAGCAGGGCCTGAACCATCAAAATATAATCTAGGACCAAAGCTACCATCGGCATTTTGAACGCCACCAAATAAAAACCCACCAATATTATCATTCATTAATGGTTGGGTAAAAGTACCTCCACCAGCTAAAGCAAATTTTTGCGATAGCATATTAGGCATCGAGTTTGTTTGCCCTGCAATAAATAAAGCATTATCTGTATATCCAGCAGTTAATGAATTACCTATAGATACATAGTTAGAAAAATCTGCAGAACCAGCTGTTAAAGCAGGTAACACTTCTTCTTGTGTAGGATTATCTAATTGGTTTTCAAAATCCTCTTCGTCATTACATGCTGTAAAGCCTATAAGGACCGCAGATAGTAATATATATTTTATATTTTTCATTTTGCTAATTTTATAAGTTATTAATTGTCCATGAAACATAGTACATAGAACCTATATACCCAGAACCAAATGCTGTGAAGTATTCTTTTCCACCAATATTTGTACCACCCACTTTAATTAAAGATTTAAGGAAAGGGATTTTGTAGTTAATTTGTGCATCTACAGTATGGAATTCAGGAACTACACCATCACCAAAAGTTGCTTCCCAGAAATAATCATCACTAAATCTGTATGCTACATTAAATCCGAAGTTTTTAAATACCTCAGTGTTACCAAAAGAAGCTTTAAATTTATGTTCTGGAGTATTGAAATTGGTTTCAAAATCAGGATTCGCTTCTTGGTCAAAATCTTGTTTTGTAAAAGTGTAGCTTCCACCTAAATCAAAATCTCCAAATATTTTAGTAGATAAACCAATAGAAGCACCATACGAATTTACGTTTACATCAGAGTTTGTGTATGCGCTATAGGTTTGAAAGTCGCTGTTAGCAATGGCAACAGCAGCAGAGCCATCAGCAACAGAACCATAAAATGGAGCGATAACAACCTCTTGCGAAATAAAATCTTTATATCTGTTATAATAGGTACTAAAATCTACAATAAGTTTATTGAATTTACCTCTATACCCAATTTCTGCAGAAGTTACTTTTTCTGGTTTTACTAAACTAGGGTTAGCAACTCTTAATTGCGTTGGATCACCAGTTTCGCCAAAAGCTATTACAGAAGAAGAAGCGTATGAGTTATTGTATGCCGCAGCACCTGTTTGTGTGTAAACCGTTCCGTCACTAGCAGTAAAATCTCTTGAATATCTGTCTAAGTTATCTGGAGCAGAACCAATTAATATAGCTCTACCAGCATCTAGGCCAATAAATAAATCTTGTGTGGTAGGGTTTCTAAAACCTGTTTGAATAGAACCTCTAATGTTGTGGTCTTTATTAAGTGTTAAACCTAAGGATAATCTAGGAGAAAGAAATCCTTCAAAAAATTCTGATTTATCATAACGTGCAGAAGCAGTTATTTTCAATTCCATATCCTCATTTAATTCTACATCTTTTTGAATTTGTGTATAGATACCAAACTCACTGTAGTCAATAGAGCCATCATAATCAGTATAGATAGAACCTAAAGAATTTAAATCATATTGTCTAAAAGAACCACCAACTTGTATATCTGCAAAATCAATTAAATGACTAAAGTTATAGTTACCATCTGCATGGTAGTATTTAGATTGGTCCTGAAATTTGGAACCTGTAGCTAAGTCAGGATCATTAATAACTCTATTAAAAGCGTTTTTAAATTCTGCAGAACCTGGTTCAAACCTACCGTCTTCAGCAGCAGCTCTTGCTGCAGCATGTGCTTGTTCATCTGTAGCACCACCACCTAAAGTTGCAGCTACGTATGTGTTTATGTAATCACCAAACCAATCTTCATCACTTTTCCAAGATCTGTTTATGTTAATTCCAGTAAATACCATATCATAAGAATCTCCAGCTTTATCAGCAACTACATAACCTCTTAAAAAGTAGTTATCGTTTTTTAATTCTAATTTATGTTGTTGTTGAAAGAAGTTATCAATATTATATCTGTTTGTACCTTGGTAAATTGTGGTACCTGTACCTACTTTACCAACATATTGAATTTCAAAATTACTATCTGTAATTGGTCTGTAATATAAACCCCAATCTGCTTTAATACTTTGGGCTTTATTTTCTGTTAAATCACGTTCGTTATAACCTGTTCTACTAACATATACATCTGGTACAATACCAGTACCACCAGCTAAGTCATTAAGGTTTGCAGAAACTTCATCACCATACACATTAATACCATTATAGTTTCTATTGGTTGCTCTTGTACCACCATACATATCGCTATCTACTTCGCTAGTAGCTTCCCAGTCTGTACCGTTTAAGTAACCAAAGTTTACTTTAGCAGCAAACTTATCACTAAACTTGTAAGCCATTCTAATTCCTAAATCTGTGTACGGATTGGTACCTGCAGATTCTTGAGAAGTAACCCCTTGTTTTACAAATGCGCTTATACCTTGGTGGTCAAAAGGGCTTTTACTACGCATAAAAAGAATACCGTTAAAAGCATTTGCACCATATAAAGCAGAAGAAGCACCTGGTAAAAGTTCTACACTTTGTACATCTGTTTCTGTTAAACCAACTAGGTTACCAATAGGGAAGTTTAATGCTGGCGTTGAATTGTCCATACCATCTACTAATTGCATAAAACGCGTATTAGCAAAAGAAGCAAAACCTCTAGTGTTTACAGATTTAAAAGTTAAACTATTTGTGTTTACATCAACACCTTTTAAGTTTTCTAAACCTCCATAAAAATCTGCAGAGGCTGTGTTTTTAATTTCTTTTAAGCCAAAACGCTCTACAGTTACTGGAGATTCAAAAATACGTTCTGGAGTTCTAGAAGCAGAAATTACTACTTCATCAAGTGAAGTTCCTTCTGCTAAAACAAAATTAAGGATTTGATTGTTTGTATTTACCTCTTGAGATGAAGGTTCAAAACCCACACTACTCGCTTGTAATGTAAATGGAGGGTTTTGGTTAACTGTTAATGTGAAATTACCATCAAAATCAGTAACCGTACCAACTGAGGCTCCTATAACAATAATGTTTGCACTAGGAATAGGTAGATTGCTATCATCAACTACTGTTCCTGTTATTGTTGTTTGCGCATAAGTTAAGCTGCAAAAAAACAACAATAAAATTGAAAGAATTGTTCTCATTTTTTAGATTTAGTTTAATTATTTGAGCCAATATAAATAAATATTATGAAAACATTAAGAAGTTTTCTTAAAATTATGCGCGCATAATATTATTTTCTCAATTGAGATAGCTAAAATTTGAGAAATTCTTAAAAAGTAACCAGTAAGCAGATATTAAGTAAAAAGCTTATTTTTTATTCTACGGTTACTGATTTTGCTAAGTTTCTAGGTTGATCAACATTTCTATTTAACATTACTGCAATGTGATAAGACAGTAACTGTAACGGTATTGTAGTAAGTAAAGGTGTTAAAGATTCTAGCGTTTCTGGTACTTCAATAATATGGTCTGCTAATTTTTTAACATTAGTATCTCCTTCTGTAACGATAGCAATTATTTTTCCAGCTCTTGATTTTATTTCTTCAATATTGCTTACCACTTTTTCATAATGTCCTTTATTGGTTGCAATAACAAATACAGGCATTTGCTCATCAATTAAAGCAATTGGGCCATGTTTCATTTCTGCAGCAGGATATCCTTCGGCATGTATATAAGAAATTTCTTTAAGTTTTAATGCTCCTTCTAAGGCAACAGGGAAGTTGTAGCCTCTTCCTAAGTATAGGCAGTTTTTAGCATCTTTATAAATTTTTGCAACATTTTGAATATGTTGGTCAGACTGTAGTGCTTTCTCTACTTTTTCAGGAATTAACTCTAGTTCTTGTAAATGGTAATGATAATCAGAATTTGTTATTTTTCCTTTAACTTTTGCAAGTTTTAAAGCTATTAAAGTTAGTACTGTAATTTGTGTAGTAAATGCTTTTGTAGATGCTACACCAATTTCTGGGCCAGCATGTGTATATGCACCAGCGTGTGTTTCTCTAGCAATAGATGAGCCTACTACATTACAAACACCAAAAACAAAAGCTCCGTTTTGTTTTGCAAGTTTAATAGCAGCTAAAGTATCTGCTGTTTCTCCAGACTGCGATATTGCAATTACAATATCTTTATTTGTAATTACAGGGTTTCTATATCTAAATTCTGAAGCATATTCTACTTCTACAGGTATTCTTGCTAGGTCTTCAAAAATATATTCTGCAACTAATCCAGCATGCCATGAGGTACCACATGCAACAATTGTTATTTTGTCTGCATTAGTAAATTTCTCTATGTTATCATCTATTCCAGACATTTTGATGATTCCTTTTTTAGCTAGAAGGCGACCTCTGTAAGTATCTCTTATAGCGTCTGGCTGTTCATGAATTTCTTTAAGCATAAAGTGTTCATAACCTCCTTTTTCAATTTGCTCAAGGTTCATTTGTAGTTCTTGAACATAAGGAGCTACAACAGTATCATCTTTTATTTTTCTAATTTTAACCTCTTTATTTATTCTAATAATTGCCATTTCTTCATCTTCTAGATAGATGGCATTTTTAGTATATTCTATAAAAGGAGATGCGTCACTTGCAATAAAAAACTCGCCTTCACCAACACCAATTGCTAGTGGGCTTCCTAGACGAGCTATAACTATTTCGTCTGGTTTATTTTTATCAAAAACAGCAATGGCATAAGCGCCTACTACTTGGTTAAGCGCAATCTGTACTGCTTTACCTAGTTTTACTTTTTCTTTTAGTTTTATGTCTTCAATAAGGTTTATTAAAACCTCTGTATCTGTGTCTGACTTAAAAGTGTATCCTCTTTTGGTTAATTCTGTTTTAAGGGCAGCGTAATTTTCTATTATACCATTATGTATAATTACTAAATCGCCAGAGTTAGAGTAGTGTGGATGTGAGTTTACATCATTAGGTATACCATGTGTTGCCCAACGTGTGTGACCAATACCTAGATTACCAGTCATAGATATTTCGGTTTCTAGTTTTTTTTGTAAATCTGCTACCTTGCCTTTGGTTTTAGATACTTTTAGGTCTGTGCCATCAAAAAGGGCAATTCCTGCACTATCATATCCTCTATATTCTAAGCGTTTTAGTCCTTCAAGAACAATTGGATATGCTTCTCTATGACCTATGTAACCTACTATACCACACATAAAAAATTAGTTTTCTGGTTCTGAATAAAAAATTTCTAACTGTACTCTGTTTTCTTCTGCAACATTTTCATTACTACCATGTAGTACTGTTCCTTTTGGAGACATTACTGTACCTGATGTTAATTTATCCTCACTATCAAAAGTACTGTATTGTAAAACCTCGTTAATATTAGTGGTTACCATTAACCCTAATTTTAAGTTTGTAGAATCTCTTAGAAGAATGTTGTTTAAATGCTCTGTTAACCTAATTTTATATTTTACTCCATTGTTATCACTATCTCTTTCTAATACTGTTGAGTGGTATTCTATGGAGTATTCTGGATCAGAAACATCTGCTAAGTCTAAAAAGTAATCCACAACAGGAATGTTGTTTTTTAAATCATATATAATAACTCTACTAGGTTCTTGTTCGTCGTTTAAACCAGCGGTTTGGTCTACATAAAAAACTAAATTAGCTTCGTTTATAAGACGTTGGTCTTTGTAGGTTGCAATAAAATCATCATAAGCATCTGATAAGCCGTCGTTATCTGAATCGGGACCACCAAATAAATCCACTACAGCCATGGCACCTTCTCCTCCTTTTAAGTATAATTTTTCATTACCTTCTGTTGGGTTGGCAGCAGCATCTGCATCTGCTAAAGTGGTTACAGAAGGATCATTTTCTAATATATTTAAACGGTTTCCTGAAAAATTAATTTCTAAAGTTTGCTCTTCTCTTACAGGGTTACCATCATCATCTAGCTCGTCTGTTTCATTGGTGTAGTTTAGTTCAATTGTTGCATTGCTAAAATCAAGCATTACCATGTTTCCTTCTGTTGCACCATCTGGTAAAGACGCTTTAAAATAAAGACCTCTAAAATAATTTTTAAAGTTATTATCATTACTTAACTCAGTCATGCCTTCTTTTGAAAAAATTAAATCTTCCCAAAAACCATCTACATTATTTAATTCTTCTCTAAATCTTGGTGTTAGCTTTTCTTCATCATCTGTTTCGTCATTTAATGTGATTTCAGATTCGCTTGGCACAAATGCATCAGTTTCAAACAAAAGTTCATCTGTATGATTGTCAAAATTTATTGTGGTATTGGCATTAGAGTAATAGATTTCGTATTCTTCTATATTTTCTGCGTTAAAATCTTTTAAGAAATAATTGTTTTTATAAATAGATAATTTTATTGGTGCATTACCAAACAAAGAATCTTGTTGTGTTATAGTGTATGTAGTTTCACCATCAACCGTATCTCCTGCTGTAGAAAAATAAGGTATTGATAAAATTACAGATTCTAATTCGGGTTCGTCACCAAAATCAGGATCATAAGAAGAAAGTGAAACTTGAGAAACTACACTTGCTGTAGTTAAGCCATATATATCATCTTTGTATACGCCTAATAGGTTAGAAGATAACCCGTTAGATTGAACAGGGTTAAATTTTTTAGTATATGCTATAACAGGGATTTTTTCAGAATCTGTAGAGAAATTCTGTGCTCCTTGAATATCACTATCTAAGGTTGAAAAGTCTTTATCACAAGCTATAAACGCTATTGAAATTAGTGAGAGTACACTTGTTATTTTAAGGGCTTTAATTGTCTTTTTCATAGTAATTTGATGCTGTTAGCTTAAAACTTCTGTGTTGTAAAAGTTGGTGTAAGCTTCGCTAAACTCATCTTTTGTTTTGAATTCTAATACGGGTTTTTTAGATTCTTCTAAGTGTTTTTCTATGTCTTCTGGTAATTCTTCAGAACCAACTATTAAAGCATCTGAATAATCAATAGCAACTTTCATTAAGTTAACAAAACTTGGTTTTTCTAGCGTTTTAATGGCGTTACCATCTATGTTATCAAACTTCACTTTGTTAGACATGTCTTTATTTAACGTTCCTTCAAAGTTTTGATTGTAAATAGAGGTAACTATTTTACTTTCATTAAATAAAGGTTCATCTTTGTAATATTCTTTAAGATATAATGGCAATAAAGAAGCTAGCCAACCGTGAACATGAATAATATCTGGAGACCAGTTTAATTTTTTAACGGTTTCAATTACTCCTTTGGCAAAGAAAATAGCTCGTTCATCATTATCAGGAAATAATTTTCCATCCTCATCTGTTAAAGTAGCTTTACGTTTAAAATATTCGTCATTATCTATAAAATATACTTGAATACGTTCTTTTGGTATAGATGCAACTTTAATAATTAGTGGCATGTCTAAATCATTAATTACTAAATTAATTCCAGAAAGTCTAATTACTTCGTGTAGTTGATGTCTTCTTTCATTAATATTTCCATATCTAGGCATGAATATTCTAATCTGACCACCTTGCTGGTTTACCATTCGAGGAGTCTCAAACGACATTGAAGAAATTTCAGTTTCTGGTAAATAAGGTACTACCTCAGATGATACATACAATATCCTCTTATCTTTCATATAGTTGTTTTTAATGTGTTTCGGGTTTTTTGTATTCTATTGTAAGCTTTTGTTGTTTCTAAAAGCTGTAATAAGCTTTATTTACATACTAGTTACTTTTAAAAATTCAAAATAAAAAACACGCAAAAATACAAAATTTTATGCAGTCTGCGAGTAAAATCTTAAGTTTGCACGCGTTAATTTTTTATTAATAATGAAGATATTTTCAGAAATAAAACAAATTACAAAAAATATTGAGCGTTTAAAGCTTGATAATCAAACAGTTGGTTTTGTGCCAACTATGGGTGCATTACATGCAGGACACCTATCTTTAGTGGCTAAAGCATTAGCCGATAATGATGTAGTTGTAGTGAGTATTTTTGTAAATCCTACCCAATTTGATAATGTAGAAGATTTAGAAAAATACCCAAGAACTTTAGAAAAAGATGCAGCATTATTAAAAACATTGTCTAATGCTATTTTAATTTATGCACCTACAACAAATGATATTTATCAAAATAATGTGGTTTCACAACATTTTGATTTTGATGGATTAGAGCATGAAATGGAAGGTAAGTTTAGAGCAGGTCATTTTGATGGAGTTGGTACTATTGTTAAGCGTTTGTTTGAGATAGTTACTCCAGACAACGCTTATTTTGGTGAAAAAGATTTTCAGCAACTAGCAATTATTAAAAAATTAGTAGAAAAGCAGCGTATTCCGGTGAAAATTACAGGATGTACTATTCATAGAGAAGCTAATGGTTTGGCGATGAGTTCTAGAAATACAAGACTAAAACCAGCATACAAAAAAGCAGCTCCATTTATTTATAAAACATTACAGGCTGCCAAAGTAAAGTTTGGCACAGAAAGTGCTACTAAAGTAACAGAATGGGTAACTAAGCAATTTGCAAAACAGGATTTATTAGTATTAGAATATTTTATAATTGCAGATATAGAAACCCTAAAGACAGTAAAAAGAAAATCTAACAAAAAAAAATACAGAGCGTTTATAGCAGTTTATGCTGATGATATTAGATTAATAGATAATATCGCGCTAAATTAATTATCTTTGCCAAATGCAAATACAAGTAGTAAAATCGAAAATTCACAGGGTTAAGGTTACAGGAGCAGACCTTAATTATATAGGGAGTATCACTATTGATGAGGATTTAATGGATGCAGCCAATATTATTCAAGGTGAAAAAGTGCAGATTGTAAATAATAATAATGGGGCTCGTTTAGAAACTTACGCAATTCCTGGTCCAAGAAATTCTGGTGAAATCACTTTAAATGGTGCAGCAGCTAGGTTGGTATCACCAGGAGATGTACTTATATTAATTACGTATGCTTTTATGAAACTTAAAAAAGCAAAAACCTTTAAGCCGGCTTTAGTTTTTCCTGATGAAGCAACAAACCTTTTAAAATAAGGGTTTTGCAACAAAAATATAGTTAAAAAAAGCTCTCCGTAATTGGAGAGTTTTTTTTATTGTTTTATCTGTTATACAACAGAAAAAAATTATTTGTAACTTGCATTTTAAATTCTCAAAAACGCAAAAATGAAGGCATTAATCTACGCAATTCTATTACTTTTTACATTTCAATTTACGCAAGCACAAGTACAGTACGAAACTATTGATTCGCAAAAACTTAATGATGTACGCCAAATAAAAATTCAGTTACCAAGAGGTTATGATGAAGATACTAACAAAAACTACCCTTTAATTGTGGTTTTTGATGGGGATTATATGTTTGAGATTGTTGCAGGAAATGTAGATTACTATTCTTATTGGGAAGACATGCCAGAAGCAATTGTTATAGGTGTAAACCAATCAAGTACAAGAAGCGAAGATACTAGCTATTCAGAGCAAAGTTCTATGCCAATAGATACAGGAGCAGATTTTTTTGAATTTGTAGGTATGGAGCTTATTCCTTATATCGAAAAATCATACCGAACAGAAAATTTTAATGTAGCTATTGGTCATGGTGAAACAGCCAATTTTATTAACTCCTTTTTGTTTAAGGCTTCACCTTTATTTCAGGCTTATATTAGTATAAGTCCAGATTTGGCAACCAATATGAAAACGTATTTACCAGAAAGGTTGCAAGGTTTTGAAACCAAACTCTTTTATTATTTAGCAACATCTACAAATGATGTAAAATTTATAAAAGAAAAAACAGAAGCTTTACATGCAAATTTATCAGCGCTTGATAATAAAAACGTGCTTTACAATTTTGATACTTTTGAAGGCCCTTCGCATTACGCCTTGCCAGCACATGCTGTACCAAAAGCCTTAGAGAGTATTTTCTTGGTATACCAGCCTATTAGTAAAAAAGAATACAAAGAAACTATACTTAAGTTAGAAGGTTCTCCTGTAACCTATTTGTTAGAAAAGTATCAAACTATTGAAGATTTATTCGGAATAAAAAAGCCAATACTTGTAAATGATTTTAAAGCTATAGCAGCTGCAATAAACAAAAGCGAGCAATATAATTATTACGAAGAATTAGGAAAACTAGCACGTAAGCAATACCCAGAAACCATGTTAGGTAACTATTATATGGCGCGTTTTTATGAAGAAACAAATGATCCTAAAAAAGCAATGAAAACCTATCAGTCTGCTTATATGTTAGAAGAAATTGCAGGATTAACTAAAGATTTAATGCTTGAAAAGTCGGATGCCATTAAAGCAGACTTTGGGTATTAAATTTTTACTTCAAGAACTTTTAAAGGTTATTTATAAGTAATAAATAAGCATCATTTTATACCTAATTAATAAAATTTCCGTTTCCACGGAAAGTAAGTATGGCTAAAGTAAAAACAACTTTTTTCTGTCAAAACTGCGGCAATCAATTTGCTAAATGGCAAGGGCAATGTACCTCATGTAAAGAATGGAATACTATTACTGAAGAGGTTTTGCAAAAACCAGAAAAAAGTAGCTGGAAACTAGAAACCTCTACTGCCCAACAAAGTGCAAGACCATTAAAAATTAATGAAATTGATGCGTCTCATGATGCAAGATTAGATACTATAGATAAAGAATTTAATAGAGTGCTTGGTGGTGGTATTGTTCCTGGGTCACTAATTCTTTTGGGAGGAGAACCAGGAATAGGAAAAAGTACCTTACTGCTTCAAATAGCATTAAAACTTCCTTATAGTACTTTATATGTTTCTGGAGAAGAAAGCCAGAAGCAAATAAAGATGCGTGCAGAACGCATTAATCCTAATAGTAATAACTGTTATATTTTAACCGAAACAAAAACGCAAAACATTTTTAAGCAAATTTCTACACTGCAACCAGATGTGGTAGTTGTAGACTCTATACAAACGTTGCATAGTGAGTATATAGAGTCTTCTGCTGGAAGTATTTCACAAATAAAAGAGTGTACCACAGAGCTTATTAAGTTTGCAAAAGAAACAGCAACACCTGTAATTTTAATAGGGCATATTACTAAAGATGGTAACATTGCAGGACCAAAAATATTAGAACATATGGTAGATACTGTACTTCATTTTGAAGGGGACAGAAATCATATCTTTAGAATATTAAGGGCTAATAAAAATAGATTTGGTTCTACTAATGAACTTGGTATTTATGAAATGCAAGGTTCTGGTTTAAGAGAGGTAACAAACCCATCTGAAATACTTATCTCTAAAAATGACGAAGAGTTAAGTGGTAATACTATTGCTGCTACTATTGAGGGTTTACGTCCTTTGTTAATAGAAATTCAAGCACTTGTAAGTACTGCTGTATATGGTACACCACAAAGAAGTACAACGGGTTTTAATGCTAAAAGACTCAATATGCTTTTGGCAGTTCTAGAAAAACGAGCAGGTTTTAGGTTAGGAGCTAAAGATGTGTTTTTAAATATTACTGGAGGAATTTCTGTTGAGGATCCTGCATTAGATTTAGCAGTTGTTGCTGCTATATTATCCTCTAATGAAGATGTTGCAGTACCAAAAAATTATTGTTTTGCTGCAGAAGTAGGGCTTTCTGGTGAAATAAGACCAGTTCAAAGAGTAGAACAGCGTATTTTAGAGGCCGAAAAATTAGGTTTTTCTAAAATATTTGTATCAAAATACAATAAGATTTCTATCCAGCCTAAAGGAATCAAAATTCAATTAGTATCAAAAATTGAAGATTTAGTTTTTGAACTTACCTAGTAGTAGTATTCTTTTATGTGTAGAGGTGTAATTGTCTTAAAGTAAGGTTTTTACTTACAAGAATTAAGCGACTTTTTACTTTTTTTGTGTGTTTTAACGGAGAACTGTAGTATTTCAACGAAAAAATAGTGCGATTTAATAAAGGTGAAATGTAATTGCTTAGATTTGAATAGATTACAACCCCAAAAAATCTACCAAATCATGTTTAAGAACCTACTACACTTCTTGGTGTGCTTTATTTTTAGTACCTCATTATTAGCTCAAACAAATGCACCTAGTATTCAGTCTGGTGTAAGTTTTCAATGGAGCGATACACAAACAAATTATAACCAACCCGCAACTATAGAAAGTATTACTGTTAATAGTAATGTTTATTTAAATTTTGGTGTACCAACAGGCTATGAACTTACACAACCAGGTACTAATGCACAATCAAATAATACCATTACGCTTAATAGTTCTATTATTGAAAATACTAGTGCTAGTGCATCATGGAACACTACAGCGTTAGACGCTTTTCAATCATTGAACCTTAACTACTATTTTGCAGCCAATTATAATGGACAAAATATATGCAATGACTTTGCCGCAGAAAATAGTACAAATGCACAAAGGGCAACTTTAACCTATGATGGAGGTATTGTTGCTAGTTCTAGTGGTGTAATAGCTATAACAGAACAAAATGCAAATAATTGTTATCATATTGAGTTTTTTGGTATACCAGTTGGTGGAGGTCCTGAGCAATCTTTAGGAGAAACCTTTGTTAATAGTGGAGGTACAAAATGGGGTTTTGGAGGTACAGGAAGTAGTGGTAATATAGGAACTCCTGGAGCAGTAAATTCACCACCTGCAGGTTCCGATTATTGGCTTAGTGATCGTGTTGTTTTAAATAGAGCTACTTTGGGTATTGCTATTTTTTACCTAGATGATATCGCTCCTACAGGGTCTACCATTACAAAAGCAACTTTAACAGCTGCGTCTTATGATAATGGTGATGGTAAAATGTTTATTTTAACACTACCAGACAATGACAAAGATGGGCTTAGTGATGTAGATGACTTAGATGATGATAACGATGGGATAACAGATGTTGTAGAGTCAGGAGGAATTAATCCTTCTGCAGATCACGATCTTGATGGAATCCCAAATTACCAAGATGCTGATTTTTGTGTCTTAAATAGTTTTGGGATCTGTGCTAATTTAGATTTTGATAATGATGGTGTTCCTAATCATTTTGATTTAGATAGTGATAATGATGGTATTTTTGATGTTGTGGAATCAGGAGGAATAGATGCTAATAATGATGGTTATGCCGATGGTGCAGAGGGTTTAACGTCTTCTACTATGGGAATTCCTACTTCTGCTGGTACAGGAACAACTCCAATAAATACAGATAATACAGGAAATTATAATTTTTTAGATATTGATAGTGATGATGATGGTATACCAGATAATGTAGAAGCTCAATCTACATTTAGTTACCTTAGTCCGTCAAATTCTGTAAATTCTTATACAGGAGTGGATACACTCTATACAACAGGTTTGACTTTAGAGGATACAGATAATGATGGTATTCCAGATTATATCGATAGTGATTCAGATAATGACGGTATTCCAGATATACAAGAAAATGGAATGGCTAATGCGTTAAGCGGAAGTGATTATGATAATGACGGACTTGATAATATATTTGAAACATCAGGGACAAATGATGCTATTTGGGATGTTAATGAAGCAATTGAAGACCCAACAGATTTGTCTGTTTTACCAGATAATGATGGCGACTTATTTGCAGGAGGTGATTTAGATTATCGTGATTTATTTGATATAAATCCACCAGTATCAGCAACTTTAGATTTTGATGGTGTAGATGATTATTTAACAGGTAATACCTTAATTAATGGTTTGGGCGAAGTCACTATAATGGCTTGGGTAAAAATAGACACAGGAAATACAGATACTAAAACAATAGCAGGCGAAGATATTTCTTGTAGGTTATATGTTGAAAATGGTAATAAGTTAATGTTTGGTACAAGAACTACAGCAGGAACAACAAATACAGTAAACGGTATACAAGTAGCTTATAATGAGTGGCATCATGTAACAGGAGTCTTTTCAGGAGCAACAGGAACCCAAACTATTTATATAGATGGCGTAAAGCGTACCACTAGCACAACAGAAACTCAAGTTGGGCAAACCATATTAGGTACAGGTAGTTGGAACGGTAGTTTTGAAATAGGTAGATTGTCAAGAAACACCACAAATAAACAATATTTTAAAGGAGATATAGATGAAGTAAGAGTGTTTGATATTGCTTTAACCGAAGATCAAATACAAGGTATGGTGTATCAGGAGATTGAAAATGCATCCGGAAAAGTAAGGGGAAGAGTTATACCAAAAGATATAATAGATATGACTTCTAATGCTACTGTTTCATGGAGTAATTTAATAGCCTATTACTCTATGGCAGATATTAAAAACAGTACCACAATAGATTATTCTGGTAATGGTAATACCTTAAACTTAAAAAACATTACCACCCTTCAAGAGCAAACAGCTCCAATGCCATATGAAACGATTAATGATGGCGATTGGGTAAGTGAGAATACCTGGTTACATGGTGGTGTTTGGGATATTGAAGATGTTGCCAATAATAAAGATTGGAGTATTGTTCATGTTAAAAATAATGTAGATGCAGCACATGCCGTGAAAAACATAGGATTATTTGTAGACACAGATAAAACCTTTACCGTAAACGGAGACAATCAAGTAAATAATAGTTGGTATTTAGAGCTAAATGGCGCATTAGATCTACAAGACGACTCGCAATTAATACAAGGAGCTAATAGTGATTTAGTAACCTCTGCAAACGGAAAAATATTAAGACGCCAAGAAGGTGCTTCAAGTTACTATTGGTATAACTATTGGGGTTCACCAGTAGGGCAAACAGGTGTAACTGCATTATCTAATAATAATGCTACAGCCAACAATACCAATAACACAAGCTTTAGTGTTAATATGTTAAAAAAAGGAGATGGTAGTGCTATTCAATTTATAAGTGGTAACCACCAAACCGATAGGTTGAGTACACGTTGGATGTATACCTATGAAAACGGAGTAACGTATTATGATTGGGGAAGCGTAAACCAAACCACAGCAATCAATCCAGGAGTAGGGTATATTCATAAAGGCATGGGAGTTGGTACCGAGCAACAATATTTATTTGAAGGTAAACCAAACAATGGAACAATAAAGTTAAATGTATCAGATGTAGGCGGAGCAGGATCAGTACCAGCAGTATCAAAAACCGAATATCTATTAGGAAATCCATATGCTTCAGCAATAGATATTCATAGCTTTTTAGAAGATAATGCCTCGGTATTAGAAGGAAGTATTCAGTTGTGGCAACAATGGGATGGCGCCTCGCATGTAACAACAGAGTACGAAGGTGGTTATGCGCAAGTAAACAAAACAGGAAGTGTGCGCGCTTATCAATTTGAAGGAGGCGAAGGAGGAAATAATGGGTCGCAAGATGGCACCAAACTACCAACCAAATACCTGCCAGTTGGGCAAGGGTTTATGGCAGAAATAAAAAACAGTGGAGCAGTAGTCTTTAAAAATAGCCAACGTGTATTTGTAAAAGAAGCAGATGCAAATGGTTCAGAAACCAACGGTTCTGTATTTTTTAGAACAACAGATGCCGTATCTAACGAGCCAATTATGCAAAAACTACGATTAGAGTTTAATGCCTTAGATGGTCAAGCCAGCAAAAGAGAATTGTTATTAGGTTTTAGTGATTATACTACAGATGCCTATAATTATGGTTACGAAGCAAAAAATACAGACGACAATCACGATGATTTATATTTAATATTAGAGGATGAGTATATGTCTATTCAAGCTTATGCAGAAATCACAGATGATAAGATAGTACCATTAGCTTTAAAAACATCTGGAAACAATAGCTATAGTATAAAGTTAACCGAAACAATAAACATAGCAGAAGATCAAGAAGTGTATTTACGTGATAATTTAACTAATGTGTATTATAATTTACGTCAAGACACTGCTTACACCTTTACCTCTACAGCAGGAGTGTTTGATGAGCGTTTTGAAATTGTATTTTCAAGCCAAACCCTAAGTACAGAAGAGGTGGCTGTAAATAACAATACAGTAATTTATTACAATAACAACAATAGTTTGCTGTATGTAAAAGGATTAAATGCAACAGCTAGTACACTAAGTTTAGTAAATATGTTAGGGCAAACCGTTTACATGAAAACAAGTGTTCCTAATAATACATTAGAAAATGGAATAATAATAGGGGATTTAGCAGCAGGAGTATACATAGTAAGCATAAAAACAGAAACTCATCAAACCATAGGAAAAAAGATAGTTGTGGAGTAATTTGCATTACTTATTGCGAGCAAAAAAAGCCAAAACCTATGTTTTGGCTTTTTTTATGTTTTTAAATTAACCATTTCACAAGAATTCATTAATTTCGCAACTCTTAAAAGTAAATGATACAATGAGCACGACATTTCCTGAATACAAAGGACTTAACTTACCTAAAGTTGCAGACGAAATCTTAAACTATTGGCAAGAGAATAACATCTTTGAAAAAAGTGTAACTACTAGAGAAGGAGCAGAACCTTATGTGTTTTTTGAAGGACCTCCTTCAGCAAACGGTTTACCAGGAGTACACCACGTACTAGCACGTGCTATTAAAGATATTTTTCCACGTTATAAAACCATGAAAGGGTACCAGGTAAAGCGTAAAGCTGGTTGGGATACGCATGGTTTACCAATAGAACTTGGTGTAGAAAAAGAACTAGGTATTACTAAAGAAGATATTGGTAAAACCATTTCTGTAGAAGATTACAATGCAGCTTGCCGTAAAGCAGTGATGCGTTATACAGATATTTGGCATGACCTTACCAATAAAATGGGATATTGGGTAAATATGGATGATCCGTACATTACCTATGAACCTAAATATATGGAATCTGTTTGGTGGTTACTAAAAGAAATATATTCTAAAAAATTAATGTATAAAGGCTATACTATTCAGCCTTATTCCCCAAAAGCAGGAACAGGTTTAAGCTCGCATGAGGTAAACCAGCCAGGAGCCTATCAAGATGTTACAGATACTACTATTGTTGCGCAATTTAAAGCTGTTGAAAGTACCTTGCCAGATTTTTTACAAAACGAAGGAGATATACATTTTATAGCATGGACAACTACACCATGGACACTGCCAAGTAATACGGCATTAACCGTTGGGCCAAAAATTGACTATGTTTTAGTAGAAACCTACAACCAATACACATTTAAACCAATGAATGTGATTTTGGCAAAAGCCTTAGTAAACAATCAGTTTGACGGAAAGTTTAAAAGAGTTGAAGAAAAAGCAGCACTTTTAGAATATAAAGATGGCGATAAAAAAATTCCGTACTACGTAGTAAAAGAATGTAAAGGTAAAGACCTTGTTGGTATTAAATACGAACAACTTTTACCTTATGCCTTACCAAATGATACTCCTGAAAATGCATTTAGAGTAATAGCAGGAGATTTTGTTACTACAGAAGATGGTACAGGAATTGTACATACAGCACCTACTTTTGGAGCAGATGATGCTTTAGTTGCTAAACAAGCAACACCAGAGGTGCCACCACTTTTAGTAAAGGATGAAAATGATAACTTAGTACCTCTAGTAGATTTACAAGGTCGTTTTAGACCAGAAATGAAAGAGTTTGCTGGTAAGTATGTTAAAAACGAATATTATAACGATGGTGAAGCACCAGAACGCTCTGTAGATGTAGAGATAGCCATTAAATTAAAAGAAGAAAATAAGGCCTTTAAGGTTGAAAAATACAAACATAATTATCCGCATTGCTGGCGTACAGATAAGCCAATACTGTATTACCCTCTAGATTCTTGGTTTATTAAAATTACAGATGTTAAAGGGCGTATGCATGAGCTTAATGAAACCATTAATTGGAAACCTAAATCTACAGGAGAAGGTCGTTTTGGTAACTGGCTAGCAAATGCCAACGATTGGAATTTATCTCGTTCTCGTTATTGGGGAATTCCGTTACCAATCTGGAGAACAGAAGATGGTAAAGAAGAAATATGTATAGGTTCTGTAGAAGAGCTTAAAGCCGAAATGGCAAAAGCTGTTGCAGCAGGTGTTTTGCAGGCAGCTATTTATGAAGATTTTGAAGTAGGAAACAATTCTGAAGAAAACTATGCTAAAATAGATTTACATAAAAATATTGTAGATGAAATTATACTAGTTTCTGCTTCAGGACAACCTATGAAACGCGAAAGTGATTTAATAGATGTGTGGTTTGATTCTGGTTCTATGCCTTATGCGCAATGGCATTATCCTTTTGAAAACAAAGAATTAATTGATGAACATAAGTCCTTTCCAGCAGATTTTATTGCAGAAGGAGTAGATCAAACACGTGGGTGGTTTTATACCTTACACGCTATTGCTACTATGGTTTTTGATTCGGTTGCCTATAAAAACGTAGTGTCAAACGGATTGGTTTTAGATAAAAACGGACAAAAAATGTCGAAGCGTCTAGGAAACGCAACAGATCCTTTTGAAACCTTATCTACCTATGGAGCAGATGCTACACGTTGGTACATGATTGCAAATGCAAACCCTTGGGATAATTTAAAATTTGATGTCGATGGTATTGAAGAGGTGAAACGTAAATTCTTCGGTACACTATATAATACCTATTCTTTCTTTACATTATATACTAATATTGATAAGTTTAGTTATGCCGAAGCAGATATTCCGTTAAACGAAAGACCTGAAATAGATCGTTGGATTCTTTCAGAATTAAACACGCTAATTCAAAAAGTAGACGAATTTTATGCAGCATATGAGCCAACAAAAGCTGCAAGAGTAATTTCAGAATTTACACAAGAATATTTAAGTAACTGGTATGTGCGTTTAAGTAGAAGACGTTTCTGGAAAGGCGATTACCAAACCGATAAAATTTCGGCATACCAAACCTTATATACCTGTATGTTAACCATAGCTAAACTTGGAGCGCCAATTGCACCATTTTTTATGGATAAACTTTACCAAGACTTAACAAAAACAACACAAACAGAAACCTTTGAAAGCGTACATTTGGCAGAGTTTCCAAAAAGCAATAAAGCGTTAATAGATAAAGCGCTAGAACGTAAAATGGAAGCTGCACAAACAATTTCTTCTTTAGTACTTTCATTAAGAGCTAAAGAAAAAATTAAAGTACGTCAGCCACTACAAAAAATCATGATTCCTGTAGATTCAGCAGCACAAAAGGAAGAGATTTTAGCAGTTGCAGATTTAATAAAACATGAAGTAAATATTAAAAATGTAGAGATTTTAGAGGATGCTTCCGATATATTAGTGAAGCAAATAAAGCCTAATTTTAAAGCATTAGGACCTCGTTTTGGTAAGGATATGAAAGCGATTGCTGCTCAAATTCAGAAACTTACTGCTGAAGACATAAAAAAAATCGAACAAAATGGTGTTTTAGACGTTGTAATTAACGAAAAAAGTATTACTTTAGAAATCAGTGATGTAGAGATTACCTCACAAGATATTGAAGGTTGGCTTGTAGCAAATGAAGGAAACTTAACCGTTGCTTTAGATGTTACCATAACAGAAGAATTACGTAAAGAAGGGATTGCTCGTGAACTAGTAAATAGAATTCAAAACTTACGTAAAGACTCAGGGTTTGAGGTTACAGATAGAATAAATGTACAGCTTCAAAAAGATGACCAAATTGTTAAGGCTATTGCAGCTAATATCGAGTATATTAAAACAGAAACCTTAACCGAAGAGTTAGAGATTGTAGAACAAATAGATAATGGTATAGAAATTGCTTTTGATGAGGTAGTTACCAAATTATTTATTAAAAAACATTAAAACGATGGCAACAGACATAAACGTTAGATATTCGGATAAAGATTTAGCAGAGTTTAAAGAGTTAATTCAAGATAAAATTCAAAAAGCAAAGCATGATTTAGAACTCATTAAAAGTGCGTACATGAATAACCATAATAATGGTACTGAAGATACTTCGCCTACCTTTAAAGCTTTTGATGAAGGTAGTGCTGTGATGAGTAAAGAATCAAATTCACAACTTGCTATTAGACAAGAAAAGTTTATTCGCGATTTAAAAAATGCTCTTATTAGAATTGAAAACAAAACCTATGGTATTTGCCGTGTAACTAAAAAGCTTATTAGTAAAGAGCGTTTAAAGTTAGTACCTCATGCTACTTTGAGCATTGAAGCTAAAAACATGCAATAATATATTTCCATAAAATGGGAATTTCCTACAATACAAGTATAAAAAACGCTTCAATTTATTTGAAGCGTTTTTATTTTTATGCTTCTAAAAACAGTCGAAGCGTATTCCTAAAATGAAAAACTTATTTTACATATTTATTTTTTGTTTTTCTTCGGTTATAGAAGCGCAAAACATAAGCGAGAAAACATTTTTATCTAAAGACATTTCAACCATAAATATTAATGGGGAAAATGTGTTTAAAATTACTGTAGAAGCAAAACCAGTTTCTGAAATTACGGTAAGCTCAAGAGTAGAAGGAGAAAATAATGAAAATGTAGTTATAGTAACAGAAAATAGTAATAATAACCTGTATATAGCGGCAAGAAAGCAACCGCTTTTTAAAGATGCTAATGATAAATTAAGTGCGCATAAGGTGATTTCTATTGAAATTACTCTGGTTGTGCCAGAAAACTTACAAGTGTTTTTAAACGCTTATAACGCTTTGGTTGTTGTACAAGGACATTATAAAAAAGTGCGTGTTAATGCTGCTGCTGGTAATTGTTTTTTTAATGCTTTTTATGGTGATGCTAAAATATATACTAGAGGTGGTAATATAGCATTACAAACCAACAACGCTACTATTGTGGCTTCCTCTAAAAACGGTACTATTAAAAAGGAAGAAATAGATACTGGAGCAAACCAAATTGTAATTAAAACCATAAACGGAAATATAACACTAACTAAAAGTCAATAATATTTCTATTTTTGCTAAAAAGCATTTTATTAAGAGGTTGTAATATTAGGCTTGTAAAAGTCTATTAAATAGAAATAAGAAGACAAATTTATGTCACTAAAAAAATCAATTATCCTTATTGTTGTCATTTTGCTAATAGATCAAATTAGTAAAATATATATAAAAACTCATTTTTTACTTGGCGAAAGCGTAGAGGTTTTTACTTGGTTTAAAATTTATTTTATAGAAAATGATGGTATGGCTTGGGGAACTAAGATTAGCGATTTTGTTTCTTTTATTAGCGATAGAACAGGAAAAATAGCACTTACACTTTTTAGAATTGTTGCTATTATGGGTATTGGTTATTGGCTGGTTACAGCAATAAAAAAAGAAAGTCCAAATGTACTTGTTCTAGCTATTGCATTAATTTTTGCAGGTGCTTTGGGTAATATTATAGATTCTACTTTTTACGGTTTGTTGTTTAGTGATAGTTATCATCAAGTAGCAACTTTTTTACCAGAAACAGGTGGTTATGATGGTTTATTACATGGTAAAGTGGTAGATATGCTGTATTTTCCGTTATGGAAAGGGTATTTACCAGAGTGGCTGCCATTTTATGGAGGCAAGTATTTTACTTTTTTTGAGCCTGTTTTTAATGTTGCAGATATGGCAATAAGTGCAGGTTTTATAATGCTTATTGTGTTTAATAAAAAAGCTTTTTCTAAAGATTAAAACCTGTAAATCTCAGTAGGAGTAACACAATAATCTAAAGCAATATCTCCTTCAAAAATATCTGAAATTATTCGCGTTTCAGCTTCAAAAAAGGAAAGTCCAATTTTTATAGTTTCTGGTTTGCAAGAAGCTAAAAAAGTATCGTAAAACCCTTTGCCATAACCTACTCTATTTCCGTTTTTATCAAACGCTAAAAGAGGTACAAAAACAACTTCAATTTTATCGTTTGTAATTTCTATTCCGTCTACAGGTTCAGGTATGTTGTATTTGTTTTTTTTAATTGTGGTATTATCTGTAAGTAAAAAATGCTTTAGCAGTCCTGTTTTAAAATCGCTTTTAGAAAGCACTATGTTTTTATCTTTTCCAGATAATATATTTAAAATATAGTCTGTATTTACCTCGTGTTGTTCTGTAATGGTTAAAAAAAGATGGTAAAAAGAAAAGTTCCAAATATCTAATTGCAAGAGCTGGTTAGCAATTTGTAAACTATAGTTTTCTAATTGCTCCTCTGTTACATTTCTGCGTTTTATTCGGTATGCTATTCGTAGTTCTGTTTTTGTCATAATAACTTTTTAGAAATATGAAACAGTGCATCTCCTTGGTACACAATTGGTAACTCGTTTACGTTAATAATATAACCAGCATTATCTGCTTTTACAAAATGGTTAAACTTACCGTAAGGATCTGTAATATTGCCAATAAAATCTCCTTTTTCTACAAAGCTACCTATAGGTATTGTAGCTTTAAACATGCCAGAGTATTTAGCTCTAATCCATTTGCTTTCGTTTATAAAAACACAGTTGGTTTTAGGTGTAGATACTTTAAATTTTGGAGAAAGCATGTCTAGGCCTTGCAGCACGCGCTTAATACCATTTACACCATGATTAGTAACGTTATTGTCTATATGAAAAGATTTACCACCTTCAAAAAGCAGTATTGGTTTTCCTAGTTTATGGCAGGTGTTTCTAAATGATTTGTTTAGGTTTTTAGAATACAATACAAAAGGCGCTCCAAATTTTATGGCTAATTGATCTAGGGTTTTACTTCCTTTAATAATTCTAATTTGTGGTGCATTAAAGCGTCCGGAACCTCCTGTATGAAAATCCATAACAAAGTCTACTTCTTGTACAATTTCATGTATTAATTTGTAGGCAACTCTGCTTGCTAATGAGCCTTTTAAAGCACCAGGAAAAACACGATTTAAATCCCTGCCATCTGGAAATTCTCTGGAAAGGTTTATAAATCCAAAAACGTTTAAAACAGGAATACAAACGATGGTTCCTTTTTTAGGCTTATTAATACCTTTTGCAATAATTTTTCGCACAATTTCAACACCATTAACCTCGTCACCATGAATTCCTGCAGTTAATAAAACCGTAGGTCCAGGTTTTTTTGCGCGTTCAATAAACACAGGAACTTCAACAGAGTTAAAGGTGTGTAGCTTAGCAACCTCAAAAGAAATTTCTTTACTTTCTCCAAGTTCTATGGTTTCTCCAAGAATGGTAATTGCTTCTTTGTGGTTTGTCATAAATTATCTAGCTATTTACTAATGTCTGTTTCTCTCAATATAAGTAATAATATTTTTAGCAATATTTTTTCCAGTAGCAGCTTCAATACCTTCTAATCCTGGAGTAGAGTTTACTTCTAAAATTAAAGGACCTCTACTAGATTGTAGCATGTCTACTCCGCAAACAGGAAGTTTTAATGCGCGAGCAGATTGTATTGCTAGTTTTAATTCAGGTTCACTAAGTTTAATCACGTTTGCGCTTCCGCCTCTGTGTAAATTAGATCTAAACTCTCCTTCTTTACCTTGTCTTTTCATAGCGCCAACAACTTGCCCATCTACTATTAAAGCGCGTAAATCTGCACCTTTAGCTTCGTCTATAAATTCTTGCACAATTACTCTGGCTTCTAAACCGTTAAAGGCTTCTAAAACAGATTCTGCGGCATTTTTAGTTTCGGCTAAAACTACTCCAAGTCCTTGGGTTCCTTCTAGTAATTTTATAATTACAGGAACACCACCAACATGATCAATAACCTCTTCTACATCTCTACTGTAATTGGTAAAAACTGTTTTAGGCATACCAATTCCTGCTTTGCTTAAACGTTGTAAGCTACGCAGTTTATCTCTAGATCTTTGTATAGCATCACTAGTAACAATGGTGAAAACATTCATCATTTCAAACTGTCTAACTACAGCGCAACCATAAAAAGTTATAGATGCACCAATACGTGGTATAATGGCATCTACATAATCTAGGTATCTGTCTTTGTAGAAAATGGTTGGTTTTTCTTGCTCAATAATAATATCACACTTTAAAGGATCTATAACCTCTACCTGGTGACCACGTTTTTCGCCTTCTTCTACCAATCTGTTGGTAGAGTATAAATTTGCATTACGTGATAAAATAACTATGTTCATAATGTTTTTAAATTGTGTGATATATTTTCTTGGTCTACATCAACCAAAAATTTTTGTTTTAAAAATTGTCTACCAATAAGTACTGGAAACTTCATGTCTTCTCTTGTGCTTAAAGTTAAGTTAATCTTATATGTTTTTCCAAAAAAAACGACTTCAGATTTTACTTTAAACCTGTTTTCTCTAAAACCATTGCTGCTTTTTACATCTGTTTTGGTGTACGATTCAAAGGTGACTTCTTTTCCGCTAAAATTAGGATGTCCTTTACTATAAAAAGTACATTTTAAATGGTTGCCATCTACAATTATTTGCGAACAGTGTATGGCAGAAGTGTAAGCTCCTGTGTCTATTTTAGCATCTATGTTGTATAAGTCTAGTTTCGGAAAGTCTATTTTGTCTACTCTCCCTATTGTTTTTTTAGTCATTTACTATTTTTCAAAATGTGGCGCAATGTAATAATTAAGTAATTGAAAAAAGCTTCTTTTTTTATTAAAAATATACATTAAAAGCATGCTGTTTTTTCTTTAAAAAAATTAAAATAAGTACATTTACAACATGGGCGAACCTGCTTTAAAAATACAACTTAAAACCTTACCAAATGCTCCAGGAGTATACCAATACTTTGATGAAGAAGGTACGCTTATTTATGTAGGAAAAGCAAAAAATTTAAAAAAACGCGTAGGTTCCTATTTTACAAAAACACATGATAGTGGTAAAACTAGAGTGCTAGTAAAAAAAATAGCAAGTGTAAAACATATTGTTGTAGAAACAGAAACCGATGCTTTGCTGCTTGAAAATAACCTCATTAAAAAAAACAAACCTAGATATAACGTCTTGCTTAAAGACGACAAATCTTACCCATGGATTTGTTTAAAAAAAGAGCGTTTTCCTAGAGTGTTTTCTACCCGAAGAGTGTTTAAAGATGGTAGTGAATATTTTGGGCCATACACAAGTATGAAAACCGTTTCTACGCTTTTAGATTTAATAAAAGGCCTATATTCATTGCGTACTTGTAATTATGATTTGTCTCCAGAAAAAATTAACTCTGGAAAATATAAAGTATGCTTAGAGTATCATTTAGGAAACTGTAAAGGTGCCTGCGAAGGCTTACAAACCGAACAAGCATACCGTGAAAATATTATTGCTATTCGAGAACTTTTAAAAGGAAATTTTAAAGACTCGCTATCGCAATTTAAACAGCAAATGAAACAATTTGCCGAAGAGATGCAGTTTGAAGAAGCTCAAAAAATAAAAGAAAAAATAGAAGTTCTTGAAAATTACCAAGCAAAATCTACCATTGTAAACCCCAAAATTAGCAATGTAGATGTGTTTAGTATTGTTAGTGATGAAAGTTTTGGTTATGTAAATTTCTTGCAACTTTCTTATGGTTCTATTATACGCTCACACACCTTAGAGATTAAGAAAAAGTTAGATGAAACCGATCTGCAATTATTAGAGTTAGCAATTACAGAAATTAGACAACGATTCAACTCTAACTCTAAAGAAATTTATGTACCTTTTAAGGTAAATGTAGGTGAGGATATTAAAATTACGGTTCCGCAATTAGGCGATAAAAAACACATTTTAGACCTGTCTATTAGAAATGCCAAGTATTTTAGAATGGAACGCTTTAAGCAGGTGAAAATAACAGATCCAGACAGACATGTAAAAAGGATCATGGCACAAATGAAGGCAGATTTACGTTTAAGTGAAGCCCCAAGACATATTGAATGTTTTGATAATTCAAACATTCAAGGAACCCATCCTGTTGCTGCTTGTGTGGTTTTTAAAAACGGAAAACCAAGCAAAAAAGATTACAGGCATTTTAATATAAAAACAGTAGAAGGTCCAGATGATTTTGCATCTATGGAAGAAGTGGTGTATAGACGTTACAAGCGTTTAGTAGAAGAAAATCAACCATTACCACAGCTTATTATTATAGATGGAGGAAAAGGGCAACTTTCTTCAGCATTAAAAAGCTTAGATGCCTTAAATTTAAGAGGAAAAATTGCAATTATCGGAATAGCGAAACGTTTAGAAGAATTGTTTTACCCAGAAGATCCAATTCCGTTATATTTAGATAAAAAAAGCGAAACGCTTAAAATTATACAGCATTTGCGTAATGAAGCGCATCGTTTTGGTATAGAACACCACAGAAATAGAAGAAGTAAAACAGCGTTAAATACAGAGCTAGAAAGTATTCCTGGTATTGGAGAAAAAACCATTGTAGAATTACTAAAAAAATTTAAATCTGTTAAACGAATTTCTAATGCTAAGTTAGATGAGTTAGAAAATGTTGTAGGAGTATCCAGAGCAGAAAAAATATATAATTATTACCATACTAAATGAAAAACATACTAATTGTAGTGGCTCTTTTTGTTAGTCTTTTTAGTCTGGCTCAAAATCAAGAGCAAGAAGACCTAAAAGTAGGATTAGTATTAAGTGGAGGAGGCGCCAAAGGTTTTGCACATATTGGTGTGCTTAAGGTTATTGATAGTTTAGGAATTCGTGTAGATTACATAGCAGGAACTAGTATGGGCGCAATTATAGGTTCTATGTATGCCTCAGGTTACTCTGGTAAAGAAATAGACTCTATTATTAAATCTGTAGATTTTGATGATCTTATTGGTGATAATCTTCCGCGAAAAGCAAAAACGTTTTATGAGCGTGATAATTCAGAAAAATATGCCGTAAGTCTTCCTTTTAAAAATTTTAAAGTCAAATTACCAAGAGGGTTATCAAGAGGGCAAAACATACTAAGTCTGTTAACCAAATTAACCTTACACGTAAGTGATATAGATGATTTTAGTAAACTGCCAATTCCGTTTTTTTGCGTAGCAACAGATGTTGAAACAGGAGAAGCTGTGTATTTAGAAAAAGGGAATCTGTCTCAAACTGTTTTGGCAAGTGGTGCTTTTCCGTCCTTATTTCAGCCAGTAAGAATTGGTGATAAGGTTTTAATAGATGGTGGTGTTGTTAATAATTATCCGTTAGACGAGTTAAAAGCTAAAGGTGTAGATCTTATTATAGGTGTAGATGTTCAAGATGACTTAAAAACAAGAGACGATTTGCAATCTGCAACCAAAATATTACTTCAAATAAATAATTATAGAACCATTAATGATTTAAAAACCAAGTCTGTAAAAACAGATATTTATATAAAGCCAGATATAACCGATTTTAATGTAGTTTCTTTTGATGAAGGTAGGATTATTATTGATAATGGCACAGCAGCAACAAACCAGCATATAGATGCATTAAAAGAAATTGCTGCAAAACAAAAAATGAAGAAAAAACAGCTTCCACGAATACAAGCTGTAGATAGTTTGCAAATTACTGGTGTTGTTATTAATGATTTAGAGAAATATACAAGAGCTTATGTTTTAGGTAAATTAAAACTTAAGCCTGGTGAAAAAATAAGCTATAATACCTTTCAAGAAGGTGTAAATAATCTTGCAGCAACCAATAATTTTGAAAACATAAGTTTTAGTCTTACTCCATCTATAACAGAACAAGGGTATCTTTTACATATTAATTTAAGAGAAAGTAAATTAAATACGTTACTTAAATTAGGTATTCATTATGATGATTTATATAAAAGTGGTGTTTTGCTTAATGTAACTCAAAAAAAAATACTCTTTAATAATGATGTTGCTTCTTTAGATTTTATAGTAGGTGATAATATTAGGTATAATTTTGATTATTATATAGATAAAGGTTTTTATTGGAGTGTTGGTGTGCATTCTAGATACAATCAATTTCAACAAAATGTATCTGCAGAAACTATTTTAACGCCAGATCAATTATTAACAATTAATGTGAATCAAGTAGATGTTAAGCTTAATGATTTTACAAACCAGCTTTATTTGCAAACCTTATTTAGAAAAGATTTTTCATTAACATTAGGAGCAGAACATAAACACTTAAAAATTAAAACCGAAACGATACTTACCGATGCAAATCAAGAAGAAACCGCTTTTGATAATAGTAGTTATTTAAGTCTTTTCGGAAAATTAAAACTAGATACTTTTGATAATAAATATTTTCCAAATGATGGTGTTTATTTTGATAGTGATTTTCACCTCTATTTGTATTCGTCAGATTTTAATAATGACTTTACAGAGTTTTCTATTGGTAAAGCAACAATAGGCTATGCTAAAAGTTTTAGTGAAAAATTTACAGTAAATTTAAGTACAGAAGGAGGGTTTAAAATAGGAGAAAACAAAAACAGAACCCTAGATTTTGTAATAGGTGGTTATGGTAATACTTTTATTAATAATTTTAAATCTTTTTATGGGTATGATTTCCTATCCTTAGTAGGAAATAGTTATGTAAAAGGAGTTATTGATTTAGACTACGAGTTTTATAAAAAGAACCATGTTAATTTTGCAGCAAACTACGCCAATATAGGTGATGGCCTTTTTGATTCTGGTGAGTGGTTTAGCTCTCCAGATTATTCTGGCTATGCAGTAGGTTATGGCTTAGATACTTTTTTTGGTCCTGTAGAAGCAAAATATTCTTGGTCTCCAGAAACCAAAGAAGGTATGTGGTTTTTTAATGTAGGTTTTTGGTTTTAAAAAAAAATCTCAGAAATTTTCACGATATTTGTAATACATGAAACCATTTTGGCAAGACATATTAATTTTTTTAAAATTTCTGCTTAAAAGAAATCCAGAATGATGGTGCATTATTTTATTCCGTTTTAAAAGAAGTATTTAATAACTTTAAATTTTAAAAGAATGCCGTTTTATCATAAATTAGGAAAAATTCCACCAAAAAGACACACGCAATTTAGAAAACCAGATGGTAGTTTGTATGCCGAACAATTATTTGGTACCATTGGTTTTGATGGTATGTCTACAAACTCTTACCACGAGCAAAGACCAACACAAGTAAAAGAAATTAAAAAACAATACAGTGTTGCTCCAAAAATTGCAAAAGCAAACCATATACAATCCTATCGTTTTAGAGGTTTTCAAGTAAAACCAGAAACCGATTATTTAGAAAGCAGAAAAGCAGTACTTACCAATAGTGATTGTACTATAATACTTGCTGCACCAAAACAATCTACACAAGATTATTTTTATAAAAATACAGATGCAGACGAGCTTATTTTTATTCATAAAGGTACAGGTAAACTACGCACACATTTAGGTAATCTAGATTTTAAATATGGAGATTATCTTTTGGTGCCAAGAGGGATTATCTATAAAATAGATTTTGATACAGAAGATAACAGATTGTTTATTGTAGAGTCTAGAAGACCAATCTATACACCAAAAAGATATAGAAACTGGTTTGGGCAATTACTAGAACATGCTCCTTTTTGCGAACGTGATTTACGTCAGCCACAAGAATTAGAAACCTATAATGAAAAAGGAGATTTTACCATTAAAGTAAAAAAACAAGACGATATTTTTGAAATGGTCTACGCAACACACCCTTTTGATGTAGTAGGTTATGATGGCTTTAATTATCCGTACGCATTTTCTATTCATGATTTTGAGCCCATTACAGGTCGTATTCATCAACCGCCTCCAGTACACCAAACCTTTGAAACAGACGCTTTTGTAGTTTGTAGTTTTGTACCAAGATTGTATGATTACCATCCAGATTCTATTCCTGCACCTTATAACCATAGTAATATAGATAGTGATGAGGTTTTATATTATGTAGATGGCGATTTTATGAGCAGAAATGATATAGATGCAGGACATATTTCTCTTCATCCAGCAGGAATACCACATGGTCCGCATCCTGGTGCTACAGAGCGCAGTATTGGGCAAACAAAAACCGATGAGCTAGCAGTAATGGTAGATACATTTAAGCCTTTAATGGTTACCGAAGAAGCAATGAAAATTGCAGACGAAGAGTATCTAAGATCTTGGTTAGAACATTAAATTATTAATTATTAGAAGCTATTTCCTGCTTTCGGCAGTCGCTCTTTTTAAGGAGCTCCAACAAAGCCTCAATCAGGGCTAGGCATTTTTGCAAACAAATAGCTTTAACAAACATTAAAATCATCTAAAGATGGCAAAAGAAATAAAATCAGTAAACTACGGTTTAGAAAAAATATTTGAAGGAGCACAAGATTTCCTTCCGCTTTTAGGAACAGATTATGTAGAATTCTACGTTGGTAACGCAAAGCAAGCAGCACACTTTTATAAAACTGCATTTGGTTTTCAATCGCACGCCTACAAAGGTTTAGAAACAGGATCTACCGACTCGGTAAGTTACGTGTTAACACAAGATAAAATCAAGTTAATGCTAACGACACCTTTGCATAGTAAATCACCAATTAATGACCATATTGTAAAACATGGTGATGGTGTAAAAATAGTAGCGCTTTGGGTAGAAGATGCAAGACAAGCATACAAAGAAACAACCTCCAGAGGTGCAAAATCTTATATGGAGCCAACCGTTGAAAAAGACGAACATGGTGAAGTAGTAAGAGCAGGAATCTATACCTACGGAGAAACCGTGCATATGTTTGTAGAACGTAAAAACTATAAGGGTGCTTTTCTGCCAGGTTTCCAAAAATGGGAATCCGATTACAATCCGCCAACAGCAGGTTTAAAATACATAGACCATATGGTTGGTAATGTAGGCTGGAACCAAATGGATGTTTGGGTAAAATGGTACGAAGATGTAATGGGGTTTGAAAACTTTTTATCTTTTGATGACAAACAAATTCATACAGAATACTCGGCATTAATGAGTAAAGTAATGTCTAACGGAAACGGAAGAATTAAATTTCCAATCAACGAGCCAGCAGAAGGTAAAAAACGCTCGCAAATTGAAGAGTATTTAGATTTTTACGAAGGAGCAGGAGTACAACATATTGCAGTTGCTACAGATGATATTATTAAAACCGTTTCGCAATTAAGAGCAAACGGAGTAGAGTTTTTATCTACACCACCAGAAGAATATTATAAAGCAGTACCTGGAAGATTAGAAGAATTTAGCCATGAGTTACGTGAAGATATTGAAAAGCTAAAAGGCTTAGGTATCATGATTGATGCAGATGAAGAAGGCTATTTGTTACAAATATTTACCAAACCAGTAGAAGACAGGCCAACCTTGTTTTTTGAAATTATTCAAAGAATGGGAGCTAAAGGTTTTGGAGCAGGAAATTTTAAAGCCCTTTTTGAGTCTATTGAAAGAGAACAGGCAAAAAGAGGTACACTATAACAATTATTTAACATGCAGTACATTAAAAACTCTAACAATTTACGCTTAGAGTTTTTTTTGTTTTATACTTTTGGAATAGTAATTGTAATTATTAAAACTTAACAATATTTCTTAAGATTAAAAGTTACAGATTCAATTACAACTAACTATGAAAAATATACTATTTATATTAATAACAGTCTTAGCAGTAAGTAATGCGTTTGCGCAGCAAGAAAGTGCTTTTCAGGAAGGAGAGTGGTTTCGGTTTGAAATGAGTTATAGTGGCTTCTTTAAAGCAGGTAACGCTACGCTAACCGTTAAAGATAGCTCTATTGAAAACAAACCAGTATATCACGTAGTAGGTAAGGGCTGGACAACAGGAGCAATTAAATGGTTTTTTAAGGTAAAAGATAGGTATGAAAGCTACTTTGATAAAACCACCTTGTTACCTTATAAGTTTATTAGAAATATAGATGAAGGAGGCCATACCAAAGACATAGAAATAGACTTTGATCAAGCCAATAATAAAGCGCATGTACACAACAAAAAGAAAAAGAAAAAAATTGTAGTAGATACAAAACCAAATGTACAAGACATGGTCTCTATGTATTATTATTTAAGAAATAAAATTGAAATTGCAAGCTTAAAATATGGAGACGAAATTCAAACCGATATGTTTTTTGATGAAGAAAACTACGGCTTTAAATTAAAGTATCTAGGAGAAGAAATTATTGAAACAGAATTTGGTAAAGTAAAAACAGTAAAATTTAGACCATATGTTATGGCAGGACGTGTCTTTAAAGAAGAAGAAAGTTTAACACTTTGGGTTTCAAAAGACAAAAATAAAGTACCTTTACGTATAAAGGCAGATCTTGCAGTAGGTTCTCTTAGAGCAGATTTAAATGCTTTTAAAGGTTTAAAACACCCTTTTAATATTATTACAGAAAATTAATGAACAAAGATATAACCAACCAACTTAAAGAAAAATTTGATAATATAGGCCAGGATTTAGATGTGCATTTACAAGGGTTACTATACAGTAAACCTATAAATTATTGGGATTATATTCAAACAGATGCTTTGTTAGATTTGCAAACACAACGCTCTGTTTTACCAGATGAAATGGTGTTTATCATGTATCATCAAATTAACGAGTTGTTGTTTAAAATGATACTTTGGGAAATAGACCAAGTAGCAAAAAAAGAAGATATAGAAGCAGTATTCTTTACCGAAAAAATTATGCGTATCAGTCGTTATTTTGATATGCTTACCTCTTCATTTACCATAATGAAAGACGGTATGGATGTCGAGCAATACAACAAGTTTAGAAATACCTTAACACCAGCAAGTGGTTTTCAAAGTGCACAATACCGTAAAATTGAATTTGCATCTACAGAACTTATAAACCTTATTGATAATAGATTTAGAGAAACCATAGATAGAAACACCTCTTATGAGCATGCTTTTGATCATTTATACTGGCAGGCAGCAGGAAAAGACTATAAAACTGGTGAAAAAAGCTATTTATTAACAGTTTTTGAAGAAAAATATAAAGACGAATTTCTTAGATTTGCGCAATTCTATAACACACATAATTTGTGGACCATATTTAAAGAGCTCCCAAATCACGTTAAAGAAGATCAAGAATTAATCGATGCCATGCGTCATTATGACCACACTGTAAATATTAAATGGGTTATGGCTCATTATAATACCGCAAACCATTACCTTAATATTAATGGTAAAACAGCAGAAGCAACAGGAGGAAGTGAATGGGTAAAATACATGCATCCTAAATACCAAAGAAGAATATTTTTTCCAGAACTATGGAGCGAGCAAGAATTAAAAGATTGGGGAAAAAATGCCTAGTAGCATTAGCAACTATAAGTTTATTGTATAGTTGTAAAAAAGAACCTAAAAAAATCATTTCAGAAGAAATAGCAATTGTAGAACCTGAAGAAACCATAGAATTTGGTTTTAATCTAGACGACTATGTTGTTAAAAGAGATACTATTCAAAAAGGAGATAGTTTTGGGCAAATATTAGAACGAAATAATATTGGTTACCCAGACATTTTTCAAATAGCTGAAGTAGCAAAAGATACTTTTGATATAAGAAAACTACAAGTAGGTAAACCATACACACTTTTATGTACCAAAGGGGATTCGCTTGAAAAGCCAAAATGTTTTATCTATCAACCTAATAAAGAAGAATACGTAGTAATTAATTTTCAAGACTCTATTCATGCATACACCAGCAAAAAACCTATAAAGTTTGTTGAAAAAGAAGTTGCAGGTGTAATTACTTCTAATATTTCCGAAGCATTAGATAATCAAAACGTAAGTGTGCGTTTAGCTTATAAATTAGCAGATGAAATTTACCCTTGGACTATAGATTTTAGACGTTTACAAAAAGGAGATCGTTTTAAAGTAATTTATACAGATAAATATATTGATGATAGTATTTATGCTGGTGTAGCAGAGGTTAAAGCAGCCTATTTTGAACATAATAAAGAACCTTTTTATGCTTTTCAATTTGAAACCGATAGCTTAAAAGGAATTAAAGATTATTTTAATGAAGAGGCAAAAAACTTACGTCGTGCATTCTTACAAGCACCAGTTCAGTTTAGCCGTATCTCATCTCGCTATAACTTAAAAAGACGTATTGCTTATTATGGTAACAAAATTCGTCCGCATAGAGGAACCGATTTTGCAGCACCTATTGGTACACCAATTCTTGCAACAGCAAACGGAACTGTTATTGAGTCTACCAGAAGAGGTGGTAATGGTAAATTTGTAAAAATAAGACACAATGCTACCTACCAAACGCAATACCTGCACATGAAAGCACAAAACGTTAAAAAAGGAGAGTTTGTAAAACAAGGAGATGTTATTGGGTGGATTGGTATGACTGGAAATACAGGAGGTCCTCACGTGTGCTATCGTTTCTGGAAAAACGGAAAAGAAGTAGATCCTTTTAAAGAAAAATTACCAGAAGCAGAACCTATTTCAGATAGCTTAAAATCAAAATATCTAGAATTTATCAAACCTCTTAAAGTGCAGTTAGATAATATTCAGTATAAAGCAGAACCGTTAGAAGAAGTAATAGATACTAATTTAATTTCATAAGACAACCACTAGACTATGGCTATACCAAAAATTGACCCAACAAGTACTAAAGCTTGGAAAAACCTTGAAGCACATTTTAATAAAGTGCAAGATGTTGAAATGAAAAATTTATTTGCTCAAGATGCAAAAAGAGCAGAAAAGTTTACCATTTCATGGGAAGATTTTTATGTAGATTTTTCAAAAAACCGAATCACAGAAGAAACATTTAAACTTTTATTGCAATTAGCAGATGAGGTACAGTTAAAAGAAGCCATGCAAGCTTATTTTTCGGGTGAAGTTATAAACGAAACCGAAAAAAGAGAAGTGCTACATACCTCATTAAGAGCACCAAAAGAAGCAGATGTTAAGGTAGAAGGTGTTAATGTAATGCCCGAAATATTTTCGGTAAAACAAAAAATAAAAGATTTTTCTGAAGCCGTTATTTCAGGAAACAAAAAAGGATACACAAACAAAACCTTTACAGATGTTGTAAATATTGGTATTGGAGGTTCAGACCTTGGTCCTGCCATGGTAGTAGATTCATTACAATATTATAAAAACCAGCTAACCACTCATTTTGTTAGTAATGTAGATGGAGACCATGTAAATGAAGTAATTAAAAAACTAAATCCTGAAACGACACTGTTTGTAATTGTTTCTAAAACATTTACCACTCAAGAAACCTTATCTAATGCAACTACTTTAAAAAAATGGTTTTTAAAAAGCGCAAAACAAGAAGATATAGCTAAGCATTTTGTAGCAGTTTCTACAAATCTTGAAAAGGTGCAAGATTTTGGTGTAGATGCAAATAATATCTTCCCAATGTGGAACTGGGTAGGAGGGCGTTTTTCTCTTTGGAGTGCTGTTGGCTTAACTATTAGCTTAGCAGTAGGAAATGAAAACTTTGAAAAACTACTTCTAGGAGCAAACAAAATGGATACCCATTTTAAAAATGAAGATTTTAAAAGTAATATTCCTGTTGTGTTAGCATTAATTAGTGTTTGGTATAATAACTTTTTTAAAGCAGAAAGTGAAGCTGTCATTCCGTATTCACAGTATTTAAACCAATTTGCTACATACTTACAGCAAGGTATTATGGAAAGCAATGGAAAAAGTGTAGACAGAAACGGTAAACCAGTAAGCTACCAAACAGGTACTATTATTTGGGGAGAACCAGGAACCAATGCACAACATGCCTTTTTTCAGCTAATACATCAAGGTACAAAATTAATACCAGCAGATTTTATAGGTTTTGCAGAATCTTTGCATGGTAATAAAGAACATCAAGACAAACTCATGTCTAACTTCTTTGCACAAACAGAAGCGCTTTTAAACGGAAAAGATACAAACCAGGTAATAGCAGAAGGAGCAGAAGCAACACTTGTGCCTTTTAAAGTTTTTGCAGGAAATAAACCAACCAATACTATTTTTGTAAATAAACTATCACCAGAAAGTTTAGGAAAACTTATTGCTATGTATGAACATAAGATATTTGTACAAGGAGTAATCTGGAATATATTTAGTTATGACCAGTTTGGTGTAGAGCTTGGTAAGCAACTTGCAGGAAAAATATTAAAAGAATTTGAAAACGATAGTTTTGCCAATCACGACTCTTCTACTTTAAATTTATTAAAGCATTATAAAAATTTAACAAAATAATTGTTAAAAAGATTGTTTATAGCTTTTTCTGCTTAAGAATAAATACTTTACTAGATTTTATTAAATTAAGGCTTTAAAAAAAATGTTAACATTAAGTTAATGTTAAACCATTAATTAGATGTAATTTTGCCAAAAAATTAAACCAATCTTATTTAATAAAATGAAAAAAATTTCAAGATTTTTATTTTTAGTAGTAGCTTTTGTTACTACAGGAGCAATGGCACAAAGTACGGTTACAGGTACTATTATTGATGCCGAAATGAACGCGCCACTTCCGGCAGCGAACATTATAGAAAAAGGAACTGCAAATGGTGCGTCGTCAGATTTTGATGGTAATTTTACAATTACAACGCAAGCAAACTCGGGAGAGGTTGTTATTTCATATGTAGGTTACACACCAGTAACACTAAAATTTAATGGTAACACCAACTTAGGTAGCATTACTTTAGCTAGTGATAACTCATTAGAAGAAGTTGTTGTTATGGGGTCTGGAGTTATTGATTTAGCAGAAGACAGAAAAACACCTGTTGCTGTTTCTACTATTAAAGCTGCAGAAATTCAACAAAAAATAGGAACGCAAGATGTTACCGCTACTTTGGTAAATACACCATCTGTATACGTATCTGGTCAAGCTGGAGGTTTTGGAGATACAAACATGCGTGTTCGTGGTTTTGACCAAGATAACACTGCTTTCTTATTAAACGGACAGCCAATTAATGGTATGGAAGACGGTAAAATGTACTGGTCTAACTGGTCTGGTATTTCTGATATTGCTAATGCAGTACAAATACAAAGAGGTTTAGGTTCTTCTAAATTAGCTATTTCTTCTGTTGGTGGTACGGTAAACTTCGTAACTAAAAGTACAGAGAAAAGAGAAGGTGGTTTTGCTGCTGTTTCTACAGGATACAACAACTACTTAAAAACTGCTGCTGGTTATAGCACAGGAACAAATGATAAAGGATTTGGTGCAACAGTTATGTTATCTCACTGGCAAGGTGATGGGTATAACTTTGGAACGAAAGGAGAAGGACAAACATATTTTATCTCTTTTGGTTATAAAGTAAATGATAAGCACAGCTTAAACTTTTTAGTTACAGGTGCGCCACAACAACATGACCAAAACTATAGAAAAAGCATCTCTGACTATTTAGAACATGGTAAAAAATATAACTATAACTATGGGTACCGCAATGGTGAGTACTTAAGTTTAAGAACTAACTTTTACCACAAACCAGTAGCTAACTTAAACTGGGATTGGACAATCAATGAAAAATCAAGCTTATCAACTGTAGTTTATGCTTCATGGGGACGTGGAGGAGGAACTGGTGGTTACGGAGCTTACACTGCATCAACAGAAGACGGTCTTGTTGATTGGGATGCTACAATAGCTGCTAATGAAGAAGTAGCAGGTGGTATTGGAAACGGAAGTGGTCCTTATGTAGGAACTGCAATTCGTGCTTCTATGAACAACCACGCATGGTACGGTTTAGTATCTAACTACGAAAATCAATTATCAGATAATTTAAGCTTAAACTTTGGTGCAGATTTACGTACGTACAAAGGTACTCACTTCAGACAAATAGTAGACTTATTAGGTCTTAACGGTATTGAAGAAGGACAAACTAGTGCGCAGTATCCAGATAGCTATATTGTTTCTTCTACTAACAGTATTAATCCTTGGTCTACAGTATTTAACTATGCAGATGAGGATGAGAGAATTGATTATGATTATGATGAGCGTATTAACTATGCAGGAGTATTTGGTCAATTAGAGTATGCTAAAAATAATTTTTCTGCCTTTTTTCAAGGTGCCGTTTCTACACAAAGCCACGTAAGATGGGATAGATTTAACTATGTAGAAGCAGATGAAGAATCTGAAACAGTAAATAATACTGGGTTTAATATTAAAGCTGGTGGTAGCTATTCTATTGGTGAAAACAGTAAAATATATGTTAATGGAGGGTACTACTCACGTCAACCTTACCACGATAATATTTACTTAAACTATACTAATGAGGTTAATCCACTAACAGAAAACGAAAAAATATTAGGTTTAGAAGTTGGTTACTCATACACATCATCTGTATTCTCTGCAGCATTAGATGTATATAGAACAAACTGGAAAGATCGTGTAGAGTCTTCATCTTATACAGACGGAGATACTAATGAGTTGTTTTACAGAACCAATGAAGGTGTTGAGCAATTACACACTGGTGCTGAATTACAATTACAAGTTAAACCAATTAATTCTTTAAGAATCAAAGGTTTTGCTTCTGTTGGTAACTGGGAGTATGTAGGTGATGCACAAACAACAACAAGAAATGAAAACCTAGAAACATTATCTGTTGAAATGGAAGATGTAGATGGTGGTGAAGTTGGTGGTGCTGCACAAACAACTTTTGGTTTAGGAGCAGATTTTGAAATCGTTGAAAGATTTTCAATCGATGCAGATTACAGACATTACGATAAATTATACGCGGATGTTGGAGCAATTAAAGAAAACTTAGAATTACCAAGTTATGGTTTAATGGACATGGGATTATCTTACAAAATGTTAGTAGGAAAAGACAAGTCTAACTCTGTAAACTTTAGATTTAATATTAACAACTTATTAGATGAAGAGTATTTCTCTCAATCTAGTACAGCAATTCAAGCAGAAGCTGGAGATGCTACTTACTTAGGTATTAATCAAAGCAACCAAGTGTACTTTGGAAACGGAAGAACTTGGAACTTTGGAATTAGATACAAATTCTAATTTTTGAAATTTATTTATTTAAAAACCTCTTCATTTATTTGAAGAGGTTTTTTTATACCTAATTATTGCTACCTTTGTTTTTAAACTAATTAAACATAAATTATATGTACAGTATTGTAAAAAACCTTCACTCTTATTGGGCTTATTTAGTCCTTATTATTTTAATACTAGCAGTAGTAAATAGCTTAATTAAAACGTTTAGTGATAAAGAGTATGAAGCTAAAGATTTTAGAATAGCATTGTTTACGCTTATCGTTTCGCATATTCAATTATTAATAGGTTTGGTGTTGTATTTTACCTCACCAAATGGTGTACAAAACATTGTTAATAATGGTATGGGAGGCTTGTCTTCTTTTGCAAGACTTCTTGCTGTAGAACATCCTTTTGTTGGTGTTCTTGCAGTAACTTTTATTACTATAGGATATTCTAAACACAAAAAGAAACTAACCTCAAAGCCAAAACATAAAACCATTGCTATATTTTACACTATAGCCTTATTATTGGTTTTGTCTAGAATACCTTGGAGTGTTTGGTTAGGTTAAAATAATTTGTTGTTAACACTATATACATTATAAGAGAAAGAGTTTTTAGTTGTTATACAAAGATTATCTGTCTCTATTTAAATGGTATTATAATAAAAAGGCTTCCGTGTAAGGAAGCCTTTTTTATTACTGTTATTTAGTGATTTACGCACTAGATATGTATTTGTTTTTTCTTTTTTGAACAAAAGCGTATTATCTTCCGTTCAATATAAAAATAAATAGAATAAGCTTTAAGTATTATTCGCTAATTTCTTTAATTAGATAGGTGTATACAGGAAAATGATCACTATAACCATTTGTAAATCCGCCATCCGCAAAACTACGCTTTGGGTATCCTTTATATCTACCATGTTTGTTTACTAAATAGTTTTTGTTAAAAATACCTGCTTTATACAATCTAAAAGAAGAATAGTCTTTTTCAAGTAGTGGTTGGGTTACCATAATTTGATCAAATAAACTCCAAGCATCTCTATATGCTGTAGTACCTAATCCTTCTTTTTTATACATGTTGGTATATGGGTTATAAAGCCCTTTTAAGCCAACCTTTTCTTTTTTACTTTGTGCTTTTAAAACATCTTTTACACTGGCATTGGTTGGGTCGTCATTTAAATCTCCCATAATAAAAACCTTTGCGTAAGGATCTATAGATTGTAAAGAATCTAATAGTCTCTTTGTTAGTTTAGCTGCAGCAACACGTTTTGGTCTACTTTTAGCTTCTCCACCACTTCTTGAAGGCCAGTGGTTAACAATTACATGAATCATTTCTCCTTCTAATTTACCACTAACTAATAGTTGGTCTCTAGTGTAAATTCTTTCGTTTGAGCTATCATCAAAAATCTTTAATTCATGACTACTTGTAGATAAAGGGGTAAAAAATTTCTTCTGGTATAATAAAGCAACATCAATACTTCTTACATCAGGTGAATTGTAATGCACAATACCATAATCTTGATGAATTAATGAAGAATCATTTACTATATCTTCTAGAACCTCTCTGTTTTCAACCTCACTAACTCCTAATAAAACAGGAGAGTTATGTGTTACGTCTTTACCTACTTCAGAAATTACATGTGCCATATTTTTAACTTTCTGAAGGTAAACTTCAGATCGTTTGGTTTTCATTTCCATTATAGGACTTCTTTCATCAAACTTCGTTTTGTCATTAATAGTGTCAAATAAGTTTTCTAGATTGTAAAATCCTACAGTGTGGACTTTGAATTTCTTTTTTTCTTGAGCCTCTACAGTTAAAAGTACTGTTAAACACAGTGTTGTAAGCCAGAATTTTAAATTTTTCATGAATGCAAATGTTATGTTATAGTTATGTTAATACAAAACTCCTGCCAAATGTAAATATTTATTATAAAAAATGTAAATTTGCGTGCTTTAAATAATATTTATTTAATGTATTAAAAGTTTACTAACTATAAATTTAAGTATGCAAAAAAGATTATTAATTCTTTTCTTCGGAATTTTATCAGGCTTTACCACCTTTGCACAGCAAACGATGGTAACAGGAAGTGTTAAACAACCAATTTCTCAAGAGCCTATTTCAGATGTTACTGTAACTATTGAAGAAACAAAACAGTCTACTCAAACAAATGAGCTAGGGGTGTTTTCGTTTAGCAGTAACTTGCCATTAGGCGAACAAGTTTTAAGATTAACTAAAGATGGTTACGTACCGCAACGTTACCCAATAGTAGTTAATGAAGGTCAAACATTAACCATAAATGATATGGTTATGGAAAGAGACCTTGCTGGAAACGATTTATTTACCATCGCACTTTCTGATGATGAGTTAAATGATGATACCAGTGGAGCAGATAATATTTCTGGTTTACTTTCCTCTTCACAAGACGTTTTTCAACGTACAGCTGCTTTTGAGTTTAGTTCTTCTTTCTTTAAAGTAAGAGGTTTAGATTCTGACAATGGTTCTGTTTTAATTAACGGAATTGAAATGAATAAACTTTATAATGGTAGACCACAATGGAGTAATTGGGGTGGACTTAATGATGTAATGCGTAACCAAGAGTTAACAACAGGTTTAACACCTTCAGCATATAACTTTGGTGGTATTTTAGGAACAACTAATATTAATACAAGAGCTTCTTCTTATAGAGAAGGTGGTCGTGTAACATACTCTTCTTCTAACAGAAGTTATACTAACCGTTTAATGGCTAGTTATTCTTCTGGAGCTTTAGAAGGCGGATGGGCTTATTCTATTATGGCTGGAAGACGTTGGGGAGATGAAGGATATCAAGATGCTTCATTATATGACTCTAACTCGTTTTTTGCATCTGTTGAAAAACAATTTGGTGATAAGCATAGCTTAAACTTTACTACAATTTACGCACCAAACAGAAGAGGTAAATCATCACCAAATACACAAGAAGTATACGACCTTAAAGGTATTCAATACAACGAATATTGGGGATGGTTAGATGGTGAGAAAAGAAACTCACGTATAAAAGAAGTAGAAGAGCCAATCTTAATGTTAAACCATTATTGGGATATTTCTTCTAAAACAAAATTAAATACTAATGTTGGTTACCAATTTGGTAAATTAGGAAACAGTCGTTTAGATTATTCTGGAGGTACTAACCCAAGTCCTGCATACTACCAAGATTTGCCAAGTTACCCATTATCAGATCCTGATGGACCAGATACTGCAACTGCTTATGATTTACAACAAGAGTTTTTAAATGATGGTCAAATTGATTGGGAGTATATTCTTACAGCTAACCAAAACAATAATATAGATACTAATGGTAGTGTTCCTGCTGCATATGTTTTATATGAAGACCGTGCAGATGATAAACAACTTACTGTTAACTCTATCTTAAGTTCAGAAATTAATGAAAACATTTTAGTAAATGCTTCACTTAATTACAAGAAACTAAAATCGGAAAACTTTGGTGAAGTCATCGACTTATTAGGTTCTACAGTTGGAGCATTAAACGTAGATTCTTTTGATAACTACCAATATGATGCGCAAAATCCAGACAGATTAGTAGGAGAAGGAGATAAATTTAGATACAACTATAATTTATTTGCTGATGTACTTTCAGGATATGCTCAAGCACAATTTAAATACAACAAAATTGACTTTTTCGTTTCTGGTAGTGTAACAAATACAACCTACCAAAGAGAAGGGTTATGGCAACATAGTAGATTTGCTGATAATTCTTACGGAAAAGGTGAAGAACTTACATTTAATGGTTTTGGAGCTAAAGGAGGATTTACTTATAAAATTACTGGTAAGCATTTAATAGATGTTAATGGTGGTTATATTACTAGAGCTCCTTCATTACGTAATACGTATTCTAACTCAAGAGAAAATCATAACATAGTAAGAGGTATTGAAGAAGAAAAAGTAACTTCTTTTGATGCTAGTTATATTTTTAGATCTCCAATTGTAAAAGCAAAATTAACAGGATTCTATTCTACCGTTAATGATGCTAATGAAGTTGGTTTCTATTATGCAGATGGATTAAGTGGTGATGCAATTGCAGAAAATGAAACTTCGGCTTTTGTACAAGAAGTTTTAACAGGAATAAACAAAAAGAATATTGGTGTTGAATTTGGTATTGAGGCACAAGTAACACCTACTATTAAATTAAAAGCAGCAGGTTCCGTTGGTCAATATACTTATGATAACAACCCAGACTTATACCTAACTTCTGCAAGTTTTGAGTCTGAAGGTGGTTCTATTTCTTATGGTCAAGCAAATCTTAAAGATTACAAAGTTGCTGGAGGACCACAACGTGCAGCATCTGTAGGTTTTGAATATAGAGATCCAGATTACTGGTGGTTTGGTGCAACAGCAAACTTTTTCTCTAATGCTTACGTAGATGTAAATGCATTAACTAGAACAGAAAACTTTTACTTAGATGCTGATGGCTTACCATTTAATGATTATGATGTAGAAGTTGCAACAGAATTATTAAAACAAGAAGAATTTGACGAATACATGGTGGTAAACCTTGTTGGTGGTAAATCTTGGAAAATTGACCAATACTATGTTGGCTTTTTTGCAAGTGTAGGAAACTTACTAGATAAAGAATATAAAACTGGTGGTTTTGAACAAGGAAGAAACGCAAATTATAGAGAGCTAAGAGACGATAATGCCAACCCAACACGTGTGTTCGGGTCAAAATATTGGTATGGTCGTGGTGCTAATTACTTTGTAAATGTGTACTTTAGATTTTAGAAAAAGAAAAATTAATTATAATAACATTAGAATTATGAATTGTAAAGGATTCAACAATTCAAAAATTAAAAATAATAATGCCATGAGAAAAACGAATAAATTTTTAACTCTTATACTTACAATGGTAGCTGCTATAGCTATTACATCTTGTGTACAAGATGACGATTATACAGTTCCTAATAGTTTAGGAGATGAAGAAAACGAAGCATTAACAGAATTATTAATGCAGTTAGCAGACGTGAACAGTGGTGTAACTGAGTTAACCATAAGCCAGGTTAAAGAACTTTATACAGCATATGAAGATACTCAATCAGGATTTGATTATGATAAGTTTTATGAAATTACATCTAATGTAGTGGTTAAAGGTTATGTATCTTCTTCTGATGTAACAGGTAACTTTTACAAAGAATTTTATATTCAAGATAGCCCATCAAACCCAACTGCTGCAATACAAGTAGTATTAAACCAAGCAGATTCTTATAACCAGTATAACCAAGGTAGAGAAGTTTATATTAAACTTCAAGGTACTTATGTTGGTTTAACTTCTTCTGAAATTATTGCTATTGGTGGTAAAACAGATGATGATGAAGTAGGGCAATTTACTGCAACACAAATTCCAGATTATATTTTAAGATCTACAAATACAGAAGTAATTACTGCTTTAGATATTAACTTATCTTCTATCAACGAAACTCATGTTGGTATGTTTGTTAAAATTGACAATGCAGAATTTCCTGCTTATTTAAATGGAGAGCTTTACGGAGATTCTTCAGAAGATTTTGATACACAAAGAACATTACAATCTTGTGATGGTTTTTCTTATTCTAACTTTATAGTAGAAACTAGTTCTTTTGCTAATTTTTATAATACTCCTTTACCAGTAGATAAAGGTGGTTCTATCTCAGGTATTGTAACAAAATCTTATGGTGGAGATGATTTAGTATTAGCTTTAAACTCTTTAGAAGATGTAGTTTTTGATCAAGACAGATGTGTATTATGGAATGAAGATGATTTTTCTGTTGTTTTTGAAGAAGATTTCGAATCTATGCCAACATATACAACGATAGCTTCTAACGGATGGTTAGCATATGCACAAGAAGGTGGTTACAACTGGAGAGCAGTTTCTTCTTCAGATACTGGTAATAACACAACTATTGCTTCTATGAGTGCTTATAACTCTGGAGATACTTCTAATATTACTTGGTTAATTACACCAGGAATTGATTTAGATGCTACTAGTGATGAGTTTTTAAACTTCGAATCTTCTAATAGCTTCTCTGATAATAGTGAGCTAGAAGTATTAATCTCTACAGATTGGGATGGTACTGAAGCTGGTGTATTAACTGCTACATGGTCTACTTTAGATGCACAAATAGTTGAAGATTCAGAATATTACCAAAACTGGGTAAGTTCAGGTATTGTAGATTTAAGTACATATACAGGTTCTGTTAACGTTGCTTTTAAATATACAGGAGGTGATGTTGATGATTTTACTGGTACTTTTGAAATTGATAATGTTAAAGTATTAGGACAATAGTCTTAACAATAAACCTAAAATATAAACCTGCTAATTTATTTTAGCAGGTTTTTTTGTTTTTAAATAACCAACCATGTATGACTCTTTTTGATACCTTATTTTTTAGCGTTTTTAAGCATTATAAAGATGCTAAAAGCAAAAAAGCAAACCAACTAGCAACCGTTTATATATCGGTTTTACAATGTGCTTTAATATTGCTTCTAGGTGTTTTCTTTGCTGGTTTTTTTAAGCAAATGAACATGAGTACTATGTCTCAAGACAAAGCAATTGTTATATTTATTTTAATAGGTATATTTATTTTCTTTAAAAACTGGATGCAGTATGCAGGACAAAAAAGAAAAGTATTAAACGCTAAAATGCTTAGAAAAAAAACAGCAACGTATAGTATGTTTATGCTGTGGTTGCTTCCTGTTGCTTGTATTGCTTTAGCAGTTGTTATTTATCAAGCGGTTTAGTTTTAAAATTTTGTTAGGTATATGTAAGTACCTAACAAAAAAAAGATTCTTTTAGTTATTAGTTACCTGCGTTTAATTTAAAATTCTGCTTAAAAAAGAAACTAAAATAGATGGAAAACATAGAAGAAATTATATTCAAAGAACCTCGAAAAACTTTTATGGAAATTTTAAAAGTTCATAACCAAGAAGTTCCATTTGCAAATGTTTTAGCATTCTTTTTCAGACCGAAAGAAAATCATAATTTAGGAACTCTTTTTCTTGATGCTTTACTCGAAACGAAATTTACAAATATTGGGAAAAATTCAAATGAAGAATCAACTCCAGAAATTCCAGACTATGAAATAACATCAGTTAAAGTTATTGTTGAGCAACCGACAGAATTTAAAAAAAGAATTGATATTTTGATAGTTACTAACACATTTGTAGTTTGTATTGAATTCAAAATAAATCACGATTTAAATAATCCTTTGACAGAATATAAAAATTTTATAGATAATGAAAATAAATTTAATGAGAAGAAAAAATATTACTTCATTCTAACACCATATAAAAAGAAAGCAATTGATAAAGCTGAAAAATATTTTGAAAACCATAATGAATTTAAACAAATTATTTTAAGCCATTTCATTAAACGAATTGACAGTAAAATTGAGAAAAATCCGAATGAATATATTGTCAATGAGCAATATGATTATTACAAGGATTTTATACAAACTATAAAAAATAGAGAAATTCGTTCAAAAAGAAATATTTTTTTACAAAACTTCAAAAGTGATTTGAACAGAAAAAACATAAAAAGTGAATATCACAAAAATATAAAAGGAGGATTTTTAGAAATTGAAAAAGAAGATTTTAGTTTAAAGGTCAGATTTAAAAATGAAGGTATTCAAATAGAAAAATGGAAAAATAAATCAGGTACAGTAATTTACGAACCAAAGAGAAATTTAAGTACAGATGATTTAATTAAGATAATAAAAACCTGCAGGTAACACCGTGTTTAATTAATTGCTTTGTCGTTGCTTATTTAGAAAATTGTTTTAAAATTTTATCACGTTCATATTCCTTTAAACTAAGGGTTTTTAGCTAAAACTACATACACAGGAAAATGGTCACTATAGCCTCCTTGGTATTTTTTTCCAGCGTAGGTTCTGTATGGTGAACCTTTATATTTACCAGTAGTTACCTTTAAAAAATCTTCATCAAAAATATTAGCATTTTCGTATTGTAAAGTGTTTTTAGTTTTTTCAAAAAAGTTAGTAGTAATTAATATTTGATCAAACAAATACCATCTTCTTTGGTGTTTTATAGTTCCTCTGGTGTAAGAACGTAAGGTTTCCATTGGGTTAAATAAGTTATAAGCAGTAACTAATCGTTTTATCGTTTTACTAGAAGGGTCATCATTAAAATCGCCAAGAACCATAATTTTAGCATCTGGATCTTGTAGTTTTAAGTTAGAGATAATTTCACCAACCTTATTAGATCCAGCCATTCGTTTATGTTCGGTTTCTTTTTCGCCTTCACGTCTAGATGACCAATGGTTTACAATAACGTGTATTTTAGTACCAGCAAGTAACCCAGAAACCAACAAAATATCTCTAGTGTAATCTGGTAAACCTTTATCGTTATACAGTTCTAACGCAAACACTTCAGAGCTTTCTACAGTAAATACGGTAGTGTCATAGAGCAAAGCAACATCAATTCCGCGTTCATCTTTAGATTCGTAATGCACAAAATCATAATTGCAATTTTTTAAATGTTTAGAGGCAATTAATCCTTTTAAAACAGTAGCGTTTTCTACTTCTACTAATCCTATAAGCGCAGGATGTTTTCCGTTTTCTTTTTTTCCTATATTAGCTATAGCATAGCCCAACTTTGTTAATTTGTTTTGATACCTTTTTACTGTCCATCGCTTATCTGCAGTGGGTAACATATCATTGTCATATTTTTTTTCTTCATCAAAAACATCAAACAAATTTTCAGTATTATAAAAAGCAACGGTGTGTAAATTGGTGTTTACAGTAAATTCAGAAAAAGTATTCATTAAACTAATTGTTGGGTTTGCAGTATAGGCATGTTCGTATTTATTTTTATTAGAATAAGATCAAAAACATGTGCTTATTAAGTCTCTATTCTTTGCGTTAAAGGAGTATTTATCTTTCCTCAAAAATATAAAAATTAAACTGCTTACAATTCATTAACTTTGTACTTTAATTTTACGTATGCTAGAGAAAAAAAATATAGAGCTTGAAAAAGCAGTTTTAATAGGAGTAATTACTAAAAGTCAAGATGAAGACAAGTCTAAAGAGTATTTAGATGAATTAGAATTTTTAACCTATACAGCAGGAGGAGAGGTTTTAAAACGCTTTACCCAAAAAATGGACATGCCAAATCCTAAAACCTTTATTGGTACAGGAAAAATGGAAGACGTTCGTATATATATTGAAGAAAATGAAGTAGGTACTGCTATTTTTGATGATGAACTCTCTGCAGCACAAGAACGAAATATTAGTAAAATTTTACAATGTAAAGTGCTTGATAGAACCAACCTTATTCTAGATATTTTTGCACAAAGAGCACAAACCAGTTATGCCAGAACTCAAGTAGAATTAGCACAATGCGAATATTTACTTCCTCGCTTAAAAGGTATGTGGACACACCTTGAAAGACAAAAAGGTGGAATTGGTATGCGTGGACCTGGAGAAACAGAAATAGAAACCGATAGACGTATTGTAAGAGATAGAATAACTCTACTTAAAAACAAAATAAAGACCATTGACAAGCAAATGTCTGTACAACGTGGTAATCGTGGTAAAATGGTTCGAGTAGCACTTGTAGGATACACCAATGTTGGTAAATCTACCTTAATGAATGTTATTAGTAAAAGTAAAGTCTTTGCAGAAAACAAACTCTTTGCAACTTTAGACACTACAGTGCGTAAAGTGGTTATTCAAAATTTACCCTTTTTATTAAGTGATACCGTTGGTTTTATACGTAAACTACCAACACAACTGGTAGAGAGTTTTAAAAGTACCCTAGACGAGGTAAGAGAAGCAGATTTACTGTTGCATGTGGTAGATATTTCACACCCTAATTTTGAAGAGCATATAGAGTCTGTAAATAAAATTTTAGGTGAAATAGATAGTGCAGACAAACCCATGATTATGGTTTTTAATAAAATTGACGCTTATAAAGCAGAACCTTATGATGAAACCGATTTAATAGCAGAACGTACCGAAGAGCATTATTCTTTAGCAGAATGGAAAAATACTTGGATGCATAGAGTTGGTAAAAACAATGCTTTGTTTATATCTGCATTAAATAAAAAGAATTTAGAAGAATTTAAAAAACGTGTCTATGACGAGGTGCGTGAAATTCATGTAACCCGTTTCCCTTATAACCATTTTCTATATCCTGACTATTCTGAAGAGGAAGAGTAATTATTTCTTTACACAATACTAGTTTTAACTAATAATTCAAGATTTTTTACGTTTCAATACTATGCAAAAAATACAAGTATGGATAAAAAAAAAGTGGATTAAGTGGCCTTTGCTTGCTGTTGCATCAGCAATACTATTTGTAATTGGGTTGTATGCAAGTGTGTATTTTGGTGTTTTCGGAAAACTACCTGAAAATGCTACACTAGCTTCTTTAAAACAAGCCGAAGCTACACAAATACTAGATGCAAACCAGAAGCTAATAGGTAAATACTTTATCTATGATAGGCAACCATTAAAATATACAGACTTACCAAAACATCTTATTGATGCTTTAGTAGCTACAGAAGATGTTCGTTTTTATGAACATGATGGGGTAGATAATATAAGCTTACTTCGTGTGTTTTTTAAAACCATACTTTTACAAGATCGGTCTTCTGGAGGAGGTAGTACCATTACCTTGCAATTGGCTAAAAATGTATTTGGAAGAAAAGACTATGTGTTTTTAAGTATGCTTATTAATAAATTTAAAGAATCTATTATTGCTAAGCGAATGGAAAACATTTATTCTAAAAAAGAAATTCTTACACAGTATTTTAATACAGTTCCGTTTCCAGATAACACCTATGGTATTGAAAGTGCTTCGCAAAAGTTTTTTAATAAATCGGCAACTGCATTAACCATTTCTGAAGCTGCAACACTAGTAGGAACCTTAAAAGCCAATAATAGTTATAACCCAAGATTACATGTAAAACGCAGCCAAGCACGAAGAGATGTAGTACTTAATCAAATGGTAAAATATAATTATTTAGATACTGTAAAGGCACAACAAATACAAAAAGAAGACATTAGCATAGATTATCAATCTTTTAATCACGATTTAGGTGTTGCACCTTATTTTAGAGAACAAGTAAAAAAAGAACTAACCACTATTTTAAAAGATTATAAAAAGGAAAATGGCGAAGCGTATGATATTTATAACGATGGGCTAATTATACATACCACCTTAGATTATACCATGCAAATACTTGCCGAAGAGGCAATGAAAGAGCATCTAACCCATTTGCAAAAAGCTTTTGAAAAATCGTATGGTACACAAGCACCTTGGTATACCAATAAAGCATTAATAGATAAAGCAATACAACAATCCCCAACCTATAAAAGCTATAAAAAAGCAGGTTTAACTAAAGCACAAATAGAAGAAAAATTAGCAGTAAAACAAGATATAGAACTTTTTGAGTGGCAAGAAAACACTACCAAAAACGTATCTGTTAAAGATAGTTTACAGCATTATTTAAAGTTTTTAAACACAGGAATGATTGCTATAGACCCAGAAACAGGAGCTGTAAAAAGTTATATTGGTGGTATAGACTATCGTTATTTTAAATACGATCATATTTCGCAAAGCCAACGTCAAGTAGGTTCTACTTTTAAGCCTTTTGTGTATACAGCAGCAATAGAAAATGGTATGCAACCCTGTACCTATTTTTCTGTAAAACCAATAACCTACACCAATTATAAAAACTGGACACCAACCAACTCTGGAGCTAACGAAGAAGATCCATTTCTTAACTATAACTTAGAACGCGCTTTAAGTACCTCTGTAAATACCATTGCAGTAAAAGTGTTACAAGAAGTAGGTATACAAAAGGTATTAGCACAAGTAAAAAAGTTAGGCATAGAAAAAGAACTTCCAAACCAACCTTCTTTAGCATTAGGTGTGGCTGAAATAAATATCAAAGATTTAGCAGGAGCCTATGCAAGCTATGTAAACAATAGCCAAGCAGTAAAACCATATTATATTACAAAAATTGAAGACAAAAACGGAAAGGAAATAGCCTCTTTTAAGCCGCAAGTAAACGAAGTTAAGGCATATAGTGATTACACCAGACAAGTGCTCTTAGAAATGATGAAATCTACTGTAAATAAAGGTACAGCATCTAGATTAAGAACAAGCTACCAACTAAAAAATGACATAGCAGGTAAAACAGGAACTACCCAAGACAATAAAGATGGTTGGTTTGTAGGTATTACACCTAAATTGGTAACTATAAATTGGGTAGGAAATGACAATTACAATATTGGTTTTAAAACCACAGGAATGGGACAAGGAGCAAATTCTGCCTTACCAATTTTTGCAAAATTCTACCAGAAATTAAATGCAGATGCTGCCTTTAATAGCATCACCAAGAGCCACTTTGAAAGTGCTCCTACAGAAGTTTTAGAAGCTCTAAACTGTAACCCAGAAAAACGAGACGGTTTTATTAAAAGGCTGTTTGGAAACAAAAAGAAAAAAAGAAAGTTTAAAAGTAATTAAGATGCTTTTTAATGTTTTTAGGGCAATTTGCTTTTGGTAAAAACCAAAAGCAACCAGGCTTTACACTATATCTTTTTAAAAAGGTACTGCTAGTAGTTTATTAGGTGCTAATCTTTTTGTTTAATGGTATACTTAAGGTATGGACATTACATTTTAAAAAGGATGCCGTTGCAATCCTTATTGCGCTCATCTGTACTGTTTATAGTTAGGTACAGCAAAGTTATAGATTGTTTGTAAGGGTATACTCTAAAAAATGCGCTTCGCTTATTTTACTAAAAAGCCTTTTTGTTTTATTACAATACACTTAAGCTTCCTTGAGCGCAAGAAGGAAGGTGTAGCTCTTATAAAACAAAAAAAACGCGCTTTTTTTAAAGCGCGTTTTTAATAGTGTAATTTTTCTTTTTCTAATATTTTAGAAACCGTAGTTAAATCCTAAACCAAAAGCTTCTCTAATTTGAAAACCGTTACTGTTGGCATTATCATCATAGATTGCTTGAAATACAAAGTTAGCAGAAATGTACTTGTTTATAGACATAGCAAGATTCATAGTATAATCAATATCTACATTTTGAGGATCTTCTAAATAGTTTGTGTATAATGCTAAGATGTTTTCCATAGCAATATTCTTAACAATGTTTAATTTATAGTACCCTCTTAAAGCAGCTCCTAACTCAAAACGAGTAGTGTCACCAGATTCAACACCAAAGTAACCACCAGCATCGTTAAACTCTTCATCTGTTAATCCGTAAGCAGCAGCATCTGTATACTCATCGTGTACTATAATTAATTTAGCAGCAGCAGGAGAAATCATAACATTTAAGTTATTAGATTTTTTCCATAACATGCCTGGTCCAGCTTGAAAATAAGCAGGAGAGAAAAAGTGAGTATTACCATCTGCACCTCTATCTAATTGTGTTTTAGCATTAAAGTAAGCAGAGTAAAACCAGTTTGCGCTAGCTTTTTTTCCTGCAATAGAGTTTAGTTCTATTCTGTCATTAGACTTAGTAAAACTTTCATCTCCTTTGTTTTTTAATACACCATAATCTACAATAAGGTTGTTATCCCAGATGTAATCTCCTTTAATTAAGTTTGCATTGTAGTTAATTAATAAGTTGCCAGCAGTATTACCAATTCCTCCACCAGTCCATTCGTTGTTGAATGCAGATTGGTTAAAAGTTAGTAAAATGTTTCCACCTGTTCTCCAGCCTGGTAAAGCATCAATTTGTGCTTGTAAAGCATTAGCTTCTGCTTGAGCAGCATCAGCAATTGCTTGTTTTTCTGCTTTTTTAGCAGCTAATTCTTCTTTAGTTAAATTGTTTTCATCTGTCTGTGCGTTTACTGAAGCTACTCCAATAAATAATGCAACTAATAAAAATATTTTTTTCATTTTGATTGTTTTTTTGAACGCGCAAAAATAAGTATTAAGCGAACAATTGTTTACAAGGTTTCTTGTATTTTCTTACTAAAATAGATAAAATAACCTATTTTATCGATGAAGTGTTTTTAAATAGAGGTACAGAAGAGCATGCTTCACCAAACATAATAGATTTTGCTAAAGGTTTTAACTTGTTGGTAATCATTATGTAAGCGCTTGATGGAACAGGTTTTTTAGAACATCCTTTTATAATTACTGGTTTATTTTTAAAAGCGCTAATATCTAAATCATGGATAATGTCTTGATATAGAGAAACCTCTAAGGTTTCCAGGTTTCCTAAAACTATTTTTTTAGCAAAAGGTTCTAAATGAATGCTTAAAAGCATATACGCCCAATCTGGTACTATGGCATCTGTAGTACAAGTTAGTGCCACATAAGCATCTTGATATAAAGACCAATCATGTTCTTTTACTAAGGCTCTAAAATCTTTTTCTCGTAAAACAAAACCTTCATAAAGCCAGTCTTTTATATCAAAAAGTATGCGTTTTCCTTGCGGATAATAATCTTCTAAGTCAAAAACTTCTAGTTTGCTATTTGCAACGCGGTTTATAATTTCTTTAGCCATAATACTAAGATACGTGTTTTTATACTATTTGTTGTTTGTGAGTTTAAGAAGAATTCTTAAAAAATAAGTGTTTACAATTTATTGGTAGCCTTCTGCTTGTAGCGTAAATAAATCGGCATATAAAGATTTGTTTTTCATTAGTTCTTCATGTGTGCCAATTTCTAAAACGCGTCCTTGTTCAAGAACTAAAATTCTATTAGCTTGCCTAACAGTGCTAAATCTATGTGAAATAATAACACTTGTTTTATCTTGTGTTAAACCAATAAAACGATCAAAAACTTCACTTTCTGCCTTAGCATCTAATGCAGAAGTAGGTTCATCTAATATCATTACTTTGGCGTCTTTCATGTATGCTCTTGCTAATGCTACTTTTTGCCATTGACCACCAGAGAGTTCTTGTCCTTTTGCAAAGCGTTTTCCTAATTGTTGGTTGTAACCAAATTTTAAATCTTCTACAACTTCATTAGCTAAGCTAAGTTCTGCCGCATTTTCTATTTTAGATTGATTGTCTATTTCATCAATATCACCAATGGCTATATTTTCTCTAACTGTAAATTCGTATTTAAAAAAGTCTTGAAAAATAACACCAAAATATTCTTGGTAGGCAGCTTTATTAAATCGGTTTATATTAATTCCGTCTAATAAAATCTCACCAGAAGTAGGTTCGTAAAAACGCAATAGTAACTTGGTTAATGTTGTTTTTCCTGCTCCGTTTTGACCAACAAAGGCAAGTTTTTCTCCAGCTTTAATAGTGAAACTAATACCTTTTAATATTTCGTTTTCAGATCCTGGATAGGCAAAACGTACATTTTTAAATGTAAAGCCTTCTTGTATTGTTTCTGGAAGTGGTATGTCTTCTTTATGTGTTGGTTCTATTGAAATGTCTAGAAAATCAAAATAATCTTTTAAGTATAATGCGCTTTCTGTAATGCGTGTAAACTTTGAGAAGAAGTCTTGTAAATTTCTGGTAAGCCTGTTAAAAGATCCAGATAAAAAGGTTAACTCACCTAAAGTGATTACACCAGAAATAACTCTGTAAATAATAAATACATAAGCGCCATAATAACTTAAAGTACCTAAAACATTAAAAACAAATCCTAATGCAGAGCGTTTTACTGCTAGTTTTTTATTAAGATCATAGTATTCTTGCGATAGGTTTTTAAATCTATCTACCACAAAATCTGTTAAGCCAAAGAGTTTAATTTCTTTTGCTGTTTTATCATTTGCTCCAATAAAACGTAAATAATCTAGTTCTCTGCGTTCTGCAGTCCATCCTCTTGCCAGTGAATATTGTTGTTGGCTAAACCAAATTTCGTTTATAAAAGATGGTATAATGCTTAATACTAAAAGTATGATTAGGTAAGGTTCAAAATAAATTAAACCAGCAACTAAGGTTAAAATAGATATTAAGCTTTGTACTTCGCCTAATGCGTTAGACATTAACCCAACACGACCTGTTGTTTGTGTTCTTGCTCTTTCTAGCTTGTCATAAAACTCAGAGTCTTCTAAAAGACTAATGTTTATTTGATTTGTTTTTTTTATGATTCTTACAGAAGAGTCTATAGAATAAGAGTCACCAAGCAGGCTATCTGTTAATGAAATGGCTCTACTTACTAAATCAGAAAGAATAATTAAACCAAATTCTATGGCAACATAGGTCCACAGTAAGGTTAAATCTGAAACATCTGTTTTCGTTTGAAGAATTATTTCATCAATAATTATTTTACCAATCCACAGAATTACAACAGGTAAAAGGGCACCAATAAGCCTACAAAATGCAGATAATAGAAATAGTTTTTTGTTGGTTTTCCAGATTTCTTTAAAAAACCGTGGAATAAAAACCAACGCGCTAAACGATTTTTTTAAATTGGTTTTTTCACCATCTTTAAGAGATGTTAGTTTACGTCTTGGCATTGGCTAATTTTAATTAAAGCATACCAAGTTCTAACTTAGCTTCTTCGCTCATTAAATCTTGAGACCAAGGCGGATCAAAAGTGATTTCTACTTCTGCATCTTTTACCTCGTTTAAAGATTTTACTTTTTCTTCTACTTCTAACGGAAGTGTTTCTGCAACAGGACAGTTTGGTGTGGTTAAAGTCATTAAGATTTTTACATCATAATCTTCGTTTACAAAAACGTCGTAAATTAGTCCTAGTTCATATATGTCTACAGGAATTTCTGGATCGAAAATAGTTTTTAAAACCTTTACAATCTTTTCTCCTAATACAGATGTATCTATAGTTTCGCTCATTGGAAAATGTATTATGTTCCCATAAAAACGGGAATTTTTATTATTTTATTTCCGTGTAAACGGAAATGTTTTTATTATAAATAGTTTCTTGCCTTTGCAGCAATAACAACTAATTTAATTGTGTTTGATACGCAATAGCGTATAATTTTAATTGCTTAATCATGCTTACTAAACCGTTTGCTCTTGTAGGAGACAAATGTTCTTTAAGTCCTATTTGGTCAATAAAATCGGTATTTGCTTCTAATATATCTTTTGGGTGTTGGTTAGAAAAAACGCGAATTAATATAGCAATAATTCCTTTTGTAATAATAGCATCACTATCTGCAGTAAAAGCTATTTTATCCTCTTTTAATTCTGCATGTACCCATACTTTACTTTGGCAACCTTTAATAATATTATCTTCGGTTTTGTATTGTTCTTCAATAAGTGGTAAAGATTTTCCTAAATCTATCATGTATTGATAGCGTTCTTCCCAGTCTTCAAACATAGAGAACTCTTCAATTATTTCGTTTTGTACCTCTTGAATATTCATGGTTTTTTATTTTAAGCAAAAATACAATTTAGTATTATTTTCATCATTATAATTATTGTTTTTCCGTCATACTTAAAATAGTACTTACTAGATCTTCAATTTTTGTATGAGGTTGACCATGATCAAAAGTTTGTGTTTTGTATGTTTGGCCATTTTTAACAATGGTTAAAATAGCTCCAGCTGCTCCATCATATTGGTGTGCTTTTGATGGTGCTTCTAGACTAGGTAATTCTTTTACATTTACCTCATTTACTTTAGCGTAGATAGTGTTTTTTTCTTGTGTATTAAAGGTTCTGGTTTCTGGTTTTGTACCTCTATTTTTTTGAAAAGTAATACTATCATTTTTAACTACAATATTTATAAATGTTCCTCTTGTAACAGCAGTATACTCTATACTGTAATCTTCTTCTTTTGCTATTTTAGTGCTTACATTTTTGGTTGCTTGTACTAAAATTTCATTTTCGTTATTTAATGTTAATTCATTATTGGCTATAGTAAATGTAGTTGCTTTTTCTAGGGCGTTTATTACGTTTTGTTCTGCAGTCATTGTTTCTTTACAATACATTCTTGTAGCAATAATATTGGTAAACTCAATATGGTTTCCTTCTACAGTATAATTTCCCGAAAATCTATTGCATCCAGCATATCCTGAAACGCGATTTGTAGTTTCATCAAAACTTAAATGCGTGTCTGCTGGTAATTCATCCATAGCTACTAGAGAAGAAATTAAGTATTTGCCAGTAAGTATTTGGGTTTGTTTAGCGTCTGTGTTTTCTTGCATATTTGTTGTTGCTTTAGAGTTTCCACACGAGTTAAGTGTAAAAATGCTAAATAGTATCGTAATGAATTTCATAATTTTCATTTGTTAAAATTTAAAAGATAATATACAAAAAAGAGGCCAAACTTTAAGAAAGCATCATTTTAGCTTTTTTTACACCAGCAACTAAGGCGTCAATTTCTTCTTTGGTATTATAAAATGCAAACGATGCACGAACGGTTCCTGGAATTTTAAAGTACTCCATAATAGGTTGTGCGCAATGGTGTCCTGTTCTAACAGCAATTCCTAGTTTGTCTAAAATAGTACCAACATCATAAGGATGTATACCATCTAGATTAAAAGAAATAACCGAAGTTTTATTTTTAGCGGTTCCGTAAATTTTTAAACCTTCAATTTCTAAAAGTGATTTGGTGGCGTATTCTAAAAGTTCGTGTTCATAGTTTGCAATAGCGTCAAAACCTATAGCATTCATATAATCTATTGCTGCACCAAAAGCAATACCACCACAAATATTTGGCGTTCCTGCTTCCATTTTATGTGGTAATCCTGCGTAAGTGGTTTTATCAAAAGAAACTTCAGCAATCATTTCTCCACCACCTTGGTAAGGAGGTAGTTTATTTAACCATGCTTCTTTTCCGTAAAGCATACCAACTCCTGTTGGTCCACACATTTTATGTGCCGATGCTACATAAAAATCTACGTCTAGTGCTTGTACGTCTGGTTTTATATGCGGACAAGCTTGTGCGCCATCAATTAAAACAGCTGCACCAACCTGATGTGCTTTTTCAATAATTTCTTCAATAGGGTTTATGGTACCTAATGCGTTAGAGATATGATTTACAAAAACAAGTTGGGTATTGTTATTTAGTAATTTATCATATTCAGCCATAACAAGTGCACCATCTTGGTTCATTGGTATAACCTTTAAAACAGCACCTATTTTTTCGCATAACATTTGCCAAGGCACAATATTACTATGATGTTCTAGGGCAGAAACAATAATTTCGTCTCCTTTTTGTAGTATGGAAGCAAAACCATGAGCAACTAAATTGATGCTTTCTGTAGTACCTGAGGTGTAAATTATTTCGTGTGCATGCTTTGCATTAAAATGGTTTTGAATGGTATGTCTTGCTGCTTCGTATTTATCTGTAGCTTCTTGACTTAATGCGTGCACACCACGATGAATGTTCGCGTTGTAGTTACTGTAATAATCTACAATAACATCAATTACTTGTTGTGGTGTTTGTGATGTTGCTGCATTGTCAAAATACACCAACGGTTTACCATTTACTTGTCTTTTAAGTATTGGGAAATCGGCTCTTATTTTCTTCAAATCTAACATGCTACAAATTTACGTTTTGTTTCATAAAACTAGTGTAAAGAAAATATAAAAGATAAAATTTATTGTAATTTTATTACAATGCATTTAAATAAAATGTATATTTGAAATATGTATAGCAAAGAATTAACAAAAGGAACACTACAACCTATCATTTTAAAACTGATTAGCGAAAGTGATAAAATGTATGGTTATGAGATTACACAAGAAGTGAAGAAGTTGACTTCTGGTAAGATTGATATATCAGAAGGCGCATTATATCCTATTCTGCATAAGCTGGAAGCTAAAGGCGTTTTAGAAACGGAGAAGGTTTATATAGGTAAACGCGTTCGGAAATATTATTCGGTTACTTCGGAAGGAAAAAAAGTGGCCGAAGCAATGACACAAGAAATAAATAACTTTATGGAGACTTTGAATTTAATTTTTAACCCTAAACCTATTATATAATGCAAATACAACAAAAACACATTGCCTTTATAGAAAAGAGTTTAAAGCTTTATGGTGTGCAATCAGAAAGCTTAAGAGAAGATTTGGTAGATCATATTTGTACGTATATAGAAAGTAAAGATGGAGCAGATTTTGATGTTTTATATCAAGAAGCTTTGCAAAAATTTGGAGGCTATGCGAGTTTTAAAAATTTGCAATTAGAAAGCAATTTGCAGAAAATAGAACAACAAATGACAGTTTTAAGTAAGCTTCAGTTTATTGGAGGTCTTCTTTTAATAATACTTCTGGTATTAGGTTTTATATTTAAAATCATGCATTGGCCCTATGCCAATTTATTTATGCTTTTGAGTTGTGCTGTTTTAGTAATGTTTCTTGCTCCAGTTAGTTTATATGGTCGATATAAAAAATCTATTCACAAATTTTCTTAGGCTAAAAACAATTCCAAATAATAAACAATGCGAAATTTAAAACAGTATCCTACTATTTTTTGTATATTGATTTGTGCTTTTTTAAGTGCTCAAAATAAATATACTTCAGAGATTGATCAACTTCTTGAAAAATATCAAAGTGCAGATGCTCCAGGCTTAAGTGTTAAAGTTATATCTGGAAAAGAAAGTATATACAGTAAAGGTTTTGGTTTGGCTAATCTGGATTATGGCATTAAAAATTCGGATGCTACTATTTTTAGTTTAGCCTCTATTGGAAAGCAATTTACAGCTTCCGCTATTTGGGTATTGGTTCAGGAAGGTAAGATTAGTTTAGAAGATGATATAAGAAAGTATTTGCCTGAGTTTCCAGAATATCAGCAACCTATAAAAATTAAGCATTTATTGAATCATACAAGTGGTATTAGAAATTATCATGCATTAATGTCTTTGTCTGGATTTGATTATGACAATACCTATTATGATAATAATACGGTGTTTGAATTAGCGTGTAAGCAAAAGGGGTTATGTAATCTTCCAGGTGAAAAAGTAGCGTACTCTAATACTAATTATACTTTATTAGCAGTACTTATTGAACGAATATCTGGACAAAATTTAAATGAATTTTTAAAGGATCATATTTTAAATCCACTAAAAATGGATGCTACTTTTGTGCGCGTAGAAAATGGTAAAACAATTAAGAATAAAGCGGTTGGTTACCAAAAACAGCATAATGAATTTGTGTATTCTTCTAGTAATCAATTAAGTTATGGTGCAGGTAGCATGGGGTCTTCTATTCAAGATATGGCTATTTGGATGCAGATGCTAAATGAACAAATTTTGGAGTTTAAACCTTTGTCTCAATTTTTGAAAACCACCGAGGTTTTAAATGACGGTGAAAAAGCAAAATATGCACGCGGTATTATGATAGATAATTACAAAGGTAATATAGTTGCAAGTCATGGAGGGTATAGTTTTGGTGGACGTACGCAATTAATTACTATTGCAGAAAAGCAATTAGGTATTGTAGTGCTCACTAATTTGCAATCTATTAATGCGCCAAGCATTGCATATCAAATTTTAGATATTCTTCTATCTGATGAAAATAATAATGTAGAAGTTAATAAAGAAGAAGAAGTTTTTAAGCAAGTAGCCTTAGATAAATACACTAGTGATTATAAGGAAATTAATAGTGATATGACTATTAGAATATTTGTAGAGAATGATACCCTAAAATCGGAAGGATCGATAGGTCGAAGTGCAACCTCATTAATACCATTTGCGGAAAATAAATTTCATAGAAAAAATAGTACTCAAGTGAAATATGATTTTACACCTGCAACCAGTCATGATATGGTTATTCTATTTGGTGGTACTCCTTTTTATTTTAAACGTGCTACATTAATAGATTCTGAAATGGTTAACAACAATGATTTTGTAGGTTCTTATTTTTCGGAAGAAATGGACGTTACCTATCGCTTTTTTGTTGCGGATAATGCCTTTAAATTATCTTATAAAAACAATGAAAATATACCTTTGCATCCGATTCAGTTAGATGCATTTGGAAATAACAATAGAACACTGTATCATTTTACTAGAGATGAAGAAGGTCATGTTGTAGGGATGGTCTTGTATAGTGAAGGTACTATAAAAGATGTTTTCTTTAAAAAAGAAGGAGAGAACTAAGCAACGGCAATTAGTTGCTGCTACGTTTTTTTTAATTCCATAAATTTCATTCATTTTTTGAAACTAAATACTATGAAAAAATCATTTTATGTTGTTGGCTTTTTTACTTTTTTTGTTTTAGGTATTGGCGCTATGTTTGAATTTTTAACCTGGCCTTACAGAGGTGTTATTGTTTTTATTGGCTTCTTACTTTTTTAAATTTTGGAATGATACCGATGTATTTTTATCAGAAGTATCAGCAGGTGAAAAGTTGAGTCTTATCTATGACTTGAAACAAAAAACGGCAAACATATGAATGTTTGCCGTTTTTTGTTTTTAGCCCAGATTGCGGCATTGTTGGAGCTCCTCAAAGAGAGCGACTGCCAAAAGCTGGAAATAGCTTCAAAAAAAATTATAAATCGAAACCTATATTTACACCTAATTTGGTTGCAATAAGTCTGTTAATACGTTTTTTAAGTTCCGGAATTTTTACTGTTTCTAGTACGTTGTTAGCAAAGGCATACATTAATAAAGCTTTAGCTTCCTTTTGTGGAATACCTCTAGAGCGCAAGTAAAACATAGCACTTTCATCTAGCTGACCAATGGTACAACCGTGTGAGCATTTTACATCATCTGCAAAAATTTCTAATTGTGGTTTAGAGTTTATGGTTGCTTTGTCACTTAATAAAATGTTATTATTAGACTGAAAAGCATTGGTTTTTTGCGCTTCTTTATTTACAATTACTTTTCCATTAAAAACACCTGTTGCACTATCGTTAAAGATACCTTTGTAATCTTGGTGACTTTCACAATTTGGTTCTATATGGTGTACTAATGTGTTGTGATCTACATGTTGCTTGTCGCCAATAATAGTTATACCATTTAATGTAGAATCCATGTGTTCTCCATTTTGGTAAAAATTAAGGTTGTTACGTGTTAGCTTACCACCAAAACTAAACGTATGTACAGAAACATGACTTTCGCGTTTTTGATTTACATAGGTATTATCTATTAACGATGCATTTACATTATCGTTTTGAATTTTATAGTAATCTATAATTGCGCGTTTGTTTCCAAAAATTTCGGTAACACTGTTGGTTAAAACAGGATGGTCTGATAAACTTTGGTGACGTTCAATAATTTGTACATGAGAGTTTTCATCAACAACAATCAAGTTACGTGGTTGTTGCATTAGTGCAATTTCACTTCCTGTAGATAAATGTAAAATTTGAATAGGTTTATTTACCAATTTATTTTTAGGAATATGAATATAAGCACCTTCTTGTGCAAATGCTGTATTTAAAGACGTTAAGCTTTCTTTGGTAGCTACTTTATTAAAATAGTTTTCAATAACAAGACGATATTTTGGTTTGTTTAAAGCAGCAGACATTAAACAAACATCTATTCCGTCATGTGTAGTTTGCGATAAATGTGAAGCATATTTACCATCTATAAATACAATTTTATAGGTGTCTATATCATGAATAAAGTACTTTTTAACATCACTATACTCTATAGCGTTTTCCTGTTTAGGAAAAACACTGTAGTCATGTTTTAAAATACTGTTTAACGATGTGTATTTCCAAGCTTCTTCTTTTTTTGAAGGAAACCCTTTTGTTTCAAAAGTTTTAATAGCTTCGGTTCTTATATCATGTATTTTACAATCTATGTCTACATGATTTTCGAAAGCTAAAAATGAGGAAACTAATTTTTCTTTTAAATCCATTATTATAAGTCTTCAGTAATCAGTATTTCAGTTTTCAGTTCACTCAAAAGCAAACGGTACGCTGTTATTTGACTACTTTTTTAAGTATTAGAGTAATCGCATTTGAGTAAGCAACTGCTTTACTGCAAACTGACCACTGCTTACTAATTTATGCGTTTACTTCTTCTTTAATCCAGTCGTAACCTTTTTCTTCTAACTCATGCGCAAGTTCTTTACCACCAGATTTTACAATTTTACCATTGTATAATACGTGTACAAAGTCTGGAACAATATAGTCTAACAAACGTTGGTAGTGTGTAATTACTAAAACAGCGTTGTCTTTGCTTTTTAATTTGTTTACACCATTTGCCACTATACGTAAAGCATCAATATCTAATCCAGAATCTGTTTCATCTAGAATAGCTAATTTTGGTTCCAGCATTGCCATTTGAAAAATTTCATTACGTTTCTTTTCTCCTCCAGAAAAACCTTCGTTTAAAGAACGTGATAAAAACTTTCTGTCTATTTCCAGCATTTCCGATTTTTCACGAATAAGTTTCAGCATTTCATTAGCTGGCATATCTTCTAAGCCTTTTGCTTTTCGGTTAGCGTTAATAGCTGTTTTCATAAAATTGGTTACAGAAACACCAGGGATTTCTACTGGATACTGAAAGGAAAGAAATATTCCTTTATGAGCTCTTTCTTCTGCAGCAAGTTCTTCAATATCTTCTCCTTCTAAAAGAATAGTACCATCGGTAACTTCGTATTCTTCTTTTCCTGCAACTACAGAAGCTAAAGTACTTTTACCAGAACCGTTAGGTCCCATAATAGCATGTACTTCTCCTGCTTTTATTTCTAAATTAATTCCTTTTAAAATAGACTTGTCTTCTACACTTGCGTGCAAGTTGTTTATTTTTAACATAATTATTTTGTACCTAATTTTACAACGTTTTCTGCTTGTGTATTTAAAGCAGATATATTTAGTATTTCTTTAATTTCTACGCGATTTTCCCAACCTTCTTCGTTTGCTGGCTTTGGTGTAATCTTCCCTCTTACTTCTACCATTACAAAGTCTGTAGGCTCTTTTTTAAAGGCTGCAGCCTGTTTGTTTAATTCGTTCACCTTATTGTTTAAAACGACACCGTAAATCTGGCTGTTGGTTTGTAAAACTGCAGCATCTGCGTAATATACAAACTCCCCTTGTAATAGGGTTAAACCATCACTTTGTTTAGCTGTTCTGCCATCTTTTGTTTCAACAGTATCTTCTGAGTTTTCCTTTTTTGCATCGTTTTTACAGCTTGTAAATGTTATTGCTAAAACGAATAAGAATACTAATTTTTTCATTTGCATTTAAAAAATTAATTGGATTAAACATAATATAATTCGAATTCAAATAATGAAATTCCTGTTTTCACAAGAATGCCATTTATCCTACAGAACCTTCTAGAGAAATTTCTAATAGTTTTTGCGCTTCAACAGCAAACTCCATTGGTAACTTGTTTAGTACATCTTTACTAAAACCGTTTACAATTAATGCAATGGCTTTTTCTGTGTCTATACCACGTTGGTTACAGTAAAATATTTGGTCTTCACCAATTTTACTGGTTGTTGCTTCGTGCTCTATTTGTGCTGTTTTGTTTTTTGCTTCTATATAAGGGAAGGTGTGTGCTCCACATTCATTTCCCATTAATAAACTATCACATTGGCTAAAGTTACGTGCGTTTTCTGCTCTAGAGCTTACTTGTACTAAACCTCTGTAAGAATTTTGTGATTTTCCGGCAGAAATACCTTTAGATATAATAGTAGATTTTGTGTTTTTACCTAAATGAATCATTTTGGTTCCTGTATCTGCTTGCTGGTAATTGTTTGTTACTGCAATAGAGTAAAATTCACCCACAGAATTGTCTCCTTTTAATACACATGAAGGGTATTTCCAGGTTACGGCAGATCCAGTTTCTACTTGTGTCCAAGAGATTTTTGCATTCTTCTCGCATAAACCACGTTTGGTTACAAAGTTGTAAACACCACCTTTTCCTTCTGCATTTCCTGGAAACCAGTTTTGTACAGTAGAATATTTAATTTCTGCATCATCAAGAGCAATTAGCTCTACCACAGCAGCGTGTAATTGGTTTTCATCACGACTAGGTGCAGTACAACCTTCTAGGTAAGATACGTAACTACCTTCATCTGCAATTACCAGTGTTCTTTCAAACTGTCCTGTTCCTGCTTGGTTTATTCTAAAGTATGTAGATAATTCCATTGGGCATTTTACACCTTTAGGAATGTAGCAAAAAGAGCCATCACTAAATACTGCAGAGTTTAATGCTGCATAAAAGTTGTCTTTTTGCGGCACCACAGTACCTAAGTATTTTTTTACTAGTTCTGGATGTTCTTTTATAGCTTCAGAAATAGACATAAATATAATGCCTTTTTCTGCTAATGTTTTTTTGAAAGTGGTAGCAACAGAAACAGAATCTACCACAATATCCATGGCAATGTTGTTCATTTTTTTCTGTTCGTCTACAGAAATACCTAGCTTTTTATACATAGCAAGTAAATCTGGGTCTACATCATCTAAAGTTTTGTTAGGATCTACAGAAGTTGGTGCAGAATAATAAGCAATAGCTTGAAAATCTGGTTTTTTGTAATGTACATTTGCCCAGTCTGGTTCTTGCATTTCTTGCCAAACCTTAAAAGCTTCTAGTCTCCATTGCGTCATCCATTCTGGCTCTTCTTTCTTTTTAGAAATAGCGCGAACAATGTCTTCATTTAATCCAATAGGAAAAGTGTCAGATTTAATATCTGTGTAAAAACCATATTCATATTCTTTGGTTTTAAGTTCTTCTCTTAGATCGTCTTCTGTATATTTACTCATATCTCAATTTTAATTTTAAAGTCTTTCCTTTTTAAAGAAAGATTTACATTGGTTTATAGTGAAAAAGATTCACCACAACCACAAGTTCTATTGGCATTTGGGTTGTTAAACACAAAACCTGTTCCGTTTAATCCTCCAGAATACTCTAGTGTTGTTCCTATTAAGTATAAAAAACTTTTTTTATCAACAATAATTTTTACATCGTTGTCTTCAAAAACTTTATCGTCTTCTTGTTGTTCTTTATCAAACTTTAAATCATAAGATAAACCAGAGCAACCTCCACTTTTTACACCAACACGAACGTAGTCTGTTGCTGCATTATAGCCATCATCTGTCATAAGTTCTATGACTTTCTTTTTAGCTGTATCTGAAACTTTTATCATATTATTAAATAGATTTTGTCTAAATAGAGTGCAAATATACAATATAAGTCATGGATTACCATATATGCTTACATTATATTAGTGATGTTTTTATAAGAAAAATCTATGACTAGTTTTGTGTGCCTTTACTTGTAAATAAAGTCTGTATTTTCAAGATTTAGAACATGTTCTACTGTTTTTAATGTGATTTGTAATTAGATCTGGATTATTTTCATTAAAAAATATCGAGGCATTAAAAATAAGCTTCTTATTTTTGCAGTATGATAGAAGATAAAAATCAACAACGTACTGCATTAAGTGATTTAGGAGAATTTGGTTTAATAGACCATTTAACCTCTCAATTTAAAGTGACGCAAAAATCAACAATACAAAGTATTGGTGACGATGCTGCTGTTTTAGAATTTAATAACAAGCAAATTGTAGTTACTACAGATTTACTGGTAGAAGGTGTGCATTTTGATTTAAGTTATATGCCTTTAAAACACTTGGGTTATAAAGCGGTTATTGTTAATTTATCAGATGTATTTGCAATGAATGCAAAGGCTACACAAATTACAGTGTCTATTGCTGTTTCTAACCGTTTTCCTTTAGAAGCTCTAGAAGAATTATATTCTGGAATTGCTACTGCTGCAAAAATTTACGACATTGATGTGGTTGGTGGAGACACTACTTCTTCTACCTCTGGATTATTACTATCTGTTACTGCTATTGGTGAAGTAGAAAAAGAAGATGTGGTTTGCAGAAGTGGCGCTAAACCTAATGACTTATTAGTGGTTACAGGTGATCTTGGTGGTGCATATATGGGATTACAAGTTTTAGAACGCGAAAAACAAGTGTTTTTGGTAAACCCAAACAGCCAACCAGATATGGAACCTTACAGCTATATTATAGAAAGACAATTAAAACCTGAAGCTAGAAAAGATATAGTAAAACTTTTTAAAGATTTAGAGGTTAAACCTACTGCTATGATAGATGTTAGTGATGGTTTATCTTCAGAAATCATGCATTTATGTAAGCATAGTAATGTGGGTTGCGATTTATATGAAGAAAAGTTACCTCTTGATCCTCAAGTTATTTCTACTTGCGAAGAATTTAATATAGATAGTACAACGGTTGCTTTAAATGGAGGAGAAGATTATGAGTTGTTATTTACGCTTTCGCAGGAAGATTATCCAAAAATAAAAGCAAATCCTAATTTTACGGTAATTGGGTATATGACAGAGCCAAATGTAGGCATGCATTTAGTAACAAGAGCAGAAACTAAAATACCTTTACAAGCACAAGGTTGGAACGCGCTTAATGATCAAGAATAATTGCTTTGCGCTTTTCTTTTTTATAATGCACGCTTTTTAAAATAGAATTTATTCTCTTGTATTTTGGTGTGAGTGGTATTAGGTTACCATTAGCACTTGTAGTCATTTGTTTTTTGCAATGTTTGCATTGGTATTCTTTCACATGTGCTGTGATGTCTTCAGAAACATTAAAATTATGACCAAAAACGCTACATTGAATTTTCTTCATAGAATTTATTAGCTAATTTGTTGGTTTTAAGCTAATAGATTTTCTTCTTATTGCAAAAAAACAGATTAGTTAATCGATGAAGCGTAAGATTTTTCCTGTAAACGTAATTCTTTTTTAATATAAATGTGTTCTAAAACAGAGTTTATCTTTTTGTACTTTGCCGTTAACGGAATTAAATTGCCATTACTGTTTGTAGTCATTTGTTTTTTGCAATGTGTACATTGGTATTCTTTTACATGGTAGGTGACATTTTTAGAAACTTCAAATTTATGTCCAAAAATATTGCAAACTAAATGAGGGATAAAAGCAGGCTTTAACGTAGGTTTTTTCATCTTTTTAGCGTTTGGTAAGCATAAACCTAATAAAAAAAATCAAATAAACGATAAAAAGCTATATTTATTCGATGAAATGCATAATTACTTCTAGGCACATTCTAGAATTTTCTATATGGCTCATGTGTCCTTCGCTTAAAACCACTGTTTTTATTTGAGTGTTTTTGGTTTCTTCTACTAGGTTTTCGGCATCTACAACAGGATCATTTTTTCCAGCAATCAGGAGTTTTTTACAAGGTAAAGAAGTAAAGAGTTGCTGTCTGTTGGGTCTTAAGCGCATGCCTTCTTGGCAAGCAATATACCCTTGAACAGGTGTTTTTAAAGCTTCTTTTAAAGCAGCATCAAATGCTGTTTTGTGTGTGATTTTGCTTTTTTCACTAAACAAATTAGCAAAAGACATACGTACCATATTGTTAAAATTGGTTTGTATCATTTTGTTTGCTCTTGCTCGAAGTTTTTTGCGTTCTGCATCATCAGCCTTATAGGTAGAATTCATTAAACATAAACCTTTTAAGTTTTCTGCATATTTCTCGGCATATGCCAAAGCAATGTATCCTCCCATAGAGTGCCCTAGCATATAGTACTTTCTAAGGCGTAAGTGTTTTAAAACGGCATGTACCATAACAGCCATTTCTTCCATGCTGTGTATATAGCCTAAGCAATCGGTTTTACCATGACCTAGTAAATCGATACAGATTACTCTATTTTTTTTTGTGAGTTCTGGTAAAAAAGCATGCCACATTTTGTGGTTTTCAAGAAAACCATGCAATAATATAATTGCAGTACCTTCTCCTTGATCTGTAAAAAAAACATTAATGCCTTTGTATTCTAAAATCATATTTAAGCTATATTGTGCAAAGATAATTAAGGGTTTTTAATAAATTACGACTCTATAATTTAAAATGAGAAACTTCCTCTTTTTTTGAAGCAACCTATGAGTAAAACTAAAGAATTATTAATTACGAGCTTTGCGTTGTTTTCGTTGTTTTTTGGAGCCGGAAATTTATTGCTACCACCACTTTTGGGTTATCATGCTGGAGAGAATTGGTTTTGGGTAACTCTTGGTTTTATTATTACAGCAGTGGTAATTCCTATAATAGGTATTTATGCACATGCCAAATTACAGGGTACTTTATATGATTTTGGTAAAAAAGTATCGCCTGCTTTTAGTTATGTTTATTGTATATTAATATACTTTATTGCTGTTGCAATCCCTTCGCCAAGAACAGCAGCAGCGACTCATGAAATTGCTATACAGCCAAATTTTGGCACTTCTCCTTTATTAACTAGTAGTATTTACTTTGTTTTCGTGCTTGTTTTTGTTTTAAACAGGTCTAAAATATTACATGTAATTGGTAAATATTTAACTCCTTTTATAGTAAGTATTCTTTTGCTGGTTATTGGTGTTGGTTTGTTTACTACAAATTTTACTCCTAATACAGCTACTAGTAAAACTCCTATTGTAAACGGTATTTTAGAAGGCTATCAAACCTTTGATGCCATTGCAGCTGTAGTTGTTGGAGCTGTAATTATTATTTCTGTTAATTTACATGTAAAAGCTTCTTTTGAAGCTAAAAAAGAGCTTATAAAAAAATCTGGTCTTATTGCTGGTTTTGGGTTGTTTATAATATATGCGGGTTTAATAGCAGTTGGTGCTTATTTTGGTGCAGATATTAATTTAAATCAAAACTTAAGTGGTGATGTACAGCGTGCAACTTTATTAAGAGGTATTAGTATAAAAGCTTTGGGTGAATTTGGTAATACCGTTTTAAGTATATTAATATCTCTGGCTTGTTTTACAACAGCAGTAGGTATCGTTACAGGTACAGCAGATTATTTTAAAGGTTTACTAAAAAACTCGCAAACCGTTTATGTGGTTGCTGCTGTAATAGCTTCGGTTTTTGGAGTAGTTGTTGGGCAGTTAGATTTTAATTCTATTATTGTAATTGCCTTGCCAGTGTTACTGTTTATTTACCCAATAACTATTGTGTTAATTTTACTAAATGCAATTCCAGAAAAATTTGCTTCTAAAAGAGTGTTTCGCGTGGTAGTATTGGTAACTTTTGTTTTTAGCATTCCAGATGTGCTTCATTTTTTAAGTCCTTCAGATAAGATATCAGCAATACTAGATACTATTCCGTTTGCAAAACACAGTTTAGGTTGGGTGCTGCCAGCTTTTATTAGCTTTATTCTGTTAAATTTTAAAACTTTTACGACTAAAGCCACATCTCACTAATTAGTACAGTATGGCAGAGCAGGACATTACAAGATATTCGTATAAAGATATATTTTCATTAAGCGTTGTTCAGTTTGAAAAAGCCTGCGTTTTTAATAAACCAGAACAAGTAAGTGCCTATAATATTTATTGGATTAATAAAGGGAAAGGCACCTATAATATCGATTTTGAAAGCTATGATTTTCAAGATAACGTGCTGTTCTTTCTGTCTCCTGGTCAAGTGTTTTCTGTAGATTCCGAACAAATTCAAGAAGCCTATAAAATATCCTTTGTGCGTGATTTTTACTGTATTCAAACACATGATAAAGAAGTTGCTTGTAACGGAATTCTTTTTAATAATGTATACCAAACCCCTTTTGTAAAACCTTGCGAGCGTGATACACAAAAGCTGCAATTTATACTAGAAAGTCTAATTCAAGAGTTTAAAACAGACCAAGCTGCGCAATATGATATGTTGCAAACCTATTTAAAGCAATTTATCATTCATGCTGTACGTGTAAGAAAAATACAACATACTATTAAAGAAGACCAGGAAACCAAACTCTTTAAAGACTTTAGTGTTTTGGTAGAGCAAAATTATAAAAAACTACATACCGTTACCGCTTACGCAAACCGTTTAGGGCTCTCGCCAAAATCATTAACCAAGCATTTTAATAAAATAGGAAACCAAACACCTAGCGATTTTATTAAAAACAGAATTATTTTAGAAGCCAAACGCCAGCTCATTTACTCTAACCATTCGGTAAAAGAAATAGCCTATGATTTAGGGTTTAATGACGCTGCCTATTTTACAAGATTCTTTAAAAAAGGAACCTTAAAATCACCACTTCAGTTTAAAAAAGAACACTAATTTTTTTGGCGTGACCATAAAGGTCAGGCTGTACATTATATCTTTTTTTGCCATATATGGCAGCAAAAAAAGGATGCCATTTCCATCCTTCACGCAATAATTACAGGTTCAATACCCAATACAACCTAATGCAATAAGCTGCGTCCAAGCATTAGGAACTTTTGTCCATTTTTAAAAGCCTATTCCCATCGCATCTTTGCATTGTAATTAATTAGTAATATAAAAACATGGCCAATATGAAAGCTACAGAAAATACACAATGTCCTAATTGTTGGGGATTTCAGGAATACGATGAGAAACAAGTAGACAATAAAATTTGCGAATGCAACAACAAAAGATAACAACAAACAACAACATAATAATAAAAAACAGAAATTATGAGTACAAGAATTGAAACCTTAAACCCAGAAACTACCACAGGAAAATCTAAAGACTTATTTAACGCAGTACAAAGCAAATTAGGCTTTATACCAAACCTAATAAAAGTATTTGGTAACTCTCCAGCAAGCTTACAAACCTATTTAAGCTTAGGAGAATTAACTGCAAGCGGAAACTTTAATAACAAGTTTAGAGAGCAATTAGCATTAGCGATTGCCGAAGAAAACCAATGTAATTACTGTTTGTCTGCACATACAGCAATAGGTAAAATGAATGGTTTAACAGAAGAGCAAACCGAATTAAGCAGACAAGCAATTGCTGCAGACACTAAAACACAAGCAGGTTTGCAATTTGCACAAGCAGTTACTAAAAACAGAGGAAAGGTTTCTACCGAAGCTATTCAGGCAGTAAAAGCAGCAGGTTTTAATGATGGTGATATTTTAGAAATTGTTTTAAACGTAGTTTCTAATACGCTTACCAACTATGTAAATCATATTGCAGAAACCGAAGTAGATTTTCCAAGTGTTGAAGCAGGAAAATTTACAGTAACAAATAACTAATAGTTCAATAATTAAAAACATATAAAAACAAAATCATGAAAAATTTATGGATCGCATTTTTTGTAGTTGCATTTTCATTCACAGCTACAGCACAAGAAAAAACAACCGTTACAACTGTTGCTTTAGAGCAAACAAAAGGAGCATTTACACAAAAAGAACTAAGGTTAAAAGAAGGTATTTATGTGTTTCAAGTATCTAATAATAATGCAGCACCAGAGGTTGGTTTAGTATTGGTTAAAGCGGGAGATGATGCATCAAACCCTAAAAACCATATTACAGATGCTTATGTTACCGAAGTGGTGAAATTAGGCAAAACAGAGTCTACCAAAGAAGTAACACTTGCTAAAGGAACTTACACCTATTTTTGCCCATTAAATAAAACACCTCAATATACCTTAACAGTGGAATAAATAGATAATATTTTAGGTGAAAAAAAGGCAAACTTTGTTAAAGTTTGCCTTTTTTTTATGTCCTTTTTTTAACTTTGCAATCTTAATTTTAAAGCTTAAAAGTTTATGAAAAAAATAGTTGTAATGGTATTGTTTATTTGTGTTAGTTTATTGTCTTATGGACAAAGTCAGCCAAAGGTTGGTGATAAATTAATGGTTAAAGCACCTTCGGCTCAATTTTATAATCATATTTCATTTCCACAATTAAATATTTTAGTAAAGCGTGGTAAAACTTCCAGTTATAAACCTGTAATTGGTAGCCAAGTTGTGGTTGCTGATGTTGTTAGTGATGACAATAATGAAAATTATGTTGTTTTAAAAAAGGAAGATGGTACTAAATTTTTTGGTTTGTATGCTACTGTAAAGGCTAATTATAAAAAGGCTTTACAAGCAGGTGAACTGGTTTTAGTTACCAACTAGTTCTTTAAGTTTTTAATAACAGAAAAAGCCTTGTCTACTACGTGGTCTTCTACCAATACGGTAAATTCGTTGGTGGTAGAAACCACTTCGTATATAGGAATGTTCTCCCAAGCCAATCGCTTAAAAATCTGGTAGTATAAACCCGATATTTTTGAGTTGTCTTTTGGTAAACGTACACTAATGGCAGATAGTCCTTCTTGAATTCCTGTTTGGTTTTCTGCTACAAAATACTTGGTAATGGCCTTTTTTTCTGAACTAGATATAATGATGTTGCTTTCATAAATACCTCTGGTAAAAGCATAAAAAACATCTTTGTTGCTTTCTACTTGTTCTAAAATTTTAGAGTGACTTTGTATTAAGGTTTCTGAGTTTTGAAACGTAAAATCACTCAAGTTAGAACGCACCGTAATATCTCCTAATTTTTGTAAGGTGCTTTTTAGTTTTAAAGAGTGACGTAAGGTGTTTGGTGTATTGTATCTACGCAAAGCCATCATGATAGCACCAGCTTTTACAGGCTTTCTTAGCATATCGCTAATAGGTGTTTTTAATTCTTCGGCTAAAGCAGAATAGTTAATAATGCTTCTAGATAATGCTTCTTCTAAAAAAGGTTGTGTAATTAATATGTCTTCTACACAAGAGGCTATGGTTTTCATAAATAAGTTTTCTTTTTGCTTTTCCTTTTATCATTCTGTATGATAAGCAGACCTTGTTGTATGGTGTATTCCTTTTTAAGGTTGCTATTTTACCAATACTAAAAACAATACTAATTGTTAATTATTTAACAAGTTGTGCAAAAGTAGTACAATTTTTTCATTTTTATGGTTATCAGTTACTTCCTAATTAGTTTTGTGCTTATAAAACAGTAAATATTATGTTGGTATTAAAATTTGGAGGTACATCTGTTGGTTCAATTGAAAACATGATGCATGTAAAAGACATCATTAACAACGGACAGAAAAAAGTGGTGGTTTTATCTGCTATGTCAGGAACTACAAACGCGCTTGTAAAGATTTCAGAATACATTAAAGCAGGAGATGTTGACGAAGCACGTATTGTTATTGATGCGCTTAGAAACAACTATAACAAAACCATAAAAACTTTAATTACAAACCCAGAAATTTACAAATCGGTTTTTAATTATGTAAATCTTGTATTTACTACCTTAGAAACCTTAGTGAATAAAAAGCACGATGTTTTATTGTACAATGAAATTGTGGCGCAAGGCGAGTTGCTATCTACTTTTATTTTTAGTAGTTACTTACAACAAGAAAATATGAATGCAGCCTTACTGCCTGCTTTAGATTTTATGCGAATTGATAAAACCAACGAGCCAGATAACTATTATATACAGCAGAATTTAAACCGAGTTATTGCTGAAACTCCAGAAGCAGAAATATATATTACTCAAGGGTTTATTTGTAGAGATGCCGAAGGAGCAATTAGTAATTTACAACGTGGCGGAAGCGATTACACAGCAACTATTATTGGTGCTGTAGTACAAGCCGAAGAAGTACAAATATGGACAGACATTGATGGTTTTCATAATAACGATCCGCGTTTTGTAGAAAATACCACAGCCATTTCTAATTTGTCTTTTGATGAGTCTGCAGAGTTGGCTTATTTTGGAGCAAAAATATTGCATCCGCAAACGGTTATGCCAGTTCGTGCTTTAGATATTCCTGTACGCTTAAAAAATACCATGTCTCCAGCTTCTTATGGTACTTTAATTACCAACCAAGTACATGGTGAAGGTATAAAAGCTATTGCTGCTAAAGATGGTATTACAGCCATAAAAATTAAATCGGCAAGAATGCTTTTAGCACATGGTTTTTTAAAGAAAGTATTCGAGATTTTTGAGCGTTATGAAACGTCTATAGATATGATTACCACTTCTGAAATTGCAGTGTCACTAACCATAGACAATACCACGCATTTAAAAGCTATTGTTGAGGAGTTAGAGCGTTTTGCTTTGGTAGAAGTAGATGATTATATGAGTATTGTTTGCCTGGTTGGTAATGCTATTATTTTTCATGCAGATACACCTAACTTATTCCAGATTTTACAAGATGTAAACGTACGTATGATCTCGTATGGTGGTTCTAACAACAATATTTCTTTGCTTATTAATACCAGCGATAAGCTAGAAACCTTAAAGAAATTACAACGTTACGTTTTTGAGAATTGTGCGGTTGAGGTTTAGGGGGTGGTGAGTGTGTAAGTAAGAGCGTGTTTTAGTAAGTAGGTTAGTGGTGCTAGTTTTTTTAATTCAGAATAATAGGTGTCATTTCTGATTTCAATTTGTCATAATCTACTTGGGTTATTACTCCTAATTCTAATAATTCTTTTGCTTCTTTCAATTTAGCAATAGCTTCTTCTTTAGTTAGTTTTCTATTCGGGTTTTTTATTTCTCCAACTTCCAGCGCTGTGTCATAATCTATTAAAACAGGAATTAGTCCATAACCTTTAAAATGTGCATATAATTTATATCCGGTTTTTTTAGTTCCGTAAGTTTTTAATTTATCTACAACAACTTTTTTATCAGCTAAAGTATTAGAAACTCTTTGTCCTCCTTGCGAAATATAAGTGAATCCTAAATCAGAAGTGGGTATTCCAATAGTCAAAGTATCTCCGACTTTTAAAGAATCTCCAATTTTGGTTATATAAATTTTATATTCAGATTTTTTTGTCAATTTTCCATATTCTGCTGTTTGGGAATAGCTAATCGAAAAGCAAAAAAGTAGTAAAATAGTAAGTATTCTCATTTTTGGTCAAATTATGCACAACGTATTTTATTCTAACGTATTTAAGTACTAAAGTTAGAAAAAAAATCATAGATAGAAAGTCTGAAGGATTTTTGTAAGTAAGCTCTAACTAGCAATTAATTTTACATGTTTTTGGTAATAGTTTTTATTCCGTTTTATTAAATTCTTTACCAATCATTATCTTTTTTGGTAGATTTTCCAATAACATAATCATAAAATGATTGAGAAAGGCTATTCATTGTCATTTCTAAACTCGGTACAGCATCTTTATATGTTTTTCTAATTTCACCATTCTTTTTTTTATAAAAAGAGTTGTAACTATATTGTGCTTTTTGTCCTCCACCAACATAAAATTGTCCGATTATATATTCAAAACGATATTTTCCGTCTTTAAAAGAAATCTCTACAGTATATGCCATATCTATAGTTTGTAAAATCCCTAAAGATTTAAACCACCAGGCTTCACTTGCAAAACCGTCAATTCTAATTTTTTCATTCGCAATATTTGCTTTTAAGACCTTGTCTGGATTTTTATAAGTTTCTTGAACCCAATTTAGGGCTTTGTTATAGATTTCGCTAGCACTTAAGTTGTCAACTACAACAACAATAGGTTTAACACCATTTGGTGTTAATTTTAATTGTGGAATTTCTTGTCCGATTGATAGGTTTGAAATTAAAATTGTCAATGTTAATAGTAAAACTTTCTTCATTCTCATTATGTTTAAATTATCGCCAACGAATTATATCCCAATTTTTATAATCAAAAAAGCCTTACCTCAAATCTAGACTTTCTCACAAACAAATAAAATACGTAGTACTACGTATATTTTATAGGTACAGGCAAGGTATAAAAGCTTGTTTATTCAACTTTATGGTTTTCCGTAAGCAAGAAAAAAAGCATAAAAAAAGCCTCTATATAGAGGCTTTTTAAAATGTATGTTTGTTTTTACTGGTTCATTAGGTCTTCAATTTCTTCTGCTTCAATAGGTATATTGCGCATTAAATTAAAAGGTTCTCCTGTTTTTTGTATTACTACATCATCTTCTAATCGAATACCAAATCCTTCATCTGGAATATAAATTCCAGGTTCTACGGTAAACACCATATTTTCTTGCATTGGTTCATATAATAAACCGTAATCATGCGTATCTAATCCCATGTGGTGGCTGGTTCCGTGCATAAAGTATTTTTTATATGCTGGCCAATCTGGGTTTTCGTTTTGTACGTCTGCTTTGTCAATTAAGCCAAGGCCTAACAATTCGCTAGTCATTATTTTACCAACCTCTTTATGGTATTCTGCCCAAAATGCTCCAGGAACTAATAGTTTTGTAGCTTCGTTTTTTACTCTATTTACAGCATCATATACTTCGCGTTGACGCTTGGTAAATTTTCCGGAAACAGGAATAGTTCTAGTCATATCACTAGAGTAATTAGCGTATTCTGCACCAACATCTAGTAAAATTAAATCGCCAGCTTTACATTCTTGGTTGTTTTCTATATAATGCAATACGTTTGCGTTATTACCAGAAGCAACAATTGGCGTGTATGCAAATCCTTTAGAGCGGTTGTTTAAAAACTCATGCATAAACTCTGCTTCAATATTATACTCCATAACACCAGGTTTTACAAAGTTTAATATTCTTCTAAACCCTTTTTCGGTAATCGTACAAGCTTGCTGAATTAAATCTAATTCTATTGGGTCTTTTACAGCGCGTAATGCTTGTAAAATAGGGTTGCTTTTTGCAACACGATGCGCAGGATATTTTTCTTTTAACCATTTAGTAAAACGGTCTTCGCGAGTTTCGGTTTCTACATTTGCTCTGTAGTGTTCGTTGGTGTTTATGTAAACCGTTTCTGCTTGCGTCATTAATTCAAACAATATTCTTTCTAGGTCTTGTAACCAGTATACGGTTTTTATACCACTTGTTTTAAACGCGGCTTCTTTGGTAAGTTTTTCGCCTTCCCAAACAGCAATATGCTCGTTGGTTTCTTTTAAAAATAGAATTTCTTTATGTTTTGGGTTTGGGCAATCTGGAAAAAGTACTAAAATACTTTCTTCTTGATCCACACCGCTTAAAAAAAAGATGTCTCTATGTTGTGCAAAAGGTAAGGTGCTATCTGCGCTAACAGGGTAAATATCATTAGAGTTAAAAACAGCAAGGCTTTTAGAGGTCATTTGCGAAGCAAAATTTTTGCGGTTTTTTATAAAAAGTTGATTGTCTATTGGGTTGTATTTCATGAGAAAATCGTTTTTAATTCCTTTAAGAAATGGAATTTTATTTTGAATTCAGTTTAGAATATCAAAAGTAAGAAGTTTAAAATACAATAGTTATAAAAGCATCTTAAAATATAGGCTCTTTTTGTAATTGCTTTGTGTATTTTACAATTATAAGTATCTTGAAACTTTAAAACCTTCATTATGAAAACAAGAATCTTTTTTGTGTTTTTTATTTGTTTTATTCTTCAGGTAAAAGCACAGCAGCCAGCCACTAGCGCAGCAGTGATACAAAAAGAATTAATGCAAAAGGCAAAACTACAGCAAGGTTCTTTAGTAAAAAATGTACCTTTTAAAAATATTGGGCCAGCTGTAATGAGTGGTCGTGTGGTAGATATAGATGTAAATCCAGAAAACCCAATAGTGTTTTATGTGGCTTATGCTTCAGGTGGCTTGTGGTATACAACCAATAATGGTGCTACGTTTGTGCCTGTGTTAGATACAGCACCTACTCAAAATATTGGAGACATTGCTGTAGACTGGAAAAATAATATCCTTTGGGTTGGTACAGGTGAAAATAATTCCTCGCGTTCTTCGTATTCAGGGATTGGTGTTTTAAAATCTACAGATAACGGAAAAACTTGGGAGAATGTTGGTTTGCAAGATGCGCATCATATTGGTCGTATTTTAATAAATCCTAATAATCCAGAGGAAGTAACGGTTGGTGTTGTTGGACATTTATACTCGGCAAACACAATGCGTGGTGTTTATAAAACCATTGATGGAGGTAAAACCTGGAAGCAAACGTTGTTTGTTGATGAAACAAGCGGAATTATAGACCTGCAGCATGCACCAGATAATTACAATATTATGTTTGCTGCTTCATGGGCTAAAGATAGAAAAGCGTGGCATTTTAAAGGAAGCGGAAGCAATTCTGCCATTTATAAAAGTACAGATGCTGGTGCAACTTGGCAAAAAATTTCTACAAAAAAAAGTGGTTTCCCTACAGGAAAAGGCGTTGGTAGAATAGGATTGGCAGTTTACAATGATACTACTATTTATGCATTGCATGATAATCAATTTAGAAGAAAAAAAGAAAGTGAAAAAACAACGCGTAGTGGTTTAACTAAAGAAGATTTTAAAACCATGACTACCGAAACTTTCTTAACCTTAGAAGATAAAAAGTTAAACAACTTTTTAAAAAGGAATGGTTTTCAGGAAAAATATCGTGCCGAAAATGTAAAACAATTAGTGCGTAGCGGAAACGTTAAACCAATAGATGTAGCTGCGTATTTAGAAAATGCAAATACGTTGCTTTTTGATACGCCTGTAATTGGCGCTGAGGTGTATAAAAGTACAGATGGCGGAAAAACTTGGCAAAAAACACATGACGATTTTCTAGACGATTTATATTATAGTTATGGGTATTATTTTGGCGAAATTCGTGTAGATCCGCAAGATGAAAATGGTATTTATGTACTTGGTGTTCCTATTTTAAAATCTAAAGATGGCGGAAAAACATTTACTTCTATAAGTAAAGAAAATGTACATGCAGATCATCAAGCACTTTGGGTGAATTCTAAAAGACAAGGCCATTTAATTGATGGAAATGATGGCGGATTAAACATAAGTTATGATGATGGCGAAAGCTGGGAAAAACTAAATGTAAATCCTGTAGGGCAGTTTTATACCATTAATGTAGATAATGAAAAACCATATAATGTTTATGGAGGCTTGCAAGATAATGGTGTTTGGGTAGGTGCAAATAATGCCGAACAAGATAAGTATTGGCAACAAAGTGGGCAAAACCCTTGGGAGAGCTTAATGGGAGGTGATGGTATGCAAGTGCAAATAGATAGCAGGAATGCCAATGTGGTTTACACAGGATATCAGTTTGGAAATTATTTTAGAATTAATCGCGAAACTAAAGAACAAAAATACATACAGCCAAAACATGAGTTGGGTGAAAATCCGTATCGATTTAATTGGCAAACACCAATATTATTATCGCCACATCATCAGGATATTCTGTATTTAGGAGGAAATAAATTAATGCGCTCTATGAACCAAGGAGACGACTGGAAAGCTATTAGTAACGATTTAACCCAAGGCGGAAAAAAAGGAAATGTGGCTTATGGTACACTAACTTCTATTAGCGAATCGCCTTTTGAATTCGGTGTTATTTATACAGGAAGTGATGACGGTTTAGTACATGTAACTAAAAATGCAGGAGAAAGCTGGCAAAATATTTCTACTAGTTTTCCTAAAGACCTTTGGGTTACGCGTGTTATCGCTTCGCAGCACAAAAAAGAACGTGTATATGTAACTTTAAACGGCTATCGTTGGGATGATTTTAATGTTTACGTATATGTTTCTGAAGACTACGGAAATACCTGGAAAAGCATTTCTTCTAACATTGCAATGTCTCCAGTAAATGTAATAAAAGAAGATCCTGAAAATGAAAATGTACTTTACTTAGGAACCGATAATGGCGCCTATGTAACTTTTAATAAAGGAGAGAAATGGGAAGCGTTTAGTAAAAATTTACCAGCAGTTGCAGTACATGATTTGGTAATACAAGCCGAAGCTAAAGAGTTGCTTTTAGGAACACACGGAAGAAGTATTTATAAAACCAATATTGCGCCTTTACAAAAAATGAATGCTACGTTATTAAGTAAAAATACGACGATTTTTCCTTTTCAAGAGGTTCGTTACTCTTCGCGTTGGGGAAGTTCTTGGAGCAAATGGTTTGATGTTTATGAGCCTTCAGAAACCATAAGATTTTACACAACAACTTTAGGTGAAAAAGAAGTTAAAATCCTTTCGGAAAAAGGAGCTACTCTAAACAGCATTTTGGTAGCGTCTGATACAGGTTTTAACTATGTAGATTATGATTTATCGATAACCGAAAACGGAAAGAAAATACTTTTAAAAGAAAATACAAGCATTGATATTACAGAAGCTAAAAACGGCAAATATTATTTACCTATTGGCAAATATTTTATTCAAATAGAAGGAGAGAAAATAAGTTTTGAAGTCCAATAACATACTAATTTTGTGTTTTTTAAGTTACTATAAGCAAAACCTTTACAACATGAAAGCACTAAAATGGATATTTTGTATTAGTTTCATTTCTTTATCTGCATGTTCTGATGCAGAAGAGGATAGCAATACTACTTCTGAAGCAAATTTAATTATTCAACTACAATTTGATCCAGCACAAGAGCGCTTAGGTAATTTAGGGCAACCTGTAAGTGTTGCTTCAGGTAACGCAGCACAATCGCCTACCATTAGTAAAATGAGTGCAAATTATATAGAGTTTGCACCAAATGCTTTAACCGCTTTAGGAACAGGAGAAGTTATTTTTGCAGGAGACGAAACTACTGCAGGAGGAGGTAATGCCATAGATTTTGAAAATGCTAGGTTTGCAGGAGATAATGAAGTTTTTTTAACAATGCCTTTAAGTGATGTTAGTGCAGGAAGTTATGAGTGGGTTCGTGTATCTTTGGCATATCAAGAAGGAGATATTGATTTTCTGGCAGCAGATGGTAATGAATATACAGGTACTTTAGCTAGTTTTGTAGGTTACAACACGTATATTTCAAGCTTAGATTTAAATGGAAACGAAATTGCAGTAAACGCAAATAAATTACAGGGTTTTTGGGCTTTTGAAACTTTAGGTTTTACTACGCAAGGTCAAGCGCCAGAAGGAGCTACAACAGTTCCAAACCCTTTGTTTGATTCTTCGCCTATTCCGCAAGGTTCTTGTGTGGTAACAGGAGAATTTGAAAATGGCCTAACGATTTCTGGTGAAGAAACCGAAGATGTTGTAGTGACGCTTTCTTTTTCCATTAATAATAGTTTTGAGTGGACAGAAGTAAACACAGATGGTAAGTATGAGCCTAGTGCAGGAGAGCAAGTAGTAGATATGGGACTTCGTGGTTTAATCCCTTTTGTGAATTAATTAAATCCATTCTAAATAAATTTTTAAAATTCATTTTAGCTTGGCTGCCTACTTTTGGCTTATTATATTTGTGTAATTATAATCTAACTACATAAAATAATGAGCGGAATTTTAAATTCTTCGATTGGAAGAAAGTTTGCCATGGCACTTTCGGCACTCTTCCTAATGATTTTCTTATTACAGCATTTTGCAATCAACCTATTATCTGTATTTAGTGCAGACACTTTTAATCAAGTTTCTCATTATATGGGTACTTTTTGGGTGATTCAATATGTCATGCAACCGGTTTTAATTTTTGGTGTAATTTTTCATTTTGTAATGGGATTTGTACTAGAAATTAAAAACAAAAAAGCGCGTACAGTAAGTTATGCAAAAAACAATGGTGCTGCTAATTCTTCATGGATGAGTCGTAATATGATTTACAGTGGTTTAGCTATTTTAGCTTTTATCTGTTTACATTTTTACGATTTTTGGTTACCAGAAATTAACACAAAATACATTCAAGGCGATATGTCTGGTTTACTTGCTAATGGTGAATTTAGATACTTTGAAGAACTACAACACAAGTTTGTAGATATCTGGAGAGTTGCTTTATATTGTATTGCTTTTGTTTTCTTAGCACTACACTTACTACACGGTTTTAGCTCTGCATTTCAATCTGCAGGTGCAAATAATAAATACACAAAAGGATTAAAAGGATTCGGAAAAGCGTATGCAATTATCATTCCACTAGGATTCATTTTTATTGCATTGTTTCATCATTTTAATCACTAAAAAATATCTAATATGGCTTTAGATTCAAAAATACCAAAGGGTCCAATTAAAGATAAATGGACAGACTATAAAAATCATATCAATTTAGTAAATCCTGCTAACAAACGTAACATAGATGTTATTGTTGTTGGTACAGGTTTAGCAGGTGGATCGGCTGCTGCTACCTTAGCAGAGCTTGGTTACAATGTAAAAGCATTTTGTTTTCAAGATTCTCCAAGACGTGCGCACTCTATTGCAGCACAAGGAGGTATTAACGCAGCAAAAAATTACCAAGGAGATGGGGATTCTACTTACAGATTATTTTATGATACTGTAAAAGGAGGAGATTATCGTTCTCGTGAAGCTAACGTATATCGTTTGGCTGAGGTTTCAGCAAATATAATTGACCAATGTGTGGCGCAAGGAGTTCCTTTTGCTCGTGAGTATGGTGGATTATTAGATAACCGTTCATTTGGTGGAGTACTAGTATCACGTACTTTTTATGCTGCTGGACAAACAGGACAACAATTATTATTAGGAGCATATTCTGCCATGAACCGTCAAATAGGTCGTGGTAAAATCAAAATGTACAACCGTCACGAAATGTTAGACGTTGTTAAGGTTGATGGAAAAGCTCGTGGAATTATAACACGTAACTTAATTACTGGTGAAATTGAAAGACACTCAGCACACGCTGTTGTTCTTGGTACTGGTGGTTATGGTAACGTATTCTTCTTATCTACAAACGCGATGGGAAGTAACGTAACTGCAGCATGGAAAGCACACAAACGTGGTGCTTACTTTGCAAACCCTTGTTACACACAAATTCACCCAACATGTATTCCAGTTTCTGGAGATCACCAGTCTAAACTAACGTTAATGTCTGAGTCTTTACGTAATGATGGACGTATTTGGGTACCAAAACATATGAAAGATGTAGAGGCTATTAAAGCAGGTACATTAAAACCAAAAGATTTAGCAGAAGAAGATAGAGATTACTACTTAGAACGTAGATATCCTGCCTTTGGTAACTTAGTACCTCGTGATGTTGCCTCGCGTGCAGCAAAAGAGCGTTGTGATGCTGGTTTTGGTGTAAACGCAACTGGTGAAGCTGTTTTCTTAGATTTTGCTTCGGCAATTCAACGTTACGGAAAAGAGCAAGCACACGTTAAAGGTTTAAATGAAAATGATGCGGCACTTGTTACTAAATTAGGACAAGAAGTAATTAAAAATAAATACGGAAACTTATTCCAAATGTATGAGAAGATCGTAGATCAAGATCCATACAATACACCTATGATGATTTATCCAGCAGTACACTATACCATGGGAGGCATTTGGGTAGATTATAACTTAATGACAACCGTTCCTGGTTTATACTGTATTGGAGAAGCTAACTTCTCTGATCATGGAGCAAACAGACTTGGAGCTTCGGCATTAATGCAAGGTTTAGCAGATGGTTATTTTGTGTTACCATATACTATTGGAGATTATTTATCTAATGATATTCGTACAGGACCTATTTCAACAGAAACTAAAGAATTTGCGGATGCAGAAAAAGAAGTTCGTGAAAAATTAGATTTCTTTGTTAATAATAAAGGAAAACACTCTGTAGATTATTTCCATAAGAAATTAGGGAAAATCATGTGGAATAAAGTAGGTATGGCTCGTAATGTTAAAGGTTTAACAGAAGCTATTTCAGAAATTAAAGCCCTTCGTGAAGAATTCTGGAAAGATGTTAAAGTTCCTGGAACAAACGAAGAATATAATGAAGAATTAGCAAAAGCTGGTCGTGTTGCAGATTTCTTAGAATTAGGTGAGTTATTTGCTAAAGATGCTCTTAATAGAGAAGAATCTTGTGGAGGACACTTTAGAGAAGATGCTGTAGAATTAGATGGTGAGCAAAAAGGAGAAGCAAAACGTGACGATGAAAACTTTGCATACGTTGCTGCTTGGGAGTATAAAGGAGAGCCTAGCGATGCTGTTTTACACAAAGAAGAATTAGAGTTCAAGGATATAGAATTAAAACAAAGAAGTTACAAATAAAGGAAGCTATGATGAATTTAACACTTAAGATTTGGCGTCAAAAAAACGCTAGTGATAAAGGTAAAATGGTTGATTATAAAGTCAGCGATATTTCACCAGATATGTCTTTCCTTGAAATGTTAGATGTACTTAACGAACAACTTGTAAATAACGATGAAGAACCTGTAGCTTTTGATCACGATTGTCGTGAAGGAATCTGTGGTATGTGTTCTTTATATATTAACGGAGAAGCACATGGTCCTGATCGTGGTGTAACAACATGCCAGTTACACATGCGTATGTTTAAAGATGGAGATACTATTACTATCGAGCCATTTAGAGCTACTGCATTTCCTGTTGTAAAAGATTTAATTGTAGATAGAGGTGCTTTTGATAGAATTCAACATGCAGGAGGATTTATATCTGTAAATACTTCGGGTAATACTATTGATGCAAATGCAATTCCTGTAAACAAACACGATGCAGATAAAGCTTTTGAAGCTGCTACTTGTATTGGTTGTGGTGCATGTGTTGCTTCTTGTAAAAATTCAAGTGCTATGTTATTTGTTGGTGCTAAAGTATCGCAATTTGCACTTTTACCTCAAGGTAAAATAGAAGCTACAGACCGTGTTTTAAATATGGTAAAACAAATGGACGAAGAAGGTTTTGGTAACTGTACCAATACTGGAGCTTGTGAGGTAGAATGTCCTAAAGGAATTTCTTTAGAAAACATTGCACGTATGAACAGCGAGTATTTAAAAGCGTCTTTAAAAGGATAATGTCATTCAGAGCGTAAGCAAAGAATCTCATATAAAACAAAAAATCTCAAGAGCAATCTTGAGATTTTTTGTTTAGCTTTAGCATCAAATCATTCCATATGAATTATAGATACTTTACTTGTTTATTTTTAGTGGTATTTGTTATAAGCTGCAAAACGCAAAACACATCGCAAAAGAATACAGAAGCTGCGGTGGTTTCTACAGCCTATTATTTAAATACAAGCGCATTGCTGGAAGACGTTGAAATACTGTCTTCTGATGCGTATGAAGGACGAAGAACAGGTACTAATGGTGCTGCTTTAGCCCAAGAGTATATTGTAGAACGCTTTGCCCAATTAGGAGTACATCCTTTAGGTTCTGGGTATTTGCAATCCTTTACTTTTCAAGCAGGAAAAACGTATCATGCGGCTAATGTTTTAGCTCTTATACCTGGTACATCAAACACTAAAGAGTACATTATTTTATCTGCCCATTATGACCATGAAGGTATACAAAACGGAGAAATTTATAATGGTGCAGATGATGACGCTTCTGGTATTGCTGCTTTAATCGCTTTCGCGGAATACTTTAAAGAAAATCCGCCTAAGCATTCTGTAATTTTAGCTGCTGTTGATGCAGAAGAGCTAGGCTTAGTAGGTTCTAAATATTTTGTGGAAAATAGCATTATTCCTATTGAAAATATTAAGTTAAATATCAATATGGATATGATAAGTAGAAGCGATAAAAACCAATTATATGCTGTTGGTTCTAAATACTACAAACATTTAGAAGCTCCTATTAAAAATACAATTCCTTATGGCAACTTACAATTGCGTATTGGGCATGATGGTAGCGATAAACTAGACGATTGGACCTATGCTTCAGACCATGCATCCTTTCATAAAGCAGGTATTCCTTTTATTTATTTTGGTGTTGAAGATCATAAAGATTACCACCAACCAACAGACGATTACAAAAATATTCATCCTGATTTTTATAAAAATGCGGTACATACCATACTAGCTGTTTTTCAAAAATTAGATACCATGCAACTATAAACAATGCAAGATTCAAATACATTTTACAAGCAAGAAAAAGAACAATATACGCTAGAAGCTAAACAGTTATTTAAACAACTTACAAGTTTAAGTTTAGTAAGATTTGTGGTATTTGTAGCTACTGCTATAGGTGTTTATTATACTTTTAATACTGCTAAAATAGTAATACCTATAGCGCTTTTAGGTATCGCTGTTTTTATCTATTTACTTTCTAAATACACAGATCTTAAATACCAACATAAGTTAAAAAAAGCATTAATTACTATTAATGAAGAAGAGCTTAAAATAGCTTCTGGAGATTTTAAAGAAAGAGAAACAGGCTTACAGTATCAAAACCCAAACCATGCTTTTAGCTTAGATATTGATTTGTTTGGTAAGGGTTCTTTTTTTCAGTTTATTAATAGAACAGCAACAGAAGAAGGTACCAAAGCTTTAGTGCAAGCGCTTACGGCAAATAATATTGAAAACATTAATTTACGTCAAGAAGCAATTAAAGAATTAGCGAATAAGCCAAAATGGCGACAACATTTTAAAGCAGTTGCAAGTTTAATTAAAATAGAAACTCCTGCAATACAAATTATAGAATGGCTAAAAGCGCATACTTCATTTTTGCCTAAAGTCATGCGGGTTTTACCACTGGCTTTTACTATTGGTTCTGCTATTGTTTTATTATTAGCAATTTTTGAGGTGATCTCCTTTTTATTTTTAGGGTATTGGTTGCTTATAGGTTTAGGTATTTCTGGTATATATCTTAAAAAAATAAATATTCTTGCTGCAAATACAGATAAGGTAAAAGATGTTTTTAAACAATATGCTTCCTTATTACAGCAAATAGAAAGTGAAAGTTTTACAAGTTCTTTATTAAAAGAAAAGCAAGCATACATACAGCAGGAGGAAAAAAAAGCTTCCCTTATTTTTAAGCAGTTCTCAAAAAATTTAGATGCTTTAGACAATAGAAATAATTTAATTTCTGCCATTTTTGGAAACGGTTTTTTCTTATCCGACTTAAGAAACGCATATGCTATAGAACAATGGATTGCACAATACAAAACTACAGTTGCGCACTGGTTTGAAGTGGTTGCTTTTTTTGATGCATATAATACTTTTGGTGCCTATACTTTTAATCACCAAGAATATGTTTTTCCAGAAATTGTGGCTAATGATACTGTATTAGAAGCTAAAAATTTAGGGCATCCATTACTAGATGCTTCTAAAAGAGTTGCAAGTGATTTAACCATCACAGACCAACAGTTTTTTATTGTTACAGGAGCTAATATGGCAGGAAAGAGTACTTTTTTACGAACCGTTTCCTTACATATCGTGATGGCAAATGTAGGCTTGCCTATTTGCGCAACGTCTAGCATATACAATCCTATAAAATTGATTACAAGTATGCGTACCAGCGATTCTCTTACCGATGACAGTAGTTATTTCTTTAGCGAGTTAACGCGCTTAAAGTTTATTGTAGACGCTTTACAAGAGGATAGATATTTTATTATTCTGGATGAAATTTTAAAAGGCACAAACTCTACAGATAAAGCGATTGGTTCTCGTAAGTTTGTTGAAAAATTAGTTTCTAAAAACGCAATAGGAATTATAGCAACGCATGATTTAAGTTTATGCGAAATTGAAAAAGAACTCGATGAAGTAAAAAACTATTATTTTGATGCAGAAATTGTAAACGACGAATTGTATTTTGATTACAAATTAAAACAAGGTATTTGTCAAAATATGAATGCTAGTTTTTTGTTGAAGAAGATGGAGATTGTTTAAGTAGCTAAAAATACAGATGCTAAAATAGAAGAATAGGTATTTACTTATTGGTTTTTGCGCAATCTAAATAAAAAAAAACCTGTCTCGTTTTAAAACGAGACAGGTTTTTTTGATACTTAATTTTAGGTATAAGCGAGATGCTTATTGCTTATCTGTTTTAGGGTGTACCAATTGCATCTCGTCAATTAAATGCGTGGCTCCAGCGTATTTATCTACAATAAATAATACATAACGTAAATCTACCATAATATTTCGGCAAATTTCAGGATCGTAATTCATATCGCTCATAGTACCTTCCCAAACTCTGTCAAAGTTAAGTCCTACTAAGTTTCCGTGTGCATCAATGGCAGGGCTTCCAGAGTTTCCTCCTGTAGTGTGGTTGGTTCCTAAAAAGCAAACAGGCACTTTTCCGTTACTATCTGCATATTGACCATAATCTTTGTTTTTATAAAGTTCTAATAACTTTTCTGGAACATCAAATTCATAATCTCCAGGAACATATTTTTCAACCACACCTTCTAAATAACTCACAGGGTTGTAATATACAGCGTCTCTTGGTGAGTAACCTCGTACTTGACCATAGGTTACACGAAGCGTACTATTAGCATCTGGAAAATAACGTGCTTCTGGTAAAGCTTTCATTAAAGCAGTCATATACGTAGTTTGTAAGGCTGTAATAGGTTCGTTTTTTTCTTCAAATTCTTTGTTTATTGTGCTGTAGAACTCTTCAATCATTGGTTTGGCATATTGGTATGCCACATCTTTATTTAGCTTTTTAATTACGGCTTTAGCATCTCCATCTAAAAGTTTTAAAGCGTTGTCTAGGGTAGTGAAAGCTGTTTTGTCATAAATAGAAGCATCTACATCTTTATTGTAAAAAGGCATTACATTAGTAAAAACACCTTTATCTACAGCTACATCATAATTTTTATGAATGCTTTTTAGGGTTCCTTCTAAACGCTCTTTTGCTTTGTCAAAAGCTTCCGGGTTTGCAGTGATAGCTTGTTCCATTTGGTAGGCTCTAAACGTCATTTGCATTAACTCATTAGTTACCAAAAAGACTTCAATAAAGTTTCTGCGTTTAATGTTTATAGGTGCAAAGTCACTATATAATTTGTCAAATTGAGGTAAAATATTTCCGTATTTATCTTCTAGTCCTTTTTCTTTTAACGCTTTAGTAAAAGTAGCTTCAAAAGCACGTCGTTTTGCAACAGCATCACTTTTTTCAATTCCTAAATTCTCGCCAATCCATTTTTTCCAAGCGTTAGCAATACGTGCTTGTTTAGAGGCGTATTTAATTCTTACTGCATCACTTTCTTTCATTTTTGCATCAATCACTTGTAATGCAGCTTCACGAATAGCAATATTTGTTGGGTTAAATTCTTGGGTAATATGCTCAATTGCTACAGCAGGAAGGTACTCATTTGTGGTTCCAGGAAAACCAAAAACCATAGTAAAGTCACCTTCTTCAACACCATCTAAAGAAACTGGTAAAAAGTGTTTTGGCTTGTATGGTTTGTTGTCTTTGCTGTATTTTGCAGGTCTGTTATTAGCATCAGCATAAATACGAAACATAGAGAAATCTCCAGTATGTCTCGGGAACACCCAATTGTCTGTATCACTACCAAATTTACCAATGCTTGTTGGTGGTGCACCAACCAAACGAATATCTTCAAAACGTTCTGTAACGAATAAAAAATATTGATTTCCTTTAAAAAAAGCTTTCACTTTTACATCTTGCCAAGCCTCTCTAGGCCAATTTTTCATTAAGCCATTAGCGTTTTTATCGATAACAGATTGCTTTTCTTTTTCGGTCATGTCATCGTTAATAACAGCAAGAATTTCTTCTGTTATATCTGTAATGCTAACAATAAACTCAACAAATAAACCTTCGTTTGGTAATTCTTCATCTAAAGACATGGCCCAAAAACCATCTTTTAAATAGTCGTTTTCTAATGAAGAATGTGATTGTATTTGACTAAATCCGCAGTGATGGTTAGTTAAAATTAATCCTTTGTCACTAATAACTTCACTGGTACAACCACCATTAAAATGACCAATAGCGTCTTTTAAACTAGATTGGTTCACATCATAAATATCTTGGGCTGTAAGTTTACTGCCAAGATTTGCCATTTCGGTTTCGTTCATACCTTCTAATAGTGAAGGAATCCACATACCACCTTGCTGCGCTGACATATTCAGCGTTATAAAAAGTAATAAAAATTTTAAAAATTTCATATGTTCTGTTTTTGTTTGAATGCTTCCAAAGATAAAAAATGAAGTATTAATAGATGTAATTAAACTACTGTTTTCTTTTTGTAGATTTTACTAATTTCTTGTTCATTCCACGTGTTTCCTTTTGTAAACGGTATTCCTATTTTTATTAAGGACAAAGAAGCGTTTAAAGATAAATTGTCATTATATTTATAATTATGAAGCATATTTCTAAACTTCCAAACATAGAAACTACTATTTTTTCTGTCATGAGTGCCTTAGCAAATAAGCACCAGGCAATTAATTTATCGCAGGGATTTCCAAACTTTAAAAGTGATAAAAAATTAAAGGATTTGGTTGCCAAAGCCATGCAATCTGGTTATAACCAATACGCGCCAATGCCAGGAAATATTGAGTTAAGAGAGCGTATTGCTAATAAATTTGATTTATTATATAACAGTAGTTATCATCCCGAAACAGAAATTACCATTACTGCTGGAGCTACACAGGCTATTTTTACTATTATTTCTGCTTTTGTAAAACAGGAGGATGAGGTTATTATTTTTAAACCTGCTTATGATTGTTATGAACCAGCAATTTTACTTCAAGGAGCAAAACCTGTTTCCGTACAGTTAAATGCACCAAATTATAGTGTAGATTGGAGTGCTGTAAAGCAAAAAATTAACCATAAAACAAAGATGATTATAATAAATACACCACATAATCCTAGTGGTAGTGTTTTAAGTAAAGCAGATATGTTGCAACTTGAAGCACTTACTAAAAACACAAATATTATTGTGCTTAGTGATGAGGTGTATGAGCATATTATTTTTGATGGTAAAAAGCACCAAAGCGCTTGTTTGTTTCCTGATTTAAAAGCTAGAAGTTTTATAACAGCTTCTTTTGGTAAAACTTTTCATAATACGGGTTGGAAAATAGGGTATTGTTGCGCTCCAAAACCGTTGATGACAGAGTTTAGAAAAGTACACCAGTTTAATGTGTTTTCTGTAAACCATCCTATGCAAAAAGGGTTGGCAGATTATTTACAAGATTCTAATCATTATCTAGAAATAGCAGCATTCTATCAAGAAAAAAGAGATTTGTTTTTAAGTTTGATTAAAGACTCAAGATTTACTTTTCAAGCATCACAAGGAACGTATTTTCAGGTTTTAAATTTTTCTGAAATTACCCAAGAATACGATGTAGATTTTGCAAAACGATTAACGGTTGAAAATAAATTAGCTGCTATACCATTATCGGTTTTTAATGATGATAACAAAGATGATAAGGTATTGCGTTTTTGTTTTGCCAAAACAAAGGATACTTTAAAAAAGGCAGCAGAAATTATTAATAAAATATAAGTTGGTTATATATAGTTTGGCAATATATTTGTAATTTATATTAAGAAAAATATTAAATAAGATAATAATGAAAAAATTAATTGCAGTAACATTTTTTTTAGCTTTTAGCTTTACTATTCATGCTCAAAATGTAGAAAATACAGAAGCTTATAAAGTAAAAAACAATAAAATTTATCAAGGAGATAAAGAGGTTACAGAAATGTTAACTCAAGAAAAACGCAATGAAATCTTTACTGCTTATGAAGCAGAGATGCAATTACTAGAAGAGAAAAAACAAGCCGAGATAGCAAAAGAGAAAGCAGAAAAGGAGCAAGAGAAAAAAGAAAAAGAAATAGCAAAGGCCGAAAAGGAAAAGGAAAAAGCATTTAAAAATAAGCAAAAGGAAGAAGAGGCTCGTGAAGAAGCGCTAAAAACGAGTGAAAAAGAACGAAAAAAAGCAGAAAAGGAACTTAAAAAAGCGCAAAAAGAAATAAAGAATAAAGAAAAAGCGCAAAAAAACCTTGAAAAAGCTAAAAACAAATTATATAGTTCTCAGAAAAAATATGATAAGCTAAAGCGAAAAGGAAAACTTTCTCCACAAGATGAAGAAAAATGGCTTAAAAAAATAGAAGGTTATAATAAAGACATAGAGAAAGCAGATAAAAAACTAAGAAAAATTTAGTGCTTACTTAAGGTTATTTTAATTAAAATCCAGAAACATAATTACTTGTTTCTGGATTTTTTTTAGTTTTAAATTCTTGTTGTTTTTAACAAAAATCCTGTACTTTTAAAGTATGCAAGAAAAATTAAAAATAGCAGTTGTTCAGTCTGATTTAGTTTGGGAAAACCCAAAAGAGAACAGGTTGCTTTTCGCGCAAAAAATCAATGCAATCACAGAGGCAGTAGATCTTATTTTGCTTCCAGAAATGTTTACTACAGGGTTTACCATGAATGCCTCAACACTTGCAGAAACCATGCAAGGAGCATCGGTACAATGGATGCTTGAAATGGCTAGTAAAAGTAAATCTGCTATTGTAGGAAGTCTTATTATTACAGAGGATAATAAATACTATAACCGACTTTTATTTGTGCATCCTGAAGGAAGAATAGACGTTTATAATAAACGACACACCTTTACGCTTGCAGGCGAAGATAAAGTCTATCAGGCAGGAGATAAAAGAATATTGGTAAACTATAAGGGTTGGAAAATATGCCCTTTAGTGTGTTATGATTTGCGTTTTCCTGTTTGGGCAAGGAATACAGATGCATATGATTTGTTACTATATGTTGCTAATTGGCCAAAACTAAGAATTACTGCTTGGGATGCCTTGCTAAAAGCACGTGCTATAGAAAATATGAGCTATTGCATTGGTGTTAACAGAGTTGGTTTTGATGTCAATAATTATGAATACTCTGGAAGTTCTGCTGTATATGACGTTTTAGGTGAAAAAATAAGTGCTATTACCTTAGGTAAAGAGCAAACCCAAATCGTTACACTAGATAAAAAGCATATAAAAAAATATCGTGAGCGATTACAGTTTTTAGGAGATAGCGATGCTTTTAATCTAACAGAGTAAAATCTATAATAGGATCCCAATTAGCACGTACCTCAATAGCTTCTTTAAAATGGCTAATACGCTCTGGTTGACGCTTTTTTAAATAATTACCAGAGTCGTATTTTTTGTTTTTATTGGTATCATATATAATACGTAAATAATACTTTGCAGGGTCTAAATACCTAAAATCTAATGGTTCTGGTTGTGTACTATATATTTCTGCTTTTAATTCGCCTTTAGCATCTGTTAGTTGTGCAATTATTGGGTATTTAGCATTGTATAAAGTTACTCTTACATTACCATAATCTGCAAAGTTTCTTGTGCTTAAAGTGTAATTTAAAGAATCATTTTTATTATTAAAAAAATCGGTAAAGGCTTCAGGTAAAACTTGAACAAAGTATTTGTTGTTTTCCGTTTTATCAAAAATAAGTGAATAGGTGTTTTTAAGCGTGTCTAAAACCGTTGTGTATGCTACTTGTAAAGAATCTTTATCTAAAATAGTAAGTTTTTTTTCGTTAAAATTAGTCAACGGAATATTGGCAGTTATTTTAAAATTGTCTTTAAAGTTTAAGGTTCCTTTACTAGCCTCTATTTTTAATGAATCTCTAGGTTGGTCACTTATTTTAACCGTAAAATCTTTAGTGTATTTATTGTTTTTTACTGTAAAAAGTAAAGAGTCTGTATCTTTTAATCTTGGGGAATACCAATAGTTTAATGAATCTGTTTGAGCATCTTTTGTAATGGTATATTTAAAAGTATCAGGTACCACAGAGGTAATATTAATTGCTGTATTTTTGTAATCACCTTGATAACCAAATGCTATTTTTTCGCCAGCAACCAAACGAGGTCTTATAATGCTGAAATCTGCTTCTTCTTTAAATAATTTTAAAGAATAAGTGCTGTCTGTAGGTACTGTAATGTAGTCTTTATAAAACCCTATTTTATCTGTTAATTGCTGAAATTTATTATCTTCATTAGCATCTTTTAAGGCCACAAGCATATATTTGCCTGCTTTAATATTATCTATACTAAAAGTTGTAGTGCTATCTAATGTGTTAGTTACATATTTTGGTAGTTTTTTGTATACAATAGAGTCGCTAAAAGTAGAATCTATTTCATATAACCTAACAGAAACAAAATCTTCAGGTTTACGTAACGAAGCATCTAAAATATCTCCTTTAACAGATAGTGAATCTATATAATTACCAGTAGAAAAAACAAATTTGTAATAAGAGTATGGATTTTCTTCATTATTATCTACTATACTGTTTCCAAAGTTAAAAGCATAGGTAGTATTTTCTAACAAGGTATCATTAATTTTAATAGTAATGTACTTGCTGGCTGTACCTAGAGGAGTTACTTCTGGAGAAGGATCCATTGGCGGAGAAATAATAAGCTGTTTGGTAAGGTTTTTAATTTTTACATACTCATCAAAATAGATTTTAATTTCCTTACCGTTAAAATTAGTGGTGTAATTTTGGGGTATAGATTTAACAATTTTAGGAGCAGTAATATCTTTAGGTCCACCACTAGGATTTCCTCTATTTGCACAGCTAATTAGGATTAAGCCTATGGTTAGTATAAAAAATAAATTAGATAACTTATTACGCATTATTAATTTCATGATTTTGTACAAAGTAACAACATATTTATCATTAACAAAACACTCATTGCACTATTGCCATGGTAGCAATGCTTATTTTAACATTTTTGGCTTTATTTAGTATTTGAATGCAAGACTCTAAAGTTGCTCCTGTGGTAATAATGTCATCTACAATTAAAACATGTTTGTTTTCTATTAAAGAAGCATTTTGCAAAGCAAAAAGCTCATAGTTAGTTTGCCAACGAGCAAATCTTTTCTTGGTTACTTGTGAGGTGGTATTTGTAATTTTAATTAATGAAGCATCATTGTAATCTGCTTGCAAAGCTTTGGCTATTTCTTGGCCAAATTTAGCAACTTGATTATAGCCTCTTTTTTTTAATTTCTTTTTATGTAAAGGCACAGGAATAACAATATCTATTTCATTATAAGCTGCTATTTCTTTTAATTCGTTACCTAACCATTGCCCTAAAAAAACACCAATTTCTTCATAACCTCTATATTTTAAATTATGAATAAGTTGCTGTACAATGCTTTTCTTTTCAAAACGAAGTAAAGCAGTAGCTTGTTCTACTTTTTCACGACCATAAAAAACTTTTTCAACCGCATTGTTTGCATTAAAATGATAATTAGTAACAGGCAAACTATGTCTGCAAGATGTACAAACATACTGTTCATAATCCTGCAAGTGCACATAACATGCATAGCATACTTTTGGAAAGAATAAATCTATAATAGATTGAAACATAATACTAAACTTACAAAATTTAAAGTGAAAAGTTTAATAAAATTGCTTTAACAATTATTTCTTATACTTTAACGAATAAAATGTAATAAATCATACAAAATATATAGTTTCGTGCAGTAAAATAAATAATATGTTAGTTTTCCCTCAAACTTTTAACTACAGATTAATTATTGGTACACTGGTAATTGTAATTACTGTTTTAGGATCTTATAGTATTTCCTATTTTAATTCATTTAAAAATCAAGAAGAATTTTTAGAGCAAGAAAAAAACCTTGTTCAAAATGAATTAAAAGAAATGATTTCTCTTTATGAAGATGTTTTTGTAGAAAACCAAGTTGTTAAAACAAAGTTAGAAACCTCAAAAACAAAAGTAGAGAGCATTTTAAACTTAGTAAAAAACACAAAAACAGATGTATCATTAATTAGTAAATACAAAAGCCAAATACATACTCTTAAAAAGGAAAGAGAAGGTGTTTTTGGTCATATAGACTCGCTTGTTAGAAATAATAATATCTTACAATCACAGGTAGATTCTGTTTCTCAACAATTTGAAAGCCAAAAACTAGAATTAGATAGTTTGGTATTAAAAAACAAAAAACTATATAAAATCATTAATGAGGTTGGTATGCTTAAAGCAAACCATATAAAAGTTGCAGCATTAAATACTAGCTCATCATTAAGGTTTTTTGAAACCAATAAAGCGAGTAAAACAGATTATTTTGAGGTTTGTACTACCTTAGAGAGTAATGCATATACAAATAAAGGAAGTAAAAATATTTATGTTCAAATTGTAGATGTTAATGATGAAATAATATCTGAAAGAGGTGTTCTTAAATTTGAAGAAAAGCACATTGCATATAGCGGAAAAACAACAGTAAAAAATGTGTCAGATCAAGTAACCGCATGCCTTAAAATAAGTTTAAAAAACAAAGAAATGCTAAAAGCTGGTACTTATGATGTTAACATATTTCAAAACGCAACATTTTTAGGAAATACATCAATAACATTAAAATAAAAAATAACGTATAATTTTTTAAAAACCATTCCATTAATATGGAGTGGTTTTTTACTTTTGCATCTATGGCAAATCAAGATGAACAATTTAAAAAAGTAATCTCTCACGCAAAGGAGTATGGTTACGTATTCCAGAGTAGTGAAATCTACGATGGTTTGAGTGCAGTATATGATTACGCACAAAATGGAGCAGAGCTTAAAAAGAACATTCGTGACTATTGGTGGAAAGCCATGGTGCAAATGCATGATAATATTGTAGGTATAGATGCCGCAATATTTATGCATCCTACCACCTGGAAAGCTTCTGGGCACGTTGATGCCTTTAGCGACCCATTAATAGATAACAAAGACTCTAAAAAAAGATATCGCGCAGATGTTTTAGTAGAAGACTATTGTGCTAAAATAGAAACCAAGATAGAAAAGGAAGTAAAAAAAGCCGAAAAACGCTTTGGAGAAGCCTTTAATAAAGAAGAGTTTTTAACAACTAACGGAAGAGTATTAGGATATCAAGAAAAAATTGATACCATATTAAAACGCTTAGGAAAATCTTTAGAAGCAGAAGATCTGGCAGATGTTAAAGCCCTAATTGAAGAATTAGAAATAGCAGATCCGTTAACAGGAAGCAGAAACTGGACAGACGTTAAACAATTTAACTTAATGTTTGGTACCAAACTTGGTGCATCAGCAGAAACAGCAATGGATTTGTACTTACGTCCAGAAACAGCGCAAGGTATTTTTGTAAACTTCTTGAATGTACAAAAAACAGGAAGAATGAAAATTCCTTTTGGTATTGCACAAACAGGAAAAGCATTTAGAAATGAAATTGTTGCTAGACAGTTTATTTTTAGAATGCGTGAGTTTGAACAAATGGAAATGCAATTTTTTATTAAACCAGGTACACAAAAAGAATGGTTTGATAAATGGAAAGAAACCAGATTAAAATGGCACCTTTCTTTAGGTATGGGAGAGGACAATTATCGTTTTCATGACCACGAAAAATTAGCACACTACGCTGATGCTGCAACAGATATTGAATTTAAATTCCCTTTCGGATTTAAAGAATTAGAAGGAATACACTCGCGTACCGATTTTGATTTAAAACAACACGAAGAATTTTCTGGTAAGAAGCTTCAGTATTTTGACCATGAAGAAAACAAAAGCTACACACCTTATGTGTTAGAAACCTCTATTGGTTTAGACAGAATGTTCTTAGCTGTGTTTTCAAACTCTTTAGTAGAAGAAACATTAGAAAATAATACTACAAGAACTGTTTTAAAACTACCAGCAGTTTTAGCTCCTGTAAAAGCTGCAATCTTTCCTTTAGTAAAAAAGGATGGCTTGCCAGAAGTAGCAAAGCAAATTGTAGAAGACTTAAAATGGGATTTTAATGTGTTTTATGACGAAAAAGATGCCGTAGGAAAACGATACAGACGTCAAGATGCTAACGGAACACCATTTTGTATTACTGTAGATCACGAAACCTTAGAGAACAATACGGTTACTATAAGACACAGAGATACTATGGAACAAAAACGTGTTAAAATAGAAGATTTAAAAGATTTAATAAAAGCTGAGGTAGATGTGAAACATTGGCTAATGAAAATGAAATAATAAATCTTTGCAAAAAGCAGGAATAAAAAAAGCCCAAGTTTTAAACTTGGGCTTTTTTTTTATAAAATCAGTTTTGGTATTAAAACCTCCAGCCAAGGGTTGCGCCTAAACGAGGTACAAAATCAGTTCCAACTTCATTGTTAGATGTTGTTAAATTTCTACCAACGCCACCATATACTTCAAATAAGAAACCTTTTTTGCTTACAAATTTTCCGCCAACAGACATACCAAAAGCTAAGTTGTTTGATGTTTCATCTGTGTAAACAGGGTCGTTAGAGCCTACTAGGTACTCTGTATATACATCTTCTTGAACGCTATACATACCAAAAGCTTCTAAGAAAAATCCCCAGGCATACTTGCTAGAAAAGTAGCGTCTGTAGTAAGGCGTAAAGGCAAATTTTTCGTTGTAAATAGGTCCATCTTCAAATTCTCTGTCTTCTCGGTCTTGTAAATTAAAAAGAAAAGAAGCGCCAACTGAAGATTCAGAATCTATTAAATATTCATAGGAAAAATCTACAGCTTTAAATACAATAAGATTAAAAGTATTTACTTTAATTTCACTATGCTTCACTTTTTCTTCTGGAATAGCTTCTTGCGCAAAGGTTGTAAAAGCGGTAAAAAGTAGTAATCCTAAAAATATTTTTTTCATTTTGTTGTTATTTAAGTTGTGTCTTTATTTTTCTAAAAGATATACCCTTAGTAGATGCTTAAAATAGTAAATGGTTGCGTTAAAAATGTTACTTTATATATGTTTTTTGTAAGCTAATAATCGTAAGGCATTTAATACAACTACCACTGTTGAGCCTTCGTGAAAAAAAACTGCCAAGCCAATATTAGTTAGTCCTAAAATAGTAACAGGAACAAGTACAGCTACAACACCCAGGCTTATAAAAATATTTTCTTTTATAATGCGTTTAGATGCTCTACTTAGGCCTATTACAAAAGGTAGGTTTTCAATCTTGTCAGACATTAGTGCTACATCTGCAGTTTCCAAAGCTACATCACTACCTGCTGCTCCCATAGCTATACTAACAGTACTCAATGCCATTGCAGGAGCGTCATTTACACCATCGCCAACCATTGCTATTTTTGTGTCTGTTGCTAACAAATTTTTAATAGCTGCAACTTTGTCTTCTGGTAGTAAGTTTCCTTTTGCTTCTGTTAAGCCAATTTGTTTAGCAATAGCATCTCCAACATTCTGGTGGTCTCCAGTAAGCATAATCATGCGTTTTATGCCAATAGCTTTTAATTGTTGTAGTGTGTTTGCTGCGGTTTTTCTAGGCAGATCCATCACGCTAATAATACCAATAACTTCCTTTTTAAAAGATACTAGCATTACAGTGTGCCCATTTTGCAATAGGCTGCTCATTTTTGACGTTACGGTATCTGTAATAGCGATGCCTTCATCTTCCATTAGTTTTAAGTTACCAATAAGAACTTTTTCGTTTTTATAAATCGCAGAAACTCCTTTTCCTTGTATGGCTTCTATGGTGTTAGCATGGTTGTTAAAATGAATACCATGTAATTTTTCAATGTCTTTAGCAATTGCCTTTGCTAAAGGATGGTTGCTTAAACTTTCTACCTCTAAAACTATTTGTAAAAAGTCTTTTTCATTAAAATTATGTAAAGGAATTACATTAGTAAGTTTGGGTTTTCCTTCGGTTAAGGTTCCTGTTTTATCAAATGCAATGGTTTTAATGCTTCCTAGGTCTTCAAGCGCTTTTCCTCCTTTAATTAAAACCCCTTTTTGTGCCGCTCTTGCAATACCACTAAGAACTGCGCTTGGTGTAGAAATTGCTAAAGCGCAAGGGCTGGCTGCAACCAAAACGGTTATTGCTCTGTATAGGCTTTGATTAAAAGTTTCGTCTATAATTAAATAGGCAAAACATAAAAGTGCCACAACAAATATTACTATTGGTACATACCATTTTTCAAACTTTTTGGTTAAACGCTGTGTTGGTGATTTTTGCGTTTCTACCTCGCTTACCATTTTTATTAATCGTGCTACTGTAGAGTCATGACTTTGTTTTAGCACATGCACTTCAATGGTGCTATCTCCATTTATGCTTCCTGTAAAAGCAATATGCTTTTTGTCTATATGTTTAAATTCTGGTAGTTTATCTGTTGTTGAAATTGCAGTTTTATCTACAGGCATACTTTCTCCTGTAATTGGCGCTTGATTAATACTGCTGTTTCCAAAAATTATTACGCCATCTGCTGCTATTTTAGTGTTTGGCTTAACAACAATGATATCTCCTATTTTTAGGTTTTCAATAGGAACTTCTGTTAAATGGTTGTCTTTTTTAATTATTGCTGTTTTTGGCGATAAATCACTTAAAGCTTCAATAGATTTTTTTGCTTTATTCATGGCATAATGCTCTAAAGCATGCCCTAAACTAAATAAAAACAGAAGTAAAGCGCCTTCAGCCCAACTGCCAATATAGGCAGCTCCTATGGCTGCTGCAATCATTAAAAAATCAATATCAAAACCTCCTTTTTTTATTTTTTGAAAAGCTTCAATAGAAATGAAATACCCTCCAAAAAAATAAGAAATAAGATAGCTTAATAAGTGTAACCAGTTAGGTGCATTAGTAAGCATTTGAATAATAAAACCAAGTACTAAAAAAATACCACATAGTATAGCAAAATACAGTTCTGTTTTTTTACCAAAAATCATAGTATGACCATGGTTGTGTGAATGGGTTGTGTGGTTATTCATTTAGTTTTTTAAAAATGTGTTCGCGCTTGTGTGTTTTATTCTTCGCTGTTATTTAATAACGTTGTGCCTTTAACTACAATTTGTTTTTCTTTTAAAGCTTCAGTATTTACAATTTCAATATAGGTTTCGGTTTGTTTTCCTGTGACTAATTTAATCTTTTCAAAATAAAATTCGGTAGCATTTTCTTCCTTTAAAGTTAAAACAAAGAAATTATTATCGCTTTCAATTATCGCTTCTTTTGGTAGGCTTGGTGCTTTTTTACTATCTATAATAATATCTGCATCTACAAACATACCTACTATAAAGTTTTCTTTGTCATTATCTACATGCGCATGTACCTTTACACGTCTGGTTTGCTCATCAATGGTCGTACCAACTAAATGTACTTCTGCTTCATAGGTTTTATTAGAAGCTTCGGGGATTTTAAATAGTATTTTCTGACCTTTTTTTATTTTTAGAATGTCTTTTTCAAAAACCGATAGCTCTAAGTGAATATGATCAATATCTACAATTTCTAAAATGACATCGCTTGGTGATACATAGGTTCCGTTACTAACGTTTACTTTTGTTATATTTCCGCTAATTGGTGCGTATAAATTTATAGTTGAAGAGATTTTGCCTTGTTCTACATTGTTAGGATTTAGATGCATCATTTGTAGCTTTTTACGTAAACCGTTGTAATGTGCCAAGTTGCTTTTGTATGCGCTTTCTGCTTTTAAATAATTTTTTTCAGAAGTAATTTTTTCATCAAACAATGTTTTTTGTCTGTTGAATTCTGATTTTAAGTAGTTTAATTGCTCTGCAACTTCTAAGTAATTTTGTTGTATTTCTACAAATGCTGTGTTTTCTAAGGTAACTAAAAGCTGTCCTTTTTTTACCGTATCACCAATTAGTAATGGCGTTTTTGTAATGTAACCACCAATAAAAGTAGTAACGCTAGACTTGTTGCGTGGTGGCACATCAATCATTCCGTTTACTTTAATGGTTTCATTAAAATTGAATTCCGTTAGGGTTCCTAAAGCCATTTTTTCGCCTTCAAATTGTGCTTTGGTTACGGTAATTTGATTGTTATTTGTTTTTGGTTCAAGAATTGTAGATTCTTTTTTTTCTGAATTTCCGCAGGCTATTAAAACCATTGAAAATAATAGGATATATATGTTTTTCATTGTTATAAAATTAAGTAATTGATGTTGATAACTGTTTGGTTGTAATTGTTTAATTGCTCCAGATAATTGAGTTGAATATCTTTTGCAGTTTCTACACTTTGTATGTATTGAAAGAAATCAATTTCGCCTTCTTTAAAGGTTCTGTTAGCGGTTTTTATTATTTCTTCAGAAAGGGTTTGTCCTTGTGTTTTATAATATTGAATAGCTTCTTCATACTGCTGTAATTTTGCAAATAAAGATTGCTGTTCTGCGTGTAATTGTGTTTTGTAATCTTGTTTTTGTGTTAAAACAACTTCTTGTGCAATTTTTGCAGCTTTAATTTTAGAACGTTGTGCGCCAAACAAAATAGGTATTTTAAGGCCTAGTTGGTAGCCTGTTAAGTTTTTGTTTAAACCATTGTTAGTTCCTTGAAAATATGTTGCATTAATATCTGGAAGCAGGTTTTGTTTTTCTAAAGTAGTTTGTGCTTTTTGATAATTAATAGAAGCGTCAAACAAGGAAAGGCCTGCGTTTTGATTTACGGATATATTTTCTACTTCCAATTTTTTAAGTAAATCATCTGCAATTGCGATAGAGTCTATTTGCACCACTTTTTTTAGTTGTTCTCTTGATAAGTTTACTTCTAGAAGCGATTGTTTGTAAAGTGTTTCTAATTGTTTTTGTTTAGAGCGAGCCGTAATCATTTCTAGGTAATTTGTTTCCCCTAGCTCAAAACGACGTTCTGCTTTTACAACAAAATCTTGATACAAACTATCTAGGTATTTATAGTTTTTAACTTTATTTTTTGCGTAGCTTAATTGGTAATAATTAACATAAACTAACTTTTTTACCTGCTGTAATTGCATGCTGTAAGATGCTTTTTGCATTCCTAATTTAGATAGGTTTTGTTTTTTTTGAGCAAAATAAACCGTAGGAAATTTAAAGTCTTGTGATACTCCAAAAACCTTTAAAGGTTTGTTGTTTATAGCTAAGTTACTTTCGTCATAATTATAATAGATATTCGTTTTATCAAAGCTAAAAGCAGAATTAACGAGTGCGTTTTCTTGATTTGTTTTTAAATTTTCAGCTTTTAAACTTGCGTTATTTTCAATTGCTAAAGCTAAAGTTTGCTCAATGGTTAAAGGCTTGTTTTGTGCTTGTATTTGAAATGTTAGTAGCAAAACAAGTACTGTTACTATGTTTTTTTTCTTCATTTTAAGTTCTTTTTTTTCTTCAAACCAAGCATATAAAATTGGTAAAACAACCAAGGTTAGTAGCGTTGCTGTTACCAAACCACCAATAACAACGGTTGCTAATGGACGTTGTACTTCTGCTCCAGCATTTGTAGAAACAGCCATAGGTAAAAACCCTAAAGCAGCAGCAGCAGCTGTAAGTAAAACAGGGCGTAAACGTTCACTAGTTCCTTTTTTAATGCGTTCATTAATATTTGAAAATCCTCGTTCTTTTAGTTCTTTAAAATGTTCAATTAGTACAATACCATTAAGTACAGCAATACCAAAAAGAGCAATAAACCCAACACCTGCAGATATACTAAAAGGTAAACCTCTAAGCCAAAGTAATAAGATGCCTCCAACAGCAGAAAGCGGAATGGCAGAGTATACAATAAGCGCTTCTTTTACCGAGTGAAAGGCAAAATAAAGTAAGATGAATATGAGTAATAAAGCAACAGGAACAGCTATTAGTAGTCTGTCTTTTGCACTTTGCAGGTTTTCAAATTGTCCGCCATAAGTAATGTTGTATCCAGTTGGTAATTTTAGTTTACTTTCTAGTATGTTTTGTATGTCTTGTACCACAGATTGTAAGTCTCTGTTTCTTACATTTATACCAACAACAATACGTCTTTTGGTATCATCACGTGATATTTGCGCAGGACCATTAGTGTATTTGATTTCGGCTAATTCGCTAAGCGGTATTTTGTTTCCGTTAGGAGTGTCAACAAATAAATTTTGTAGGCTTTCTAGGTTTTTTCTACTGTTTTGTTGTAGGCGAAGTACTAAGTCGAAGCGTTTTTCGCCTTCAAAAACATTTCCTACAGTAGCACCAGCAAAACCCATAGAAATTATACGGTTTACCTCTTTAATGTTTAGTCCGTAACGTGCAATTTTACTTCTATTAAATGTTACACTCATTTGTGGCAAACCTTCTACTTTTTCTACAGAAATATCTGCAGCACCTTCTACATTTTTAATAAGGTTTTTTATTTGGTCAGCTTTAGTAGCTAAAATGGTTAAGTCTTCTCCAAAGATTTTAATAGCAACATCTGCCCTTACACCTGTAACTAGCTCGTTAAATCGCATTTCAATAGGTTGTGTAAATTCAACTTCCATACCAGGAATAACCTTTAATGCTTCTTTAAATTTATCTGCTAATTCATCTTTACTGTTTGCAGATGTCCATTGTTTTTTAGGTATTAGTTTTATAATAACATCACTCTCTTCCATAGACATTGGGTCTGTAGGTACTTCTGCTGCACCAATACGAGTAACTACCTGATCTACTTCTGGAAAATTATCTAATAAAATCTGTTCTATTCTGGTGGTTATTTCTATGGTTTTTCCAAGAGATGTTCCTGTTTTTAAAACGGGTTGAATAACAAAATCACCTTCATCTAAAGTAGGTACAAATTCGCCTCCCATTTTACTAAAAATCCATATACTGGATGTTAGTAATATTGCAGAAAGTACAATTACTATTTTTTTGTTGTTTAAAGCCCAGTTTATAATTGGTTGGTATCCTTTGTTTAAAAACTGCATGAGCCTTACCGAAATGTTTTTAGCAGATTGTTTGTTAGGTTTTAAAAATAACGATGAAACTACAGGAACATAGGTTAGGCATAAAATCATGGCTCCTATTAGAGCAAAGCTAAAGGTCATAGCCATTGGTCTAAACATTTTACCTTCAATACCACTTAAAGATAAAATAGGGATAAATACAATTAAGATGATTAATTGGCCAAAAATGGCAGAATTCATCATTTTTGAAGCGCTTTTTAGTGTTATTTGGTCTATTTCTGCTTGTTTTTCTTTTTTGCTAATTTCTGCCAAATGTTTGGTTTTAGACATGATTTGAAAAGCAATAAACTCGACAATAATAACAGCTCCATCGATGATGATACCAAAATCAATAGCACCTAAACTCATTAAATTAGCATCTACACCAAAGTAGTTCATTAATATAATGGCAAATAATAAACTTAACGGAATAACAGAAGCTACAACCAATCCAGATCGCCAATTACCAAGGAGTAAAACCACGACAAAAATGACGATTAAAGATCCTAAAATTAAGTTTTCTGCTACTGTAAACGTGGTTTTGTTAATGAGTTCGCTACGCTCTAAAAAACCATTAATATAAACCCCTTCAGGTAGTGTGCTTTGTATTTGTGCAACACGTTCTTTAACTGTGTCAATTACTTCTTTAGAGTTTCCGTTTTTAAGCATCATGATTTGCCCCAATACTTTTTCACCCTCTCCATTTCCAGTTATGGCACCAAAACGTGTAGCGCTACCAAAACCTACATTAGCAACATCTTTAATATAAATAGGTGTGCCATCATTTTTAACAACAATATTTTCAATATCTTGTAAGGAGCTAACCAATCCTTCACCGCGAATAAAAAATGCTTTGTTATTTTTTTCAATATAACCACCTCCTGTTACACTGTTGTTTTTTTCTAAAGCGTCATAAATTTCTGCAATAGAAATATGCATTGCTGTTAGTTTGTTGGGGTTAATAGCAACTTCATATTGTTTTAAAAATCCTCCCCAGGTATTGATTTCTACCACCCCAGGAATTCCTGATAATTGGCGTTTAACAATCCAATCTTGAATGGTACGTAAATCGGTTGTACTGTATTGGTCATCATAACCGGGTTTTACGTCTAATATATATTGATAAATTTCACCTAATCCTGTTGTTATAGGTCCCATTTCTGGAGCGCCAAAACCTTCAGGTATTTGCTCTGAAGCAGATTTAATTTTTTCAGCAATAAGCTGGCGTGGTAAATAGGTGCCTAAATCATCATTAAATACAATGGTAACTACGGATAACCCGAATTTTGAAACCGATCTAATTTCTTCAACTCCTGGTAAATTGGCCATTTCTAGCTCTACAGGATAGGTAATAAACTGCTCGACATCTTGTGTAGATAGGTTTCTTGAAGTTGTAATAACTTGTACTTGATTGTTGGTGATGTCTGGTACAGCACCAATTGGTATTTGGGATAATGAAAAAATACCAAAGCCTAAAATAAAGGCTGTAAATAGAAAAACAATTAGCTTATTGTTTAAGCTAAATTTGATAATGTTTGTTAACATAATTCATATTAATTTAAAAAATAATAAATGCCTGTTTTATAGTACAGGATTAAAATCTAAAATGAATTATGCGTGTTTGGGTGGCTGAAAAACAGAAGATTTTTCAGAATCTGTTAATGCTTCGTTGTAGTGAAAATTAAAAGGTATTTCTATAAAATCGGTATAGATAAAATCGAAATGGTTAGTAATACTAATAAAGGATGTGTTGATGTGAGTACAAATGTGATGACTGTCTTTAAAAGGTAAATCGTCATGCTCTTTGTGGTCGTTTTTATGGCTGTCTTTAGCATCGCCATAATGTTCTGCTATAAATTCAAAAAAAGTATCGCCATACATTTCTTTGTGAAATTCGGCGTGATTTAGCAAAGCATTAATCTTAGAAAAATCTTCTAAGTTAATGTTGAAACTCTGGATGAGAATCAAAATAGAATAAGTAAATGCTAAAACCTTGTTCATAACAAATGCTAATTTACAAATTTAGCATTATTAAATACGTAACATAGGTTACAAATGATTTAAAAATAGGCTTTTAATTGTATGTTACCTGTGTGAATGGTTTTACTAGTTTCTGTGTTTCTACCAAAATAACTCAGATTTAAGTCTAGGTATTTGGTTAGTTTTTTCTGCACTAAAAGAGTCCATGTAAAGTTTTTTCCTGGTTGTAAACCTTCTAGCATTTGGTATGCAACAGGCGAACTAGAGTCTCCTGTAAAAGTGTTTGAAAAATAGTTAAATTCTCCAGAAATAGCCATTTGCTGTTGACTAGAAAAAGCAAAAGAAGCACCATATTTTTGTTGTTGTAGTGTTTCTAGGTCAGTGATTGTATTTTCTTTGTTTGTGTATTGGTAATATATATCAAAGCGTGTATTATCATTAAATAAATAAGATAATTTTGGGTTTAACTGTGTTTCATCTATATTATAGTTTTTACTTGTGTAGTTTTCGCTTTTACTTTCATTAGTGCTAAAACTGGTGGATAAGTTTGCTAGCCAATTTGTGGCAAATTTATGGTTAAAAAGTAACTGGTGGCTTTTGGAGTTAGCCTCTAAAGAGCCTATAGTTAGTAGGTTTTTAGAGTCGCTTGTTAAAAAAGTATAAGAGGTTGTGTAATGTTGTTTTCCTCTATTAAAAAAGAAAACATTTCTAAAGCTAGATTGTAAACCAAGGCGTTTTTCTGCATCATCTTTAAAAGGGTTAAGGTCAAAAGAGCTGCCTTCGCGTTTTTGTTTTCTGTCTATTAAGTAAGACGTTTGATTGTAAAAATGAGACAGTGTTTTTTTTAACCCCTTATCATTAGTTGCCCATTGTTGAGGGTTTAGTGTTATGGTTTGACTAAACCTGTTTTGATGCGTTTTTACATATACTTGGTTAGGTAGTAATACTCTTATATAAGTACCTTGATCTGCAAATTGAGCGATTTCAAATTCTTCTAACTCTTGAATGTTGTTTTCGTTATAGTCAATCCAGGTGTATGCTCCTTGTCCTGCTTCTACTTCTACATAGGTAAATTCTTGTTGTGCTAAGGTTCCAGAATTGGTTTCGTACACCGTATTCCAGTGTAGCATTTGCTTAAATAATTTTTGACTGAATTGTATTCTGGAATTTAAAGATTCTTCGTTGTCTAGTGTTTCATCTACATTGTTTAATGTTCTGTAATTGGCGTAAATGGCTAGGTTAGTATTTTGATTTTGAATAATTCTTGAATCTATATAGTAGGTGTTTGAGGTGTTTACTTTTTGAAGATTGGTACCTACTACACTATCATTAATTCTGTGCTTGTAACCAATTTCTGCAAATATTTTGGTGCTATCACCAATTCCTGTATATATTTCGTACGATTTATATCGTTGGCTTAATGCGGTAAAGGTGTCTGTAGCTTTGTCTTTTTGTTCGTTGTTTTCATAATCGAGTTTTGTGCCAATCCAAGCTTTTTTAAGGCTATAGGTTATACTGTTGTAGCTTCTTAAAAAAGTAGAATTGTTTAAAGTAGATTCTGCATTTAAAGCACTAGAGTTTGATGTTATTTGCCATTTATTTAACCTTAAATCTCCATAGAGTATATGTCTGCTTCCGTTAAAGTTTTCAGAATAATTTAAATATTCATATTGGTATTTGGCTAGTCCTTTTTCATGATGTGTTGTTTGTACACCAGTGGTAAAAAGTGTTTGGTTACCATTGTCTATTACATTTTCATTGGTTGAGGTTTGTTCTATATTCCAATCGCGAATAAATTCAGCATTATATAAACGCTCAATGGTTCTAAAATTTTCTTGCATGTAGATTGCATCAGCAAAAGTATTTAAATTCCAAAGGCTATCTTTTTTTAATATTGCTTGTTCAAATTTTATTTTAGCAGCAAAACCATCATTGTCATCATCATCTAAATTAGAGAATAGATTTAAATCATTTTTACTTCCAGCAAGTTCAAAACCAATATTTGTTTTTGTGCTAGGTGTATAGCTTCCGTTTACAACAGCTATTTGTAATTTGTCTGGTGCAATAAGGTTGGTTATGGGTTCATAATTTCCTTGAGCTATTCCTGCTAAGGGTTCTACATATTCATAAATAGTACTAATGGCGTTAATATTGCTTACTACGTAATTTCCTAAGTTATCACCAACTAAAGAAAAGCTTACGCTGTAAAGTTCATCATCTTCGTTGTTAGAAAACACAAAAGCTTCTACACCATTAATAACTTCTTTTTTATATAAAATCCGGTTTTCATTATAGGTTTCAGGAGTTGCCGAAGAAGCTGTCATGAGTGTTTCGTCATCTCCAGCATTTGCTAATATTTCTACTTGTTCTGTAGATAGGTTTTGTTGTAAAGGGTTGTTTTTTGCGTCATTTTCACTATATACAGCAACCCCAAGTTTTAGTTTTTCGCTTTCGTAGTTGCTTCCTCCGTATACTACTAATCTGGAGTAATTGCGTTCGCTGTATTGGTAGTCTACAGTAATACGCATTTCACTAGTTATAGGAAAAGTAGAATTAAAAATAATTTCGCCAGCATTGTAATTTATAATGTAGTCATTGTTTTCACCTCTTTCTAAGGTAATTCCGTTTACGTAAACCGTTTCGCTACCAGAAACAACAAGTACATATAGCTCGTTGTTGGGTCCGCTTAATTTATAAGGTCCTTGGTTTCCTTCTTCTGCTGTAAATTGACTGGAGGTAAATTGGCCTCTTACAATTGCGCCAGCAGCAAAAACATTGGTTTTAGAATCTGGATGGTGTAAGGTTGCATCAAGAGATAGGCCTTGAACGCGTTTAGAAAAATTAGCAAAAGTAGACTGTGTGTTTTCTAGGTCTACATCTCCAGCGCGAATTTTCCAGTTATCGCTAAACAGTTCAACGAATACTTGGTCAAATTCATCTAAGCGTTGCGAATAGCCACTTTCTTGAAGCGGAATGTTTGCGTCTTGTATAGAAGCTCTTAAAGAAACCTTATCGTTTAATTTACCAGTAATTTGTAAATCTAATTCGCTATTTAAAACCGAGTTTTGATTGTTACCAATAATAACGCCTCGAGAAATACTTCCAGAAGTTGTTAAGCCGTCAAAAGGTGTAAAGGTATTGGTTAGGCTAGGTTGTTTTATTTTATATAACTGCTGCTGGTTGTCTGTGTTTTCTACTATAACTTTTTGGTCTAACTGTTTATAGGTTTTGGTTATAAAATCAGGATATTTCAAGTAGTTAATAAATAAAGAGTCTGTTGCAATAGGTTTTTTTAAATATAGTTTTGCTTTTGCAAAATCTACAGAATAGTAAGTGCTGTCAATAATAGTGTTGTCTTTTCTTTTAATAGTAAAGTAAGCTGGGTTTATGCTAACACTGTCTATAGCAATACTGTCTTGTACAAGAACCTTTTTGGTCTTGTAATTAGATTCTTGGTCTTGTGCTAAAGCAGTAAAACCAATTAAGAACATTAAAAGAAAGTATGTAAACTTCATGCGTTACTAAAACTAAAAAATACCTAAAATATTTTATGGATAGTTTTTTGTTAAAAGGACATTAATATTTTAGTGTAAATGTAAAGCATTATTTATTTTAGCTGAAACATAACTATTTTAAAATAAAAAACCTTTTGAAAATAATCTCATACAACGTAAACGGAATTCGAGCAGCACTAAATAAAGGCTTTATAGATTGGCTAAAAGCAGCAAACCCAGATGTAATTTGTTTGCAAGAAATAAAAGCAATGAAAGAACAACTAGATTTAGATGTTTTTGTAGAAGCTGGTTACCAATATAATTATTGGTTTTCTGCTCAAAAAAAAGGGTATAGTGGTGTTGCTATTTTAAGTAAAACTAAACCGGATCATGTAGAATTTGGTACAGGAATAGAGTCTATGGATTTTGAAGGTAGAAATATTCGTGCAGATTTTAAAGATGTTTCTGTAATGAGTTTGTATTTGCCTTCTGGAACAAATGATGCAAGATTGGAGCATAAGTTAGAATATATGGATATGTTTCAGGAGTATATTAATAACTTAAAAAAAGAAATACCTAATCTTGTTATTTGTGGCGATTATAATATATGTCATGAAGAAATAGATATACATAATCCTAAAATGAAAGGCGTTTCAGGTTTTCTTCCTATAGAAAGAGAGTGGATTGGCAATTTTATTGCTAGTGGTTTTACAGATGCTTTTCGTTATAAACACCCAGAAAAACAAGAATATAGCTGGTGGAGTTATCGTGCAAATTCTAGAGCAAATAATAAAGGTTGGCGTTTAGATTATACTATGGTTGCAAACCCTATAAAAGAAAAAATTAAAAGAAGCGTTATTCTTCAAGAAGCTGTGCACAGTGATCATTGTCCAGTTTTAGTTGAAATAGAATAATAAAAGAACTACTACTTAGTTTTTAGTTAGTAGTAATTGGTTTTTACAAAAAATCAAAAGACAGAATATAAAGAACCCAAAAGAACCCAAATACAATATGAAAAGTAAATTAGTAGTTTTAGCAATAGCAACAATAGCAGTAACCTCATGCGTTTCGCCTAAAGTATATAAAGATTTAGAAAGTAAATATGCAAGCTTAAAAAAAGAAAACAGAAAGCTTTCTGATGAAAACGAATCTCTTTTACAAGCAAATAACAAAACAGAAAACGATTACGCAACGCTTAAAAAAGATTATGATCAAGCCATTGCTAATAGAGACCAATTGCAGGCAGATTATAATGCATCTAAAACAAATCTAGAAAATTTAAAAGCTTCTTATGATGCTTTAGAAAAAAACAGTTCTGCATCTATAGCAGAAAACTCTAAAAAAAATAGAGAGTTATTAGCGCAATTAGAAGCTAAAGAACAAGCCTTAGAAGCAGAAAATCTTAGGCTTGAAAAAATAAAAAGCGAATTAGAACAACGTTCTAATCGAGTTGCCGAATTAGAAAACATGATTGCTGCAAAAGATGCTGCAATGACACAATTAAAAAATGCCATCTCTAAAGCATTAACAGATTTTGAAGGTAAAGGATTAACCGTTGAGCAACGTGATGGAAAAGTATATGTCTCTATGGAGAATAAATTGCTTTTTGAATCTGGTAGTTGGGCAGTTGGTGTTCAAGGAAAAAAAGCAGTACAACAACTAGGTTCTGTACTTGGTGAAAATGCCGAAATAGCAGTTTTAATTGAAGGGCATACAGATAATGTACCATATACTGGAACAGGACAAATTTCTAGCAACTGGGATTTGTCAACCAAACGTGCAACAGCAATTGTTAATATATTAAGGGAGAATAAAGCGATTCAACCAGAAAATTTAACTGCTGCAGGACGTGGGGAATTTGCACCAATAGCAAGTAATGAAACTACTGAAGGAAAAGCAAAAAATAGAAGAATAGAAGTTATTTTAACTCCTAAATTAGACGAGGTAACTAAGCTTTTAAATGATATTTAATAGTGTTGCAAAAAGTCAATACTGCTTGTTATTTATTATAACTAATTAAAAAAGAAAGCACTTTTATAGAAACTAAAGATGAAATATACTACACTACCAAATACCAGTATTAAAGTAAGTAAAATCTGTTTAGGTACCATGACTTGGGGAAATCAAAATACCCAAGACGAAGGGTTTGCTCAAATGGATTATGCTTTAGATCAAGGAGTGAATTTTTTTGATACTGCAGAATTATACCCAGTTCCTGCAAATGTCGAAACTTATGCAGAAACAGAACGTATAATAGGTAATTGGTTTAAAAAATCTGGAAACAGAGACAAGGTTGTGTTGGCATCAAAAATTGCAGGACCAGGAGATTATACGGCACATATTAGAACCGATGGTTTTACGCCAAAAGCTATTCAGGATGCTGTAAACAAAAGTTTAGAGCGTTTACAAACAGATTATATTGATCTGTATCAATTACATTGGCCAGAAAGACAAACCAATACTTTTGGAGTTAGAGATTATGCACACAATCCAAATGATGCATGGCAAGATAATTTTAATGAAATATTACATACTTTAGATACAATTATCAAGTCAGGTAAAATTCGTCAAATAGGAATTTCAAACGAAAAAGCTTGGGGAACCATGCGTTATTTAGAAGAATCTAAACAACATAACTTACCAAGAATGATAACCATTCAAAATGCATACTCTTTACTTAATCGTGTTTTTGAAGGGGATATGGCAGAAATTTCAATGCGAGAAAATATTGGTTTGTTAGCATATTCGCCAATGGCATTTGGTGTGCTTTCAGGTAAGTATATTAAAGGTACTGCAGCTGCTAATGCAAGATTAAAATTATTTTCTAGATTTAATAGGTATAGTAGTGACTCTTGTACAGAAGCTACCAAAAAATATTTAAAAATAGCCGAAGATTATAATATGAGTTTAGCACAAATGTCTCTAGCGTTTGTAACACAGCAGCCTTTTGTAACAAGTAATATTATAGGAGCAACTACAATAGCCCAATTAAAAGAAAATATAGATAGTGTAAATATTGAGCTAAAAAAAGAAGTTTTAGACAGGATAAAAGAGGTGCATAATACCATACCAAATCCTACTTCATAAAGTATTTGCAAAAACACCATACCTGTTAATAAAACAGGTTTTTTATCGGATAAAAATGTATTTAATCTATTAAATTAAAGTTAATTTATTAGGGCTAATCTTTTTTTATACTTTAGGTAATTAATTAAAGCATCAAAATATAGGTGGTGTTTTAATAAAAAAAGCACAATTAAATATAATAGTTTATATAACAGTAAATTACAAAAAAAATATTTAATATTTATTAACTAACCTTAACCGTAAAATGAAAAAAATTACCCTTTCCCTATTATTGGGGTTTATGTCTCTTGTAGGCTTCTCCCAAGTGGGTTTAGTAGAAAATTTCGACTCTGGAGTTACTTTGCCAACTGGTTGGACAAGTGATGCAGAAGATTACTCAGTATCTTTTGTTGAAAACTGTGATGGTAGATCTGTAAGAGCAAACTTAGATGTTACAAATACAGATGCACAACTTACCTCGCCAAATATTGTAGGTGAATCTAATGGATCTGATTTAACTATTGCCTTTGATTATAAAATAGTAGATTGGTCTTTAGCAACAACCGAAACACAACCTGGTTGGGGTGAAATATTGGTGCAATATTCTGTAGATGACGGGACAAACTGGGTGACAGTTGACACTATTGATGATTCAAACCATGTTACATCAAATATTTGTGCTAACTGGTCTGTAGTAGTTCCTGCAGCAGATGTTCCAACAGGAAGTGACTTTAAGTTACGTATTAATACTAATTGGATTACTACAGATACAGATGTTACTTATTATCTGTATTTAGATAATGTTTCTGCAACACAAGTAGTTGTAGATCCTCCTTCTTGTGTAAACTTACTTACACCAACAAATGGTAGTTCAGGAGTTTCTATTACTACAGATTTAGAATGGACTGATGCAACAGGAATACCTACAGGATATACTTTATCTGTTGGTACAACTCCTGGAGGAACAGATGTTTTAGATAATGTAAATACAGGTTTGTCTACAACTTATGACTTACCAGATTTAGAATATGGTACTACATATTATGTAACAATTACTCCTTTTAATGCTAATGGTGATGCAGTAGATTGTACAGAATATACCTTTACAACAGGAGCAGATCCAAATGCACCTGTAGATTGTGCTTCAGGCTTACCAATTAATACAGTATACTGTTATGGTAACAGTGATACAACAACGTGGAACTTTCAAAGTTCAACAGGAGGTCCTTTAAATGTGTTTTTTAATGCAGGACAAATGGAGTCTTGTTGTGATGAAATTACTATTTATGATGGTACTGACAATACAGGAACCGTACTTTATGATGATAATAATGATGGAGATTTAACAGGAGTTTCTGTAATAGCTACCTCAGGTTTTGTTTTTATTGAAATTGATAGTGATAGTTCTATAAGTTGTGCTGCTAATGGTTATATACCTATAGATTTTGATGTGTCTTGTGTAGATACAACAGCTTTACCAAACTGTAATGCTACTTTAACAACACCAGTAAATGGTGCAATAGATGTAGATGTAAATACAGATTTAGTTTGGAGCCCAGCTTCTGTTTTAGTTACTGGTTATATTCTTTCTGTTGGTACAACGCCAGGAGGAACAGATGTTGTTGATAATGTAGATGTGTTTGGAGCTACAAATTATACTTTAGGTACTTTAGCTTATGAAACTACGTATTATGTAACTATTGTTCCTTATAATGATAATGGTTCAGCTGTTAATTGTAATGAACAAACTTTTACAACAGAAAATGATCCTAATCAAATAGTAGACTGTTCTATAAGTGAAGAAGTAAATACTATTTTTTGTTATGAAAATAACGACAATACAGTGTATAGTTTTGCAAGTAATTCAGGAGCACCTTTAGTGGTCGTTTTTAATTCAGGAACTACAGAAAATATCTTTGATGAATTAGTGGTAACAGATTCAGACGGAACAGAATTATATAATGGTTATGGTAATGGAGGAAATCTAGCAGGATTAATGTTTACTTCTACAGGAGGTTCAATCTCAATAGGAGTAACATCAGATGGTTCTGTGGTTAGTTGTACAAATAATCCTTGGAATTTTACAGTTTCTTGTGTAGATACAACAGCTTTACCTAACTGTAATGCATCTCTAACTTCTCCAGTTAACGGAGCAGTAGATGTAAATGAAAATGAAGATTTAACATGGAGTGCAGCAACAGTATTTGTTGAAGGGTATTACTTGTCTATAGGAACAACACCAGGAGGTGTAGACGTTTTAGATAATTTAGATGTAGGAAATGTTTTAACATATGACCCAGGAGTATTAGAGTATTCTACAACGTATTATGTAACTATTGTACCATACAATGTTAATGGTTCTGCTGTAGATTGTGTAGAAGAAAGCTTTACTGTAAAAGATGATCCTAATCAAATTGTAGATTGTGATACTAGTGAAGTAATAAATACAACATTTTGTTATGAAAATAACGAAATAATTGAATTGTGGTTTGCATCTTCAAACGGAAACCCTATTTCAATTTCTTTTCTTGCTGGTTTCTTAGAAGAAAGTGCATTCTCTGGTAATACATGGGATGATTTATTTATCTATGATGGTACAGACAATACCGGAACACTTTTATATGATTCTAATGACGGAATTGTAGGTAATAGTGATTTAGCAGGATTTAATTTTGTAGGTAATAGTGGTAATCTATATATCTTTTTTGACGCAGATGGTTTCGGAAGCTGTGAATCTAGTGGTTATACACCAGTTAGTTTTGATGTCGCTTGTGTAGATACAACAGCCTTACCTAATTGTAATGCAGCACTTACAGGTCCTGTGGATGGTGAGATAGATGTAGATGAAAATGATGATTTAACTTGGTCTGCAGCATCTGTTATTGTAGACGGTTATAAATTATATATAGGTACAACACCAGGAGGAACAGATGTGCTTAATGGTTTAGATGTAGGAGATGTTTTAACTTATGATCCAGGAACTTTAGACTATGCTACAACGTATTATGTAACTATTGTACCATATAATGGTAATGGAGATGCTACAGGTTGTACAGAAGAAAGCTTTACAACACGTAATGATCCAAATGTTATTATAGATTGTGCAGCAGGTCCTTATAATACTACATATTGTTATGGTAATAATGACCCAATGGTATTTTATTTTGCAAGTGCAGATGGTTACCCATTAAATCTTATGTTTAATGCAGGTGATATTGAAAACTTTTGGGATGAAATAATTGTTTATGATTCAGATGGTTCTATTTTATTTCAAGACGATAATGGTGGAGATCTTACAGGATTAACATTTTCAAGTACTGGAAGCTCTATATCTGTTGCAATAGATTCTGATGGTTCAGGTAGTTGTCAATCAAGTACAGGTTATACACCATGGGATTTTGATGTATGGTGTCAAACATGTATACCACAAACTGTAGATTTTGATGTGGTTGGTGATTGTAATACAGATCCAGATAATCCAGAATTTAACGTAGAAGTAAACGTTACAGACTTTGGTGACGCTACTTCAATAACAGTAACAGATGATCAAGGTAGTGCTCCTCAAGTTCTAACAGAACCTGGTGTTGTAGTATTTGGTCCTTATACTGCGAATACAGAAGTTATACTTTCTGCAGCAAATACTGATGACGCAAACTGTGTTGTTGATAGCATGTCATTAACATTTGTTTGTCCTCCAGCACCAAATCCTTGTTCTATTATTTATGCTGGTGAAGATCAAACAGTAACCTGTGATGATCCAGAAACAGACTTAACTGCAAGTTTCCACCTTTTCGGAACCGATACTAATACTTATGTAGTTAATGCTCTAGATGTTTGTCCAACTCCTGCTACAAGTGGAGGTGAGCCAACTAGTTTAGATATTGATGATACATGGTCAGATATTATTGAATTAGGATTTGAATTCTGTTTCTTTGGGGAAACATATAGTCAAATACTTATTGGTTCTAATGGTGTATTATCTTTTGAATTAGAAAATGCTGGTGGCTACAATGCTTGGGGCTTTACAGATAGTTTACCTAATAGTACAAATAATGCATTATCTGAAGCTAATATATTTGGTGTTGCGCATGATATAGACCCAAGTGTTTGTGGTGATATCAATTATTATATTTTAGGTTCTGCTCCTTATAGACAGTTTGTTGTTAATTATACAGATGTATGTCACTTTAGTTGTAATTCTTTAACATCAAGCAGTCAGATTATTTTATATGAATCATCTAACAATATTGATGTAAATGTTTTTGATAAACCAACTTGTACAACTTGGAATAGTGGTAGCGCTGTAATAGGTGTTCAAAACGTAGCAGGAACGGTTGCATTTACTCCTCCAGGAAGAAATACAGGAGACTGGTCTGCAAGTGATGAGTATTGGAGATTTGCTCCTTCAGGAGGTACTCCAAACTATACTTTTGAATGGTTTGATGGTACTACATCTTTAGGAGATACTGAAACAATAACAGTTTCACCTACAGAAACAACTACATATACAGCTTCTATTACTTATGAGCTTTGTACAGGTGGTACATCTACTGTTACAGATGATGTTGTAATTACTTTTGATGATTCTAGTGTAGAAGACGCTACTTTTACTATGACAGCAACTTGTGATGGAGGTACTGCAGAAATTACAGGAACTACAGGAGGTACATTTACTTTTGATCCTGTGCCAACAGATGGTGCATTAATTGATGCAGCAACAGGTACAGTAACAGAGGCTACACCTGGAGAAACATATACGGTAGTATATACTACATCTGGTTCTTGTTCCGCAACTAGTTCAGAAGATGTTACTGTTTTAGATGCAGAAGATGCATCGTTTACTGTAACTGCTGGATGTGATGGTGGTACTGTGGTAATTACTGGAGACGCTGGCGGAACTTTTAGTTTCAACCCAGCAGTAACAGATGGAACTCTAATTGACCCTGTAACAGGTGAAGTTACTAATGCATTGCCAGGAACTTCATACACTATAGAATACACAACTTCAGGAGTATGTAGTGAAACTAGCACTCAGGTTTTAACTACTCTTGATGCATTTGATTTTACAGTAATAGGGGATTGTAATGGTGCTATTTATGAGTTAACTATTAACCCAGCAAATGATAGTTATGATGCTAGTACTGCAACATATGTATTATATGATGATATGGATTCTGTTTTACAAACTAATACTGTTGGTGATAATGTATTTGTTATAGATGCAAGTATTTTTACTCCTCCAATGTCTGGAAGTTCATTTAACTACGTGGTAGAAGTAACTAATGACTTAGGTTGCGTGGTTTACAATGACGTACTTGTAGAAAGTATTAATTGTATTATTCCTCAAGGTATATCTCCTAATAATGATGGTAAAAATGATAATTTCGATTTAACAGGATATGATGTTAGTAAATTAGAAATTTTTAACAGACATGGTATTAAAGTATACTCTAAAACTAATTATACTAATGATTGGTATGGTCAGTCTGATAGTGGCGATGAATTACCAGTAGGAACTTATTTCTACGTAATGGAATATCAAGGAAACAAAACCAAAACATCTTGGGTATATTTAAATAGAGAAAACTAATTAACTAATTAATTAAAATGAAAAAATTATATATTATTCTCGCTTTCTTGTTTGTAGTTCAAGTGCAAGCA
>NZ_JAHKPZ010000011.1 GCF_018860825.1 Lacinutrix sp. C3R15 | reverse complement strand
TTTCCATACACGAGAACGTTGGCAACAAGCAAAGACAAGCAACAGAAATGAATACGAAAATTGAATTTAAGGAAAGGCAAAAGTTTACTCAATGGTGGATTTGGCTTATTTTAATTGGACTTGGAGCAATTGCTGTTTATGGATTTATTCAACAAATTATATTTGGTGTTGAATTTGGAAATAAACCAATGTCGAATGTTGGAATGATTATTTTTATTGTTTTTGTTTTCGGGTTTATATATTTTAATTGGTTTATGACTTTAATTACGGAAATAAATGATAACGGAATTAAGATGCGTTTTGTTCCCTTCTTGAAAAAGAACATAAAATGGAGCGAATTGAAATCTATGAAAATCATAAATTATGGATTTGTCGGTTACGGAATTCGACTCGGAAGTAAATACGGAACTGTTTATAATATAAATGGAAATAAAGGATTAGCTATTGAATTAAAAAACGGTAAAAAATTCGTAATCGGAACACAAAATGAAACTGAATTAAATAATACACTGAAAAAAATGCCAGTTGCCAACACCGTATATAATTTATTGCTAGTTCTAGCCTACTTTCGAAAATCCTCGCAGATTTTCTATTCGGTTTTTATTTGCTAAATTACGTGCTGAACCACGCAACAAACCATATACAACAACGTTGTGCGTCATTAAAACAAACCCTTGAAATCAGAATGAAATTATTAAATACAATCGAAATTGAACCTTGGGATTATGCGAAAAATGAATATGAATCACCTTCTGTTTCGAAAGCTGAAAACCCAAAAGGCTGGAGCGATTTCTGGTACAAATGTATTTCTGATAGTAATTTACAAGACTTACAACCGATTGAACTTGGCTCATACTTGGTTGACATAAATAAAATCGGAGAACCTGAATTAAAAACCATTATTGAAAAAGAACTTAAGGACGTTGATTTGTCAGATTATCAAGAATACGTTGGACAAATAATTGGCGGAATTGTAGTTTTAGAAAATGAAATGATAATACTTGAACCAACTTGTTGCGGAGATTTATCTGATATTCAGAATTGGGAAGAAATTGAAAATGCGGAATTGGGAAAATGGAACCAACTATGGCTTGGGCATCCTTGGATTTTCTATAAAAGAACGGAAAATCATATTGCATTCTCTGATTATACAGATTATAATTTAGAAGATTTTAAAGACATATCAGAAAAATATAAATTTTCAGAACAAAAACTAATATCTGAAATCAAGTCAAGTCGGAATAAACAAATCGGATTTGAAAAACGGATAAGTAAAGTTTTAGCCGAATTGAAAATTGATAATGCAAATGATATAGCAAAATTAATGACTGGAAATAAATAACGAACGCACAACACCGTGTATAATTAATTGCTTCATTGAGCCTACTTGCGAATATTCCTTCGGAATATTCACAGGTTCGTAAATGTTTGCTAACTTAGTCGCTAAACCACGCAACTAACCATACACAAACACGTTACCCACAAGCTGAAAAGCCCACCGCACAAACAGCACATTTATTTTTTTCCACGCGCAAAATAAGCCGATGCTCTAAAAAATAAAAGAGCTGTTTTTAGCCAACGCGCAAAAATTCATGTGGTCTAAATAACATTAAACAAAAACAAGTATATTAGTGTTTTAATTATGACCTTCCAATAACCATTGATTAAATTCTTTAGAAATACTATGAAAAGATCCCCAAATATAATTGCATTTTTTTTGTTTTCCTTAATTGTAATTGGTTTCCTAATTTTTAAGCAAAAAAAAAAACACTAAAACAAGAAAAAACATCTAAGCAAGTTTATTTATTTACTGAATTTAACCAAGATACTTTAATAAAATCTGTAATGCTTGATGAAACCAATATAGAATTTACCAATCAACCGTTTTTACTAAAAACTAAAAATGAAGAAGAAAACTTGAATTTAAGTTTTAATTTAGAATCTCCAAGATTATTTAAATTTTATAGCTTTAAACCCATGTCAACCCCATTTTTAATTTATGTTACACCTGGAGATACGCTTAGCTATAAATTAGATGATGTCTCAATCACTTTTAAAGGAAGGAATTCAGCACACTATAATTTTTTTAAAGAACTTAACGATTTAAAGTTGGAGTACCCGAGATATAATGATGAACTTGGGGTTTTTGATTTTAAAAATAAATGGAAAATTGATTATCAAAAAAAACTACATTTTTTAGAACAATTTAAAAAAAGTAATAATGTTTCTGATTTGTTCTACACTAAGATAAAAGACGTTTTTAAATTTCAATATATAAATGGGCTATTAAATAGAAACGTGTTTCCTAAAGATGCCATAACTAATTACTCGGAATATTTAAATGATTTAAATATTGAAATATTTAACAGGAATGACCAAGAAGATAATGTGTATTTTCAACTTGCTTTAACCAATTATATCTATTTCGTTTCTAAAAAGAACTTTAAAGATAATACATATTCAAAAGAAGCGCTTGAATATCAACTAGATTTAATCAATAACAATTTGGTTAGTAAAGCTAAAGAATATGCTATTACAAAAATGATATTTGAATTTGATAGTCATTTAATTTCTGAAAATGCAAACTACCTACAAGATAAAATCAAAATTTATTTACCTCAAATAAAAGATAAAAAGTACAAAGTTGTTTTAGAACAAATAAATGAGCGATTAAATAAAATTAATAATCAATTATCTGATAAAGTTTTTAATTCAATTTTACTAGACATTGATGGAAACAGTATTACTTTAAATGAAATTCTACAAAAGCAAGAAGGTAAAATTAAAGTAATTGACTTTTGGGCAAGCTGGTGCGCACCATGTATTAAGGAAATTAAAAAAAATCACCTTTATAGGAAAAAACTTATTCAGGATAGAAACGTAGAATTCCTATATTTTTCAATTGATAAGAACCAAGAAAGTTGGAGAAAAAAAGTAGCCGAATTAAATGAATTTGGTATGGATAAAAATCAATATGTGATTAGTGTAGCCCCAAACTCTGATTTGACAACTTTTTTTAATGTGAGTTCTATTCCTCATTATTCTATTCTAGATATCAATAATGAAGTGATTCTTATTAACTCACCTTCTCCGGAAGATACTTTAGAGTTCAATGATATAATAAAAAATGAAGAATTATAACAAAAATAACTAAGCACAACAAAGTATAATTGAACGAAAACCTGTGAACTACATCAAAATACTTTTTATTCTATTTTCTTTTCAGCTTCAATCCCAGAATTTAGTCCAAAACCCAAGCTTTGAAAACACGAAAAGATGCTCTGAAATTATCGGAGCTTTCGGTCATAATGTAGAAAGTTGGACATCACCCACTTTTGGAACAACAGATTTATTTAATACTTGTGCTAAAGGTCAAGTTGGAATTCCGAACAATTATAACGGATTCCAACAATCAAAAGACGGTAATAATTTTGCTGGATTTTATCTACACTCTGACGACAATTATAGAGAATACGTACAAGTTGAACTATCAAAAAAATTAGTAGGAGGAAAAAAATACAAAATCTCATTCTTCGTCAGTCTTGCTGAGAACTCAGATTTTGCAATTAAAAATATTGACTTCTTACTTTCCGAAAATGAATTGAATACTTCAATTTTTCGAGAATTATCAGATAGGCAATTGAAAAAAAATAATATCGAAAAATTTAAAATCTATGTAATTGAAAATGATAGACATTATGATAATAAAAATACTTGGACATTAATATCAACGGAATTTACTGCGAATGGAAACGAAAAGTACTTAACAATTGGAAATTTCCTCAAAAACTCGAAAACAGAGAAATTACTTGTTTCAAACAAAAACAGAAACAATATGTCTTATTATTATATAGACCTCGTAAATTTACACGACGCTGATTGGACAGAAACTAAACCGATCAAACCTGTGGTTGTATCTAAAAATGATGATAAAAAAATAGCAATCAATAAAGATTACACATTTCAAAATGTAGTTTTTGATTTTAACAGCTCGGAACTTTCAAAAGGCGCAAAAAGTGAAATAAAATCTGTTTATAATTTGCTAACTCAAAATCAAGGAACAAAAATTATTATTTCTGGACATACAGACAATGTTGGAGGCTCGAAGTTTAACCAAGCCTTATCAGAAAAGCGAGCAAAATCTGTAACTGATTATTTTATAAGTTTGGGTTTAGAAGAAGGTAGTATTTCATATTTTGGTTACGGAAACGAAAAACCAATAGCAACCAATGATACAGAGGACGGAAGAAATAAAAATAGAAGAGTTGAATTTAAAATCGTGGAAAATAACTAAGCACAACTGTGTATAAAAAATGCTTATTTTAGTGCTTAACCAAAAGAAAGGTGCGGTTTTTAGCCAACGCAAAAAAATACAAGCTGATGTTTTTCATATTGATTTAATCGTTAAATTTATAATTATTAACGCTTAATAATCAATACTATTGCATCAACTTCAGAAGTAGGACACGCTAAAAATGTAGCAAACTTTCAAGACCTTATTGCATTTGTCAATGGCTATGGCGCAACTTACAACCCATCAAAAAACAGCCTACAATTACCACAACTTGAAGCACTTTATATACAAGCAAGCGCAAGTTTAGATGGAGTGGTAAACAAAAACACAGATTACAATAACGCAGTCAATGAACGTGTTGAAGCTTTTTCAGATTTACGTCCACTCTCGACTCGTCTGGTAAACGCATTAAACACTACAAATGCAAGTGACGAAAAAGTAGAGGATGCAAAAGGTTTCAATCGTAAAATACAAGGAAAACGTGCTTCCAAAATAGAAACTCCAGTCGACCCAAACCAACCAGCACCCAAAACAATTAGTTCAAGCCAACAATCTTACGACCAATTAATACAACATTTCGAAGGAATGATTTCAGTCTTGGCTTCCGAACCAAGTTACACCCCAAACGAAACCGAATTACAAGTTGCTACACTTCAAACCAAACTTCAAGCTTTAAAAGATTCAAATGCAGAAGTATCAAAAGCCTACGCAGAAGTAAGCAACTCAAGATTAGAAAGAAACAAAATATTATATAGCGTCGATAACGGATTAGTTGACACAGCTGGAGAAGTTAAACAATATGTCAAGTCTGTGTATGGAGCCTCAAGTCCAGAATTTGGTCAGATAAAAGGCATTAAATTCAAGACCGTCAAGGCATAAGTAAACTATCAAAAGAAATATACCTACTACTTTTAGGTATGTACTAACGGCAGTTAGAAATCTCTTAACTGCCGTTAATAATCTCATAACTGCCAAAAGAAATCTTGCAACTTCCAAAAGAATTCTCGTAACTGCCGATAGAATTTTTGCAATTGCCATTAGAATTCTCGCAACTTCCAAGAGAAATCTCTTTACTGCCGATAGAAATTTCGTAACTGCAAAAAAATTCGTCTGAACAATGCCAACGCTCAAAGCCATACACATTTGCAATTCGCTCAAAGCCACCACGCCACCAAAAATTGCAAAAGAGTATGTCTTCCCAACGCACAATTCCGTTCAAACCATAAACATCCGACTGATAAGCAAAACGAAAAAAAAAGCCAGTGGGTAACACTGTGTATAAAAAATGCTTATTTTAGTGCTTAATCAAAAGGAAAGTGCGTGTTTGCTTTCTTCCGATTTTCGTTCCGAAAATCCTCTGACACAAACACGCACTTTTCATACACGAGACCGTTGCCATTAATTATGGAAA
>NZ_JAHKPZ010000021.1 GCF_018860825.1 Lacinutrix sp. C3R15 | reverse complement strand
GCCTAAAACGCTTTAGCGCTTAGCGGGTGCAAATATAAAACCCTTTTTTAAATCTCACAATGTTTTTAAATAAAAAAATAAATCTTTTTTTTTACCCTTTTAAAACATCATTTTATTTAGAACTTTTTCCGCTGATTAACTAATATTGTTTCCCTAGCGGGGTGCAAATATAGATACCTTTTTTATTCTGACAATGACTTTTTTAATGTTTTTTTTTATTATTTTTTATCAAGCTTTCTAAGGACTTGTTTTCAATACTTTACAATATTTTTTTTATTGCAAAATGAAAATATAGATCTGTAGAAACTGTTAAAAATCATTCGTTAACATAAATAGGAAAACTTTTATAAATTAAAAGCTTCTATAGATTACTTAATAAAAGGAAGTAATTAATAGAGGTCATAAATTATAAAAACACTTTGTTTTCTATTTTAGAATAAATTCTTATTAAAAATTAATTGGAAAATTATTTATTAACGATACCAGATGCCTTCTAAATATTAAAGTTGTATTTATATATAGTAACTCTTACATAAAAATTCTTCTGAAGGCTCTTTATTATAATAAAGTATATAGATTAACTCATAATGGGCTAAGATCTATAACTACTTAAAAATATACACCACAACAATATATTTTCACCATTAAATGATTTTATAAAAAATTCTAATATAAAAATCTATCCAGGAATAATGCTAGAGACATTTACATGATATCAATCTATAATTAAAAAACATTTTCTAGCGCTTCCTTTTCATACAAATAATATATTTAGTCCATACTAAAAAAAATGGCCTGTCCTATTTTTATATATAAAATTTGATAAATAATTTATGAATTACAGCATGTATTTGAAGTTGATGTAATATTAAATATCACTATACAAAATATAATCTATTGCTATTTATAGCTATAGATTAAAAACTCTGTAAAAAAGGATTTCGTTGCAGTTACAAATAATTCTAATTTCTTTAAAAGTAAAAAGGATGCCGTTACTATC
>NZ_JAHKPZ010000025.1 GCF_018860825.1 Lacinutrix sp. C3R15 | reverse complement strand
TTGTATATGGTTTGTTGCGTTGTTTAAACACCTAATTTAGCAAATAAAAACCGAATAGAAAATCCGCGAGGATTTTCGTAAGTAGGCTAGAACTAGCAATAAATTATATACGGTGTTGGCAATAGTTTTTCTGTTTTATTTAAATACTATTCGGCTTAATTTATCAAATATTTCCTGGCTTTCGTCAAATTCACAAGTAGTTAAAAATCCAATATTCTCAATTAATTCCTTTGGTCCATTAGTATAAATATTAATAGATTTTCTGTAACCAGCAATTTCTTGGCCAGCAAAATCCATAAAATTCTTTCCAACTAAACTTTGGCGTACAGTAAAAAGCGATTGTTCAGATGGTCGTTTTGTCAACCTTTCAATATGTTCAACATCCGAAGTAGTGAAAAGTAAATCAGATTTCACATATGAATTTTTATAATCACTTTTCACAGAATTAATAATTAATTCATCAATGATGTCAGTTGGATAATCCGTTTCATTTGGATATGACATTTTTTTCAAGAAGTCAGTTTCGTTTTTATCTTTCGGTTTAAGTGTGTAGTTTTCTTTTGATATTTCTCTTTCATAAATAAAAAAACCGATTTCTCTGTCAACTCCAAATCGGTTTGGCGCAACAATATTTACTGTTTTTGTTATTCTAATTTGATTTAATTCTAAAACTTTGAATGTGTATGCCATCTGTTTTTTTAAATTATTGCCAACGGTCTTGGCTATGAGTAGTTGCGTGGTTTAGCACTTAACTTTGCAAGTACACACCGAGTTGGAAATTCCGCAGGAATTTCCAAAGTAGGCGAGAACAAGCAATTACTTATAGCCATTGTTGTGCAACGTTTTTTATTCAGTTTCTAATTGTTTATGTGAACCATCGCAATTCGGTTTTCGTTTCGATAATCCGCAAGTACAATCATTTAAACCATATCCATCTTTAATTCTCTCCATATTTTTCTCAATTCGAGATATTTTTGTTTTGGATTGCTTTGGTTTGTCAAAATGTAAAAGATAGCCTCGCTGACGTCCAGCAGTCAAATTATTAAACGCTTTTTTAAAATCGGCATTTTCGGAAAATATTTGTTCCAGCTCTATTGGCACATTAAAATCAGAAGTTTTTTTCTTTTCAACTTTCTTTCCCGATTTTTCAATTCCGATTGCTTCTTGGATGTATTTTTTGATAGTTGGTTCAAATTCCTCGATTTCGGGCAAGTCAGTAAATCGTATTTGTCTTGCCGATTGTACGTTTTCAGTTTGTTGTACTAAAATATTTTCAGGGTCTTTGAGTAATGCTCCTTTATGAAATAAAATAGCACAGTAATCTTTAAACTCGTGAATTAAAACTATATTTTTTCCATTGTCAGTATAGCAAGGATGCATCCATTTAAATTCTTCCTTTAATCCGCAATCAAGAATAATTTCACGAAGTTTTTTCAATTCCAACTTCCATTTTTCAAGTCCGTTTAGATATTTATTTATGTCTTCGTTCATTGGTTTTTGAGGTTGCTCTTAAATGTTGCACAACGTGATTGTATATGGTTTGTTGCGTGGTTTAAGCACCTAATTTAGCAAATAAAAATCGAATAGAAAATCCGCGAGGATTTTCGTAAGTAGGCTAGAACTAGCAATAAATTATATACGGTGTTGTACACAGTACTTTTATTTCCAACTTCTTAAAATTTCTTCTATTCCTTTATTAATTCCATCGTAATAATTTCCGTTTTCAAATTCAGGAATGATAGTGTTTTCAATAATCTTTTCACGAGTACTTTCCGATAAAATATCTTTTGTGTCTTTGGCTATTCCAATTCCGATATCTTTTAAAGATTCACTAACAGTTATTATAATTCCGCTATTTGTAAATCCGTTGTCAATACTCCAATCTTTGTTTAATTTCTCTTTTGAAGGAACCGTTAAAATCAGAATTTTTTTCCCGCTTTCTTTTTGAAGTTTAACTAAAAGTTTTTCTAATTCCTGATTTTGTTCTTTCGTAAAGATTTTTTCCAAATCATTCACGTAAGTTTCAGGTTTAGCCTCATAATTTTCTGGCATATCAGAAAAGTCAAATTCAACTTTTGGCGGATTAGTTTTGTCTTCAGTCTTTTTTGAATTATTACAGGCAAATAAGCTGATTATTAAAATTGCGATTATCAGTTTTTCGATTTTCATTTCAGGCGCTTGGGTATTGTGTACAACGTTCTCGTGTATGGA
>NZ_JAHKPZ010000034.1 GCF_018860825.1 Lacinutrix sp. C3R15 | reverse complement strand
GGTTTTTTTTGTTTTATACTTAAGGATTCATTGTAAATACGACTAATAAAAAATAATTTTTATATTAATATTATTTGACTATTTTAGATTACATGAACTTAATTATTCAATCTACATTAAATACCCTTGCTAAATCACAAATAGTACTATCTAATCTTACAGATAAACAATTAGCAGATGTGTCTGTTTCTCCTTACTACTCTAGTATTGGGTCACATATTAGACATATTTTAGATTTTTATGATTGTATTTTTAATGATAATGAAAACCTGGTAGATTTAACAACAAGAAAAAGAAATTTAGATGTAGAAAATTGTTGTGCTACTGCAATGTGTTACTTAAGTACTATTGTAGAGCAGTTAAATAACTTAAGTAATGTTGATATTGCTAAAGAAGTAATGGTAACAGATGATTTAGGTCTTGGTAAGATTCAAATTAATTACACTTTTGCCTCTTTATTAGCACAAGCAAACAGCCATACTATTCATCATTATGCTATTATTAATTATATTTTGGATAGATTAAATATTTCCATTTCAGACGCAAATTTTGGTTATAATGCTACCACACCAAAATGAGTTTAATTAAAGAATTGTTATTTTTTGTTAAACATACTATCCATAATAGTATGGATACCTTTAAACGCAAAATAGATAGCACAAACACAACTTGTAATTCCTGCAATTAATAAAGGGTAATACAAAGGTTTTTCGGTATTGCTAAAAGCGATATATAATAATACAGGACCTAAAAACATAAGTGCTAATGTTATTAACATTAATTTTAATCCTTTAGCTAATAAATTTTTATCTGTATGATTAGTTTCCATGGTTATAATTTTGAATTGCAGCTCTAACGCTTTTATGAGTATGTAATAAATTTTCTGCTAATTCTTTTGAGATATCAAGTTCTTGCATAATCATTTTAACTCCTCTGTTGACTAATTTATTATTACTTAATTGCATGTCTACCATTTTGTTGCCTTTAATATGGCCTAGTTGAATCATTGTGGTAGTCGTTAGCATATTTAAAACTAGTTTTTGTGCTGTTCCAGCTTTCATTCTAGAACTACCAGTTACAAATTCTGGACCAACAACAACTTCAACTGGTAATTGAGCAGTTTGGGATAGTGGACTCATTTTATTACAGGTAATGCAACCTGTTGCTATATTATTTTTATTGCACTCTTCAAGCGCAGCAATAACATAAGGTGTTGTTCCGGATGCTGCAATACCAACTACAATATCTTTGTCAGTTATAGCATATTCTTGTAAATCTTTCCATCCTAGATTTTTTGAATCTTCTGCAAATTCAACCGCTTTTCTAATTGCAGTATCTCCACCAGCTATAATACCTATTACTAAATCATGAGGCACACCAAATGTAGGTGGACACTCACTAGCATCTAAAATTCCTAGACGTCCGCTTGTGCCTGCTCCTAAATAAAATAATCTTCCACCAGATTGAAGTTTCAAAACTATTTGTGTTACTAATTTTTCTATTTGTGGTAACGCTTTTTCAACAGCTTGAGGAACTGTTTTATCTTCGTTATTTATATTTTTAAGTATTGCATTAATGCCCATCTTTTCTAGATGATTATACTTGGAGTCTTGTTCTGTTGTTTTTATAAATGTCATTTTGTAAAAATACGATTATTGTTTTGCGTTAGTGATGGAAACGGCATCCTTTTGCCTAAGCAAAAGATATAGTGTACAGCACGACCATACAAAACCCCAAGGTTTTGTATGGTAACGCCCAAATACTATTACTCAACAGTATAATTTAATTCTGAAACTTCAGAGAGTCTAAAATAGCCAAAAGGGTAATTTTCTGGATTTGTTTGATTGATACAATTACCACGAACGGTTGCTGGTTGTGTTTCAAAAGGGCCTCCATCATTATCACTGCTTTGTTGTAATAATACAAATATAAACTCATAAAAGCGTTCTGAAACACCATAGTTTCTTATAATTACGCTTTCACCTTCATCTAAATCTTCTTCTACATAAAAGCCAAATACTTCGTTTCCGTTTACAAACTCATCTTTAAAAGTATCTAAAGTTGGAGTAACATTTAAACTTGGAATAAACTCGAAGAAATAATAATTTTCTTCATCTGCAGGATCTGTAAAATATGCTTTTATTTCGGTTTCTTCTCCTGTAAAACCACCTTCAAGATTTTGTTCTACATATTCAATTTCTGCAACAGATTTTAATGTTTCTGTTGCTGTATAAACTTCTCCATTATAATTAATACTTAAAAGGTATGTTCCATTAATTTCTGGAATAAAGGTATTGTTTTGGTATATTCCTGTATCTCCATCTTCAATAAATTCAAAAGTATTGTTGTTTGTATCTGTAATAATTACTTGCGCGTTATTGGCAGGAGGAACTTGGTTATCATAAAAGGGAGCAGAGAGAGATAATTTTATAGTTTGTTCATTTCCTGAGGTATTTTTAAACCAGTTTATAGAAGCGTCAATGACTAATCTTGGTTCTGAGGTTGGTAAGTCTATATCTACTACATCTTCACAAGATGTTAAAAATGTAAAGCTAATAATCATGAAGTATAAGCATTTGCTTTTTATATTATTTACAACATAAAAATACTTTTTCATAAACAGAAGTAGCATTGTTTTTTTAAAAGCTATATTTTTCATGATTTAAAATTTAAAATTATAAGATACAGCTGGAACGATCCCGAAAATAGAAAGTCTAACAGCTTCATTTTCTCCTGTATTTCTATTTTCACTGAAACTAATAGAAGCTGCATTACGTCTATTATAAATATTATACACACCAAAAACCCAATAACTTTGCCAGTTTTTTTGTTTTTCTAGTTTTGGGGTGTAGTTTGCAGAAAGATCTAAACGATGGTAGGTTGGTAATCTAAATTCATTTCTGTTTGCATAGCTTGGTATGGTTATTCCGTTATATTCATATTGTCCGTTAGGATAGGTAACGGGTTGCCCAGTTTGTAATAAAAAATTGGTATTTAATGTCCATTTTTTATTTACATAATAACTTCCTGTAAATGACACATCATGTGTTTTATCATACGGAGTATTGTACCAATTACCATTATTTATACCTGTTTCTGCAGTAGTTCTTCCTGGTGTTTTTTGTTCTGATTTTGATAAAGTATATGCTAGCCATCCTTTAAAACGACCTTCATTTTTTCGAAATAAAATTTCTAAACCATAGGCTCTTGCTTTTCCGTTTAAAATAATTTGTTCAATAGCATCATTTGCAATCAAATCTGCACCATCAATATAATCGATTCTGTTTTTAACTTTCTTGTAAAAAGATTCTATTTCTAGCGAATAGGTTTGATTATTAAAATTTTTAAAATAGCCTATTGCTACTTGATCTAATATTTGTGGTTTTGTGTATTTACCGCTTGGTGTCCATACATCTAAAGGAGTAGGTGAACTTGTATTAGAAAGTAAATGTAAATACTGGCTTAGTCTGTTATAACTAGCTTTAATAGAAGCATGTTCATTTAATTGGTAGGCAAGAGCAAGTCTAGGTTCTAAATTTCCGAAAGATTTTAATACTTCACTTCTGCTGTATGTTTCTGTACCAATAGGATCTGCTTTTTCATAAATTTGAAGCTCTTCATTAAAAAGTATAGGGTTATCATTTTCATATACATTTAATTCTTTTTGACCCAAACGTAAAAACGAGCTGTAGCGTAAACCATAAGAAGCAGTGATTTTTTCTGATAATTTATGTTCTGCATCTATATATATGGCATTTTCAAAAGCATATTTATCTATTAGTTTTCTAGAATTAATAGCAGAAGTATCGTTAGAGGGTTCTATTTCACCAGGATTGAATGTGTGGTATATACTATTTAAACCATATTGTAATTTAATTTTATCATTTAAATAATGTTTAAAGTCATATTTAAAGTTGAAGTTTCTAATACCAGAATCCCAATTAAACTCAATAAAATTTAAATTAAGACCATAGTAATAATCAGAATAAATTAAGGATAAGTTTGAAAAAAGTTTATCAGAAAAAAGGTGGTTCCATCTAAAATTTAAGACAGAATTTCCGTAGGTATTTTTAAAACTATCATTAATACTAAAAACGTCTCTACCAAAGTATCCAGAGAGATATACGTTATTATTTTTGTTGATTTTATAGCTTATTTTAGTGTTTAAATCATAAAAATAGGCTTTGTTATCTATATCAAATAGAGGAAGAAATAGATGTGCATAAGAAGATCTTCCGCCAAAAAGAAAAGATGCTTTTTCTTTTTTTATAGGGCCTTCTATTAATAATCTACTAGAAACAATACCAATACCTCCATTAGCATGAAAGGAATTGCTGTTTCCTTCTTTTTGATAAATATCTAAAACGGAAGAAACACGACCTCCATAGCGTGCAGGAATTCCTCCTTTATATAATTTTAAATCTTTTATGGCATCGGGATTAAAAACCGAAAAGAAACCAAATAAATGCGATGAATTATAAATAGTAGCTTCATCAAGTAAAATTAAATTCTGGTCTGCAGCACCACCACGAACATTAAAGCCAGAAGCACCTTCACCAGCAGTAGTAACTCCTGGAAGTAGGGTTATTGCTTTTATAACATCAGGTTCACCAAGTACCACAGGTATTTGTTTAATTGTACTTGCAGAGAGTGCATTGACACTCATTTGTGGTTTTTTTATATTAAGTTTTTCTACATTTTCTGTAATAATTACTTCGTCTAAACTTTCTGTAGCTTCTACCAGGCTAAAGTTTTTTGTAATGTTTTTTGTTAGACTAATAGTTTCTACTACATCTGCAAAACCAATGTAGCTTATAATTACTTTATATTCTCCTTTTGGTAAAGTAATAGAGTAGAAGCCATATTCATTAGTAGTAGTTCCTGTTTGCAGTTCTGGAATTATTATGTTTACACTAATTAGAGATTCATTACTTGTAGCCTCTTGAATGGTACCACTAAAGGTGAATTTTTCTTGTGCAGATAAAAATGAAATAGTAAAGTAAAATAAAAAGAAGACAATTATTTTTTTAAGGAACATATACTAACATTTTTTTAAGTCATGTGATATAAAAATATAAAAAAAGCCCCTAGAAAGGGGCTTTTTTATAGTATTATTTTAAAATTATTTAATAGTATTTAAAATAGTATTAAAAGTATTACTTGGTCTCATAGCGTTACTTGTTAAGGTATCATTAGGTTCATAATAACCTTCCATATTAACAGGTTTACCTTGTACTTCATTTAATTCTGTAACAATTACTTCTTCTTTTTCATTTAAAGATTTGGCAATAGGCGCAAAGGTTTCTTTTAAATCTGCATCTTTAGTTTGGTTTGCTAAAGCTTCTGCCCAATACATTGCTAAATAAAAGTGGCTTCCTCTGTTATCTAATTCTCCAGTTTTACGAGAAGGTCCTTTTTTGTTTTCTAATAATTTTTCTGTTGCTTCATCAAGTGTTTCACTTAAAACTTTAGCTCTATCGTTGTTATTAGATTCACCTAAATGTTCTAAAGAAACAGCAAGTGCTAAAAATTCACCTAAAGAATCCCAACGTAAATGGTTTTCTTCAATAAATTGTTGCACGTGTTTAGGAGCAGAACCACCAGCACCAGTTTCAAATAAACCACCACCATTCATTAAAGGAACAATAGAAAGCATTTTAGCAGAAGTTCCTAATTCTAAAATTGGGAATAAATCTGTTAAGTAATCACGTAATACATTTCCTGAAACAGAGATAGTATCTTTCCCTTCTTTAACTCTTTCTAATGTAAAATTAGTAGCGTCATAAGGAGAAAGAATTCTAATATCTAAACCAGTAGTATCATGATCTTGTAAGTATGTATTTACTTTTTTAATAAGTTGTGCATCATGTGCTCTGTTTTCATCTAACCAAAAAACTGCAGGAGTTTTAGAGGCTCTAGCTCTTGTTACTGCTAGCTTTACCCAATCTTGAATAGGAGCATCTTTAACTTGACACATTCTCCAAATGTCTCCAGCTTCAACAGCATGTTCCATTAAAGTATTTCCGTCTGCGTCAAGAACTTTAACGGTTCCTTTATCTGCAATTTCAAAAGTTTTATCATGAGAACCATATTCTTCTGCTTTTTGCGCCATTAAACCAACATTAGGAACAGTACCCATTGTTGTTGGGTCAAAAGCACCATGTTTTTTACAAAACTCTATAGTAGCATCATAAATTCCAGCATAACTACTATCAGGAATTACAGCTTTGGTGTCTTGTAGTTTGCCTTCGGCATTCCACATTTGTCCAGAAGTACGAATCATTGCTGGCATTGAAGCATCAATAATTACATCACTTGGTACGTGAAGATTGGTTATACCTTTATCACTATTTACCATAGCAAGATCTGGACCATTAGCTAATGCAATTTCAATATCTGCTTCAATTTCTTTGCGTTTTGCTTCTGGTAATTCTTGTAGTTTACTAACAAGGTTACCAAAACCATTGTTTACATCTACACCAATTTCTTCAAAAGTATCTGCATGTTTAGCAAAAAGATCTGCAAAAAATACACGAACAGCATGACCAAAAATAATTGGGTCACTAACTTTCATCATGGTAGCTTTCATGTGTAATGAAAATAGCACACCTTGTTTTTTAGCATCTGCAATTTGTTCTTGTAAAAAGCTTAATAAAGCTTTTTTACTCATTACTGTAGCGTCAATAATTTCGCCTTCTAATAAGTTTAAATTTTCTTTTAAAAAGTATGTTTTGCCGTTTTCACCAACCAATTGAATATGGATAGGACCAGCAGCAGGCATTACTACAGATTTTTCATTATGTTCAAAATCACCTTGTGCCATGGTAGCAACATGAGATTTAGAATCTTTGCTCCATGCTCCCATAGAATGCGGATTTTTTTTCGCGTAGTTTTTTACAGCTTTAGGAGCACGACGATCTGAGTTTCCTTCACGTAATACTGGGTTAACAGCACTACCTTTAACTTTATCGTAACGAGATTTAATATCTTTTTCTTCTGCAGTTTCTGGTTCAGCAGGATAATTAGGTAAGGCATATCCTTTTGCTTGTAACTCTTTAATAGCAGCGTTTAATTGTGGTACAGAAGCACTAATATTTGGTAGTTTAATAATATTAGCTTCTGGTTTTTTTACTAATTCTCCTAATTCTGCTAGTGTATCATTAACACGTTGATTTTCTGGTAAAATATCAGAAAAAACAGCTAATATCCTGGCTGCTAACGAAATATCTCTTGTTTCCACTTTTACTCCTGCAGAGTTTGTAAAGGCTTGAACTATTGGTAAAAAAGAATGTGTAGCTAAAGCAGGCGCTTCGTCTGTTTTAGTGTAAATTATTGTAGAAATTTTTGTCATGTTTAATTTGTTTGCTGAATTAAAATAGCTTAAAATTTAAGCTGTGCAAATATACAAAAAAGCAGTTGTTAATGGTAACAATAGTGTTTTGATACAAAATAAATGCGAAGATTTTAAAAATTTATTTAAATTTTTACTAAAAATGCTTTATTCTACTATTATTTTATACATACTTAAAAGCCCTAATAATCCATCTTTGCTAAATTTAGCTCCTTTTATTCTGTTTTTTTCAGGAAATATGGTATACTTTTTTGCTGAAGTAAAATCTGTTTTTTCAAGATTAGTATTTTCAAACACTGCTTTTTCTAAATTACAATCTATAAAACAAGCATTTGTTAGATTAGATTCTGTAAAATCAACAGCTTGTAGATTACATGTATTAAAAATGGTACTGTTTATATTTAGTTGATAAAAAGAAGCTAGATTTAAATTACAGTGTGTAAAACTTATATCTAGTAGCATAGAATTGCAGTCATTAAAAGGGAAGCCTATCATTTTACAATTGGTAAAAATTACCTCATTAAAAGTAACTCCTCTAGCTTTTACATTGCTTAAGTTACAATCAATAAACTCACACTCTAAAAAAGCATTACTTGTTATGTAGCTATCTGTAAAGATGCAATTTATAAAGGTACAATTATTATACTCTGCTTTTGGTAATTCTTTACTAGAGAAGTTTTTGTTTTTGTAGGTTTTGTCAATTATATATGGAAGAATCATGTACTAATGTAGTGTGTTTTTTGTAAAAGTATTAAAACCATATAAATGGTAAAAGCCATATCACATAGAATTTAATCTACTGGGATATGGCTTTCTTTGAAATAGTTTAGCGTGATCTATTTAACAATGCTGTTAAACTGGGTTTCTAACTTGTGTTTTTCACCTTTTAGATTCAAGTTACACTATATCAATAAAACATTTTATATTGTAACTTTCAAAATGTATTGACTTGTTACTAAAATGTTTTTGTTAATTGTTTTTCTTGATGCTTAATTTTCTGTATTTCACTTTCGTGTTGTACTTTTTTTTAGCATTGTATCTTTTATTAGTTATTACTTTCGTTTTAACTAGTTAAAGAAACTTTCTATCTTATTAGTTACTATCTACTTAAATATATAGTACTATTTAAGATTTCATGATTTCTCAGACAAACACATTTACACATGCATCTTTAAAACCTCAAAAAACAATTATAATTAAAGAACGAGTCTTTAATAGAACTTCACTTTTCATTCTCTTTTAATACAGAAACGCACAATAGTGGTGTGTAATTCTTTAGCTAATATAACATAAGAAATTAAATAAATAATGTTTTTAAGTATCTAGTTATTAATTGGTTATAAACTTGTTTTATTAACATTTGTTAATAAGACTATTAGAAGGTTTGTTTTTTTACTAAAAAACAGCTTTTATAAAAGAAGACTAAAAAATACCAACAAGGCATGTTTGGTATAGTATGTTTAAGATACATGAGGTGTAACTTAAAATAAGTATATAAAAAAAGCCTTGATTTATCAAGGCTTTTAAGTGATATTAAACGTTTATTAAGAACGTCTTTTTTCTGTAATTCTAGCTTTCTTACCAGTAAGACCTCTAAAGTAAAAGATACGTGCTCTACGTACTTTACCTCTTTTGTTTACTTCTACTTTTTGTAAAGCAGGTAAGTTAACTGGGAAAATACGCTCTACACCAATAGTTCCAGACATTTTTCTAATGGTAAATGTCTCTGATGCTCCAGTTCCTCTACGTTGTAAAACAACACCTTTAAAAAACTGCGTACGCGTTTTGTTTCCTTCTCTAATTTCGTAATACACTGTAATAGTGTCTCCAGCTCCAAACTCTGGAAAGTCTTTTTTTGTTACAAATTCGTCTTGTACAAATTTTACTAAAGATTCCATCTTTATAATTTTTTATTAGTTATTTCAAGGCAACATTCGCGATTCTCGCCAGAGGTTAGCTCAAAAGTGGTGCAAATATAGGTATAAAAACTTAATTACCAAACAACAAAAATAAAAATTAAAACTGCTTTTTTTAGGGTTTTAATTAACTTTATTTGGGCGTTTACTACTTCGCTAAAGCTACGTAGTACCAGGCTTTACAGGCTCGTTTTTTTTTGAGAAAAACAAAAAAGAGCTCAAACAACCTTGCAATCCTTAACGCAGTATTATAGATACTAAAATGATATAGTAGTTCTATTTTCGCTGTATTGGTATATAAACATCTTCTTCAGATTCTGGAGAATCTTGAATGTATTTATTTCCTAGTATATTAAAATGCGGTCTGTTATCTAAAGTGTATTCTGATTTTGGTAACCATTCTGTAAAAACATATTGCATTAAATTTGAAAAATCTTTTGCTAATCCTTTATAAGTAAAAACGGCATACAATCCGCTCTTTAAAGAAATACTTTGCATGCCTTCTGGTATGTTTTCTACATTTTTAACTTCAATAGTTGCCCATTTTGTAAACATATTATTTGGTGCAAAATTTTTAAAATACTCGGCATCATATAGCATCACTTCATAAATAGCATTGCCTAAACTATTTTGTACTTGTTTTCTGTTAGGCATAAAACTAGAGAATAGTTTAAAAGTTTTGTTGTTTATTAAAGACATTTCAACAGATTGTCCAACTAACTTTTTTTCAGAAACAGATTCAATTCTTGGTTGCATTTTAGTTTTTTTAGAAATGTATATAAAAATTAGTCTTCTAATAAATCAGGTCTTCTATCTTTAGTACGTTGGTATGCTTGTTCTTCTCTCCATTTTTCAATTTTAGCATGGTTACCACTAAATAGTAACTCAGGAACTTCCCAACCTTTATAATCTCTTGGTCTGGTATAAATTGGAGGCGCTAATAGGTTGTCTTGAAAAGAATCTGTTAATGCAGATGTTTCGTTTCCTAAAACTCCAGGAATTAATCTAATTACGGCATCACATAATACTGCAGCACCAAGTTCTCCTCCAGATAAAACATAATCTCCAATAGATATTTCTTTGGTTATAAATTGATCACGAACGCGTTGGTCTACACCTTTATAATGTCCGCAAAGAATAATTATATTTTCTTTTAAAGATAATTGGTTTGCCATACCTTGATTTAAGGTTTTTCCATCAGGAGTCATATAAATAACTTCATCATATTGGCGTTCTGCTTTTAGTTTAGAGATACATTTATCTATAGGTTCTATCATCATTACCATTCCTGCGCCACCACCAAATTGAGTATCGTCTATAGATTTATAGTTATCTGTTGTATAATCGCGTAGATTATGAAAGTGTACTTCTACCAGTTCTGCTTCAATTGCTCTTTTAAGTATAGATGCGCTAAAAGGGCTTTCTAGTAATTCTGGTAAAACAGTTATAATGTCAATTCTCATGAGTCTTCTGTATAAGTTACAAAGATGCAAAGAATATGATGAATTTTAAAGAATTAGTTTTCTCAGTTTTTTTAATAAAGTAAAAGGTTCTATTTCAATTTAAAACAACTTTTGTAGTTTTTAAAAAGCAGTTCTAGATTTGCTGTATAGCTGTGTATTATAACAAAAAAAAAATCTGTAAAGAGAATTACAGATTTTTTAATTTTTTATAAAAGCAATTTTTATAGCTTTTTTTGTTTGTTTAACTCGTCTTGTAGTTGTCTTCTAACTTTTTGCTCGCGTTCTAAAGCTATTTTTCTGTGTTCCTCAAATTCTTCTTCAATTTCTGCTAAAGATTTATTTGCTTCTTTAGTTATAGCATTACTATTTTTAAATTTATAGATAAAGAATAATAAAAATGCTAATAAAGCACCAATAATAGACCACATAAGTACATTGTATCCAGATTTACTCATTGCTATACCAAATAAAGACATGCTATCTTTTTCTTCATTTGTTTTATCTAGGGTATCTTGTGTGTTAGATAAACTAGTTTTTAATGTAGCAATTTCTTTTGCTTGGTTATTTACAACAGCTTGTGTTTCTGTTAGGTTTTTATGAATGGTTTTTAAAGAATCAATGGTATGTGCTTGTAAAGTAAGGAACATGCTGCGTTTAACGGCTTCATAAGGTTGCCCATTAGTACCTTTAAAATTTCCTGATTTTTTTAAAATATATTCAAACTGCTCATTTATTGTACCAGTATTTAACGAAAGTTTTTCCTCCTCTTTGTCATTTCCTGTTTGAGCATTAATTGTTGTACAGAATAAAGATATAGATAGAATTATAATAAATTTAAAAGAATTCATTTAGTAAATGTAGTTTGGTTTATTTTTTACGAAAATAACAAAATATGTTTATTTAGATGCTAAATGAACTTCAAAATGATTTTGTAGAAAATGCATTTAGCTTAAAAAAAAAATTAATTAAAAAGCCTCACAAATGCGAGGCTTTAATATATACGTTGGTAATTACAATTTAGATCTTACTATTAATAATAAGTATGTCTTCTAACTTTAGCTATATATTTTGCTAACCTAACTACTTGATGGCTATAGCCATACTCGTTATCATACCAAATATATAAGATAGCGTTTTTACCGTCAGCTCTAACAATAGTTGCTTTACTATCATAAATAGAAGGAGCAGAGCAACCTACTATATCGCTAGATACTAACTCATCACTTAACTCGTATTTTATTTGTTCAACCAAATTACCTTCAAGAGCATATTTTTTCATTATGGTGTTTATACCATCAATAGAAGTAGGATTTTCTAATTCTAAATTTAAAATAGCTAAAGATCCGTTAGGTACAGGAACTCTAATAGCATTAGAGGTTAATTTTCCTTCTAAACTAGGTAAAGCTTTACTAACTGCTTTTCCGGCTCCTGTTTCTGTAATTACCATATTTAATGCAGCAGCACGACCACGTCTGTATTTTTTATGAAAATTATCTACTAAATTTTGATCGTTGGTATATGCGTGAATGGTTTCAAGGTGACCTGTTTTTACTCCAAAAGAATCTTCCATAGCTTTTAAAATAGGAGTGATTGCATTTGTTGTACAAGAAGCTGCAGAAAAAATATTTACTTCGTCTGGATTATGTTCATAATGGTTTACACCATGTACAATATTAGGTACACCTTTTCCTGGAGCAGTAAGTAATACTTTGTCTGTTCCTTTAGATTTTAGGTGTCTGCTTAATGCTTCGTTATCTCTAAACGCTCCAGTGTTATCAATAACTAAAGCATTATTAATATTATATTTAGTATAGTCAATATCTTCTGGTGCATTAGCAGAAATAATATTTACAGTAGTACCATTTATTATTAAAGCGCTATTTTCTACATCTATAGAAACGGTTCCAGAAAAATCACCATGTACAGAATCATCACGTAGTAAAGAGGCTCTTTTTTCTAAAACAGTAGCGTTTATTTCGCCACGAGTAACAATTGCTCTTAAACGCAATTGCGTTCCTTTTCCAGCTTTTGTCATTAACTCTCTAGCAACTAAACGACCAATTCTACCAAAACCATAAAGCACAACATCTTTGGGAGTTATGGTGTTATTTTTACTAGCATCTTTAAGTTTGTCTGCAACAAATGCAGTAGCATTGTTGTATTTGCCTTCTTCCATATGATACTCAAAAGTTAATTTTCCTATATCTAATTTAGCAGGAGGAAGGTCTAAATTGTTAATTGCTTGTGCTATTTCTACAGAGTCAAAAATAGAAATTGGTTTCTGTACAAATTCACAGGCATATTCGTGTAAGTTTAAAATGTCGCTTACATTTTTGTCTATTAATTGATTTCTAAAAATCACTAATTCGATAGATTTATCGTACCAAAGGTCGCTTACTATTTTAATAAATTCTACAGTAGCTCTACGTCTATCTGCTTGAAAAGCTAATTCGCTTTCATAAGTTTCGTTAATAGGCATTGTTAAAATATTTTAATTGTGTTGTTAAATTTTTTGCAAAAGTAACATATTTCAAACGTTTTCGTAACTAATTTTTAATAAAATAAAAACGCTCTAGAAAATACTAGAGCGTTAGGTGTAAAAATGATTTTTTAAATTAAATTATCTAAAGTTATATCGTTCTTTTTCTCCTTTAGAATTTATTAATTCTATACGTAGTAAATCATTAGTATGTCTGTTTTTTAATATGGCTTGCACATCATCAACACTGTTTACTTTGGTGTCATTAATTGCTGTAATAATATCACCAACTTGCACGCCATTATTCATCCAATAGCCTAAATAATTTTTATTATTGGTTAGTCTGGCAATTTTTACTCCGTTTTCTGTTTTATATTTTTTAAGATCTTTTGGTTTTGCATTTTTAATAACACCTATAATAGGAACCGTTAAGGTTTCGTTTTTAAGTAAAGTAACAGGAAATACTTTTTTCTCTCCATCTCTTAAAATAGTTACGTTTACAACATCATTAGGACTTTTAGAATTTAAAAATCCTTTTAAGTCAGAAAACTTTTTAATTTCAATATTTTCTATTTTTTGAATAATATCACCACTTTTTAATCCAGCAATATCAGCACCAGAATCTTCTTCCACTTCTTCAATATAAAAACCTTCTGTAGTGTTAAGTCCAAATTTTTCAGCATAACCAGCACTAATAGAACCACCAGAAACACCTAAAATACCGTTTTGTACATTACCAAACTCCATTATATCTTGCACCACTTTTTTGGCAATATTACTAGGTACTGCAAAAGAATAGCCAATATAAGAGCCTGTTTGTGAGGTAATGGCAGTATTTATACCAATTAAATCACCATTTGTATTTACAAGCGCTCCACCAGAATTACCAGGATTAACAGCAGCATCGGTTTGTATAAAAGATTGATTACTTAAACCAGATAAGTCTCTAGATTTTGCACTAATAATTCCTGCAGTTACTGTAGATGTAAGGTTAAAAGGGTTACCAACCGCTAAAACCCATTCGCCAATTTTAGCTTGGTCACTATCGCCAAAAGTAGTAAATGGTAGTTCTTCATCTGCTTCTACTTTAATTAAAGCGATATCTGTTTTTTCATCTGTACCAATAATTTTAGCCTCATAAGTTTTATTATTATTTAAGGTAACCGTAAGTGCTCTTGAACCAGCTATTACATGATTGTTAGTAATAATATAACCATCAGGCGAAATAATTACTCCAGAACCAGTACCAATTTGTGCACGTTGGGTTTGTCTTCCAAAAAATAAATCTTCAAAAGTCATTTGGCCACTGCTTACTGTAGTGTTTTTTACGTGTACAACAGTATGTACTGTTTTTTCTGCTGCAGCTACAAAACTTACATCTGCATCTGGAATAAAATTAGCGTTTTTAGTATTGTGATTTACGGGAAAAGAAAAAGGCTGTTCTTGTTTTTCTTGTATTACAACCTCTTGGTTCTTTTCAATAAAAACTTTGTAGGCACCTAAAGTTATTGCTCCTCCTAATGCCGAAACGAATAGTATTGATAAAATCTTTTTCATAATAATATTTATGTTTAGTATAAAAAGGTTAACGATTAAAATTAAAAAATTGTTGTTTAATAAAATCAACTTTAACGCGTATTTAACACCTGATAATACAGTTTAATATCACTATATTTGTCGTAATAATTTCTATTTAATGACACATACTTTTTATAAATACCAAGGCACAGGAAACGATTTTGTTATGATAGACAATCGTTTAAAAACGTTTAACAAAAAAGACACAAAAAAAGTAGCGTTTTTGTGCGATAGACGTTTTGGTATTGGAGCCGATGGTTTAATATTACTTGAAAACCATGAAACAGCAGATTTTAAAATGGTGTATTATAATGCCGACGGAAATGAAAGCACAATGTGTGGAAATGGAGGAAGATGCATTGTAGCATTTGCAAATTTTTTAAACATTGTAAAAGACCATACAACTTTTCAAGCTATAGATGGCATGCATGATGCTATAATAGAAGATGATATAATAAAACTACACATGCAAAATGTAGATTTGGTAGAAAAACACGCCAATCACATTTTCTTAAATACAGGTTCACCGCATCATGTGCAAAAAGAAGCAAATTTAAAAACCTTTGATATTAAAAGCAAAGGTGCAAAAATTAGATATGGTAGTCCGTATAACGAAGCAGGAACAAATGTAAACTTTGTTTCAAAAATTAACGACTCTACCTTTGCTGTAAGAACCTATGAACGTGGTGTTGAAGACGAAACCTTATCTTGCGGAACAGGAGTTACAGCAGTGGCTATTGCAATGCATTATATTGGTGAGACTGAAAAAAATCTAATTAATCTAAAAGTACAAGGAGGAGAGTTACAAGTGTCTTTTGTTAAAAAAGGAGAAGCATACCAAGATATTTGGTTAATTGGTCCTGCAAAACAAGTTTTTAAAGGTACCATTTCATGATTACATTAAAAGGCGAACATATTTATTTACGCGCTCTAGAACCCGAAGACTTAGCATTTATTCATACTATTGAAAACGATGAAAGCATTTGGGAGATTAGTAATACCATAACACCTTATTCTAAATATTTAATTAAGCAATATTTAGAGCATGCACATAAAGATATTTACGAAGTAAAACAGTTAAGACTGGTAATTTCTAGTTATGCTAATGAAGCACTTGGTATGATTGATGTTTTTGATTTTGACGTTAAAAACCGAAGAGCAGGAATTGGTATTTTAGTAAAAGAAGCAGCTAATAGACAAAAAGGATTTGGTAAAGAAGCCTTAAGTTTGTTGGTTAATTATTGCTTTACCCATTTAGATATGCACCAGCTGTATTGCAACATATCAGAAGAAAATAAAGCAAGTATAGCTCTTTTTACCAATCAAGGGTTTCAGGAAATAGGATTAAAAAAAGATTGGAATTTAATCAACAATCAATTTAAAAACGAATATATTTTTCAACTCATTAATAAATAAATGTACTTTAAAAAAATACTTCTAGCAATTGCTATAATAGGATTAATTGTAGCTGCTTTTTTTGCAAATTTTGTATACAATGCTATGTTTAAGGTTAATACAGCCTTTAATAATGAAGAAGCGTATATCTATGTTTCTAGTGATGCAAGTTATAATGACGTAAGAGAACAGCTAATACCATTATTAAAAGATATAGATGCTTTTGATGCTTTAGCAGAAAAGAAGAAATATAACACAAACCTTAAAGCAGGAAGATTTGTGATTAAAAAAGGAATGAATAATAATGATATTATAAACTCTATACGCAGTAACAACGTACCAATTAAAATAGCTTTTAATAATCAGGAAACTATTGAAAAACTAGCAGGAAGAATAGCAACTCAAATTGAAGCAGATAGTTTAAGTCTATTGCAAGCGATGACTGATAATGATTTTTTACAAAAAAACGGGTTTTCTAAAACAACAGCCTTAGGAATGTATATTCCTAATAGTTATGAGTTTTTCTGGAACTCATCTGCCGAAACCTTCAGAGATAGAATGTTAAAAGAATATAATAGATTCTGGAATACTAATCGTGTTGCAAAAGCAAAAGCTTTGCACTTAACTAAAGATGAAGTAATGGCTTTAGCTTCTATAGTGCATGAAGAATCTAAGCAAGCAAGTGAGCAGCCAAGAATAGCAGGAGTATATTTAAATAGAATTAGAATAGGTATGCCATTACAAGCAGACCCAACACTTAAGTTTGCTGCATACCAATTACCAAAATATAAAAACACTATTATAAAACGTGTTTTAAATGTGCATAAAGAAATAGATTCTCCTTATAATACCTACAAAAATTTAGGATTACCTCCAGGACTTATAGCTATGCCAGACATATCTGCAATAGATGCTGTTTTAAATTCTGAAAAACATACCTACTTATATTTTTGTGCAGATGCTAAAAAATTAGGCTTTCATAAATTTGCTAAAACTTTAGCGCAACATAATGCAAATGCTAGAGAGTATCAACGCTATTTGTCTTCTCAAGGTATAAATAAATAGTTCTTTTGAAAAATATTTTATACTTCCTATTTGTAGTATACGCCACAACTACTATTTACGCACAGTCTAAAATAAATGTATTTTTAACACCAAGCGATTCTTTAAATAAACCCAGAAGAAATGCATTAGTCATAACAGAGGCTTCTGCAATTGGTTTATCCTTAGTTGGTTTAAACCAGTTATGGTATGCAGACTATGAAAACTCTAAATTGCATACGCTTAATGATAATGATGAGTGGCTTCAAATGGATAAGTTTGGGCATGTGTTTTCTTCGTATCAAGTTGGTCGAGTGGGAGCAGACCTTTTAAAATGGAGTGGTGTACGTAAAAAAGACCAGATATTATATGGAGCAACTTTAGGTTTTGGCTTTTTAACTGTAGTAGAAGTTTTTGATGGATACTCTAAAGAATGGGGTTTTTCTTGGGGAGATATGCTGTCTAATGCTGCAGGAACAGGGCTTTATATTGGTCAAGAATTACTTTGGCAAGAACAGCGCGTTACTTTAAAATACTCTTTTCATCAAACTAAATATGCTTCACAAAGGTCAGATAAGCTAGGAGAGGGCTTACTAGAAGAAATGTTAAAAGATTATAATGGGCAAACCTATTGGCTAAGTGCCAATGTGCATTCTTTTTTAAAAATTGAAAAAATACCTAAATGGTTAAACCTTGCTTTTGGTTATGGTGCACACGGAATGCTTACAGGAACAAACGAAACCACTGCAGATGTTTTTATACCTCAAGATAGAATAAGACAATATTATTTAAGCTTAGATATAGATTTTTCTAGAATAAAAACAAACTCACACATCTTGAAATCTGTTTTTAGTGTTTTAAACGTAATTAAAGTACCATTTCCTACGTTAGAAATAAACAATAAAAACAAAATAAAGTTTCATACTATATATTTTTAGATTACTTGTTTTTATGTAGTGTTGCTAACACTCTAATTTTTAATAAGAAACGTGTAAATGACTGATTTTCAGATTTAAAAAAAATGTTGTATATTTGCAGGCTGAAAATTTAATGTGATTATTACTATTAATTATTACTGAAAAATTATTCGTTATGATAAAAAATATTAGCAAGTTTACGTTACTATTAACTATTTGTACTTTATTGAAACTTTCGTTTTCCTCTGAAGCATTTATAGCTTTATTAAACCCTGAAACTAAAGAAGTAGCAAAAGTAGAAGTTTCTAATAGAGTATTTGCTTATAATACCCCAAAAGAGAAATTTACACCAACTTTAGGAAAATCATTTGTAGGTTTTAAAGAAGCATTAGCTTTTAAAGAATCTAGAGGAGATTACTTTACAGTAAATAAGTTTGGGTATTTAGGAAAATACCAGTTTGGAGCAGAAACTCTAAAATTAATAGGTATTTATAACCCTAACCAATTTTTGCAAAATCCAGAATTACAAGAAAAAGCATTTATTGCAAATGCAGAACGTAACAAGTGGATTTTACGTAGAGATATTAAGCGTTTTAATGGTATGACCATTAATGGTGTACTAGTAACAGAGTCTGGTATACTAGCTGCAGCACATCTTGCAGGACCAGGAAGTGTAAAAAAATACCTAAGAAGCTATGGTGCTGTAGGTTTTGAAGATGCTTTTGGTACCTCTATTAAATACTACATGAAAAAGTTTTCAGGGTATGATACTTCTATATTAAAAGCAAATAAAAAAGCAAAAGCAACTTCTATAGTTTAGTTGCTTAGCTTTTATGAATTATAAAAATGGTTGGTCTTTTATGAAGGTCAACCTTATTTTTTTTCCACTCATTCACCGTTTTTGTTTTTATAAATTCTGTACTAAGTGTAATATCACAAGCTACACAAACATCTGTGTTGTTATTTAATGTTAGGCAAATGTCTTCTAGCATTTTATTGTTTCTGTAAGGTGTTTCAATAAAGATTTGCGATTGGTTTTTTTCAAAAGAAAGACGTTCTAAGTTTTTTAATTCTTGTTTTCTTTCTGCTTTATCAATTGGTAAATACCCATTAAATGTAAAACTTTGTCCATTCATTCCAGAGCTCATAATAGCTAGTAATATAGATGAAGGGCCAACTAAAGGTACTACTTGTATGTTTTTATGGTGTGCAATTTTTACAACATCAGCGCCAGGATCAGCAACTCCAGGACAACCAGCTTCAGATAATAAACCAACATTTTTTCCTTGCAAACAAGGGTCTAAATAGCTAGGTAATTCTGTAACATCAGTAAACTTGTTTAAAGGAAACAAGGTAAGGGTAGATTGTTGCTTTTTAGGATAAATGCTTTTTATAAAACGTCTTGCTGTTTTTTCGTTTTCAACAATAAAAATATCTACTTGTTCTATTACTTTTTTTACAGAAATAGGTAAAACTTCTAAAGGAGCATTGTCTCCTAATGTTGTAGGTATAAGGTATAGTTTACCAATAATTTTGTCCATTAATCTTTAATAAATTTACTTGTTTTTATAGCGCCGTTTTCTGCAATAACTTTAATTAAGTACAAGCCGCTTTGCAGTTTTTTGGTATCTATAGTTGTAATGTTGTTGTTAGGTTTAAAAATAGTTCTAACTAGTTTGCCTTGCAAATTAAAAACATTAATTTCTTTAATAGGCTGTCTTGTGCTTCTAAAATCAAAATTTAAACTATCTTTTGTCGGGTTTGGGTATATTTTTAACTTAAATATACTTTGTTCTTCTGTGCTTAAATCTGCATCAATTATTTTGTAAATATTTCCAGAGCTAAGTCCTGTTATATATAGTTCTCCATTTATGTCTTCGGCAAAAGCAGAAAAACCATTGCTGCCAAAATCATCAATAAAGGTAAGGTTAAAAGAATTTCCGTTTCCTTGCACATAGCCTATTTCATCACTACAATAATCTGCAAAAAAGTACAATCCTTGTAAGGTTGGTTGTGCAGTACCTCTATATCTGTAGCCTCCTGTAATAGAACATTTAAAGGCGCCATCATTACTGTGTGTGTATTGCGCAACAGGAAAAGTTAAGCTGCTTGAAGACGGACAATTGGTGGTATTGTAAGTTGCGTTTCCTTCATAACAACGCCATCCATAATTAACGGCTAAACTGCCTCCTGTAACCATATTTATTTCTTCTATTTGGTTTTGCCCTACATCTGCAATCCAAATATCTCCAGTATCTCTGTCAAAAGACCATTTCCAAGGGTTGCGTAAACCATAAGCCCAAATTTCTTGTTTAATTCCGTCACTAGCTCCATAAAAAGGATTGTCTGCAGGAATAGCGTAATTATGTGTACTGCTTGTTTGGTCTACATCTATTCGTAATAATTTACCTAATAATGTAGTTAAATCTTGTGCTCTATTACCAGGATCACCACCAGAACCTCCATCACCTGTAGAGATATATAGATAGCCATCTGTACCAAAATGCATATCTCCTCCATTGTGATTAGAAAATGGTTGACTAATACTCAAAATTTCTAATTCTGAGTCTGCATCCGCAGTATTTATAGTACTTCTTGTAAATCTAGAAATTACAGTATCTCCATTATCGTTGATATAGTTTACATATAAATAACCATTGTTAAGGTAGTCAGGATGAAATACCATAGCAAGTAAGCCTTGTTCACTACCAGAATTTCTAACTAAAGTATTTATATCTAAAAAAGGAGTGTTGAGTATGGTTCCGTTTGGGCTAACAATTTTAATAATTCCAGATTTTTCAGCAACAAAAAGTCTATTGTCTCCTGCGTGTTTTATGTTTACAGGACTTGAAAGTCCGCTTGAAAAAAGTTCTATATTTATATTTTGAGAAAAACATAGAACAGAAAAAAGAGCTAATAGTATGGTTATTACGGGTTTCATTCTATAAATTTTAAGAAGTGATTCTTATAAAGTTACAAAAAATAATAACCAATATGTTGAAAGTGAGTGTTTTAGTGTTTTGTAATTTTTTCTTTAATTACATCTGTAGCTTCATCTAGCATTTTAAAAACATTCTCAAAACCTTGTTGACTATCATGATAAGGATCAGGAACATCGTAGTTTTGATTTGGATAAATTTCGTTTAAAATAAGCTTTACTTTAGCTATGTCTGTTTCGTTTCTAGCTAATTTTACAACGTTTTTAAAGTTAGAATTATCCATTACATAAATGTAATCAAAAAGATCAAAATCTGTTACAGAAAACTGTCTGCCACGTTGGTTTGTTATATCAATACCGTATTTAGAGGCAACTTCAATAGAGCGTTTGTCTGGTAAATCGCCAATATGATAGTCTCCTGTTCCTGCAGAATCTATAGTAAAAATATCTTCAGAAAGTTTAGAGCGTAAAATACCTTCTGCCAAAGGAGAACGACAGATATTACCAAGGCAAACCATTAGTATTTTTGTCATAATTTTAAAAAAAGATAATTGTTATAAGCTTAAACCGAAAGCTTTTTGGTTAAATCCTCTACGTATTTTCTAAACTGTTTATCTGTAGCTGTTAAGTTGTCTACTGTTTTACAAGCATGAAGTACAGTGGCATGATCACGTTTTCCTATTTGTGAACCAATACTTGCTAATGATGCTTTTGTTAGTTTTTTAGCAAAAAACATTGCAAGTTGTCTTGCTTGAACAATATGGCGTTTTCTTGTTTTAGACTGTAAAGTATCTACATCCATTTGAAAATAATCGGAAACTATTTTTTGAATGTAATCTATAGAAACTTCACGTTTCGTGTTTTTAACAAATTTTTCAACTACTTGTTTGGCTAAATCAATAGTAACTTCTTTTTTGTTAAAAGAAGATTGTGCAATTAAAGAGATAATTGCTCCTTCAAGTTCTCTAATATTTGTTTTAATATGTTTAGCAACATACTCTATAATATCATCAGGCATTTCTACACCATCACGATATAATTTATTTTTTAATATAGAAACACGTGTTTCAAAATCTGGACTTTGCAATTCTGCAGAAAGACCCCATTTAAATCTAGATAATAAGCGTTGCTCAATATCTTGCATGTCTACAGGAGCTTTGTCACTTGTTAAAATAACTTGCTTTCCGTTTTGGTGTAAATGGTTAAATATATGGAAGAATACATCTTGTGTTCCAGATTTACCAGATAAAAACTGTACATCATCAATGATTAAGATGTCTATTATTTGGTAAAAATGAATAAAATCATTTCTATTATTCTTTTTAACAGAGTCTATATATTGTTGCGTAAATTTTTCGGCAGAAATATATAAAACGGTTTTTTCTGGATATTTGTCTTTGATATCTACACCAATAGCATGCGCTAAATGTGTTTTACCAAGCCCAACACCTCCAAAAATTAATAGAGGGTTAAAAGAAGTTCCGCCTGGTTTACTAGCAACAGCTAATCCTGCGCTTCTAGCTAAACGGTTAGAGTCTCCTTCTAAAAAGTTTTCAAAACTATAGTTTGGGTTTAATTGCGATTCAATTTTTACATTTCTAATTCCTGGAATAATAAAAGGGTTGCGTAATTCGCGGTTTTTATTGTTTAAAGGAATATCAACATCTTGAGCTTTTACAGCAGATCTATTTGAACTAGGTATTTTTTCTGTAAAAGGTTGCTTATTACCATAAGTGTTTTCCATTTTAATAATGTAAACTAGTTTGGCAGATTCGCCTAACTCTTTGGTAAGTGCTACTTTTAATATTTTCACATAATGCTCTTCAAGCCACTCATAAAAGAATTTACTTGGCACCTGAATGCTCAGTGCATTATCTGCAAGTTTAACTGCAACAATTGGTTCAAACCAAGTTTTATAAGCTTGCGGTTGGATGTTATCTTTTATAAAATTAAGACAATTATTCCAAGCCGATTGCGCAGTAATACTCATTATTTTTTGTGAAATTTATTGTTAGTTAAAAAAAGAGGAATTGATTTCCTCTTGTTGATTATAGCTCGGCAAATATGTGAACAAAATTATTAATAAAAAAATATTTTATAGTTGATTATTAAGAATTTTTTTTGCATGTTTAATCTGTATTCGAAACTACAAAAAATTATTGATATAATAGAATGAAAGTGAATGAAATTTTTATAAGAATTAGATATGGTGAAACAGACCAAATGGGTGTAGTACATCATGCTAATTACGCATTATACCTAGAAATGGGTAGAACAGAGTGGTTGAGAACGTTTGGTATTTCTTACAGCGAAATGGAAAAACAAGGAGTGATGCTTCCGGTAATTTCTATGGCTTTAAAATATAAGAAATCAGCATACTATGATGAGGTAATTAAAGTGAAAACACAACTTAAAAAAATACCATCTGTTAAGATCGAGTTTGACTATGTTATTACCAATGAAGCAGACGAAATTTTGGTAGAAGCAAGTACTGTTTTAGCATTTATTAATATGAAAACCAAAAGACCAATGAAGTGTCCAGATTATATTTTAGATAAGTTATAACAGTATTTATTAAACCGTTTTAATTTGTATCTCAAATTGATTATTAAAAGTTTCAAAAACTGTTTTAGCTTCGCTTTTTCTAACAGCGATGTATACTTTGCAATCTAATTCTAAAACTTGATTGGTGACATTTAAGTTTTTTTCTTTAATAATACGCATTACTTTATTCATGTTTTTGTATTCAAAAGAGATACAGTATTGTACGTTAATTGTTTTTTTAACAATATTAGAGGCTTCTAAAGCCATTTTAGCTCCTGTTTTGTAGGCGTTTATTAAGCCACCAACGCCTAATTTTACACCTCCAAAATAGCGTACAACTACAATAAGTATGTTGGTAACATCAAAAGATTGAATTTGTCCGTAAATAGGCATTCCTGCGCTATTGTTAGGTTCTCCATCGTCATTTGCTCTGTAAGAAAGGTTTTTTTCTTCGGTGCCAAATTGGTAGGCATAACACCAGTGTCTTGCAGAATGGTGCTGTTTTTTTAGTGCTTCAATATGTTGTTTGGCGTCTTCTTCGTTTTCAACAGGAAACGCATAACCAAAGAATTTAGAGTTTTTATCTTTAAATAAAACTTCTTCAGATGGTTTTGTTATGGTTTTATACGTGTCTTTTTCTTCCATTTATGCTAAAGTAATTAATACTATAGAAATTATGGCAAGTGTAATTCCTATCCAATTTTTGGTTTGTAGTTTTTCTTTAAAAAATATAAGGCCAATTATAGTAGATAGCATTACTATTGCTACATTATTTACTGTAAAAATAGTAGCACTTTCAATACCTTCAAATTGTAATGCTTTTAACAACATGTAAATAGAGTAGTAGTTGGTGATTCCTAAAAGAAAACCGAAAAAAATACTTCTATAATCAAACTTAAATTTTCTTTTTAAAGCTTGCATAGTAAGTATTATAACGCCTATTAAACCTGCAATACAAAAAATGGTTGCAGAAAAAATGGGAATCCCGTTTTTAGAGACATAGCTTGTTTCTATAAATTTAATAGAGGTATCTATTACTCCAGAGCCTAAAAATAATAAAACGGGTAAGCTTAAATTTTTGTAGTTAAAACTACTCGTTTTTGTTTTTAAAGAGGTTAAATACACAGCAGCTAATGCTAAAATAATACCAATTGTTTTTTGCCAACCTAAACTTTCTTGGTATGCGTAAATACCAAATATTATAGGAATAACAACACTCATTTTACTAGCTACAGAAGCAGTTGTTACTCCATTGCGTTGTGCTGTTAATGCCATAACATTAAAAATAGAAATAAAAAGAAAGCCTAATCCTACTGCACCATAAAACCAATCTTCATGTATAATGCTAGAGATATTTATGTTTTCATTATAAGATAAAACTCCTGTTAGGCATGCTGTAAAATAGTTAATTACTATAGCTTGTAGCGTGTTGATTTTGTATTTACCAAGTAGTTTAAAAATTATAAAAATACAGGTAGAAGCTATAATGCTTAGTAAAAGATATATCAAAACAAGTCTTTCTTAATGGTAAATAAATCGATGATATTTTCTTTGGTTTCGTCAATATTCCAAACATGAATACCTAATTGTTTTGCTGCTTCAGTGTTTTCTAAAGTATCGTCAATAAATAAGGATTCTTCTGCTTTTATGTTGTTTTGTGCTAGCACAAATTTATAAATGTTAGCATTTGGTTTGCGTAGTTGAATTTCATGCGACAGATAAAAAGCATCAAAACAGGCTTTAAATTCTTCGTAAAAAGAAACATTTTCTTTTATCCAGTCTATATGAAGCTCATTTGTATTGCTTAATAAAATAAGTTTGTATTTTTTTTCTGAAGCTAATTGTTGTACAAATTCTAATCGCTTACGCGGAAAGTCTTTTAGAATAAAATTCCAAGCATTTTTAATAGCATCTCTTGTTAGTTTTGGGAAATTTTCTTGGTAGAATTCAAAAAACTCGTTAGTTTCTAGTAATCCTTGTTCATATAAGGTGTTGATGGCTACAAGTTCTTCTGGAAGCGCGTCTACTTCAAAGGCTTGTAAGGCATTTTGCATGGCTCCAACTTTGTCTAAATTGATAAATACATCTCCGAAATCGAAAATTAGGTTTTTAATCATGTTTTTTTGTTCTTCCAGCAAAAGCAGGAATCTATTTAATTAGTAAGTTTATTGTGGATTGCTACTTTTGTAGCAATGGCTGCACAGTTTAATTGTTAATAAATATTTTAAGAGTATCTGCTATTATTGTTTTGGTAGAAACCATTTTTCCTGAAAACGATGGTGCTTTTACTCCTTGTTTAAACAATATGTTTCCTGTAAATATTCTAGCTTCATCCCAAAGGTTTTCGTCTATAAAAAGTTGCAGTGTTTGCGCTCCTCCTTCAATAATAATAGAATTAATATCATGCTTGTATATTGCTTGACAAATAGTTTTAGCTGTTTTTTCTTTTAAAACAATGGTTTCTGCGTGGTTGTTAAACACAGCGTATGCTTTAGAGAGTAAGTTGTTTTTGTCTAAAACCACACGAGTTGGGTTATTACCAGTAAAATCTCTAACCGTTAAACTTGGGTTGTCTTGTATTACTGTGTTAGCACCAACTAAAATTGCTTGTTCCTGTGCACGCCATTTGTGTACTAGTTGTCTGGATATTTCATTGGTTATCCAAACGGGTTTGTTTTCGTTTTTAGTTTTTGGTGCAATAAAGCCGTCTGCAGTTTCTGCCCATTTTAAAATAATATAAGGACGTTTTTTATTGTGAAATGTAAAAAAACGTTTGTGGTGCTCTTTACATTCTTCTTCTAAAACTCCAACAGTTACATTACAACCAGCATCTCTTAGTTTTTTAATTCCTTTTCCTGCTACTTCAGGGTTGTCATCTACACAGCCTATAACTACATTGGGTATTTTGTGTTTGATAATTAAGTCACTACAAGGAGGTGTTTTACCAAAATGACTACAGGGTTCTAAGGTAACGTATAAGGTTGCTTCTTTTAATAGTGTTTTGTTTTGTACAGCCTGTATAGCGTTTACTTCTGCATGATTGCCACCATAAGCACTAGTGTAGCCTTCTGCAATAACTTTATTGTTGTGCACAATTACAGCGCCAACCATTGGGTTAGGTCTTGTAGTGCCTAAACCAAGTTTGGCAATTTGTATGCAGCGTTGTATGTAGTCTTTGTGTGTGATAATAATAAGCTTAAAATTTTATTTTAACGTCTTCGGTTTCATCTACATCATAGGTATGCGAAAAGCCTAATACTTTGTATTTAATTTGCCCTTTATATTGTACTTTCATTTTTTGACTTAAAAGGCTTCCTAATAAACCACTCAGGCTTTTGTTGCTTAAAAGACTATCTGTAGGTACATTTGCTTCTAAAGGAATAGAAAATTCTTTTCTGGCAGGTACTTTAAAGCTTTTTGTTTTCACTGTTGCCATTTGGTTGTTGTTAACAAATACTTTAATCTCATCGGTTTTTAATTCGCCACTTATATCGTTAGGATTTATAAAATAGGCATCTGCACTAAGGGTAATGTATTTAGAGTTAGAATCGTCTACTTTTATATTGTCTACTCTTACAAACTCTGGTTTCTCTTTAATAGAACAACTTAAAAAAGTACCTATTACTGTTAATAAGATTATAAGCTTCTTCATTTAAATTTTTTTAGATTTAATGTATCTTCACAGCAAAAATAATATTTAAAAGTGAGTAATAGCAATATCATTATAAGAGAAATTGAACAAAAGGATAATGCGCAAATAGAAGCAGCTATAAGAGGTTGTTTTCACGATTTTGACATTCCGTTAGTTGGTACTGCTTATGAAGATGTAGAAACCACTAAAATGTTTGAATCTTACCAAAATAATAACGAGGTTTATTATGTGGTGGAGTTAGACGGAAAAGTTTTTGGTGGCGCAGGAATAAAGCCTTTAACAGATTTTGAAACCGAAGTATGCGAAATTCAAAAAATGTATTTTGCTGCAGAAATAAGAGGTAAAGGTATTGGAAAACCACTTTTTGAAAAATGTATGGAAGCTGCTAGAAAAATGGGATATAAACAATGTTATTTAGAAACCATTTCAAGCTTAAAAGCTGCAATTCATATTTACGAAACCTATGGATTTAAACACTTGGAGGCTCCTTTAGGAAATACAGGGCATTCTTCTTGTGGTATTTGGATGCTTAAAAATTTATAATTTCCTTATCCTTTTTTAAATGAAATTAAAAGCAATAAAAGAAACGTTTCATAAAGCGCTTGATGTTATTTATGGTAAAGAGGAGGTAAGTAGTTTTTTCTATTTGTTAATAGAATCGTATTGCCATTTTACAAGGTTAAAATTAGCATTAGAGCCTGAAAAAACAATATCTAAAGCAGAAGAAGAGTTGCTATTACAAGCGTTAAACAGGCTGAAAGAGCAAGAACCAATTCAGTATATAATAGGAGAAACTGAATTTTATGGTTTGCCTTTTAAAGTAAATAAAAACACCTTAATACCAAGACCAGAAACCGAAGAGCTTGTAGAATGGGTTATTGCTTCTAGAAAAAAGAATACTCCTTTAACTATTTTAGATATTGGAACAGGAACAGGTTGTATAGCTATTTCATTAGCTAAAAACTTACCAAATGCTACCGTTTATGCCTTAGATGTTTCCGCGAAAGCGATAGAAAAAGCAAAAGAAAATGCCGCATTAAATGATGTGGAAGTGGAATTTATAGAAGCCGATATTTTAAAAGAAAAGTCTTGGAATTTAAAGTTTTCTAATTTAAAATTTGACATCATTGTATCTAATCCGCCTTATGTTAGAAACCTTGAAAAGCAAGAAATGAGCACCAACGTATTAGCTAATGAACCACATATAGCTTTGTTTGTAGAAGACAATAATCCGTTACAATTTTATAGCGCAATAACAACATTTGCAATTGCTAATTTAAAACCCAAAGGCGAATTGTATTTTGAAATAAACGAATATCTTGGTAAAGAAATGATTGCCTTATTACAAGAGAATAATTTTGAAAACATAGAATTAAAGCAGGACATTTTTGGAAAAGATAGAATGTTAAAAGGAATTAAAAAGTAAATGAATACAAAAGAATACATACAAAACTTACGTGACGAACTTCGTGAGCACAACTATAATTACTACGTACTAGATAATCCTACCATTAGCGATTTTGATTTTGATAGTAAATTAAAAGAACTTCAAGATTTAGAAGCAAAACACCCTGAGTTTTATGATGCTAATTCGCCAAGCTTACGTGTAGGAGGAGAGGTTACTAAAAATTTCAATACTGTTGTGCATGAACACAGAATGTATAGCTTAGATAATTCGTATTCACTAGAAGATTTACAAGATTGGGAAGCCAGAATTAAAAAAATGGTAGATGGTCCTATTCAATATACTTGCGAGTTAAAATATGATGGAGCATCTATAAGTTTAACCTATGAAAACGGAAGTTTGCTACGCGCAGTAACTCGTGGTGATGGTATGCAAGGAGATGAGGTTACAGCAAATATAAAAACTATAAAATCGGTACCATTACAATTAAAAGGTAGTTATCCTGCAAAGTTTGATATTCGTGGCGAAATTGTTTTGCCTTTTGAAGGGTTTAATAAGATGAATGAAGAACGAATAGATATTGGCGAAGAACCTTATAGAAACCCAAGAAATACCGCTTCAGGAAGTTTAAAACTTCAAGATAGTGCAGAAGTAGCAAAAAGACCATTAGAGTGTTTGTTGTATAACATTACAGGAGATAATTTAGGTATAGCTACACAAATGGAAAGTCTAGAAAAAGCCAGACAGATGGGCTTTAAAGTTCCAGAAGCAGCCAAACTGGCAAACTCTATAGATCAAGTTTTAGCGTTTGTAAATTATTGGGATACAGAAAGACATAATTTGCCTTACGAAACAGATGGAGTTGTAGTAAAGGTGAATGATTTACAACAACAAGAAGAATTAGGATATACAGCTAAAGCGCCACGTTGGGCAATGGCGTATAAGTTTAAAGCAGAACAAGTTTCTACACGCTTAAATAGTATTTCTTATCAGGTTGGTAGAACAGGAGCTATAACACCTGTAGCAAATTTAGAACCTGTAGAGTTGGCAGGAACCACAGTAAAACGCGCTTCTTTACATAATAGTGACCAAATAGAAAAGTTGGATGTTAGAGTAGGTGATGAGGTGTTTGTAGAAAAAGGAGGAGAAATTATACCAAAAATTATTGCTGTAGATTTTACAAAGCGACCAAGTGATTCCCAGCCAACGCAATACATTACACATTGCCCAGAGTGTAATACACCTTTAGAAAGGTTAGAAGGAGAAGCAAAACATTTTTGCCCTAATTATACTGGTTGTAAACCGCAAATAGTAGGTAGAATACAACATTATATTTCTAGAAAAGCAATGGATATTGAAGGCTTAGGAGGAGAAACCGTTGCGCTTTTAGTAAGCGCAGGATTGATTACTAATTATGCTGATTTGTACACCTTAACCAAGGAGCAAGTCATGCCTTTAGAACGAATGGCAGAAAAAAGTGCAGAGAATTTAGTAAATGGTATTGCCGCTTCTAAACAAATACCTTTTGAAAGAGTGCTTTTTGCTTTAGGTATAAGGTATGTAGGAGAAACTGTTGCTAAAAAATTAGCTAAGCATTATAAAAGTATTGATGCTATAGCAAAGGCTTCACAAGAAGAATTGGTAAATGTAGATGAAATAGGAATTAAAATAGCTGAAAGCGTTTTAGCCTTTTTTGCTTCAGAAGAAAACATACATACCATTGAAAAGTTACGAAGCTTTGGCGTGCAATTAGAGGTTTCTGCAGAAAAATTAGCAAACCAAACCAATAAACTGGAAAATCAAATTTTTGTAGTTTCTGGTGTTTTTGAAACCGTTTCAAGAACAGAGCTAAAAAAGTTAATAGAAGATAATGGAGGTAAAGTGTCTTCTTCTATATCTGCTAAAACTAGTTTTATTGTTGCTGGAGATAAAATGGGACCAAGTAAAAAAGCTAAGGCAGAAAAATTAGGAGTACCTTTAATTACAGAACAAGAATTCTTACAAAAGGTCTTGTAGTTGCTGGAATTAACATTTAAAACCGATTAAAAGTAGATTTATATCGATAAGTTGTGATTTTTATTTATATTTGAAGCGTGGTAACTAGCACTCTTTTAGGTGTTTAAATAAATATATGTTAGCTTGTTTTTTTAGTTTATTGGTTTTAGAAACTATTCAAATTTCTATTTTTTCTGTTTTAGAACTACTAGTAGTTCCTTTTATTACCTTGTTTTATTTTCTATTTAGAAAAAAGAAGTCTTTATATTTTTCATTATTTTTAGGCTGTTATTCTGCTGCAGATATCTTGCATATAATAGATGGAAATAATTTAAATGAAATCTTTTATTTTGCTTGTAATATACTTTATGTTTTATCTTTTTTCTTTTTAATTCTAGAAGCTTTTAAAACATTAGATATAAAAGTTCTTTATCAAAAATTTTTAATTCAAACAATTGTTTTAGTAGCTCTTGTATTTTATTTATTTACCGTTTTATGTGATATAATAGATCCTATTTTGTTTGATACAAAAGTTTTAAGTTTGGTAAGGGTTGTGGAGCATAGTTACAATTTGTTATTATTGATTTTGTTAGCAGTGTCTTTTTTAAATTTTTTAGATAATGATACCAAAAAATCTTTATATCTTTTTATAGGTTGTCTGGCTATAAGTTTTTCAGAATTTTTGTTAATAGGGTATTATTATTTAACCGACTTAGAAATGTTAAATTATATAGCAATTGTTTTAAATATATTTGCTTTTGTTATGTTTTACCTGCAATCTAATTTTGCAATAGAAGTTAAAAATAAGAGCAATGCTTTTGTGTAATAATCTTTATTTTAAATTTATTTTTTTCTTTCCTAATTCTTTTTTTTTCAATTAAAAAGTAACTTTTAATCCTTGTTTAATTGTTTTTTTTGAAAGAATTTTCTTCAGTAAACGAGCTAATTTGTGTATTTCATCGATAAAGTAAGTGTTTTTAACGGTGTAGTGTGAAATTATACTACATTTGTTTCAACCTACTTATGATTATGATTTTAAAAAATTGGATAAATAAACTTCCAAACAATACTTTTTTGTGCGTATTGTTTGTGCTTATGTTAGTAAATGTTTTCGCTATTTTTAGTGGTAATAATTTGCTACAGCAAATTATAAAACCTCTTTTTGTTCCTGTATTTTTTATTTACTTACTATTAAAAGGGAAGCAGGTTAACACATGGGTTTTAGCATTTTTGTTATTTTCGTTTACAGGAGATGTAACTTCTAATATTACCAACAGTTTCATGATTTTAAATATTTCAAGCTTTTTTTATTGTTTGAGCTATTTAAGTTTAATAGTAGCTGTTGCAAAACGTATTAAAAAATTAGAGTTGGATAAGGTTATTAAAACGTATTTAATTTTTGTCTTTTTAATTAATGCAATATTGCTTTATATTCTTTTTGATTTAATTAAATATTATATTCCAGATAGTGTTGAAGTTACCTTATTTGCTGTTAAAAGTATAGCTTTAATAGTTTTAGCTTTTGTTTCTTTTGTAGATTATTTAAATTCTGAAACCAAAGGTTCTATATTGTTTTTAATAATGGTTTTATGTTTTGCTTTTTCAGATGTACTACACTACATAAGTGTTTATTATTTATACAATTGGAGTTTTGTATTGCTGGATAGAGTTTTACATGTTGTTGGTTTACTATTTCTATTCAATTATATAAAAGAAAGAAATAAAAACACAGACAATATAAAAATAAAAGCAAATGCTTTTTTAAATAGTTTACACTAGTATAGAAGTTCCTTCTGCTGCTTTGTTTTTGTCTGCATCAAAATAAAAGTCTATTTTCCCTAGGTTTATTCCGTAGCAACCAACTTGGTTTACTAAAACATTTTTGCCTTCACTATTTTTAGTTACTGTAGGTTTTGGTAAAAAAGTATGTGTGTGTCCTCCAATAATCAAATCTATATTTTTAGTAGCTTTAGCTAATGATAAATCGCTAATTTTTGAAGGAGCGTTTTTGTAATGGTAGCCTAAATGCGATAAGCAAATAACCAAATCACATTTTTCATCTTCTTTTAAAACTCTAGTCATTTCTTGTGCAGTTTCAACAGGATCAAGATAAACCGTTTCTTTATACATGCTTTTGTCTACTAAACCATTAAGCTCAATACCTAAACCAAAAACTCCAATTTTTATTCCGTCTTTATTAAAGGTTTTGTATGGTTTTACAAAAGTGTCTAAAACCGTATTAGAAAAATCATAATTAGCAGATAAAAAGTCAAACTTAGCATGTGGTAATTGTGCCAATAGGCCATCAACACCATTGTCAAAATCATGGTTTCCTATAGTTGCAGCATCATATTTAAGCATGCTCATAAGTTTAAATTCTAGCTCTCCACCATAATAGTTAAAATAAGGTGTACCTTGAAAAATGTCTCCAGCATCTAGTAGTAATGTATTTGGGTTTTCATTTCTAATATTCTGCACTAAACTGGCTCTTCTTGCAACACCACCTTGGTTTGGGTTTCTGCCATCTTCTGGTCCAAAAGCATCAATATGACTGTGTACATCATTGGTGTGTAATATGGTTATTTTTGTTGTTTTACTTCCAGAGGTAAATGATTGTAAACCTAAACCACCTAACGTAATTAAAGCAGCTGTAGCAGATGTTTGTTGTATAAAATCTCTTCTTTTCACAAGTATAAATTTAGTGGTGGCTTCTTATTTTGTTTGAATAAATCTGTCGTCAATAACAGGGTTAATAGTGTCTGTTTTTTTAAAGTAATCTACCAAAGCATTTCTTACTTTATAATTTAAAACGTACAAACTATCATTGGTTTTAAAAAAAGTCATTCTATCTCCTCCATTGTATAAATAATCATTGGTTACCACATAGTAGCTTTTGTTAGCTTCAATAGGCTTGTTGTTTATAGAGGTTTCAGTGATGTTAAAATTGTTATCCATTTTAATTTTTAATCCAGAAATAGGATGCGCACGTTTTGCTTTACTTAAATAGTTAACCAAGCTGTCTTGTATGGTTTTTCCTTTCATTTCTACAACAACAAGGCTGTTTTCAAAAGGCATGATCTCATAAGCTGTTCTTGTACTTATATTTCCTTTAGATATAATTGCTCGAATACCACCATGGTTAAGTAAAACCATATCTATGTTTTTTCCGGTTCTTTGGTTAAAAACAATATTAGATTCTTGAATTACTGCATCTGCAAATAAGTTACCAATAGCAGTGTTATATTCGCCATCTTTTTTAGAGTAGGTGTCTACAGCATAAGAAATAACACTGTCTAAATCTTTGTTAACATGCTCTCTGTAAGGTTTAATAAATGCTTCAATATCTGGATGGATGGCTAAACTATCACTAATGTTAATTTGTTTTCCTTCTATTTTAGTAAGAGATAGTTTTTCTTGTTTGCAACCCAAAGTTAGGAATGCAAAAACAATAAAAAAAAGATGTTTATAATTCATTATGTAAAGAATAGGTTTTAATAAACAAAACTAACTACATTTGTTACCTTTGTAAAAAAGTATAAATATAAATGATTTTAAAGGGTTTTAAACAAAATTCTACTAAAAAATATATTAGTAAATTATTAGCATCTAGAAAGGTTTTTGTAGATAACAAAAAAATATCGAGCTTAGGAATACTACTAAATATGGATGAGTATGATGATTTTGAATCTTTTAGACAATTTGCGAAAGAAATAAATGTTACACCAAATAATCTTAAGATTATAGCGTTTACATCTAATAAAAAGAAGGATTTACATGCTTTGAATTTTTGCTTTAATCCGAAAGATTTTCGTTGGAACGGAAAAGTAAAGAATGCAGAACTTCAAGATTTTTTAAACACACCATTTGACGCTTTAGTTAGTTATTATAAAGAAGATATATTATCACTTAAAGTGCTAACAGCAGCATCTAAAGCAAAGTTTAAAATAGGTGTTTTGCAAACAGACAACAGATTGAATGATTTAATTATTGATACCAATTTTAAACAATTTAATTTATTTAAAAACGAACTAATAAAATACCTTAATACATTTAATAAAATAAGTAATGAATAAAAATTTTACAGGTACAGGAGTTGCTTTAATAACACCTTTTAATGACGATTTAAGTGTCGACCATAAATCTCTTGAAGAAATTGTAGAATACAATATAATAAACGGTACAGATTACCTGGTTATTAGTGGTACCACAGGAGAAAGTGTAACGGTTACTGCAGATGAAAAAAAAGCAATAACCAACACAATAGTTAAAGCAAATAAAGGAAGATTACCTTTAGTATTAGGAATAGGTGGTAATAATACAACACAAGTTGTAGAAGAAATTAAAAACACAGATTTCTCTAATATAGATGCTATTTTATCTGTATCTCCTTATTATAGCAAGCCTACACAAGAAGGCTTGTACCAACATTTTAAAGCAGTAGCAGAAGCGTCTCCAGTTTCTGTAATTTTATATAATGTTCCTGGTAGAACAGCTAAAGATATGTCACCAGAAACTACTTTGCGTTTGGCGCAAGATTTTAAAAACATTATTGCGGTTAAAGAAGCAGGAAATAATGTGCATCAATATTTACAATTATTAAAAAATAAACCTAAAGATTTTTTAGTGATTTCAGGAGATGATGATTTAGCATTAGGCATTGTGTTAGCTGGTGGAGCAGGAGTAATCTCTGTGCTTGGTCAAGCAGTGCCAAAAGAATTTTCAACAATGATTAATTTAGGGTTAGAAGGTAAAGCAAAAGAGGCTTACGCACTACATTTTAAGCTTATGGATTTAACAAGTCTAATTTTTGCCGAAAATAATCCAGCAGGTATTAAAGCCGTTTTTCAAGCATTAAAAATGTGCAATGCTAGTGTAAGATTACCATTAGTAGAGGCAACCAATGAGTTAAAACAAAAAATAGTAGAAGCACTAAAAGTTTTAAACTAAAAGTTAAATATTACTTAAACCTATAAATACCTTGATTTCATCAGTTATTTTAGCAAAATAAAATATTTTTAAAATCCATATTAAAAGACTAATTTTGCATTCTGTTTTAAAATCAAGAAAAAGTAGTTTTAAATTAGTACACTTGATTCTATAAAGAATTGCACGTATAGTAAAAAACAGTAAAATTAACAGATGAATAAATTTATTTATATATTATTATTTGGTTTAGTATTAAGCTCTTGTAGTCCATACCAAAAAGCTTTAAATGGAGACGATATTGCGTCAAAATTTACAGTTGGTGAAGATTTGTACAACAAAGGCAAATATATGAAAGCAAGTAGGTTGTTTGAGCAGATAATGCCGCAATATAGAGGAAAACCTCAAGCAGAAAAGCTTTCGTTTTTACATGCAGATTCTTATTATAGAGCTAAAGATTATTATTTAGCAGGTTATCAATTTGATCGCTTTGCAACAACATATCCTAAAAGTGAAAAAGCAGAAGAAGCAGAGTTTCTTTCTGCTAAAAGTAGTTATATGTTGTCTCCAATGCATTCAAAAGAGCAACATGCAACTAAAGATGCTATAGAAAAATTTCAAGTTTTTATTAATACATATCCTAATTCTCAGTATATAGAAGAAGCTAATCAACTAGTGCAGGAATTAGATGGTAAATTAGAGCAAAAATCATTTGATATTGCTTATCAATATTATAAAACTGTTGAGTATACTAGAGACTACAATGCAGCTATTAAATCTTTTGATAACTTTATCTTTGAGTTTCCAGGATCTAAACTTCGTGAACAAGCGTTGTTTTACAGATTAGATTCTGCTTACAACCTTGCTATTAATAGTGTAGAAAGAAAAAAAGAAGAAAGACTAGCAAAAGCAAAGTCTTATTACCTATCTTTTGTAAATAAATATGCAGATTCTGAGTATATAGATAAAACAAAAGATATGCTAGAAAATTTAGAAGAAGAATTAAAAAAATACAGTACTAAAAGTTAATATATATTATGGATTTAAAGAAGATTGATGCACCTACAAGTACAACAACGTACAATAGAAATGCAATAGATGAAGCTACAGAAAACATCTATGAATCTATTTCAATTATCTCTAAAAGAGCAGAGCAAATAAATTCTGAAATTAAAAAAGAATTAATTGAAAAATTAGAAGAATTTGCAACCTACAATGATAGCTTAGAAGAAATCTTTGAAAACAAAGAGCAAATTGAAGTGTCTAAATTCTACGAAAGATTACCTAAACCACATGCTTTAGCTGTTAAAGAATGGTTAGATAATAAAGTATACTATAGAGATACAGAAGCAGACAACCAGTAAGAGAAAGATGTCTATACTAAGTGGCAAAAACATACTATTAGGCATAACTGCTGGTATTGCTGCTTATAAATCAGCATCACTAGTAAGGTTATTTATTAAAGCTGGAGCAAACGTAAAAGTTGTAATGACTCCAGCTAGTAAAGACTTTATTACGCCTTTAACCTTATCTACACTTTCTAAAAACTCAGTACATTCTTCGTTTACTAATGAAGAAGATGATAATGAGGTTTGGAACAATCATGTAGAATTAGGGCTTTGGGCAGATTATTTTATTATAGCTCCTGCTACAGCAAATACCATGTCTAAAATGGCAAATGGTGTTTGTGATAATTTGCTTTTAGCAACCTATCTCTCTGCTAAATGCCCTGTTTATTTTGCTCCTGCAATGGATTTAGATATGTATAAGCACGCTTCTACATTGGCATCCTTTAAAAAACTAAAATCCTTTAACAACATTATTATTCCTGCTACAAGTGGTGAACTTGCCAGTGGTTTAGTTGGTGAAGGCAGAATGGCAGAACCAGAAGATATTGTTTCCTTTTTAGAAAACGATATTTTAAACAAACTTCCACTTCGTAATAAAAAAGTGCTAATCACAGCAGGACCAACTTATGAAGCTATAGATCCTGTTCGTTTTATTGGTAATCACTCCTCAGGTAAAATGGGGTTTGAACTAGCAAAAGCAGCAGCTAATTTAGGCGCAGAAGTACTCTTAATTTCAGGACCAACACAGCAAAAAGTAAACCATAGTTTAATACAAGTAGTTCCTGTAATTAGTGCACAAGAAATGTATGATGCAGTTCATGAGTATTTTAAAGATGTAGATATTGCTATACTATCTGCTGCAGTTGCAGATTATAAACCAATAAAAGCTGCAACTCAAAAAATAAAAAAGAACGATACTACGTTAACATTAGAGTTAACAAAAACAAAAGATATCTTAGCTTCTTTAGGTCAAATAAAAACCAATCAATTTCTTGTAGGATTCGCTTTAGAAACCAATAATGAAATTGAAAATGCAAAAGGAAAACTTAAAAAGAAGAATTTAAACTTAATTGTGTTAAATTCGTTAAATGATAAAGGAGCAGGTTTTAAAAAAGAAACCAATAAAGTAACGCTTATAGATAATAAAGAAAATATAACAGAATACGCTCTTAAATCTAAAACAGAAGTAGCAACAGATATTTTTAACCAAATTATAAAACAAATTCATGCGTAACATACTATTAGTTCTTATACTGTGTATTGGTTTTGTAGGTTTTTCGCAAGAAATAAACTGCAACGTAGTAGTAAATGCACAATTAACAGGTAATGAAAACTTACAAATATTTAAAACCTTAGAAAAACAGCTTAATGAATTTGTAAACAAAACGGTATGGACTAATAAAAAGTTTACATCTCAAGAGCTTATAGAGTGTAGTATGGTTATTAATGTTACTGGGCAAACTAGTGATAATTTTAATGCCTCAATACAAGTGCAATCTGCAAGACCAGTTTATGGTTCTAGCTATACAACACCAGTTTATAATATTAATGATAAAGATTTTACATTTAAGTATTTAGAGTTTCAAAATCTTATCTATAATCCTAATCAGTTTCAGTCTAATTTAGTTTCGGTATTAGCCTTTCATGTATATATGGTGTTGGGCTTAGATGCAGATACTTTTAAATTAAACGGTGGAGACGTTTATTTTAAACAAGCGCAAAATATAGTAAACTATTCGCAACAAGAAGGGTTTAGTGGTTGGAAGCTAGAAGACGGTTTACAGACTAGATTTGTATTAATAGACAATATACTATCACCAACATATAAAGACTTTAGAGAAGTGTTGTATGATTACCATCGACTAGGTTTAGATGCTATGAGTGAAAATGATAAGCAGGCAAAAACAGAAGTTGCTAATGCTATTATTAAAATGGATGCTTTGCACAGACAAAGACCAAATTCTTTTTTATCAAGAACCTTTTTTGATGCAAAAGCAGATGAAATAGAACAAATATTTTCAGGAGGACCTAATGTAGATATAAGTGAATTAACTGCTATATTAAACAAAGTAGCGCCAATGCATTCTAGTAAATGGCGAAACATTAAGTTTTAAATATTTTTTTACTGCAAACAATACAAGAATACTGTTTGTAGCCACTTAAAACTATAAAAAAATGCTAACCTCTCTATCCATAAAAAATTACGCTTTAATAGATACGCTTTTGGTTGATTTTAACCAAGGGTTTACTATAATTACAGGAGAAACAGGAGCTGGAAAATCCATTTTATTAGGTGGTTTGTCTTTAATTTTAGGAAAACGTGCAGACTTAAGCAGTCTAAAAAATACAGATAAAAAATGTGTTATTGAAGCCGTTTTTAATATTGAAAGCTATAAATTAGAAAACCTTTTTAAAGCCAAAGACTTAGATTTTGAAACACAAACCATAATTAGAAGAGAAATACTGCCTTCAGGTAAATCTAGAGCCTTTGTAAATGATACTCCAGTAAATCTAAACACCTTGCAAGTGTTGGGTAACCATTTAATAGATGTACACTCGCAAAACCAAACCATGCAATTGGTAGATGATGATTTTCAATTTCAAATCATTGATGCTTTAGCAAGTAATAAAGCTAATTTACAAAACTATCAAACAGAATTGCAAAGCTTTAAAAAGCTTCAAAAAGAATTAAAAGAACTTAATGCATTTCAAGCCGAAGCGCTAAAAGAACAAGATTATAATACCTTTTTACTAAAAGAACTAAATGAAGCAAATCTTGTAGATGGCGAATTAGAATCTTTAGAAGAAGAATATGAAACCTTGAATAATATTGAAGAAATTCAAGAAAAATTAACACACTCACATCAATTATTACAAGATGATGATTTAGGTATTCTTAATCTATTAACCCAATTAAAAAATACGTTACAAAAACTATCTACTTATTCTAATACCTACCAAAATTTATTTACAAGAGTAAATAGTAGTCTTATTGAATTAGATGATACTTTTGCAGAAATAGAAACGCTTCAAGAAAACTTAGATGCAGATCCAAAAAGGTTAGAAGTAGTAAATGCAAAATTGCAAATGCTACATAATTTAATGCAAAAGCATGTAGCGGAAAATGTTTCAGACTTAATTAGTATAAAAGAAGAATTATCTCAAAAAGTTTCGGCAACAGAAAATTTAGAAGAAAGCATAAATCAGAAGCAAAAAGAAATACAAATAGTCTCTAAAAAATTAGACGCAATTTCTAAAACCATTCACGATAAAAGACACAAAACAATTCCTTCGCTTATCAAGCAACTAGAAAGTATTTTGAGCGATTTAGGAATGCCAAATGCACAATTTAAAATAGAAGTAACCTTGGCAAAAGACTATACGTATAATGGTAAAGATCAATTGTCTTTTATGTTTTCAGCAAATAAAGGAGGGCAGTTTAATGCACTTAAAAAAGCAGCATCAGGAGGAGAGTTAGCAAGAATTATGCTAGCAATAAAATCTATTTTATCTAATTATATACAATTGCCAACTATAATGTTTGATGAGATAGATACAGGAGTTTCTGGTGAGATTGCAAATAAAATGGCAGATATTATGCAAAACATGAGTAAAACCATGCAAGTATTTGCAATAACACACTTGCCACAAATTGCAGCAAAAGGACATACACATTTTAAAGTGTATAAAGAAGATATTGAAGAAGTAACAACAACAAATTTAGTAAAATTAACTCATGACAAACGTGTTGTAGAAATAGCACAAATGCTAGGAGGTCTTGAGGTTTCGGCCTCTGCTATGGCACACGCAAAACAATTACTTAATTAAAAAGCTTATTATGTAAGCATAACTAAATCCTTAATATTAGATACCTCATAAATATTAATTTAGTTATATTTGACCATCAATTTATAAAATTAACCATACCAAATAACATATTAAATATGTACAATTTATTAAAAGGAAAAAAAGGAATCATATTTGGCGCCTTAGATGAAAACTCAATAGCATGGAAAACAGCAGAACGCGTTCATGAAGAAGGAGGAACCTTTGTATTAACTAATGCTCCTGTTGCATTAAGAATGGGAACAATTAATGCCTTAGCAGAAAAAACAGGAGCTCAAGTTATTCCTGCTGATGCTACTTCTTTAGAAGATTTAGAAAACCTTGTAGAAAAATCTATGGAGATTTTAGGAGGTAAAATAGACTTTGTTTTACATTCTATTGGTATGTCTATTAATGTAAGAAAAGGAAATGCATATACTAACCAGAATTATGATTGGACCCAAAAAGGAACAGATATTTCTGCTATGTCTTTTCATAAAGTAATGCAAACTCTTTACAAAAAAGATGCTATGAATAAATGGGGAAGTATTGTTGCGCTAACCTATATGGCAGCTCAGCGTGTTTTTCCAGATTATAACGATATGGCAGATAATAAAGCATATCTAGAAAGTATTGCTCGTAGTTTTGGGTATTACATGGGTAAAGACAAAACAGTTAGAGTAAATACTATTTCGCAATCACCAACACCTACTACAGCAGGCTCTGGTGTAAAAGGATTTGATGGGTTTATTGCTTATGCAGATAAAATGGCTCCATTAGGTAATGCAACTGCATTAGATTGTGCTAATTATACAGTAGCTATGTTTAGTGATCTTACAAAAATGGTTACGCTACAAAATTTATTTCATGACGGAGGCTTTAATAATGTAGGAGTAAGTGATGAAGTGATGGAAGCTTTTGTAGGAAAATAATAACAAATTAACAGTTTTATTGATTTATCAATAAATTACATACTGAATAAATTAAAATCCGTTAAACCTTTAACGGGTTTTTTTGTTTTTAATCGATTTGTTAATTGATTATTTCTAGGTTTTGGTTTCTAATTGACTAATAATGAATAGATTGCATATCTATTAATCAATTTATTAACTAAAAAACCAAAAAAATGAAAAAATTTACATTTCTATTGATGGTCATGATTGCTTTTTGTTGGCAAAGTCATGCCCAAGACACTTGTGCTACAGCTACAGCTGTAACACCAGGAACAATTACAGGAACAACAATTACAGACGGTACTTTTAGCGCAGATATGACGCTACCAAGTGGTGACAATGCCGCATGGTTTGTTTATACAGCAACTGCAGATGGAACTATCGATGTATACTCTTGTTTAGGTGGAGCTGATACCGATTTAGCTGTTGGATCAGGTGCATGTGGAGCATTTACAGATATAGTTGCAAATGATGACTCCTGTGATTTAGGTTCAGGTAGTTTTTATGCTTCTGAAGTTCTTAATTATGCAGTAGTAGCAGGAAATGATTACTATATTGAATGGTCTGATGAATGGTCAGCTGGTCCATTTGATTGGACATTGACTTTTACACCTGCACCAGATTGCCCAGTACCAACAAATTTTGCACCAACAACACAATCAACAACAACTACAGAGTTTACTTGGACTGCAGGAGGAGATGAAACTTCTTGGGAAGTTGGTATTACTCAGCCAGATGCAACAGAACCAGATAATCCAGTACTAGTTTCTCAAGCTGCTGCAACTTTTGGTCATGATCCAGGGGAAACTAAATTGTATTGGGTTCGTGCAATATGTGGAGTTGGTGATGTTAGTGAATGGGTGACACTTGAATATACCTCGCCTCTAGTTGACCCTCCAGTAAATGATAACTGTGATGGAGCGCTTCCATTAGACTGTGGAATAACAATAAATGGTAACACTGAAAACGCAACAGTATCTGGTCTTAGTGCTACTTGTGGTTCATACACTTCATCAAACCCATTAGATTTGTTTTATTCATTCGTTGCAAATGGTACTAGTAGTTATACCGTAAGTCTTGATCAACCTGCTGGTGAAACTGGTTTAGATGGAGTTGTATTTATTTACTCAGGATCTTGTAACGATCTTACTGCTATAGAATGTAGTGATAGTGGTAACCCAGAGGAAGTATTTTTAGATACTCCAGCAGCTGGAACATATATTGTTAGAATCTTTGATTATTCTGGTACAGCAGCCTTTACTTTAGATCTTACATGTACAGATCCACCAACATGTACACAAGCTATTATTGATAGTTCTACTATTGTAGAAAATTGTAATCCTGATGGTACAGGTACTTTTACTATTGATCACGTAGTATCAAATGCTGGTGATGCTGGAACTGTTTTAGAAGATGGAACCAATACGTATCCATTAACTGTAGGTACAGTAACAACTGGTCCTTATCTTAGTGGAGAAACTGTAAATTTACAGGTAACTGGAGTAGATCCTGATTGTGATTTTGTACTTGGTTCTTTTGATTATACTTGTCCACCACCAGCACCAACTAATATAGATTGTGCTAATGCTACTCCAATAGCTTGTGGTGATACAATTAATGCAACCTCAGAAGGTTCTACAGGTAACCAAGAAGGTAGTGGTTGTTCAATGGGAGATAATGGTATATGGTTTACTTTTACAGGAACTGGTGGTGATATGACAGTATCTGTTGATGCTAGTTTTGACCATGAAGTTGCTCTTACTAGTGGTGCTTGTGGTGCCTTAGTAAATGTAAATTGTGATGATCAATCAGTTGGAAATGAAACGCATACTTTTGCCTCAGTTCTTAATGAAACGTATTATGTATATGTAGCTCACTATTCTAGTGGAAGTACTGAAACTGGCACTATTGATATTACATTAACTTGTGCAGTAGTACCAACATGTACTCCAGTTACTGTAGATAGCTCAACTATTGTACCAGATTGTGTTAATGGAACATTTACAATTGATCACGTAATTTCTGATGCTGGAGATCCAGCTGGAAGTTTATTATTTGATGGAGTTAATACGTATCCTGTAGTTGTAGGTATAGTAACAACTGGACCTTATGTAGCAGATGCTACCTCTATAACTATTGATGTATGGCATGCTGATATTAATTGTGATGCAACTGTAGGTTCATTTGATTTTGCTTGTCCTCCAGTAAACGATGAAGTTCCTGGGGCTATTGAGTTAACTATTGGAGATACTATGTGTGATGGTAAAACGGTAGCAACCAATGTTGGTGCAACAGACTCAGCAGAAGCAGAAGCATCTTGCGGTACTCCAGAAGGAGACGTATGGTTTAAAGTTATAGTACCTAGCACAGGAGAAGTAACAGTAGAAACTACTTCTTCAACAGGAGCAAATCCAATTAGTGATACCGTAATGACAGTTTATTCTGGTGTTTCTGGAGCTTTAGTTGAGGTTGCTTGTGATGATGATGATGGTGTAGGTCTTTTCTCTTTAATTGAGTTAACAGGTTTAACTCCTGGTGATACATTGTTTATTAGAGTATGGGAATTTGGAGATAATACTAAAGGGTCTTTTGATATCTGTGCTTGGTCTCCATCAACTCTTGCAATAGAAGATAATAGTTTTGAAGGATTTAGTTATTATCCAAATCCTATAAAAGAAACTTTAAACTTTAATACTAATGTAGGTGTTGAAAAAGTAAGTGTGTTTAATATGTTAGGACAACGCATTATAAATGTTACTGAAACTAATATTCAAAATATTGATATGTCTAGCTTACAAGCAGGAGCATATATTGTTCAAGTTTCTATAAATAATCAAACAAAAACTATTCATGTAATTAAAGAATAGAAACCTATAGAAAAGTAGTATATACTTTTTTAATAGTAAAAGGCTTTGTTTAACAACAAAGCCTTTTTTTGTGCTTTTATTTTGTATTCAATTACAAGTGTTCAATACTGTTTAAACATCTTGTTTTTAATGTTATATAGTTTATGTTGCATGTAGTTTTAAGGTTTGCATTGCATTTGGTCGGTATTTTCTTACATTTTATCTGATTTTTATTTTTTTAGCTTTTTACTCTAATTATTATTAATAGTTTTAGTCTTTATGCTATTGAATATTAACTTATTAACAAAAACCAATTTATATGAAAAAAATTACTTTATTATTTTTTATTGTATTTTGTTACTTAGGAGCTGTAGCTCAGAGTACATGTACATAAACTTTTACAGTATCAGGACAGGATGATGGTCCAACTGTATTATCAATTAACGTAGCAGATATCACTTGTAATGCAGGGAATACTCCTACTTCTATGCAGCTTGTTAATGCTGCTGGTTCTTTGACTTCTTTTTGGTGTTCAGCAGATGCATCTAGTTGGTATGGGTTTGACTTATCTGTAGATGGTGGAGCAATTGTTACAGGTTGTGGTAGTGAATTTAATGGTTATGACATAACAGGATTTTCATCATTAACAATAACATCTCATGATGATGATGCTTGGTCAGATGCAATTACAATTACAATTGATGTTGAAGTAACATACTCTGCTAGCTCTCCACCAAGTTGTGATGCAATGTTAACTAGTCCTTCAAATGGGGACATTTTTGCATCAACTGATGGAAATATTACTTGGAGTGATGCATCTGGTGGTGCTTCTGGATATAAATTAACTGTTGGTACTACAAGTGGAGGTTCTGAGGTATTAGCAACGACTGATGTAGGAGATGTTACTACTTATGCTTTAGGAACTTTAGCTGAAACTACAGAATATTTCGTGAATATTTTACCTTATAATGCATTAGGTGATGCATCTGGATGTACAGAGTATAGCTTTACCACTCTTTCTTCTGCAGTACCTGCTAATGACGAATGTGTTGATGCAGAAGCTATCAGCTGTGGAGATACAGTAATTGGATCTACAGAATTTGCAACAGACAGTGGTAATAATACTTCTAATGATGTATGGTATGTGTTAGCAGGAACTGCTAATGGTGAGGAAATAACTGCTAGTTTATGCGGATCAGACTATGATACCTATATCAGAATATTTGATGCATGTGGAGGAACAGAAGTAGCGTTTAATGATGATGCTTCAGGAGTGTGTTCTCCACAATCTCAAGTAACCTTTACTTCAGATGGAGCAACTACATACTATATAATGGTAGAAGGTTTTAGTTCAAATAATGGTAATTTTGATTTAGCTATTACTTGTGTGCCACCACCAGCATGTACCTTTGTGGTTATTGATAGCTCTACTATTGTAGATTCTTGTAATTCTGATGGAACAGGAACATTTACCGTAGATCACGTAATTTCTGATGCAGGTGATGCAGGAAGCGTTTTAGATGATGGAATAAATACATATCCTATAACAGTTGGTACGGTAACAACAGGGCCTTATAATACAGGAGATTCTGTAACTATTGATGTAACAGGAGTTGATGCTGCTTGTGATTATGAAGTAGGTACATTTACATATACTTGTCCGTTACCTCCTCCAGCAAATGATAATTGTTCTGGAGTTATAGATTTAGGAGCAGAAGTTAGTCCTTTAACAGCTACTACAGCTTTAGCAGGAAATGATTTTGTTGTAGATTGTTTAACAAATACTAGTGCTCCAGATGTTGTTTATTCTATTTTAGTTCCAGACGGAGCTACTTTAGTAATCGGTCAAACGTCTAATGCATATGACTCTAAACATAGATTAGCATATGGTGGTGCATGTCCTGGTACTACGTTAGTAGCTTGTACAGATGATCCAGATACAACCACAGAAATATTTACAAATACAACTGGTTCAGACCAAACAGCTTATTGGGTACAATCTGCTTACAGTACTGGTTCAGGTGAGTTTACTTTAGAATGGTCTATTTCTTCTTGTCCAGATCCAACTACTTTAACAGCATCAAATGTTACAGAAACTTCAGCGGATTTAGGATGGACAGAAGCAGGAACTGCAACTACTTGGAATATAGAATGGGGAACAGCTCCATTAACACAAGGAGCAGGAACAATGGTAACAGGTATTACTACAAATCCTTATGCTTTAACTGGTTTAACAACTGAAACAGAATATGAATATTATGTGCAAGCAGATTGTGGTGGAGAAACAAGTGCTTGGTCTGGTCCTTACACTTTTTCAACATCTGGACCTGTTCCTGCAAATGACGAATGTGTTGATGCAGAAGCTATCAGCTGTGGAGACACAGTAAGTGGGTCTACAGAATATGCAACAGACAGTGGTAATAATGCTTCTAATGATGTTTGGTACGTATTAGCAGGAACTAGTGATGGTGATGAAATTACAGCGAGTTTATGTGGTTCTGGATATGATACTTATATTAGAGTATTTGATGCATGTGGAGGAACACAAGTAGCATTTAATGATGATGCTTCAGGAGTATGTTCTCCACAATCAGAAATAACATTTACTTCAGATGGAGCAACTACATACTATATAATGGTAGAAGGTTGGAGTTCAAATAATGGTGATTTTGATTTAGCTGTTTCATGTGTTACATTATCTGCACAAGATTTTGATAATGGTATAGAGTTTTCTTACTATCCAAATCCAGTGAATGATAACTTAACTTTAAAAGCACAAAAAGATATAGAAAACATAGCTGTTTACAACATGTTAGGGCAAGAAGTACTACGTACTGCTCCTAATACTGTAAGTACAGATGTTGATATGTCTAACTTACAAGCAGGTGCTTACTTTGTTAAAGTAACAATAGGTACTACTACAGAAACAGTAAGAGTGATTAAGAACTAATTTTTAGCTCTTTTTAAATATTTTAAAAGCCACCTTTTTAGGTGGCTTTTTTTATGCCTAATATTTTGTAATTATTTAATTATTTTACCATGATGTAATGTGAAATTGATTTTATTTAAGCTAATGAATTGAATACCAATAATTTAAGTTTTTTCTTGCAAAAATTGTGTTTTTACAGGAGGTAAAGCGGTTTATCGATGTTTTATGCGTTTTGTCTATTAAGCATTCTTTTAGCTTTTTACTTTAATTATTATTAATAGTTTTAGCGATTACATTAATAATATTTTAATAAAAATTAATTTTACATGAAAAAAATTACATTACTTTTAGCGATTCTTTTTACATCGTTATCTTTTTCTCAGGTTAGCGTGGGCTCCGGTCAGCTATCCTCTAACGCATTCCCTATAAGCTTTTATTGGAGTTATTCGTATTCACAAGTTATTTATAATGCAAGTGATATTAATGCAAGTGGTAATATTACTTCTATTTCATTAGAAATGGTAGATGAAGATGCTATTCCAGATTCAGATGATAATATCGATTTATGGATTGGTCATACTACAAAAACAGCTTTTACTTCCTCAACAGACTGGGTAGATGTTGCTACTTTAGACAAAAAAATGACAAATGGAACATTAACCAAATCAGGAACAACAATAACATTAACTTTTGATACACCGTTTGCTTACAACGGAATAGATAATATTGTACTTGCTATCGATGCAAATGAGGATAGTTATGACACATCTTCAGATAAGGTATTGTACACATCTTCAGATTCTAATATTTCTTTGTACTTTAGAAGTGATGGTACAAATCCAGACCCAACAAGTGCTCCTACAGGTACACTTAGTCCTATGTCTCCTAATATTACTTTTCATGGTATTGTACAATCTTGTCCTACACCAACAAACTTGTCTGCAGATGCAATTGCATTGACACAGGCAGATTTATCTTGGACAGACATAGGTACAGCTACTTCATGGAACGTAGAGGTGGTTGTAGCAGGTGCAAGTGCAACAGGTACAGCAACAGATGAGGCTGTTTCTAATCCATATACAAAAACAGGATTAAACTCTTCAACTTCATATGAGTTTTATGTACAAGGAATATGTGCAGGAGGTGAATTAAGTTCATGGGCTGGTCCATTTTCTTTTACTACAGCTTGTGGAGCCTTTACGGTACCATATTTTGAGGACTTTGACTCTGCTGATACAGGTTCTGTTTCTACTACTACCACACCAGATTGTTGGACTTTTATAGATGAAGGTGCTGGGTCTGGTTATGTTAATTCTTCTGGTGAATTTTATTTAACTAACAGTGATGATACCGCTGGTAATTACATTTTAGTAAGTCCAGAAACTACAGACTTAAGTTCTGGTTTAAATAGAGTAGTATTTGAAATGGATAGTGCTACAGGTAACGAGTTAATAGTTGGTACGCTAACAAATCCTGAAGATGCAAGTACATTTACAGCAATTGAAACTTTAGTGGCACCTAGTTATAATTTTGAAACATATAGTATTGATATTCCTGTAGGTACAGATAAGTACTTGGCATTTAAAAATGGATTAGCGGCTAACTATGATTATTTTTATTTAGATAATATTAGTGTTGTGGTTATACCTTCTTGTGAAGCTCCTACAGAGCTAACAGCAACAAATATTGCAGACGTTTCAGCAGATTTAAGTTGGACAGAAGTAGGAACAGCAACTACATGGAATGTAGAATGGGGAACTGCTAGTTTTACACAAGGAAATGGTACAATGGTAACAGGTGTTACTGCTAATCCTTATACTTTAACTGGTTTAACAGCAGAAACAGAATATGAGTATTATGTACAAGCAGATTGTGGAGAAGGAGATTTAAGTGCTTGGGCAGGACCTTTTGCCTTTACTACAGGTGTTACTCCTCCTGCATGTGGAGGTGGCTTCTACGATACTGGTGGTGCAACTTCAAGCTATTCTTCTTATGAAAATTATACAATAACTATTTGTCCTGATGCTTCTGGTGATGCAGTAAGTGTAGCCTTTACAAGTTTTCTAGTAGAAGGTAAGGGTATAGATGATTGTTGGGATAGTTTATTTATTTATGATGGTGCAGATGAAACTGCTACACCAATTACTCCTGCAAGTTTAGGTTTAGGTGCTGGAACTGAAGGTTTTTGTTGGCAAGGAGTTAATGATGGTACAGCAGATTTAACAGGAGAAGTAATAACATCTTCTGATGCTTCAGGTTGTTTAACCTTTACTTTCACTTCTGATGGTTCAACTCAATTGGCTGGATGGGAAGCAACTGTTAGTTGTGCTTCATTATCTTCACAAGATATTGAGTTTAATAACTTGTTTTCTTACTATCCAAACCCAGTAAATGATAACTTAACGTTAACTGCTCAAAAAGATATTGAAAATATAGCTGTATACAACATGTTAGGGCAAGAAGTATTACGTACTGCTCCTAATGCGGTAAATACAGAGGTTAATATGTCTGCTTTACAAGCAGGTGCTTACTTTGTTAAAGTAACTATTGGTAACGCAACAGAAACAGTAAAAGTAATTAAGAAATAATAACTCTTATTCATAATAGTAAAAAGCCACCTTTTAGGTGGCTTTTTTTTTACACCTAATATTTTGTAATTATTTAAACCTTTTTATAAAAATGTAAGCTTAAACTGACTTTGGTTTCGCTAATGGTCTATCTGTCATTGGTTTATGTTTTTCTTTTGATAAAGCGTGGTATTATGCTAAATATAACGCTTTATCGGTGTTTTACATTTTTTTATCTATAATATGTAATTTTAACATTTTACTTTAATTATTATTAATATCTTTTGCGTTTATAATAATAATTCTCTAATAAAAATTAATTAAACATGAAAAAAACTACCCTATTTTTAATTTTCAGCATTTTAGCTTCAGCTTTGAGCTCTTATGCGCAAACACTGAACCAAGGTGCTTCTTGGCCTAATTCAGATTGGACACTTACAGGAACCTATAATGTTAGTGCATTATTATCAGACCCTACAGTAGGAGATGCAACATTTAGTTTTGATGATGATGCTGCAGGCTCATCGTCTAATGATGATCTTCAGCTTACATCACCAATTATTGATTTAACTGCTGCACGTGATGCAGGAGAAACATGGATTACTGTGAGTGGAGATATTGTATATAGAGCATTAACCGGAGAAGTTTTGGCAATCGAGGTGTATGATGCAGATGCAATGACTTGGTCTGTATTAGAAACGTTTACTGGAAACTCTACAACCACAGATTTTCAAACTTGTGCAAATGTAGAAGCGTATACAAGTGCTATTTTTGATATTTCAGGATATACAGCAACACAATTATCAGGCTTTCAATATCGCTTATCGTATGACGATGATGATGGTTGGAAATGGGGATGGTGTTTAGGTTCTCCTACAATTGCATCTCAAACTCCACCAGCGTGTTTAGATCCTAGTATGTTAACAGCTGGTAATATAACAGATACAACAGCAGATTTAAGTTGGACAGAAAATGGAACTGCTACTGCATGGGATATTGAAATAGTGGATAGTGGTGCAACAGCTACAGGAAATCCAACTGCAAATGGAGTTGCAAACCCCTATACAGCAATGTCACTAACAGCTGTAACAGCATATGATTTTTATGTAAGAGCAGACTGTGGTGTTGATGGTACTTCAGAATGGGTTGGTCCTTTTACTTTTACTACAGAATGTGATGCAATTACTGCAGAGTATATTGAAGATTTTGAAACTTTTACAACGCAAACTTCTGCTTTCGTAGAGGAAAACTGCTGGTCTGCAACGGGTGGATCATACTACTGGGAATCTGCTCCAGGGACAGATACAGGTTCAGGTTCAACTGGTCCAGATCCATCCATTACTACAGGAAATTATTTCTATGTAGAAGCAACGGGTGGAAGTGCTGGAGATGTTACAGACTTAGTATCTCCTTTAGTAGATTTAGCAGCTCTTACAACCCCAACACTAATGTTTAATTACCATATGTATGGTAGTGCTATAGGAACATTAGATGTACTTGTAAATGGTACTACTAATGTATGGTCTTTAAGTGGAGAGCAACAAGCAGATGCAGTAACTCCATGGGATTTAGCTGTAATTGATTTGTCTTCGTATGCAGGGCAAACTATTAGCATTACATTTAGAGCTACTAGTGCAGGTACTTATCAAGGAGATTTAGCTATTGATAATGTAGCATTTACAGAATTACCAACTTGCCCATTTCCAACAGGTTTAACTGCTACAAATGTTGCAGAAACAACAGCAGACCTTAGTTGGGTTGAAAATGGAACTGCTACAATGTGGAATATTGAATGGGGAGTAGCTCCATTAACGCAAGGTACAGGTACAATGATTACAGGTGCTACAAGTAATCCTTTATCTCTAACAGCATTAACACCTTCTACAACTTATGAGTACTATGTGCAAGCTGATTGTGGTGGAGATGCTAGTGATTGGACAGGACCTTATTCTTTTACAACTATGACGCCTGCTCCTGCAAATGATGATGCTTCAGGAGCTATTGCTCTTTCTGTTGGAGACACACTTTGCGAAGCACAAGTTACTGCTTCTACAGCAGGAGCTACAACTTCTATTGAAGCAGATGCTGATTGTGGTTCTACTCCTGGTACAGATGTATGGTTTAGTGTAACAGTTCCTGTAACGGGAGAGGTAAATATTGAAATATCTTCTGTAGATGGTTCTATTTTTGGTGATTCTGTTATGGCTGTTTATTCAGGTACAGTAGGTGCATTAGTGGAAATTGACTGTAATGATGATGGTGGTGATGGACTTTACTCAATGATTGAGTTAGTAGGTTTAACTGAAGGAGATGTTATATATGTAAGAGTTTGGGAATATGGTTATGATGAAGACGAATTTAATATTTGTGCATGGTCACCAACATCTCTTAGTGTAGCTGATAATACTTTTGAGTCATTCAATTACTATCCAAACCCAGTAAATGATAACTTAACCTTAAAAGCACAACAAAATATGGATAACATAGCTGTTTACAATATGTTAGGGCAAGAAGTATTACGTACTGCGCCTAATGCAGTAAATACAGAGGTTAATATGTCTGCTTTACAAGCTGGTGCTTACTTTGTTAAAGTAACTATTGGTGACGCAACAGAAACAGTAAAAGTAATTAAGAAATAATCACTCTTTTAATAATTATAAAAAGCCACCTTTTAGGTGGCTTTTTTTATGTGTAATATTTTGTAATTATTTAATTGTTTTACTGAGATGTAATGTATAAATAGTTTTGTTTGTGAAATTTTGTTGTTTTTAAGTTCTATTAGGTGTTTTCTTATAGTAATACGTGGTTTTATTGCAGGTGTTACAGCTTATCGATGTTTTGTGTGTTTTGTCTATTATGTATTGTTTTGTGCTTTTTCTTTAGTTATTATTTATAGTTTTAACATTAGCTATAAGTATTTGTTTAAAATTAATCTTAAAACCTATTTAATATGAAAAAAACTACTTTACTGTTATTTGTTATGCTTGCCTTTTCTTGGCAAATTAATGCGCAATTAACAGAAGATTTTGAATCGACACCTTTAACTGGTTGGACGCTATTACAAACAGAATCAGATGATCCTGGTTTTGTGCAAACAACAGCGCAATTTTATAGTGGAGGAGCTTCTTTTTATCATAATGATGATAATATTGCAGCTGAATCTACATCTTGGATGATTTCTCCAGCTTATACTGTGATTTCTGGTGATGAATTGTCATTTTATTATAGACATAACTATTATCCTACTTATTCTGTAGAAACAGGAGTGTGGATTTCTACCACATCAGGTGATCCTATAGCCAATCCAGGTGATTTTACAGAAATTTATGATTTAGATGCAAATGGATCTGAAGATGCTTGGAGTTTATATACGCAAGATTTTTCGGCTTACGTTGGAGAAACCGTGTATGTAGCTTTTAAGTATGTTGGTGATTGGGCCGATGAATTATATATCGATGATTTTTCTATAGCACCACCACCAACTTGTCCTGTACCAACAGATTTAGCAGCAATTACTTTAGATGAAGAAGCTGAAATATCATGGGTAGAAAGTGGTTCTGCAACTAGTTGGAATGTAGAATATGGAATTACTGACTTTACACAAGGAACAGGTACTATGGTTACAGGTACTACTAGTAACCCTTTATCTATAACAGGGTTAACGATTTCTACAACATATGATTTTTATGTGCAAGCAGATTGTGATGCTTCTGGCGGAACAGGGATTTCAACTTGGGCAGGACCTTATTCCTTTACAACAGCAGCAGGACCTCCTCCAGCAAATAATACTTGTGCAGGAGCTATTGTTGTTCCTGTTGGAGAAGGTACTTGTGGAGCCGATGTTACAGGGTCTAATCTAGCAGCTACAGATTCTGGAGAACCAGCGCCTAGTTATGGTTATTATTCCGGAGGAGATATTTGGTATTCATTTACTCTTCCAGTTGCAGCTTCAGAAATATCTATAGATGTTACTGTAAATGAGTTTTCTACTGCAATTGCAACAGTGTATGATACTACTATGTCTTGTGGTTCTTTAAATGAAGTTGATAATGGAACTACATATGGCCCAGGTGTAATTACTATAACAGGTTTAACAGGAGGAGACACATATTTATTACGTCTTTATGACTGGGGTAATGATGATTTTGGTGATATTACATTTTGTATAGGTACACCTCCATCTTGTTTGCCTCCATCAGCAGGTTCTGCATCTTCAATAACAGAAACTTCTGCTGACTTAGGTTGGACAGAAGCAGGAAGCGCTACTACTTGGAATTTGGAATGGGGAACAGCTCCATTAACACAAGGAGCAGGAACAATGGTAACAGGTACTACTACCAATCCATATGCTTTATCTGGTTTAACTCCAACAACAGATTATGAATATTATGTACAAGCAGATTGTGGTGGTGGTGATACAAGTGCTTGGGCTGGTCCTTACACTTTTTCAACATCTGGACCTGCTCCTGCAAATGACGAATGTGTTGATGCAGAAGCTATCAGCTGTGGAGACACAGTAAGTGGATCTACAGAATATGCAACAGACAGTGGTAATAATGCTTCTAATGATGTTTGGTACGTATTAGCAGGAACTAGTGAGGGTGATGAAATTACAGCGAGTTTATGTGGTTCTGGATATGATACTTATATTAGAGTATTTGATGCATGTGGAGGCACACAAGTAGCATTTAATGATGACGAATGTTCGGTTCAATCAGAAATAACATTTACTTCAGATGGAGTAGCTACCTACTATATAATGGTAGAAGGTTATAGTTCAAATAATGGTGATTTTGATTTAGCTGTTTCATGTGTTGCATTATCTGTACAAGATTTTGATAATGGTATAGAGTTTTCTTACTATCCAAATCCAGTAAATGATAACTTAACCTTAAAAGCACAAAAAGATATAGAAAACATAGCTGTTTACAATATGTTAGGGCAAGAAGTGTTACGTACTGCGCCTAATGCAGTAAATACAGAGGTTAATATGTCTGCTTTACAAGCTGGTGCTTACTTTGTTAAAGTAACTATTGGTGACGCAACAGAAACAGTAAAAGTAATTAAGAAATAATCACTCTTTTAATAATTATAAAAAGCCACCTTTTAGGTGGCTTTTTTTATGTGTAACACCTACATTTGTGTTATGCAATTAGAATTTTCATTCATCATACCAGTATATAACAGACCTCAAGAAATAGAAGAGTTACTACATAGCTTTACAGGGCTAAAAACAACGCTAAAGTATCAAATTGTTATTGTTGAAGATGGCTCTACTATAAGCGCAAAAGAGGTTGTAAGTGCGTATAAAGACCAACTTAATATTGCATATTACTATAAACCAAATTCAGGACCTGGAGACTCTAGAAACTTTGGTATGCAACAAGCAACCGGAAACTACTTTATTATTCTAGATAGCGATTGCATTTTACCAGCTAATTATTTAGAGGAAGTTGTTAATAGTTTAGAAAAGGAATATGTAGATTGTTTTGGTGGACCTGATGCTGCAGATAAATCTTTTACAAATCTTCAAAAAGCTATAAATTTTGCCATGACTTCTTTTATAACTACAGGAGGTATTAGGGGGAGTAAAAATAGCGTAGATACTTTTCAGCCTAGAAGTTTCAATATGGGGATTTCTAAAAAAGCATTTCTAAAAACAAAAGGTTTTGGAGTTATACACCCTGGTGAAGATCCAGATTTATCCATTCGTTTATGGAATCTTGGTTTTAAAACCAAATTAATTCCCGAAGCTTATGTGTACCATAAAAGAAGAATTTCTTGGTCAAAATTTTACAAACAAGTTTTTAAATTTGGTATGGTAAGACCTATACTTAATTCTTGGCATCCACAAACAAAAAAAATAACCTATTGGTTTCCTAGTCTTTTTAGTTTAGGACTTATTTTAGCTATACTTTTAACTTTGTTTAATTTTAAAATACTATTATATGTATATGCTTTGTACTTTGTTTTAGCATTTGTTTTAGCTATATTAAAAACAAAAAATATAGGTATAGCAATACAGGCTATGTTTGCAATTTGTATTCAGTTTTTTGGGTATGGTTATGGTTTTTTAAAAGCAACAATAGTAGTAGGGTTTTTAAATAAAAATCCAGAAGTACAATTTCCAGAATTATTTTTTAAAAATTAATGATAAATAAAATTAAATCTGAAATCTTATCGTTTGTAAAAACAAAAAAAATAAATATATTTTTATTGTTTTTAGCGCTAGCATTTATCATTTTATTACTTACCAAACTATCTAAAAGTTATACCAATACCTTTGTTTTTACTATTAATAAAATACATGTGCCTGAAGAAGAGGTAATATTAAATGATACTAGTCAAGTATTAGAAATTACCTTAAAAACCTTTGGTTTTAATTTATTACAGTACCATTTTGCAAAGCCAGAAATAAATATAGATTTTTCTAAAAATATTGATAAAACAGATTCTGCTTACGTGTGGAATAAAAATAAGGCTTTTGCTACTTTACATAACCAATTTAATAAAAATATAGAATTGGTAAATATTGTTCCAGATAGTTTATGGTTTGCTTATGATGTAAATGCGGTTAAAACAGTGCCTGTAAAGTTATTATCTAAAATTAGTTATAGTCCAGGTTATAATTTAACAGACGCTATTGAGGTAACGCCAGATTCTGTAAAAATTATAGGAGCTAAAGCTATTTTAGACACTATTGATGAAATAGAAACAGATACTGTTATTTTAAATGATGTAAAACAGAACATATTTAAAACAACAAATTTAAAATTTCAAAAATTTGATAAAGATGTAAAGTTTTCTGTAAAAAAAGTTAGTTTTAAAGCTAAAGTAGAAAAATATACCGAAGGAACTTTGCCTGTTACTGTTCAAATAATTAACGTGCCAATAGGCATCAAATTAAAATACTTTCCTAAAGTAGTAAATGTTTCCTATTATACAAGTTTGGCTAATTTTAATACCATTACAGCGCAAGATTTTAGAGTAGTTTGTGATTATAGTAAAATGGTAAAAGGGCAAACAAGTTTAGTTCCTGAGCTTGAAAAAAAACCAGAAACAGTAAAATACTTTAAAATAAAACAAGAGTTTGTAGAGTTTATTATCACAGAATAAAAAAACTATAAGTCTAAAAAAAGATATACGTTTATTATATAATACAAACGTATTTAAATACTAGTATATGAAAATAGTAGGTCTAACAGGAGGAATAGGAAGTGGAAAAACTACAGTTGCAAAAGAGTTTAGCAAACTAGGTGTACCTGTTTATATAGCAGATGATGAAGCTAAAAAACTCATGAATAGCTCTAAAAGTATACAAAGAGAATTGGTGGCTCTTTTTGGTGAAGAAGCTTATAAAAATCAAGAGCTTAATAGACCATACCTAGCAAAACTTATTTTTAATAATGAAGATCTTTTACAAAAAATGAATGCTATTGTGCATCCTAAAGTTGCAAATCACTTTAAAAAATGGTTAAAAAAACAAGATGCTCCATATATTATTAAAGAGGTAGCTATTTTGTTTGAAAACGGAAGCTATAAACAGTGCGATTATATTATAACTGTAACCGCAGCAATAGAAACTAGAATAGAACGTTTATTAAAAAGAGACGAAACCACAGTTGCTAAAATTGAAGCAATTATGAATAACCAGTGGCAGGACGAAAAAAAAATAAAACACTCCCAGTTTGTTATTTATAATGATATTCTAGAAGACACCATTACTCAGGTGCATAAAACACATAATAGTATACTTAAGGATATAACAAGTCTATAAATTTAACATTTTTGTTAATGTAAGGTTAAAAGCTATAATAGCTAAATGTTAAAATGTTAATTTTGACCAGATGAGCAAAAAACTATTCATCTTACTAATTATTTTAATGAGTTTATCGCTTATAGGAATCATTTCTGTGCAAGCGTATTATATAAAAAACTCTGTAGATAATAAAAAAGAGCAGTTTAACTTTAATGTAAAAAAAGCATTAAGTTATACTACTGCAGCAATAGAAAATAAAGAGCTAGATAAGTATTATACCATGTACCAACAGCTTGCAGAACAGCAAAAGCAAGCAGATACAGTTGCTATTAAAAACTTATTTATAGTACAGCAAAATCAAAACACTAATGAGACTATAGTGTATAAAAGTGGCATTTTTGAAGAAAATTACACATTGTCTTCAGCGTTCTTTGATATAGGTTTAGATAGAGATAGTATTAATATTCAAAAAATATTAAGCAATTCTGAAACAAAAATATACACTAATGCATCAGGTTCTAATGAATTAAATATGAATCCTGTATTAAGTATTTCTAATTCCGGAAGACTTACAGAAGCCGAAAAAATTACTTTCGAAAAATCTTTTAGAATGATGGCAAGCAGAATGCCTATTCATCAAAGAGTATTAAATAAAGAAATTAATAGGTTATTAAAAAAACAGCTTATAGAAGATAATATTAATATTGATTTTCAGTTTGCCATTTATGATAATGATCTAGCAACAAAAGTGCAAAGTGAAGCTTTTGAGTTACAAAACGCGTCCACCTTTAGTGTTCCTATTTTTGAAAACGAATTAAACGCTAATAATTATAGATTACTAGTAAATTTTCCAGAACACAATAAATTTATCTGGTCTTCTATAATCACAATGATGCTTTTGTCTGTAGTATTTACAACCATTATTATAATTGCATACGCAAGTGCATTATTACAGCTTTTTAAACAACGTAAAATCTCTGAAATTAAAACAGATTTTATAAATAATATGACGCATGAGTTTAAAACACCTATTGCTACTATTAACTTGGCTTTAGATGCTATAAAAAACCCAAAAATTATAGACGATAAAAGTAAAGTGTTGCGTTATCTTAATATGATAAAAGAAGAAAATAAACGCATGCATGCACAAGTAGAAAATGTGCTAAGAATATCTAAACTTGAAAAAAATGAATTAAACATTAGTAAGGAAAATGTAAACTTGCACGACCTAATAGAAGATGCAATAACACATGTAGAGTTAATTATAGAAGATAAGAAAGGCTATTTAAAAACAAATTTAAATGCAGAAAAAACTTCGGTATTAGCAAATGATACACATTTTACTAATGTAATTGTAAACATACTGGATAATGCTATTAAGTATTCTCCAGGAGCACCAGAAATAGAAGTGTCTACAGAAAATGTAGGAGAAAACATTTTGTTAAAAATTAAAGACCATGGAAGTGGTATGAGCAAAGTAGCTCAAAAACGTGTGTTTGAAAAATTTTATAGAGAACACACAGGAGATATACATAATGTAAAAGGCCACGGATTGGGTCTAGCATATGTAAAAAGAATGGTAGATGACCATCAAGGTTATATATCTGTAGAAAGTGAAAAAGAAAAAGGAAGTACTTTTACAATAAGACTTCCACTAATATCATAAAGCTATGAATGAACAACAAAAAAGGATATTATTAGTAGAAGACGACCCAAATTTTGGAACCGTTTTAAAAGATTATTTAATGATGAATGATTACGAAGTTACACATGCCAAAAATGGTATGGAAGGCTTTGAAAAATTTAAAAAAGACGATTTTGATTTATGTATCTTAGACGTAATGATGCCTTATAAAGATGGTTTTACTTTAGCAAAAGAAATACGCGAAAAAAATGCCGAAGTGCCTATTATTTTCTTAACAGCAAAAGCAATGAAAGAAGATGTGCTTAAAGGCTATAAAGTAGGTGCTGATGATTATTTAAATAAACCATTTGATAGCGAAGTGCTTTTAATGAAAATTAAAGCAATTATACAACGTAAAGCATCCGATTCTGTTGCAGATAGCAAACAATTTGAATTTAAAATTGGCGGATTTGATTTAAACTCGAAACTTCGTTTTTTAACCTATAAAGGAGGAGAACAAGTAAAATTATCACCAAAAGAAAACGAGCTTCTACGTTTGTTGGCTTTACATGAAAATGATTTAATGCCTAGAGAATTAGCATTGACAAAAATATGGAGAGATGATAATTACTTCACCTCTAGAAGTATGGATGTGTATATAGCCAAATTACGTAAATATTTAAAACTGGATGATAAAGTAGAAATACTTAACATTCATGGTGAAGGCTTTAGATTAGTTGTAAATACAGAAGCTTAATAGTAATAGTTAGTGTTGATAAATTCCAGTAGTATTTGGTGTAGCCAATACTTCTGGAATTTTTTATGTTTTAAAAAGAGCAGACAGTCATACTAAAATGCAGGCATAAAAAATGAACCATAGGTTTTACAATAAGAATAAAGAAGAACAAAACAAAACCTTAATAGTTATAGCAGTTTGTTCTCTTGTAATTCTATTTTTGTCAATTGTTATATCTATTTATTCAAGAATATACCTAATTGTAATTTTTACATTTGCAATAACCTTATCTATAATTGTACCATTTTTTGATATGCCTTCCCTAAAAAAAAGGGTGAGATTATTTATTATTCCACTTTATTTATTAACTAAAAACCTGCAAATGGTGTAATTAAAATTTACGGTGCAACTTTATTTGATTACTATTTTGTAATTGACAAAAAATGGAATGGAAAACAACAAATAAATACTAATGAAATCAGAAGCAAAGGTATGCTTCTTAATAGGTTTTTTTGTTTATCTGTTTCACAATAGTATCTAGATCTGTCATGTAATCAAACCACAAGGTGTTTTCATTTCTTTTAAACCAAGTAAGCTGTCTTTTAGCAAATCTTCTGGAGTACTTTTTTATTTCACTAATAGCAAAATCTAAAGTCCATTCTTTATTAAAGTAATTGAATATTTCTTTGTAGCCAACAGTATTTAAAGCGTTTAAATCTTTATAAGGGAGTAGTTTTTTTACTTCGTCTAGCAAGCCTTCTTGCATCATGATATCTACACGCTTATTTATTCGGTTATAGATAATTTCACGCTCTGCAGTTAAACCAATAGTAATGGTTGTAAACGGTCTGTTGTTTTTATTCTTATTTAAAAACGAAGAATATGGTTTTTGGGTGCCAATACAAACTTCTAGTGCACGAATAACGCGTTGCGGATTTTTTAAAGCAATGCTATTATAGGTTGCTTCATCTAGTTCTTTTAGTTTGTTTTGAAGTACCTCTATACCTTCATTTTCTAATTGGGTATTTAGTTTTTCTCTAATACTTTTATCTACATCAGGAAAGTGGTCTAATCCCTTTGTAACCGCATCTACATACAAGCCAGAACCACCAACCATAATGACAACATCATGAGTTTTAAATAAGGTATCTAGTTTTTTTAGAGCATCTTTTTCAAAAGCACCAACACTATAGGTTTCTGTAATAGATTTATGGTGAATAAAATGATGTGGTGCTGCAGCCAATTCTGATGGAGTAGGAGCAGCAGTACCAATTTGCATTTCTTTAAAAAACTGTCTGGAGTCTGCCGAAATTATTTCGGTATTAAAATAATTGGCAAGCTTAATACTTAGCGATGTTTTTCCTATTGCTGTAGGACCAACAATAGATAGTAAATACTTTGTGTTGTTTGTAGTGATAATAGCGTTTGGTTTTATGAATCTATTACTTATAATTTATGTCCACATTGGTGGCAAAATTTTGCATTGTCTTTATGCTTTGTATTTAAACAATTAGCGCAAGTTTGTGAATTAACATCTATTTCATCAGGATGTTTCGGTAAAGGGGAGATGGCATGTGCATCTATTTTTTCTGCTTCTTTTTCCTTTTTAGAATATTCTGCGGTAACAATTCCAGTAGGTACAGCTATAATACCATAACCCATAATCATAATTAACGAAGCTATAATTTGCCCCAAAGGTGTTTGTGGTGTAATATCACCAAATCCTACTGTAGTAAGTGTCACTATACACCAATAAACACTTTTTGGTATGTTGTCAAAACCGTGTTCTTTGCCTTCTATTAGGTACATAACGGTTCCTAAAATAATAGTGATAATAATTACAGCAAGCATAAAAACAGATATTTTTGCTCTACTTGCTCTTAAGGCAGAAATTAAATGGTTAGATGCAGATAAAAAACGTACTAGTTTTAAAACTCTAAAAATACGTAATAGCCTAATAGCTCTAAAAGCAACTAAGGCATGTGTACCTACAAATATTAAAGATAAATATTTAGGTATGGTAGAAAGCAAGTCTATAATACCATAAAAGCTAGTAACATATTTAATTGGTTGTTTTACAGAGATAATTCGCAAAATATATTCAATAGTAAACAAGATGGTTATTATCCATTCTGAAATATTAAAAAATGCATGGTATTTATTGTCTAAAGATTCAATGCTCTCTAGCATTACCAGTAAAATACTGGCTATAATGGCTATTAGTAAAACAATATCAAAAAATTTACCTGCAGGTGTATCTGCTTCATAAATAACTTCATGAACTTTTACTTTCCATTGGGTCTGTGGTTTTTTTTCGGCCATATATCAAAAGTAGTGAAAAGAGTTTAATTACTTTCTTTTTAAAACTATAGTAGTGTTTTTTTGTAGATTAACAACATGATTCATGAGTTCTTTTATATACGGATAGTATTCTTTTACATATATCTCTTTAGTAAAACTTAATTTAAAAAATAATATAATTTCATTGTTGTTAATAGTAGTTTTGCATGAAAAGTTTCCAGCATTTACAGGTAATTTAAGGTTAATATCTTTTGGTTTTTCTACAATTTCAAAAGCTTCATTTAATCTAGATGTAAAACTTTTATTTTTTTATTACGCCTTAAATAGCTTTTAATAATATGTTGGGTGTCTTTATTATTTTGCATAGGAGTAATTATAGATTGTAAAACTTCAATATTGTTTATTTGATAGTTTAAATTATAAAATCCAATGCCTTTAAAAACACCATTTTGAATTAGTATTGCAGCACGTTCATCTACCTCACGACCTCTATCTATAATAACAATGTTTTCGTTACCAAAAGCATTTTTATCTATAAGTTCTTGTACGCGTTTGTTGTAGCTTGCAGCATCTTCTTCTTGTATGCAAGCGCCTTTGCAAGATTTTACGGTATAATTAAAACAACTTGTTTTGGTATCGTATAATCCTGTGAGCTTTTGGCATAGATTGTATTCTTCTACACGATTAAACATAAAACTTTTAGCGCTTTGTCTATTGCTAAACGTAGTTATAGGTTTCTTTTTACCATCTACTTTGTCAATTTTTAGGTTGATATAGCCTTTTTCATCTGTGAAACTATAAAGTGCGTGGGTAAAAACAGTTTTTCTTAAGGCTCTATTGTAAATAGGTTTATTTTGTTTTATGGCTTCGCTTTCTTTTAATAAAGCAACAAGCTCACTACCACAAGCTTCATAAGTTACTGCTGTAACTTGTAGTTGTATTTTTTTAGATTTATGTGTGGTACTTGTAAAATGTTGATTAATGCGTTTTCTTATGTTTTTACTTTTACCAATGTAGATAATCTCTCCATCTGCTTTGTGCATATAATAAACTCCAGTAATGGCAGGTAAACTCTCTATAATGTTTAATAGTTTAGATTCTACCTGGTTTTTAGGCTCTTGTTTTATAGATTCTTGAATAATATTTTTTTTCAAGTCTTTATCTAATAGTATTTTAAATAGCTTTACTGTAGCAAAAGCATCTCCTGAAGCTCTATGTCTGTCTGCAACAGGAATACCTAATGCTCTGGTAAGTTTGCCTAAACTGTATGAAGGTTGATTTGGAATAAGGTCTTTAGAAAGCTCTACAGTGCACAAGGTTTTTCGTTTAAACTCAAAACCTAGTCTTCTAAATTCTGTACGTAAAATACGATAATCAAATTTGGCATTATGCGCAACAAGAATTGTGTCTTCTGTAATTTCTACTATGCGTTTTGCTACTTCATAAAATTTAGGAGCATTGCGTAGCATGTTGCTGTTTATTCCTGTAAGGTTAACTACAAATGGCTGTATTTCTCTTTCTGGATTTACAAGACTTATAAATTGGTCTACTATTTCATGACCATCATATTTATAAATAGCAATTTCTGTGATGCCTTCTTCATTATACTTTCCTCCAGTGGTTTCTATGTCTACTATTGTGTAAATAAGTTCTAATTTTTTATATACTTGTCATAACAATGCACGTTGTGACGTGGTAATCTTTTTCTATTAGTAAGATTGCTTCTTTTTGTTAGCAATGACAATTTAATTAATAATTTCTATTTCCAAATATACTACTTCCAACACGAACCATGGTACTACCACATTGTATTGCTAATTTAAAATCGCCACTCATTCCCATAGATATAGTAGTGAGTTTATTGTTTTCTTTTTTTAAGTTATTGAATATAGATTTTAATAGATTAAATTCATTTCGAATTTGTTCTTGGTCATCTGTAAAAGTAGCCATTCCCATAACACCTACAACATTTACATTTTTTAATTCTGAAAATGCTTCCGATTGTAAAATCTCGGAAGCTTCGTTTGCAGACATTCCAAATTTAGTGTCTTCTGAAGCTATTTTTATTTGTAACAAACAATCTATAATACGATTGTGTTTTGCTGCTTGTTTGTTTATTTCTTTTAGTGTTTTAAAGTTTTCAACACCATGAATTAAACTTACAAAAGACGCCATGTATTTTACCTTATTGCGTTGTACATGACCTATCATATGCCATTGAATGTCTTTTGGCATTTCTTCATACTTGTCTACCATGTCCTGAATTTTGTTTTCACCAAAAATGCGTTGTCCTGTTTGGTAGGCTTGCATAATATCGCTAACAGGTTTGGTTTTAGAAACAGCAACAAGGGTTACGTTTTCTGGGATTTGCGATTGTATGTCTTGTAAATTTTTTGTTATGCTCATTGCTAATGTTTCCTTTTTAATAGATTGCTAGACTGTGCTTGAAAAGACAACTAAAGTGTTATTTTTTTGCCTTTTACCTTAAAACTAAAACTCATAAATAGTTACACCACTTCGCAGTTTAGGTTCAATGTACGTACTTTTTGGAGGCATTTTTAATCCTTCGTCTGCAATTTTTTTCATCTCCTGTATAGTAACTGGTACCATCCCGAAACCTACAGCAAAGTCACCACTATCTATCATGCTTTTTAAATTTATAATATCTTTCTTTCCGTTAAGATATTTAATTCGGTTATCATTTCTTAAATCTTTAATTCCTAAAATAGGTTGTAAAATAGTAGTATACAATAACTGAGCATCTAGTGCATCTAATGCGTTTTTAAATGTATAATTGGTTTTTCGTAAATATAAGGAATAAAACTCGCCATCTAAATACATACTAAAATGATGTTTTTTGCTTGGCTTGTATGGTATTTCGCCTCTGTTTTCTATTCTAAAAACAGTGTCTAATTTAATTAAAAAAGCCTCTTTACTTAAACCATTTAAATCTTTAATTAAGCGATTAAATTCATGAATACGCAATTCGGATTCTGGAATTAAAAAACTCATAAAATAATTATAAGGTTCTGTACCTGTATGGTTGGGATTACTTTTTTTTAAGTCTTTATATAGTAAGTAGGAAGAAGAAGAACGATGATGCCCATCTGCTATATAAATGGTTTTCATTTTTTTAAATTCTTCGTCAATGGTTTTTATGGTTGCTAAGTCTTGTATTTGCCAAAGATAATGGGTGTCTCTATACGTTGTTGTGAATTCAAATTCTGCTCGTTCTTTTTCTGTATTCTTTAAAATAGAAGCAATAATTTTATTATCAGGATAGGTGAGTAGTACAGGTTCTGCATTAAAACCAACGGTTTTTAAGTACTCTTTAAAAACGGTTTCTCGAACTTCTAGAGTGTCTTCGTGTTTTTTTAGGATGTCTTTTTCATAATCTTCTGCACTGGCAGCAGCAACAATACCATGAAAAACTTGATTTTCTCTGTCTACAATTTTATAAATGTAATAACATGGTTTTTTGTCTTGAACAAAAATAGTGTCTTCTTTAAATTCTAAATACCTGTTTTTTACTAGAGTATAACGCTCTTCACCTGTAATTTCATGTGCATATTTATAACCAGGATTTACAATGTGTAAAAAAGAAAACGGGTTGTAATCTAATCTTGCTTCACGTTCTGCTTGTGTGTAGGTTTGGTAGGAGCGTGATGCTACCAAACTTACCTTGTCTCTTGTTGGACGAACTGCTTTAAACGGAATTATTTTAGCCATGTTTTTTGTTTTGTCATTGTGAAGACGAAAGATGTGGCAATCTTTTTAAAATCAAGTTACAAAGATAAAGATTGCCACGTCGCTCTTTTATTGCTTTTCGCAATGACATTTCCATTTTATTTCAAAAACTGCTTTGCTACATGCTCTGCTTTTCTGCTCTCTGAATAATCATAAAAACCTTCACCAGATTTTACACCTAGTTTGCCTGCTTGTACCATATTTACTAATAAAGGGCAAGGTGCGTATTTAGGGTTTTTAAATCCGTCATACATTACATGTAATATAGAAAGACAAATATCTAAGCCAATAAAATCTGCTAATTGTAATGGTCCCATTGGGTGTGCCATACCTAATTTCATAACCGTATCAATTTCTTCTACGCCAGCAACGCCATTGTATAAGGTTTCAATAGCCTCATTAAGCATTGGCATTAATATACGGTTGGCAACAAAACCAGGATAATCATTAACTTCTGTTGGTGTTTTTCCTAATTTTTTAGAAAGTTCCATGATGGTATTAGTAACGGCATCACTTGTATTGTAGCCTCTAATAATTTCTACCAATTTCATGATTGGCACAGGATTCATAAAATGCATACCAATTACCTTGTCTGGTCTATTGGTTGCAGCTGCAATTTGTGTAATAGATATAGAAGATGTATTAGATGCTAAAATAGTATCTGTAGCACAAGCTTTATCTAATTGCTTAAAAATATTAAGTTTTAAATCTACATTTTCTGTAGCAGCCTCAACAACTAGTGCTACATTTTTAACCCCTTGTTCTATATTAGTAAATGTGGTAATGTTTCCTAAAGTGTTTGCTTTATCTGCTTCTGTTATTTTTTCTTTAGCAACCATTCTATCTAAGTTTTTAGAAATGGTGGCTATTCCTTTTTCTAAAGAAGCTTCGCTAATATCTATTAGTTGTACATGAAATCCAGATTGCGCAAAGGTATGTGCAATACCATTTCCCATGGTTCCAGCTCCAATTACTGCTACGTTTTTCATAAAAAATATTTTTTCTTTTTCCGCGAAAGCGAAAACCTGTTATTTTGTTTAATCATTGCAAGACTTTTTTAAGTCGTGGCAATTGGTTTGTATAATAATTTAAAAGTAAAAATGGAATTTTAATTAGAAAGATTACTTGAATCGTTCCTGCTTTGTAATGGCATTTTACTTCTAAAATTGATCAATAATCATGTTTGCTACACGTAAGGCTTCGGTACCATCATGAAGGGTAACAATAGGTTTTGTATTGTTGTTAATGGCATCTGCAAAAGATTCTAACTCGTCAAGAATAGCATTGTTACCTGCTATTTCAGGATTATCAAAATAGATTTGTTTTTTAACGCCTTCTGCGTTTTGTAAAATCATATCAAAATCTCCTGGATTTTTAGGAGCGTCTTTCATTTTTACTACCTCACATTTCTTTTCTAAAAAATCTACAGATACATAAGCATCACGTTGAAAGAAACGCGTTTTTCGCATGTTTTTTAAAGAAATTCTACTTGCTGTTAAATTAGCCACACAACCGTTTACAAATTCTATTCTTGCATTGGCAATGTCTGGCGTATCACTAATTACAGAAACACCACTAGCACTAACATGTTTTACTTTAGATTGTACAACACTTAATATAATATCTATATCGTGAATCATTAAGTCTAAAACTACAGGAACATCTGTACCACGAGGGTTAAATTCAGCCAGTCTATGTGTTTCTATAAACATAGGCTTGTCTAACATATCTTTAACTGCTATAAAAGCAGGGTTAAAACGTTCTACATGACCAACTTGCCCTTTAACACCATATTCTGCAACTAAAGTTCTTATGGTTTCGGCTTCTTCAACAGTATTGGTTATTGGTTTTTCAATAAAAATATGTTTGCCTTTAGCTATGGCTTGTCTGGCACAGTCGTAGTGAGAAAGTGTAGGCGTTACAATGTCAACAACATCTACAGCTTCAATAAGTTTTTCAATAGAATTAAAATAAGTATAGCCAAATTCGGCAGCTACTTTTTTTGCGTTTTCTTCGTTAGCATCATAGAAACCAACGAGGTTATATTTTTCGGATTGATTAAGTAATCTTAAATGAATTTTTCCAAGATGACCAGCACCAAGAACACCAGCTTTTAGCATTGTTTTACGTTTTTAACAAAAATAAGATTTTTAATTTTTTTATTGTTATTTATTACAGAACTTTTTAAAGGAATTCCTTTTAAGATTCTCTTAACGCGGTTTTAACGCAAGTTTATGAATTGTACGAAATCTATTGTTAATGTGCACTGCGTAAATATAATGTACTACTTATAAGAGCACGTTATTGTTTCACTTTAATTCTATACTATCATGAAAAAATTAATTATAACATTAAGCGCAGTATTTTTTATTACAACTACTATTACTGCAAGTAACGGAAATCATAAAATAAAAGAAAAAGACTTACAAGAAAAGTTGCATTCTTATAAGAATAGCTATAAAAAAGATATGTATTTATGGGAAGTAGAAAGTAACTACGGAAAAGCTTCTGGTTACGCTGCATCTCTTGAAAAAGCAAAAGAAATGATTGTATTGGTTGGTACAAAAGATGTTACTACATTTAAAATAATTGTATCTAATTAAACCCTCATTTAATAAAATACAAAGCATCAAGTGGTTATCATTTGGTGCTTTTTTTTGATGTTTTTTCTCTTGTCTTAAAAATGTTTGTTTAATTTTAGCATTCTAAAACTAACTCATTTTTGAAAGATACTTTTAAACACCAAGGATTAAGACAAAAGCTAGTAGATGTTCTAGTGGTCAAGGGAATACAAGATAAACAAGTTCTAGCAGCGATTAGAAAAATACCAAGACATTTGTTCATGGATTCAAGCTTTTTAGACCATGCGTATCAAGATAAAGCATTTCCTATTGCTGCAGATCAAACTATTTCGCAACCTTATACTGTTGCTTTTCAATCTGAATTATTACAAGTAAAACCTTCAGATAAAGTTTTAGAAATTGGTACAGGAAGTGGCTACCAAACAGCTGTTTTATGTGAGTTAGGTGCAAAAGTATATAGTATTGAAAGACAACAAGAACTCTTTAAAAAGACAAGTAAGTTTTTACCTAAATTAGGATATAGACCTAAAAAACTCATTTTTGGCGATGGTTATAAAGGGTGGAAAGAAGAAGCGCCTTTTGCTAGTATTATTGTAACAGCTGGTGCTCCTTTTGTGCCAAAACCTTTATTAAGTCAGTTAGCAATAGGAGGACGTTTAGTGATTCCTGTTGGTGATGATGTACAAACAATGACTTTATTTATAAGAAAAGGAGAAAAAGAGTTTGAAAAATACGAGTTTGGCGAGTTTCGTTTTGTGCCTTTATTAGAGGATAAGAATTAACTTGTAGTAATCCGTTTTAGCAAGCTGGTAAAAACTGAAGTTTATTCGTGTTTTTAAGGTAAATAAAATAAAGGTATAAGAGGTTTTTTTCTGTAAAAAGCAGTTATAGATTAAAAATTCTTTTTAATTCTATCTAAATCACGCTTGTTATCTCTGTCTTTCATGGTTTCTCTTTTGTCGTAAAGTTTTTTCCCTTTAGCAAGAGCAATAACTAGCTTGGCTAATCCTCTCTCATTTATAAATAAACGTAACGGAACAATAGTTAAGCCTTTAGTATTAACATCTTTTGCTAGTTTTTTTAATTCTCGTTTGTTTAATAATAACTTGCGTTCTGCTTTTGGTCTGTGGTTGTAATAATTACCATAAACGTATTCTTGAATGGTCATGTTTATTACAAACAATTCGTTTTGCTCATTAAACTCACAAAAACTTTCAGCAATAGAAGCTTTACTATCTCTAATAGATTTTATTTCGGTTCCAGTTAAAACAATGCCAGCAGTATATTTATCCAGTATCTCATACTCGAATTTGGCTTTTTTGTTTTTTATGTTTACAGTCTTTTGCATGTGTGCCAAAATTACACAATTAAATTAAGTACTAAAATGTTATTAATTGATTAATTTTCCGACAACCTAAATAAAATTGTATTTCATGAAAAAGTTAATACCTCTACTTGTAATTAGTTTTCTGTTTATAGCTTGTAATTCAGAAAAAAAGGAAACAGCAGATACTATTATAAATAAGGCTATTGATGTTGCTGGCGGAAAAAAATATACAAATGCAGAAATACATTTTAATTTTAGAGGAACTAAATATACTTCTATTCGTAAAAACGAAACATATCAATACCAACGAGAGTTTAAAGACTCTATTCATGTTATTCATGATGTTTTAAATAATGATGGTTTTACTAGATTTATAGATGATAAAGCTGTTACTCTAGCAGATAGTATGGCTGTAAAGTATGAAGCATCTGTAAATTCGGTACATTATTTTGCTTTATTGCCTTACGGATTAAACGATAAAGCGGTTTTGAAATCAAAACTAGGAGCGGTTGTTATTAACGGAAAAAACTACCATAAAATTAAAGTGACTTTTCAAGAAGAAGGAGGAGGAGAAGATTTTGATGATGTCTTTGTGTATTGGGTAAATAAAGAAAGCTATACTGTAGATTTTTTAGCCTATTCTTACCAGGAAGACTCCGGTATAGGCATGCGTTTTCGCGAAGCTTATAATGCACGTATTGTAAACGGATTGCGTTTTGTAGATTATAATAATTTTAAACCAGCAGACAAAAACCTTAGCCTTTTAGAAATGGATAAGGCTTTTGAAAACGGTAAATTAAAACTACTCTCTACAATAGAATTAAAAGATATACGTGTAAAATAAAAGTAGTTGCGTTTTAAGAAAAAAGATTAAGCAAGTTCTAATGCAATCTCTATCATGTCTTTAAAAGTAGTTTCTCTTTCTTTGCTAGTTGTTTTTTCTCCTGTTACTAAGGAGTCTGAAATAGTAAGAATGGTAAGGGCGTTTACATTGTGTTTTGCAGCAACAGTATATAAACCTGCGGTTTCCATTTCTACACAAAGTACACCAAATTTACTCCACTTTTTATACGATTCAAAATCGTCTGCATAAAACTCATCACTGGTAAAAATATTTCCTGCTTTAATAGGAATGTTTTTTTCTTTTGCTGCTTCAATTGCTTTATTAAAAAGCTCATAATTTGCAGTAGGAGCATAATCCGCACCGCCAAAACGCAATTCGTTTAAACCAGAGTTAGAAGAGGCAGCCATTGCTAATACTACATCTCTAATTTTTACATGCTCTTGATAAGATCCTGCGCTACCAACCCGAATAAGGTTTTTTACATCAAATTGTGTAATTAATTCATGTGCATAAATAGAAATACTTGGTACTCCCATTCCTGTTCCCATTACAGAAATGCGTTTACCTTGATAGGTTCCTGTGTAGCCAAGCATGCCTCTAACTTCATTAAAGCAAACAGGGTTTTCAAAAAACGTTTCTGCAATCCATTTTGCGCGTAAAGGATCTCCTGGTAATAAAATAGTTTCTGCAATATCGCCTTTATTGGCTCCTATATGTGTGCTCATTTGTTTTGGTATAAGTACTTAATATTAAAATGTATATTTCTTGTGGTTAATAGTTGTCTCCTTCTGTGGTGTTTCCGGTAACAATTGCAATTCCGTTAGAGGTACCAATTCTAGCTACACCAAGATTAATGTATGCTAAAGCTGTTTTTGTATCTCTAATTCCTCCAGAAGCTTTTATTTTTGTTTTCCCGTTTGCTATAACAGATTTCATGAGTTGCACAGCTTCAATAGTTGCTCCTCCTGTACCAAAACCTGTTGAGGTTTTAATAAAATCTGCTCCAGCTTGTATGGCTAGCGTACTTGCTTTTTTAATTTCATCAGCATCTAAATAACAAGTTTCTAAGATTACTTTTAAAGTGTGATTAGGCATTGCTTTTTTTACTAATTCAATATCTTTAGAAACCAATGCAAAAGCATTACTTTTTAAATAACCAATATTTAAAACCATATCAATTTCATCAGCTCCATCTTGCAATGCTTGTTGGGTTTCTGCAACTTTAGCTTTGGTACTCATGGCTCCTAAAGGAAAACCAATAACGCTACATACTTTAACATCTGAATTTTTTAATTGTTCTTTTACTAATGCAACATGGCAGGAGTTTACACAAACCGAAAAGAAATCATGAGAGATGGCTTCTTTACATGTTTTAATGATATCTATATTGGTTGCAGTAGCTTTTAAAAGAGTGTGATCTATGTATTTGTTTAATTTCATTTTAATTCAAAAATTATCAATAAAATTACTTTATTTTTTTTAAACGAAGATGGGTTTTTAGGTATTATTCTAAAATAATATAAGCCTAAAAAATAAAATTTCAACCTATGATTTTTATCATCTTTTATGGCTTTTTTCACTGTTAATTTTGTTTAAAATTTAAACCCAATTAATTATGAAAAAATTATTTATAACAGCTTTATTAGCAAGTTTTGCTTTTAATGCTGCCAACGCACAAGAAAGTACCACTGTTGATGATACTAGTTTTACTAAATTTCAACTTAGGGTAAGAGCTTTAGCTGTAGTACCTAATGAGTCTGCAACTATAGACGCTATTGGTGGAGATGTAACTATTGCTAATGATTATGTGCCAGAATTAGATTTAACCTATTTTTTTACTAAAAACATAGCGGCAGAATTAATTTTAGCAACTACGCAACACGATGTAAAAGCAATATCTACTGCAGCAGGAGATATTCCGTTAGGAGATGTAAGATTATTGCCTCCAACTTTAACACTACAATATCACTTTAATAGCGAAATGGTGCATCCATATGTTGGAGCAGGTGTTAATTACACACTGTTTTATGATGCAAATTCTGGCCCTGTAGCAGATGAAGTAGAATATGATAACGCTTTTGGTTTAGCTTTTCAATTAGGATTTGATTTTGATATTACAGACAAGTGGTTTGTTAATATAGATGCCAAATATGTATTGTTAAACACAGATGTTACTGTTGACGCTACTACTGCATTGGGTGCTACTGTTGGTGCAGATGTAGATATTGATCCTTTTATTGCAGGTATTGGTATTGGTTATAGATTATTTTAGTAACAAATAAATTTAAACAAAAAAAAGGCCGCTTTAAGCGGCCTTTTTTTGTTTAAACGCGACTTCTTGTGTTAGAGATCTGTTAGTCAGATGGTTGTTTAAGGGGAGATATTGTGCTTTTAAACGATTCGCCTTTTGTTTTTTTGTTGCTTATGCCTTTTTGAGCTACATTGAAATTGCTAATCAATATATTTAAATTATGAAAAAACTAAAAAATTATTTAATTCCGCTATGCCTAGTACTTAGCGTAACAACTTTATTTGCACAACAAGATGTAGACACAGAAAGCAGCCAAAGAGATAATGTAGTTATTGATGATTCCATTATAATTGGAAGTCAATGTGTAGGTTTAGACTGTGTAGATGGTGAAAACTTTGGGTTTGACACGATTAGGTTAAAAGAGAATAACCTAATGATTCATTTTGATGATACTTCTAATAGTGGGAGTTTTCCTAGTAATGACTGGAGGATTGCTATTAATGATAGCTCTAATGGAGGTCTTAATTATTTTGGAATAGATGATGCTACTGCGGGAACAAATCCTTTTAGAATATTAGCAGGAGCAGGAAACAATGCATTTTACTTAAATGCTTCAGGGAATTTAGGGTTAGGTACAGCAACACCTGCGTTAGAGTTACAAATTACAGATGGAGATACACCAGCCATGCGTTTAGAACAAGATAATACTATTGGATGGGGTGCGCAAACGTGGGACGTAGCCGGTAATGAAGCTAATTTCTTTATTAGAGATGTTACCAATGGTAGTTTGTTACCTTTTAGAATTCAACCAGGTGCCGCAACAAGTTCTTTGTATATTGCAAGTACTGGTTATGTAAGTTTAGGAGATACCACTCCCTCAGAAAAACTAGAAGTAAATGGTAATGCTGCAATTACAGGAAACTCTTATATTGCTGGACAAGCAGGAATTGCTACCATAACTCCAGATGCAAACGCATCTTTAGATTTAGCAGCAACAGACAAGGCTTTGTTGTTAAACCGATTAACAACTGCTGGTCGTGCAGACTTAACAACAGCAGGAGCGGTTGCAGGTATGTTGGTGTATGATACCGATGATAATAAAACCTATTATTTTAATGGTACAGAATGGGTAGATCCTTCTAGTGATAATCAAAATTTAGCTTCTGCATCTTTAGCAGATACTACCTTAACTATAGCTATTGAAAATGGAACGTCTGTAGATGTAGATTTAGCGCCAATTTTAACGCCTTTACAGGAAGCAATTACAGATTTAGAAAATGAAAATGCAGCACAACAAGCGCAAATAGATGCTTTAATGGCTAGAATGGATGCGGTTGAGGCTTGTGCTTGTGGAGGTACTTTAAGTATTCATGATAATTCGGATTCTTTAAATGAAAGTGAGAGTATTAGATTAAATCAAAATACTCCTAATCCGTTTAACGCTGTTACAACTATAGATTATTTTATACCAGTTCAATATACTTCAGCAAATATTCAAGTGGTTTCTTCTTTAGGGCAGGTAGTTTATGATATTCCTATTACTCAGTTTGGTGAAGGTTCTGTTACATTAACAAAAAACAATTTACAGTCTGCCGTTTATTTTTATACACTTTATGTAGATGGTAAAAAAATTGCCTCTAAACGTTTGGTGGTAGATTAATTGTTTCCTTTAATTAAATACAATAAAAAAACAGCGTGCATCTTAAATTTTAAGACTTACGCTGTTTTTTAACTAACTAACCAACTTAATATAAAAACGTATAAACTTTTAAGTTATTTTACGTTAACAATACTTTATGATTTATGTTATATAGAAGTGGTTCTATGTAAACATATTTCATTTTATACTTCTTCGCTAACCAGACTATTTTGGTTTCTAAAAACTAATTCACCATCAAAAGCATCTAACAGAATAATGCTATCTGTAGTTACAGTTCCTGCAAGTATTTCTTTACTTAAAGCATTTAATACTTTTTTCTGTATAACACGCTTTACAGGTCTTGCTCCATATTCTGGATTGTAACCTTTGTCTGCTAAATATTGTACAGCTTCTGGTGTTGCATCAAAAGTAATGCCTTGTTGAGCAACCATTTTAGTAATAGATTTTAGCTGTAAACCAACAATGTCTACAATGTTTTCTTTACTTAAAGGTGTAAACATAATCGTGTCGTCTATTCGGTTTAAAAACTCTGGTCTCACGTTTTGTTTTAATAAGGCTAAAACATCTACTTTAGCTGCTTCAATTGCAGAATCTATGTCTTTTGTAGCTTCAAAACGTTGTTGTATAATATCGCTTCCCATGTTTGAGGTCATGATAATTATAGCGTTTTTAAAATCTGCAACACGACCTTTGTTGTCTGTTAACCTACCTTCATCTAGTACTTGTAATAAAATATTAAAGGTATCTGGATGCGCTTTTTCAATTTCATCTAAAAGTACAACAGAGTATGGTTTTCTACGTACAGCTTCTGTAAGTTGTCCTCCTTCGTCATACCCAACATATCCAGGAGGTGCACCTACTAGTCTGCTTACCGCATGACGCTCTTGGTACTCACTCATGTCTATTCTGGTCATGGCATTTTCATCATCAAAAAGATATTCTGCTAATGCTTTAGCAAGTTCTGTTTTACCAACTCCAGTAGTACCAAGAAACAAAAAGGTTCCTATTGGTTTTTGTGGGTTTTGTAAACCAGCTCTACTACGTCTAACCGCATCACTAACAGCAACAATAGCTTCTTCTTGACCAACCACGCGTTTGTGTAACTCGTCTTCTAGTTTTAAAAGTTTTTCTCTGTCGCTTTGTAGCATTTTTGAAACAGGAATTCCTGTCCATTTAGCTACAACATCTGCAATATCCTCATAAGTAACTTCTTCTTTTATTAAAGAGCTTTCGCTTTGGTTTTCTTGCAATTCTTTTTGCAGTTTTTCTAAGCGTTCTTGTGCATCTTTAATTTTTCCGTAGCGTATTTCTGCTACTTTACCATAATCGCCATCCCGTTCTGCACGTTCTGCTTCTAGTTTAAATTCTTCAATATTAGATTTTGCAGTTTGTATGTTGTCAACAACTTCTTTTTCACTTTTCCATTTGGCAAAAATTTCATTGCGTTCTTCTTTAAGGTTTGCTAAGTCTGCACGTAAAGATTTTAGTTTTACTTCGTCTTTTTCACGTTTTATCGCTTCAATTTCAATTTCTAACTGCATGATTTTTCTGTCTAAAACATCTAATTCTTCAGGTTTAGAATTGATTTCCATACGTAATTTAGATGCAGCCTCATCCATTAAATCTATGGCTTTGTCTGGTAAAAAACGATTGGTAATATATCTTTCAGAAAGCTCTACAGCACCAATAATTGCTTCGTCTTTAATACGCACTTTATGGTGTGTTTCGTATTTTTCTTTTATTCCTCTTAAAATAGAAATGGCACTTTCTGTATCTGGTTCGTTAACCATTACCTTTTGAAAACGACGCTCTAAAGCTTTGTCTTTTTCAAAGTATTTTTGGTACTCATCTAAAGTGGTTGCACCAATAGCGCGTAATTCACCACGAGCCAATGCTGGTTTTAAAATATTGGCAGCATCCATGGCTCCTTGACCTCCTCCAGCGCCTACAAGTGTGTGAATTTCGTCTATGAATAGTACAATATCTCCATCACTTTCAGTTACTTCTTTAATAACAGCTTTTAGTCTTTCTTCAAATTCTCCTTTAAATTTAGCTCCAGCAATTAAAGCTCCCATATCTAGGGCAAAAATTTGCTTATCGACTAAGTTTTCAGGTACATCTCCATCTACAATTCTGTGTGCTAAACCTTCGGCAATTGCTGTTTTACCAGTTCCTGGTTCACCAACTAAAATGGGATTGTTTTTGGTTCTACGAGATAAAATTTGAAGAATTCTACGTATTTCTTCATCACGACCAATAACAGGATCTAATTTTCCGTCTTTGGCTAGTTGATTTAAGTTTTTAGCGTATTTATTTAAAGAGTTATAGGTTTCTTCTTGACTCTGTGAAGTTACTCGGTCTCCTTTTCTTAGTTCCTCAATAGCTGCTTGTAACCCTTTTTCGGTTACACTTTGATCTTTTAAAATCTGAGCAATTTTGCTTTTCGATTTAAAAATAGCAAGTATTAAATGTTCTAAAGAAACATAATCATCATTCATTTTTTTTGCAATGATAGATGCGTCGTTTAGCATTTTTCCTGCTTCACGTGACGCTATAATATCACCACCAGACACTTTAGGAAAACTTTCTAGTTCTTTATCTAATATTTGTTGTAAAATACTAACGTTTACATTTAATTTTTTTAAAAGAAAAGGTAAAACGTTTTCATCTACTTCAAAAATAGCTTTAAAAATATGTTCGTTTTCAATTTGTTGGTGTCCATAACTTTGCGCAATTTGTTGCGCATGTTGTATGGCTTCTTGTGATTTAATTGTATAATTGTTAAAATTCATAGGTTTGTTGTGTTTTATAGTTTCTATAAACTCTGATATTTATCTTGAATTATATAGTTTTATTTTTGTTTTCTGAATAGCTTAAGACAACAATCTTACCAATAGTAATTAGAAGACAAAATGTCTGAAACAGCCTGTAAATGAATGACTTTTAGTCAGTATGTAAGTTTTAGTTATTACATCGACTTAATTAAAAAGATACAAAAAATGAGTTTATTAAACAAAATATTTGGAGGTTCAAAAGAGCCTAAAGAAGAAAAAGTTTTGCCTTGGATACCTTTAACAGATAGTAGCCAGTTAGAAACTATAGCACAAAAATCGAATACCAAAACACAGGTGATTTTTAAACATTCTACACGTTGTGGAATTAGTAGAATGGTAATGAATCAATTTGTTGCTATGTATGATTTAACCGAAGCAGACTTAGACTTATATTACCTTGATTTATTAAATTATAGATCTGTTTCTGATGCTGTAGGAGTTGCCTTTATGGTGATGCATGAGTCTCCACAATTACTGGTTATAAAAAATGGTAATGTAGTTACTCATGCTTCACATGGTAGTATTAATGAAATAGATTTACAGGATTTTGTAAATTAAAGCATTACCACATAGCCAAAACTACATAAAGTAATAGCTAGTATAGATAATGCTAATCTGCTTTTGTTTTGCAAGTCTTTAAAAGAAATAAGCAAGGCAATAGTTATAACTAATAAGCAGCCTACAAAATTTAGCCATAAAAACGGAAGGTTTATAAATTGATATTGATTTAATAAAAATAAGCCTATTACAAGTATTTGTGTAATTAAAGCAGCTACAAATACAGCATTTGCTTTCACTGTTTTAAAGAAAAACGCAAGGAGAAAAATACCTAAAACATTACCGTAAAAGATAGAGCCAATAATATTGACTAGCTGAATTAAGTTTTCGGCTAGGTTGGCTATGCATGCTACTGCAATGGCTATAATTCCCCAGGCAAGTGTAAACCATCTAGAGGTTTTTACCATTTCTTCATCGGTTTTTTCACTAGTGTTACGTTTGTATAAATCTATAGTTGTGGTACTTGCTAAAGCATTAAGCTCACTAGATGTGCTAGACATAGCAGCACTTAAAATTACAGCCAATAATAAACCAATTAAACCTCTTGGTAAGTTGTTTAATATAAAATGAATGAATACATAATCTTTATCATTACTTTCTACTTTTATTTGTTGTGCTTCACCTGCTTTTTCAATTAAAAGTTTAGCATCACTTCTAATGGCATCATTAGCTTGATTGGCTAAATGAATTTCGTTTTTTAACTGCTCTGTTTCAGAGGTCGTGTAATTATTGATTATACTTTGCTTGCTGTTAAATATTTTTTCTTGTTCTAGTTGAAGTGTTTGGTATTCTTCCGCATATTCAGAATTTAAAACCAAGGCAGTTGCTGTAGGATTAAAATTAATAGGAGCTGGATTAAATTGATAAAACACAAAAACCATAACACCTACAAGTAAAATAAAGAATTGCATAGGTACTTTTAATAAGCCATTAAAGATTAAACCTAATTGCATTTCTTTTAAAGATTTACCAGAAAGGTAACGTTGTACTTGACTTTGATCTGTCCCAAAATAAGAAAGCATTAAAAAAGTTCCGCCAATAATACCAGACCAGAAAGTGTATCTGTTATTTAGGTTAAAAGAAAAATCAAGTACTTCCATTTTTCCGCTAGCACCAGCAATATGTAAAGCTTTTGAAAACGTAATGTCTGCAGGGAGTTTATTTATTATTAAAATAAAAGCAATAACCATTCCTGTAAAAATTACTACCATTTGGTGTTTTTGTGTCACGTTTACAGCGCGTGTACCACCAGAAACAGTATAAATAATTACCAATACACCAATAATGATATTTAGTAATAATAAGTTCCACCCTAATACAGCCGAAAGTATAATGGCTGGAGCAAATATGGTAATTCCAGCAGCTAAACCACGTTGTATTAAAAATAAAATAGCAGTTAGTGTTCTTGTTTTTAAATCGAATCTGGTTTCTAAAAACTCATAAGCCGTGTAGACTTTTAATTTGTGATATAGCGGAATAAAAACCATACAAATTACTACCATAGCTATAGGTAGGCCAAAATAGAATTGCACAAAACCCATTCCGTCATTAAATGCTTGTCCTGGAGTAGAAAGAAAAGTAATGGCACTTGCTTGTGTTGCCATTACAGACAAACCAATAGTCCACCATTTAGAGGAGTTTCCTCCTTTTAAATAATCTTGTACATTTTTACTTCCGCGTGTTTGCCATGTTCCATAAACAACAATAAGTAATAAGGTGCTAATAAGTACAATCCAATCTAATGTTTGCATAGTTTAAAGCGCTTTGGTTATAAAGTAAAAAGCAATGATATAGACTGCGTTGGCAACAAGTACTAGAGTGTACATGTTATTCCATTTATATTTTGGTTGCTTCATTGGTTTTGGTTTTTATTAGAATGTTTACTGTTTTACGGTATTTTCTGTACTTATATTGTCTTTGCCAATACTTAACATATTCGCAAATAATCTATATGCTCCAGAAACACCTGCAGGAAACTCTCTAAAGAAACTTAATCCTGTGTATATATAATACCCTTTGCCATGTTTGGCAACAAGCAAACTTCCTTTTTTAGCAGATTCTCCTTTGTCATGCATGGATAGAATAGGAGTGAATTTTTTAGACCATTTATCAGGAAAATACAAACCGCGTTCTTGCGTCCAGCCTTCAAAATCTTTTTCGGTTATTTTATTTGGAAAATTAAGTAACTCATGATTTGGTTCTAGCAAGGTTACTTTTGCATTTTCATTGGTAACTCTATCTCTAGAAAGTTGTAAGGAATAAGGAGCAAGGTTCTCTGTTTTTAGTCTTCGGTTGGTGTTGTATTGCACAATCATGTTTCCGCCATTAGCTACAAAATCGAATAAAATTTGTTGTTTAAATTTTAATTCTTCAACCGTGTTATATGCACGAATACCAACAACTACAGCATCAAATTTGCTTAAGGCTTCTGCAGTAATATCTTCTGGTTTTATGGTAAGAACATGGTAGCCTATTTGTTGTAAGCTTTCTGGAACCACATCGCCTGCGCCTTCAATATAAGCAATGTTTTGTCCTCTTTTTTGAATGTCTAAACGAACCACTTTGCTTTCGCTTGGTAATAAAACCGTTTGAAACGGAATATGGTCATAGTCTATTTCAATAAGCTCTTTGGTGTAGGTTTTTTCTCCAACGTGCACCATAGGTGTTATTAATCCTTCGTTTTGATTTTTAGGCGGAATAATAGTGAATACTAGAGTTTGTTCTTGTCCTTTATTAGCGATTGAAAATTTCTGTTTTTCAGGAAAAACACTCCAGTCTTTTGGGTGTGCTAGTTGTACAAAACCTTCTAAGTTATCTCTTCCTGCTTTAACTATTACAGGAATTTCCTTTTGTTTATCGTTTTCAAAAATGATGACTTTTTCTGCAATTATACCAGATGCTTCAGGTATAATCTCAAAAGGTTTATATACTTCTCCTTTTACAGGATCATTGGTTTTGTAGACTATAGGTTTTGTATATTGAATAGGTATGTTGTTTATGTTTAAATTAAAGGTAACGTTAAAATAACGAGGTGTTTCTGGCTTACCAATTAAACTTTTGTCGTCTACTTGATACATACCAAGTGTACCTTTTTTTGTTAACCAATACGGAGTTGTTGGTTCTTGCTTAGCCGTTACTGTAAAAGTTTTTTTAAGTTCTGTTTTTACGTTTTTAGCTAATACTTTTTCTTCTGTAATAGCAGCTTCATTATTAATTTGTAAAGCTTTTAATTGTATGTTTTCTGCAGCTCTGTTAATAAGCTCAATATTTAAATGAACAGATTCATTTGCTGTCGCGTGATTGCTTTCTGCTACAGCTTCTAAATATAAACCTGCGCAATTATAGATGAGGTTTTTAATTTCTTCAGATTTAATTTTTCTCCAATGGAGGTCTTCTAATTTTTCAATACGTTGATATGCTTTCAATAGTTCAGGAATAGAAGCCGCAGGATTGGTAAAATCAAAGTCTTTTTCTACTTGGTATAAAATAGCTCCTATTTCTTTTCCGCCAACAACACGATTCCATGAAGTATCAATGCCTTCAAAAATATTCGTTTTGTCTGTAGGCATTTCTCCTTTTATCAATTCAATATATTCCATTTGGCTGCCACGAGTTCCTGTGTTACCAAAGCCTTGTGATTTGTGTTGGCTTCTGCTTAAGGAAGCAATTTCTGTATTACTCAATCCGTTAGAGGTATAATACTCGCCAATATCAAAACGTAGATGTTTGCTTTTGTCTGCTTTTTCAAATTTTTCCTGACTGCCATAAAACCACCAAGAAGCGTTAAAAAACGCACGTTTAGGCTGCCAAAGGCTAGTGGTTTTTAATTGGTTAGGATATGCTGTTTTGTTATTAGCAAGATCAAAAGCTTCTAAGCTTAACATAGCCGAACTGGTGTGGTGACCATGTGTAGTACCAGGACTTCTGTGGTCAAATCGATTGATGATTACGTCTGGTTTAAATTGTCTTATTGCTAAAACAACATCGCTTAATACTTCTTCTTTGTTCCATATAGCTAATGTTTCGTCAGGATGTTTCGAGTAGCCAAAATCATTAGCTCTGGTAAAGCGTTGTTCACCACCATCTATATTTCTTGCAGTAAGTAGTTCTTGTGTTCTTATCACACCAAGTAATTCTCTAATTTCTGGGCCAATTAGGTTTTGTCCTCCATCACCACGTGTAAGCGAAAGGTAGGCTGTACGTGCTTTTACCTTATTTGACATATAAGAAATTAGTCTGGTGTTTTCGTCATCTGGATGCGCAGCAACATATAATACAGAGCCTAGAAAGTTTAGTTTTTTTAAAGACTCAAAAATTTGAGATGCATTTGGCTTTTTTGGTTGCTGGGCTTGTAGGTTAGAAAAGGTGAAAAATAGAGTAAAAATAAAGGGTAGCAGCTTTCGCATAGTTTTGGATTGTTTAATAACCAAATATAAAAAAGAAAGTAGCCCTAGAGTTACTTTTAATTTTTATTTAACGAAATTTTAAAGGGTTTTAAACCAAGTCTGAGCCATGCTCAAAGTCTTCAATAGCATCTTTTTTTACAAGGGTAACTGCTTTTTGTAAAATAAGGTTGTTTGGGTAGGTTACTAAATCGCCATTGTTTTGCCTAAGGTGCAGTTGAAAAGCTCTAATGTCTTCAATTATGGCTTCAATAGGGAAGTCTTTATCGTGAATTTGTATTTTGTCTCCTACTTTATAAGGAAAAGAGAAAAACATGATGACTCCAGAAGTAATGTTGCTTAGTATAGACCAAATGGCAAAAAGAGCAATACCTATAACAGCAAAAACAGAAGAGAAAACTAGTGCAAGGTCTTTAAATTGTGCCCCAAAAATAAAAGCTAAAACCAAACTTAATATTAAGAATAAGGTAAACGATGAATATCTAATTATTAATTGAATTCTAGCATCGTTTATTCCAGATTTTCTTCCAATTTTTCTAATAGATACCTTTTGTAGTAACCATATAATAAAAAAGATAGTAATTACTATTAAGGAGTTAATAAATGCTTCATGATGTGTTTGTAGTAAATCTTTCATATTCTTTGATAAAAAGCAAAGATAAATGAGAAAAAGTTATTAAAAACAAAAAGAAGGAGTTAGTTCACTATTTCTAATAGTGTATCATATACTAAATGTACAGGTAAGCCTACAACATTGTAGTATGAGCCCTCAATTTTAGTTATAGCTATAAGTCCAATCCATTCTTGAATACCATATGCACCAGCTTTATCGTAAGGTTTAAAGGTGTCTAGGTAATAATTAATTTCTTCTTCAGTTAAGGCTTTAAAAGTTACTTTGGTTACTGCGCTAACTGTTTTTTCTGAAGTTTTTGTAGTAAAGCAAACCGAAGTTATAACTTCATGTGTTGTATTGCTTAGCGTTTGTAGTATTTGAAAAGCTTCGTTTTTATCTTTTGGTTTTCCTAATGCTTTTTCATTATGCCAAACAATAGTATCACTAGTTACTAAAATATCGTTGTCTTTTAAATGTGTTTTAAAAGGAAGTGATTTAAGCTGTGCTAAATAATCGGTAATTTCAAAATGACGTAAACGTTCTGGGTATTCTTCAACTACAGGTTTTAGCTGTATTTGAAAATCTAGGTTTAAATCTTTAAAAAACTGTTGTCTTCTTGGTGATGCAGAAGCTAAAATAAGATTGTGATTTTTTAGTTTTTCTTTCAGCATTATTTTAAAATTAAAGGATAAAGAGACATGGAAAGCATGCCAAATAGCATCACAAGTTTTAATAGAAAACTAATATGTGTGTAGTTTTTCTTTGTTTCTGCCGTAAATATTTTTATGCTAGTATAAATAAGTGGCGCTACAATTCCTATTAAAAAATAAGCAACAGCAACTTCTTGTTTATATAAATATGTAGTGATATAATAAACAACTGCTATAATTGGTAGTATAGAAATAATAAAAATAATATTTTTAGTTCTACTTCTGCCAATAGCAATGGGTAAGGTGTTTATTTGTGCTTTGTAGTCTCCTTCTATGTCTTCCATGTCTTTTATCATTTCGCGAACAAGGTTTATTATAAAAGCAAAACAGGCGTAGTCTACAACAATTTTAAAAAAGGTTAATTGCGTTTCTTTGTTTGTAGTGCTTATAGCAGGAAGAAGGTCAAATATACCAACAATAATCAGGCTTAACGCTACTAAACAAGATATTATAACATTGCCTATAAAGGGCAATTGTTTTAAATAGGAGGCGTAAATATATAGTAATGCCGAAATGATAACAAATAAGGTGAAAAACGGACTTTTACCTACAGCGTGAGATAAATAAAAACCCAGTGAAACACCTATTATATTAAAAATAAAAAAAAGCGTATATGCCTTTTTTTCAGAAATAGATGTACCTACAATTACGCGGTCAGGTTTGTTTACTGTATCTGTTTCTACATCATAAATATCATTTATAATATTTCCTGCAGCAGCCAAACATAGTGTGGCTAAAATTAAGATAGCAATACCATAACCGTTTAGTGTTAATGAAATACCAAAAGGTTCAAACAGTGCGTATTTAATTAACACTTGAACTAGTGCAATTAGTAAAAGATTTTTCCAACGAATTAGGTTTAGAATACTTTGCATTATTTTAAGTAAAAATTAAAAAAGAATAATTAAAAACGGATAATGATGGCTGTAATGTTTCATTTGAAATAGACAGAATATTACAGTCTAATCATACTTAGCGTCAAAGCTACCATTCCATTTTCCTTGTACTTTAAGTACTTGTTCTATAACATCACGAGCAGCACCTTTACCACCATTTTTATGCGATACATATTTAGAAATTCCTTTAATTTCTGGAACAGCATCCTGCGGACAGCAAGGTAAGCCAACCAGTTTCATAACCGGAAAATCAGGAATGTCATCTCCCATATATAGAGCGTTTTCAAGTTTTAAATCCTGCTTTTCAAGGTATTCGTTAAGTTGGTCTATTTTGTTGTGTGCACCAAGGTAAATGTCTGTAAGACCTAATCCTTCTAGGCGTTTTCTAACGCCTTCATTGCTTCCGCCAGAAATAATGCAAACGTGATATCCTTTGTCTATTGCTGTTTTTAAAGCATAACCATCTTTAATGCTCATGGTTCTTAGCATTTCGCCAGAAGTGGTAACGGTTACTGTTCCGTCTGTAAGTACGCCATCTACATCAAAAATAAATGTAGTGATTTGGTTTAAATATTCTTTATAGCTTTTTTCTTCCATGATAATTGTTATTTGTTGGGCTTTGTTTTTGAGCTAACATAAGGACTATGTGTTTTTTGTATAGATTGAGTTAGCAATTCATAAACTTCTTTGTGATGCACATCTGTTAAAGCGCTTAGATGTTTTTTTATGGTTTTCTTATCGTTTCTTTTGGCAGGACCAGTTTGTGCAAGAAAAGGAGAAAGATCATCTAGCTTTCTGGCAGTTTCTTGAATTAAAGGTTTTAAAATGTCAAATTCGGCACCTTGAGATTCTGTTATTTCATGAGCAATTCTGTAAATTTGATTGGTAAAATTATTAACAAAAACTGCAGCTAGATGTAGTGCTGCTCGCTGGTCACTATTTACTTTATGCGGTTGGCTGCCAATTGCTTTTGCTAATTTTTTTAAAATAGGAAAGTCCTCTTTTACTTTGTGAGCCTCAATACATAAAGGTACCTTAGAAAAATCTACAGAAGCACCTTTGCTAAACGTTTGTAAAGGGTAAAATACGCCGCGTTTGTGTTTTTTGTCTATGGCATACAAGCTTACACTTCCAGAAGTATGTACCACAAGTCTGTTGGTAAACGGAAGTTTTTGAGATAAATCTGCAATAGCGTCATCGCTTACAGCTAAAATATAAATATCTGCTTCTACTAAATCTTCTAAGTTATCTGTAATTGCAACCTTGTTTTTGTACTTTGTAATAGTTTTTAAACTTCTATTATACCATTGTTTTACAGTAACTTCTTCAGTATTTGTAAATGCTTTAAATAGGTGTGTGGCTACATTTCCTGCACCAAGTAATACTACATGAATCATTTTGCTAAAATAATAAGAATAATCAATTACTAATTAAGAATTTTTAATTCCTTTATTCAAAATAAAGACTTAATTTCGAATACATGAATAAATCGGATATAAATACTAGAGAAGATGTTTTTTTGTTAGTTACTACTTTTTATAAAAAAGTGCGAGCAAACGAAACTCTTGGTCCTTTTTTTAATGAAACCATTACCGATTGGAATGCACATTTAGAGCACTTAACAACGTTTTGGGAAACAAGCTTGTTTATGACAAGAAAATTAGAAAAAAAATATAAAGGAAATCCGTTAGAAGCACATATTAAAGTAGATAAAAAGTTTAACCATACTATAGATAATTTACACTTTGGTATATGGTTAAATTTATGGTATCAAACTTTAGATGAATTATTTGTGGGCGAAATTACAGAAAATGCCAAACGAAGAGCCAGAAAAATGGGCACCTTTATGTACTTGAACATATTTCAAGCACGTCAAAAAAGTTAATAACCTAAAAAGTAGTTTGTAATAAAAGGTTTTATAACTGTTTTTTTTTCTTACAAATTACATTTCCTGTTAATTGTTTTTTTTGAAGCACTTATGTTATACTATTTTTGGTAATCTGTTCTGCTTGATGAGGCAGGTTTCTCTATAAATTCATTAAACTCTTTTCGTATTTTAACAGTTATTAACAAACAAAAATCCTTAAATTTGCACGAGCTAAAAATAAGCTTGTTATTATGCTAAAGAAACTCTCCAATATTCTGTTTTCAACCAGACTAACCGCATTACTTTTTGTTTTATTTGCAACAGCGATGGCTGTTGGTACTTTTATGGATGCAGGTATGGATACCTCACCAACACCATATAGTAGAAATTTAATTTATAACACCTGGTGGTTTGAAGGAATCATGCTGTTTTTTGTTATTAATTTTGCAGGAAATATTTTTAGATTCCGATTATATAAAAAAGAAAAATGGGCAACATTAATTTTACACTTAGCTTTCCTTTTTATATTTATAGGAGCATTTATTACACGTTATGTAAGTTATGAAGGTATGATGCCAATTCGCGAAGGTGCTACCGAAAATCAATTCTTATCACAAAAAACTTATATAACGACTTATATTGATGGAGATTATGAAATTAATGGTGTGCCACAACGTTTACCTGTAGAGCGTGAGGTAGATTTTTCTCCTCGATTAGAAAATAGTTTTGAAGTACATACCAATTATAATAACCAGCCTGTTAGTCTTGAATTAGAAAAATTTATTGGTGGAGCAGAAGAAGATATTATTCCTAATGAAAATGGAGAAGAATACCTGAAAATTGTTGAAGCAGGAAGTGATGGGCCACACAATCATTTTTTAAAATCAGGAGAAGTACAAAGCATTCATAATGTTTTAATAGCATTAAATAAGCCAACCAAAGGAGCTATAAATATTACACAAGATGGTGATCAATTAAATATTCATTCTCCATTTGATGGAGAATACCTAACCATGGCAACCATGGCATCAGGAAAGTTAGTAAAAGATAGCTTGCAGCCATTAATTTTACGTTCGCGTTATGTTATTGGTAATATGCAAATGGTTTTTCCTAAGCCAGTCATTAAGGGAGAATTTGATATTGTGAAAAAGTCAGAAATGTTTAAAGGAGATGAAGATGGTATCGTTTTAAAGGTAACTGCAAATGGAGAAACGAAAAGAGTAGGTTTGCTTGGTGGACCCTACAAAAACAATGCCTTTAAACAAGTTAAAATTGGTGGTTTAGACTTTGCTTTTCGTTATGGAGCAAAAGTATTAGAGCTTCCTTTTAATATTAAACTTAACGATTTTATTGCAGAACGATATCCTGGTACCGAAAGAAGCTATTCTTCCTACGCAAGTGAAGTAACTGTTTTTGATGAAGAAGAAGGAGATTTTGATTACCGAATTTATATGAATAATATTTTAAATCATAGAGGTTATAAGTTTTTTCAATCTAATTTTGATCCAGATGAAAAAGGTACCATACTTTCTGTAAATCATGATTTTTGGGGAACATGGATTACTTATTTTGGGTATTTCATGCTTTTCTTTGGTATGATTGCAATTATGTTAGCAAAAGGAACAAGATTTTCAGATTTACGAAGACATTTAGAAAAAATTAAAGCAAAGAAATCTAAAATGCTTTCTTTAATTTTAGTGTGTTTAACGATGCAAACTTTTGCACAAGAAGAACAACACCAACAACCAACACCAGCGCAAATAGATTCTATTTTAATAGCTAATGCTACGCCAAAAGAACATGCCGATAAATTTGGTAGATTGGTAATTCAAGATTTAAGTGGTCGTATGATGCCAATGAATACCTATGCATCAGAACTTGTTAGAAAAATACACCATAAAGAAACCTACGCAGGATTAACTCCTAATCAAATATTACTGTCTATTAGTGAAAGCCCGTTGCTTTGGTATAATGTGCCAATCATATACCTAAAGCCAATGCAAACAGATTCGCTTAAAACTATTTTGGGTATTCCTAAAGACAAAAAATATGCAACTATAGTAGATTTCTTTGATGAAAACTTGAGCTATAAGCTAAATCCATATTTAGAAGATGCCTATAAAACCAAATCGCCAAATGGGTACCAAAAAGAACTAAAACTTGCAGATCAACGTGCAACTATATTATCAAATGCTATTGAAGGATTAACCCTTAAAATATTTCCTATACCAGAAGATGATAATAACAAATGGATTTCTCCTTTTGAATATAGAAAAGAAGGCTACAAAGAAAAAATTACAGATTCGCTTTACGGAAACTTTATTAACTCAGGGTTTTCAGCATATTTATTTACTTTAAATAAAGCGAAGCAAACAGGCGATTTTTCAGAAGCCGAAAAACTACTAGAATCTTTTAATAAAACACAGCATAAATATGGAGGAGATATTATGCTTAGTGAAAACAAAATAAGCGCAGAGATTAATTATAACAAATACAATATTTTTAAAAATCTGTATAGATATTACCTCTTAGCTGGTTTTTTAATGTTTGTGTTTTTAATTACACAAATATTAAACAGTAATAAAAAAGGGATTGATATTGCTGTAAAAATTAGTAAATGGCTAATTATAGCTTTATTTATTGCACATACCATAGGTTTAATTACGCGTTGGTATATTTCTGGCCATGCACCATGGAGTGATACTTATGAAACCATGTTGTATGTAGCTTGGTCTGCAATGTTGTTTGGTTTATACTTTGGTAGAAAAAGTGATTTAACTATAGCGTCTACTGCATTTGTAGCATCTATTATTTTATTCTTTGCACATCAAAACTGGTTAGATCCAGCAATAGCTAATTTGCAACCTGTTTTAAATAGTTATTGGTTAATGATTCATGTATCTATTATTGTTGCTAGTTATGGACCTTTTGTTTTAGGAATGATCTTAGGAATAGTTTCGCTAATACTAATGATTGCAACTACAGATAAGAATAAAGATAAAATGTTATTAAACATAAAAGAGTTAACCATTATTAATGAAATGGCTTTAACCGTAGGTTTAATTATGCTTACTATTGGAAACTTTCTTGGAGGTATGTGGGCCAATGAAAGCTGGGGAAGATATTGGGGTTGGGACCCTAAAGAAACTTGGGCTTTAATTAGTATAATGGTATATGCGTTTGTAATACATATGCGTTTGGTTCCTGGATTACGTGGTAGATTTGGTTTTAACTTAATGTCTATAATTGCTTTTGCAAGTATTATGATGACTTATTTTGGAGTGAATTTCTATCTCGCAGGTTTACACTCTTATGCTAGCGGAGATCAGGTAATGAGTGTTAAAATTATTGGTATCTCTTGTGCCTTTGTAACTATATTAGCATTCTTTGCTTATAGAAAATATGCTAAGTTTTATAAGAAGTAAATTATATTTTTAAAGATGAAATTTTTAAAAGAGTTTAAAGAGTTTGCCGTTAAAGGGAATATGATGGATATGGCAATAGGTATCATTATTGGTGCATCTTTTAATAAAGTAATAGATGTATTGGTAAAAAAAATAATGATGCCTCCTTTGTCTTTAATGACAGATGGTTTAAACTTTCAAGATAAAAAGCTGGTACTTCGTGATGCTATTACTAATAATGAAGGTGTAATAACAACTAAAGAAGTGGTGTTAGAATATGGTTCTTTTTTTGAAGCTTCACTTGATTTTTTAATAGTAGGAATAACCGTGTTTTTGGTGGTAAAAGCAATGAATCGTTTACGTAAAAAATCACATGACGAAAAAGACGTAACTGTAGCTACTCCAAAAGATATTGAGCTGTTAGTAAAGCTTACCGATTTAATGGAGGAACAAAACGCATTGTTAAAAAGTACTAAAAATTAAGAAAGTTTAATAGGGTCTTTGTCTAAATTAAGATCATCAAGCATATCTTGTGTAAACTTGTAGTGACCACGACGCGTAATCACTTTAAATCTATGGTCTTTCATTCTTGTTAAAACATCTAAAAAACGCCATTTAGATTTTAAAAGTGTAGGTTCTTCACTTTTTAAGCCAATTTCAAAATAGTGTTTTCTCCCTGCTTTTTCAGCTACTATATCTGGAGTGATTGACGTTTCTGCTCCTTTTCCTTTTTTTAAGTAAGATTTTGGTATTTCATATCCTTCTAAATTTGCTTTAATATTAGCAAAACCTTTGTTTTCTAAATAAGAAATACTTTCTTTTAAAAATTCTAAATTATTTTGTTTATCTGCTGCTGTCATAGCAAGTAAGATATTGAAAATAATGTAGTTAAACAAGTTTTTTTTGAGATAAAATAATTAGAGCAGAAAATAACTATATGACATAAAAAAAACTGCCATAGTATAAATACTAATGACAGTTTATTATTTTACTTGATTAATAGCTACATATATAACATTTTCCCTAATATAACATAATTAAACTCTAAAAAAATAGAAGTTAAACTATTAGCAAGTGAAGCAAAAATACATGTAAATATTTTAAAATAAAATACCCTATTGTGAGTATATTTAAATAACACTAAAAGCTTTAGCATACATAAACCAATCATAAAACGAGTTTAGATGTAGTTTTTTTATAATATGTTTTCGGTGAGTAGCAACTGTTGTGCTTGAAATAAAAAGAACGCTTGCTGTTTCTTTATTAGATTTGCCAAGAACAATTTGTTTAAAAACATCAAGTTCTCGTTGGGTTAGACTGTTAAATTTTTCTTTATTAATTTTAGCAAATAGTAATTCTTCTTTTAAATTTTCAATGGCGCCTTTTGTAAGTTGTAAATCGCTAAAAGCAATATCTAAAGAAATAAAAGGGTTGTTTGTAGACTCCTTCATTAAGTTACCATTTGTTTTATTCTTTAAATCTGATAAAAGATATTTCTCTGCCTCTTCCTCAAATAAAAAATATTTAGGCGTAATTCCTTCACGTGGATGTTTTTCAATAGAGTCTGTTACCGACATGTGGGATATTACATCTTTAGATACGGTAAAGGCTATATTTACTAATCCGTAAGGTATTTGTTTTTGTGAAATATTGGTGTCAATCCAACTGTAAAGTTCTTTGGGAACGGTATAATCAAAGTTTTCATGATTCCATAATAAACATTTGGGTTGTACTATTTCAAATATTTTTTGAAATTCTAACATTTCACGTTTAAAAATGGTGGCATTAAGTTTCTCTCCTGTCCATTTTTGGGCAAGAATAGGATCTCGTTTGTGTATGGTTAAATATTTAGATGTGTACAGATTCATAATAGCTTATAATAGTAAAAGTACTAAATTTCCTACCTTTTATCGGCTTTTAATTAAAAAAACTATCTACTTTCTTTGTGTTTCCTGTTTTTAGGCTTAATAAAACGCTTCCTATTCGCACGCGAACTAGTCTTAAAGTAGGAAAACCTACAGCTGCAGTCATTTTTCTAACTTGCCTAAACTTTCCTTCAGTTAAGGTTATAGAAACCCAGGAAGTTGGTCCGTGACGTGCATCGCGAACTTTTCGGTTTTCAAAAGGAAAAACACTTACATTTTCTATGTTTTTAGCTGAACAAGATTTAGTTACATATTTTGTTCCGTTAACACTAATTTCTACACCTTTTTGTAGCTTATTTATAGCTTCAGTTGTAATTAATCCATCTACTTGAGCATAATATTCTTTCTCTACTTTGGCGCTGCGTATGGTTTCGCTAACTTTTCCGTCTGTGGTTAAAAACAATAATCCCTCAGAGTTTTCATCTAACCTACCAATGGCCATTGTGCCTTCCGGAAAATCAAATAATTCACCTAATAATCGTTTGTTTTTACGTTTATTTTGGTTGTTTATTAACTGGCTTAAATAGCCATAAGGTTTATGTAATATAAAATGTTGCTGCATACATGCAAAATATAAATAATTAGAGAGCAAACTAGTGTACTCTCTAATTATTTTAGCTATTAATAGTATGCTTATGTATTTGATTTAAGCATATAAAAATGTAAATTTTGTATTTCAATTTTAAAAAAGCTCCAAATTAAAATCAAATATAAAAAAATATTCGCAATTCCCTGCATGTAAAATGTTGTAAAACAGTCCGTTGCGCGTTTTTGTGTTTACAGGTAGTATGCTGTTCTTTTTTTAGATTACTTTTGTATAGTGACTAAAACTTTTATGCAATATGGTTTTAATTTAAATTATAACCTATATTTTAAAGTAAGCATTTAACATTATTTACATTATTTATGCCAAAGCCTAAGGGACAAAAAAACACAAAAAACAAAGCAAAACACTCTAAGCTAATAGCAAGAAAAGTGAACAAACAAAAAGCAGAAAAAGCCTTGCGTAAAGAGCGTTTAAAAGAAATTATACAGCGTGCTAAAAATGCAGGAGCAGATTAATGTTACGTTACAGTAATTTTTATGTGATGTGTACTATATCTTTAGTTCTACACTATTATTTTTTCATAACTTTATAGCATTAAAATATACTGTTATTATGAAAAATAAAAAACTAGGTATTAATACTATTTGTACTCATGTTGGCGAAACTCCAGACTTACAGTTTAAAGGAGCAGTTTCCCCTATGTATATGTCGTCGTCTTATGCTTTTATGGATGTAGATGTTAAGCGCTATCCAAGATATTTTAATACGCCAAATCAAGAATATTTAGCAAAAAAAATAGCTGCTCTTGAGCACGCTGAAGCTGCTATGATTTTTGGTTCTGGTATGGCTGCGATTAGTACTGTTTTATTCGCTTTTTTAAAAGCAGGAGATCATGTAGTGGTGCAAAATGATATTTATGGAGGTACACGTAATCTTATAGAAAAACATTTTGAAGATTATAATATAGCATTTACGTTTACTAAAGATTTAGAAATTTCTTCATTCAAATCATGTATACAGTCAAATACCAAACTTATATATATTGAAACACCTTCTAATCCATTACTAAAATTAGTAGACATAGAAGCTGTTGCTACACTTGCAAAATCAGAAAATATAATTTCTGTTATTGATAATACTTTTGCAAGTCCTATTGTACAAAATCCAGTAGATTTTGGTATCGATATTGTTTTACATAGTGCTACTAAATATTTTGGTGGTCATAGTGATATTTGTGCAGGAGCCGTTGCTACAACTCAAGAGTATATAGATACTATCTGGAAAACAGGAATTGCTTTTGGAGGTAGTTTAAGTGATTATACTGTTTGGTTGCTAGAACGAAGTATGAAAACTTTGGCAATTAGAGTAAAAGCACAACAGCGTAATGCAAAAAAAATAGCCAAGTTTTTAAATACACATTCAGCAGTAGAAAAAGTATATTATCCTGGTTTAAAAAGTCATGAAAACCATGAATTAGCAAAAAAACAAATGAAAGGCTATGGTGCTATGTTGTCTTTTGAATTAAAAGAAAATATAGATGCCGCTTTATTTTTAAAAACATTACAACTTATAAAACCTTCTATGAGTTTAGCAGGAATTGAAAGTACCATGTTATTGCCTTCTAAAACATCACATTCTTTATTAACTGCCGAAGCAAGAGAAGAGCAAGGAATAAAAGATGGTTTGATTCGTTTTTCGGTAGGTATAGAATCTAAAACAGATTTGATAGAAGATATTGAGCAAGCTTTAAAAAAGGTTCTTCATGCATAAAAAGAACAAGCATGTAAAAGGTTATGATTTTGAAATTTTACTAAAAGAATTACCAGAATTAGCTCCTTTTGTTTTTACAAATGCATATCAAACACAGACCATCGATTTTGCTAATCCGCAAGCGGTAAAAATGCTAAATAAGGCATTACTAAAAACATATTATGCTATCGATTACTGGGAGTTTGATGATGCGCATTTATGTCCTCCAATTCCTGGTCGCGTAGATTATATACATCATATAGCAGAGCTGTTAAAGCCGGATACCTTTAAAAATAAAATTCAAGTTTTAGACATTGGTACAGGTGCAACTTGTATTTATCCTTTACTTGGTGTTTCACAATATCATTGGCATTTTGTAGCAACAGATGTAGAAGAAAAAGCGTTGCAAAATGCTCAGAAAATTATTAATAACAATGCCTTGCATGATGCTATTTCTTTACGATTGCAAAAAGATAAATCTAAAATTTTAGATGGTATCATACAGCATTCAGATACATTTGCAGTAAGTATTTGTAATCCGCCGTTTTATAAAAATCAACAAGATGCGCTTGCGGCAACACAACGTAAGTTAAAAGGTTTAGGAAAGGAAACAGGAGAAGCGGTTAGAAATTTTAGTGGTACAGCAAGTGAACTTTGGTTTCCTGGTGGCGAAAAGGCATTTTTACACAGTTATTTGTATGAGAGTTCTTTGTATAAAAAGAATTGCTTTTGGTTTACAAGTTTAGTGTCTAATAAAGACCTTGTAAAATCCATGCAAAAATCACTTAAAAAACTAGGTGCTACGCAAATAAAAGTCATCAATATGCAACAAGGAAATAAGATTAGTAGAGTAGTGGCTTGGACGTTTTTAACAGATATAGAACAGAAAGATTGGAAGGCTTAATTTATTTTATAAATAAAAACAAGAATTAGCCTTTAGGTTTTGCTGTGTTTGTTTTTCTAAAGTCTGTTTGCATGCTAATACCTATCTGGATTCTATTTAAACTCTTTTTATTAATATGGTGTTTAAAATAATCTATGTTTAATTGTGCGTTTTTAAATGCTTGGTAACCAATACCAATAAAGAAACGATTTTCATGAAAAACTTGATCTTGAAAATTGATAAAAGGTTCTTCTTTTATATGTAAAGACATTTTTTTAGTTAGATTGTATTGTAAACTAAACAGATAGCGCAACCTATTTTGCATGGTATTGCTGTGAGCAAATTGTAGAAAGCGCTGCTCTAATCTAAACCTATGCTGTGCGCTAAAGGCACCAAGTTTATGTTTGTAATTATATTGCTCATAAATCCTGTTTTCTTTTGTGTTGTACAAATTATCGTCACCAAAAACGCTATCAATATCTAAAAAGGCATAAGCAATACTTAGGGTTTGTTTGGGTTTAAAATGATAATTGAAGTTTATACTGGCAAAAATTAAATGGTAATTAGAGGTTGTTTCATAGGTGTGTAATTCAGCATAAGGGGTTATACTAAATTGTTCTGTAAACCTATGGTTAATTGCAAGAGTATACCATGAACCTAAATAGTCTTCTGCAGTCTTTTGTGCAAAGAGAGGGCTTTGAATTAATAAAATAATAAGGAGTAGGTGCTGCGTAACTTTCATGATTATTTAATTAAGTAAAAAAAAAGCCCATGTCTGGGCTTTTTATCTTTATAAATATTAAACATGGTCTGTTAATTTGTGATGTTCATCAATTAACGGTCCTCCTTCTATTATTTGTTCTGATGCTTCGTTAGCGAATTTTTCAAAATTTAAATGAAAAGAATGTGCTAATTGAATGGATTTACTGATGTAAGCACCTTTGTTTTCCCAGGTATTTATAGGGTCTAATAGTGCAACAGGAACATCAGGGCAGGATTTAGGCATAAACAAACCAAATATAGGATGTTGCTCATAGTCTACGTCATTTAATTCTCCGTTTAAAATAGCAGTAATCATTGCTCTGGTATATTTTAATTTAATTCTTGAACCTATACCATAAGGACCACCACTCCAGCCAGTGTTTATTAGCCAAACATTAACGCCAGCATCCTGCATTTTTTTACTAAGCATTTCGGCATATACCGTTGGGTGTAAAGGCATAAATGGCTCGCCAAAACAAGCAGAAAAAGAAGGTACAGGTTCTGTAATTCCAGCTTCTGTTCCAGCAACTTTTGCTGTATAACCAGAAATAAAATGGTAAGCGGCTTGTCCTGGTGTTAATTTAGAAACAGGAGGCAATACACCAAAAGCATCTGCTGTTAAAAAAAATATATTGGTAGGGTTTTTAGCGTAAGATGGTTCTTGAATATTGTCAATATGATAAATAGGGTAGCTTACACGTGTGTTTTGTGTAATACTACTATCCATATAATCTACCTCTCCATTTTCTTTAAAAACCACATTTTCAAGAATAGCACCAGGTCTTATGGCTTTAAAAATGTCTGGTTCTTTTTCTTCAGAAAGATCTATCACTTTTGCATAGCAACCTCCTTCAAAATTAAAAATATTATTACTGGCTGTCCATCCGTGTTCATCATCACCAATAAGCTTACGTTTAGGATCTGCAGATAAAGTGGTTTTTCCTGTGCCTGATAATCCAAAGAAAATAGCAGTATCACCTTTTTCACCAACATTAGCAGAGCAGTGCATAGGTAAAACATTTTTTTCCACTGGTAGAATAAAGTTTAACGAAGAGAAAATACCTTTCTTTATTTCTCCTGTATACCCAGAACCACCAATTAAAGCTATTTTTTTAGAAAAGTTAAGAACAGAAAAGTTGCCTTGTCTTAGTCCAACAGCCTTAGGGGCTTTTGCTTCGTAACCAGGAGCACAAAGTACTAGCCAATCTTCTTTAAAGTTTTCTAATTCTGATGCTTCAGAGCGTAAAAACATATTAAATGTAAACATGTTTGACCAAGGGTATTCTGTTACTGTTCTTACATTGGTTTTATAATCAGGGTCTGCACATACATAGGCATCTCTTACATAAATTTCTTTACCACTCAGGTATTTTGTAATTTCTGCTTGTAAGACATCAAAATTTTCAGGGGTTATCGCTTTATTGGTTTTTCCCCACCATACAAGGTTTTTGGTGTACGCATCTTTAACAATAAAACGATCTTGAGGAGAGCGTCCTGTATATTTTCCTGTATTTACGGCTAAAGTACCGTTAAGGGTTTCTTTTCCCATTCCTTTTTCAATAGTAATCGCTTGCAATTTTTCTGGAGTAAGATTCCAATGTGCATTTGCATCTTGTATTCCGTATTTGGTAAGGTCTCTTGTTTTCATAAATGCTTGTTTTTTTAAGTTTAAAAGAAATTAAAAAGGCCAAAATAATGGCACTAGTATTAAAGAGGTTATTAAAAATAGCAGTAGCAGTGGTGCGCCTACTTTTATGTAGTCTGTAAATTTGTATCCGCCAGCAGCCATAACCATAGCGTTTGTTGTGGTGCCAACTGGTGTTAAAAATGCTGTTGAAGCACTAATAGCAACAACAATCATAAAAGGTGCTGCAGAGATGCTTAACGTATTCGCAGCAATTATTACTATTGGTGCCATGAGTACTGCTGTAGCCGAATTGTTAATGACCTGACTAAAGGCTGTAGTTAATAAAAAGATACCAGCCAATAATACTATAGGGTGTAAGTTACCCAAAGTAGTAACAAGACCGTTTGCTATTAGGCTTGCTGCTCCTGTTTTTTGTAAAGCAATTCCCATGGGTATCATTGCTGCAATCATGACAACGCTAACCCAACTAATACCTTTGTATGCTTTTGCCATAGGTACGCATCCTGTAATTAAAACAATACCAGCAGAAATTAATGCTGCAATAGCTCCTGGTACTATTTTAAATACTAATAAAAAAATCATTAATACTAAGGAAAACAGCGCAATATAAGACTTGGTTGTAATGTTGGTTACCGTTTTAGCCATACCTTCTGGGCTTCCGCATATTACAATATGTTCATGATGCTTTTTTAAATCGTCTATAGCACTCCATTCTCCTCGAATTAAAAAAGAATCTCCTGCTTTAATGGTAATTTCTCTTGTGATTAAAGGTTTTGAGTTACGTGAGGCAGCCATTAATTGCACATTATATCTATTAAAAAACGGAATAGATTTTATTTGTTTCCCTACTAGAGTAGATTGTGGTGTTACTAATATTTCTGTCATTCCAACCTCTCTGTTAATTAGGTTGTTTCTTAATTCATTTGCAATTGGTTCTAAAGGTAAAAGCCCTAACCGTAGCTTAATCATTAATTCATTAATTGCTTGGGTTTCTCCTTTAACCGTAATAATATCATGGTATAAAAATTCTGTGTCTTCTGTAGGTAACTCAATAAATGGGTCTTTTCCTTTTAAACGATTTGGGTGCCTTCTTTTTATGCGTAGTATAGATACGCCATGTAAGTTTTCAAAATTCCAGTCTCCTAATTTTGTGTTTAATAGCGGAGACACAGATCGTACTCTTAATCTATAGTAATCACCATCTACTTTATAGGCTTCAATCCAAGCATGCAAGGTTTTGCTTATGTCTATAGGTTTGTTGTTTGTTTTGTTTTCGGGTAAAAGTTTATAACCAATAAATTTAAAGTATAGCAGTGTTAAAAGTAATAAAGGCAAACCAATGAGGCCAAATTCAAAAAAAGAAAACTCTTTAAGACCACTCTCTAACATCGTGTTATTTACTATAATATTTGGTGGTGTTCCTGTTAGAGTTAATAAACCACCAGTATTAGACCCAAAGGCAACAGGCATTAATAATTTTGATGGTAATGTGTTAATGCTCCAGGCAGAAGCTATAGTTACAGGCATTAATGTAGCTACAGTACCAGTATTGCTTACAAACCCAGAAAGTAAGCCAGAGCCAAAAGTGGTTAATACTAAAAGTTTTGTTTTACTTTTACCAGCCATTTTTATAAGCTTTTCACCTGCTAAAGCTGTCCAGCCTGTTTGTGATAACCCTTCGCCTATAATAAATAATGCAGCAATCATGATAACGGTTGGGTTGCTAAAACCGCTTAATGTTTCTGTTACGTTTAAAATACCAAAAAGGAATAAACTTAACATAGACATTAAGGCTATAATATCTGGTGTAAATTTTCCCCATATAAATAAAATAATGGTAATGCTTAAAATTGCTAGCATGATATACATAGGCCTAATGGGTTGATTGTGTTTTTGTTATATAATAAAGGTAAGAGCATTTAAGAAGTATATTTATGATTAATGTCATACTTTTCACGTTTTATATATTTTAAAATTTCAGGTGCATGTTTTTAGTAATATCTTTATTTTTTTACCGTCTTAATGATGGATAGTTAAAAAGAAAGGGATTATCTGTTATCTTTTTAATATTTTTGAAGATTAGAAAAGGAATTAAAGGATATGAAACTAGATATATTAGCTTTTGGAGCACATCCAGATGATGTAGAATTAGGTTGTGGCGGAACAATAGCAAAAGAGATTAAAAACGGAAAAACAGTTGGAATTATAGATTTAACACGAGGTGAATTAGGAACTCGTGGTACTGCAGCTACCAGAAAACAAGAAGCAAGTAATGCAGCTAAAATTTTAGGAGTGAGCGTACGTGAAAATCTTGGTTTTGCAGATGGTTTTTTTATAAACAACAGACAGCACCAACTAGAGATAATTAAAATGATACGTAAGTATCAACCAGAAATTGTGCTTTGTAATGCTATTGATGATAGACATATAGATCATGGTAAAGGGAGTAAATTGGTTAGTGATGCTTGTTTTTTAAGCGGATTGATTAAAATTGAAACCGAAGTAGAGGGGAAACTTCAAAAGCAATGGAGACCAAAGCAGGTGTACCATTATATACAATGGAAAAACATAGAACCTGATTTTGTAGTAGACATTTCAGGATTTATAGATACTAAAATGGAATCTGTCTTAGCCTATAGTACACAGTTTTTTGATGCTAATAGTAAGGAGCCTGAAACCCCTATTTCTAGTAAAAACTTTACAGATAGTGTAGATTATAGAGCTAGAGACCTAGGAAGGTTAATTGGAGTAGAACATGCAGAAGGTTATACTACAGAGCGTTACGTAGCAGTTTCTAGTTTGTTTGATTTAAAGTAAAAATTTTTGCAAAAAAATCTTTGCAGTAATTACTAAAAGATTTACATTTGCACTCGCATTCTTAAGGAATGTATTACAGAGCTTCTAGAGTATTGATTTAGAATCTCTTTTTTAAGAAACTTTTTAAGTGGATTAAAATTAGTAATATGGTGGTTGTAGCTCAGCTGGTTAGAGCATCGGTTTGTGGTACCGAGGGTCGCGGGTTCGAATCCCGTCTTCCACCCAAAAAGCAAAAGCTTCTCTTTTTAAGAGGAGCTTTTTTTGTTGCACTAACTCTTGTATAAACCTTTAAAATTCATATATAATGAAGAAAATAATAGTATGCTTACTTGTAACTCTTTTTACCGTTTCTTTTTGTAATGCACAAGAAATGACCTTTAAAAAACATTCATTTACTGGCTATACGTTTTATGAAGATGGAAATAAAATTCCGCTTAATGCGTTGATTGAAAAAGTGTCACCTCATGCCGAAGTTTTACATTTGGTAAAAATGTCTAAAACAAAAGGTGTTTTTGCTACAGTTATTAGTTTTTCTGGTGGAGCTTTAATAGGATGGCCAATAGGAGCTGCTATTAGTGGAGGGGATCCTAATTGGGTACTTGCAGGAATAGGAGCAGGATTGGCTATTGTTGCAATTCCTGTTGGAGCAAGTGCTAAAAAGGATGCAGAAAAAGCGGTAGGTTTGTATAATGCAACTTTACATGCAACATCTTTTCAAGAGTGTAAACCGCAATATAAAATTATAGCTAATGGCAATGGTATTGGATTGGCTATGTATTTTTAGTTTTAAGAAGAATAAAATAGAAGATAAAAAAAGAGTTATAAAATAATATTTTATAACTCTTTTTTTTTGCGTGCAAGAAATTTTCAAAGGAAAATCAGATCTAACAAAATTGCAATGCCTTTTGTTTAAGGACTAATACAGTAATTATTTTTATACTGTTTTGTGTGCAGGCTTTTTCCAGTATTTATGTCTTAAATATAATCCAATTCCGAAAACTCCTAGCGAAAAGTTAAGTAGAAAACCGAATCTTGAAAGAGATTTTGATTCATTAAAATCATAAAGTACATTTCCATTTTTGTCAGCTATTTGAAAAATGGTTGGCTTATGTTCTTCTTTTTGATTTTCTTTTATCCATACAGTCGCTATTTCTGATTTTTTTAATTGTTTTTCTTACTTTTCAAATCTTTCGTTATAACTACTGTGTCCTATGTTTTTCATAAGAACATAATAGTTATGAGTTGAATTCAGAGAGAATTTCAGTTCAGATTTAATACTTTTTGAGCCTCGTGAACTTTCAACCTCAGTATAATGAGTATTTAAGTTTTCAATTTTCCCACTTTGTTCAATTAGAGAACTTTTAAAGGTGAAAAGGGTTGGTGCAAAAAAGTAAAAAGCACAGATAATAGAAGTAATTCCGACAAATAATCCTTTTTCAGCGTAATAGGCTTTATCCATTTATTTTCTCAGTGTAATGTTTTGTTCAGCTTGCACACAACGTTTAAGTATAATTAAAATGAACGAACTCTTGATTAAGTACTAAGCTAGGCATTATTTTTATACAATGTAAGCAACAATTTTTTAGTTACAATGTATATTCAGATTTTGAATTACGTTATGGTTTATTATAGAATTAGAATATTATTTTCTATTATGTAATCCAATTCCAATTTTATTTACGCTTTGGTTTTACATCACCTTGCTTTTATAAATAAGCTGTTTTTAATTTAGTTAATATTAATTGCGTGCAGTTTTGAAACTACCAAAAATTAAGGATGTAAGTAATAATCCAATTCCAATTCCTACAAAAGAACCTTTTGCTAAATCAGGTAACTCAAAGTAATAAGAAAAAACTTGTGAAGTAGCAATTGTAAACATTCCGATAGATAATAAAGTTAGAGCTTTTCTTTTATTTATTCTTTTCATTTCATTTGTGTTTTAATGATTTGTATTTCAATTCTAGTATTTGTTACAGCTTTTCCTCAAATTATTGCCAACGCTCTAATGCTAGTTTGCTTTATCTACTGTTATTCTGTTTTCACGATTAGCAAGCTCCCAGGCTGTGTAAAAAATTAAACGCGTTCTGTTTTCTAATAAATCATATTGTATCTTGTCTGGTGTATCACTTGGCTTGTGGTAATCTGCATGTGTACCATTAAAGTAAAAGATTACTGGTATGTTGTTTTTTGCAAAGTTGTAATGGTCACTTCTGTAGTAAAAACGATTTGGGTCGTTGTCTGCATTAAAAGTATAGTCTAAATCTATATTACAGTATTTGTTATTCATTTCTTCTGAAATGTTGTGTAGTTCTGTACTCAATTTATCGCTACCAATTAAATATAGGTAGTTTCTGTTGGTTTTTTCACGTTTTGGGTCTGTACGTCCAATCATATCTATATTAAGGTCTGCAACGGTATTTGCTAACGGAAAAATAGGGGAAACGTCTGTGTAGTATCTAGAACCTAATAGGCCTTTTTCTTCTCCTGTTACGTGTAAAAATACGATAGAGCGTTTTGGGCCTTGACCGTTTTTTGCTGCTTCTTGAAAAGCTTCAGCTATTTCTAGCATAGCTACAGTACCAGAACCGTCATCATCGGCACCATTGTATATTTCGCCTTCTTTAATTCCTTCGTGGTCTAAATGTGCAGATACTACTATGTATTCTTCTGGTTTTTCACTTCCTTTAATTATTGCTACTACGTTTTCTGATGTAAAGGTGTTAGAAGCATTTTGGTAATTAAATTCAATAGTGCTATTTAGGGGTTCTGTTTTATCTGAAGTTGCTATAGTGCTATGAATTGTTTTTGCTAATTCTGTGTTAATTAAGAAGTAATATAGGTCTTTTGGGTCTTCAACTAAAGACATTCTACCATGACTTCCTCCAAATCTTTTTGCAACATAATTGTAAGTATCTGCATTATAAAATAAGATTGCTTTTGCACCTTTCTTTTCTGCCACTTCTCGTTTGGCAACAAACTCTTGTCTTGGGTTGGACCATTTTGAAGTTTCATTGGTTCCTGAAACAGTATAGTTTCCATCGCTGTTTTTTGGCTCTCCAGCTTTAAAAAGAACAACTTTACCCTTTACATCGATATTGGCATAGCTTGAGAATTTTTCATCATCAATACCATAACCGACATAAATAATTTCTTTTGCATCAAAAGTACCATCTGGACTAGAAATTACAGATACATAGTCTTCAATATTTGTAAATGATTTTCCGTTTACCAATAAATCTATGCTTGGAGTTTTAAGGGTTTGTAATGGTACTTCTTGAAAGTAATTGTTGTTTGGTAATGCCGAAGGAATACCTAAACTTACATAGTGGTTTTTTAAATATTCCACAGCTTTCTTTTGTCCTGGAGCTCCTGTGTTTCTACCTTCAAATTCATCAGAAGCATAGGTGTAAAGTGCTTCTTTTAGTTCTGCAGAGGTAATACTGTTTGCGTAGGTTGTTACTGTTGCATTTTTAGTGTTTTTTGTAGCTGTTTGGTTTTGTGATGTGCCACAAGAAAAAAGCATTGCAGATACACTAGAAAGTAAAAACAATTTTTTCATAAGATTTCGTTTTTATTAAAATAAGTTGGTTTTGTTGTTTGTAAATGAAATAAGTAATCTATAATATTACAAAAAAGCTAAATAATAGTTAATATAAAGCAAGGGTTTATATAAATTTTAACAACTAAAATTTAGTTGTCTTTATTTAGGATGAGTCTGTTTTCTTGATTAGCAAGTTGCCATGCAGTACCAAAAATAAGTTGGGTTCTTTTTTTTAAAAGTGTATAATTTATTTTGTCTGGAGTATCTGTTGGTTTATGGTAGTCTTCATGCTCTCCGTTAAAATAGAAGATTACAGGTATATTTTGTTTTGCAAAATTGTAATGGTCGCTTCTGTAGTAGTACCTGTTGCTGTCTTCTTTTTCATTGTATTTATATTCTAGAAGTAAATTGGTGCTGTTTTTGTTTACTTTTTCGTTGATATAATGTAATTCTTTACTTAGTCGGTCTGCACCAATGATGTAGATATAGTTAGGGTTTTCTTTATGAAGGGGATCTACGCGTCCTATCATATCAATATTGAGGTTAGCAATGGTGTTTTCTAGTTTAAATATTGGATTTTTTGTGTAGTACAAAGAGCCTTGAAGTCCTATTTCTTCTGCAGTAAGGTGTAAGAATAAAATGCTTCTTTTGGGAGAAATACCTTGGTCTTGGGCTGCTTTAAATGCTTTAGCTATTTCTAATATAGCTACAGTACCAGAACCATTATCATCTGCGCCAAAAAAAATGTCTTTTTCATTAAGGCCTAAATGATCTAAATGCCCTGAAATAATGAGTACTTCTTCGGGTTTTTCGCTTCCTTTAATATAGGCTAACACGTTTTCAGAAGCCTGTATGTTTTCTGGTAAAAACGTTTTAGGTATGTGTTGAAAATAGGAAGTGTCTGCTATGGGAGAAGCTATGCCTTGTGACTTGTAAAAATTGGCTAAAAAGCGGACTGCTTTTTTTTGACCTTCTTCTCCTGTTGCTCTACCTGCAAAAGCAGGAGAAGCAAATAGGTAAAGGTTTTCTTTTAATGAACTGGCAGTAATACTTGCGCTATATTTTGCAACCAAACTACTGTCTACAAGATGTATTTGTTCTTGTTGGTTGGTAGTAATATTTTTAATCTTTTTGCAAGAACCAAATGTAATTAAAGCCAATAATAGCAAATAGATTTTCATTAAAGCAGTATTTTTTAACCGTTGCATATACTTAAAATGGACTTAGTTTTACTCTGATAAATCTAAGCCTTCTAATTCTTCAATAGCATTGTCTTCTGCTTCTTGTACGCGTAATTCTAATGCTTCAGTATCACCTACTTCGGTTTTGTTAAAAATAGATTTATAGGTGGTTAAACATAAAGAAACAATAGTTAATAAAAATATTAATTGTACCGCTTTTTTAGATTGTTTTTCTTTTTTAGATAAGTAAAAAGCAATAAAGCCAAATACTAAGGCTGCAATAGCAGGAATAATGGCTACGTTAAAAAGTGGTAATGCAGATAAAATTACTGCAATTACTGCTGTGATAATACCAAGTGTTATAAATAATTTTCTCATAATAGTGTTAGTTTTTTAAGCCTGTAGCAGATTTTATTTTAAGTTCTCCGTTACCAACTGCAACTCTAAATTTTGCATAAACAGGTATTTTGTTTTCGTCTGCAGTTAACCAAAGAATATTGTCGTTGTTTCCTTTTAAAATATCAGTACCATTAATGCTAATTGCTAGTTTGTAGCATTCTTTACTACCAATATTTGTGCTAATGGTTTCTTTTCCTAAAAGGGTAAAAGAGACTTTTTGTTCTTTATTATCAAATAGTACAGTAAAAGAATCTGTAGCTCCTACAGGAGCTTTATGTATATCTAAATTTCTAATATGGTAAATGGTAGTTACTAAATCTTTTGTTCCGTAGTTAATGCTAACTACATCATTTCTATCCCAAAAACCAGATTCAAAATTTTTACTTTTTTGTCTTCTTAAACTTTTAACAGTGTTTGTTTTATGGTTAAAAGTGTATTTAACAAATTTATAATGTCCGCCTTCATCAATATCTCTTTGGTATAAGTAAGGAGTAAGTGTGTTTGGGTTTACATAACTCTCATAAATATCGCGAATTTTAAAAAAATTATCCCATTTACTGTATGTTGTAGCAGTACATTTAAGACGTAGTAAGGTAGACTTAGAGGTTCTTACCTCACTAGTTTCCATGCGTACCTCAGCAAGGTCTGTTAGTAAACCAGACATGTTGTATGATGCTGTAAAACTTAGTTTCTCACCAGCTTGAAACGCATTGTTTTGCCCAAATGATGTTGCACTTATGGTAAGCAAAAGGAGTAGGAGTATTCTTTTCATAAATTATAAATTTTTTCAAATATACAAGATTGTATCATTAATTATGCCGAAGCTAATACCTTAACAGCTTTTTGTGAATTTTATTTTAAATGAAGGATGTAAATTTTCTAGTTAATTTTGTTTTTTCATCATTATGAAACTGGATGATTCTAGTAACACAGCGTCTTTTATTAGTTAATATGCTTTGCATACTTTTTAGAAAGTAATGTTAATTTAGGATGAATATACTTTTTACAAAAAGGCTTTTCTGGGTTTTTTATATAGTAATTCTGAATAGCTTCACGCGAAGCTTTAAAGGCGCTAAAAGGCAATACTTGTGTGATGATTTTGTGGTTAAACGCTGTCTGAAAATCAGCAATTAAGCCTAAAACTTTTTCTTGTTGTATTTTAGAAAACGTGTAGATTGCTGAACGGTATTTTTCACGCATAGAATGATTACTTGTGCTTTTATGTGTTAGCAAGTGAATTTCTGTTAGGATTTTTAAACTTATTTCTTCCGGATTAAAATGTACCATAACGGCTTCAGAAAAACTAGCGTTTTTATCTGTAGAAGCCACAAAACCTTGTGCTACTTTTTTTACACCTTTTAGGGATTGAAATACAGCTTCGGTACACCAATGACATCCTCCTCCAAATGCTATTTTAATCATAAAAAAAGGTGTTATGTGTTTAATTCCACGCTAATTCTTTTCTTTCTTGCCAGTAAAAATTAGGACTTGTTTTAAAGCTTTTAAGCAGGTTTATTTCTTCTTCAGATAAGGTGATTTTAGCTGCTTGAAGATTAGATTGTAACTGCTCTATAGTAGATGCGCCACTTAAAACCATGCTGTTTTTAATGTTTTGCTGACAAAACTTTAAGGCTATTGCGTCTAATCCAACCTGGTGTTTTGCAGCTAAGGTTTCTAGCGTATGGTATAATTTAGAGTAATGGTTATAGTTGTTGTTTCTAAACATTCTGCCATTGGCTACAGCTTCTTTAATAATAACTTTCTTGTCTTGTCTTATTAGTGTATTAGCCATAGTTTCTAGGCTTTGATCTAAAATATTATAAGTAATCTGAAAGCTATTAAACAGCTGTTCACCAGCAACCGAAACGTCTACTGCTTTTTTTAGTACTTCTAATTGGTTGCTTCCTGTGGTGGTAATTCCAATTTGTAAGCCGTGTTCCTTTTTTAAAAAGGCTAATTGCTGTAAAACCTTAGTGTTATTTAAAACACCTGTTTCTAAGGTTGCCGAATGTATTTGATATATTTTTAAATGCGGAAGAAATGCTTGAGATACTTGCCATTGTTCTTTTAGTTTTTCAATACTGTGTTCTTTTACTTCATGCACTTTTGCATTGGCATCAAAATTAGCTACATAGGTATAACCCCATTTTGTAGCTATTTGAAGGCTTGGATCGTTTTTAGTTTGTAACCATTGTAATAATAAATCTTCTGCTAAACCATAACCAGGAGCAGTATCAAAATACCGAACGCCTAATTGATACGCTTTTTCTAATACCTTAAAGCTTTCTTGTTTAAATTTTTCTAAAGTAGGATGTGAGGTTTTATCCTTTCGTATATTAATGTATTGTGGTCTTCCTAATGCTGCGGTTCCAAGTCCTAACATATTATTTTTTTTAGTGTTTTAATTGCTTAATTGTAAATTACAGGCAATTGATGTATTTATATTATTAAAGTATTATGAACTACAAGATAACATAGAACAGCCTGCTTTATGTCTTGCCCATTCGGGACGTTTCGCAAACCATTTTTCATTTTCTGGCTGCTCGTCATAAGGTTTTTTTAGAAGTTTGAATAGCACATCTATTTGTTTATAATCTCCTTTGTTGGCATCGTCTATGGCTAATTGTGCCATATAATTTCTGAGCACATATTTAGGATTCACCAGATTCATTTTTTGTTTTCTTTCTTGGTCACTAATACTTTCTTGTTGTAAACGAGCAGCATAGTCTGTAAACCAGGTGTTCCATTTTTCTTTTATTACTTCAGAAATTTCCGTAGGAACATAAAAAGCTTCTTCTATAATTTGTAATCCTTCCGAAGGGTTTTCGGCAGAAAAATTACTTAAATTTCTAAAAAAGATGGTCATATCGGTTTCCGATAGCTTTAAAATTTCTTCTAGTGTAAAAATTAGCGCTACATCTTTTTCATCTTCTAAAAGCAATCCTAATTTGCTTCGCATCATGGTTATGTATTGCTCTGCAGCTTTTTCGTTATAAGTATTTAAAATATTTTCTAATCCTTCGGCTTCTTCAATTAAAGGGTATAATGCATTTGCAAGTTGCAATAAATTCCACAAACCAATTTCTAATTGTGCGCCAAAAGCATAGCGTTTATACTGTCTGTCTGTAGTGTTTGGTGTCCAGTTTGGATCATAACCTTCTAGCCAGCCATAAGGACCATAATCTATGGTAAGCCCAAGAATAGACATGTTGTCTGTATTCATTACGCCATGCACAAAGCCAACGCGCTGCCAATGAATAAGCATCTCTAAAGTGTTATTAAGTACGCTTTCAAAAAACTTTAAATAGGTTTCTTTAGAAGGGTTTCCTAAGTGCGAAAAATGGTGTTTAATAGTATAATCTACTAGTGTTTTTAAGGTTTTACTGTCTTGTCTAGCAGCCAGTATTTGATAGTTACCAAAGCGTAAAAAACTAGGAGCTACACGAGAAACAATAGCACCTTTTTCATAAGCAGGATTGCCGTCATACAGCATATCTCTCCATACCTCATCACCAGATAAAGCTAAAGATAAAGCTCTGGTTGTAGGTACACCTAGATGATACATAGCTTCGCTACATAAATACTCACGAACAGAAGAACGCAAAACAGCCAAACCATCTGCAGTACGAGAATACGGTGTTTCGCCAGCACCTTTTAATTGTATGGACCAGTGTTTGTTGCGGTGTTCTATTTCGGCTAAATTAATAGCGCGACCATCTCCTAATTGTCCTGCCCAATTACCAAATTGATGACCACCATAACACATGGCGTATGGTTTGGTATCTGGTAAAATGGCATTGCCAGTAAATACCTGTAAAAACGTTTTGCTTTTAGCATCTTCTGCCGTTAGGCCAAGTGCATCTAGCATTTCTGGAGACACGTGTAATAGTTTTGGTTTTGCTGTTTTTTTTGGTGTAGCATAAGAAAAACATGCCTTTTCTACCTGTCTTCTGCTGTGTACAAGAATAGGGTCTGCAGGTAACTCTTTATTAAACCGGTCTTTTATATTTAGTTTCATTATTTTCTGTCATTAAAGCTATGAATACCTGCTATGCTTATTTTAATTTGTCTGCATGCAGTTTTCTTAATGTAGCTAATTTAGGATGAATAACAAAACTGCAATAACCTTGCTCTGGGTTGTTTTTGTAATAATCCTGATGTGTGGCATCTGCTTCATAAAAAATAGGCGCCTCACTAATTTGGGTTACAATAGGGTTATTATAATAAACAGCAATTTCTTTAACAACCGTTTCTGCAATTTCCTTTTGTGTTTGGTTGTGGTAAAAAATTACCGAACGATATTGCGTGCCTCTATCTGCACCTTGACGATTTAAAGTAGTAGGATCATGCGTAGTCATAAAAATAACTAAAATGTCCTGGTAAGAAATTACATTGGCATCAAAAGTAACTTGAACAACTTCGGCATGCCCTGTTAACCCAGAACATATTTCTCTATAGGTTGGGTGTCCAGGAACTGTTCCGCCAGCATAGCCAGAAATTACTTTTTCTACGCCTTTTACTTCTTGAAATACCGCTTCGGTACACCAAAAGCAACCACCGCCAACTGTGGCTAATTGTACGTTTTTATTCATTATTAGTATCGGTATTCAATTGCATTGAAGCAGAGTTTATACAATAACGTAATCCACTAGGTTCTGGACCATCGGGAAAAATATGTCCTAAATGCGCATCGCAGGTATTGCAAAGTACTTCTACACGAATCATTCCATGCGTAGTGTCTTTTATATACTTAATAGCATTTTCTTTAATGGGTTGCGTAAAACTAGGCCAACCAGTTCCAGAGCTAAATTTTATGCTAGAGTCAAACAAAGGCGTATTGCAACAAATACAATTATATTGACCTTCATCATAAATAGTACAAAGTGCACCACTATGAGGAGCTTCGGTTCCTTTAAGTCTGGTCACTCTAAACTGTTCTGGAGTGAGTAGTGCTTGCCATTCTTTTTCGGTTTTTTCTACTCTTTTATCTGGAGTAGGGTTGCCATTAACCGTGTAATCTATTACATTTTTCCAAGTAAGCATCATATAGTTCCTTTCTTTGTTAAATTGTTAAATATGCTTTTAAAGATAAAGGTTTAGACGCCTTTAGCTAAAAAAACTTACCAAAAATAATGAAAACACAAAACGTTTTGAACCATGCTTTCCAGAAAAGAAGCTGTACAATTAAAAAAAGCTGCTGTTTAGGTTTTCCGTAAGGCACTATTACCTAAGTATTATACTTTTATAAGACTATATATTTTTGATATAATAACTACCTAGTTTTTAAAAAGTTTATATGTTTAGCTTCTCCCTTTTTAAAACTAATTAGTAGTACTTAAACAAACAATACTAAGAATTACATGGCTATGATTATAAAAGGAACTTTTCATCAGAAACCAATATAAAACTACAAATACTACTATCTGCACAGAATTTTATATTCTAAAGTGAAGATTTAAAAAATAGATTTTTAAAAGAAGTTACCCTTTTACCTAAGCTGTTTACCATGTCTATTCCTAGTCCACAAGCAGATAACATAAAAGATCAGGTTGCCTTTTTTCAAGCAGTAAAAGCACGCATTAATAAGTTTATAGGAACAAGCACAAAATCTGACTTTGAAGTAGAAACCGCCATTAAGCAAATTGAAGATGATGCCTTATCAGGTGAAGGCGTAAAAGATGTTTTTGAAGCAGCTTTTTTACTTATCAAACAAGCATAGAATATAAGTTATAAATAAAATAATAGGGCAGGAATAGAACTTTAATGAAATCAAGCTTTAGTTCTACTAGAGATAATATGGGGTTTTTAGAAAATGAAGATTATAACTCATATAATGTATTGTTTCAGCAAGGACTTCGATATGGATTTTATAGAAGTAGAATTGGGAGAAGACTTTGAAATTAATGAAGATTTAAAAACAATAACTTTGTAGTAAATTAGTAGACCATCATATTGTATTTATAGGATAGGAAAGGAGCTATATAAAGAAAGATATACTATGATTGAACCTTTTTATAATGGATTTGCTGTAGTATATACTTTCGAAGGCACAAAACAAATCATTAATGAAAAAGGAATAATTATATTAGAAATGTAAATTACTTCCAAACGAAACAAATCAACCCAATGTAACCAACTCCGACATTTTTGTGCAAGCTAGATATGTAAATCAACACATAAGGATGTGTATTATAATTTACATAGTTGAAGTTTGTTTTTAGTAAGCGTTGAGGTTTAATGATTTACATTATGAGAAAAGGTGAAATTTGCTTTTTTATAATGTAATACGGCATGGATATTTTAAATCCTCCTTAATTTTTACATAACATTAGATTTTAAAATGGTAGGTGTTGGTAATAGTGTGGTAATGTCATTAACGTTAAGTTAGCGGTAACTTAATCAAACTATCTTTATTAATTAACAAGTTTATAAGAGGCTAAAAGTAGTTTTGTGTTCACATTATAACCACTTAAAACCTTAAATTATGAACAAAATTTTTAAACTATTTTTATTAGCATTTGTTATCACAGCATCAGGTGCACTTGTTGTGAGTTGTGACATTGAAGATGGAAAGGACGGAATCGACGGTGTAGACGGAGAAGATGGAGACGATATTTCAGATTACTTAACAGCATCACAAACACCTACCTTATTAAAGGTTACAGATCAGTTTATCAACCTTAGAATTTCTACGCTTTTAACTTCAGAAGATATTATTCCAAATACACCAAATTTTATTTATGGGTCTATGGCAGATGGCGCTGGATTAATTAATAATGGCGATAATACTTTTACTTTAATTAATAATATTGAAGCAGATTATTCTATAGCTAGAATTTTGTTAAACGAAAACTTAAGACCATATCATGGTGAATATATATTAAATGCTACAGCAACTGCAGAAACAGCAATGTGTTCAGGTACTTTAGTAACACCAGAAGAGCATGGGTTTGGACCATTATACCTTTCAGGAGGAGAATGGGGAGGAGCTTCAAAAGGAGTATTTGCAGTAGATCCTAATAAAAGTGTAGAGGATGCTAGTGTAGGAGAGACTTTAGCAGCTTTAGGGCAATGGTCTACAGAAAATGCGGTTCCAATAGGAAAAGATGCTTATGCAGATAAAACGGTTGTTTTTATTGGAGATGATCATGCAGACAACTCTGTTCCTTCTGGTCAATTAGGAATGTATGTTGGTAATCGTGGAGATTTATATGGAGGTCAATTATACGGATTAAAAGTGACAGCTGATGGTATCGATTTTGAAATGGATATGGTAGAAGGAACATCGTATAGTGCTGAATTTGTTCCATTAGATGAAACAGAAATAGATGCTTTAGATGCTGAGGCAAAAACCAAAGGGGTTATGGGATTCTCTAGACTAGAAGATATTGATTGGAGAAGAGGTTCTGCAGCAAACCAAAGAGAAATTTATTTTTGTGTTACAGGGCGTGTTTCTGCTAGTTTAACAGGAAAAGGATCTGCTTTAGGTCGTGTGTACAAAGTAACATTAAATGAAACCGATCCAACAGGTCCTGCAACAATTACTTGTGTTTTAGATGGTGATATTGTTGGTGGTGTGGCAGAAGGATTTCATTCACCAGATAATATTTTAGTGACTGAAAACTATGCGTACATTCAAGAAGATCCTAATGGATATTTAGATACTTCAGTAAATGGTTATGCTAAGCTTTACCAATACAACTTAAATACAGGGGAATTGAAAACAGTTTTAGAAGCAGACCAAAGCAGAGCAGAGAGTTTAGGGTATGGTACAACTTCAAGTACTTGGGAAATTACAGGTATGATTGATGTTACTGAGGTTGTAAACAATGGAGAGAATACCTTTTTAGTGATGACACAAAATCATGGTTGGAATCCTGCTGACGGAACATCTTTTACAGATCCATTAGCTAATCCTAACTTGTCTAATGCTAAAGAAGGTTCAATGCTTTACGTTATTAAAGGTTTAGATAGATAATAAAATATAAGCATGAATAATAAAATATTTATGAAAGCTAAGACATATACGTTTTGTATATGTCTTTTGCTTTTCATTACAGTGTCGTGTAAAAAGCAGACGGAATTCGTAAATATGGATGCTACCAAAAATATGGGTGCTACCAATAAAAAAATAGCTTCATTTTATAATTCAGAATTAAAACGTTGTATTACTTTTTTAGATTCCATCTCTATATCCAAAAATCCAGAGCAGCGTATTGCTTATTATAAAAAAGCACGTAAGCATTTTAAGGCAATGGAGCCTGTGTTGGCTGCTATAGATAAAAATAATTTTAAATCTTTAAATGCTCCAAATATCTTACAGGTGCAGGAAGAGGATTTAACAGATATAAAAATTAGAAATCCATTTGGTTTTCAAGTGATAGAAGAGTTATTGCACGAGGAAGAAGGAGAGGAAGCTTCATTACATAATGCATTAACAATTACCTCTGATCGATTGAAGTTGTTGCAGCGTAATACACATATTAAATTAAAAGATTACCATCTTATTTGGTTGTTTAGAGATCAAATTATGCGAACTGCAGCCACTGGTATCACAGGATTTGATTCGCCTGTTTTAGGGCAAGCATTAACCGAAAGTCAATATACCACCCAGACGCTTATAGCATTGATAGATATTTGTAAAGATAAGTTTAGTACTATAGAAATTTATAAAGACTTGAGAGCTTCTTTTAAAGAAGGTATTGCGGCTTTGGATTCGGATTTTGATACTTTTGATCGCTTTAATTTTATAAAAAATTACACCGATGCTCAATTAAAGTTATTACTAAAAACTCAGGAAGATTGGAAGGTAAACTTTCCTTTTGAAATGGCTATATCTAATAACGCTTCCTCCTTTTTTGGTGCTAATACGGTAAATGTATTGTATTTTTCAGACTATAAGAGTGATACGCTTCATTTAAAACAGAAGGAAGCCTTTGGAAAGGCACTTTTTAATGACCAGGCTCTATCTAGAAGTAAAGATATGGCTTGCGCAAGTTGTCATATTGAAGAAAAAGCTTTTACCGATGGTAGAAAAACTTTTGATGCACGACAAGTTCGAAATTCACCAACGCTTACTTATAGTGCGTATCAACAATCTTTTTTTATGGATGGACGCGCAGCAAGTTTAGAAGGGCAAATTGTTGGTGTAGCTGAAAATCATGATGAATTTAATTTACCAATGGATTCTATAGTACGTCGTGTACTAAAAAATCCAGCATACAAAGTTGCTATAGATAGTTTATATGGCAACAAGCGTATTGATTTTAATATCAGACATGCTATTGCTAGTTATGTTCGAAGTCTAAATGATTTTAATTCTAAATTTGATAAAAATATAGAAGGAGTCGAGTCTTCTTTAACAGCAGAAGAAAAACAAGGGTTTAATCTGTTTATGGGTAAGGCTGCTTGTGCCACTTGTCATTTTCCACCTTTATTTAATGGTACGGTTCCTCCTAATTATAAGGATACAGAAGTAGAACTGCTTGGTGTACCAGAAACAAATGATACTATTAACGCGGTTATTAGTGATGATTTAGGACGTTATAATGTGTTTGGTACCGATCAAAGAAAACATTTTTTTAAAACCCCTACAGTTAGAAATACTAATGTAACAGGACCTTACATGCATAATGGTGTTTATAAGACTTTAGAAGAGGTGGTTGATTTCTATAATCGTGGTGGAGGAAAAGGAATAGGTATTCATGAAGAATTTCAAACCCTGCCTTTTGATGCGTTAAATCTTACTAAGGCTGAACAAGAGAGTATAGTGGCATTTATGAAAACCTTAACCGATGCTGATTTTATAGAAAAATAAATTGTAATTATTAATGTTTACTAAGAATACGTTATCGCTTCATGTTACTTTATATAAATGGTGTGAAGCGATTTAATTTTAAGACTGTAGTGGTTTTGGAGTTGGTAATTTTTACAGATTAATTACTTTTGCTAGTGATATAGAAAGGCTAACTCATAAAGGAATACATACTAAAGATTATATGACTATAAACGAATTGCCAGGAACCTACAATATCACAGGTAGCAACCAAGACGAAGCAGCTGTAACCTACAAAGGTACAATGGATTTAACCTTAGATGAAAACAACCGAATCCTTGCCAAATGGACAATCAACAATAACCAAGAGCAATTAGGTGCTGGCTTTTTCAAAAATAATATATTGGTGATTAATTTTAATTATCAAGGAGAGGATGGCAAAATATATAAAGGCGTTGTGGTGTATAAATGCATTACAAAAGATATTTTAGAAGGCTTTTGGTCAGAAAAACATGGTAACCCATTATATCTGGGTGAAGAGCGTTGTTTTAGAGTAGGAACACAAAGAGAGGTGGTTAATTAAGTCTTAAGCTTTTTATTAAAAGTAACGAAAAAAAAATATGAAACCCCAAATCACCATAGCACTTGCTATTCCGACACATTCATAATCCTTTCACGAGCAGCCAAACCCATTAATAACATAAAAATTAACCTTACCTAAAGTATCTGTAACTTTAAATAAACTTTGCTGTCGTGCCATGATAGCGTTAAGGTGTGTATAATTAGTTGTTATCCAATAGATGTAGCGTTTATTGTCCATAGATACTCCATAGATACTTCATGTCTAATAGATGCGGAATTTAGTTAAGTTCGTGTGTATGTAAATAGAAAAGTAGCGTTTCCTTTTTTATATAAAAAATAAACCCTTACAATCAAAAGATTATAAGGGTTTTGCGGAGAAAGAGGGATTCGAACCCCCGGAGGTGTGACCCTCAACAGTTTTCAAGACTGCCGCATTCGACCACTCTGCCATTTCTCCTGGAGTGTCTCATTGGGTATTCCCCAAATGCGAGTGCAAATATATAAACTATTCTTTAAAAAAAAATGATTTTTGAAAAAAAATATGAGAATATTTTTGTTTTATTTTTAAAGCCTTGATTAACACGTTTTTATTTTTTTGTTTAAATAGGGTTATTAGCAAATGTTTCCATTTTCATTGTTCCGTGTGTTTTAAATTGCGTGTGCCAACTAAAAGCATTTTTAAGAATATGTGGTGTATGTCCTCCTAATTGGTATGCTTCTTCAAAATATTGAAGTAGTTGCTCTCTATATTCAGGATGTACACAGTTTTTAATTATCACTCTGGCTCTTTCTACTGGAGCTAAGCCTCTAATATCAGCTAAGCCTTGTTCGGTAACTAAAACGTCAACATCGTGTTCGGTATGGTCTGTATGTGATACCATAGGAACAATATGCGAAATACAACCTTCTTTAGACATAGAAGGGCAAGCAAAAATACTCAGGTAGCCGTTTCTTGCAAAATCACCAGAACCTCCAATACCATTCATCATTTTTGTACCTGTAATATGTGTAGAGTTTACATTGCCGTAAATATCAAACTCAATAGCAGTATTGATACCAATAACTCCTAAACGACTAATAACTTCTGCTGCATTACTAATATTTTGTGGCCTTAATACTAATTTATTCTTGTATTTATCAAAATTATTAAAAATCTTGTCAGAACAGGATTGGGTAACTGTTATAGAAGAGGCAGAAGCAAATAATAGTTTTCCAGAGTCAATAAGATCAAAAGTACTATCTTGAAGCACTTCAGAATACATCGTTAGGTTTTTAAATCTACTATTGGTAAAACCAGATAAAATAGCATTGGCCGTTTTTCCTATTCCTGCTTGCAAAGGTAAAAGTGATTCTGTTAGCCTTCCTTCATCAACTTCTTTTTCTAAAAAGTTAAGAATGTGTTTAGAAATCGCTTCGGTTTTTTCATCAGGAGCAGAAATAACAGCAGGACTATCTGGTATTTCTGTATATACAATAGCTGCTACTTTTTCAGGATTCACTTTTATGTAAGAATCTCCTATTCTTGTATCAGAATTTACAACAGGAATGATTTCTCTATGTGGTTGCTTTTTTAAAAGCTTAATGTCATGAATACCAGCAAGACTCTCAGGAAAACTGGTGTTCACTTCAATGATTATTTTATCTGCTTTTTCAACAAATATTGGAGAGTTTCCAACAGAGGTAGTAGGTACAATATAACCTTCTTCGGTAATTGATACCGCTTCAATAATAGCAACATCAATTTTAAAGCTATCTATTTTTTGAAGCATATCTGCCGTTTGCCCTAAATGTTGATCTACATATAATACCTCATGGTTATTAATACATTTTCTTAAAGTTGCATCTGCTTGAAACGGCATTCTTTTTTGTAAAGCACCGTTTTTGGCTAAATTAGCATCTGTATCATACCCTAAAGACGCACCACTCAATACCGTTACTTTTAATTCTTCATGTAGTGCTCTTTCTGCAACTTTAGGTAATACCGCTTTACTGTCTCCTGCTTTGGTAAAACCGCTAACACCTAAAATATGATGATTTTTAATTAGTAAAGAGGCTTTTTCTGCAGACTGTACTCTGTCTATATAAGGAGCGTATTTAATTCTATGCATTTTAATATCTATTTTGTAATATTAGGGTTAAAAAATTTTCTATTTCATTAATATTTGTAGTCTAATTGTGTTATTGATAAAATAGATTGGCAATTTATGCAAGATATTTAATGTCTATTTATTAAAGTAAGACAATATTTTATTAATTTAGTGCATTAGGCCTTATCCTAGTAAATATAATGAATAGTAAGTATTATTTAACCGAAGTAGATAAAAACCCGCAAAGTATTTTTTGTTACCATAATTTAATGGGAGAAACCTTTATTGAACCTCATAGTCATAACAAAGGACAATTTTTATATACCGAAGGTGGCGTGGTACATGTTAAAACAGATAGCAGGATGTATTATTTGCCAGCAAGACATTATATGTGGATTCCGCCAGGAGTAAGGCATGCTATTTACCCAAGTTCTCCAAAAGTGATTATGAAAAATTTATATTTCCCAATGGCTGTAAATCCTTCAGGGTTTTATAAAAAAGAAGGTATATATCCTATTAATAATTTATTAATGGAACTGTTATTATATACTAAAAACTGGAATGGAGATTTAATAAAGTCTCAAAAAAACAAATATGCTATTGTGTATGCTTTTAAAGCACTTATAGAGCAAACGGTTTCAAAATCTTTACATTTAGAACTGCCACATCCTACAGATGGTAGATTAATAAATATAATTAAATACCTTACAGATAATATTCAACAAGAGCATTTGCTACCTAAGCTGGCTTCTAATTTTAGTATGACAGATAAATCATTATACCGATTATTTAAAAAAGATTTAGGCATGTCATTCATTAAATATTATACGCAATTGCGCGTCTTTAAATCTTTAGAATATTTAATGAATTCAGACTACAATATTTCAGAAATTGCAAATATGGTTGGCTATAGTAGCTTGCCTACATTTAGTAATACCTTTACTAAGGTTATGGGAAAAAGACCTTCAGAATATAGAAAAACAAATGAAATTTACTTAGAAGCTTAAAAGAGAGTTCTCTTAAAACTGTATCTTTGCAGATATAAATAAATGAAGTTGAAAATAATAGAAAAATTGAATTGGCGTTATGCTACCAAATTGTTTGATAGTACAACTATTCTTTCCGAAGATAAAATAAATATCTTAATACATGCATTTAATTTAACAGCCACTTCTTATGGGTTGCAGCCCATTAAATTAATGGTTATTGAAGATAAAGAATTGCAACAAGAGTTAACCGTTCATGCTATGAACCAAAAACAAGTAGGGCAAGCATCACACCTCTTGGTATTTTGTATTCAAACAGAAATTAATAAACATTTTGTAAAAGCATATTTTGATCGCGTTTATGCTATTAGAAAAACACCAAAAGATATTCTAAAACCATTTGAGAGTTTTTTAATTGATGATTTTGAAAATAAATCTCAAAAAGACATTGAAGCTTGGGCTACTAATCAAGCGTATTTAGCACTAGGAAACTTAATGACGGTTTGCGCTATTGAAGGCATTGACGCTTGCCCTATGGAAGGTTTTGATGCTGCAAAATATGATGAGATTTTACATTTAAAAGAGAAAGGATTAAAATCGGTATTAATTATGCCTATAGGTTACAGAGATAAAGACGATATGTTTGCAGATTTAAAAAAAGTAAGAAAAGAAGTAGCAGATTCTGTAATCATGCATAAGTAATAAATTGGCAAGATTCTTGTTCCATAAATAAACAGATACATTTGTATCATTCACAATACCATATTAAAATAATGAAAAATCTAATTTTTATATTTGCTTTTGCATTAATAAGTAACGTTTTTGCACAAGAAGAAGCCGTTTCTAACCTTAATTGGTTAACAGATATAGAGCAAGCAAAATCTATTTCATCAAAAGAAAAAAAACCTATTTTGGTATATTTTACGGGTAGTGATTGGTGTTCGCCTTGTAAAATGTTAAAAGAAGATTTTTTTAATACTTCAAAGTTTGAAGAAAAAGCAAAAAGTATGGTGCTTTTAATGGTAGATATACCAAGACGAATAGATATTATTTCGGCAGAACAAAAGGTGAAAAATGAAGCATTAGTAAAAAAGTATAATAAAAAAGGAGGTTACCCTAATTTAGTAGCGCTTAACGAAAAAGGAAAAATCATAGGAGAACTTTCGGGTTATACCTTTTTACGTGAAACCGATAGACATTATGCTTTTATAGATTCTGTATTAGAGAATTATTAATAAAATAAATAGAATATAAAAGCGTCAAAACTATCGATTTTGACGCTTTTTTTATTCGTAAGATTAATTGTAAATTTGAAAACTAACCTTATTAAAATATGCCAGGATTTGAACTCTTTGGAGATAAAGAACGTAAAGAAGTAAACGATGTATTAGAAAGCGGCGTGCTTATGCGCTATGGTTTTGATGCCATGCGAAATGGCCACTGGAAAGCAAAAGAGCTGGAAAAAGCATTAGAAGAAAAGCTTCAAGTACAACACGCACAATTAGTATCAAGTGGTACAGCTGCTGTTTCTATTGCATTAGCAGCTGCAGGAATTGGAGCAGGAGATGAGGTAATCATGCCTACATTTACATTTGTTGCTAGTTTTGAAGCAATCATGATGCTTGGTGCTGTTCCGGTTTTGGTAGATATAGATGATACACTTACCCTTAACCCAGAAGCGGTAAAAAAAGCAATTTCACCTAAAACAAAAGCAATTATGCCTGTACACATGTGTGGTAGTATGGCTAATTTAGATGCATTAAAAAGCATTTGTATTGCTAATGATTTAATTTTAATTGAAGATTCTTCACAAGCAACAGGTGCAACCTATAAAGGAAAACCTCTTGGTAGTATTGGTGATTTTGGCTGTCTGTCTTTAGATTTTGTAAAAATAATTACAGCAGGTGAAGGTGGTGCTGTACTTACCAATAACCCTAAATATGCAATGCATGCAGATCATTATAGTGATCATGGTCATGACCATAAAGGAAATGATAGAGGTGCAGAAACACACCCTTTTTTAGGGTATAACTTTAGAATTTCAGAACTACATGCTGCTGTTGGTTTGGCACAAATCAATAGGTTAGATGAGTTTGTAGCTATTCAGAAAAAAAACTATACCATACTTCGTGAAGCTTTAGCAAAAATACCAGCACTTACTTTTAGAACAGTTCCTGATGGTGGTGTAGAAAGTTATTCGTTTTTAAGTTTCTTTTTACCTGATTTAGAAACTACCAGAAAGGCTGCTACTGCATGTAAAGAAAATGGTATAGATGCTTGTTTTCATTACTATGATAACCAATGGCATTACATAAGAAAATGGCAACACCTTAAAGAGTTAAAAACGTTGTATCCGGTTTCTCAAGAAGTAAAAAATGGTTTAAAATATCTAGAAACAGCAGATTATTCAAAATCCGATGCACTAATTGCTAGAAACATTTCTTGTTTAATAAAACTTTCCTGGACAGAAGAAGAAGTAAAAACGCGTGCAGAAAAAATGGTTGCAGCTATTCAATCCATACTATAAAACCCAAATATGAAAAAAGTACTTACAATTACCTTATTATTTTTATGCATTTTTTCTACCTTTTCTCAAGTTAAACAAGACAAGTTTTGGGATTTATTACTTAGTAATAAGCGTACAGAAGCTGCTAGCCAATTAAAAAAAATAAATGTAAAATCGAATATAGAAGCGCTAGTTTTAAATGAGTTATTGCGAGTAGAACAAGGGAAACTTACAACTAATAAGGCTTTTTTAGGAGCTTTTTTAGAACAGCCAGAATTTGAAAATTATTTATATGCTCTATGGAATGAGCCTTTTATTTTTGATGCCTATTTAGAAACAGGTTTTAGTCCAAAAAACATAAATCATATAGAGCAAGTATATGCAAGCAATCTTAAAAATTTAACCATTAAAGACGCTATGCATTACCTTAAGTCTGTAGAAAAAAGACACCAAGGAGATTGGGATGCCTACTTTAAGCTAAATAATAAAATTAATGCCATTACCAATTGGCAATATTGTGGTGTTTTTGAAAACCTTAATGATAGTGGTTTAGACAAAATTTACGACCCAGAAAAAATAGCACAAAGCACAACCCCTTTTGATGCAGGAAGTAACGGACTTGTAAATTGGTATACCGCAAATACAGAAAAAGAACCTTATCAGTTTTTTACAAATCATGCAGAGTTTGGAGCAGGAGTTCATTATGCTCAAACCTTTATAAAAGCAGAACAAGAAAAACGTGTGTTAATGCGTATTGGTAATGGCTCTGCCTTTAAAGTATGGTTAAATGACGTTTTAGTTTATGAAAATGCAGAAGACCAAACCACAGAGTTAGATGCTTATCAGGTTACTATTACCGTTCCTGCTGGAGAAAATAGATTATTAATTAAAAATGCTGAAAATTCTGCAGTTAGCTACTTTATGGTTTCGTTAATAGAAAACGGTAAAGCTGTAGAAGGGTTTACCTATTCTTCAGAATATAAGGCATATAATAAAAGTACTTTAGCACAAATTAATCCGGAAATAGTACCTAATTCTTTTGAAGAATTCTTCATAAAAAAGAAAGAAGAAAATCCTAATAATTTCTTTTATGACTATTGTTTAATCAATACCTATTTAAGAAACTCAAAATATAAAGAAGCTAAAAAGATAATACTTCCTTGGTCTGAAAAATATCCTAAAAGCTCTTTTATTCGTAAAATTCTTATAGAAATTTATGGTGTAGAAGAAGATTATACCTCTATTAATGAGATTACAGAAAACATGGAAAGGGATGATGAAGACTACTATTTGCCTTTGGTTTTAAAAATTATTGATACAGATGCTTTAAGTAGAATGACAATGAGTGAGTTTGAAACGTTTTTAAATAAATTTAAAAATTCTGTCGATTTAAACTTATTTAATCTAACTGCAGATTTTTACCTAAATGCAAGAAAAGAAAACAAAAAAGGACTGAAAAAGAATTTAGATGATTTAATTGATGAAGCAGAAGGAAATACAAGGTTACTTTTGCGTTATGCGCCTTTGTATGCTGTACTTTATGATGATGATGATACCACTATTAAAATATTAGAAGACATAAATAAAAACTATTCTATTACTCAAGCGTCAAAATCGCTTTCTTATTATTATGATAAAAACGGAAGAAAAGAAGATGCTATTAACGTGCTGTATCAAGATTATGACAATCTAAAAAACGACAATTATTACTTACAATCTATTATTGAAAAACTACAAAGCTATGATAAGTATAAAGAGTCTATTGCGTATATAGCAGAAGGTTTAAAAAATTTTCCACATTCTTTTACCATGCTAGAGTATAAAGGTGATGCATTACTGCAATTAAACAAAAAGAAAGAAGCTATTGCAGCCTATGAAGCTTCTTTAAAATACAATAGTGCACATACTGCTTTGCGTAAAAAAATTAGCGATTTAAAAGAAGAAAAAAATAGAATTGATGATTTGGTTCCAGAAAAAGTATACCATTTTATTGCTGAAAATAAAGGAACAATACCTTCAAACAATTATGGGTATAATGTGTTGTTAGATGATGGTAATATTGAATTGTATCAAGAAGGAGGAGGTAAATATAGATTTATTTTGGTATATGAAATTACTTCAGATAATGGTGTAGAGCGTTTTAAAGAATATGATTTAGGTCTTTCGGGTAATTATAATATTATTAAATCTGAAATTGTAAAAGATAATGGTAGCGTAGTTCCTGCAGATAGAAGTGGTTCTAGTTTAGTTTTTAACGGTTTAACTGTAGGAGATGTTATTCATTTAGACTACCAAAATACATTTTCTAACGTAGGAAGGTTTTATAAAGACTATATAGATTATTTTCAAATGGATAGCTTTCATCCTATAAAACAGTCTAGTGTGCAAATACTAGTGCCTAAATCGTTACACTTTAAACAACAGGTAATTAATGGAACTTTAGATTTTAGTACAAAAGATGTAGATGGCTATACTTTATATACCTGGAATTTAAATGATAGCGAAGGTTTAACACAAGATGAAAACTATATGCCAGCTACTGTAGATGTAGCAAGAGGTATTCATGTTAGTACTATTGACAGTTGGAATGATATTGCAGTTTGGTATTCAGACCTTGTACGTTCTAGAATAGAAATTAACGCTACTGTACAAAAAGTTTTTGATACCCTTTTTCCTAATGGCTATACAACACTGAGCGAAACCGAAAGAGCTGAAACTATTTATAAGTATATAACAGATAATTTTACCTATAGTTATGTAAGTTTCAGGCAAAGTGGTTATGTGCCACAAAAACCTTCAAAAACTATAAATACAGCGCTTGGTGACTGCAAAGATTTTTCAACCTTATTTGTTACACTGGCAAGAATGGCAGATTTAGATGCTAATTTGGTGCTTATTTTAACATCAGATTATGGTGAGCAATCTTTAGTATTACCTAGTCAAGATTTTAACCATTGTATTGCTAAAGTAAAATTAGATGGTAAAGATCAATTTTTAGAATTAACAGATAAATATATGCCGTTTAAGGCATTACCTCGCTCTTTGTATTTAGCAACAGGACTAGAAATACCTTATGAAACTACTAATACCACTAAAAAACACGAGTTATTTCAGTTAAAAGATGTACAAAGAACTCCTGCTGTTTTTTCTAATACAGTAGATGTAAAGGTCAATCCAGATAACTTAGCTTTAGTAGTAAATACAGAGTTTACAGGTCATGTAGCATCGTATTACGAAAGTCTTTTTGCAGAACCAAACCAAGAAGTACTTAAAAATTCTATTTATGATGATTATAACTCCAGAATAGAAGAAGACTTTGTGCTAAACAATCTTACAAGTGTTAAAAGAGTAGCAGATGCTAAAGCTGTAAATTACATTGCAGATATTACTATTACCAATAAAATTAAAAAAATAGGATCTATTCAAATTATACAATTACCAATAGTAGCAAACCCGTATACTAGCGGAATTATTAGTCATGAAACTAGAAACTATCCTATTAATTACGCAGATTATGAAAATGTAGACGAATACAAAACAGCGTATACCATTACTATTGATGAAGAAAAGTCCTTTATTGAAATTCCACAAAACCATAAACTTTCTTTTAAAGAGCATGTGTATGAAATAACCTATACATTAGAAAAAAACAATGTATTACAAGTCAATATTCATGCTATTCCTTCTTTAAAACCTATTCAGCCTGAAGATTATGAAGCGTTTAAAACGTTTGTAAAAACTATTTTAGATGCAGAAAAAGAACTGATTGGGTTTAAATAGATTGCTCTTTATTAAAATTATTAAATCCCTTAAAAGTTTTTTTAAGGGATTTTTTTAGTTCTAAATTTTTTACCAAAACATGTTAACCTTTACTGTAATAGTGACATAAAAGTAAAAACATTTAAAACTATTTATCATGAAATTATGTAAACAATTTAATTCATCTATTTTACTTTTAACTATACTAACAATATTTATGGTTTCCTGTAATATTGATGATTTTGAACCTATGGATAATGAGCAAGAGCAAGAACAAACCTTCGCTTTAGATGATTTACAAGGAGACTGGATTAGAGTTGGAGGAAATAATCCTGTTAATAATGGACTTAAAGTAAATGTACAAAATGACTTAGGAATATTAACAGATGCACAACAATCTGGTTTTGTAGAAGGAGATATTAAATGGAAAAACATTGTAGGTCTTGGTAATGGTGCATATACGCATGACGAGTTAGGAAGCGATTACAATTATTATTCAGCAACTATACAGTATGGTGTAGATGATACTTTGCGTGTAGATGTTAACCATTCTGGGTTAGGAAACATACAAAAATGGGTTCGTGAAGCTAATTTTACTCCTCAAAGTGTTTTTCTTCAAGAATTAGAAGGAAGCTGGATTAGAGTAGGAGGCAACAACCCAGTAAATAATGACGTTGTAGTAGAGGTTTTAAATACCAATGGTACTATAACAGATGCTGCTTTATCAGGCTTTAGTAATGGAGATATTAAGTGGAAAGATATTTACGCTATTGATGCTAATAGTTTTATCTATGAAGAGTTAGGTAGTGATTATAATTACTATACTGCAGAAATGGAAATAGGTGTAGCAGATACCTTAAGAATTTCGGTAAACCACAATGGTACTGGTAATATTCAAAAATGGGTAAGACAGTAATTGTTAAAATATAGATAGTAAAAGACACTATAGCTAGTAACAAAGAAAAACCTATTTAGTTTAGTAAATAGGTTTTTCTTTGTTTTAGTATGTATTTCATTTAATAATTTACATACTCTACAATTTCTAAACCATAACCAATCATACCAACACGTTTGCTTTGTGCAGAGTTAGATATTAGTTTTAGCTTATGTATGTTTAAGTCATGTAATATTTGCGCGCCAATACCAAAATCTTTACTGTCCATTTTAATACGTGGTGCTTTTACTATTTGACCTTCTACCTGTGTTTCTTTTAAAATGTTTAATCGTTTTAAAAGATTCATAGATTGTGATTGCTGATTTATAAAAATAACGGCTCCTTTTCCTGCGTCATTAATAACTTTAAACATATCGTCTAGTTTTTCATCTGCATTATTGGTTAATGTACCAAGAATGTCATTGTTAACAAGTGTTGCATTAACACGAGTTAAAACAATTTCGTTTGCAGACCAACTCCCTTTTGTTAATGCAATATGAATTTGATCGTTTGTAGTTTGATGGTATGCTCTTAAACGGAAGTTTCCAAAACGCGTTTCAATATTAAAATCTTCTTTTTTCTCAATTAAAGAATCGTGCTCCATTCTATAAGCAACTAAGTCTTCAATAGAAATAATTTTTAAATCGAATTTTTTAGCAACTTCAACCAATTGTGGTAAACGTGCCATGGTTCCGTCTTCATTTAAGATTTCAACTAGAATTCCTGCAGGTTTTAAACCGGCTAAACGTGCTAAATCTACAGAAGCTTCGGTATGTCCTGTTCTACGTAGCACACCTCCGTTTTTGGCGCGTAAAGGAAAAATATGCCCAGGACGACCCAAATCTTGTGGTTTAGTATCTTCTTTTACTAAAAATTCAATAGTTTTAGCTCTATCATGTACAGATATTCCTGTGGTGCAACCATGACCTATTAAATCTACAGACACTGTAAATGGTGTGTGGTGTAAAACAGTGTTGTTTTGTACCATTAAATTTAAATTTAATTCTTCACAACGATCTTCGGTTAGTGGTGCACAAATTAATCCACGACCATGTGTAGCCATGAAATTAATCATCTCTGGAGTTACTTTTTCTGCGGCAGCAATAAAATCACCTTCGTTTTCTCTGTCTTCATCATCTACAACAATAATAACTTTACCGTTTTTAATATCGGTTATGGCTGCTTCAATAGTATCTAGAGTATACTCTTTTTTATTGCTTTCTTTTGTTGGTGTTATCATGTTACAAAGGTATTCTTATTTTAATGTATTAGAAAAGTCTTCCGTAATTTTATTTCGTTTTAAAAAATAAGTTAAAGGGTAAACAACCCAACCCAATAGAAGTTCTATAGGTTTTTTAAGGTTTGCTTTTTTATCTATTAACGCATAAAGAGCATGTAAGTTTAAAAACGATTTTATATAATAAATAAGCAACATTACAAATGAAATTATACTTAATTGTATTGAAGCTGTTGCAAAATTAGGAAGTTTATTGTTGTTAAATACAAAGAATAAAATTGTTAAAATTAATCCTGTTATATAAAACGTAAATGCGGTGTTAGAATGAAAAGTATAATTTTTGTAAATAGATTTTGCTTTATCTAGGTTTTCGGGTTTTATTAAACTGTTTTCTGTTGTTTTCGCTATTTCTGTTTTAGATTTGGCTTTGGTTTTAAATAGTTTTTTTAAAGGTTCTATAATGTGATCAAATTCAAATAACCCTCTATCTGCTGTGGCTCTCTGGGTTAGAAAAATACCTAAAGGAAGCATGACTATGGTAGAAATCCATGGTGCTATTACAGGGTTTACACTTCCGTTACTAGCACTGTTTTTTGCAAAAATACCAATAAAGTGGTATGTTAAAAACAATAAAATAGCAATTACCATTGGTAAGCCAATTCCTCCTTTTCTAATTAAAGCACCAAGAGGAGCACCAACAAAAAATAAGATAATACAAGCAAAACCTAAAGCAAATTTTTCATGTAATGCTACTACGTGTTTGTTGTAGTTGGTTTGTTTGTTGTTTAAAAACTTTTCTTTAGTAGTTATTACTTGTTTTGTACTATTGGTAGTGTTTATTGCTAAATCTAACAATTGAATTTTCTTTTTAGTATCAAACAAGTCTAAAATATCACCAGTAAAAGTAGTTTCTTTTTTGGGTATTAATCCAGTATTTAATACCGCAATTTGAGATCTGTTATATAAATTTTCAGCAAAAACATCATATTCTTTTTTGCTTTCAACAGCAAGTGAGTCAATAGTATAATTTAAATCACTAACATTAAGCATGCTGTATTTATCTGAAATGTTTTTTTCGTCTAGATCTTGACTGTTTTCTTCAGATAAATCTAAGTTAAAGGTGTATGTTTTAAAAGAACTTTTAACTAATGGGTTTTTTTCTCTTGCTTTATAATCACTAGGAGGAGTGTCATCATAAAAATAACCATCGTGTAATATAAGTTTTAATACACTAGAGTTTTCATCACCTACAAGTTCACCTGTTTTAGATACAATGGTTCTATAGTTTTTATTTCCTTTTGCGCTGTTACTTTTTTCATGTATAACAACACCTTTTAGATCTTTACCATTTAAACCACTTTTTTCTTCAACTTTGATGTTAATATTACCAACATCATTAAATTGTCCTTCTGCAATTGCCATTGCAGGCTTTAATTTTTTTATATTATTACGTAAGTTGTATGAATTGTATTCACCCCAAGGTATCACACTATTACTAAAAAAGAAAGTGGTAATACCTAGTATACCTATAAATATACCTAGTCCTGCCATGGCACGTTGTAATGAAGTACCTGTAGATTTCATGGCAGCAAACTCATAGTTTTCGGCAAAACTACCAAATACCATAATAGATGCTAATAGTATGGTTAATGGCAATACTAACGGAATTAACTTTGGTGAGTAATACAGTAAGAATTTTAAAACGACAACTAAATCTAAGTCTTTACCTGCTAATTCTTTTATAAATAGCCAAATGGTTTGTAAAACAAAAATCAGCATGAGTATTAAAAACACGCTGATAAAAGTTTTTAGGTACGTTTTTAAAATGTATCGATCTAAAATTTTCACACTTTAATATTTGTAGCTTATTGTTTTGTTATAAGGTAATAGAGTTATTTTTTTACTGAATGAATAACGCAATGCCGAGATAACTTGTTTTTTATTAATCTAATTTTTCTATGTAGTAGTCTTTAAACTTACTTTTGTCAAAGGTAAATAAGCTTTTTGATAAAGTCTCATTAGTTTGAAAAGAATTAACAGTTAAAGTGGTTTTTGTTCCGTTTTTTCCTGTTTCAATTAAATTGTAAATGTGTTTTGTTTGGGCATCTATTCCTAAAAGAACCGATTTAATTTCAGAATTAGAATCTATAGGAATTAATTGTACGTATTGTATTTTTCTTCCTTGTACATTTTGAGTAATATCCATTTTGTACGTAAAGCCTTCTTCGTAAAAAGAAAGCATTTTACTTGGTGTAATACTACCTTCGTCTTCCATACTTTCAGAAGAGATAGTTACCTGCTCGTCTTCTGGACTGATGCTGTATAAGGTTTTACCATCATAAATTCTTGTAATACCAAGGATATTAAGTTTAAATTTTTCGCCTTGCATAACTACATCACCTCGAGTTTCTTGTTTGATGTTTTCTGCTGTATTATGCAACATATATTTAAAATCTATAGTAATATTGTTATAGCTTTTTACTTTTTGAGAAACTTCATCTAATAGCGTTTTTGCATCTTCTTGTGCAACGCTTGAAATGCTTAATAAAATGGTAAATAAGAAAATTAACTTCTTCATGAATGATTTTTTTTTATTTCCTTGTCCTAAAAACTTAAGGAGCAGAAATATTGTTTGTTTTTTTTGTTATAAACTTTCGTTTGCTAATAATTGATCTAGAGCAACTAAATCGGGAACCAGAACTTGTCTTGCTTTACTACCTTCAAAGCCTCCAACAATACCCGCAGCTTCTAATTGATCTATTAGTCTTCCTGCCCGATTGTAACCTAATTTTAGCTTACGTTGTAGTAAAGATGCAGATCCTTGTTGTGCTGTAACAATTATTTCTGCAGCTTCTCTAAATAGTTTATCTCTATCACTTATATCTATATCAAGACTTGTGCCACTTTCTTCTCCAACATACTCCGGAAGTAAATGTGCATCAGGATATGCTTTTTGCGCACCAATAAAATCTACTATTTTCTCTACTTCTGGTGTATCAACAAAAGCACACTGTATACGCACTAGGTCATTTCCTTGGGTGTAAAGCATGTCTCCACGACCAATAAGCTGGTCTGCTCCAGAGCCATCTAAAATAGTTCGAGAATCAATTTTACTTGTTACTCTAAAAGCAATACGTGCAGGGAAATTGGCCTTAATAATACCTGTAATTACATTTACAGATGGTCTTTGGGTTGCAATAATTAAATGAATACCAATAGCACGAGCCAATTGTGCTAAACGTGCAACTGGTGTTTCTACTTCTTTACCAGCAGTCATAATTAAATCGGCAAACTCATCTACCACCAAAACGATATATGGTAAAAAAGCATGACCATCATTAGGGTTTAGTTTACGTGCTTTAAATTTGGTGTTATATTCTACAATGTTACGGCATAATGCGTTTTTAAGCATTTCGTAACGATTATCCATTTCAATACATAACGAGTTAAGAGTATTAATTACTTTAGTATTGTCTGTAATAATAGCTTCTGCTTCGTCTGGTAGTTTTGCTAAATAATGGCGTTCTATTTTATTAAATAATGTAAGCTCTACTTTCTTAGGGTCTACTAGAACAAACTTCACTTCTGCAGGATGTTTTTTGTAGAGTAGTGAGGTAAGTACAGCGTTTAACCCTACAGATTTACCTTGACCAGTTGCTCCAGCCATAAGCATGTGTGGCATTTTGGCTAAATCTACTACAAAGGTTTCGTTGCTAATGGTTTTACCAAAAGCAATAGGCAGTTGCATTTCTGATTTTTGAAACTTTTGCGATGCAATAACAGAGCGCATAGAAACAATGGTAGAACTTTTATTAGGTACCTCAATACCAATAGTTCCTTTTCCTGGAATTGGAGCAATAATACGAATACCTAAAGCAGAAAGTGATAAGGCAATATCATCTTCCAGGTTTTTAATTTTAGAAATACGTACTCCTGCTTCTGGAACAATTTCATATAATGTAACTGTAGGTCCAATAGTAGCTTTTATGCTTGCAATACCAATTTTGTAATTGTTTAAGGTTTCAACAATTCTGTTTTTATTTTCTTCAAGTTCTTCCTGGTTTATAGAAATGCCTTCGTTATCATATTTTTTTAATAAATCTAAAGGCGGAAATTGGTAATTTCCTAATTCTAAAGTAGGATCAAACAACCCAAAATCAGCAACTAGTTTGTTGGCTAGGTTATCGGTTTCAGAGACTTCTTCTGCAACTTTTTCTACTTTCATAGCAAGCGCATCTTCTGCAACAACTTCTTCCTCTTCTTTTGCTATTTCTATTTTAAAGTCATCGGTTGCTATTTCTGTTTTAGCTTCCTTTTTTATTTCGGTGTTTAGCTCTTGTTTAACTACAATAGGTTCTTCTTTAGGTGTAGTAACTTGATGTGCCGCTTTAATTTCTTCCGCTTCCGCTGTTAAGTCGTTATCTATTGGGATAAATTCTTCTTTTATATCGTCAATTTCTTCGTTAATTCCTTTTTTCGCTTTTTTAAAGATATTTTTAAAGGTTTCTACAGTCATTTCAAAGCGTATTGCTAAATAAGTTATTAACCCAAAAAGGAGTAATAGTACGATTCCTGTTTTGCCAATATAATCTTGTAGAAAAGAATTTATTTCAAAGCCTATAACACCACCTAATAAGTCGTTTTTATGGGCAAAAAAGCCAAAAAATATGGATAACCAAATAATAATTAATGTTCCCCAAAACCAATGTTTACGTAGTTTTTCTTTTTTTAAATTAAGTAACACATACACACCAGAAAGAAATATTAAACCAGAAAATATAAAAGAGGAAACACCAAAACCACGTTGTATAAAAAAGTCACTTAACCAAGCACCAGTTTTGCTTAGCCAGTTTTGTGTTTTTACGTTTCTAGAGGTAAATTCAGACAATGTACTTTGGTCTGCTTTTCCTGTGAAAAAGAAAGATAGTAAGGATATAAAAAGTAATAAGCCAAGTATAATAAAAAGGCTTCCTACAACTAGTTTTTGCTGGCTAGTTAGCTTAAAATTAAAACTTGGCGCTTTAATTGTTTTTGTTTTTTTTGTTGTTGTCTTTGTTTTCTTTTTAGCCATATTTATTTTCCACATTAGTGAAAATCTTTAATTTCTAATCCTATTAGAATCTAGTTTAGGTGTAATTTGCTTAATTTTTTATAGGCAAAAATACAAATTACAAATGGTAACGAAACTTTATTCTAAAAAATTGTAAACAATGTTTTTACTATAATAAAAGGAAGTTAATTTATTAAAAAATTTTTGGAAAATATATAATACAACCAATTATAGAGGCTGCAATAGCAAAAATAAAGACAGCGCCTGCAGCAAGGTCTTTAATAAGTCCAATTTTGGTATGATGTTCTGGGTGAATAAAATCGGCTATTTCTTCTATGGCAGTATTTATGCCTTCTATTGCCATGATAAGCGAGATACATAAAATTTGAACAATCCATTCCATAGCAGAAAGCTGGTAGTAAAACCCAAGTATGGTCATGATAATGCCAATACAAAATTGAATTTTAATACTGCTTTCTGTTGTGATTAATAAAAAAGCTCCTTTAAAAGCATACTTTACACTTTTAAGCCTATTTATTAAAAAGGAATCTTTTTTATGCATTATAAAGCTTTAAGTGCAGCCTCGTAATTAGGTTCTTCAGTTGTTTCTTGTACTTGTTCTGTATAGGTAACTACTCCTTTTTCATCTATTACAACTACACTACGTGAATGTAAAGTCTCTAAAGGACCAGTTGTAAAGTTTAAACCGTATGCTTTACCAAAACTTCCATCCTTATAATCAGAAAGGTTTATTACATTTTCTAAACCTTCTGCACCACAAAAACGTGCTTGAGCAAATGGTAAATCGTGTGAAATACATAATACCTTAGTATTTTCTAAGCTACTAGCTTTTTCGTTAAAGGTTCTTACAGATTGCGCACAAGTTCCTGTATCAATACTAGGAAAAATATTTAAAACCACTTTGCTTCCTGCAAAATCAGCTAGTGATTTTGCTCCTAAGTCTGTTGTTGTTAAGGTAAAGTCAGGTGCTTTTGTGCCTACTTTTGGTAATTCTCCTGAAGTATTTATTGGGTTTCCTTTTAAGGTTACTGTTGCCATAGTTATATATTTTAATGAATTTAATTAATGTATAAAATTAAGAATAATTAGATGCTAAAACTATTTGTTTTCTTTTTTTTTAAATTTTTTGTTTTAAAATTAAATAGCTGTAAAACTTCTTATACTTGTTGGTAACTCTCTTATAAATAGTTAAAACCAATATTAAAAGTTTTTAGTTTAATATATTTTAAAATTTAAAGCGCATTTACATACCTGTATATAGCTTATACAATATGTAATTAGTAGTGTGTTTTGTTAATGTGCTGGTTTTTAGTATTGTAATTTTTATTTTTTTGTTGTTGCTTTTGTTTTATCCTGTTTTTTTATTGTTTTAATAGCTCACTTTTTTTAACTTTAAGTTTGTGTGATAATCAGTATCTATGGTAAAATAAAAACAATCGATTTTACTTATACTTATATGCTTTGCTTAACCATTACTTTTATAAAAAATTAAACGAACTTAAAAACGAAAAAAATATGGATCATAACAATAATGGAGATGTTAGTCAATGTCCTTTTATGCAAGGAGCAATTACTACTACTGAAAAAACAGTAACAGATTGGTGGCCAAACACCCTTAATTTAGATATTTTACATCAACACGATACCAAAACAAATCCGTTAGGAGCTGATTTTGATTATCATGAAGAATTAAAAAAACTGGATGTGGATGCTCTTAAAAAAGATTTACATGCCTTTATGACAGATTCTCAAGATTGGTGGCCAGCAGATTGGGGACATTATGGAGGATTAATGATTAGAATGGCTTGGCATGCTGCAGGTTCTTACAGATTACCTGATGGACGTGGAGGAGGAGGAACAGGTAACCAACGCTTTGCTCCTTTAAACTCTTGGCCAGATAATGTAAGTTTAGATAAAGCAAGACGTTTGCTTTGGCCTATAAAAAAGAAATACGGAAACAAAGTAAGTTGGGCAGACCTTATTATTCTTGCAGGTACTATTGCATATGAAAGTATGGGATTAAAAACCTATGGTTTTGCATTTGGTCGTCAAGATATATGGCATCCAGAAAAAGATGTGTATTGGGGAGCAGAAAAAGAATGGTTAGCACCTAGTGATGAACGTTATGGTAATGTAGAAAAACCAGAAACAATGGAGAACCCGCTAGCAGCGGTACAAATGGGATTAATTTATGTAAATCCTGAAGGTGTTAACGGTAAACCTGATCCTTTAAAAACAGCACTGCAAGTTAGAGAAACATTTAAGCGTATGGCTATGAATGATGAGGAAACAGTAGCTTTAACAGCAGGAGGACATACCGTTGGTAAAACTCATGGTAATGGAGATGCCAGTATTTTAGGTCCTGATCCAGAAAGTGCAGATGTAGACGCACAAGGCTTGGGTTGGGCTAACCCAACAAAATCTGGTAAAGGAAGATATACGGTTACTAGTGGTTTAGAAGGTGCTTGGACAACACACCCAACAAAATGGGATAACGGCTTTTTTGAAATGTTATTTAACCATGAATGGGAATTACGTAAAAGTCCTGCTGGAGCTTTACAGTGGGAACCAGTAAGTATTAAAGAAGAAGATATGCCTGTAGATGTTGAGGATATGACTACTAAACATAACCCAATGATGACTGATGCAGATATGGCTATGAAGATGGATCCTATTTATAAAGAGATTTCTTTAAAATTTAAGAATGATTTTGATGCGTTTTCAGATGCTTTTGCACGCGCTTGGTTTAAGTTAACGCATCGTGATATGGGACCAAAAGATCGTTGGTTTGGGCCAGATGTACCTCAAGAAGATTTAATTTGGCAAGATCCTGTACCTAAAGGAAATTATGATTATAATGTGGATGCTGTTAAAGCAAAAATTGCAAGTACAGACTTAACAATTTCAGAATTAGTATCTACCGCTTGGGATAGTGCAAGAACCTATAGAGGATCAGATTTTAGAGGTGGTACAAATGGTGCACGTATTCGTTTAGAACCACAAAATGCTTGGGAAGGTAATGAGCCAGCACAATTACAAAAAGTATTGTCTGTTTTAGAACCTATTGCTGCAGAATTTGGTGTTAGCGTAGCAGATACTATTGTATTAGCTGGTAATGTTGGTGTAGAAAAAGCCATTAAAAATGCAGGAATGCAAGTAGCGGTTCCTTTTGCTCCAGGTAGAGGAGATGCTACTCAAGAAATGACAGATGTAGAATCTTTTGAATCTTTAGAGCCTCTTGCAGATGGGTATAGAAACTGGCAGAAAAAAGAATACGTGGTTAGTCCGGAAGAAATGTTGCTAGACAAAACACAATTACTTGGTTTAACAGCAGCAGAAATGACTGTTTTAGTTGGAGGTATGCGTGTTTTAGGAACCAATTATGGCGGAACAAAACATGGTGTATTTACAGAAAATGAAGGAGCATTAACTAATGATTTCTTTGTACACCTTACTGATATGATTTACGAATGGAAATCACTAAATAATGGAATCTATGAAATTAAAAACCGTAAAACAGGAGAAGTTAAATTTACGGCAACTCGTGTGGATTTAGTATTTGGATCTAATTCTATTTTACGTGCCTATTCTGAGTTATATGCACAAGATGACAATAAAGAAAAATTTGTAAAAGACTTTGTTGCAGCTTGGACCAAAATGATGAATGCTAATCGTTTTGATATAAAATAGAAAAAAGTAAAGTTATTTTAAAAGGAATGGATTTAGATAATTCATTCCTTTTTTATGGAAAAGAAAAATTTAAAAAAAAAATGGAAAAAATAGATACAGTTTTTGAAAGTATACGTAACCAAGATCATGCTACTTTAAGAACACTATTGTTAGAAAATCCAAGATTAGCGGAAGCAAAAGACCAACGTGGTTTTACACCACTAATCTTAGCAACGTATTTTGATAACGAGACTGCTACCAAAATTTTAGTAGAGCACAAAGCACCAATAAACGATAAAGATGCTTCTGGAAACACTGCCTTAATTGGTGTTAGTTTTAAAGGAAACGTTGCCTTTGCAACCTATTTAATTGAAAATGGAGCAGATGTAAATGCCGTAAATAATAATGGTACAACAGCGTTAACTTTTGCTACACAATACAATCAAGTGGCTATTGTAAAATTGTTGTTAGCACATAAAGCAGATACTACAATAAAAGATAACGAAGGTAAAACCGCTTTAAACTATGCCGAAGATAAAGGTTTTACAGAGATTGTGGCACTTTTAAAATAATAAAAGCATTATAATAATAGCGTTTAAAGTAAGCTTTTAAAGGTTTTCTTTAAGCGCTTTTTTTATTAAAGGTATGTTTGTTTTCAAGTTGTATTTATTGCATTAATGCAATCTGAAATTTTGTTGCATGAAATGCCATTTCTAAACCTTTAAGCGTCATATCATTTTTGTTGGCTTCAAATAATTGATGTAAATGTTCTTTTTGTTTTAAAATATTATAGGTGTCTCTCTTAAAAATTAGATATTTTAAAAGAATAAGATTCGTTGCAATAGTATCTGAAGTACTTAAGTCGCTTTCTTTTAAATTTGCATTAAGAATGTCTTTTATCTTGCTATCGTTTTCATAAAGTTCATCAAATAAATACGCATTTGCTAGATCGGTCTTGGTCATCTTTGAATACGCTTTTTCGTCAGACATATCTTTTCTATACGTCATTTTGTTATCCTTTAGAAAATACCATCTGGTGTACGAATCATTTTCAAGTTTTATTTCTTTTTCAAATTTTCTTTCTCTGGAATTCCAATTGGTAAAAGCAATTAAAAGTTCTGTTCCATCTTCTTTTTTTAAAACAGACATTTTTATTAAATAGTTTCTTTTTCCAGGTTTTTCTATCTCTATTTCTAAAGGAGTGTCTACCGAAACATATTTTTTTATTGCTTTTAGTATGGCACTAACATCTGCTGTTGTAGCAGTAGGAAATAAATTTTCTCTTAAAAATAAATCAATATATAAATGATGCGTGGTGTAGAAATCATCCATTTTTAGATAGTTGATTTCCTTAAGCTTATCTGATTTTATTTTTATTTTATCCGATTGTGCAAATGCACCGTTAATAGTTAAGAGAAGTAGTATAACGATACGTGTTATTTTATGCATGTTTTGTTTTTTCTTGTTAATACGGGAAGCAACGAAATTAGCTTTTATTTGTTGGGTAAAAAATACGTAACTCTACGTATTTTAGTTAACAAGGCTAAGGTGTATTAGTGTGTTTGTTTTATGGTAAACCCTAAGCTAAAAAACCACCTTGATTTGGCAAAGTGATTTTTTAAAATTCTTTTCAATTTTAAGCTTCTTAAAGGCAGCTAAAAAGAGAAACTAAAATATGTTGATACAGTAGTTAAAAGGTGTATTAAATTGTAATTGTTGCTCCCATAATTTTTAAGAATTCTCTAATAAAACTTGGGTGTGCTGGCCAGGCAGGAGAGGTAACCAGGTTACCATCTACAAATACACCATCTGCAGGAATATCTTGAAATTCACCGCCTGCTAATGTTACTTCTGGACCAACAGCAGGATATGCAGTAAGTTTTCTTCCTTTAACAACATCTGCAGCAGTTAGTATTTGAATTCCGTGACAAATAGCAGCTACAGGCTTATTTGCTTCAAAAAAGTATTTTACTATTTCAATGATTTTTTTGTTTAATCTTAAATATTCTGGCGCTCTTCCTCCAGCAATTACTAAACCATCATAATCTGCAACTTCAACTTGGTCAAAACTGTAGTTTAATACAAAATTATGTCCTGGTTTTTCGGTATAAGTTTGGTCTCCTTCAAAATCGTGGATTGCGGTTTTAATGCTGTCTCCTTTCTTTTTATCAGGACAAACGGTATGCACTTGATAGCCTACCATTTCAAGCATTTGAAACGGAACCATAGTTTCATAATCTTCTGTAAAATCTCCTGTTAAGAATAGTACTTTTTTCATGGTGTTTTGTATTTGTTAATTGTGTTGTTTGTGTAGTTCAATTTTGATTTTAAAACACTTACTGTGTTGTTGAACGAAGATAGGAGAAAAATCTTATAATTTCAAGTGCTTATTTAAACAAAAAACCACCATGTAAAAGCATGGTGGTTTTTTTATAAATTAACTGTATTATTAATCGTTTTTAGTAAAATATTCTTCATTAGATACAGCAGCTTCACTTACAGATATGCTTGCAGTTTTAAACCAAACTTCGGCGTAGTTACCATCTGCATATTGTTTTTGTACATCACCATCATGTGTTTCTGCACCAGAACACCAGTTTTTATTTACTTCTGGAGATTTGCCGTTGGTTTGGTTGTAAGCACCAAGTTTAAAGAAACATCCTTCACCAGTATAAGCTTCTTTACGTTCTACACCATCTTGACCAATGGGTACAAATAGTTTTTGTGTTTGTTCTGGTATGTCTGCTTTTGTTGTAAATTCAGATTCAATAAGGTTTTTGGTAAAGGTTTTGGTTTCATGACCTTCACTGGTAAAGGTTAGGTGCATGACACCATCTTTAACTTCTACTTCATAGCTAAACTCTTCACCTAAAGCAATACCATCTTTAGGTTCTTCTGGATAGGTGTTTGCTTCTGTACCAACTACAGAAAAATCATTTCCCCAAACAGCAGAAGAGTAATCCCATCTTTTTGAGTTATCATCTCCTGCTGTATTGATTTCATAATGCCAAAATACAGATCCTTTGGTGTGCCCAGGAAACTTTTTATAAAATATTTTTAGAGGTTCGTTTTCAAAGGCATCTGCACTGTGAATTTGCCCTACAACCACTGCGTGTGTTGCTGCTACACGAGCATCACCTGTTGCAGAAACTTGCATTACTTTTAAGGTTGCCGTTAGCTTATCATTAGCTGTTTTTGGATACCATTTTTTTATTTGTGCTAGTTCTGTTCTGGTATTGTTTGAGGTTCCGTGTGTATCTCCTCCATTAGGAGCTTTAAAAACAACCCAGTTTGTATTGTCTTCGTTTACGGTGTAAAAATAATCTTTGTTTTCAAAATTATTTGCAATTCCTGCGTTAGAGCCATCTCCTAAAATTAGTTTCCAATCGTCAAAAAACGGAATCACATCACTTGCGTATACTGTTTTTTCTGTTGTTACTTCTTTTGTTGTTTCGGTTGGTTTGGTTTCTTTTTTACAGCTATTTAGTGTTGTAAAAATACTTAGTAGCACACATGTTGTCAGTGCTGTAATAGGTTGTTTAGTCATTATTAGTTAGTTTTTGTTTAATAATAGTTAAAGCATTAGAAGGAATTATTGTAGAAATACAATAGTAATGCTTGAACTAAGTTAGAAAAATAATTGGTTAACCAATTATTTTTAACAAAAAAAAACCTTATTGAAGCAAAGTTAAATTACTGTTTATTGCTATTGTTGTGTTTTCCAATCGTTTTTTAAATAGCTAAGTGCATCCTGTAAGGCTTGTTTTGATGGTTTAGGATTATAACCTAATTCGTCAATTGATTTACTAATATTATAGTCCTGTTTTAATCCGTAAAACATATCTAGATAGTGACGTTGCATTAAGGGTTCTTTTCCGGTTAGCTTACTACTATATTCCATTAAAGAAGCAACAGCATATAATAGGTATTTAGGTACTTTTTTTGGGGTTTTTAGTTTTAGTTCAGGATATAAATCTGCTGCTATTTTTACACTTTCTTGTAATGTGGTATGTGTTGGATTAGAGAGAATATAACGCGCTCTATTTTTACCTTTTAACATGGCTTGGTAGGTTCCAAATGCAACATCTTTTACATCGACCCAATTTAAAGTAACATGGGTATCTACAGGGATTTTACCTTTTAAAATTTGATACACCAAATTGTTAGAATAGCTAAGCTTGTGTGCATAGCTACCAATCATTGCAGATGGCAGAATTAAAACGGTTCTTATATTGTGTTTTTCACCTAATTTTAAAGCTAATTTATCTGAATCATTTTTAGAATTATAATACCAGTTTCTTCGGTCTTTATTGTACCCATTATCTACATTAGCTGGTAAGGATGTAAAATCTAAAGAAGCAACAGAACTTACATATACTATATTTTTAATACCACATGCATTTGCTGTTTCAAACAGGTTTTGTGTGCCTTTTAGGTTATTATCATAAATTTCTACTTTTGGATTTTTTGCCCACATACTAAAGTTAGCAGCTACTGCATAAAGATGTGTAACATTTTTAAATGCTTTTTTTAGGGATGCTTTATCTAAAAGATCTGCTTGCATAACCTCGCAATCTAATCCTTTAAATGGAGTTCTGTTATGTATATCTCTAACGGTTGTTCTTACTTTTAAATTTTTAGAAAGTAATAAACGTATTAAATTGTTTCCTAAATGTCCATTTCCACCTGTTACTAATGCAATTTCTTTACTCATGTTTTTGTTTTTGTTGGTGTAAAGGTATACAGTAATAGAGGGTTTAAAAATAACATTTGTTAGAAAGCAATTTGTTTTCTAATACGACTTAAAGATTGTGGTTCTATGCCTAAAAAGGAAGCAATATTATCTATAGACACGTTTAAAGCTAGATTAGGGTGTTGTTTAATAAATTTTAAATACCGCTCTTTTGCAGTTAAAACTTGAAAATCTTTAACGCGTTCTAGTTTGCAGCTAAGATGCTCGTTAGTAACCGTTTTTATAAAGTTACTCCAAAAGGTAGATTGTGCTTGTAGTAAATCAAAATCTGGTTTTGCTATTTTTAGCAACTTACAGTTAGTAATCGTTTCGTAGTAGTCAAGCGCTGCAGTTTCGCTCATAAAACTATCTAAAGAGGTAAAGAAATCGTGTGCTGCTACTAAATGTTGCACAACTATTTTTCCGTTTATATTTTCATATCCTTTTACAATACCTTCACTTAAAAAATAAATATAGCGTTCTGTTTTTCCAGCTTCTAAAAGTAGGGTTTGTGCAGGTACATTTTCGGTAATAAAATAGTTTTCAGCCAAACCAATATCTTCATTAGTTAAGGTAAATCGAGATTGAATATAGTTTAGTAGATTTTTCATAATAGCGCATTAACAGTTCTAGAGTATGTATATGATAGAATACGGTTTAAAGTATTGTAATCGAGTAAAACGAAGATAGTAGAAAGATTTACAAGCACAAATTTTCATTTAAATAAAAAAACCACCTTGCTTACGCAAAGTGGTTTAACTACTAATTTTCCTTTTTCGTTTTTCTATTTATCAATAGAACCTAAAACACGCTTCATAAAGGTATTTGCTGCATCTTTTTTAGAGGCACCTTCTTTAATCATTTTATTTACTTCAATAGCACCATACATATTAGAGATTAATTCTCCAATAACATCTAGTTCTTCATCTTTTAATGAGGAAACTTCGGTTAAGGCTTCTAAGGTTTCAATGGTTTCAACAATATAGTCTTCATCATTGTCTTCAATAAATTGTGTTAGGTGTTTTATTACTGGTAATTTCATAAATAGTTTAGTTTTTTATTTCTGCAAATACAGAAATGTGTTTTCATATTATGCTACTTCGTTTACTAATTCTTTTAAAACATCAAATTTGTTCGTCTGTGTTTGATTTACAAATTTTCCGTCTTTAAAAGTGGCAAACGTTGGTAAATTATCTACTGTAGCTAATTTTCTTGATTCCGGAAATTTTTCCGCGTCAGCGATAACAAACGTAATATCTTCTAACTCACCAGCTAATTTTTTAACCTTTGGTTTCATTATACGACAGTTACCACACCAAGTTGCAGAGTATTGTACTACAACGGTTTTGTTAGTAGTAATAATTTCATTTAAGTTATCTTGACTTAATTCTTGAACCATGATATTTGCTTTTTTTTAGTGAGTGGCTAAATATGCTGCTGTTGCTTTGGCGTCAGCAGACATTGCGTCTTTTCCTTCTTCCCAGTTTGCAGGACAAACTTCTCCTTTTTCTTGAACGTGTGTTAAAGCATCGATAATACGTAAAAACTCATTTACGTTTCTACCAATAGGCATGTTGTTTACACCTTCGTGTTGTACAATTCCATCTTCATCAATTACGTAAGTAGCTCTATAAGTTACATTGTCACCTTCTACAGTTACTACTCCTGTTTCTTCGTTATATTTTTCATTAGTGATATCTAAAATACCTAAAGTAGAAGCAAGATTACGGTTTGAATCTGCTAAAATTGGGTAAGTAACACCTTCAATACCTCCATTGTCTTTTGGTGTGTTTAACCATGCGAAGTGTACTTCTGGAGTATCACAAGAAGCACCAATAACAATAGTGTTTCTTTTTTCAAATTCTGCTTTGGCTGCTTCAAAAGCATGTAATTCTGTTGGGCAAACAAAAGTAAAATCTTTTGGGTACCAGAATAATAACACTTTTTTTTTGTTGTTTTTTGCTTCTTCAAGAACGTTCACTTTAAAAGTGTCTCCCATTTCGTTCATTGCGTCTACATTTAAATCTGGAAATTGTTTTCCTACTATAGCCATTTGTTTTAAATTTTTTATAATTAATACTTTGTTTTTTCAGTAGACAAATATACAGTTGAAGCATAAAAAAACAAGCCTAATAAAATTTTAAAATCTTATTAGGCTATAAATTTTTATTATAGTAAAATGTAAATGTGATAATTTACAATTATTTAGATTTAAGTTGTCTTATTTTAATGTTAAGTGCTGCAAAAAATAAGGTTGTAAATGGACTTAGCCAGTTAAATATGGCATAGAAAAAATACTCTCCAACTCCAACACCTAGAACACTAGATTGGTAAGCTCCACAAGTATTCCATGGGATAAGAACAGAGGTTACTGTACCTGAGTCTTCTAAAGTTCTACTTAAGTTTTCTGGAGCTAGACCTTTATCTTCATAAGCTTTTTTAAACATTTTTCCCGGAATAACAATGGCTAAATATTGGTCTGATGCTATGGCATTTAATCCTAAACAGCTAATTACTGTACTGGCAAATAAACCAAATACAGAGTTTGCTAGTTTTAAAAGTTCTTTTGTTATTCTTGATAAAGCACCAATGGCATCCATAATACCACCAAATATCATGGCACAACAAATTAAGTAGATGGTCCATAGCATACCTTGCATTCCGCCAGCACTAAACAAATCGTTTAGTTTTTCATTATCTGTAGCAATTTGGGTGTCTGTGAAAACGGAATTAATTACAGCTGTAAAATTAGAATCTGATAATGCGTTAAGCACCTCTGTTTGAAAAATAAACGCAAAAACTGCAGCAAGTAAAACACCAGAAGTTAATGCTATTAAAGGTTTCGTTTTTAACAATATTAAAACAATTACAGCTACAGGAACAAGAAATAATAAAGGAGTAATATTAAAAGTGGTTTTTATACTGTTTAATAAGCCGCTAATATCTGCACTTCCTGTTGTTTCTATATTAGCACTCATAATAGAGAATGCAATCAAGGTAATAATAAGCGTAGGTACTGTTGTTATGGTCATATATCTAATGTGGGTAAACAAATCTGTTCCAGCCATAGCAGGAGCAAGGTTTGTGGTATCACTTAGAGGAGACATTTTATCGCCAAAATATGCGCCAGAAATTACTGCACCAGCAATCATTCCAGGGTGAATCCCTAATGCAGAGCCTATACCAATAAGTGCAATGCCAACGGTTGCAGAGGTGGTCCAGGAACTACCTGTTGCAATAGAGATTATAGCACAAATAATTACCGAAGCAGGTAAAAATATGGCAGGACTTAAAACTTGTAAGCCATAATACACCATGGCAGGAATTACACCGCTAATTAGCCACGTTCCTGCTAATGCACCAACAAGAAAAAGAATCATAATAGGAACAAAGACACTTTTAAGGTTTTCTTTAATTTCTTTAACCATTACTAAAGGAGAAACTTTATTGTATAAACCATCAATAAAAGCAACAAAACCACCAACTAATAATATAATTTGGTTAGAGTATTCTCCAAACATTTCGCCATCAGCAAAAAAGATATTATAAGCCAATAAGCTCATTAGTATTACAACAGGAATAAGTGCTTCCCAAATATTAAGCTCTTTATTATCTATTATTTTTTGGTCTTGAATATCAATTTCTGAAAGATTATCGTCTTTGTGCATGTATATTGTTGGTTTAAGAAGTGTAATGTTACGATTTTAGTATAAAGTATGCAAATGCAAAAAAGGTTTGAAGCAATTCAAACCTTTTTCTTTTCTTAAAAATAAAATTGTATTATTTTAGAATATGTAATGCTAACATGCATGTTTTTATGTTATTAAATGTACGTTCTATATCGGCATCTAATCCTATAGAAAAACGAATTAAGCCATCACTTAAGCCCATTTCTTTTTGTTCGTTTTCTGGTATTTCTGAAGAAGTAGAACTACCTGGAGCAGAGAATAGTGTTTTATAAAAGCCTAAACTTACCGCTAAGTAACCAAGGTTTTTTTCTTGCATCATTTCCATTAATGCATTGGCTTTATCTAAAGAGCCAACATCTATGGTAAGCATGCCCCCAAATCCGTATTTGTCATTCATCATAGACTTAAATAATTCGTGTGAAGGATGTGAAGCTAAACCAGGATACACTGTTTTAAGCCCTAAATTTTCAAACTTTTCCGCTAAGTAGCTAGCGTTTAAACTATGCTGCTGCATTCTTATATGTAAAGTTCTTAAGTTTTTTAAAATAGAAGCAGCTCTTAGGCTATCCATAGTGGAGCCTAATAACATACATGCGCCATCGTTTACGTTTCGTAAATCGTTTATAAATTCTTGTGTGCCACAAACAACGCCTCCAACGGTATCACTAGAACCGTTAATAAATTTGGTTAAACTGTGTATTACCACATCTGCACCTAACTCTGCAGGAGAAATAGATAATGGTGAAAACGTATTATCAACAACTAATTTAAGGTTGTGTTTTTTTGCTAGCTTGGCTAAGCCTGCAATATCTGCAACTTCTAATAAAGGGTTACTCACAGATTCACAGTATATTATTTTAGTATTTGCTGTAATTGCAGCTTCAACTACATCTAATTTTGTGATATCTACAAAAGTAGTTGCAACGTTAAAACGTGGTGTAAAGTTTTTTAAGAAAGCGTAAGTACCTCCATAAATAGTTCTGCTTGAAACAATATGATCTCCAGAACCACAAAGTTGCATAATTACAGGAGTAATTGCTCCCATTCCTGAAGCAGTAACGTTGGCAGTTTCTGTACCTTCCATAGCAGCAAGTGCTTCGCCTAAATATAAATTAGAAGGTGTTGAGTGTCTGGAGTATAAGTAGCAACCATCTGCATTACCCTCAAAGGTGTCAAACATGGTTTTTGCCGATAAAAATGTATAGGTAGAAGAGTCTGAAATAGAAGGATTAACACCTCCAAATTCCCCGAAATATTGTAAATCTTGTATGTTATTTGCTGGTTTAAAAGTCATAATTAAAAAACGATTTAGTTTATATGCTTGTAAAATTCATTATTATTAGATTAATAATCAATAGATGTGATTTTATTTAGATTTTAAATCTATAAATAGTTATTTTTACAGTTTTAAAACAATAAAGGATAGAGTTATTTCTGTTTTTACTGAAAATTTTTCAATATGACTTTTGATGCCATAGACCAAAAACTAATGCAACTTTTACAACAAGATAGCAAACAAACCAATAAAGAACTATCTAATAAGCTTCATCTTTCTGTAACAGCGGTTTATGAAAGAATTAAAAAGCTGGAAAATCAAGGCGTTATAAATAAGTACGTGGCTTTGGTTAATAAAGAAAAAGTAAATAAATCTTTTGTAGCTTTTTGCCACGTAAAGCTAATACAGCATTCACAAGAGTATGTAATAAAGTTTGAAAAGGAAGTCACCAGTTTACAAGAAGTTTTAGAGTGTTATCATATTAGTGGCGACTACGATTACCTTTTAAAAGTATTGGTGAAAGATATGGAAGCTTTTAGGGAGTTTATGGTAAATAGATTAACTAAAATTAATCATATTGGTAGTACACATAGTATGTTTGTTATAAATGAAGTAAAACATACTACAGCAATAAAGGTGTAAAATTAAAACCTAAAGATTACAGTGTTTTATAAAATTATCAAAAAGAAAAGGAGCTAAAATTAAAATTGCACTATATTTAAAAACAGAATAAAAAAACCTATCTTATTTTAATGAAAATTTTTTCCTTTCTTATATTAATTACAATACTTATAACTTCTTGTTCTAGTGCAGAAAAATTTAATCAACAAATACAATCATTACATAGTGTAGCATCTTTACATAAAGACGTAGATAAAGCATATATACAACTTAAAAAGCAGCATCCTAATCTTAATTTATACATTAGTAAAGAACGCTTAGATTATAAATTTGATAGCCTTAAAAAAAGTATAGATAAGCCACTTACAAGTTATCAATTTTATGCTAAAATTTATCCGGTTATAGGCACTGTAAAACAAGGTCATATAGGTGTTTATGCACCAAAAAAACATTTTACAAGAAAGGAGTATAAGGCCTATACAAAAAAAGAATTTACGTTTAACGATTTAGATTTTGATTATTTAGAAAATAAACTTTTGGTAATCAATACAAGATCTAAAGACTCTTTTCTTGTTGGAAGTGAGGTTGTTAAAATAGAAGAGGAACCTATTGCAGAAGTAATAAATAAATACAAAAACTTAATAACTTCAGATGGCTATAATACCACTTTGTATGATAGGGTTTTAGGAAATAGATTTGCTTCTTATTACAATAGCGATAAATATTTTATAGATAGCTTACAGGTTACTTTTAAAAAAGAAGACTCTATATTTAATAGAAAGTTTAAGTATAGAGAAAAAGATAAAAAAAAGAAAGATACTATAACAAACGATACTTTAAATAAGCCAGTAAAAGTTAAACTAACGAAGGCAGAACGTAAGGAAAACAAACAAAAAGCAAAATTAAAACGAAAACATAACCAAATATATGGTTATAACAAATCTAGAAAAGAATATACTAGAAATATAACCTTTATAGGCAAAGACAGCGCTGTTGCTTACATGAAAATAAGAGGGTTTATGGGCGGAAAATATAAAACCTTTTACAAGGAAGTTTTTAAAAAAATAGATTCTTCAAAAACAGAAAATTTAATCATTGATATAAGAAATAATGGAGGCGGAAGTCTTGCTGAAATTGCAGAGTTATATTCGTATTTAGCAGAAAAACCATTTCAGTTTTTAGAACCAGCAGAAGTAAATAGTAGAATTCCTTACTTAAAGGCATTTATGTCTAATACATCATCTACAGGGTTTAAAATTTTTCTTGGTGTATTTTCGCCAATTATTGCTACACATAATTTGATTAAAACCAAAAAAGAAGATGGTAAGTTGTACTACACATTTAAACAAATAAAAGAAGCAGAACCAAAAAGTACTGGTTTTAAAGGTGACGTTTATGTATTAATTAATGGGCATTCTTTTTCTGCGTCTTCTATATTATCTAACCAATTACAAGCAAATAAAAGGGCTGTTTTTGTTGGCGAAGAAACAGGAGGTGCATACAACTCTACAGTAGCAGGTATATTTAAAATATATGAGTTGCCAGAAACCAAATTAAAAATGCGAATAGGTTTAATGCAGATTGAAACACCTTTTAAACAAGAACCAGCGGGTTATGGTGTAAAGCCAGATTACAAAATTTTGCCAACTATTCAAGATAGAAAACAGAACAAGGATCCAGAATTAAGTTTTATTTTACAAACTATAGCAAACAAAAACAAGCAATAGTTTTTTTTAAGCTAATATTTCTAATTGTTTTCTATAGCAGTAATTTTTGTATATTTAATTATGCTAGCTAATCTCTATAGATACATAGAATTCTTTATCCTGTTTATAATCCTTCCTGTAAGTTTTATATTTAATTATTCTTTTATAATAAAGCTAACATTAGGCTTGCTTGGTTTTGTATACGTGGTTTATTTTTTACTTAAAGTAGAAAAAAACACATTTAAAATAAGCCAAAACCTAAACTGGCAGCGTTTTTGGAAAATGACCTTATTAAAAATGTTACTTATCGCATTTTTAACCATACTTTTTGTGTGGTTTACAAGCAAGGACAGTCTTTTTAGTGTGGTGTTACATAAACCACTTTTGTGGTTGGTAATTTTATTTGCTTACAGCATTTTTTCTGTATATCCGCAAGAACTTATATATAGAACTTTTTATTTTCAACGATATAAAAATTTATTTTACAATACCAATTGGCTAATGCTGGTAAACGCTATTGTTTTTGCTATGGCACATTTGTTTTTTAAAAATGGGTTGGTAATTGTATTAACTTTTCTGGGTGGTTTGTTATTTGCATTTACCTATAGCAAGTCTAGGTCAACCATTTTAGTAACTATTGAGCATGCTATTTATGGTTGCTGGTTATTTACTGTTGGTATGGGAGAAATGTTAGGTTTTCCTACGTAAAAATAATTTCATAAATTGCTGCTTGTCGTTTATTATTATAAACTATTTTATGAAATACTCTCAAATAAAACAACTTTATAAATCTATTTTTGAATCTTATGATTGTCCATCTTTAGAGACACATATTAAAAAAATTATAGATTTAGATTTTTATCTTCCGTATAGTTCTACCTTCTTTTGTATTACAAATACACAAGATCTTACTTTTGAGTATATAAGTAAGAATTTTAATGCCTGTATAGGGTTAGATGCTAGTGAGTTAAAGGCAAAAGGAATGCGTTATTTTTGGAGTAGAATACATCCAGATGATATAGATATATGGTTAAGTGCTTTAAATAGTTTAATGGAATTCACTATTACTGGTATAGAGTCTGAAAATAGACAAAAAGCAAATTATACCTGGAACTACAGGTTTAAAAATGCCAAAGGAGAATATGTAAATATTATTCAAAATACAACACCATTAGCTTTCAATTCAGAAATGAAACCTATTATAGGTTTAGCACATTACACTGTTTTAGATCCTAATATAAAAATGCAAATAACAGCTTCAGCTAAATTACTAAACCCTAATAATGAATATGAAACCATCTATTTTAATAACCATTCGCAAAAATTATTAGAAGGCGGATTAAGTAATAGAGAGCGTGATGTTGTAAGGTTGTTGGTTTTAAATAAGACCAGTAAAGATATTTCAGATAAATTAAATATTAGCTCACATACTGTAGATACACATAGAAGAAATATTCTTAAAAAATTAAATATTTCATCTACAGGAGAATTAATAGGAATGTTAAAAACAAATAAAAATTTAATTTAAAAGATTTTTTACAAATTACTCAAATTGAGTATTGTGTGTGTTTTATAAAACCTAGTAATTTGTAGAGCTATTAATCAGTTACATATAAGCCTGTTCTGTTTCAAAAAGTAACCAGTTTTGAAATATTTTGAATAGGCTTTTTTTTTCTTCATAATTTAAAGTATTCTTTCAAATTTCATTAATTGTAATTCGCAATTCATAAATCAATGTTGTACTTTTGTTTTAAATTTTAACGCTTTGTCTGCCTTAGGTTGGTAAAGCATCTTTTTTAATTAAGAAAAATAAAAATATGAATTCATACGATGTAGCAATAATAGGTTCAGGACCTGGAGGATATGTAGCAGCAATACGTTGCGCGCAATTAGGCATGAAAACTGCTATTATTGAAAAATATTCTACACTAGGAGGAACCTGTTTAAATGTTGGTTGTATACCTAGTAAAGCCCTTTTAGACTCTTCACATCATTACGAAGACGCTGTTAAACATTTTGAAGAACATGGTATTGATATTCCTGGTGATATTAAAGTAAATTTAGAGCAGATGATTGCTAGAAAGCAGTCTGTTGTAGATCAAACCACTGGAGGAATTGATTATTTAATGAAAAAAAATAACATTGATGTGTATCAAGGTTTAGGAAGCTTTAAAGACGCAACTCATATTTTAATTTCAGGAGAAGAAACTACAGAAATTGAAGCAAAAAACACCATTATTGCTACAGGATCTAAACCGTCTACCTTACCATTTATTAAATTAGATAAAGAACGCGTAATCACTTCTACCGAAGCTTTAAAACTTAAAGAAATTCCTAAACACTTAATTGTTATTGGAGGAGGAGTTATAGGTTTAGAACTTGGTCAAGTATATAAAAGACTTGGTGCAGAAGTTTCTGTTGTAGAATATATGGATAGAATTTTACCAACAATGGATGCTGGAGTTTCTAAAGAATTAAATAAAGTTTTAAAGAAACAGAAATTTAAAATTAATACCTCTCACAAAGTAAAATCTGTAGAGCGAGTTGGTGATGAAGTTATTGTAAAGGCAGATAATAAAAAAGGAGAAGAAGTAAGCTTTACAGGAGATTATGTTTTAGTTTCTGTTGGTCGTCACGCATATACTGAAGGCTTAAATTTAGAAGCTGCAGGAGTAAAAGTAACCGAAAGAGGTAAGGTTGAAGTAAATGAGCATCTACAAACTAGCACATCTAATATTTATGCTATTGGAGATGTTATTAAAGGAGCAATGCTTGCACATAAATCTGAAGAAGAAGGTGTTTTTGTTGCAGAAACTTTAGCAGGACAAAAACCACATATAGATTATAATCTAATTCCTGGTATTGTTTATACTTGGCCAGAAGTTGCTTCTGTTGGTAAAACCGAAGAACAATTAAAAGAAGCTGGTGTGGCTTATAAAACAGGGCAATTTCCTATGCGTGCTTTAGGTAGAAGTAGAGCAAGTATGGATTTAGACGGATTTGTAAAAATTCTTGCAGATAAAACTACAGACGAAATATTAGGAGTACACATGGTTGGTGCTCGTGCAGCAGATATGATAGCAGAAGCAGTTGTAGCTATGGAGTATAGAGCATCTGCAGAAGATGTTTCGCGTATGTCTCATGCACACCCAACATTTACAGAAGCTATAAAAGAAGCAGCACTTGCTGCAACAGGAGATAGAGCATTACATGTATAAATATGCTATTCTTTTTTTTAGAAAAAACAAAGAGTAAAAAAAGCGAACCATTTGGTTCGCTTTTTTTATTCATGCTAATCTTACTTTTTATCAGAATTAAAAGAAGAAAATACTCAAATTAAGTATTAGAATTTTTTATAAAAAAGTTTAATTTGCTATCCCAAATTAAATTTTATAAATGAAAAAGCTATTTAAAATCAGTCTGTTGCTCTTGTTTTATTTCTTGTTTTCTAGTGTAGCAACTGCTCAAAGTGAAGTGTCAGATAAGCAAATTATAAAGTACCTAAAGGCTAAAAAACTAGAATGGATAGCTGGAGAAAACAATTTAGCTAAAGTCTACATGAAGTCTACTAAAAAATGGGGAGTTTATGAAATTAATGCCTATAACGATTTTGAAGAAGTTGCAATACATTTTGAGGAAATAGTACCCGCAAAATTTGATTCTATAGGTTGGTTTAAAAACATGCAACCTTTTACAATTGTTAAGAATAAGAAAAAGTATGGTATTCTTATAAATCCTTATGAGATTCATGATGCTTCAGAAAAAGTACAATGCAAATACGATGCTATTACAATTAAAGAAGCAGATGAGCGCTATTATGCACTTGTAAAAGAAGAAAATCTTTGGGGATTGGTAGATTGGTTTGAAGGTATCTATTTGGTAGATCCTTCGTTTGAAAATCCAGAAGATGTTCCGTTACTATGGGTAGAATCTTGGGCAATAGACACCTTTAAAGCGTCTAAGAAAAAATTAAAAGCAGATATTTTAACTTTTGATGCAGGCAATGGTGATGGTGTATTTAAAGCCCGAATTAAAAAAACTAAAAAATGGGGAATGTATCAGTCTTTAGATTCAGAAAAATTAACAACGCTTGTTCCTGCAAATTATGATAGCATTGCATTTTTTCCATTTAATGGTAAGTATACAGCAGTATATAAAAATGAAAAAGTAGGTTTTTATTTGTCTTATTGGAGTTATGGCGAAAAAGCTAAACAAAGCGTTCCTTGTATATATGAAGATTATAAAAGATATGAAGCAGCGGGTATCCCAAAGTTAGCGGTTAAAAAAAATGAAAAATGGGGATGGGTAGATTGGTTAACAGGTGAAGAAAAATCTGAATTTAAATATGATAAACCAAATGATCTTCCATATCCATACTATAAGCAAGAAACTTGGATAGAAGAGTAATAAATAGTTACTTGCAGTGATAATTAACATGAATCTTCAACCCTTAAAAATACCATCTGGATGGACTGTAGAGTGGAATTTACTTACAGAAACAGATCCTACTTTAGAAACTATTCATGAATTTACAGGTAGTTCATTATTGCTAATAAACTCTTCAATAAGATTAAAAGCTATAGCTGTTTCTTGGAGGCCAGAAGGCGATATACATGGCGCTTACCAATTACAGGTTATTTGTTTACTTCCAAAGTTTAATGAAAAAACCAATATAATGGAGTATGAAGGTTTGTGGGAAATACCAGAATTAGCATTTAACACTAAAAGTCGTTTAGAGTTAGTAGAAAAAATAAACCAATTACTTTTTACTTTAAAACCTTATAAAGATACTCGTATATTATTAAAACCAGGTGTTGTAGATAAAGATAATGAAGCCCTTAGGCAAAAATTACTTACAGGTGTAACAACTAATGTGGTACGTAAAATTATAGAATCTAAGCATAAAGTGCTTCAAGATTTACTTTTAAATCACAAAGATGTTTCTAAAACTATTATTGAAAAGCTGCTGCTATCTGGAGCAAGTAAAGGTGTTAAAAATAAAGCACAACAATTATTAAATAGTAAACGCTTTAAAACATAAAAAGGCATAATGGGTATTATAAATGGCTTGGTATAGAACTAAGCAAAGCTTTATAAGCAAATCCTTTTAAAGGGTTACATATTTCTTAAAATAGGGAAATAGCTATTTGCAGTGTGCTTTTTAATTACAATTCTCGTATTAAGTCTCTTATACGTAGTCGTTTATTGTAATTGTATTCATTAACATCTCTTACAAAACAGTATTCGCTAATAGTTTCAGAATTTACTTTTTCGGTAAGTTCTTCAACAGTAAAAGGCCCAAATTCTTCAGATTTTTCTATATAATAAAACTCGTGTACAGCAATTATGTTGTTTGCTTTTTCTTTGTATTTGTTATGCAAAAATTGTTGCACATCTTCAAAAGTATTTAATTCTTTACAATGGCTGTTTTCGTTAATAAATACAGCACAATCATCTGTTTTTAATCGGTTAAGAACTAAGATGTCATCATCTTTAAAATATGCTTTTACTGTGGTTTTTCCGTCTTCGGTTTCAATTAAAAAAGTGTTTTTTGTTGCAATACACCAAGATGTTTCTGTTGTAATTTCGTTTTCAGAAATATGAAGCGTGTTTTCGTCTTTAAACACATAAACTGCTTTTTTGTTATTGATGCCATTTACTAAAACCCAATTCTGATTTAAAAAAAGGCTTTTATAATGCGTGTCGTGATGAAACGGTTTTAAATTAGGAAGTAAGTTAAAAATAGCAGTAGACATCGTTAGTTTGTTTAGAGTACTTCAATAAATCTAACGAAAAAAATAATTGTTTATTCTGAAATAGAGTATTTTTCGATGAGTTACATATATTTTAAGAAGATTGAACTTTGAGCGCTACTTCCTCTTATTGCGTTTGTTATAATTTTTATCGCCTCGTGTTTTTGGCTTTTTATATTTGGCAGCAATTTTAAACTTGTAGGAACCTCCTAAATTTTCTTTAGAATTTTTTGCCGACTTTTCATGAAAAGCTGGTCCTGGAGCATCCTCGTCTTTTAAACGTTTATGCGGATTGTTACGTTCTTTTATTTGTGGTCTTTCTTCTTCTATTAACTCATCAGAAATTTGTACTTCGTCAGGAATAGTAAGTAACGGAATTTCCATTTGCATTAAGCTTTCAATATTTTGTAAAGCCTCTTGTTCTTTTTCGGTAGAGAATATAATAGATTGTCCTTCACGTTCTGCACGACCTGTTCTACCAATTCTGTGCATGTAATTCTCTGCAAAATCTGGTGTGTCAAAATTAATAACATGACTTACGTTATCAATATCTAAACCACGAGCCATAACATCTGTAGCTACTAAAATTCTATTTGCACCTTCTCTAAATTGCTCAATACTACGCAATCTGTAGTTTTGTGTTTTGTTAGAATGTATTACACAGAGTTCTTCATGAAACTCTTGGTCTAAGGCTTCAAATAGCCTGTCAGCCATTTTTTTGTATGCTACAAAAATTAAAACTTTATTATACGTTTCTGTGTCTTGTAGCAAATGCTTTAACAAGTTCAGTTTGGTATAAAAATTAGGAACCGTATATTTTGTTTGCGCAATATTATCTAAAGGAGTACCAGAAACAGCAATAGATACGCGTTCTGGAGTAATAAAGAAATCATTAATTAATTCGCTTACATCCTGTGTCATGGTTGCAGAAAACATGATGTTCTGTCTTTTTTCTGGCAGAATATCAAATATATTAATTAGCTGATGTCTAAAACCAAGGTCTAGCATGACATCTACTTCATCAATCACAAGTTTTTGAATAGATTTTAATTGTAAAACTCTAGTTAAAGCCAAATCATACATTCTTCCAGGAGTAGCAACCAAAATATCAATACCTTGAGCAATAGCTTGCTTTTGGGTGTTAATATTTGTTCCTCCGTAAACACCTAAAACACGATTGTTTATGTATTTGCTAAGTTTTTCAATCTCATCAACCACTTGTACTACAAGCTCTCTTGTTGGCACTAAAATTAAAACTCTAGGATTTTCTTGTTTTGAAAATTTTAGGTTTCTTAAAATTGGTAGCATGTAAGCAAAAGTCTTACCTGTTCCTGTTTGTGCAATACCAACCATATCTTTTCCGCTAGCAACCACATTAAATGCTTCAGCTTGAATAGGAGTTGGTGTAGTAAACCCTAAATCGTCTAAAGCGTTATATAAAGGTGTATTTAAATTAAGGTCTTGAAAAGTACTCATGGTTTTGTTATAAGCTGCAAAGCTACTACTTATATATTAATTACACTAAATGCGCCTTATGTATTTCTATACTATAGCTTGCTTTAAAATCACTGTTTGGCGCTAATTTTATAATCCCTTCTTTATTGGTAATGTCTTGGTTGGTAGTTTCTACATCTGCATAACCAATCCAGGGTTCTATGCAAACATAGTTAGCATTTGGTTTTGCCCAAACACCTAAATGCGAAAAATTGGTGTGTGTAACCGTTATTATTGCTCCTTTTGTTTTACTGGTTAGCGTAACTTTTCTAGACTTTAAATCTTTAAAAATCAATGCGTCTTTATTAAATAAATTGTAGTTTAATTCAATTTTATCTGGAGTGTTAAATACAGGTTCCGTTTTATCTGTTAGCAAACCGTTAGCTGTATTTAGCAAATAGGTTTCAGCAGTTTCTTGCTGTTCAAAAACTAATGAATAGTCGGTGTATTTTTCATCTGTATACACAGGACATTTAAAAGCAGGATGGCCACCAAGGCTAAAATACATTGGTTTTTTATCAAGATTTATAATTTCATGACTAACAATTAAAAAATTATTTTCTAGCGTATAGCTTATTTGGTAACTGCATTTAAAAGGATATATTTTTAATAACTCTTTGTTGTACGTAAGCTTAAAAGTTACACTGTTTTTGGTTTTTTTTACTAACTCAACATCTTGATTATGTCTAATAAAACCATGTTTAGGCATGTTGTACGTTTTATTTTCAAAAATATAAGTATTGTTTTTTAAAGCTCCTATTACAGGAAAAAGGTTAGGAGCAAAGCTTCCCCAAATAGATGGATCTGCATGCCACATAAATTGTGTGTTGTTTTTTACCGAAGAAATTTCGCAAAGTTCTGCACCAATTTTTTTTACTGCAATTTTAACTAATTCATTGGATATCTGATACATCTAAAATAAGGATTTAATCTAATAGGCAAAAGATATTATTTTTTAACTATTCTCATTAACTTTACGCGTAATTTTTTTCATTGAGAACAACATCTACACATATACCAAAATCTATTCAAGCTTTTAAAAATCAATTATTGATTTGGAGCCAGCAGTTTCATGAAGTGGTTTGGTTAGACTCTAACAAGCATAAATCTAAATACACGAGTTATGATGCTGTTTTAGCTGTAGATGCTTTTACAGGTATACAAACCGATTATACCAATGGTTTTGCAAAGCTAAAAGAATACCAAAGCATTACCAACGATTGGATTTTTGGTTACCTCTCTTATGATCTTAAAAACGATGTAGAACAGTTAAAATCTAATAATTTTGATGGTTTAGGGTTTCCTGATTTGTGTTTTTTTCAACCTAAAAAACTTTTTTTAATAAAAGGAAAAACAGTTAAAATTAAATACTTAAAAGCTGTTGATGATGAGTTAGAACAAGATTTAAAAGCAATTGGTTATTGTAAGGAGGAACAACCAAACAATCTGCCAAATGATATCAAGATTAAATTAAGAATTCATAAAGACGAATATTTTAGTAAGCTAGACAAAATGCTTGCACATATTCATAGAGGTGATATTTACGAAGCTAATTTTTGTCAAGAATTTTATGCTGAAGATGCAGAGATTAATCCATTAGATACTTACAAGAAGCTAAACACAATTTCACAAGCACCTTTTACCTCTTTTATAAAACTAAACAATAAATATGTGTTGTCTGCTTCGCCAGAACGTTATATACAAAAAAAAGAGACTAAAATTGTTTCGCAACCCATAAAAGGAACTGCAAAACGAAGTGCCAATCACCATGAAGATCAAGCCTTAAAATACCAGCTAAAACATGATGATAAAGAGCGAAGCGAAAACATTATGATTGTAGATTTAGTAAGAAATGACTTGTCTAAAACAGCTAAAAAAGGAAGTGTAAAAGTAAAAGAGTTGTGTAAAATATATTCCTTTGAGCAAGTGCATCAAATGATTTCTACAGTAGTTTCTAAAGTTAAAAAAACAACACATCCAGTAGATATTATACAAACCACGTTCCCTATGGGAAGCATGACAGGAGCACCTAAAGTTTCGGCAATGCAAATTATTGAAGATTTAGAAGAAACCAAACGAGGTGTGTATTCTGGAGCTATTGGTTACTTTTCGCCAAAAGGAAATTTTGATTTTAATGTGGTTATACGCAGTATTTTATACAATGCAACTAATAAATATGTTTCGTATTCTGTTGGTGGTGCAATAACAGCAAAAAGCAAACCTTTAAATGAATATGAAGAATGTTTGGTAAAAGCCAAGGCAATGCGTGAGGTTCTTGAAAATTAGTTTGCCGTACTTTACAAAGTAGTATTTTTAGCTTGTATTAAAAATTAATATTAAATTTGAAAAATGCTTAAAAAATTTCAAAAACATATAAACCAAAATCTCCCTTTTTTAAACAAAGGAAAACTTCTTGTTACCATTTCTGGCGGAATTGATTCTGTTATCTTGGCGCATTTGTGCAGCCAAGCAAAACTTCATTTAGCACTTGCTCATTGTAATTTTAATTTACGCGGAAAAGAAAGCGATGCAGACCAAGATTTTGTTGTACAACTGGCAAAAGACTTACGTGTAGAAATCTATACCAAAAGTTTTGATACCAATGCAGTTGCAGAAAAACTAAAGATTTCTACGCAAATGGCTGCAAGAGATTTAAGGTATAGTTGGTTTGATGTGTTATGCACGCAACAGCAATTTGATTATGTTTTAACAGCACATCATGCAGATGATAATCTAGAAACGTTTTTAATAAATCTTACGCGTGGAACAGGTTTAGATGGACTTACAGGCATACCAGAAGTAAACGACAACATTATAAGACCTTTGTTAAAATTTTCAAGAGAAGAAATTGTAAGTTTTGCAAAAGTCAATAATTTTAAATGGCGTGAAGATAGTAGTAATGCATCTACCAAATATTTAAGAAATAAATTGCGTCATGACGTTATTCCTGTGTTAAAGGAAATGAATACCGAATTGCTTCATAATTTTGAAACCACACAAAGCAATTTAAAATACTCTAAAAGTATTATTAAAGATGCTGTAAAAAGAATATATAAGGATGTAGTTTCTATAGAAGATGCTGTAATTAAATTACATACTAAAAAGCTACAAGAGTTACCTAATACCAATGCCTATGTTTTTGAATTGCTGAAAGATTTTAATTTTACAGCATGGAAAGATGTTTACAATCTATTAGAAGCACAATCTGGAAAACAGGTTTTCTCAGCGACGCATAGATTAGTAAAAGACAGAGATTATTTGTTGGTAACAGGAGTTAGTGATGCTAATAATAGTACTAGTGATGTATCTATTTCTATAGCAGAAGATGTAAAAAGTATAGAAATACCTTTTGGAGTATTATCTTTTGAAACCACACAAAAAATTCAAGAGTCTAACACATCTACATTATATTTAGATAAAGATTTGTTAAAGTTTCCGTTAACGGTAAGAAAATGGCAAAAAGGCGACTACTTTTACCCTTTAGGCATGCATGGTAAAAAGAAGTTAAGTAAGTTTTTTAAAGACGAAAAATACTCCTTGTTAGAAAAAGAAAAAGCCTTAATTCTGTACTCAGGTGAAGATGTTATTTGGGTTATTAATAAACGTGGTGACAATCGTTATAAAGTCACAGAAAAAACAAAAAACATATTAAAAATTACATTACAATAATGAAACAGTTCTTATTAGTAGTTATTACTCTTTTTTCCATTAGTACTTCCTTTTCGCAATTGCAACCCGTAAAATGGTCCACAGAAGTTGAAAAACTTTCAGAAACAGAATATAACTTGATTTACCAAGCACAAATTCAAGACCATTGGCATTTATACTCGCAACACCTTCCTGAAGGAGGAGCTTTACCAACCGAGTTTGAATTTGATTCTATAGCACAAACAAAAGACTTTAAGCGTATTGGTGAGGTTTTAGAAAGCCAGAGTATCACTAAGTTTGATAAGGTGTTTCAAATGGATTTAACCTATTTTGATGGTACAGCAACCTTTACGCAAAAAGTAGAATTACTAAACTCAGACGTTAGTATCATTACTAGTGAAGTGTATTTTCAAGCTTGTGATGATGAAAAATGTATTTTTGAAAGTGAAGTGCTAAACTTTAACTTAAGCAATTCTGGTGCTACAAACACAGCAGCTTCTGCAACTGTTGATGCTAAGAGTAAAGAGCTCTCTAATAAACTGCAACTTAACATAACCGGTTGGGAGAAATACGAAAAAGAAGAAGTTAAAGAAAAAACCAATCTAGGTATTTTTATTCTTGGTTTTCTTGGTGGTTTAATAGCCTTATTAACACCATGTGTATTTCCTATGATTCCGTTAACGGTTTCCTTTTTTACAAAAAGTGCTAGCAACTCACAAAAAGGATTAGCAAATGCCATGCTTTACGGATTATTTATACTAGTTATTTATGTGCTTTTAAGTTTACCTTTTCACTTCTTAGATTCGTTAAATCCAGAGATATTAAATACTATTTCAACCAATGTGTGGCTAAATATTATCTTTTTTATCATACTTGCTTTTTTTGCATTTTCCTTCTTTGGCTATTACGAAATTACTTTGCCAGCTTCTTGGGGAAATAAAATGGATTCGGCATCTAACGTAGGAGGTATTATTGGTATTTTCTTTATGGCATTAACTCTTGCTATTGTTTCGTTTTCTTGTACAGGACCAATTTTAGGTTCTTTACTAGCAGGATCACTAACTAGTGATGGTGGAGCCATGCAACTTACTATGGGAATGTCTGGTTTTGGTTTAGCTTTAGCCTTACCATTTACCTTATTTGCTATGTTTCCAAAATGGTTAAACGCCTTACCAAAATCTGGAGGTTGGTTAAATACAGTAAAAGTAGTTCTAGGATTTTTAGAATTAGGAATGGCTTTTAAATTCTTGTCTAATGCAGATTTAGTAAAACATTGGGGACTTTTAAAACGTGAAGTATTTATTGCTATCTGGATTGTTTTAGGTATTGGTTTATTACTATATCTTTTAGGAAAAATTAAATTTCCGCATGATAGTCCGCTAAAAAAATTAAGCTTTGGTAGAATCTCTTTTGCAGTATTAGTAGGTGCATTTGTAGTGTATTTAATTCCTGGTTTAACCAATACAGAACACGCAAACTTAAAAATGTTAAGTGGTTTTCCGCCACCATTACCTTATAGTTTATATGAAAAAGAATCCGACTGTCCTTTAGGTTTAAATTGCTATAAAGATTTAGAAGAAGGCGTTGCAGCAGCAAAAGAACAAAACAAACCAATCATGTTAGATTTTACGGGTTGGGCGTGCGTAAACTGCCGAAAAATGGAAGAACAGGTTTGGAGTAAAGACAAGATTTATAATGTGTTAAATGATGAATATGTAATCATTTCTTTATATGTAGATGATAGAAAAGAACTTGAAAAAGAGGAGCAATTTCAATTCTTAAAACACAACGGAAGCATTAAAAATATTAAAACCATTGGCGATAAATGGGCAACCTTACAAACGCTAAACTTCCAGAACAACTCGCAACCTTTTTATGTGTTATTAAACCATGATATGGAACTTTTAAATCATACCACAGCATATACGCCAAATGCCGAAGAGTATTATGATTGGTTAATAAAAGGAGTAGCAAATTTTAAGAAATAACCAATTTCTAAAAAGGTAAAAACCTTAATAATTAAAATATATTTTAAAACCTTCCGTTTCTGGAAGGTTTTTTTTTGAACCATATTTAATAGTTTTTAAAAATTATTATAAGATCAATAAAAAAGCATAGTGTTGAATTTCAGTAAAATACGTATATTTATGTTTGTAAAAAACTGGTTTTTAGGTTTTTATGCTTTTTTTTTGGTTTGTTGATTTTAAATATAAAGTTATGGCTACAGTTGCAGATTACCCTTTAGTAAAATTCCATTTCTCTGTAGAATGGGGAGATAGTTTTAGAATAGAATTTTCTGAAGTTAGTGGATTAGATTTTGAAACAGAAGTTATTGAATATCGTTCTGGAAACAGTAAAAGTTATTATAAAACAAAACAACCAGGACTTACAAAGTATAGTGATGTAACCTTAAAAAGAGGAACCTATTTAGGCGATTTTGACTTTTTTAAAGAATGGAAAAAAACCTATTTTTTTCAAGAAGGAAATGAAACCGGTTCTATGTATAGAAGAACGGTAACTATTAAACTGCTTAATGAAAATCATGTTCCAGTAATAACCTGGGTATTAAATAACGCTTGGCCAAGAAAAATTCAATCTGCAAGTTTAAAAGCAGATAGTAATGAAATTGCTATTGAAACAATGGTCTTAACACATGAAGGTATAACCATTTTAGAAGCAAAATAATACCATGGCAAAAGATGTGTATCCCTTAGTTAATTTTCACTTTCATGTTTCCTTTATCGGATTGCCTAAAACAAAGCATTTACAAATTGGCTTTCAGTCTGTATCTGGTTTAAACGTGTATACAGAGAATACTTTTTTAAAAGAAGGTGGTGAAAATAGATTTGTGCATCAGCTTCCTGCAGGTATTAGGTATACACCAATAATATTAAAAAAAGGGGTTGTTAAAAAAGAAAATTCAGCGTTATTACAATGGTGTCAAAATGCTTTTCAGAACACTATAAAACAACCTATAAAAGGAATAGATATAGATGTTTTAGATGATAAACATCAAGTTTTATTCCGTTGGCATTTATCTTACGTTTGGCCAATGCGTTGGGAAATAGGTAAGCTAGATGCCGAAAAAGGAGAAATTCTTATAGAAACCTTAGTTTTAAAATATAATTACTTTCAGCTTGTTTAATGCTTGCTATAAAATGATTTTACATAAAAATATTTTAAAAATGAAATTATGGCAACAACAGAAAAATTGATTAAAATTTTAATATATGCTTATACAGATGCAAGCTTTTCTAGCTTGGCTAAATTACAAACTAACCCCATTGTATTACCAGTAAACCCTAAAAGTTTCTCTCAAAATTATAAATTAACTACTAGCAACATAAAACCCATAACAAAGGTTGTAGCAGATCCAGAAATATTAAAATTAGATTTTATTTTAGATGGTACCAATACCATTGCTGGTTATAAATACAACTCCAAAAATCACGATGTTAAAGAGCAGTTATCTATTTTTATGAATACTGTATATGAAAAAAAAGATACAGAAAAGCATACTAGGTTTTTAAAAATTAAATGGGGAGACACTTTAGAGTTTCACGGAATTCTTGAAAATTTAGATTTACACTATACTTTATTTAAACCCAATGCAGACCCTTTACGAATAGAAATTAGTGCAACGTTTTCTAATATTATAAGTAAAATTAAAAATGCAGAAGTTATAACTACTGAATGGCATTGGGATGATTTAGTTTTAAACAATGCAACAAATGAAGCTATAGAAAATGTTTTAGATTGGTTAACATATAGCGCTACACTTTTTAATACTTGGGGAATATCAAAAAAAGTGAACCCAAGTTATTTGGTGTTATTTCATGGTCCTCCTGGCACAGGAAAAACACTAACAGCAACTTTGATAGGACAGAAAACTAACAAAAATGTACATAGAGTTGTCTTGGCAAGCTTGATTTCAAAATATATTGGTGAAACAGAAAAAAAATTGTTAACACTGCTTCAATTTGCTCAAAAATCAAATAGTATTTTGTTTTTTGATGAAGCCGATGCGTTATTTGGTAAAAGAACAGAGATAAGTGATGCACACGATAGTTATGCAAATTTAGAAGTTTCATACTTATTAAGTATTCTTGAAAGTTTTAATGGAATTGTTATTTTTTCAGTACAGAAAGATACGCTACAACCACATATTAGTAGAAAATTTCAAGAAAAAGTACCATTCTTTTTGCCAAATGCAACCGAAAGATACAAGCTATGGCAAAACGCTATTCCAAAAAAAATAAAACTAAACCCTGAAGTTAACCTAGAATTGCTTTCTGAAAAATACGAACTCAGTGGTGCAGAGATTAGTAATGCATTACAGTTTGCAGTTTTAAAAATGATTAAAGCAAAAGAAAAAACAATTAGTCAAGCTTTAATTGTTAAAGCAATTCTTCGCGAATATGAAAAAAGAGAATAGAAGTTTTATTTCTATAACATGTATTTTATTTCATTTAAAACCTGTTTTTTCTTAATTTGAAACAAAATAAACCAACAAAATTAAAATTACTTTTGTTTTTTGACTGAAGCTTTTTTCCTTTATATTACATTTTTATAATTCAATTACATTTTAATGAAAATACAAGGAAACATAGTAGATATTGTAAACAAAAGAATCTATAAAGGAGAAGTTACCATAGCAAATGGTAAAATTGCATCTATAGTAGAAAAAGATACTACTAGTAACCATTATATTCTTCCTGGTTTTGTAGATGCACATATACATATAGAAAGTTCTATGTTGGTGCCAAGTGAATTTGCAAAATTAGCTGTACAACATGGTACAGTTGCAACTGTTAGTGATCCGCACGAAATAGCAAATGTATTAGGAGTTCCTGGAGTGGAGTTTATGATTGAAAACGGAAAACAAGTGCCTCTAAAATTTAATTTTGGTGCACCAAGTTGCGTTCCTGCTACCAGTTTTGAATCTGCAGGAGCTATAATAGATTCTGAAGACATTAAGAAGCTAATGCAAAATCCAGATATTAAATATCTAGCCGAAATGATGAATTATCCAGGCGTTTTATTTGATGATGACGAAGTGCTTAAAAAAATAGCTCATGCAAAGCAAAATAATAAACCCGTTGATGGTCATGCACCAGGAGTTCGTGGTGCAGATATTACCAAATATATAGCAGCAGGAATTTCTACAGATCATGAGTGTTTTACCTATGATGAAGGTTTAGAGAAACTACAAAAAGGAATGAAAATTCTTATTCGTGAAGGTTCTGCAGCCAAAAATTTTGAAGCATTAATCGATTTGCTTCCTGAGCATTTTGAAAACATGATGTTTTGCAGTGATGATAAGCATCCAGACGATTTAATGATTTCGCATATCAATGCATTATGTGCAAGAGCAGTTGCTAAAAATATAGATGTATTTAAAGTATTGCAGGCTGCATGTATCAATCCGGTAAAACATTATAATCTGGACGTTGGTTTACTGCAAATTGGTGATGCAGCAGATTGTATTGTAGTAGAAGATTTAAAGGAGTTTAAGACGCTTCAAACCTATATTGATGGAGAATTGGTGTATGATTTTGGTAAGGTAAACATTAAAGATGTAGCTTTTAAAAACCTGAATAATTTTAATACCGAAAAGAAAAAAATAGAAGATTTTAGTTTTAATTCTTCCGCAGAAAAAATTAGAGTTATTGAAGCTTTAGAAGGGCAGTTAGTAACTAATGAACTTATGGAAGAAGCAACCATTGAAAACGGAAATCTTGTTTCGAATACAGAAACAGATATCTTAAAAATGACAGTTGTAAATAGATACAATAACGACGTACCAGCAATAGCATTTATAAAAAATTTCGGATTAAAAGAAGGTGCTATAGCAAGTTCTGTTGGTCATGATTCGCACAATATTATTGCTGTTGGTGTTAGTGACGAAGCTATCTGTAAAGCAGTAAATTTAATCATTGAAAACAAAGGAGGTATTTGTGCTATTAGCAATTCTGAAGAAAAAATAGTAGCACTTCCAGTGGCAGGAATTATGAGTGATCAAGATGGCGAAACTATTGGTAAAGATTATGCAGCTTTAGATAAAATGGCAAAACAATTAGGAAGCACATTGCATGCGCCTTATATGACCTTATCTTTTATGGCACTATTAGTAATTCCAGATTTAAAACTAAGCGATAAAGGATTGTTTAGTGGTAAAGAATTTAAATTTACTAGCTTAGAAGTGTAATGCCAATTCTAACCAGCACATACAAGCCTTCCATTTTTTTTAGAAATGGAAATATAGCAACCATATATTCTGGACTTCTTCGAAAAGTTAAGTTAGAACAAAAACGCGAGCGTATTACACTTAGCGATGGAGATTTTCTGGACTTAGATTGGAGTTATGCTAAAGAGAAATCAGAAAAGCTAATTATTGTTTTACATGGTTTAGAAGGTAATGCGCAACGTCCTTATGTTACTGGACCTTCCAAATTATTTAATGAAAATGGAGTCGATGCTGTATGTATCAATTTTAGAGGTTGTAGTGGCGAACCTAATTTAAAATATAGGTCTTATCATTCTGGAGCAACCGAAGATTTACATGAGGTAATAGAATATATTCTAGAAAATAAAAACTATTCAGAAATATATATCAATGGCTTTAGTTTAGGTGGTAATATCACTTTAAAATATCTTGGCGAAGACAGAGTGCTTCCAAAGCAAATTAAGGCAGCAATTTCAATTTCAGTGCCTTGCTATTTAGAAGGTTCTGCTAATGAGCTGCACAAACTTAAAAACAAACCGTATGCTATTCGTTTTAAAAAGCATTTGGTAGATAAGTTACAACCAAAATTACTTCAATTTCCAAACAATATTTCTGAAGAAACCATTAGTTCTATTAAAGTTTTAAGAGATTTTGATGAGGTTTATACCTCAAAAGCACATGGTTTTACAGATGCAAGAGATTATTATACTAAATCTAGTTGTTTGCAGTTTTTACCAAATATAAAAGTGCCTACGTTAATTATTAATGCCTTAAACGATTCGTTTTTATCTCCAGAATGTTATCCTGTAATAGAAGCAAAAAACAATAAAAATCTACATTTAGAAATGCCTAGTTATGGTGGTCATGTAGGGTTTGTTAAAAAAGGAGGTTATTACTATAATGAGTTGCGTGCTTTAGAATTTATTAAGCAACTATAAGTTTATATTTTTTTATATATTTAAGCAAATCAATAGTTTATGCTTAAAAAAGTTTTCGGTAGCGCAGTCTTTGGCGTAGAGGCAACCACAATAACTGTAGAGGTAAATGTAGATTCTGGAATTGGGTATCATTTAGTTGGTTTACCCGACAATGCTATTAAAGAAAGTAATTTTAGAATTGCTGCAGCATTGCAAAATAATGGTTTTAAAATTCCGGGAAAAAAGATAATTATAAACATGTCTCCTGCAGATTTACGCAAGGAGGGAAGTGCTTATGATTTAACATTAGCCATAGGTATTCTAGTTGCTACCAAACAAATTCAAGCCCAAAATTTAGAAGACTTTTTAATTATGGGAGAACTTTCTCTTGACGGAAGTTTACAACCAATAAAAGGAGCTTTACCAATAGCAATTAAAGCTAAAGAAGAAGGGTATAAAGGGTTTATACTGCCTCTAGAAAACGCAAAAGAAGCTGCTATTGTAGATGACTTAGACGTCTATGGTGTAGAAAATATAAAGCAAGTCATTGATTTTTTTGATAAAGGCGAAGCATTAGAAAAAACTATTATTGACACCAAAAAAGAATTTGAAAAAAATCTGGAATTTCCTGAGTTTGATTTTAGTGATGTTAAAGGGCAAGAATCTATTAAACGTTGTATGGAAATTGCAGCAGCAGGAGGACATAATATTATATTAATTGGTCCTCCAGGAGCAGGAAAAACCATGTTGGCTAAGCGTTTACCAAGCATTTTACCTCCAATGACTATTCATGAAGCATTAGAAACTACAAAAATTCATAGTGTGGTTGGTAGAGTAAAAGCAAATACAGGAATTATGGCTCAACGTCCTTTTCGTAGTCCACATCATACTATATCAAATGTAGCTCTTGTAGGAGGCGGAAGTTATCCGCAACCAGGTGAAATTTCCTTATCGCATAATGGTGTTTTGTTTTTAGATGAATTACCAGAATTTAAACGCGAAGTTCTAGAAGTAATGCGCCAACCGTTAGAAGATAGAGAGGTGACTATTTCTAGAGCAAAATTTACAGTAACATATCCTTCATCTTTTATGTTGGTAGCCAGTATGAACCCAAGTCCAAGTGGTTATTTTAATGATCCTGATGCTCCTATAACTTCTAGTCCTGCAGAAATGCAACGTTATTTAAGCAAAGTGTCAGGTCCTTTGTTAGATAGAATAGATATTCATATAGAAGTAACTCCTGTTCCTTTTGAAAAGCTTTCTGAAGAACGTAAAGGAGAAAGTTCTGTAGAAATAAGAAAACGGGTTACTAAGGCAAGAGAACTACAAACACAACGCTTTCAAGACTCTGAAACAGTACATTATAATGCACAAATGAATACCAAACAAATTAGAAAGTATTGTGTTTTAGACGATGCTTCTAAGGCTTTGTTAAAAACAGCAATGGAGCGTTTAAATCTTTCTGCAAGAGCGTATGACCGCATTTTAAAAGTGTCTAGAACCATAGCAGATCTAGAAAACCAAACTGCAATTAACGGTTCGCATATAAGTGAAGCCATACAATACAGAAGTTTAGATAGAGAAGGTTGGTTGGGTTAATTTGTTATAACGCAAAAAATATTGGTTTACTGAGTTGTAAGTATCGTTTTAAAAGATTGTCTGCTATGTTAATTTTCTTACCTTTATACAGCTATTAATAAATATCTTTATTTTATGAAAAAATTATTTTTACTATTACTTGGTGTTGTTATTGGTTTTTTGATTTGTTATTTTTATTGTGATAATAAAATTAAATTAGGAGCACCACCAATGAATACACCAAAAGGAATTATTACACCAGAACAAGCAAAGATATTAGATGACGCTTACGATTCAAGACACGATTTAATTAGTGACTCCATTGTTGGAAGACCAGACAATCGTTCTGCTTGGTGGTCTTTAGAGGATATAGAAGGTTTTATTAGCTATGCTAAAAAACAAAGTACAGAGTTAGGTTATGACATGAATGGTATACGTGTATATTTAGGCGCTCATGAAAATGATGGTTATACAACGGTATTCATGGTTCCTACAGGTAATCCTTCTGTGTCTAAAGGCAGTATGCTTTCTATTGCGCCAGGTAATGGTGATGTTCCTGGAGGAAATGGATTAAATGATGGAGGAGAAGGTGAGCCTCCACGAGCAAAATACCCACAATAATGTGATAGAGTTTTTAATAAATAATAGATTAAATATACTCATATTTGTTGAAATTTTAGCAGCTGTAACAGGTGTACTACTTTACGGTAAGTATAAAGGTTCAGCTGCTAAATATTTTATATACTTTTTAGTTTATATTGTATTTATGGCTATAGGTGGTAGATATACCTATTGGGTTTATAATGATGGTATTTTTAGTTTTTTAGAAGGTACTTTATTAGAAAGTAATTATTGGTGGTATACCCTTTTTTGGAAAATTGCTGCTGTGGTATTTTTTGGTTGGTATTATTTACAGGTTTTGCAGAATACTACAAGTAAAAAGATATTAAAAGTTTCTATTATTCTATTCTTAATTATTTCATTTGGTACCATATTAGTCACCTTACCAGATTTCTTTAAAGGCGCTATACCTATTATAAGCATTTTGGGAGCTTTAATTATTTTACAATGTGTTTTTTATTATTTTTTAGAAATATTACAAGGAGATAAAATATTAACCTTTTATAGGTCTATAACTTTTTATATTTCTTGCGCTATTTTACTTTTTTGGCTTATTAAAACACCTCTAGTGTTTTTTGATCCTTATTACAGAATGGCAGATATGCAGTATGTAAACTTAAGAGCTGGTATTAACTTTTTTGTAATTTACTTTATGTATATAACTTATACCGTAGGTTTAATTGTAGCAAAACCAGAATATGATTAATATGTTATTTATTTTATTACAAGTTGCAGAACCAGTTTCTACAGCAGCTGAAAGAAATTTATTGGTGTATATGATTGGTGTTATGCTTGTTGTATGTACCATAATTATTGTGTTTTTTATCGTTTTTCAGAAAAGAAAAAATAAACTGCTTTTAGATAAAATAAAAATGCAACAAGCCTTTGAAAGAGCTTTTGCAGAAACTAATGAAGAAATTCAAGAGCAAACGTTAAAATATATTGGACAAGAATTACATGATAATATAGGTCAATTACTATCTGTTGCTAATATGCAGTTGAGTATTTTAAATACAGAAATTCCTGAAACCTTAAAGGAACGATTTTCTGAAAGTAAAAGTGCTGTAAAAGAAAGTTTGACAGAAATTAGAGCATTATCTAAGTCTTTAAATAGAGATGTAATACAGAATAAAGGAGTTTATGATTCTATACAATCAGAAATTAATAGGTTAAATAGAATGAAGCTTATTAAGGCAGAATTAATTAAAACAGGTGATAACACAGTTACTGAAAATAGTAAGGATGCTATTATTTTATTTAGAATCTTGCAAGAGTTTATTTCTAATACCGTAAAATACTCTAACGCAAAACAGTTAAAAATTCATTTAAACTATTATCCAGAAAAGCTAATAATTCACGCCAGTGATGACGGAGTTGGTTTTGATGAAAAAACAGTAGAAAGTAATTCTGGTTTAGTAAACATGAAGAGTAGAGCAGAACTTATAGAAGCAAGCTTTAGTTTAGCATCTAAACCAAATCAAGGTGTGCATTTAACTCTTGAATACCCATTATTAAAACGCGTAGTTTAAGTTGTTTTCTATTTTTTTATTAAATACTAGTTACAAGCCTGCCAAATAGCATCTTTTGGTAAAGGAGCTGTAATGTGTAATGCTTCATTAGAAACAGGGTGTGTAAAGGTAATTTGTCTTGCATGTAAGTGTATGCTGGCATCTTTATTACTTCTATCAAAACCATATTTTAAATCCCCTTTTATAGAACAGCCAATACTAGATAATTGCGAACGTATTTGATGGTGTCTTCCTGTTTCTAAATTAACTTCTAATAAATAATAGTTGTCTAATTTTTTTAGTGTTTTATAATGTAGGATTGCTTTTTTACTACCTGCAACCTCCTTTATAAATGCTGTAGATTTATTGTTTTTCGGGTTCTTTTTTAACCAATGAATTAAGGTGTCTTCCGTTTTTTGTGGTTCATTTTTTACAACAGCCCAATAGGTTTTACTAATATCTTTAGTAAGAAAAAGTTTGTTTAATCTTGGTAGTGCCTTGCTTGTTTTTGAAAAAATGACTAATCCTGTAGTTGGCCTGTCTAGCCTATGAACAGTTCCTAAATATACATTTCCAGGTTTGTTGTATTTTTCTTTAATGTATTCTTTAACTACATCGCTTAATGGTTTATCACCAGTTTTGTCTCCTTGTACAATATCTCCTGCTCGTTTATTTACAACAATAATATGATTGTCTTCGTAAATTACTTGAAGGTTGTTTTTATTAGAAAGAGTTTTGGAATTTTTGCTCACTAGATTGTTCTATTTTTGGATTTATTTGAGAGTAGATTTAAATTTTAGAGGGCATTTGTAAAAATCTTATAAAATCTTTATTAGAATGTCTAGAAGAGCCTTCAGCAATATTAGAAGGAATTGAAACAGCTACTCTTGGTAATTGATTTGTTAACCCAAATTTTTCGCTTTCAGGAAACTTAGAGATTATAAAATAAATTTCAGAACAAAACAATTTGCTTTTTTTCCATGCTTCTAAATCCTTAAATCGATGCATTTGCTTCGTTTTATCTGTATTAAGTTCTTTTATTGCTAAGTTCTAACAATCTAACAATCTAACAATCTAACAATCGAGATTAATACTGCTCTTCATCATTAGGGAAATCGCCACTTTTTACATCCTCACCATATTGTGTAAAAGCAGAAGTCATTTCTTCGTATAAGTTCATGTATCTTCGTAAAAAACGTGGGTTAAATTCATGTGTCATACCCAACATATCATGCGTTACAAGTACTTGACCATCTACACCATTTCCTGCTCCAATACCAATTACAGGAATAGAAACACTCTCTGCAACTTCTTGTGCTAATTTAGCAGGTATTTTTTCTAGTACTATAGCAAAACATCCTGCTTTTTCAAGCATTAAAGCATCCTCTTTAAGTTGTTTAGCTTCTTGTTCTTCTTTGGCTCTAACGGTATAGGTTCCAAATTTATATATAGATTGTGGTGTTAACCCTAGATGTCCCATAACCGGAATTCCTGCATGTAAAATTCTTTTTATAGAATCTTTCACTTCTTTACCACCTTCCATTTTTACAGCATGACCTCCAGATTCTTTCATAATTCTTATGGCAGAACGTAAGGCTTCTTTAGGATCACTCTGGTAACTACCAAAAGGTAAATCTACTACAACTAAAGCTCTATCTATGGCTCTAATTACAGAAGATGCATGATATATCATTTGGTCTAGAGTAATAGGTAAAGTGGTTTCATGTCCAGCCATTACATTACTTGCAGAGTCACCAACAAGTATTACATCAATTCCTGCGCCATCTACAATTTTTGCCATGGTATAATCATAGGCTGTAAGCATTGATATTTTTTCTCCATTAGATTTCATTTCTACTAGAGATTTTACGGTTACTCTTTTATATTCTTTTTTTGCTACAGACATCTGTTTTGTGTATAATTTGATAGAATGTAAATGTACTAAAATATGTGTATACTGTTAAACTTTTATTTAAAAGAGGTCTTAAAATAGTAAATTTTAATTTTTTTAGTTGAAAAAGCAAGAATATAGCAAGAGTTCCATGTTTTTATATGCTACTAGTAAATAGCGCATATTTAGTTTTTTAAAAGCAATAACACAAGTCTTTACTTTAAGTAGTAAGGCTAATTTTATTTTTTTAAAAGATGAGGTTTGTACTACTAGAGTTGTTTAACTAATGGCTTGTTTTTTTAGCAATCTGTTAAATTAACACCAATAGCTAATCCGCCTTCGCTAGTTTCTTTATATTTAGTATTCATGTCTTTTGCAGTTTCCCACATAGTATTTACCACTTTGTCTAAAGGGACTTTTACATTTTCCGGGTCTGTATCTAAGGCTAACTCTGCAGCATTAATAGCTTTAATAGCTCCCATAGCATTACGTTCAATACAAGGTATTTGCACCAAACCACCAATAGGGTCACAGGTAAGTCCAAGATGATGTTCCATAGCAATTTCTGCGGCTATTAAAACTTGCTCTGGTGTACCACCAAGTAGTTCGGTTAAAGCACCAGCAGCCATTGCAGAACTTACACCAATTTCTGCTTGACATCCTCCCATGGCAGCACTAATAGTTGCTCCTTTTTTAAAGATACTTCCTATTTCTCCAGCTACCAATAAGAATTTTTTAATGTCTTCAAAGTTTCCGTCGTGGTTTTCAATCACTAAATAATACATTAAAACAGCAGGAATAACACCAGCACTACCATTAGTAGGAGCTGTAACTACACGACCTAAAGAGGCATTTACCTCGTTTACAGCTAAAGCAAAACAGCTAACCCATTTTAAGATTTGTCTAAATTTAACTTCGGTATTTCTTATGGCATAAATCCATTCTACAGGATTGGTATATGGTGTTTCTCCTTTTAGTTTTTGGTGCATATCATACGCTCGACGTCTTACGTTTAAGCCTCCAGGAAGGTTTCCTTCGGTATGACAGCCAATGTACATACACTCTAACATGGTATCCCAAATGCGTTGTAGTTCTATATCTATTTTAGGTTCTTCACGAATAGATTTTTCGTTTTCATAAACCACTTCAGATATAGGCAAATTTAAATCTTTACAAAATTGTAAAAGTTCTGTTCCTTTTTCAATAGGATAAGGAAAAGAGCATTTTATTTCAAAGTTACGTTTAGAGTTTTTACGTTCTTCTTTAACCACAAAACCTCCACCAATAGAGTAGAAGGTAGATTTTTTCTTTTTACCATTAATTATTGCGGTAAAGGTCATTCCGTTAGAATGGAATGGCAAGAACTTTCTATTAAAAACAATGGCTGTTTCTGGATTGAAATCTATTACTTTTTCATTATTAAGAGATAATGTATTTGTGCTTTTAATATTTGAAATAATTATAGGAATGGTATCTGTAGCAACATATTCTGGGTCACAACCACACAAACCAAGCATTACAGCATAGTCAGTTGCATGCCCTTTTCCTGTAAGTGATAAAGAACCATATAAATCTATATGAATGCCTTCTACTTTATTAAACGTATTATTTGCTTTGAGTTCTTTAATCCAGCGTTCTGCAGCTCGCCAAGGACCTAAGGTGTGAGAACTAGAAGGCCCAACACCTATTTTTAACATATCAAAAACCGAAATACACTCCATTTACAAAAACTTTTTAAAGTTGGCGTAAATATACATTTTGTAATGAAAGTATATTATTTTTTTTCAAAAGCTTCAATTCTATATGCTTCCATTATAGCTTCTATGTTAGAAGTGTCAACAGCATCTACATTTTCTGCAGGAATTACCACTACTCGAAACACTTGATTTTGAGTCCATTCAGAGCCTATAGCGCTAAGATCTACGGTTCCGTCTAAAAAGAATCTAACATCGTTTTGTGTAAAATCATAATTGTACGTTAACTCACTTTCATTGGCAGTATCCTCATCAAAGGTAACTTGTTGTGGCATTAACCTCCATACATCTTGTCCGTCTGCTGTTTCCCATAAAATATAAACTAATGTCACATCAGAAGGGTATACATAAAAGCCATAATCTTCAAAGTATTCATAATTATTGGCAGCGTTAAAATCAATTTCTATTTCAAAAGAACTGGCAACAAAAATACCTCCATCTTCCCCGTCAATCCCGTCTTCTCCCTGACAAGAAGTTAATAATAATGCAAATACAAATAGTGTAGATAAGATTCTTTTCATAATTTTTTTTGTTTAAAGTTACAAATCACTTTCAATATTAATAGTTAAAAATAAATAAAATAAAGGATTTAATAATTTTATGACATCATGTCAGTCGTTTTGTATTGGCATAATCATTGACTTATAGTTACCGAACAAAAAAATAAATGTCAACACAAATAAAAATATAATTATGAGTAAGATTATTGGAATCGATTTAGGTACAACAAACTCTTGCGTTTCTGTAATGGAAGGTAATGAAGCAGTTGTAATCCCAAACGCAGAAGGTAAGCGTACAACACCTTCTGTTATCGCTTTTGTAGAAGGAGGCGAAATTAAAGTTGGAGATCCAGCAAAACGTCAAGCAGTTACAAACCCAACAAAAACAGTTTATTCTATTAAACGTTTTATGGGTAATAAATATTCTGAATCTAAAAAGGAAGCAGAAAGAGTACCATATAAAGTGGTAAAAGGAGATAATGATACTCCAAGAGTAGATATTGATGGTCGTTTATATACACCTCAAGAATTATCTGCTATGATTCTTCAAAAAATGAAGAAAACTGCTGAAGATTATTTAGGACAAGATGTAAGTGAAGCAGTAATTACTGTTCCTGCATATTTTAATGATGCACAACGTCAAGCAACTAAAGAAGCTGGTGAAATTGCAGGTTTAAAAGTGCGTAGAATTATCAATGAGCCTACTGCAGCAGCTTTAGCTTATGGTATGGACAAAAAAGGAACAGACCAAAAAATAGTAGTATTTGATTTTGGTGGAGGAACACATGATGTATCTATCCTTGAATTAGGAGATGGTGTATTTGAAGTACTTTCAACAGATGGTGATACACACTTAGGTGGTGATGATGTAGATCAAAAAATTATTGACTGGTTAGCAGATGAATTTAATGCTGAAGAAGGTATTGATTTACGTAAAGACCCAATGGCTTTACAACGTATTAAAGAAGCAGCTGAAAAAGCAAAGATTGAATTATCATCTTCTGCACAAACTGAAATTAATTTACCATACGTTACAGCTACAGCTAGTGGACCAAAGCACTTAGTACGTACTTTAACTAAAGCTAAATTTGAGCAATTAATTGACGATTTAGTAAAACGTACTATTGAGCCATGTCAATCTGCATTAAAATCTGCAGGTTTATCAAAATCAGATATTGACGAAGTTATTCTTGTTGGTGGTTCAACACGTATTCCAGCTGTACAAGAAGCAGTAGAAAAATTCTTTGGTAAAGCACCAAGTAAAGGAGTTAACCCAGATGAGGTTGTGTCTTTAGGAGCAGGAATTCAAGGAGGAGTATTAACAGGAGATGTTAAAGATGTATTACTTTTAGATGTAACACCTTTATCTCTTGGTATTGAAACAATGGGTAATGTAATGACAAAACTTATTGAGGCAAATACAACTATTCCTACAAAGAAAAGTCAAGTATTCTCTACAGCAGCAGATAATCAACCTTCAGTAGAAATTCATGTTTTACAAGGGGAACGTTCTATGGCTGCAGATAATAAAACCATTGGTCGTTTTCACTTAGATGGTATTCCACCAGCACAACGTGGTACTCCTCAAATTGAAGTAACTTTTGATATTGATGCAAACGGAATTATTAAAGTTTCAGCAACAGATAAAGCGACTAATAAAACACAAGATATCAGAATTGAAGCTTCTTCAGGATTAACAGAAGAAGAAATTCAAAAAATGAAAGCAGATGCAGAAGCAAATGCTGAAGCAGATGCAAAAGCAGCAGAAAGCGCTCAAAAATTAAATGAAGCGGATTCTATGATTTTCCAAACGGAAAAACAATTAAAAGAATTTGGGGATAAATTATCTGAAGATAAAAAACAACCAGTTGAAGCAGCTTTAGAAGAACTTAAAAAAGCTTACGAAACTAAAGATTTAGAGGTAATTACTCCTGCTTTAGATAAAATAAACGAAGCTTGGAAAGTAGCTAGTGAAGAAATGTATAAAGCACAAGCAGAAGCACAAGGTGGAGCTGCACCTGGTCCTGATGCAAATGCAGGAACAGATACTAATGAAGGAAGCGACGTTGAAGACGTTGACTTTGAAGAAGTGAAGTAATACATCTCTGCCTGAGCAGAAATCTAATTATAAAAAACGCAATCATTAATTTGGTTGCGTTTTTATTTTTTATAATTATGTTACAAAAGTTTCTTACAGTAAATAAGCAAATTAATTACTATATACAAAAAACTATGCATGCATAGTAAATTTTGTTATATTTGTAAAAACACTTTATAAATAAGAAGTCAATTTTAGTTTAATTAAAAAATTCACATTCAAATGTGATATTACTATGGAAACCAAACTTACACAACTTTTAAATATAAAATATCCCATTATTCAGGCTCCAATGTTTTTAGTTTCTAATACAGCAATGGTAATAGAAGCAATGAAAGGTGGAATTGCAGGCTGTATTCCTGCACTTAACTATAGAACATTAGATCAATTAAGAGCAGCTATTAAAGAATTAAAAGCAGCAAAAGTTGAAGGAGGTTCTTTCGGGTTTAATTTAATTGTAAATAAATCGAATATAAAATACAAAGAGCAATTACGAGTGCTTTGTGAAGAAGGCTGTGATTTTATTATTACCTCACTTGGTAGTCCAGAAGAAACTATAAAAAAAGCACATGCAGTTGGCATTAAAGTTTTTTGTGATGTAACCGATTTACGTTTTGCTAAAAAAGTAGAAAGCTTAGGTGCAGATGCGGCTATTGCTGTAAATAATCAAGCAGGAGGACATAGAGGGAATCTCTCACCACAAGAATTAACAAGTCAATTAAGTACAGCTTTAAGCATTCCTGTAATTTCTGCAGGAGGAGTTGGTTGTAAAGCAGATATTGATAAAATGTTAAGTTATGGAGCAGCAGGAGTTTCGGTTGGTAGCCCTTTTATAGCTTCTATTGAGGCTGGAGTTACTGATGAATATAAACAAGCATGTGTAGATTATGGTGCTGATGATATTATTATGACACAACGTATTTCTGGTACGCCATGTACAGTTATAAATACACCTTATGTTCAAAAAATAGGAACAAAGGAATCTTGGTTAGAATCTGTTTTAAACAAGAATAAGAAACTTAAAAAATGGGTTAAAATGATTCGTTTTTCCATTGGTATGAATGCAACTACTAAAGCAGCAACACAAGCTACTTATAAAACGGTTTGGGTTGCAGGACCAAGTATAGAGTATACAAAAGCTATCTTACCTACTAAAGATATTGTTGCAAAGCTAACAACCTAATACACTTAGTGGTAATGAGATTGAAAAAAAAGGTTTTCTTAAAAAGGAAACTTTTTTTTTGTTTTAAAGTATTGTTTTTTAAGTAGTTATAGTTGGTTTTGTTTAAAAAAAAGTTTTTTTATTGTAACTTATAAGGCTATTAATCGTCTTATTTTTAATCAATCAAAATCAAAAAACTTATGAAACAGCAATTCAAATTTTATTTCAGTGAAACAAATACCGTTTTCTTATTTGCATTATTATTTTTTGTCAACCTTAGTTTTAGTCAAGTAAAAGAAGCACAAATAACCAAATTAATTAATACCTATACAGCATACAATACATTTAACGGATCTGTTTTAATTGCAGAAAACGGTAAAATTATGTACAAAAAAGGTTTTGGTTTGGCTAATATGGAATGGGATATTCCTAATGCTCCCAATACAAAACACAGATTAGGCTCTATAACCAAACAATTTACAGCAATGTTAATTCTTCAATTAGCAGAAGCAGGTAAAATAGATTTACAGGCACCAATAACAAAGTATCTTCCAGATTATCCAAAGGCTAACGGAAATAAAATAACAACACATCATTTATTGACGCATACTTCCGGAATACCTAATTACACTTCGTTTCCAGATTTTTTTCAGAATAAAAGTAGAAATCCCTATACACCAGAAGCATTTGTTAAAGAGTTTTCAGAAATGGCATTAGATTTTACTCCTGGAGAAAAATTTAACTATAGCAATTCTGGTTATTTCCTTTTAGGTGTTTTAGTCGAAAAAATTTCAGGAAAAAGCTACGAGCAAATGCTACAAGAAAAAATATTCACTCCTTTAAATATGAAAGATTCTGGGTATGATCATCATGAAACTATTTTAAAAAACAGAGCTACAGGTTATGAGCCAAAGGGAAACAAATTTGTGAATTCTGAATATTTAGACATGAGTATTCCTTATGCTGCAGGTTCTTTATATGCAACCGTTGAAGATTTATTTCTTTGGGATCAGGCTTTATATACTAACAAACTACTTTCTAAAGAGTATATGAATTTGTTTTTTAAAAAGCATACAAAAGCAGGAAACGGTTACTATAGTTACGGCTGGTTTATAGGTAATGAACCTATTGGTAATACAAGTGAAACCATGGCTACCATAGCTCATGGAGGAGGTATCAACGGTTTTAATACCTATATTACTAGAGCCACTTCAGATCAATCTTTAATTGTATTATTAAATAATACAGGAATGGCACCACTAAATGATATTGCACAAGCAATTAGAGGAATTATGTATAATAAAACTTATGATTTTCCTAAAAAATCTGTAGCCAAAACGATATACGATGAAATACAATCTAAAGGAATAGAATCTGCAATACAAAAGTATCATAGCATAAAATCATCTAGTGACTATACTTTAGAAGAAAGAGAAATAAATACTATTGGTTATCAATTATTACAAGAAGAAAAAATTGATGAAGCGGTAACGGTTTTTAAATGGAATGTAGAAGCTTTTCCTGGTTCTTACAATGCTTATGATAGTTATGCAGAAGGATTAATGCATCAAGGAAATAAAGAGTTAGCTATAGAAAACTATAAGAAGTCTTTAGTTATAAACCCAAACAACCAAAATGGTATAGATTATTTAAAGAAACTAGGAGAAGATGTTTCTGATTATATCATAGAAGATATTGTAGTTGCAGATGCTGTATTACAAAGCTATGTTGGTGCCTATCAAATAACTCCAGAGTTTATTATTACAGTCACCAAAGAAGGAAGCCAATTAAAAACACAAGCAACAGGACAACCTGTTTTCAATATTTTTCCAAAATCGGATACTGTATTTTATTTAAAAGTAGTTGAAGCGCAATTAACTTTTAATAAAAATGAAGCAGGAGATGTGGTAAGTGTAACCCTTTTGCAAGGCGGAAGAGAAATAACAGGAATTAAAATGTAAAACAATTATTATTTTCATACTAAAAAACCCTGGATGCTACTACAGGGTTTTTGTTTTTTATGCAGTAATACATAGGGAATGCTAATAGAAATCTACTTGTAATTTTACTTAAAGCCCTCTGTAATAAAAACCTAAAGCATCCTTTTTAAAATTTATTTAGAATTGTTATAAATAATTTGGTCGTTTTGTAATACATATATATTTTTGCTATTATTTATAAATAGTCTAAATAAGAATTAATGAAAAGTATTATACCATTTTTAGCTTTTTTCTTGCTAACAAGCGTAGCGTTTGCTCAAAACGCAAGCATATCTGGAACAGTTACAGATAATAACCAAACTCCTTTATTAGGAGTTAATGTGTTGCTAAAAAACACTTCTAAAGGATCACAAACCGATGAAAACGGAAAATTTGAAATTAATAAACTTCAAAATGGAGATTATGTAATTACCATATCTTATTTAGGGTTTAAAACCAAAGAAGTAAAAGCAACAATAACTAATAATCAAAATCTAGAGCTAGGAAACATTACACTTTTTGAAGGTAATGAAATATTAGGCGAAGTTTTTTTAGAGGGAAATAGAAAAAATAAATTTTCAAGAAAGCGAACAGCTTATGTTTCTAAAATGCCTTTAAAAAACATTGAAAATGCTCAAGTATACAATACCATTACTAATCAATTAATGATTTCTCAATCGGTAAATACTTTTGAAGATGCATTAAAAAATGCTTCAGGTATTAGTAAATTATGGTCTTCTACAGGAAGAAGTGGTGATGGAGCAGGATATTATTCTAGTAGAGGTTTTTCGGTACAACCACAATTAGTAAATGGTGTTGCTGGTATTACTAACGGATTTATAAATCCTTCAAACGTAGAAAGAGTAGAGGTTATTAAAGGCCCTTCTGGTACTTTATTTGGTAGTACAGTTACCTCTTACGGAGGATTAATAAATATTATTACTAAAAAGCCATACAATACTACAGGAGGAGAAATTTTAGTTTCTGGTGGTACTAATGATTTTGCTAAGCTAAATGTAGATGTAAATTTAGCTGCTAATGATAAGTTTTCTTTACGATTAAATGGAGGTTTTCAACAAGAAGATAGTTTTCAAGATGCTGGTTTTAAAAAATCGGTATTTATAGCTCCATCTATTTCTTATAAATTAAACAATAAGCTAACGTTTAATTTCTCTTATGAAGCTTCTGCAAATGAACAAACCAATGAAACATTTCTATTCTTAAATAGATATGGACCATTAGCATTTGATTCTATTGAAGATTTAAACTATGATACAAACTTATCTTTTACAAATGATGATGTAACTATAGATAATGTAACGCAAAACTATCGTGGTGAAGTTGCTTGGAAAATTTCAGATAACTGGTCTTCTCAAACACTTATTGCTGGTGGTTTAGCTAAGTCTTTAGGTTTTTATACGTATTTATGGAATGCTGCAGATTATTCTAACCCTACTGCTCCTGTAGGAACAGAGAATTTTAGCTTATATGCACAAGATACAAATGCTAGAACCAAAACCGTAAACCTGCAACAAAACTTTACAGGAACTTTTAAAATTGCAGGGCTAGAAAATAAATTATTAGTTGGTTTTGATTACTTAGACTCTAAAATTATAGACAATAGCTCTAATTGGGGATATTTACATACTATAAACTTAAATGGAGATTTAATTTATGGGGAGCCAGAAATTAATGCAGATAATTTAAATACAGCGCTTTCTGGTTTAGGTTTTGTAGATAGTGATGTACGACAAAATGTACTTGGTGCTTATGTTTCAGATGTTATTAAAATATTACCTTCTTTATCTGTAATGGCAAGTGTACGTTATGATAGATTTGACTACCAAGGAGATAGAAATACCAATACAGATGATGATACGGAATATACAGAATCTACATTTTCTCCAAAATTGGGTGTTGTTTACCAACCAATTATAGATAAGGTTTCTGTATTTGCTAATTACCAAAATGGTTTCTCTTATGTAAATCCACAGTACATTACAGATTTTACTACAGGAGATGTGGCTTTACAGTCTTATGATGTAGAACAAGCAAACCAATTTGAATTTGGTGTAAAAACTAACTTATTAGACAGTAAACTAGAAACAACATTAAGTTTTTATAACATAAATGTAGATAATAAATACTATTGGTCTACACAAACCCAAGATTTAGAAGTTAATAGTAAAGGTGTAGAATTAGAAGTAAATGCAAACCTAATTGAAGGTTTAAATATACATACTGGTTTTAGTTATAATGACTCTGAAATTACAAATTCTCCTTCTGCAACCTTTTTAGAAGGTAACAGATATGGGGAGTCAGGACCAGAATTTACCTACAACTTTTGGGCAGATTATAAATTTTTAGGAAACTTTGGTCTAGGAGCTGGTTTTAACGGTCAATCGGAGTATGACACTATGGTAGATTACAAAACAGTAACAGGAAGTTTTTATATTCCTGCTTATACTATATTTAATGCATCTGCTTATTATGATACAGATAAATTTAGAATTGGAGTGAAAGCAAATAACTTAACAGATGAAACTTATTATTCTGGTTGGAGTACAGTTACACCACAACAAACCAGAACACTTTTAGGTACTTTTAGTTATAAGTTTTAAGAAGTAGGTAACCTATAAATACAGTATATAATTATCCTGTCTGGAATGTAAAATTATTGATGTTTTTTATTCCAGGCAGTATTTATTTTAAAAAATAATGAGGAAAAAAATTCTAGTATTGCATAAAATTCTTGGTCTAACTACAGGAATTGTTGTTTTTGTTGTAGCAATAACAGGTTGTTGTTGGGCTTTTAGAGATGAAATTGAAAGTTTGTATGATGATTATAAAACTGTAACACCACAAGAAACTGCTATCATTACACCAACGCAAGCAAGAGAAATAGCGCAAAGCGTTTTTCCTGATAATTCTATTCATGGTACATTATTTAAAAACTCTGATGCTGCAGCTGTAGAAGTTATTTTTTATGACGCCGAACCAGAATTTTATCAGAGTGTATTTTTAAATCCGTATTCTGGAGAGATAATTCAAGTAGACAATCATATGTCTGGTTTTTTTGCCTTTATTTTAAAAGGACACATGCGTATGTGGTTACCAAAAAGTATAGGAGAACAGGTAGTACGTATTTCTATTTTAATTTTTCTATTTATTATTATTTCAGGTATTGTTTTATGGTGGCCTAAAAAGAGAAAAAATTTAAAGCAACGTGTTACTTTTGATTGGAAAGCTACTACACGTTGGAAACGTAAAAACTTCGATTTACACACTGTTGTAGGCTTTTATATTTGTTGGTTAGCTTTTATAATAGCTTTTACAGGATCTGTTATTTCTTATGATTGGTTAAAATATGTGGTGTACGTATCTACAGGAGGAGATAAAGTGCCTGCTTTTATTATTCCAGAAAATGTAAGTGAAACTCCAAAAGATGCTTATGCTGTATTACCAATGGATAATTTAATTACTAAGTTGAAAAAGGAAGCGCCTCACGCAGAAAGTTATGAGTTGCATTATCCTGAAAGCGATAGTACGAGTGTTTATGTAGAGGTTTCTAACACCAAAGGTCTTTATTATGATTCTGATTATCGTTTTTTTGATCAAAATACATTAGAAGAAATTGAAACACCTGCCATTTTTGGTAAATACAAAGATGCTAAATTTGCCGATAAAGTTTTACGAATGAATTATGATATTCATATTGGTGCCATTGGTGGTATTGTTGGTAAAATAATTGCTTTTTTAATTAGTTTCATTGTAGCAACATTACCTGTAACTGGTGTATTATTATGGTATGGACGAAATTATAAAAACAAAAAGGCTTAGTATTAAAAGTAAATTGTTTAAAAACCTTTAAAAATAGTTTTCTTTATTTCTGGCCATTCTTCTTTTAAAATGCCATAATAACAAGTGTTGCGCTTAAATCCATCACGCATAAGTGTGTCTTTACGTAATAGACCTTCAAAAGTACCTCCAATTTTTTCTACGGCTTTTCTAGATCTTAAATTACGTTCATCTACTTTAAATGCTACTTTATCAAATTTTAATGTTTCAAAAGCATATTGTAGCATTAAAAATTTTACTTGTGTATTTAATCCAGAACCTTGAAAATTTTTGCTAATCCATGTCCAACCAATGTATAGTACTTTATTTTTATGGTTTATTAATCCAAATCGTGTGCATCCTGCATATACTTGTTTTTTCTTATTATAAATAAGAAACGGAATTGCTGTTTTGTGGTAGTAAGCATCTACAGCAAGTTGTACATATTCTTTTAGCTTTTCAGGAGGAGAAATAGCACTAGGTGAGTAGTATACTAAATCTTTTTCTTCTGCAATTGTAGCTAGATGTTTATAGTTACTCAGGTCTAAGAGCGAAAGTTTTACATACTCGTTTTCAAGATGAGGTGTATACATTTATACTAATTGATTTATCAATTCAACATTAACCACATGCTTGCCTTTAAAAGAAATAATATGCAATCTATCTGTAAATAATTCTTTTGCTCTATTGGTTTCGTAGACAATGCGTGCTTCATTTAAATACTCATCTTCTGTACCATAAATCATAGTTACTTTTGCTTTTAAAAAGCTAAAGTCTTCAGGTTTTAATTCTTTAGGTATACTTCCAGAGTGCAATATTAATTGCGAACAAGATAGTTTTCGTTTTGCAACATATCGCGTTGCCACACTCACACCTTGTGAGTATCCTAAAACAATAAGGTTTATGTTTTTTGGTAAGGCTTCGGCAGCTAAAACAGCATCAAAATTACGCATCACGTTTTCGGTTTCTGTTGCGGTGTTTTCTTTGGTTAGCCAGCTTGCGCCAACATGTTTAAATTTTGGAGTACTATAATATTTACTTTGTGCTTGTGGTGCAATAATATAGTTCTCGTCTTTATTTAATCCTTCAAAATACCTTAAAAAATACCTGCTTAAATACCCCATTCCGTGACATACAAACCAAACATTTTTAGTCTTGTCGCTTAATGTGTTTAAAGTAGCATAACTATTGGTAGTTGTGTATGAAATTTCTTTTTCTTCTAAATTCATTTTGTACTTTTACAATCCGACAATAAAAATACATATTTATATGCAATTAACTAAAGAAAGCGTTTTAGCAAAAGCAAATGAGGCTAGTAAAAACACCTTAATGGAAACCTTAAATATTGAAATGGTAGATTATGGCGAAGATTTTTTAGTTGCCAGAATGCCTGTAGATTCTAGAGTGTATCAGCCAGACGGAGTTTTGCATGGTGGTGCTACTGCAGCTTTAGCAGAAAGTGTTGGTAGTTTTGCGTCGCATATTTTTATAGATACCGAAAATAAATTTGTTCGTGGTTTAGAAATTACGGCAAACCACTTAAAAAGTGTTACCGAAGGCTTTATCTATGCAAAAGCTACTTTTTTACACAAGGGTAGAACCACACAATTATTAGATATTAGAATTACCGATGATCATGATAATTTAATATCTATATGTAGATTATCAACCATTTCATTACCTAAAAAGAAGTAATGAATTCTACTGATTTTATTGAAGAAATACAACAGCATTTTAATCGCGCATTACCATTTGTAGTTTACAGAAAACCAAATAGGTTAGAGGTGTATGCAATGCTTCAAAAGGATGAAAAACTGCATATTATACAAGATTATACTGAAAGCGGATTTGTTTTTTCGCCTTTTGATGCTAAAGAACAAGCGGTTTTAATTCCTTCAAATTCTTCAGAAGTATTAAAAACAGATGATGTGATCTCGTTTACAACAGAAGCATCTAGCATACACAAAAATACTTCAGAAAAAAACAAAGAAGCGCATGTACAATTAGTGCAAAAAGGAATAGATGCTATAAAAAATAAAGATTTACAAAAGGTAGTTTTGTCTAGGTGTGAAACACAAGAACTTACAGAAGAAAATCCTTTAAAAATTTTTAAAAATTTATTACAAAAGTATGCTACAGCATTTGTGTACTGTTGGTATCATCCACAAGTAGGTTTGTGGTTAGGTGCAACACCAGAAACTTTGTTGAAAGTGCAAGGAAATAGGTTTAGTACTATGGCTTTAGCAGGAACGCAAATATACTCTGGAACAGAAGATGTAGTTTGGCAAAATAAAGAAAAAGAAGAACAGCAAATAGTTACAGATTTTGTAGTAAACAGCCTGAGTTTTGCGGTAAAAAGTATAAACGTATCTCAAGTAGAAACGGTTAGAGCAGGAAGCTTATTGCATCTTAAAACAGCAATTTCAGGAACTTTAAATAAAGAACTTTTCTCTTTTAAACAGTTACTTTCTAGCTTGCATCCAACTCCTGCAGTTTGTGGTTTTCCTAAAGAAAGTGCAAAACAATTTATTATAAAAAATGAAAATTATAAAAGAGGTTTTTATGCAGGTTTTTTAGGAGAATTAAACATAAAAGAAACTAAATCTAGAAATACAAACAGACGCAATGTAGAAAACAACGCATACGCATCTATAAAAACAGTTTCTAATTTATATGTAAATTTACGTTGTATGCAACTAACAAATAAACAAGCTTTAATTTATGTTGGTGGCGGAATTACAAAAGATTCTATTGCCGAAAATGAATGGGAAGAAACGGTAAATAAAACACAAACAATTAAGGCTGTTTTGTAAATAAGTTGCAATACGATGTAATTGTAAATAGTTTATTATAAATATTTTTTTTAATACTAGTTTACTTCATATATAAATTGCAAAATACGTTCGTGTATTACTCGCAAAAACTTACATTTGTATATACCTTTTTTTTAATTTAAAAAGACTCCCATTTTCATGGGAAGTACACATGAAATACCCAAAAATCCCTTTAGCACAAACCGTAATACAGCTTTGTAAAGCAAAGCATATTAAGCATATTGTAATTTCTCCAGGTAGCAGAAGTGCACCTTTAACTATAGGTTTTACACATGATGCGTATTTTTCCTGTTACAGCATTGTTGATGAGCGTTGTGCTGCATTTTTTGCTTTAGGTATTGCGCAACAAATACAAAAACCGGTTGCTGTAGTTTGTTCTTCTGGTAGTGCTCTGTTAAACTATTATCCTGCCATTGCAGAAGCTTTTTATAGTAATATACCATTAGTAGTTTTATCTGCAGATAGACCAAAACATTTAATAGGAATTGGTGACGGACAAACCATTAACCAAGAAAATGTGTATGAAAATCACATTCTCTATTCTGCCAATTTAAAGCAAGATGTTAAAGCAGAAAATAGCTTTGCACCACAAGAAGAGGTGCCAATTTTTAAGAATATTGAAACTAAAATAGAAAAACTTTTAGGTCTGCAACAAAATATTCAAACGCAAAACGAAGCAGAAATAAATAAGGCTTTAAATGTGGTGACACATAAAAGCGGACCTGTACATATAAATATTCCGTTTGATGAACCTTTATATGAAACTATAAGCTCCTTAACAGTAAACCCTAAAGTAGAAGAAGTAACTGTTAAATCGAACAAAATAGAAGCCTTACAGGTGGCAGATTTAGTTTCTAATTGGTATGATGCTAAAAAAAAGCTAATTGTTGTAGGTGTTAATAAACCTAACAGTATCGAGCAGAAATGGTTAGATGAATTGGCAGAAGATGAAAGTGTTGTGGTGTTTACAGAAACTACTTCTAATTTACACCATCCTCAGTTTTTTTCAAGTATAGATAAAATAATTGCGCCTTTAGATACAGAAGAATTTAAAGCCTTGCAACCAGATATTTTATTGACTTTTGGAGGATTAATAGTATCTAAAAAAATTAAAGCTTTTTTACGTACTTATAAACCAAAGCAACATTGGCATATTGGTACAGAAAAAGCTAATGATACTTTTTTCTGTTTAGAACACCATATTAAAATAGCTCCAAATCAGTTTTTTACACAGTTTTTACAAGAAGTAAAACACCTAACAAAAAGTGATTATCAAAAATATTGGAGTCACATAAAAAAAGTTAGAAAAAAGAAGCATGCTGCTTTTTTTGAAAACTTAGAATTTTCAGACTTAAAAGCATTTCAATTTATTTTAAAATCTATTCCAGATAATAGCATTTTACAATTAAGTAACAGTTCTACTATTAGATATGCACAACTGTTTAATATAAATAAAACGCTAGAGGTTTTTTGTAATCGAGGTACTAGTGGTATTGATGGTAGTACAAGTACTGCTGTTGGTTGTGCTGTTGCTAACACAAAACAAACGGTATTTATTACAGGCGATTTAAGTTTCTTTTATGATAGTAATGCACTTTGGAATAATTACATTCCTAATGACTTTAGAATTATTGTAATAAATAATCAAGGAGGCGGTATTTTTAGAATTCTTCCTGGAGATAAAAACTCTGAAAATTTTGACACTTATTTTGAAACGAAACACCAATTATCAGTAAAACATTTATGTGATATGTATGGTTTTGAGTATGTAAAAGCATCTAATATTGATACCTTAAAAGACACATTGCAGTCTTTTTACTTAGCGTCTGATTCCCCTAAAATATTAGAGGTTTTTACACCAAGAACAATCAATGATACTATTTTGCTGCGTTACTTTAAGGCATTAAAGTAGATTGGTCGGTAAATACTAACTTTTAATCGTTAAAATAAAGTATTTAAGAATTAATTAATTGGTGTACTGTACTTTAATTCTTATCTTTAAGTTACTTAAAAATCATTAACTAAAAAATAATAAAAATGAGTAAAAGAGACGATTTAATTGTAAAGTATGCAGCAGATTTAAAAGATAAAATTGGTGTAACACCTGATATGGATTTACTAACTAAAGTTACTATTGGTTGTGGTCCATCTATTTACAATGCTGATGCTGCAACAGTTTCAGGATCTGATGCCTCTGAGTTAGCAACAGTTAAAAATAATTTTTTAATTAAAAAATTAGGTTTAAAAGATAGTGAAGAATTAGACAAAGCTATAGATACTGTAATGGAAAAATATGGTAAATCTAATAGAAGTAAATACAGAGCAGTTGTATATTATTTATTAACACAACATTTTAAAAAAGAGTCTGTTTATAAATAGAATCTTTATCAAATTTATTAAAGCGCTACTAAAAAGTAGCGCTTTTTTCTTTTCTAGCAATTTCGTAATTAAAAAAAAGCATTTTTAATTTTTAATATCCTTACTTTTGTAGCATGATACAAATAGGAAAATACAATACACTTGCTATAATACGTGAAACAGAACCAGGATTATTCTTGAGTGATGATGATGACAATGAAGTTTTACTACCAAATAGATATGTGCCAGAAGAATTTAAAATTTGGGACAAGTTAGAAGTGTTTGTTTATTTAGATAATCAAGAACGTTTAGTAGCAGTTACAGATAAACCGTATATACAACGTGGTGAATTTGCATTATTACGTTGTAATGAAGAAACAAAACATGGTGCTTTTTTAGATTGGGGAATGGTAAAAGAATTATTCTGCCCTTTTAAAGAGCAAGCCTTTAAAATGAAAAAAGGAGGTTGGTATTTGGTATATTGTTATCTAGATGAAGAAAGTAATAGATTAGTCGCTTCTAGTAAAACCAATCAATTTTTAGATAATAGAGAGTTAACCGTTTCTGAGTTTGATGAGGTAGATTTAATAGCTTCGCATCCTAGTGATATTGGTTGGAATGTGATTATAAATAAAAAACATTCTGGTTTAATATATACCGATAATATTTTTCAAGATATTAGCGTAGGAGACAAGCTAAAAGGAATTGTTAAAAAAATAAGACCAGGAAATAAAATAGATATTATTTTAGGGCAAGTTGGTTATAGAAATATTGAGCCAAATGCAGATAAAATAATGAAGCATTTACAAGATAATAGTGGGTTTTTAAATCTTACCGATAAATCAAACCCAGAGCTTATTAAAGAGATGCTGCAAATGAGTAAAAAAAGTTTTAAAAAAGCTATAGGTACTTTATATAAACAAAAACTTATTGCAATTAAGCAAGATGGTATTTATTTAATATAATAGATTGTTACTTTTGGTTTTTTTTATATAAAATTTGCTGTTCTAAATTAATTGTCTTTACCCAATTTACAGCTTCAAAAATACTATTGAAGCGTTCTATTTTTGATTTAAAAAACAATTTTTCAACAGCCACATTTGCCCAGGATTTTTCAGTATAAGATACAACAGCAAGACCATTTAGCTTCCTTCCAGATTTAAAAAAATGCTGCCAACCTAAAGGGTTTATAGAGTATTGGTTTATTCTGTTAGATATTAAGCTTATAACAGGTCTGTTTTTGTAATAATTAGTAGCTATATTTATTATTTCTTGAGAAATTTCCCAGTTATAAACAACACCTTCATGTATCTCTGAAACAATAAAATCTTTAAAAAAATAGTAGTTTCCATGTTCTAAAAAATGAGCATCTTCTATAAATTCTTTTAAAGTAGTATCTGTAATTTTCATTAATAGCCAATTTAAATTATTAGTAATCTGTAGTTTCGAATAAATGTTATTTAACCGAAAAAAGTAGGTAGGTAGATTTGAGGAATTTAAGTAAGCTATTGGTAGATAGAATAATTAGTTTTTAGGAGGTTCTATCTATAATCAGGGCTTTAAACAATTACGCTATTAATTGTATTAAGCAATTTTTCTATTAGGTATATTTGAAATGGTACATATAGCATCATCTAAGTTTTTAAAACATTCTGTTTTACACTTAATAAATTTTTCTTCTAGTTTAGCATTTAAATATGCTAATTCATTATAATAAACAAAAGAGACACTTTTTAATTGGTTAGCATTTTTGTTCTTATAAAAATTAAACCAATATGTTGGTACAATAGAATAATTATTTACTCTATTAGATATTACATGTAAATTATAATTAGGTCCATAATAATCAAAAATTAATGCTGTTAATTCTTTAGAATAGTTTAAATCAAAAATAACCCCTTCATTTATTTCGGTTACAATAAAATTATCAAAGCAATACACCATGCCAAAACCTGTTTTAAAAGCATTTTTTATTAATTGATTGTATTTGGTATTAGATAACTTCATTAATTAACCTTAAATTTTAAGCTAAATTATATGCTGTAGTTTTCAATTTTAAACTGAAAAATTACAAATACGCAATACACGATGTAATGCTTGAAATGTTCGATGAAATACAATGTTTGTGTAAGAAAATACGCTTTTATTAAATTTTGAATGATTTTTAACCTTCTGTTTTGTAGTGTTTTACAAAAATCAAGTGTACTTTTCAATATTTTTAAGTTGTAACAGTGTTAAAAAAAAATAGTATTTTTACTCACCAAAAAAAAAATATGAGTCAATTAAACTGGGAAACAGCTAAAGAGTACGAAGACATTACCTATAAAAAATGTAATGGAGTTGCAAGAATTGCTTTTAACAGGCCAAATGTAAGAAATGCATTTAGACCCAAAACCACTAAAGAATTATATGATGCATTTTATGATGCAGGAGAAGATACTAGTATAGGTGTAGTTTTATTATCTGCAGAAGGTCCTTCTACTAAAGATGGTATTTGGAGTTTTTGCTCTGGAGGCGATCAAAAAGCAAGAGGGCATCAAGGATATGTAGGAGATGATGGTTACCACAGATTAAATATTCTAGAAGTACAACGTTTAATTCGCTTTATGCCAAAAGCAGTAATTGCAGTTGTTCCTGGTTGGGCAGTTGGAGGAGGTCATAGTTTACATGTGGTTTGCGATTTAACTTTAGCAAGTAAAGAACACGCTATTTTTAAACAAACAGATGCAGATGTTACTAGTTTTGATGGAGGCTATGGTTCTGCATATTTAGCCAAAATGGTTGGTCAGAAAAAAGCACGTGAAATCTTTTTCTTAGGAAGAAATTATTCTGCACAAGAAGCCTATGAAATGGGAATGGTAAATGCTGTTATTCCTCATGAAGAATTAGAAGAAACTGCTTATAATTGGGCGCAAGAAATATTAGAAAAATCACCTACATCTATTAAAATGTTAAAATTTGCAATGAATTTAACAGATGATGGTATGGTTGGTCAACAAGTATTTGCTGGTGAAGCTACACGTTTAGCTTATATGACAGACGAAGCCAAAGAAGGTCGTGATGCTTTTCTTGAAAAGCGCAAGCCTAACTTTCCTAAAAAGTGGATACCATAATCTATGAGTACTTTTTCATATTGGATAGAAGCTGCAAGATTAAGAACATTACCGCTTTCTTTATCCGGAATTATAGTTGCTTCGGCATTAGCAGCTTATAATAACGTTTTTAATTGGACCATTTTTATATTGGCTATTTGTACTACCATAAGTTTTCAAGTTTTATCAAATTTTGCAAATGATTATGGTGATGGTGTAAAAGGAACAGATAATGAAGATAGAATAGGTCCTGAACGTGCGTTACAAAGCGGAAAAATTTCTGAGAAAGCAATGCTAAAAGGGATAAAAATTAATATTGTTATAGCAATTATCTTATCTTTTGTATTAATTCTCGCTGCTTTTGGTACTAGTCACTTACTATATACATTGGTGTTTTTTATTTTAGGCTTAGCTTCTATTTATGCAGCAATTAAATATACTATGGGAAACAATGCTTATGGCTATAGAGGTTTAGGAGATGTTTTTGTTTTTGTGTTTTTTGGCTTGCTAAGTGTAATAGGAGGCTATTTTTTATATAGTAAACAAATAGATTTTATTACTTTTTTGCCAGCTTGCACCTTAGGTTTTTTAAGTACTGCAGTATTAAACCTTAATAATATGAGAGATATTGCATCTGATAAAAAAGCAAATAAAAATACCTTGGTAGTTAAATTAGGTAGCGTAAAAGCTAAAAAATACCATTATCTTTTAATTGTTTCAGCAATGCTTCTGTCTTTACTTTTTGCAATTTTATATTATAACTCCATATTTAATCTAATATTTCTTATAGCTTTTGTTCCTTTATTTATACATCTAAAAAAAGTAAAAAATAATACAGAGCCTGTACACTTAGATCCTGAACTAAAAAAAGTAGCACTTAGCACCTTTTTATTAGCTATTCTTTTTGCTATAGGATACATATTGTAATCTGTTTCTTGTTAAATATGCTAAAAAGCATAATTTTAACCATAATTATTTGTAAATCAAACAATTATGGTTAACTTTAGACTATTGATACTTCATGGTAAAGTAAAAATACTAAGTATTAATTTCAATTTTGGGGATTGAGAAACTCAGACAAATTCTACAATTGGTCTGAGTTTTTTTTGTAATTTACTTTTTTTAAAAATTAATTATGAAAATAACATTTTACGGTCACGCCAGTTTAGGTATTCAAATAGAAGATATACACATTCTTGTAGATCCATTTATAACAGGAAACCCAAAAGCTTCGCATATTGATATAAATACGCTAAAAGCAGATTATATTTTATTAACGCATGCACATCAAGATCATATTCTTGATGTAGAAGCAATTGCAAAACGCACAGATGCTGTTATCGTTTCTAATTTTGAAATAGTAACACACTTTCAAAATTTAGGTTTAGAAGGTCACCCAATGAATCATGGTGGTACTTGGGATTTTGATTTTGGTAATCTTAAATACGTTAACGCTATTCATACTTCATCTTTTCCTGATGGAAAATATGGAGGACAGCCAGGAGGATTTGTGTTAGAAAGTGAACATAAAAATATTTACATAGCAGGAGATACAGCCTTAACTATGGATATGAAATTAATACCAATGCAAACCAAGTTAGATTTAGCTATTTTACCTATTGGTGATAATTTTACCATGGGAATTAATGATGCTATTCTTGCTAGTGATTTTGTAGATTGCGATAAGGTTTTAGGGTATCATTTTGATACTTTTGGTTATATAGAAATAGACCATGAAAATGCTAAAAAACAGTTTTTTAATAAAAATAAAGACCTTATGTTGTTAGCAATAGGGGAAAGTATTGAACTTTAAAACTAAAATTAATGAATTGTTTATAGTTGTTAAAGAAAGAAAAGCACTTGAACAAGTTCGTAAACTATTAGAGAATAATCAGGATGATTTAAGCGAATGCAATACCCTTAAAGGAAGTATAAATAATAGATTCTATATCATTGCATAATACAATACCTATAAAGAATAGTATTATTCTTCTAGTTCCTCTAAAGCCATATTATAATCATACTGTAAATCTTCATGCAAACCTGAGATGATTTTTTTTATCGAAGTGATTTGTCTATCGTAAATATTGATAAGTGTAACGTTTCTTTGTATAGATGGTTTAAAATCTTTAAGTTTTTGGCAGAAGTAGAGTAGTAGCTCTACTTCTGTTTCCTTTTTTAAAGAGTATCTGCTAAACTTTTTAATCAGTCTTAATATTTTACGAACGCTTTTTTTTATGTAAAAATAACTGTCTGTATTAATGGTTTCAAACTGTAAATCAATTTCTTGTTTTACGTTTTCAATATAACCAGCTTCGTCATGTGCTTCAAAAAGTAAATAGGTAAGTAATTCTTTATTTTCCTTTTTAAAGCGAGATAAACGCAAACAAAGATTCATTAACTCTTCGGTAGAGTTATGCTTTAGTTCGTCTTTAAGTTGTTTTACAGTAGCTGTTTTCATTGAAGAAAGGGAGTTTTTTATTTTCTTAAATCTTAGAAAATTCTAAACAAAATTGTTTTTTATTATAGGTAAATTAAACCTTATAATGTTTTTTAATAGTTTTTTTTACTAAAAATAATCTAACAATACCAATAAATAGTATTACTGGAGAAGTAGCAACTAGTAGAATTCCAAAAGTTTCTAATTCTGTAAAAAGTTCTAATTTTAAAATAGCAAGTCCTGTTCCTAGAAAGACTACAAAAGTTCTAAAATAAGCTAAAAAAGTACGTTCATTTGCTAATTTTGTTCTTTCTATTGCTAGCCAATCTCTTGTTGTTAAGCTGTTTTCTTCTGTCATTTTAATTGTGCCCTTTTAATAAATTAATACTTACTGTTGCTAAATTGTTATTAGGAAATTTTGAAAAATAGTTGTTATCAGGATGTAAACCAACCTCTGTTGCTATTTTATTAAAAACATCTATTTCTAAAATATATTGATCGCTATAACCATGCGTAGCATCATAAGCAGTAGCAGCAGTTTTACCAAGATTTGTTGCTGTAAATTTAGGATTAATTGTGTGTAATTCTATAATTAACAAGCCAAATTTTTCAACATAGGGTTTCCATTTTTGCAAATGTTCACGTAATGAATCTTCTACCAAATTATTACTAAGGCGTTTGCCTTGGCTAGAAAAGGCACCAGAAGAAGAACTTGTTTTATTGGTGATGGTTTTAGGGGTTTCCCAAATTCTGTTATGATCTAAAAAAGTACGTACATTAAGCAAATCTTTAAGTTCAATATTATAATCTTCTTTTAAGTCTTTAGCCAATAAATCTGGTCTGCCAATATCTCCCCAAATTACTTTAGCCCAAATATCTGCTTTAATTAAATTGGCTCTGGTTACTTTTAATGCTGCTTGATTAAAATCTGCGCCAACCAATAATAATGGATGTTCTTCAAGTATTTTACCACGTAATGTTTGGTGTTCAATAACATCAAAAATATGGTTAATAAAAGCACCATTACCACAACCCATATCTAGAATACCTTTAGGCTGTTCTTCAATAGGTTTATTAAAGAGTTTAATAATTACTTGGTCTATAACTTTAAAGTAGGTAGCATGTGCACCACCACTTCCCCAAACATTCATTTCTCTATGCACGTGTTTTTCGGTTTCGTCTGGAGCGCTTGTTTTTAGTACCAAAGGATTACCAAAAAGTAATTGGTCTAGTTGTAAAAAGGTTGGTAAGTATGAAACGGTTACACCATACGCACTTGCTCTTTTTGCAAAAAATAATCCTTGATCTGTAAACTGGTAGGTGTTTTTCTTTTTAGTAAACCAGCCTAAATGTGAAAAGAAATCTAGTATTTTTTTAAAACTTTCTGGGTCTTTATGATATTCCTCAGCTGTAAAAGATGCTTCCATAAAGTATTTATGAAACAAACCATTTACACCTAACATGACAATTATAGGAGCAACAATGCAGCCTTCAATATGTTTTAAGACTTGTTGTTCTATTGCTGTATTTGCTTGTAAATTAAAACTTTTTTGATAATTTTTAAAAATACGTTCTAAAGCTATAAAGGCATCTGCACTAACATGTTTTTCTGGAAAAGTAACCGAATAGGAGAGTAACTTTATAGCTTCTTCATATAAAGGTGCTAGTTTAAAAGCTTTTTCACTATTTTGGTTGGTTTGGTAAGAGACAATATTGGTAGTGTTGTTTATATCTTGTACCAACCAACCTTGTGCTGCTAAAACGCGTAAGGCAATGTTTAAATAGCCTTCATTAGCTTTAAATGTTGCAGCAAGATCTGTTGTGTTTATATTTTTGTTTTTTAGTAAAAAATCTAAAACCCCTTTTTTATGTAGTGCAAAAGTTGTTGTTGCAGTTGCTATACCATCTAAATGTCTAAAAATTGTTCCTCTAAGCTGTTCTTTATCTTTTTTGGTAAGCATTTGTTGTTGGTTTGATTTACTATAAATATAAAAAAAACCTTTCAAGTATTTCTTGAAAGGTTTTTTTAAGTATATATAAATCTTATGGTTATCTTAATTTTGGATAATTATTAGGATTAGCCTCATGCATTACTTGATATACAGCTTCAAAAATATCTTCGTGCGATGGTTTTGAAAAGTAATCACCATCTGTACCATAAGCAGGACGATGGCTTTTTGCAGTTAAAGTTTGAGGCTTACTATCTAAAAACTGGTAAGCATTTTGCGTATTTAATATTTCGTTTAAAATATAAGCAGATGCTCCTCCAGGAACGTCTTCGTCAATAACCATTAGACGATTTGTTTTTTCAATGCTTTTAACAATATCGTGATTTAGATCAAAAGGAAGTAAAGATTGCACATCTATAACTTCTGCATCAATACCAACTTCTACTAATTCTTTAGCAACTTGAGCTACAATATTTAAAGTAGAACCATAAGAAACTAAAGTAATATCATTTCCTTCTTTTACAGTTTCGACAATACCTAAAGGTGTTTTAAAGGCACCAATATTGTTTGGCATTTTTTCTTTTAGTCTGTATCCATTTAAGCATTCTACAATTAAAGCAGGCTCGTCACTTTCAAGTAAAGTATTATAAAAACCAGCAGCTTTGGTCATGTTTCTTGGTACTAAAACATGAATACCACGAACAAGGTTAATAATACCACCCATTTGTGATCCAGAATGCCAAATACCTTCTAGTCTGTGCCCACGTGTTCTAATAATTAATGGAGCTTTTTGTCTACCATGTGTTCTATAGTGTACTGTAGCTAAATCATCACTAATTATCTGTAATGCGTATAATAAATAGTCTAGGTATTGAATTTCTGCAATAGGTCTTAAACCACGCATAGCCAACCCAATTCCTTGACCTAAAATAGTAGCTTCTCTAATTCCTGTATCAGAAACACGAAATTTACCGTATTTTTCTTGCATGCCTTCAAGACCTTGGTTTACATCACCAATATGTCCTGCATCTTCACCAAAAATTAAAACTTCAGGGTGTTTGGCAAAAAGCGCATCAAAATTATCTCTAATTACTAGTCTTGCATCTACCATTTTAGCATCTGCATCATAGGTAGGTTTTACTTCTTCAACTTGTAAAGCAGAACGGTTTGATTGGCTATATAAATGCGAGCTGTATTTAGGTTGTATGGTATTAATATAATTATTTATCCAATTAACAAGTTGTGTTTTTTCTGCTGAATTTTCGCTAATTACATAGCGTAAAGCTTTTCTAGCAGTAGAAAGGTTGTCTTTTCTTATTGGCTCTATAATAGCAGTTAAATCATTTTTAAGTTTAGTTATAAAAACTTTATTAGCACTAGTATTAGCAATATTTTCTAAAAGCGAAATAAGTTCACTACGTTCTTGAATAATAGGGTTGCTATAGGCAGACCACGCAGCTTTTTTACCTTCGCGAACACGCTTTTTTATGTCTTTTTCAATTTCTCTAAGTTCTTCTTTGGTTGCAAAATTATTTGCAATTATCCATTCTCGCATTTTAAGGTTACAGTCATGATCTGCTTCCCAATTAAGTCTTTCTGCATCTTTGTAACGTTCATGTGATCCTGAAGTAGAGTGTCCTTGAGGTTGTGTTAATTCATTAACGTGAATTAAAACAGGAATATGGTTTTTTCTGGCAATTTCACCAGCTTTTTGGTAAGTTTCTATTAAGTTAGGATAATCCCAACCTTTTACTCTTAAAATTTCGTAACCATTAGTATTATTTTCACGTTGAAATCCTTTTAAAATTTCAGAAATGTTTTCTTTGGTAGTTTGGTGTTTTGCGTGTACAGAAATTCCGTATTCATCATCCCAAACACTTATTACCATAGGTACTTGTAAAACACCAGCAGCGTTTATGGTTTCAAAAAACAGACCTTCACTAGTACTCGCGTTACCAATGGTTCCCCAAGCTACTTCGTTACCATTAACAGAAAAGTTAGAGGTATCTATACCTTCAACATTTTTATAAATTTTTGAGGCTTGTGCTAAACCTAGTAAGCGAGGCATTTGTGCAGCAGTAGGTGAAATATCTGCACTAGAGTTTTTTTGTTGGGTTAAATTGTTCCAATTTCCGTTTTCATCTAAACTATGTGTAGCAAAATGTCCTCCCATTTGTCTACCAGCAGACATTGGGTCTTTGTTTATATCTGTGTGTGCATACAAGCCAGCAAAAAATTGCTCGATGGTAAGTTCACCAATAGCCATCATAAAGGTTTGATCTCGATAATAACCAGATCTAAAATCTCCATTTTTAAAGGCTTTAGCCCAAGCTAGTTGTGGTATTTCTTTACCATCACCAAAAATTCCAAATTTTGCTTTTCCTGTAAGAACTTCACGACGACCTAATAAACTGCATTCTCTGGAGGTTACAGCAATAGTATAATCTTTTAAAACTTCAGCTTTAAAATCGTTAAAAGAAATGTCTTCAATTGTTTCTGGATTTGTTGTCATTTTTGATGCTTTCATAAGTGGCAAATTTACATAAAATAAAGCGTTTTTGCAATATACTAATGTCTTTAAGTATTGCGAAATTAACAATATAAAGGTGTTAATTTTATAAATAACAAAATATAAACCATTAATATAGAAAATTTATGAATATATTTTAATGCATTTTCAACTTAAATATAATTTATTTAACTATTTAAAAGGAAGACTTTTATAGCTGTTAATATACTTTTTTTCGATAAATTTTAAAATAGATACAAGTATAAAACTTTAAAAATGATGTTATATGCTTGTAGTTGCGCTTTCGTTTTAAGGTAAAATAGAAATTAATACCAGCGTCTTCTAAACAGGCCGAGTAGCGATTGTATATCTGCAGTAAATTTAAAACGTATTTTTTGGCTGTACTGTGGTTGTGCAATTTCCCATCCTAGATTTGAGTATACCGGAAAGTAAATTTCAAAATAATCTTCTACTAAATTTATTCTTAAACCTGAATCATAAATTAATTTAGCTTTTTGATTTTTGTTTTTTAATGTTCCTAAATCTCCATATGCATGAATGTATTGCCAAATAGATGTACTTATGTTTGTAGTTGCCATCCATTGGTTGGCAAAAGGAGTTTCTAGTTTAGACTTAAAACCACCTTCAGCAATAATTAGTTCCTGACTAAATATACCAGTGCTTTCAGACCTTCCTAAATAACTATAATCAAATAAATAATCAGTAGGTCTGTCCAGGGCAAAACTAAAATAATTATTACTTGCTAGGTTGTTGTTTTTTAAGAATGCTCCTGCAAAGAATCTAACATTAAGTTGTCTGTTGTTTTGGTATAGCTTTCTGTATTCGTAATTAAAAGATATTTTACTAAACGTTTGTGATGCTTGAAAATCTGCAAACCAACTAGAAAACTCTATTAAACCAGGGTTTTTGTTTATATATCTTAAATTAAATACATTATAGTTTGGTTCTGCTTCGTCTAATAGAATGTTATTAATGTCTTTATCTCTTCTAATACTAACATATCTTACATTTAAATAGCCTCTTTTATTTGCTCGTAAATTTTCGGTATCTCTAAAATGAAAAGTTATAGATGGTTTTATTGAGGTTACAAAAAGATCAGGAGCATAACTATCATAACTACCTGTTAGTACATATTGAATTTTAAATAAATTTCTGTTGCTATTATTATATTGATGGTATACAAGGTTAGCAGAACCAGTTAAAGCATTAGATTTTAAACCATACTGAGGAGCAATTTTATAGGTGAAATCTTTTTTAAGTACGGTTTTATTGTATGCTTTTGTACCTACCACAATACCATCATAAATATTGTTAAACTCTAAAATTGGCATAATTAAAACTTGATTATACCTAGTATCTTCAACGTCTTTTAACAGTCTTATTTGTAGTGGTTTGTTGAATAGAGAATTAGTTAATGATTGTGTGTTGTTTCTATTATTTAGCTCTGGTGTTAAGTTGTCTTGATTAATAACAAGTTTTGTAGCGTTGTTTTTTGGTAGTTTTATAGTGTCATAAAGAGAATTGTTATTAATCCAATATTTAGCTGTAATACTATCTTTATTTAAAGTAAATAATGAAGTAGGCATGCTTGTTTTGCTTTTATTTTTAATAACAACTTTAATAGAGTCTCTACTTTCTTCAACCTTTTTTATTTTGTAATCTATTTTTTTTGAGGTTTTTAAAAATTCATCAAAAAACCAATTAATGTCTTTAGAAGCTTTTGTTTTTATAAATTTTTCAAAATCTTTGGTTGTTGTAGCTTTTAGTTTTTGATTGGTTAAAAATTCAGGTATAGATTGATTTAATTGTATACTTTCATCATAACTATTTAAATACTCTAAGCCTATTGCAGCTTTGTTTGGGTTTGCTATGTTTTTGTTGAATTTTAATAAGGAATCTTTTTGCTTGGTAAGTGGTTGGTCTTGGTTCCCTCTTGCCATATTCATATATAATAAATTATACTGATCATTAAAATTAAGTTGTGCAGCACGAAAAGATTTTATTCCCCAGATATTAGAAAGGCTTCCAAAGATTTTCATATCTGGATAATATTCTTTCACGTATTTTTTTAAGAAATATATTTGAAAACCATCTACTAACCACTGGTCTTTTCTTGGGTTTATTAAAAGTGTGTTTTCTAAATAATTGTATAAGGCTGTTTTTAATAATTTTAATTCGTATTGAAAGCTATCTGGAAATGGACGAAAAAAGTCTGGTAATAGGTTTAAACCATAAATAGGTTTTTTCTTATAATCTGTGTTTGATACTAATAAACGTTCGTGCGGATAATTGCCAAGGTTTTTAGTTATGAATCCAGCAACCTTATCTGTAATTAATACTCTTTCTGTTTGCGATAAATTTACATCACCAATACTAGATACCACACTAAAATAATCTGTTTGTACTGTATTAAAACGAGGTTCTTGAAATAAAAATAATTTGGTGTTAATTCTATCTTTTCCTTTTAAAGTGGTTATAATGTTGTTGTTACGCTTCGTGCTTCCTACTTCATTAAGTTCTGAGGTTAAGATATAGCTTTCTGGATATGTAATTTCAAAGGTTTGATCTGCTTTAGGTATGTATGCATCTTCAATACCTTTGTTACTAAAGTAATGCCAAGTACCATCATAAACAGCAGGAGTTATATACCAATATTTTAAATTTATATTATTATCACTGTCTATACCATAGCGTGTAAATTTAGCATTAGGTATTTGTATAATATAATTTAAGTGCAGTGTATAGGTTTGGTTTGGTGCTAATGCAGTATTTAATCTTACTTTTATAATATCTAATTGATTTTTTAATCTTTCATGACTTACCTCTTTATTGTCCTGCTTTAAAGAAGTAATAACAGTGAAACCTCTGTCTTCGTTTTTTGCAAAGTGAAAATCATTTTTATATTCTTCGGCAAAACGTTTGGCTAAAGGAGTGTTTTTTGTAGAATAGCTATTGCTCCAATCTGTTAAATAAATATATTGTAATGTATTGTTTGATGTGTTTTGATATTGAATAGTTTGTTCTATTTTAATTTTTTTACTTTCCACATCAAAAGTTGCCTTTAGGTCAATGGTGTTTTGACTAAAGCTTAAAAAATTCACTAAGGTGAATAGAAAAAAAAGTAGGTAGCGATTTATCAATTTACTTTCACAAACTTTAAAGGTTCTTTATTAAAATTAGGGGTCACTATATAATATATTCCATTAGTTAAATTAGAAACGTCTATATAATGTGTTTTTGTATTATTTAAACGAATTGTTTTTACTAATTGACCTAAAGTATTAAAAATATTTAGTTTTTTGTTATTGATTTCTTGATTGTTAGTTTGTAAATTTAAGGTATTAGAAATAATATTAGTGCCAATTATTTCATAATAATTTGATGTTATATATTCTGGAATGCTTAAAAATTGCTGATTGGTTTGTATTTGTAAGGTAACTGGAAGATGGTCACTAAAATTATATAAAGATTCTCTAATTTCTAACGAATAATCTGTTGTGTTAGGATTGCTGTCTTCTGCACAATTTGCCGAATTGATTTCTTGATTATAGCAGTTTACATTAGCATTGTTGCCAAATACTTGATAAGAATTTTCTACAAAAAACACATCAGAATTTTCTCCTGAAGCATTACTCATGCTTTCTGATGCTAATATAAAATCAAACCTATCATCAAAACCACCTGTAGCACCACCTAAACCTGTTGTGGTCCTGGTAGACTGTGTAAATACATCTATATAATTGGTGTTATTATGCCAAGAGCCTATTTTATCAGCTGGATCTGTAAATATAATATGGTTTTGTGTATTTATTAATTCTTGAAAAGCAGGTTCAGAACTTCTATATAAATTTAAATCACCAGAAAGTAATATGTGACTGTCTTGTGGCAGATTGTTTAAATAATTTTCTAAATCTTCTACCATTTGTAAACGTAATGCTTGGTTGTCAACACCATCTGAAGCTTTTAAATGGCCAACTATTACTTCAAGATATAAAGGGTTTACGTCTTGGTCTGTAGTATTAAGTTTTAATTTATAATGATTAAAATCTCTATAAATGGTTGTAATTATGGTTTGGCTTTGTAAACTAAACTTGGTGTTATCAAAAAAAAGAAGGTTTTGCAAATCGTTTTGATTGCCTAATGTATCATCAGAAGTGTTTAACTCAAAGTTTGCCATGGCATAGTTTGGGTTTATTTCTTGCTGCATCATATTAATAATGCTATTGGCACCTGCTTGGCTATTTAATTCACAAACCATAAAAATATCGGGTTTGTAGTCGTTTAAAATAATGCTTAAATAATCTATTCTGTTTTCAGGTACGGTTTGCAGAGGGAAATTTAATACATTATAAAACATAGCATTAAAAGTATCTTGAGATAAGACACTTTTAATGCTTAGTAAACTTATAAAAACTAGAAGTAGTTTTTTATTAAATTTAGTAGTAATCACTAATTAAAAATTAGGGCTAAAGCCATATTCTTTATAGAAGGCATCTAAGATATCTATAACTTCATCTTCTGTATCTACTAGATGAATTAAATCTAAATCTTTAGGACTAATATTATTAAATTTAGCTAATAAGGTAGATTTTACCCAATCAAATAAACCTTCCCAGAATTCTCTACCAACTAAAATAATTGGAAATTTTTCAATTTTATTAGTTTGAATTAAAGTAATTGCTTCAAATAACTCATCTAAAGTACCGAAGCCTCCAGGCATTACCACAAAACCTTGTGAGTATTTTACAAACATAACTTTACGTACAAAGAAGTAGTCAAAATCTAAACTTTTGTCATGATCTATGTAAGGGTTATCGTGTTGCTCAAAAGGTAATTCAATGTTTAAACCAACCGAAGTACCACCACCAAGGTGTGCTCCTTTATTACCAGCTTCCATAATTCCTGGTCCTCCACCAGTAATTACACCATAACCATGATCTACAATTTTATGTGCTACTTTTTCTGTTAGTTTATAGTATTTATCTTCAGGTTTTGTTCTTGCAGATCCAAAAATGGATACACAAGGACCAATTTTACTTAATTTTTCATAACCATTAACAAACTCTCCCATTATTTTAAAAATGGCCCAAGAATCATTTGTTTTCTTTTCATTCCATCCTTTTGGATGTTGTTCTTTTCTCATGTATTTTAATATTTATTTTTAGTATTTTGTTTTTTCAGCAACTTGCTAATTTAGTTCTTTTTTTAGCACAGTAACAAAACTAGATACTATTTTTTAATTCAATTCTTTCTTTAAAAACTTGGCAGTATAGCTGGTTTTATGTTTTGCCACTTTTTCAGGTGTTCCTTCTACTAAAACTTCACCACCATTTTTTCCGCCTTCATAACCAATATCTATAATGTGGTCTACGGTTTTAATAACATCTAGATTATGTTCAATAATTAAAACGGTATTTCCTTTGTTGGCTAGCTTGTTTAATACAATCATTAGCACTCTAATGTCTTCAAAATGTAATCCTGTAGTAGGCTCATCAAGAATATAAAAAGTGTTTCCTGTATCGCGTTTACTTAATTCTGTAGCTAGTTTAATACGTTGTGCTTCTCCTCCAGAAAGGGTGGTACTTTGTTGTCCGAGTGTAATATAACCCAAACCAACATCTTTAATGGTTTTTAGTTTTTTATGAATTTTAGGAATGTGCTCAAAGAAATCAACAGCTTCATTAATGGTCATGTTTAAAACATCACTAATGCTTTTTCCTTTATAGCGAATTTCTAAAGTTTCACGATTAAATCTTTTTCCTTGACAAGTTTCGCATTCTACATATACATCTGGAAGAAAATTCATTTCAATAACACGTAAACCACCACCTTGACAGGTTTCGCATCGTCCTCCTTTTACATTAAAACTAAATCTTCCTGGTTTATAACCACGAATCATTGCTTCTGGTATTTTAGCAAATAAACTACGTATTTCGCTAAATGTACCTGTATACGTAGCAGGATTACTACGTGGTGTTCTACCAATTGGAGATTGGTTTATATCAATTACTTTATCTATGTGTTCTAAGCCTTTTATACTTTTGTAAGGCATTGGTTTTTTTACGCCATTAAAATAATAGGCATTAAGAATAGGATAGAGGGTTTCATTAATTAAAGTAGATTTTCCGCTACCAGAAACTCCTGTTACGCCAATCATTTTTCCTAAAGGAAATTTTACAGATACATTTTTTAAATTGTTTCCTGTACAGCCTTTAAGTTCTAAAAATTTTCCGTTTCCTTCTCTACGTGTTTTAGGAACTTCAATTTGCTTGCTTCCGTTTAGGTATTCTGCAGTGAGTGTATGGTGTTTTAAGACTTCTTGAGGAGTACCTTGGCTAATAATTTCGCCTCCATGTTTTCCTGCATGCGGACCAATATCAATTACATGATCTGCTCTTAAAATCATGTCTTTATCGTGTTCTACAACAATAACCGAGTTGCCAACATCACGTAAAGCTACTAATGAGTTTATTAGTTTTTCGTTATCGCGTTGGTGTAAACCAATACTAGGCTCATCTAAAATATAAAGTACACCAACTAATTGCGAGCCTATTTGAGTGGCTAAACGAATTCGTTGTGCTTCTCCACCAGAAAGGGTTTTAGAGCTTCGGTTTAGTGAAAGATAATTTAAACCAACATCTAATAAAAACTGTAATCTTGCTTTGATTTCTTTGATGATTTCTTCGGCAATTTTTAGTTGTGTTTTAGATAGGTTTTTGTGTAAATCTTTAAACCATGCTGCTAAATCAATTATATCTTTATTGGCTAATTCTGCTATGTTTTGGTTGTTTATTTTAAAGTAAAGCGATTCTTGGCGTAAACGTGCGCCATGACATTGACCACAATCCACTTTATCCATATACTCTTTTGCCCAACGTTTTAACGAGGTAGAATCTGCATTTGCATATTGGCTTTCTATAAAGTTAGCAACACCTTCAAAATCTATTTTGTAATCTCTTTTAATACCTAGTGTTTTGCTATCTACCGTAAATTTTTCGTTTCCACCATATAAAATCATTTGTTTGGCTTCTTCCGGAATATCTTTATAGGCATCACTTAATTTAAAGTTATAGCGTTGTGCAATTAATTCTAACTGTTTAAAAATCCATGAATTTTTTTCTGGACCATGAGGAGCAAGGGCTCCATTTTTAATAGAAAGGGATGGGTCTGGAATTATCTTTTGTTGGTTAACTTGATACAAAGTACCAATTCCGTTACATTTAGGACAAGCACCTTTTGGTGAGTTAAACGAAAAATTATTAGGTTCTGGGTTAGGATATGAAATACCGGAACTAGGACACATTAAACTTCTGCTGAAGAATCTAGTTTCGTTCGTGTCTTGATCTAAAACCATAAGTACGTCATTACCATGATACATGGCAGTATTTATGGTTTCGGTTAAACGTTTATCATTATCTACAGATGTATCAATTTTTAATCTATCGATTACAATTTCAATATCATGATTTTTGTATCTGTCTAGCTTCATACCTTTTACAAGGTCTTTTATTTCGCCATCTGCTCTAACCTTTACAAAGCCTTGTTTTGCAATTTGCTCAAACAATTCTCTATAATGCCCTTTACGGGAACGCACAACAGGAGCCAGAACATTAATGCGTTTACCCGAAAAATTTTCTATTATTAAAGCTTTTATTTGCTCATCATTATAGCTTACCATTTTTTCGCCAGTGTTGTAACTGTATGCATCACTAGCTCTAGCAAAGAGTAGACGTAAAAAATCATAAATCTCAGTAATGGTGCCAACGGTAGAACGTGGTGATTTGCTAGTTGTTTTTTGCTCTATAGCAATAACAGGAGAAAGACCATCAATTTTATCTACATCAGGACGCTCTAGGCCACCAAGAAACTGTCTTGCATAGGCAGAAAAAGTTTCAATATAACGTCTTTGCCCTTCGGCATAAATGGTATCAAAAGCTAATGAGGATTTTCCGCTACCAGATAAACCAGTAATAACCACTAGTTTTTCTCTAGGAATAGTAACATCAATGTTCTTTAAATTATGAACACGAGCACCTTGAACTTCTATATTTTCTTCGAATTTGGACATAAATTTGCAAAGGTGCGAAGATACAGCTTTTACTTGTCTTTAAGAAAGGTAATTAGTTAGGATTTTATTAAAACTAGGATACTAGATAACTTTAAAATTTAATTTTTGTTTTGCATTTTAAAGGAAACATTACTTTGTGTTTTAGCGTGTTTTAGTAAATAATTTGGTAAATAAATTACAGATAGAAAGTCTGCGACAATTTTTTGTAAGTAGGCTAGAACTAGCAATAAATTATATAGGATGTTAGCTTTTAGTATTTTTAGCTAAATATGTTTTGTCTAATTCTTTTGCTATATCAATTGCTTCTTTGACAACCTCTTTTGGATAATCATTAATTTCAAGTATTCTAATAGCGTTTCTGTTTTTTAATTTTCCTACTTTTAGTTTGTAATCAAAACCTACATTCTTGTCATGTACTGTTTCGCTAAAATGAAACAATTCGTATGCATTTGAAAGCATATCTGTTAATTCTATGTCGTGAGTTGAAACCAATACTTTATTGTTATGCTTTGTTAGAGCAGATAAAACAGATTTTCCAGCAGAAATACGCTCTACTGTATTTGTACCTTTAAATAGTTCATCTAAAAGAAAGAGGTTTTTATTTTTGTTTTCACTCTCTTTAAGCATTTCCTTAATAGTTACTACTTCTTCAAAATAATAACTTTTATCATTCATTAAATCATCACTTATTCGGATGGCTGAAAACACTTTTAATAAAGGAAAACTCATTGATTTTGCAAAACAAGTATTAATGGTAAGTCCTGTGATTATATTTAGTCCAATGGCACGAATAAAAGAAGTTTTTCCAGACATATTTGAACCTGTAAGAAGTATGGATTTTTCAGCTATTTCAATACTGTTTGTTGTGCAATTAATAATTAAAGGATGACTGATATCTTTAACAATAATTTTATCTCCATCATTAATAGTTGGCAAACAGAATGTTTCAAGTCCGTTTCTTAAAGACGCTATTGAAATTAGCATATCCATATGTCCAACAAAATTAAATACATTTTCTATGTCTCCTCTTTTGTTATTTAGCCTTTTTAAAACTCCAAATAATAATAAAGGTTCAAGTAAAAACAGTGTTTTAAAAATCTCAAATACAAGCCAAGCTATGATTTCAAATTCTCCTTGAAGTTTGGCTTCAAGTGAAAAAAATGACATTTTACTTTTAACTTGATTTATTAATTTGATGGACTTTGGTAAGTCAGGATTTATTTTTTTAAATAATGGGTTGGTAAATAAATGAGAAGCGACATTATTAAGTCTTAAAAGTTGCGGAATTGAACTCACATACTGAACTAAATTATTTTTGTTCCAATAATGTAACACAAAATTCACACAAAAGATACCTAATAAAACTATGAAAAATATAGGATTAAAATAGGCAAAAATCAATGAAACTAAACTTGTAAACGACAATAATTTTATAACAAAAAACCATTTTGGTGGATTTATATGCTCTTCTTGAAATAATGTAGTTATGTAGTATGCATCTTTATGTTTTAGTTTTTCAATCTTTTTTTGAACCGAAATTCTTAATTCTGGGTTTTCAGATAATTCAGTTATTATTTCTTCGTTCAGCTTGGTTTGCTTTTTATTTACTTTTATTGTCCGAAGAGTATTGTATAAGTATTGTTGACCAACTTTTGAATTCGTTCGGTCAAGAAACATAAATAAATCATCAAAATCTAAGTCGTTACAGGTTTTATCTGATAATACTTGATGTGCTTTTGAATTGTCTTTTTTTCTGAAGTATTTTTCAATGCTGTCAAAGTCAAAAGAATCATCTTTCAATGCTCCAAAAGATTCTTTTAACCTTTGGTTTATCTCTTTTTTTCTATTGAATTTTAGTTGAGAAAAAGTGTATTTAATTTGAAATAATATGTCTTTAATCATTAAACAATTAGTGTATAATTTCTATTTAATGTTACAAAACATGTTTCGTTTCATGTTTGTTTGGTGAGTTTTTGCATTTCTGTAAGGCTGTTGTTTTTTGCAGAAAAAGCAGACGTTACAAAAGCGCAACGACGTTGGTGTTAGCTAGAGCTATTTTTAAGGTATTAGGATTTATTGCTTTCTTTTGATGTATTTTTTTTATCAAGTGTGGTTCCTATTCCGACTCCAATAGCTATTCCTAGACTAAGCCATAATCCTAGATTATCGGTTGCAACTCCAACAGCGGTTCCTATTCCAACTCCAATCGCAATTCCAATTGCTAGTTTGTTATTTTTTTCATAAAGATCTTATTATTTAAATTTTTTGATGTCTATTTTGTTCAAGATATAATGTCATTACAGACACCAATATTATTAGTACTCTTGTGGTATTAAATGTTACAAATCTTATTTAGAATCTTTAGTATATTGCTTATAAGTGTTTTTAAAATAATTGTATCTAGCGTTATTGATTATGAGTTCGTTACGTATTTAGGTGACTAATTTAGCCAAAAGAAACCGAATATAAATTTGTGATGATTTTTGTAAGTAGGCTAGAACTAGCAATAAATTATATATGTTGCTGTATGTAGTTTATTATTCAGTAACTCTAATGTGGTTTTCCCAATAATCTCCTCTTACAATACTAAGAGTATCGCTTATAAAAGTAAATTCTGAAGTGTAATCAAATCCAAACTCAATTTTAAATATTGCCCTATTAGCAATAAATAAGGTGTCTGTTATTAAATAAGTAGATTCTACTTCAATTATGTTATTTATTTTTTCAACGTATTCAAGGTTGTTTTTGAATTCAACCATTTTTGTGTAATCTCCTGTTGAATACCAACAATCATCGGCAATTCCTCCACAGCTTGAAACCATATTCCATTTTCCAGTTATACTTGGGTATTCTAATTCGGTATCTTCATTAGTTATAACTGTTTCATCATCAGCGCTACACGAAACAAGGCTAATTCCTAGAATGAGGATAGAAACAAATTTTTTCATAAGGTTTGTTTTTTTTAAGATACTTTAATTCTCATTTGGTTGCGTTAAATTACAACGTTGATGTATAAGAATAGTGCGGTTTTGTGTGCGAGGATTTTCCGAAGGAAAATCAGACGTAACAAAAATGCACTGACTCTTGATTAAGCACTAAACTACGCATTATTTTTATACGGTGTTGTGCATAGTTTTTATTTTTCCTTAATCAATTCTGTTATCAATAATTCATTCTCTAAAAACGGATTCATAAATTCATTTCTAAAATTCATAATAGCTTTATGGAAATTCTGACAATCATTTTTAGTGATAAGTTCGATATGATTATTATTTTTTAATTCAATTTCTTTCCCAAGCTCTAAATCTTTATGCAAATCTAATTCCGTTGTTTGAAGTAAAGGTTTTTTATGTAAAATCTTATTCCTCAACGAAATCAGTTTTTCAAGAGTCTTTATTGTAAAACAGTCGGAATTAAAATAATATTTCGATTTAGTAACTATGTTTGGTGTTGAGTGTAGTTTGTTTTTAAAGCTTATGTTTATAAGACTATCTGCGAAATTTTTATAATCAACAGGTCCAAATTCGTTTATATAATAATGAAAAATGATATAATTCAATGAAGCTTCTAGGGTACTTGAACATAAAGTAACATATGCGAAATTCATATAATTTATATCATATTCACTCTCTAGATAGTTGTAAACACTTTCTAAATTCCGATAATAAATTTCAGTATCATCAAGATGGAAATAATTTTTTCCATTTTGTTTAAACATTGAAACTTTTCTTTTCATTTGAGTGAGTTTAAATTATGCACAACTTATTTATACACGTGTATAACCAACGCTTTATTTCTATTATAGGTTGTATAAAAGTGGTTTTTATTGAAACGATCTAAATAATACAAAGGTTTTATGAATTCAATATATTAATAGCGAGAACAATATAGGAAATTTCTTCTTTTGTTTATTAAGGAAAATCGTAGTTTATTTATTATACCTAATATTTTATTACTATGTTTTTTCTGCAACTAAAACGATGACTGACGAACACTTTATTACTTGCCTAGTTTGATTTTGAAGTTAGTACAAAAGATGAAATAAAGGATAGGTTGTGTTTTTGTAAAAGATATTGGTTGTAGTAATGTAGCCTATATTTAGGACGGGTCATAATTAGAATAAAATAGCAAAAAAAAGCTTATAAAATCAATGGTTCCATTTAATAAGCCAATATTATAGTGTCTAAATTTAATGAAGAAAAGTGTTTTTTTTTACCTGTGTTCTTTGTTGGGCACTGGCTTTTTAATTTTTTAGTCAAAAACTTATAATTTGGTCAGTTTGTATTTATTATATTTTCCTAAATTAATCTCACTTATTTCGGGGTTTCTTTTGGAATAAACTACTTTGAATGTCATTCCAACACATCCTTTCTTATTATTATCTTCCTCATCGCATTTAAAAGAAGAAACAGCCTCCTGTCCTTCATATTCAATTCCATCAACAGAGTATTTATAAGTAACCCAGTTTTTACCTTGACTACCATAGGAATAATTTATGATTTTAGTATTAGTAGAAACACCAAAATCAATGACCTCTCTTTTTTGTTTGTAGTTAAAAAAATAATACAAAACACAAATGGCGACAATTATCAATATCGCTGTTATTTTGTTTTTATTCATTTTGTAATTCCGATAGATTTAGTTTACTCACTTATTTTAGTTTTTCACCCAGTTCCTCAGCTTGTGCCCAACTACTTACTAAAGATAGTTGTTAATAAATAATTTGATTGTGATACTATAAACAGCTTATGTCTTCTAGTTCTATACCTAAAACTAAAAGTTTATGAAAAGTAGGAAGCATTGCACCTGTTTTTGTAATTGTCCAATTGCTCCAAGAAGCTTCTAAACCATCAATAGGTAAAATAGAGGTCCATAATTTAAAACTTGTTGGTTTACCAGAAGGATCTAATTCCCATAAATAAGAGTCTCCAGGAGTAGAGCCTCCAGAAGTGTAGGTAATAAGTAAAGCGTCTTTATTATCTTTTGTTTTAACCAATCTTCGTTCTGTACCTGGATCTAAAACTTTGTAAGGAGCTACTAACCAAAAAGTATCGTTGTTAAAATAGCTTGTAGCTTTTTGTATGAAGCTTGTAGCATCTTTAGCAGCAACTTTTTGCTCTCCTTTAAAGGCTTCGCTTTTAGCAGTATTGTTAAAATCTAAATATACTTTATAGTTTTTCCAATAGACTTCACAAGTGTTTTCTTTTTTATTCCATTTATAATGGTGTCTTTTTTTAAAGGTAAACTCTATATAATCTGTAGCTTTATATTTTTTATAATCTAAGGCATCTAGCATTTTATAAGCTAAAGCATCTGCTTGTTCACCTTGTATTCCTGAAGGTAATTCTTGGTTGTATTTAAAATATAAAAAACCAAAAAAAAGAAAGCTAGGTAAGGTGAAGAAAATAATTACTCCTGCTATTATTTTTAGTATTTTTTTTAGGTTTGTTTTTTTAGCCACTTTCTTTGTTTTTATGTCTATTAGTTTAAAAGGTATATTAGATAATTAAAAGTTTAATTTATATTAATTTTCTAATTGCTTCTCGTGTACTTAAAGGTTTTAAGTTATTTGATTTTACAAAGGTAAGCACATCTTTTGGATTATAACTACCATATTCTCTAAGTGCCCAACCAATAGCTTTTTGAATGAAAAACTCATTAGAATTTTTATGTTTTAAACATTGATTAAAAAGTAATTGTTTGTTGGTGTTTTCTTTATAACCCAATTGAAAAATAATGCTGCATCTGTTTAGCCACATGTTATTAGAGTTTGAAAAATCACGTATTATCTTTTCTGTTTCGTTAGGATGAATAATCAAGTATTTTCCTAGAATTTGTTTGGCAATAAAATCTACAGAATCCCACCATGAATTTGTAGTTATTAGTTTTTCAATTAAATAGATGTCTTCTTTTTTGTAAGATTTGCGCAGTTGTTTTTCAAACAATTCTATGGCACATAAATGCATTTCACGTTGCTTAAATTGATATAAATCAAAAGTTAAGGTTCTTATGGTATCTCTAATTTCTAATTGGTGTTTTTGAGCCAAAGGTTGTAGTAAGTCTCTACGCAGCTTAGCTTTTATGCCATAAAAATCAAACCTGTTTTTTAAATAGGCTTTCATTTGAGCAGCAAATTCTAGATTTTCATTTTTGCTAAAAGTATTGTCTAGTGCTGAAATGAAATTCATAATAAGCAGTAGTTTTATTTGTTATTAAAATCCAGAAGCAGCATCATCACCACGTCTGTCTGCGCCACCTTCTAATTTGCCATTATCTAAAACTAAAATAGCATCAACTTTACCTATAACAGGAGCATCTTCTTCATTAATGGTATAGCCTTTTTCTTGTAAGTTTTTAATGGTTTGGTCTGGAAAAGAATAAGGTTCCATCATGATTACATCTGGCAACCATTGGTGGTGAAAACGAGGTACATTTACAGCGTCTTGCATATTCATTTTGTATTCATGAACATTTAAAATGGTTTGCATTACCGAAGTAATAATAGTAGAGCCTCCAGGAGAACCAACAACCATATGTAGTTTACCGTTTTTTTCTACAATGGTAGGTGTCATTGAGCTCAACATGCGCTTTTCTGGTAAAATACTATTGGCTTCTGCACCAATTAAACCATATACATTAGGTATACCAGGTTTACTAGAAAAATCATCCATTTCATTATTTAAAAAGAAACCTAGTTCACTACAATACAATTTAGAACCATAGCCAGAATTTAAGGTGGTGGTTACAGAAACTGCATTACCAAAAGGGTCTACAATAGAGTAATGTGTGGTTTCATTACTTTCTATAACCTCTACTGTTCCATGAGATACGTCTGTAGATTTTGTAGCTTTTTCAAACGAAAAATCTTGCATTCTGCCTTGTAAATAAGCACTACTAATTAATTGTTGTTGTGGTACATTAACAAAATCAGGATCGCCTAAATAAAAACTTCTGTCTGCATAGGCACGACGTTCGGCTTCTGTAATAATCTGGATAGCTTTAGTAGAGTTATGTCCTAGTTTATCTAAATCATAAGGTTCAATCATTTTCATAATTTGTGCCAGACAAATACCACCACTAGAAGGCGGAGACATGGAAATGATGTTTAAATCATCATAAGAAAAAGTAATAGGTGTACGCCATTTAGGTTTGTAATTTGCTAAGTCTTCTTCGGTTATAATACCTCCATTATCTTGAATGTGTTTTGCTAGTATTTTTGCCGTTTGTCCTTTGTAGAATTCATCAGGACCATTTTTCATGATTCTAGTTAGGGTTTCGGCAAGTTTTGGAAACTGAATAACATCATTTTCTTTCCAATCTTTGGTAAAAAGAAAATCAGATTTATTGGCTAATTTAAAGTCTTCTTGTTTTTCCGCTAGGCGAATTTCCTGTTTTTTGGTTACTATTATCCCTTTTTTTGCAAGTGCAATAACTGGTTTCATAATAGTTTCAACAGGTAGTTTCCCAAAACGTTTATGTGCTTCAAAAGTACCAGCAACAGTGCCAGGAATACCTACAGCCATAGCACCACGAGTACTTAAGTTAGGAATGATATTACCAAGCGAATCTAAATACATGTTTTTGGTTGCAGCTAAAGGAGCTTTTTCTCTATAATCTAAAGCACCAATTTCTCCGTTTTCTAATCGATATACCATAAAACCACCACCACCAAGATTTCCTGCATATGGATAGGCTACTGCTAAAGCTAAATCTGTAGCAAGCATAGCATCAAAAGCATTACCACCTTGTTTCATTATAACTGCACCAATTTTTGAAGCTTCTTCACGCGCAGAAACAACCATTGCTTTTTCTGTAATTAGTCGTGTTGTAATTTTTTCTTCTTGTTTTTTACAAGCGCATAAAACAATACTTATGAGTAGAAATAAAATGTGTTTTTTCATAATAGTTTCGTTTTGTTTAAAATTGCATGGTGGCAAGCAAAGTTATTTTATTGTTTTTATCTGGTTTGTAATTCTAGTAATTTGGTTTTTGAAAAAGCAATAAGTTCTTCAAAAAACCGTGTAAATTCATCCTCAAATTCGTTATAAAATTCAAGTAGTTCTTTTACTGCTAGATTCATTTTAGAGCGGTTTTCTGTTCTTCGGTTCATTCCTTCTAAAACTTTGCTAATACCTTCAATAGAGGCATAGCTTAATAACCAATTATCTGCTATCATATAAGGCATCATTTTTTGAATTCTTGTAGGTAAAATTTCAAAATTATCTTGTAACGAATCGTAAAAATTATTGGCATAATTTTCTAACGGAATGTTGCAATAGTTGCTCCAGTTTTTAGCAAGAAAATGATCGTATAATATATCTACAATAACTCCAGAATAATGGCTGTAATTTTTATGCAAACGTTTGGTGCTTTCTCTAACCGTTTTATGTGCATCTGTAAAGGTATCTATTTCCCTATGTAATAGTATACCAATTTGTATGTCTTTAGAGAATTCTTGATACTTTTTACCTCTAATGCCGTCGGCAATAAAGTTACCAATAGTAATTAATTCGTTGTTTCCAGAAAGGTAAATGTGTGCTAAAAAATTCATTCTGTGAATTTACAAATTCATAACATAAGATTCCCAATTTGAAATATTATATTTGTTGCAAACATTAAATATTTATGACTTTAATAAAATCAATTTCTGGAATTAGAGGAACTATAGGAGGGCAAGTAGGTGATAATTTAACACCTTTAGATGCTGTAAAATTTGCAGCTGCATATGGTACATGGTTAAAAGAGCAACGCTATAAAGAACACTATAAAGTTGTGGTTGGTAGAGATGCTAGAATCTCTGGTGAAATGATTCAGAATTTGGTAATGAATACTTTAGTTGGTCTTGGTATTGATGTGGTAGATTTAGGTTTGTCTACAACACCAACTGTTGAAATTGCTGTGCCAATGGAACATGCAGATGGTGGTATTATTTTAACGGCAAGCCATAATCCAAAACAATGGAATGCTTTAAAACTTTTAAATGCAAAAGGCGAATTTTTAAATGGAGTAGAAGGAGAGAAGATTTTAAAAATAGCAGAAGCAGATACCATGCAATTTGCCGAAGTAGATGACTTAGGAGAAATAACAAAAAACCAAGCATATATAGATTTACATATTGATGAAGTTTTAAATTTAGACCTAGTAAATGTAAAAGCTATTAAGGATGCTAATTTAAAAGTAGTGGTAGATGGTGTGAACTCTACAGGAGGAATTGCTATTCCAGAATTACTAGAGCGTTTAGGTGTACATCCTGTTAAATTGTATTGTGAGCCTAACGGACAATTTCCGCATAACCCAGAACCTTTAAAAGAGCATTTAACCGACTTATCTGAAATGGTAGTTAAAGAAAATGCTGATTTTGGTATTGTAGTAGATCCAGATGTAGATAGATTGGCATTTATGGATGAAAATGGGGAAATGTTTGGAGAAGAATATACCTTGGTTGCTTGTGCAGATTACGTTTTAAGTAAAACGCCAGGAAATACAGTAAGTAACATGAGTTCTTCTAGAGCTTTACGCGATGTTACAGAAAAGCATGGAGGTACTTATGAGGCTAGTGCTGTTGGAGAAGTAAATGTGGTAGCTTTAATGAAAAAGAATAAGGCAGTAATAGGAGGTGAAGGTAATGGCGGAATTATCTATCCAGAATCTCATTATGGTAGAGACTCTTTAGTGGGAGTAGCTTTGTTTTTAAGTCTTCTAGCCGAAAAAGAAATGCAGGTAAGCGAATTACGTAAAACCTACACGAGCTATTTTATGAGCAAAAAGAAAATTCAACTTACACCACAAATTGATGTAGATGCGGTTTTAAATACCATGCAATCGCGTTATGCAAATGAAAATATCACCACTGTTGATGGTGTTAAAATTGATTTTGCTGAAAATTGGGTGCATCTTAGAAAAAGTAACACCGAACCAATAATTAGAATTTATACCGAAGCAAAATCACAAGAAATTGCAGATGCTTTAGCAGATAGGTTTATTGCAGAACTAAAAGAAATTGCAGGAATTTAATAGACAATAAAAAAAATCCTTAAAACAATGTTTTAAGGATTTTTTTTACTTAAAGTTATTTAAACTTAGCAGGAACTTTATCTTTATGTTTCCAGCGTTTATGTGTCCATAAATAATATTCAGGAGCTTCTAGTATTTGTTTTTCTACTAATTTTAAAAACATATCTGTAATTTCATAGTCTTTATAGTCGTTGGCATTTAAAGCGAGGGTTTTAAATGAGGTTTCATAATAGCCACGTTTTATTTTTTTAACACCAAAGAAAACTACAGACATATCTAAACGTTTAGCAAGCATTTCTGCTCCTGTGTGTACAGGAACTTTAATGCCCATAAACGCATTCCAGTGAAAAGCTTTTTGCGCTTTTGGTGATTGGTCAGATACAAATCCGCTAATAGATAGTTCTCCGGTTTTTTTAGATTCTAATAAAGTAGGAATAGTTTCTTTAGTAGTAATTAAATAGCTATTGTATCTAGCTCTAATACGTTTAACCAAAGCATCAAAATATTTGTTGGTTAAGCGTTTGTATACCGCATAACCTTTTCTGTTAACGTAGGTTTGTAGTATAAAAATCCATTCAAAATTTGCATAATGTGCACACATTAAAGCAATGTTTTTATCTGTTTTTTCTAACTCTTGAATAAGTTCTACATTAGTAAATGTGAAATGTTTTTTCATTTCCTTTTCAGAAATAGTTAATGATTTTATAGATTCTAAAATCATATCACATAAATGGTGAAAAAATTTTTTAGAAATGCTAATGCGTTCTTTTTCGGTTTTATCAGGAAAAACAAGTCTTAAGTTATACATAACTGTTTTCTTTCTGTAACCAATTACATAATAGACTAAAACATATAAAATATCTGAAATAAAGTATAATACTTTAAACGGAAGAATAGAAATAATCCATAAAAATGGATAAATTAAAATGTAAGCAAGAAATTGCATGAAATAATTTTAGATTTGCAAGAGCAAATATATGTTATATTTGATTTAAAAGTTTCAAATTTATGGGCAATTTAAGTATTGTAACAATAGTAATTATTGTTGCAAATGTGTTAATCTCTTATAAGGGGTTTAATGATTTTAATTTTTTTGATACATATAAGTTTCATGTAGGAGGTATAAAACGTGGTGAAAAGTTTAGAATGTTTAGTTCTGGTTTTTTACATGTTGATACACAACATTTATTGTTTAACATGTTAACCTTATACTTTTTTGCCGATATTGTTATACAAGATTTAGGTACCTTAAGTTTCTTATTTGTTTATATTGGCAGCTTGTTACTTGGTAGTTTATTGTCTTTATATTTTCATAAAGACGAGTACCATTATAGTGCTGTTGGAGCTAGTGGTGCTGTAACCGGTATTTTATATTCTGCTATTTTATTGCGTCCGGAAATGAGTTTGTATATGTTTTTTGTACCTATACCAATACCTGCTTATGTGTTTGGAATAGGATACCTTTTATATTCTATTTACGGAATGAAAAATAAAGTGGGTAATATTGGGCATGATGCCCATTTTGGAGGTGCAATTGGTGGTTATATAATTACACTGTTTTTGGCTACTTGGCTTTTTAAAACAAACTTGTTAATGATTGGTTTGTTAGCAATACCAATTGTATTATTGTTTGTTTTAAAACGAATGAATAAGATGTAAAAAGAAGAAATAAACTAAAAAAAAGCTGAAAATTAATTCAGCTTTTTTTTATATAATAATTTGGTATAAAAACAAGTTTCCTTGCTTATTAGTTTAGCAATGCTGCTATCTTTTCTTCTAAAGCAGGACCTCTTAAATTTTTTGCAATTATTTTACCCTCTGCATCAATAATAAAGGTTGCAGGAATAGCATTGATATTAAACTCTTTTGCAATAGGGTCATTAAAATATTTTAAATTAGAAACATGATGCCAAGTTAAATTATCTTTTTCAATAGCATCTAACCAAGCTTGTTTAGCATCTTTTTGTTGTGGTGTACCATCTAAAGAAACACCAATAATTTCCAGCCCTTTTTCATGGTATTTTTCATATACTTTTACCACATTTGGGTTTTCTTTTCGGCATGGTCCACACCAAGCAGCCCAAAAATCAATAATAGTAACCTTTCCTTTAATTTCGTTTAAAGAAATTGTTTCACCTTCAGGATTTGGAGCAGAAAAATCTGGAACTATACTGCCAACTGCTGTTTTTTCATTTGCTTTAATAAATGTGGCTATGGCTTTTCCGGCTCTTGTGTCTTTTATTGTTTGGTCAAAATTAGCATATAACTCTTTTCCTTTTGCAAATTCAATTTTGTTGCCCATTAAAGCGCGTTCTAAAATAAGAGCAGATAAAGTGGCGTCTTTATTTTTTGTCATGAATGCAATGTCATTCTCGTCGTTTTCTTTTAAAATGCCTTCATAAGTTTTTCTAAGTTCATTTATTTTAGCTGTATCTTGATTTCGCTTTGCAATATTAAACTCTTCAGATAGCTTTTTGTTTTTGTTACGTAGTGTTTGAACAAAATCCTGATATTCATTAAAATAATCGTTTTGTTTTCCTCCTTGAATATCTGAAGCAAAAATACTATCTGTATAAATATTTAAATTAATCTTTTCATTATCAATTATAAACGGAAGACTACTCTTTACTCCGTTAATGGTAAGAAATACCATGTCTGAGCTCTCTACTTTTCCGTTTAGGGTAAATGTATTATTGGTAACTCTTGCAGTGTCTAAAAGCACTTTTTTTCTGCCGTCTGCTTTTAAAAGTTGTACTAAACTATTGTCTTGCGGATTGTCTAATTTTCCATGAATTACATAACCTTCATTTTTTTCTTTAGAACAAGAAATTAAAAAAAGAGAAATACATAATACGGATATAATTCGTTGCATAAAATTGTTTTTTTTACCACAAATATAAGAGTTATAACTAATTTATTTTCAAAATGTAAATATGTTAGTTTTATTTTAACAATTGCTTACTTTTGTATCATGATATTAAATGATACAATTGTTGCACTAGCAACTCCTTCAGGAGCAGGAGCTATTGCTGTTATAAGACTTTCTGGACCTGAGGCAATTACTATTTGTTCTACATTTTTTAAATCAATTCACAATAAAGATTTAAGTAAACAGAAAACACACACCATTCATTTAGGTCATATTATTGAAAACAACAAAACTTTAGATGAGGTTTTAGTTTCTATTTTTAAGAATCCACATTCCTATACAGGAGAAAATGTTATAGAAATTTCTTGTCATGGATCTATATTTATTCAGCAAGAAATTATACAATTGTTTTTACGTAATGGTTGCAGAATGGCTAATGCAGGAGAATTTACTTTACGTGCTTTTTTAAACGGAAAATTAGATTTAAGTCAGGCAGAAGCTGTAGCAGATTTAATTGCTAGTGATAATGAAGCATCGCATCAAATAGCTATGCAACAAATGCGTGGAGGTTTTTCTTCAGAAATTGCGAAACTACGTGAAGAGCTTTTAAACTTTGCTTCTTTAATAGAATTAGAACTTGACTTTGCTGAAGAAGATGTAGAATTTGCAGACAGAACACAATTTAAAGATTTAGTAAATAGAATTGTTTTTGTGTTAAAACGATTGATAGATAGTTTTGCCGTTGGAAATGTGATTAAAAACGGAATTCCGGTTGCTATTGTAGGGGAACCTAATGTTGGTAAATCTACATTACTTAATGCCCTTTTAAACGAAGAACGTGCCATTGTTAGTGAAATAGCAGGTACTACTAGAGACACCATTGAAGATGAAATAGTTATTGGTGGCATTGGTTTTAGGTTTATTGATACTGCAGGAATAAGAGAAACAGTTGATGTGGTGGAAAGTATTGGTATTAAGAAAACTTTTGAAAAAATAGAACAAGCACAAGTAGTAGTATACCTATTTGATGCAGAACAATTTAAAACCGATAGTGAAAAATTTATTGTTGAAATTGAAAAAATAAAGAATAAATACCCTTTAAAACCATTGGTAGTAATAGCTAATAAAGTAGATAAATTATCCAATACAGAGGTAGAAACATTAAAAGCAACTATAAATAATCTACATTTATTATCTGCTAAAACAGGAGTTGGAGTAGAAGAGTTAAAAGAAAAACTTTTAGGTTTTGTAAATACTGGAGCTTTACGTAATAACGAAACTATTGTTACTAATTCTAGGCATTATGATGCACTACAAAAAGCATTTGAAGAGGTAACCAAAGTAAAATATGGTTTAGAGTCTAGTTTGTCAGGAGATTTGCTTGCCATAGATATTAGGCAAGCTTTATATCACTTTGGTGAAATTACAGGAGAAATTACAAGCGATGATTTATTAGGTAATATCTTTGCTAATTTCTGTATCGGGAAATGATAATTGGTTGTACTTATATTTAAATAATTCATTTATTTAAAATAAATCTTTAACCTCTTTAAAGGTTATTTCTTTAAAACTTGAAACCACTTTATTTGCTAATGTATAATCTTGGTTTTTAGAGTTTAAACTATCGTAACCAATACAATAAATTCCAGCATCATAAGCTGCTTTTATTCCGTTAGTAGAATCTTCAATTACCATGCATTCTTCTCTTTTATAACCAGAAGCTTCAGCTGCTTTAATAAATATTTCAGGATGCGGTTTAGAGGCCTTCAAGTCTGCTCCACTTAATTTTGCAATAAAATACTGGTCTAAATCAAAACGAGTAAAAACATTGTTAATAGTAAGCATCGATGCAGAAGAGGCTAGCACTAAGGTTAATCCGTTATTGTAGTAGTCTTTAATTATGTCATGTACACCATCAATTAAACCTAAACTAGAATCATTAAAAAAAAGATCTTTAAAATGATATCGTTTTCTATCAACAAGTTCATTAGCAGGAACATCTAATTTAAAATGGGTACATAATCTTTTACAAACATTTATTGTAGATTGTCCTGTAAAAGACTGGTATAAAGCATCATTAACTTCTAGTTTATAGTCATTAAACATGCCGTAATATGCTTTGTAATGTAGCGGCTCTGTGTCTACAATTACACCATCCATATCAAATAAAACAGCTTTTACCATTATAAATATATTTTTAAAAGCGAAGATATAAAAGCTAATTTGTTTTCTTTCATATTAGGCGTTACATTTAAGTTATTTATATAACTTTGTAAGGGTAAAATTGTTATTATGCTAGAAGAATTACAACAACATTATGGTTATTTATTTGAAGATGAATTGCTTCAAGAAATTAATAACGTTGGTACGTTTAAAGATATTCCTGAGGGTTTCAAGTTAATTGAAATAGGCGATTATATAAAGTCTATGCCTCTTTTGGTTAGTGGTGCCATTAAAATTTTAAGAGAAGACGATGATGGAGATGAACTTATTCTTTATTTTATAGAACAAGGGGATACTTGTGCTATGACATTATCTTGTTGTTTAGGAAATTCTAAAAGTGAAATTAGAGCCATAGCAGAAACAGACACCAAGTTAATTATGGTACCAGTTTCAAAAATGGAAGAGTGGTTAGGTAAATATAAAACATGGCAACAATTTGTATTACAAAGTTACCATAATCGCATGTCTGAGTTACTGGAAGCCATAGATACTATTGCGTTTTTAAAAATGGACGAGCGTTTATTTAAATACCTAAAAGATAAAGCAATGGTTAACCATAGTGAAGTAATTCATGTTACACATCAAGAAATAGCAAGAGATTTGCATACGTCTAGAGTGGTGATCTCTAGGTTGTTAAAAACTTTAGAAATTAACAAAAAAATTGAATTGCATAGAAATAATATAAAAGTTATTGATTTGTAAATATGTAACCTTTGTTACTATAAAAGCTAAATATGCTAACTAAATTTGGCTTTTAATATTATTTAAATGGACTTACAACAAATAATAACTTATTTAGGTGCTTTTTTAATTGGAGCCATATTAGGATTAATAGGAGGAGGAGGCTCTATTTTAACCGTACCCTTATTAGTATATTTTTTAAGTTATAACCCCGTTATAGCTACTGCTTATTCCTTATTTGTTGTTGGCTCATCCTCATTGGTTGGTGTTATTCAAAAACATCAAAAAGGATTAGTTGACTTTAAAACTGGATTAGCATTTTCATTTCCATCTTTTATTGCAGTTTATGTTTCAAGAAGATTTCTTGTTCCTGCAATTCCTGAAACACTTTTTTCTATTGGAGGCTTTTCTTTAACTAAAGAAATGGCAATCATGATATTTTTTGCCATAATCATGTTGCTAGCAGCTATTTCCATGATTAAATCTAAATCTAAAAATCAAACAAGTAAAGGTGCACAACCCTATTACAAAACTTTTAGTCAAGGTGTGGTTATAGGTGTTATTACAGGGTTAATTGGTGCAGGAGGAGGTTTTTTATATGTGCCAGCATTAGTCCTTTGGGCAGGTTTAGATATGAAAAAAGCTGTAGGTACTTCATTAATAATTATAGCATTAAATTCCTTAATAGGTTTTTTAGGTGATGTACAAATATTAGATATTGAATGGCATTTTTTACTGACCTTTTCTTTTTTAACAATTATAGGCATTTTAGTAGGTGGTTACTTTTCTAAGTTTATATCCAATAAAAAATTAAAAAAGAGTTTTGGCTGGTTTGTATTAGCCATGTCTGTTTACATTGTATTAAAAGAGTTAGTTTTTTAATTATGTAACTAATGTTGCTGTAAAAACTTAAAAACATTAGTAAATTTGAAGAATAAAATAGATAAAATGTCCTAAACCGAAAGGTGAACACAATTTTACCAAATTTTAAAAAGAATTAGAAAATGAAAATAGAGCAAATTTATACAGGTTGTTTAGCACATGCGGCTTATTATATTGAAAGTAATGGTGAAGCAGCAATTATTGACCCATTAAGAGAAGTACAGCCTTATATTAATAGAGCAAAATTAGATGATGCTAAAATAAAATACATATTTGAAACACATTTTCATGCAGATTTTGTTTCAGGTCATTTAGATTTAAAAGAAAAATCGGGAGCACAAATAGTGTTTGGCCCAACAGCAAAACCTTCTTATGATGCTATAATTGCTGAAGACGGACAAGTATTTGAAGTTGGTGATTACAAAATAAAAGTCATCCATACTCCAGGGCATACTATGGAAAGTACTACCTATTTGTTGATAGATGAAAACGAAAAAGAGCATGGTATTGTTACAGGAGATACATTGTTTATTGGTGATGTTGGTCGTCCTGATTTAGCACAAAAAATTGTTTCAGATTTAACACAAGAAAAATTAGCAGGCTATTTATATGATTCTCTTCGTAATAAAATTATGCCTTTAAGTGATGATTTAATTGTGTACCCTAATCATGGTGCAGGTTCTGCTTGTGGTAAAAACATGAGTAAAGAAACTACAGATACTTTAGGGCATCAAAAAGAAGTAAATTATGCATTACGTGCAGATATGACTAAAGCCGAATTTATAGCCGAACTATTAGATGGTTTGTCAGAGCCTCCAGCATATTTTCCGCAAAATGTAATGATGAATATTCAAGGTTATGAAAGCTTTGATAAAGTAATGACAAAATCTCAAAAACCATTAGCACCAAAAGCTTTTGAAGCTGTAGCTAATGACACAGAAGCTATAGTGTTAGATGTGCGTCATCAAACCGAATTTGTAAAAGGACATATTCCGCGTTCTATTTTTATAGGAATAGATGGTGGTTTTGCTCCATGGGTTGGTGCTTTAATTGCAGATGTAAGTCAGCCTATTTTATTAGTAGCTCCAAAAGGTAGAGAAGAAGAAGTAATTACACGTTTATCTCGTGTTGGTTTTGATAATGTTATTGGTTACTTAGAAGGTAGTTTTGAAGCTTGGAAAAAAGCAGGAATGGAATATGATACCTTAACATCTATTTCTGCAGAAGAATTTGAAAAGCGTTATGAAGATAACAAAGATGTTGTTTTTGATGTTAGAAAAGATGGAGAGTTCACAGCAGAGCATGTAGATGGAGCAAAACACACTGCCTTAGATAATATTAATAACCATTTAAGTGAATTTCCAGAAGATAAACCTTTTTATGTACATTGTGCAGGTGGTTATAGATCTGTAATTGCAGCTTCTATTTTAAAAAGTAGAGGTATACACAACTTAATAGATGTTGCTGGTGGTTATGATGCCATTAAAAAAACATCCTTACCAAGAACAGATTTTGTTTGTCCTACCACATTAAAATAATTCTTAGTTTTTTTAGTTCGTTAAAAGCGCATATTACACTCTTGTAGTATGCGCTTTTTTGTATATAATATGTAACAAAAGTTACCTGCTATGGTTTTATAATTTATTAACTTTATAGAAATATAAAACACGTTATAAAGAGTAGATTTACAGTGATTTATGTTGTTTTTTTGCTAAGGCATAAAATTAGCAAAAATAAATCTTAGTCTTAAGGGTGAACCCATTTTACCATAATATAAAATTATAACAAAAATGAAAACTTCAATAATAGTACAAAATTTAAAATGTGGTGGTTGTGCACATACTATTACTACTAAACTTTCAGAAATTGAAAACATATCAAACATTACTATAGATGTAAATGATAGTAAAGTATTTTTTAATTATATTAATGAGGCAGATGCTTTAGCTGTAAAAGATAAGCTTAAAACTTTAGGTTATCCTTCTATTGATGATGCTAATTCATTAACCTCAAAAGCCAAATCTTTTGTAAGTTGTGCAACAGGTAAGCTTTCAACATAAAATATCATAAAATGAAAAAATCAATAGTACTCACTTTTTTATCTATTTTAATTTTTAGCTGTAATAATTCTAAAAGCAAAGAATATACAGCTTTTGAAAAAAAAATGGAGGCCAAAAAGCACCCTGGAAAAAAATTAATGGAAACCAATTGCTATACTTGTCATAGTCCAACTGCTAGCCAGGAAGATAGAATTGGTCCGCCAATGGTTGCTATAAAAAAACATTATATTAACGAAAACACCTCAAAAGAAGAATTTATAGCTGCAATGCAATCTTGGATTAAAAACCCAAATGCAGAAGATGCAAAAATGTTTGGCGCAGTAAAACGTTTTGGGGTTATGCCAAAACAAGCATTTCCTGAGGAGACCATTTTTCAAATTTCAGATTATATGTTTGATTTTGATATAGAGCAACCAGAATGGTTTGAAAACCATTTTAATCAAGAAAGAGGAAAAGGTAAGGGACAAGGAAAAGGTAAAGGTATGAACATGCAGCAAGCACAAACAAATTTTGATACTTTACCTTATGGAGAACGTGGTTTAAAATATGCATTATCTACTAAAGCTGTTTTAGGTAAAAACTTAATGGGAACCATTCAAAAAAAAGGAACTTTAGAAGCTTTAGCATTTTGTAACGAAAAAGCATATCCTTTAACAGATAGTATGTCTGTAGTACATCAAGCTACTATTAAACGTGTTTCAGATAAACCTAGAAACCAAAATAATAAAGCAAATAATAAAGAATTAGCATATATTAATTCTTTTAAAAAAGATATAAAAAACAATATGGAGCCAAAACCTATTGTAGATCAGCTAGACAATAAAGTACATGTATATTACCCTATTACAACAAATGCCATGTGTTTACAATGTCATGGCAAACCAGAACAAGATATAACGAAACCTACATTAAGTAAACTTACTAGTTTATATCCTCAAGACAAAGCTACAGGTTATACTATAAATGAGGTTAGAGGTATTTGGAGTATAACTTTTGATAAATAAATAGTATCAGGTATGAGCAAATTTTCAGAATTAATAAATAAAGACACTCCTGTATTAGTAGATTTTTATGCAGAGTGGTGTGGACCATGTAAAATGATGAGTCCTATTTTAAAGGATCTTAAAGATACTTTAAAAGATAGAGTATCTATTATTAAAATTGATGTAGATAAAAATCAGGCTCTTGCAGCAAAATATCAAGTAAGAGGTGTGCCTACAATGCTTTTGTTTAAAAATGGAAAGCAGGTATGGAGACAATCTGGTATGCTTCAAAAAGAAGAATTAATGAACGTAATTACAGCGCCTTATTAATGGATTTGACCGAAGGTTTTTGGGATAATAGATATAAAACATTGGATATTGGTTGGGACTTAGGAAAAATATCTCCTCCTTTAAAAAACTATTTTGATCAATTAACCAATAAAAATCTAAGAATATTAATTCCAGGAGGTGGTAATAGTTATGAGGCAGAGTACCTTCATCATAAAGGGTTTAATAATGTGTATGTAGTAGATTTATCTAAAACAGCACTTAAAAATATTAAAACTAGAGTACCATCATTTCCTTCATCACATCTTATTCAAAATAATTTTTTTGATGTAGATATGCGTTTCGATGTAATTATAGAACAAACTTTTTTTTGTGCAATACATCCTAGTTTAAGACTTTCTTACGCTGCCAAACTTTTTGAAATCTTGCATGCAAAAGGCAAAGTTGTAGGTTTACTTTTTAATGTTCCTTTAAAGGATACAAAACCACCTTTTGGAGGATGTAAAAAAGAATATTTACAACATTTTAATCCTTATTTTGATATTAAAATAATGGAAGAAGCTAAAAACTCCGTGGTAGCAAGACAAGGAAAAGAGTTGTTTTTTATTATGCAGAAAAAAAAATTAAACCACTAAAATTTATTAGTTATACTATATGTAACTTATGTTACTTACCTCCTTTAACTAATGTCTTACATTTGAAAAATAGAAGTTGTTCTTGCAACTTAATGATTGATTAATAGCAAAAAAAGCATCTTAACCCCTTAAGATGCTTTTTATTTCCTGACAAATGTCATATTTATAATTAATGATTAATAGTATTTTTACATTGTTAAATACTAAAAAATAATTTTATGATATCTCAAAGCATTGCATTATCTAATTGGAATAACGGAGTTATAATAATTGCTATTTTTGGATTGGTTTGTCTAGCACTTGTTGGTTTTTTAATAAAGTTTATGGCTACAAGTGACAGAAATAAAAAAGATGAGCCTAAAGAAAGATAACTTTTATTAAAGATAAAGAGTACGTATAAAGAATAATTTATATTTAAATACTAAAATAAAAAAGTAGCGCATATATACATGCGCTACTTTTTTTATGCAAGCTGTGTTGTATTAAAATTTATATTGTAAAAAGGCTGAAAAATTACGACCTGGTTCTGTAATTGGTGTTCTTCCAAAGTCTGCTTGGTTTGTAAACGAAAAGTTTAAATGGTTGTTATATGCTTCGTCTAAAACATTAATTACTGCTACACCTAAAGTAATATTATTAATAGGTTTTACACCAAAACGTACATCTAAAGTTTGGTAACCATCAGTTTCTGTTTCTCCAAAACTTTCAGATATATTTTCTTGTTTAGATACTACGTTGTATTGTATGTTTCCCCATAATTTTTCTTTTTGAAATCCTAAACTTAATGTAGTATTAAATGGAGGAGTTAAAGGTAGTGACTCTTTTAAGTCTTTGTTTTTTGCATACACATAGGCAAACGCTGTTTTAAAATAATAGTCTTTTAAAAAGTCTAATTGCGCCATTGCTTCAAAACCAGTTTTATAAGCTTCGTCTATGTTTTTAAATACTTTTACGCTTGTAGGCTCTGCTGTGGCATTAAACTTTTTTGTAATGGTTGGGTCTATTACACCAACAATATAATTTTCAAAAAAGGAATAATAAAAAGAAGTTTCATAAGTAAATCTATTAAAGCCGTTTTTTAAAGTTTCTTTTCCTTTAAAACCAATTTCAAATTGATTATTTACTTCTGCTTTTAAATTTGGGTTACCAACATACTCATAAGGATCTTGACCAACAGTAAAGTGATTAATAAAACGTTCAATCATATTTGCAGAACGTACACCACGACCATAAGCAGCTTCTAATGTAAAATTATTTGATACTTTGTTTTTAATAGAGAAGGTTCCGCTTACATTGTGTTCTGTTTGCTTTTCTAAATCATACATAGCAGCAAAATCTGCTTCAGGATCTTGTATGTCTGATGTTACATTGTCATAACGTATTCCTGCGGTAAATATGGTTTTAGTATTTATAGTGTATTTTGCTTCTGTAAATATCCCTAAATCTGTAATGTAAGCGTCTTGCCAAACTTTATCATTAAATGTCATAGGTGTTGTTAACATATTTCCATTCATTATTTTAACTAATCTAGTTCTTCCGCCATCTCTAGCAATATGCATAGCATCTAAACCAGAAAATAGGTTTAGTTTTTTTAATGGTTTCCAGTTTAGTTCTAATTTTCCACCAATGGTTGTAGCATCTACAGCAGATGAGGCTTCGGTCATCATAAATGAAGGTCTATTGGCATTAGTCATTAAATGATCTACATAACTGTAATAGGCTTTTGCTGTTAATGATGTAGCTATTTTACCCATATTATCTAATTTATAATCTAAAGATAAAATACTACTATCATCATACTCTGTGTCCATTGCTAATGCAGCATGTTGTACATCACGACCAAAAGATTGTCTCCAATGGGCTTGCAAACGTTGGTTATCTGTGAAATTATAACCTAATTTAATTCCGTAATCTGTACTTCTAAAAGACGAAGGGATTTCGGTTCCATCACCATCTTCGTAATTGCCAAAATCTCTGTAACCAGCGTTAGCAACAATATCATATTTTTCTTGAATGTATTGTAATTGCGCAAGGTTAACTAAAGAGTTTCCGTTGCTTTCATAGCCAGCAGAAATTTTTCCGTGTAAGCCATAATCTTCATAATCTGGTTTTTGCGTTACTAAATTAACAATACCTCCAAAAGTAGCTCCATATCTTACAGTATAAGGGCCTTTTATAATTTCAATTTTCGATATTTCTTCAGGAATAATATGTGTTGTTATAGGATCCATTCTGTTTGGGCATGCATGCATTGCCTTTGTACCACCATCATATTGAATATTTAATTGTTCATACTGCGAAGCTCTAAAGGAAGGATCTATAGCATAGTTACCTCTTTTAATAACCGAAAAACCGTTGATATTATTAAATAAGTCGGCAACGTTTTTAGGTTGTACAATTTTTTCGTCATATTTATTAGATACAATTGTTAGCACTGGATCTTTTTTTAAATCTCCGGTAACAATAACTTCATCTAAGGTGGTTAATTTTTTTTCTGTACTGTCTTTTTTAGTTTCTTTCTGTTCTTGACCAAAAGACATAGCTGTAATTAGTGTGCATAATAACACACCATATAATGTTTTCATGTATAGTATTTTTATGTTTTATTTCTGTGTTTGCAGTATAGATTACTGCTGTCTACGTTATAAAATCTATACTTGAGGAGGATGAAAACAATCGTTTGTTTTATTAAACGAATATAGGTTTTGATATGCTATTGCGTTTTGTTTTTTAAGATATGTTGTTTTAGTAAATACAAATGTTTCTAATGGGTTTGTATAAAAGATTAATACTTTAAAATCAATAATGTTTTCTGGTGTTTTTTGCTCTTTATCTTGTGTTTGTGCAACTTTTTTTAAATGACATTTACCATTACATTTTAATTCTGGTTTATCTTGGTTTATACAAAAGGACTCTATAAAACCAATAGTATCTATATTATAATAAGCATAAGTTAAAGATACTCTTGTACTATTTACTAATAGGAGTAGTGTTAAAATAATTGCAAATATGTACGTGCTTATTTTCATAATAGCAAAAATAAGATATAGTGTTAGTATCAAAGATGATTTTTATCATGTTTAGCTTTAATAAAGACCTTTTTATCCAATATTGTTAATGCTTATAATACTATAGGTATTTGATATGGTTTAAGTGATATTTGTTACACATTATCAGGTACTTATAAGGTAATTTTACATTATTGATAATTAATAAAACACGACATATTATGAATACATTAGAAACAACACAAGAAGAAACATCAGCAATGCCAAGAATTGGAGATAAAGCACCTCAATTTAAAGCAGTAACAACACAAGGAGAAATTAATTACCCTTCAGATTATAAAGGAAAATGGTCTATACTATTTAGTCATCCTGCAGATTTTACACCAGTGTGTACATCAGAGTTTATGACCTTTGCACATTTAGAAGAAAAATTTGAAAAAGCTAACTGTAGCCTTATAGGTTTATCTATTGATGGTTTATATAGTCATATTGCTTGGCTTAGAACTATTAAAGATAAAATGGAGTTTAACGGCATGAAAAACATAGAGGTTAAATTTCCTTTAATTGAAGATATTTCTATGGAAGTGGCTAAAAAATACGGAATGATTCAGCCAGGAGAAAGTAAAACTCAAGCGGTTAGAGCTGTCTTTTTTGTAGATCCAAATGAAACTGTTAGAGCTATTATTTATTACCCATTAAGTTTAGGTCGTAATTTTGATGAGTTATACAGAGCCTTAATAGCAATGCAAACTTCTGATAAGTTTAACGTTGCAACTCCTGCAGATTGGAATCCTGGTGATGATGTTATTGTATCTCCAGCAGGATCTTGTGGTGTGGCTGAAGAACGTATGACATCTACTGAAGAATTAGATTGTAAAGATTGGTTCTTCTGTACCAAAAAACTAGGTAAAGAGGAAGTTTTAGACGCAATTCTTAAAAAGTAAAAGATAGATTAGGTGTAGATAAAAGCCTCATTTTGAGGCTTTTTTTTATAAAAGGCTTTAGGATTTGCACTTGCTTTTAGTTATATTTCTATAAAGCGATTTTTTGATTAATACATAAAATAATCATTGTTTAATGTTACTATATATAGTAGCAATTATAAACCATTAAAAAGAAAATTATTATGAAGGTTATACAATTTGAAGACAAACCATTAGCGCATTATTCATACGCTATTATTAGTGGTAATGAAATGGCTTTAGTAGATCCAGCAAGAGATCCAAAACCCTATTATCAATTGGCAGAAAAGCATCATGCTACAATTAAAGCTGTTTTTGAAACACATCCTCATGCAGATTTTGTGAGTAGTCATTTGCAAATTCATCATGAAACAGGAGCAAAAATTTATGTTAGTAAATTAGTAGGTGCTAATTATAAACATGAAACTTTTGATGATGGTAAAACAATCACTTTAGGTAAAGTTGTCTTTTCTGCAATCAATTCTCCTGGTCACTCTCCAGATAGTATAACTATACTAGCTGTAGATGCTAAAAATAATCATGCTATGTTCTCTGGTGACACTCTCTTTATTGGTGATGTAGGTCGTCCAGATTTAAGAGAAAAAGCAGGTAATATGAAAGCTAAAAGAGAAGAATTAGCAAAAAGCATGTATCATACCATGCAAACTAAATTTAATCATTTACCAGATACTACAATTGTATATCCTGCTCATGGAGCAGGTTCTTTGTGTGGTAAAAATATGAGTTTAGATTCTCAAAGTACCTTAGGAAGGGAACGCAAAGAAAATTGGGCGTTTAAAAATATGGCCGAAGAACAATTTGTAAACCACATTTTAAAAGATCAGTCATTTATTCCTTCGTATTTTGGGTTTAATGTGGATATTAATAAAACTGGTGCAAATAATTTTAATTCTGATTTTTGTCGTATTCCATTTCAATTCAGAATTACAACATTTATACCAGATAGTAATGTAATTGTAGATGTTAGAAAAGCTTCAGATTTTAAAGAAAACCATTTAAAAGGAAGTATCAATATAATAGCGGAAACCGAAGATGATAAGCTGGAAACTTGGTTAGGATCTATTATAGCACCTAATGAAGGTTTTCATTTGGTTATAAATTCTGTAAACGATTTAAATACTATACTTAGCCGAATAGCTAAAATTGGGTACGAAAAACAAATACAATCTATAATTACTTTAGGAACAAAGCGTTTTGAAACTTTTAAAGACTTAGATCTTAAAGATTTCAAAAATAATCCAGAAAAATTCACAATTATTGATATTAGAAATAAAAGTGAAGTAGCGGAAAGCAAAATTTTTGAAAAAGCTATTTCCATTCCTTTACATGAATTAAGAAATTCAAAAGATAAAATCCCAACCAATAAGCCAATCGTTGTTCATTGTGCTGGAGGTTACAGAAGTGCTGCAGGAAGCAGTGTGATTTCTAATATATTAGAAAACAAAACGGTTTATGATTTAAGTGATGATGTAGAACAATTTAAAGAGTAGAGGTATTGAAGTCTAAAAATGATTATAGGTGTCTTGCTATTCAATCAGTGCTTTTTGTAGTCTATTATCTTCGGTTAAAACCTACAGTAATTTTTTCAGATTGATTACGCTATCAAATATTAACAAATACATAAAAACAGAATTAACAATGAACAAATCAAAATATCTATTCTTAGTGCTAACTATGGTTTTGACTTTTATAGGTTGTAAAGAAAAAAAGGACCATCCTAATGCAAATCATCACACCAAACAAGACTCGAAAAAAGAGGAAGGCCATCATGGACATCATCATAAATCGGACAGTTCAAAAACGGCAAATGACTATATGCACCAATCAAATACTGAAGATTTAATAGAACGTTTTGAATCAAAAGAGCGTGATGACTACCAAAAGCCAGAAATAGTGCTTGAATACCTTGGAGATTTAAAGAATAAAAAAATAATGGATATTGGTGCAGGTTCAGGCTATTTCTCAGTAAAACTAGCAGAAAAAGGAGCACAAGTTATTGCAGCTGATGTTAGTGATGAATTTCAAGAGGTCATACAAAAACGCATAGAAGATAATAAACTAGAAAATATAGAGCTTCGAAAAATTCCATACGACAGTCCAAATTTAGCAGATAATGAAGTTGACATGGTGTTAATTGTAAATACCTATCATCATATTGAAAACCGAATCGATTATTTTTTAAAAGTTAAAAAAGGAATCAAACAAGAAGGTGAATTGGTTATCATCGATTATTTTAAAAAAGAACTTCCGGTTGGCCCACCAACAAACCATAAAATTGATTTGGAAACTGTAAAACAAGAATTAACAAAAGCAGGTTACACACAATTAGATGTCAATGTAGATTTACTGCCTTACCAATTTATCATTAGAGCAAAGTAATTATGAAAGACTTTTGGAATGAACGGTATGCAAATGAAGAATTTGCTTATGGTACCGAACCTAACGTGTTTTTTAAGCAACAATTAGATAAACTAAAACCAGGAAAACTATTGCTTCCGGCTGAAGGTGAAGGTCGAAATGCAGTATATGCAGCCGCTCAAGGTTGGGAAGTAACTGCTTTTGATATGAGTGTAAAAGGTAAAGAAAAAGCCTTACAATTAGCAAAATTGAAAGGCGTTGCTATTACTTATGAAGTTGTAGGTGTAGAAGAATTTAAAACCGATGAGAAGTTTGATGCTATAGGTTTAAGTTTTGTGCATTTTCCAGTAGAAATTCGTAAAAAGGCACATCAAAATTTACTTCCATTTTTAAAAGTTGGAGGAGAAGTTGTTTTAGAAGGTTTTGCAAAAGCGCAATTAGGTAATGCTTCTGGTGGACCTAAAAAGGAAAGTATGTTGTTTTCTATAGAAGAAATAAAAGAAGATTTTTCGGCATTAGAGGTTAAATTGTTACAAGAGAATACTATCGAACTTTCTGAAGGTAATTATCACAAAGGAAAAGCAGAAGTGATACGGTTTTTGGGTGTAAAGCCTTAAAAAAATATAATTAGAATAATAAAAAAAAGCCTCCTAAGAGGCTTTTTTTTATTAAAACAGTTATGCTTTATCCATCTAGGTTTACCGTTTTAATGAAATTCATAATCCGTTTGAGGTACTGTTGAAAAAGAATACTCACCAAGATAATCACAGTATGCTCTTCCTTCTAAAGTTGGCGATACAGGCGAATTCTTTTTTAAGTATTCTTCAACAGCTTCATGTATGGTGTAATCTTTTACTTCAACATCCTTAACATTTGCCATTCTACATAAATTGTCAATTGGATCACCAGGACGCACACATGCAGAAATGGTATAATATGCATCGTCTTGCATTTCTTTTCCTTTCACAATTATAGATTTAATTCTTTTTCCTCTTTCCTTCTGACTATTAAAATCTACTTTCATACCAGAAAAACGTACCAACCAACCTCCAAAACGTTCGGTTGGGTCTTGCGAAAAGGCATTATGCATTTCTTTTTCTAACCACTCTTTAATTTGTTTACCAGTTGCTTTTCCTGTTTTTACAGGCTCATTTACAGGAAGTAAATTCCATAAATTAGCTCTTGTAATTGGAGCTGGTTTACCATCTGCAGGAACTATTGGGTTTCCAAAACGAAAACCATTAGATATAGAAATATCTACACCAGTTTTCCAACGTGCAGCATCTGTAATCATATTATCCATTGGGTTTTCAACCGTTAAGTATCTGTAAATTGGTGTGTTGGTATATCCAATAATGGTTTCTAAATTTTCTTTGTAAGGTGCTTTTTCGGTATCTATAAGATCCTGAATCGTTTTGTCTGCAGGATATACTTCAGGATCTACATCAATAAGTTTATAATCATCTCCTACTAATTTGCCATCTACAAAATGCAAGGTTAGCTTACCAACAAAAGAACCAAAGGCACCTGGTTCTGTAACTTTAGCATATTTTCCTTGAATCATTTCACGTACACGTTCATGCGTATCGTTACCTAATATATAATCGACATGTTCTGCAATAGGATTATTAGCCAATTCTACTTGTTTAAAAATACCAATATGTGTTACCAAGAAAAGGACATCTATTTTTTCTTTAATCTTGATATCATCTACCATTTTTTTAAGTTTTTCATCCAAACCACTAAAACCAATACCTTTACTAAAAATAGGGTTTTGTCTAACAGGAACGTCTGGATCATTAATGCCCACAAAACCTAAACGGATGCCATCGATTTCTTTTACAGCATATGCAGGAAATAATGGTTTTTCATCATCATCATTAAACATATTTTGAACTATAACGTTGGTTTCGTAACCTTTCATAATTTCTAGCATCATGTCCTTGCCATAAACCACTTCCCAGTTACCAGGAATAATAACATCGTAGCCCATGTTTTTAACAACATCTTGCATTACTTTACCTTCAGATAAAGCAGCATAACCACTTCCTTGTATTAAATCGCCTCCATCTACAATAATGGTTTTGTTTGGGTTTGCTTCACGTTCTTTATCAAAAAGGGTTTTAATATTGGCAAGACCACCACGATTTTTAAAGACAATTTTTTCGTCTTCCCAAAATAATTCGGGATGTGTGTCTAACTGTCCGTGAATATCTGCAGTTTGTAAAATGCTTATACTTAAAGTGTCTTTTTTGGTTGTACTAATATCTGCTTTTTGATTTTTCTTTTCCGAATTACAAGAAAAGATTGAAGCTAAAATTCCTAAAACAAAAACAGTTTTAAAAATTAATTTTTTATTGGTTGTCATAATTAAAGGCTTAAGTTTTTATAATCTTGTTTTTGAAGTTGGAAGTTGTATAAAATTCCGTTTTCAACAATTTTAATTGCTTTAGGAACAGATGCTCTTTCTATTTTAAATTTATCAAGTGAAAATCCGCAAGCAACTATAGTTACTCCAGCTTTTTCTGCTTTTTCAATGAATTTATTAATTTTCTCAGGATCTGTTATATCTCCAATATTTTGACCGCAAATAATAACTTCAAAATCACCAAAATCTTTTCCTTCTTCGGCTTTTAGCGCTTCAGCAGTTAAGATAATAGGTTGTAATTGTGCTACTTTTTTTGTTACTACTACGTAATCATTTTTTGTATGATTTTGTGAGTTTTGTGCTTGAATGGTAGTACTAACAAATAATGTAAGTACTAAAAGTATTGAAGTATAAAATATGTTTTTCATTTTTAATTTTGTTTTAAGAGGTTGTTGGTGTCGTTCAGTATAAAAAATAGAAGTCCACCTAAAATTGCTATGTTTTTAAATAAAGGCCCAAGTGTGGTAATTTGACCAACTTGAATGGTTAAGGTAATAGGTACTAAAACTGCCACCAATACAATTGCTGCCCATTTGGTTTTGTAACCAATAAGGAATAGAAATCCAGCGATAAGCATTACAATACCAGAAAGTATAATTAGCCATTTTGGTTCGCCAAAAAAGTAAGCGATACCTTTAAAACTGGCTTGTTCTATTCGTTGCGTAGTTTTTTCTATATGAAGCAAGTGGTTAAAACCAGCTATTAGAAATATGCCACTCACCAATATGCGTAACAATTGTATGGAACGACGGCTTATTAAAATTTTTGTCGCCATTATTAAATAGTATAAAATGAGTATTAAATATGTGAAAACTATCTTTGTGAGATGTTTTTCAGGTTGCTGCTATCACAAACGATAGCATGAATTAAAACATTAAATTATACCAAACGAGGAGGAGGAGCAATATGCTCTAAATATCTAAAGCTTAATTTTGAAGAAAAATGTTCATTAAAAACGGTAAAGGGTTCGTTATATAGTATATCCCATGAAAATAACTGAAATTGAAATTGAGATGTACAATAACTGTCTAAACTAATCATTTGTGTAGATAAAGAATTAGTTTGTAATACATTTATATTATCTTTTGCTAGTTTTGGAGAATTCTTCTTTTTGCAATTTGGTTTTACAAAAGTGATTTCATTACCACTAAAAAGAAAATTTAATCCATTAGCATCTATTGCACCTAATTTCACCAAAAAGAGGAGCATTAAAATTATTGATATGTATGCTTTTGTTTTCAAAATAAATACAATTATATAATAAAATATAGGTTTTAAGTGTAACTAATGTTACTTAAAAACGTTAATACGCTGTTAAACACATTTTTTTAAATTTTACTAAGGGTATTCGAGTTTTAACACATTTTAGTTACTTATGTTACATAGTATAAAAAGGATTTAAAATATCTTTACAAAATAAATTTATTGTTTAAAAAAGTCTTTTCAATATGGAGGATATGCTCTTTTACGATAGAATGCAGTTTGCATTTACTATTACATTTCACTATTTATTTCCGCAATTAACCATGGGATTATCATTAATGATAGTCTATTTTAAAGGTAAGTTTCTATTTTCTAAATTGGAAAAATATAACGATGCTGCAAAATTTTGGATGAAGATTTTTGCGCTTAACTTTGCTATGGGTGTGGTTACAGGAATACCAATGGAGTTTCAGTTTGGTACCAATTGGGCTAAGTTTTCAGAGCTTACAGGAGGTATTATTGGCCAGACTTTAGCCATGGAAGGTATGTTTTCCTTCTTTTTAGAATCGTCCTTTTTAGGACTCTTTTTATTTGGCGAAAAACTAATGGGTCATAAACTGCATTTTCTCACTGGTTTCCTTGTTTTTTTAGGTTCCTGGGCAAGTGGTTATTTAATTATAGCAACCCATTCTTGGATGCAACATCCTGTAGGTTATGAGATTATAGAGAACGGGAGATTTGTATTAAATAACTTTGGCGCTTTATTTTCTAACCCTTGGTTGTTACCTTCTTATTTGCACAATCAAGCTGCTTCTATTGTTACTTCTTCCTTTGTGGTTGCTGCTATTGGAGCCTTTTATTTACTAAATAATAAGCATAATGAATTTGGTAAACTATTTGTAAAAACAGGTGTTGTTTTTGGTTTAATTTCTAGTTTGTTAGTAGCTTTTCCTACAGGAGACTGGACAGCTAAAAACGTAGTAAAACACCAGCCTGCAACATTTGCAGCTATGGAAGGGATTTTTGAAACCGAAGAGGGTGGATCAGAAATTGTATTGATTGGGCAGCCTAATATGTTAGAGAAAAAACTAGATAATAAAATAGCTGTTCCTAATATTTTAAGTTTTTTAACCTATCAAGAATGGGATGCGCAAATAAAAGGTTTAAATGAATTTGATGAAAGTGTACACCCAACAAATGTTCCTGGTTTGTATTACTCTTACCATATTATGGTTGGTTTAGGAACCATTTTTATTGGGTTAATGTTAATTGCTGCAGTACAGTTGTTTAGAAAAAAACTATTTAAAACAAAATGGATTTTATGGTCGCTCATGTTTATGTTACCATTTCCTTATATTGCTAATACAACAGGTTGGTACACTGCAGAATTAGGAAGACAGCCTTGGCTTGTTTATAACCTATTGCGTACTGCAGATGGCGCATCGCCAACAGTATCTTCTGGTAATACTTTATTTACCTTATTAGGTTTTATAGGTTTATACTTACTTCTTGGCTTACTATTTTTAATGTTAGCAGGAAAAATTATTAATAAAGGCCCACAACTAAATCAACACTAATTATGGAATTATTTTGGTATATCGTTTTAATGACAATGTTAGCTGTTTATGTAATTTTAGATGGTTATGATTTTGGAGCAGGAATTATTCATTTATTCTTTGCTAAAAAAGAAAAAGATAAAAAAGCAATCACCAATGCCATTGGTCCTTTTTGGGATGCTAATGAAGTTTGGCTAATTGCAGCAGGAGGTGTTTTGTTTTTTGCTTTTCCTACTTTATATGCTTCTTCTTTTAGCGGCTTTTACTTACCCTTAATAATGATTCTTTGGCTGCTTATTTTTAGAGCTATAGGCTTAGAGTTAAGAGGGCAAATTCACAATACTATATGGCAATCTATTTGGGATAAAGCTTTTGGTATTTCAAGTTTACTTTTAGCACTCTTTTTTGGTGTGGCTTTAGGTAATGTTGTAAGAGGAGTTAATTTAGGAAGTGTGGTTAATGGTGTGTCTACACATGAGGCGCATTATTTTTTCTTACCGCTTTGGAATCCAACTTTTAGTCCGCAAGCAGAACAATTAGGAATTCTAGATTGGTTTACGGTTTTATTAGGAATTGTTGGAGTAGTCGCTTTAACCATTCATGGTGCCAATTGGATTATATTTAAAACCAATTCGGACTTAAATGAAAAATTAAAACGTGTCGTTTTTAATCTTAATTTTGTGCTTTTAGCTTTAGTAATTATTTCATTGCTGGTTTGGCATATTATTGAGCCAAAACCGTTTCATAACTTTTTAGATACACCTTGGTTATGGATTTTTCCTATAATTACATTTACAGGATTATTTGGGTTATTTAAAGTAAAATCATTTCAAAAACACGGAATGGGGTTTTTGTTTTCCTCTTTGTTTTTATTTGGTGGTTTAACATCAACCGTAGCTTCTATTTTTCCAAAAGTATTGCCCTCTACAAATAATGTCAATCCAGATTTAACCTTATACAATGTAGCAGCTCATGAATATGGCCTATCGGTTGGTGTATATTGGTTTGCAATAGCAGTGGTTTTAGTTGCTGCTTATATGGTAATTCAATATCGTGTTTTTAAAGGAAAAATGGATGATGTTGGTTATGGTGAGCATTAATTAAAATTTAAAATTATGACAGGAACATTAATTTCTTTAATTAGTATTTTCATAGGAATCTTAACCGCAAATGTATTTGCTTACATTAAAAAACAATATTCTTTTGGCTTTACAGGAAACACATTAGTAGGTGTTTTTGGTAGCATTTTTTTAATCAAATCTTTTGGTAGGTTAGGTTTTGATCCTTGGTCTATTATGCAAAACGGAACATTTCACAGTTCATTATTTATTATTAACTGTTTGGTTTCTGTTTTAGGAGCTATTTTAGGGCTTATTGCTGTTAAATTTATAACACGCAAATTAAAGTACTCTACCTAAAATATTATATAAAGTAAATAAAAATAATCAAACCGTATTATGTTTGATTATTTTTTGTAAATTTATTAACCAAATGGTTAAACTATATAGTTGATAATGAAAAGAGCAAAAGACGAAAATACCGAAGAGAGAATTTTAGAAGCGGCAAAAAATATTTTTCAATCTAAAGGAATGAATGGAGCACGCATGCAAGAAATTGCAGATAAAGCAGGAATTAATAAGGCAATGCTTCACTATTATTACAGAAATAAACAGTTGTTGTTTGAAGCAGTTTTTAAAAATGCATTTTCCTTATTAGCACCTCAATTAAATGCTGTTTTAAATGAAGATTCTTCCATTGAAGAAAAAGTAAAAAAATTTACTTTAAACTATATAACATTCATTGTTAAGCATCCGTATTTACCAAATTTTATCATTCAAGAACTGAATAGAAATCCAGATTTTATTTTGCAAATGAAAAATAACGAAGGTTTTCCAAATCTAGATATATTTAAAAAACAAGTAGATAAAGAAGTGAAAAAAGGTACTATAAAACCAATTTCTGCTGAACAATTGTTTATCCATATTCTAGCCCTAAATATTTTTCCTTTTGTAGCAAAACCATTAATCATGGCTTTTACAAATGTAGATGAAAAAGCATACAAACAATTAATAGAAGACCGTAAAACGGAAGTTGCTAATTTTATTATCAACTCCATAAAGAATATTTAAAATGAAACATGTAATAGTCCTTTTTATAATCTTAATTACATTATCAAGTACAGCACAACAAAGTATTACTTTACAAGAATGTTACCAGTTAGTTGATCAAAATTATCCGTTAGTAAAACAAAATAAACTTTTAGAGGAGCAAAATAAATTAGATTATCAAGTTTTATCTACATCTAAATTACCTCAAATTAGTTTAGATGCTAAAGCTACCTATCAATCTGATGTGATAGAAATACCTATTGCAAATACAAGTATAGAGCCTTTAAATAAAGATCAATATCGAGCAACACTTTCTGTAAATCAATTAATTTTTAATGGAGGAGCAACAGATGCTTCATTACATTTAAAAACTACACAATTAAAAACAAAACAAAAACAGGTAGAGGTTAGTTTGTATCAACTAAAACAACAAATTAACCAACTCTATTTTTCGGTTTTATTAACTCAAGAAGCTGCCTTGTTATTAAACGCTAAACAAGCGCAATTACAAGCAAAATTAAAAGAAGTGCAATCTGGTATTACATATGGTGTTATTTTACCTACTTCTGATAAAATCTTACAAGCAGAACTATTAAAAATTAAACAACAATATCAAGAGTTAATAAGTAATAAAAGAACACTTATAGAAACGTTATCTAGTTTAATTAATCAACCATTACCAGTTGCAACACAATTTCAAAATCCATTAGTAGAAACAACATTAGAACAGGATTTAAAAAGACCTGAATTAGCACTTTTTGAGCTTAAAAAAGAGGAAATTGAAAATTCAGAAAGTTTATTATCTAAACAAAATGCGCCAAAATTTATTGGTTTTGCAACAGGTGGTTATGGTAATCCAGGATTGAATATGTTAGATAATTCATTTCAAACATTTTATACTGTTGGTGTTTCATTGCAATGGAATGTTTTTGATTGGAATTCTAATAAAAAGCAACGTGAATCACTTATTATTAATAAAGATATTATTGATATAGAAACCGAAATTTTTAAACTAAATACCAATATAGAACTGAATAAACAAATAAAAGAAATTGCTAAAATTGAAACTTTTATAGCTTCCGATGTAGAAATAATCAACCTAAGAAAAGAGGTGCTAAAATCTGCAGATTCACAACTTAAAAATGGTGTGATTACTTCTTCAGCATATATAACAGAATTAACCAATTTATATGAAGACGAAAATACTTTAGTAAAACATAAAATGGAGTTACAACTCGCAAAAGCAAATTATAATATTATCAAAGGACAATAAAAAGAAACAGATGAAAAAATACAAATATATATTAGGAGTAAGCATACTAGTAATTAGCTTGTTTTCTTGTAAAAACGACAAAGGTAAAGCAGATGGTTACGGTAACTTTGAAGCTACTGAAATTACTGTTTCTGCTGAAAATAACGGAAAACTTATACAGTTTGCTATTAATGAAGGAGACCACCTTGAAAAAGAACAATTTATAGGTTATATAGATACCATTCCGTTAGCATTAAAAAAAGAACAGTTAATAGTTAATAAAGCAGTAATTAGTTCTAAATCTAAAGGAGTACTTTCTCAAATAGCTGTTTTAAATGCGAAATTAAAAACAGCAAAGACCAATAAAAATAGAGTTAAAAATTTAATAAAAGATAATGCAGCAACGCAAAAGCAATTAGATGATGTTTCTGGAGAAATTGATGTGATAAAAAATGAAATAAGAAGCGTAGAAATTAAAAATGCACCTGTTGTAAACGAATTAAAATCTATAGATGTGCAACTAAAACAAATTGATGATCAAATTGAAAAAAGTAAAATTAAAAACCCTATTAAAGGTACCGTTTTAACCAAATATGCAGAGCCTAATGAAATTACAGCTTTTGGAAAACCACTATATAAAATTGCCGATTTAAACACTATGCAATTGCGAGTTTATATTAGCGAAACCCAATTAGCGAATATAAAAATAGGGCAAGAGGTAACTGTAAAAATTGATAATGCAGATGCTATGAAAACGTATAAAGGAAAAGTAAGTTGGATAGCTTCAGAAGCAGAATTTACACCAAAAATTATTCAAACCAAAGAAGAACGCGTGGCTTTGGTGTATGCTACAAAAGTAGATGTTAAAAATGATGGTAGTCTAAAAATAGGTATGCCTGCAGAACTATGGTTAAACAATACAACAGAAAATAATTAATAATTAAAAATATAAGAATATGGATAAGCATTCTTACAGCGTTACAATAAACTGGTTACAAGACAGAAAAGGTACCATGTGTTCCCCAGAATTAAATAATAACATAACCAATGAAACAAATTGTATAGAAGTAGCAACACCTCCAGGATTTCCTGGAGGAATGCCTAATATTTGGTCACCAGAACATTTGTTCACAGCTGCTGTTAGTAGTTGTTTAATGACTACTTTTTTGGCGATTGCAGAATTTTCAAAATTAGAATACCTGAGTTTTAAATGTGACTCAAAAGGAATTTTAGAGAAAGTAGACGGCAAATTTATAATGAGCGAGGTGCTCTTGTTTCCAGAAGTTGTTATTACTGACGAATCTAAACGTGAACGTGCAGCACGTATTGTAGAAAAAGCAGAAAAAGCCTGTTTGATTTCAAACTCTATTACTTCTAAAATAACGATGAAAACTAATATCATTATCAAATAGAATTAAAAACAAAATACTATGAATTTAAAAGATCTTCATACCGAAAATAAACCAGTTCAAACGCACTTGTTGTTTGAACCTAAAGAATCAAGCGTTTTATCCATGCAAATTGAAAACGGCCAAATACTTAAAGAGCATGTTTCAAAAACACCAGCATTATTGGTTTGTGTTTCTGGAAAGGCTGTTTTTTCTAATGAAATAGGTCAAATCATCAATCTATCATCTGGTAGTTATGTCAAGATTGAAGTGAATGTTAAACATGAAGTCAAAGCTATTGAAGAAAGTAATTTTTTATTGATTAAATAATGAGTATCAGTGTTTCTAACATATCAAAATCTTACAAAAACGTAACAGCCTTACAGGATATTTCTTTTAATGTCAAGGCTGGAGAACTTTTTGGTTTAATTGGACCTGATGGCGCAGGAAAAACCACCTTATTCAGGATTTTAACTACACTGTTAATTGCTAATAAAGGCATAGCTACAGTTGCTGGTTTTGATGTGGTTTCCGAGTATAAAAAGATTAGAAATAATGTTGGTTACATGCCTGGAAAATTTTCACTCTATCAAGATTTAACTGTTGAAGAAAACCTTGAGTTTTTTGCTACAATCTTCGGTACAACTATTGAAGAAAACTACGATTTAATAAGAGACATTTACGTGCAAATAGAACCCTTTAAAGATCGTAGAGCAGGAAAATTATCTGGCGGAATGAAGCAAAAACTAGCTTTATGTTGTGCATTAATTCACAAACCTAAAGTCTTATTTTTAGATGAGCCAACTACAGGAGTTGACCCAGTTTCGAGAAAAGAATTTTGGGAGATGCTAAAGCGTTTACAACAAAAAGATATTACCATTTTGGTGTCTACACCTTATATGGATGAAGCAGCTTTATGTGATAGAATTGCATTAATTCAAGACGGAAAAATTTTACAAATAGACACTCCTCAAGCTATAGTAAAACATTATCCAAAGCAAATTTACAATGTAAGTGCTAATGATACTTATCAGTTACTAAAAAGCTTAAACGCTTATTCATATAACCATAGTGTGTATCCTTTTGGTGAGTTTGTGCATTACACAGATAGCAGAGCCAATTTTAATCCTAAAGATTTAATAGCTTATTTAGAATCAAAAAAACTATCAAATATAGAAATATACAAAACAGAACCAACCATTGAAGATACCTTTATGGAATTAGCTAAATAATGAAAAACAATAATGTCATAGAAGCTCAAGAATTAACCAAAATGTTTGGCGATTTCGCAGCAGTAAACGCCATTTCTTTTAACGTTAAAAAAGGAGAAATATTTGGTTTTTTAGGCGCAAATGGAGCAGGAAAAACAACAGCTATGAAAATGCTAATAGGAATTTCTATTCCTACCTCAGGAAAAGCTAAGGTAGCAGGTTTTGATGTGTTTACCCAAGCAGAGGATATTAAAAAAAATATAGGGTATATGAGTCAGAGATTTGCTTTATATGATGATTTAACGGTTAAAGAAAATATTACATTCTTTGGAGGTATTTATGGTTTATCACGAAAACAAATAAAAGAAAAAGCTACAGTTTTAATAGAAGAATTAGGTTTAGAAAAGGTAGCAAATACTTTAGTTGGCGCTTTACCATTAGGCTGGAAACAAAAATTATCCTTTTCGGTATCCTTACTTCACGACCCTAAAATTGTTTTTTTAGATGAACCAACAGGAGGAGTAGACCCAATTACTAGACGTCAATTTTGGGAAATGATTTATAAAGCTGCTAACCAAGGAACAACGGTTTTTGTTACTACACATTATATGGATGAAGCAGAATATTGTGACCGAGTTTCTATTATGGTTAATGGAAAAATAGAAGCTTTAGGCACTCCCAAAAAATTGAAAGAACAGTTTAAAGCAGATAATATGAATGATGTGTTTTTAAAACTAGCAAGAGGATGAAAAGATTCATAGGCTTTATAAAAAAAGAATTCTACCATATATTTAGAGATAGACGTTCCTTGTTTATCCTCTTCGGGATGCCTATTGCTCAAATTATGTTATTTGGCTTTGCTATAACAAATGAAATCAATAATGTAGATATTGCTGTTTTAGATCATTCTAAAGATGCCATAACCGAAGAAATTATCAATAAAATTTCTGCTTCAAAATATTTTAGTATCCATCAATTTATTGAAAAAGAAAGAGCTATTGAAGCTGTTTTTAAAAAAGGAAAAATAAAAGCAGTTTTAAATTTTGAAAAAGAGTTCAGTAAAAACTTAGTTAAAGAGCACAAAGCAACCATACAAATTATTACAGATGCTACAGATCCAAATACTGCAAATACTATCAGTAATTATGTAAACGCTATTCTTATACAGTATCAACAAGAATTAAACAAAGACATTACTATTGAATATCAAATAGTGCCACAAACACGCATGGTTTATAATCCAGAACTAAAAAGTGTGTACATGTTTGTTCCAGGTGTAATGACTATTATTTTAATGTTGGTTTCTGCAATGATGACTTCTATTTCTATTACAAGAGAAAAAGAATTAGGTACCATGGAAATTCTTTTAGTATCGCCTTTAAAACCAATTCAGGTTATTGTTGGTAAGGTGTTTCCGTATATTTTTCTATCTGTCATTAATGCCATTGTCATCGTTTTATTAAGTATTTTTATTTTTAAGATGCCAGTGCAAGGAAGCTTGTTTTTACTTGCAATAGAAAGTGTTTTATTTATCATATCAGCATTAGCCTTAGGTATTTTAATTTCAACCATTTCAACAACCCAACAAACAGCTATGATGATTTCCTTAATGGGGCTCATGCTTCCCGTAATATTACTCTCAGGATTTATTTTTCCAATATCAAGCATGCCTTTACCATTGCAAATCATTAGTAATATTATTCCAGCAAAATGGTTTATCATCATCATAAAAGGTATTATGCTAAAAGGAGTAGGGTTGCAATTTATTTGGAAGGAAACTTTGATTTTGTTAGCTATGACTGTGTTTTTTATAGTATTAAGCGTAAAAAAATATAAAATTAGATTGGAGTAGCGAAGCAAGTCATCCTTCAGGATTTTAATAACCTTGTTGGCATTATTAAAAAAATAAAAAGATTTTCACTTTCGTGGAAAAAGTTATGAAAACAATTCTATACATCATACAAAAAGAGTTTAAGCAAATCTTTAGAAATAAAGGCATGCTTCCTATTATTTTTGTGTTGCCAATATTGCAATTGGTTATATTATCAAATGCAGCCACTTTTGAAGTAAAAAACATCAAATTTGGTTATATTGATAATGATCACTCCTCAACTTCTAGAGCATTAGTTGAAAAATTTAATGCGTCAACCTATTTTAATGTATTAACTGTTTTTCCTTCAGAAGCAATAGCAAGTGCAGCAATGTTAAAAGGAGAAGTAGATGTGCTTTTGGAAATTCCGAATTATTTTGAACGCGATTTACAAAATGAAAAACGCAATAATTTAGGTATTACTATTAATGCTATTGATGGTGCAGCTGCAGGAATTGAAAATGTATATGTAACACAAATTGTACAAGGTTTTAATCAAAATATAAAAATGGATGTGTTACAAGTATCAGATAAACAAATACAACCAATTGTAATAGAAACGATTCCTTTATTTTGGTATAACAAAACTTTAAATTACAAAACCTTTATGGTTCCTGGTATATTGGTTTTATTAGTAACTATGATTACTTTATTTCTTTCAGGAATGAATATTGTAAGAGAAAAAGAAATAGGAACTTTAGAGCAAATTAACGTTACACCAATTAAAAAAAGTCAGTTTATTATTGGTAAACTTTTTCCTTTTTGGGTAATAGGAATGGGCTTATTAACCGTTGGTTTAATTTTAGCTAGACTCATATTTAATGTACCAATGCTTGGTAGTTTAGCACTCATGTATTTGTATACTTCTATTTATATTTTAGTGATTTTAGGTATTGGTTTATTCATTTCAAATTTTACAGATACGCAACAACAAGCTATGTTTATTGCTTGGTTTTTTACTGTTATTTTTATTTTAATGAGTGGGTTATTCACTCCTATAGAAAGCATGCCAAAATGGGCACAAACCCTTACCAAATTTAACCCAATACGATATTTTGTTGAAGTCATGCGTATGGTAATGTTAAAAGGTTCTGGCTTTACAGATATTCTACCACAATTATTTAAAACAGCTCTTTATGCTTTTATAATGAACGGCTTGGCTGTTTGGAGTTATAAGAAAACAAATTAAAATACTTGTGTAACAAAAGTCACTGTATAGTGTTTTAGTTGAATTTATCTTTACATAAAAATAACAATCATGTCTAAAATAGTCATTCTAGGAGCAGGAATTTCTGGTCACGTTGCGGCAACTCATTTACGTAGAAAACTGCAAAAAAAACACGAAGTTGTTGTGGTATCTCCTAATAGTAATTATCAATGGATTCCTTCAAATATTTGGGTAGGAATTGGTAGAATGAAATCCAAAAAAATCTTATTTCCATTAGCTCCTTTGTATAAAAAGAAAGGAATAGAGTTTAAACAAGCCAAAGCAATTTCCTTTTTTCCTGAAGGAGATAAAACAGAAGAAAAACCATATGTTTTGTCAGAATATGTAACAGGAGAACATAAAGGAAAACAAGAAAAAGTAACCTATGATTATTTAATTAATGCTACAGGTCCAAAATTAAATTTTGAAGCAACTGAAGGCTTAATTCCTGGTGAAAATAAAACATATTCTGTTTGTACGTATACACATGCAGATCATGCATGGCAAGGGTTGAGTGCTTTAATTAAGCAAATGAAAGCGGGAAAAAAAGCTAAAATTTTAATTGGTACAGGACACGCAAAATCTACCTGTCAAGGTGCTGCTTTTGAGTATATTTTAAATGTAGAACAAGAATTACGCAACCATAATGTGCGTGATATGGCAGAAGTTATTTGGATTTCTAACGAATACCAATTAGGTGATTTTGGTATGGATGGTATGCTTTTAAGCTACGGAAGTTTATCTATGAAATCTCATGAAATGATTGAAATGATTTTTGAAGATAGAGGCATTAAATGGATTCTTGGTGCTGGAGTAAATAAAATTGAAGATGGTGTAGCGTATTATGAAAACTTAGATGGTGAACACAAATCAGAAACTTTTGATTTCGCCATGTTAATACCTTCTTTTTCAGGACACGGTTTTAAAGCCTATGATAAAAATGAAAAAGATATTACAGAAAAACTTTTTAAAGGTTTTATGCTAGTAGATGCAGATTACACACCAAAACCTTATGAAGAATGGTCTGTTAAAGATTGGCCAGAAACCTATCAAAACCCAAGTTATAAAAACATATTTGCACCAGGAATAGCCTTTGCGCCTCCTCATGCTATTTCTAAACCAAGAAAAAGCAAAAATGGTACAGATATCTCTCCTGCGCCACCACGTACAGGAATGCCTTCTGGTATTACGGCAAAATTGGTTGCAGATAATATAATAGATAGCATTAAAAGCGGAAAAGAATCCTTAAACCATAAAGGTTCTTTAGGTAATATGGGAGCAGCTTGTATTGCGTCTGCAGGTTTTGGAATGACTACAGGAAGTGGTGTAAGTATTACTACGTATCCCATTGTTCCAGATTATGAAAAATATCCAAAAACTCAAGGTAGACATTTAGGTAAAACCTTTGGTGATATTGGTTTAGCAGGTCATTGGTTAAAATTAGCTCTGCATTATGCTTTTATTTATAAAGCAAAAATGAAACCTTTTTGGTGGCTGATTCCCGAGTAAAATTTATTTACTCATTGTACCACGACATAATAAATACGTATAGAGATTTAAAATTTTTAATAGAATATCATGACACAAAGAATATCAAAATATAAAAGATTTAAAATGATGAATCCTATTCTTCAGTTTTTCAAGTTTATTTATTTAAGTATAAAAATAATGCTTGTAGTAGCAGGAGGACATGGAGGTACTAGAAAAACAAACTGATTTATTAGGTTGTTTTTGCATGGTTAGTGAAAAAGCATTTATAAGTTATTATAAGTGCTTTTTTTATTAAAATAGAATTAGCTGTATTTTAAAGTTAACTAAATAGATGCTGAGGTAACCATCTTAATTCCCATAGTAATCATGCTTTTTTTAAGATTTTCAAATTCTTTAGTATCCAATGCTTTAGAAGCATCTTCAATAAAAAAGCAGGTAAAACCTTCTTTAAAAGCATCAATAATAGAAAAATAAACACAGATGTCTGAAGCTAAACCACATAGAAAAAGCTGTGTGGTTCCTTTTTCTTTTAAATAACCTGTCAATCCTGTAGATTTTAAATGTCCATTGTCATAAAATGCACTATAACTATCTATGGTTGTATCTGTTCCTTTTCTAAAAATGGCTTCCATTTTTTCAGTATTTAAATCCCGATGAAATGCTGCACCTTCTGTGCCTTGTATGCAGTGGTCTGGCCATAATGTTTGTGTTTTACCATAAATTTCTATTTCATCAAAGTTAGATTTTCCTTCATGGTTATTGGCAAAACTCACATGATTTCTAGGATGCCAATCTTGTGTAGCAACTATCAAATCAAATTTATCTTGTATCGCATTAATAACAGGTACAATTTCATTTCCGTAAGGAACAGGAAGTGATCCACTTGGCATAAAATCGTTCTGTACATCAATGATTAGTAGCGTTTTCATAAGTAATTTTTTTTTGAATTGCTTTATAAAGCTGGTGAATTGTATATTTTTTTTGAAATTATCAATATTAGAACTTGTGTTTTTTAATTAAAGAATCTCGTTCTTTTTTTAGCGCTGTACTTAGTCCAATTTTGTATATATGCGGATTCTGAAAACGCTTATATTCATTAGGAAGTTGCTTTAATCGCGATTGCGAAAATTTTGAAATTTCACTAACAGATCGAGAAGGAACTATTTTTTTTCCGTCTTTCATCACCTGTTCTAGCAAAGGCTCTTTTGTAAAAGAATTTAGTTCTAAACTTTTAGTAATATCAAAGGGATGCTCCATTACAGTTACTTCATTTTCTGTAGAAAGTGTTATTGCATCTGCTCCGTAAAACATTCCTTTGTCGTCTATCATTCGGTACACTTGTTTTTTAAAAGGAAGCGATATTTTAATTATATTTTCAGAAAGTTTGATTCTTGGAGTATCATTATATTCTGCTAATTTATACACACCATCTAAGGCAGCATCTGGTTTTCCTGTAACCAGGTTTGTACCAACACCAAATATATCAATTGGTGCACCTTGTTCTTTTAGACTTTTAATTACATATTCATCTAATTGGTTAGAGGCTACAATTTTTACATAATTTAAATTGGCATTATCAAGTATCTCTCGTGTTTTTTTAGATAAATAGGCTAAATCACCACTGTCTAAACGTACGCCTAATAATTGCTCGCCTCTCTTTTCCATTTCTTTAGCTACAGCAATGGCATTTGGTAGTCCACTTTTAAGAGTATTGTAAGTATCAATTAAGAGAACACAATTTTCTGATCGCATTTTAGCAAAGTCTCTAAAAGCCTGTAATTCGTCGTCATAACTTTGTATAAAAGAGTGAGCCATGGTACCAGAAGAAGGAATGTTATAATCTTCGGCAGCTTTAACATTACTTGTTCCGTCAAAACCACCAATAGCAGCAGCTCTAGACGCATAGTATCCACCTGTGGCATGTGCGCGACGTAAGCCCATGTCTAATAGAATTCCGTCTTTAGCGCTAAATTTTATTCTGCTGGCTTTTGTAGCAATCAAGGTTTGAAAATTAAGAATGTTTAGTAAAACCGTCTCAATAATCTGGGCTTCTATAATATTAGCTTCTACTTGTAATATAGGTCGGTTTGGGAACACGACATCACCTTCTTTGTTAGAATAAATGTTTCCTTTAAAACGAAAATTCTCTAAATACTCTAAAAAATCACTTTCAAATCCCTTTTGTTTTAAATACGAAATATCTGAGGCTGTAAACTCTAAAGTTTCAAGTATATCTAAAACATCTTCTAGTCCAGCAAAAATGGAATAACCACTGTTAAAAGGATTGTGTCTAAAATAATAATCGAAAACCGCTCTTCCTTTGGGTTTCGTTTTAAAATAAACTTGAGCCATTGTAATTTGATAGAGGTCTGTATATGCAGCTGTAATATTCATGAGAATTTTAAAAAAAATTAAGGGAATAAATTTAAGGATATTTTGCCTCACCAAGAACGAAGTAGTAAGAAATATTGTATTTGTTTATTTATAAGTTAGATTTCATTATAATTTTTTTCTTGCGTAACATTAGTTACTGAAGGTTATTATATGTTGCCTTATTTTTGTGATATAAAGTAATTTTTTGTTGGGCTTTAATAAAAATATAAGCGTTTTGTAATATTTACAAACGTTTGTAATGACACAAAGAATTATAAAATATTAAAGGTTTAAAAAGAGGCATCCTATATTTTCTTTTTTCAAGTTTCTTTATTTAAGTATAAAAATAATGCTTGTTGTAAGATATGGAGGCTCTCTAAAGGTTAACTGATGTGGTTATCAGTTTTTTTGGTTGATTGGTAAAAAGCATTTATAATTATTTATAGATGCTTTTTCGTTAAAATTATTTTTTAATTTCCCTTTACACGTTGCCACAATTCGTTTATCAATTTTTTACCATCTCTATTGTTTTTTTGTTCTTCAGTAAATGTAAGTTTACCAGAAGCATCAACATCTATTCTATATTTAAAAACAAAGTTGTTAGATTTTGGTGTTAAACTTAATAACCCAAAACGTAAATCGTTAAAATATAGAATACCTTCTTTTTTAGTAATAGTATACCAACCTTCAGAAATAGCAATCATACGTTGTACTTTTTCGTTTGTAATTAAATTACCTAATAACTCATGCTGTTTTGGGTAAGTTTCAAAAGATATTGCTTGTGTATCAAAAAAAGAATAATTCCCTAATAAATATGCTTCTTCCGTTTCTACATTAGCGCTCCAAAGTATGGTGTTTAAAGGAGAAGGTCTGGTGTCCATATCTAAATAAGCAATATTTTGATTGGCTAAAGCAGATTCAAATTTACGGTAAGCAATGCCTTTTAAAAGAAACGTTAATACTAAATAAGAGGTACTTATTATTAAACCTAACTTGTTATAAAAATGACGTTTGTTAGCCGTGCGTTTTTGTAGCATAGCCAAAATTAAAAAGACTAAAAAAGGTACAGTGTATAAAGGGTCTATAACAAAAATGGTTTTAAATGCTAACCGTAAATCTAAAGGCCAAAACAATTGCGTTCCCCAAGTAGTGTGTGCATCTAAAATAGGATGCGTTACAAATGCCCAAAAGAATAGCCACGACCAGTCTTTAAAATTTTTATAGGTTTCATACCTAGTAACTAACCAAGCTAAAATGGGAGCAAAAAGTACAGAAAACACAATAGAATGTGTAAAACCTCTGTGTATAGAAAGTGCAGAAACCGTATCTGTAAAATAAGAAGCAAATACATCAAAATCAGGAATGGTTCCAGCAACAGCACCATAAAGCATGGCTTTGTTTCCTATTTTTTTACCTAAAACAACTTCTCCTACAGCTGCTCCTAATACTATTTGCGTTAATGAATCCATATAGCATGCAAAAGTAAGTGATACTAGTATAATTACAATACCACTTTGTTTTTATGTCATTTCTCTTGGTAACTTATGTTACTGACTTCGGTGTTTTTCTAATGTACATTTGTACAGTAAATTAATAATTAATGAAAAAATATATTTATATACCATTGTTCTTTTTGGTTTGCACAATTTCTGTGCAAGCACAAGATTTAGTGCCTATTGCTAAAACAGATGTTTTGGCAAAAGTGTCTGAAAACAATTCAAGTATTAAGATCTCTGAAGAAGAGTTTAAGCAAGCAAAAGCAGATTACAGACAAACAAACGCTGTATTTTTACCAAATATTACAGCAAGTCATACAGGAATTGCCACTACCAATCCGTTAATGGCTTTTGGATCTAAATTAAATCAGGAAATTTTAACACAAAATGATTTTAGTCCTGCATTATTAAATGACCCTTCTCAGATAGAAAATTACGCAACAAAGTTTGAGTTTCAGCAACCACTAATAAATTTAGATGGTATGTATCAACGTAAGGCTGCTAAATCTAAAATGGAAGCTATGTCTTTAAAAACAGAACGTACCCAAGATTATTTAGCCTTTGAAGTAGAAAAAGCATATATGCAATTACAACTGGCATATAAAGCAGTTGCTGTTTTAGAAAAAGCATTAGATGCTGCCAATGCTAATAAAAAATTAGCCGATGATAGTTTTAAACAAGGCTATTTACAACGTGCAGATGTATTAAATGTAGAAGTGCGTGTAACCGAAGTGCAAAACCAGTTGCAAACAGCAAAAAGTAATGTGCAAAACGCTTCTAATTATTTGTCTTTTTTAATGAATGATGATACCTATGTTATATATACACCTACAGATGAATTAGTAGTTTCTTCATTTACAATGCAAGACAAAAAAGTGTCTGAAAACCGTTCAGATATTAAAGCCATGCAATTAGCATCTAATGCTTATGAAGCCATGAATAAAGCCGATAAAATGGCCTTTTTACCAAGACTAAATGCTTTTGGTAGTTATGAGCTGTATGACGATCAAGTTTTTCAAGGCGATGCTAATGGGTATTTATTTGGAGCACAATTAAGTTGGGATATTTTTCAAGGTTCTAAACGTTTTGGAAAAGCGCAAAAAAGTAAAGCCGAATTTGAAAAATCAAAACTAGAATACACACAATATGTATCACAAAGTAATTTAGAATTAAATAAGGCAAGACGTGCTTTTTTAGATGCTGAAAATAAGTTGAAATTAACAACTTTAGCCTTAGAGCAATCGGAAGAATCTTTACGAATAAGAACCAATAGATTTAAAGAAGGTCTAGAAAAAACATCCGATTTATTAATGGCTGAAACACAATATGCGCAGAAGCAATTAGAATATTATCAAACCATTTTTGAATATAATTATGCACAAGCATACTTACAATTTTTAACTAAAGAATAATTTTAATGATGAAAAAAACATATACAATCCTAGCATGTTCTGTTGCCTTGTTACTAGCAAGTTGTGGTAACGAAGAAAAAAAGCCAGTGGTAGACAATTCGCCAGCAATTAGTGTAAAAACAAATCAGGTGGTTGCTAATGATAATAGTCCGTTTTTAAGTGTAAGCGGAAAAATACAAGCTACCAATAGTGCAGATTTAAGTACAAGAATGATGGGATACGTGAATAAAGTACACGTAAATGTTGGAGATAAAGTACGCAAAGGACAAATATTAGTATCTATTAATAATAGTGATTTACAAGCTAAAAGAGCACAAGTAAACGCTAGTATAACTGAAGCTACAGCAGCTTTTAATAATGCGCAAAAAGATTACAATCGTTTTAAAAGCTTATTTGCAGATAATAGTGCATCGCAAAAAGAAATGGATGATATGACTGCCAATTTTAATATGGCAAAAGCACGTTTAGAAGGAGCTAAACAAATGAAAAACGAAATCAATGCCCAATTTACCTATAGTAATATTACGGCTCCTTTTAGTGGTACTATTACAAGCAAGAATGTAGAAGCAGGAAATATGGCTAATCCAGGAATGCCATTAATTAGTATGGAAACTCCTGGTAGTTTTGAAGTGATAGCAAGGATTCCAGAAACAGAGATTTCTGCTATAAAAAACGGAGTTTCGGTAGACGTTTTAGTAAAATCAATTAACCAAACCTTAAAGGGAAAAGTTGTAGAAGTAAGTACCTCGGCTAAAAATACAGGAGGACAATATTTAGTAAAAATAGCTTTAAATAAAACCGATGCCAATATTTTATCTGGTATGTTTACAACGGTTCAATTTCCTGTGGAAAGAAAAGCAAAATCGACTATGGTTTTAATTCCTAATGATGCTATTATAACCAATGGGCAATTATCTGGAGTATATACGGTAAGTCAAAGTAATACAGCAATGCTACGTTGGTTGCGATTAGGAAGAACATTTGGAGAGCAGGTAGAAGTGTTATCTGGTTTAAATGCAGACGAAGCTTACATTGTTTCTGCTGAAGGAAAGCTTTACAATGGCGCTAAAATTACCATTCAATAACTAATAAGTTGCGTTAAGGATAGAAGAGGAAATCCTTTTTTCTATACTGAACTAGTTTTAGTATCTCTTTCAAAAAAGCATGGAGTTTAAATTGAAAGATGTTGAAATAAAATCAGTACTAGAAAAAAGATTGCAACGGATAGCCTGTTAAAACGCCCAAAATATAAAGATTTCCACTTTCGTGGGAATGAAAAAAAAGTAATAATTATGAAAGAAGGAATCGCAGGTAAAATTGCCAAAGTCTTTATGCAGTCTAAGCTTACAGTGCTTTTAATGATTGTTTTTATGGTGGTTGGTGTGTACAGTTCGTTTTTAATTCCGCGTGAAGAAGAACCACAAATTGATGTGCCTATGGCAGATATTTTTGTAGGTTATCCTGGCGCTAGCCCAACAGAAGTAGAGTCGCGTGTAATTAAACCTTTAGAGCAATTAATCTCTAATATTAAAGGCGTGGAGTATGTGTATTCTACCTCTATGAAAGAGCAAGGTATGGTTATTGTACAGTTTTATGTAGGTGAAGATATTGAGCGATCTTTTGTAAAGTTATACAACGAAATTAATAAGCATATGGACCAAATGCCAGCAGGAGTAACTTTTCCGTTGGTAAAAACCAGAGCGATTGATGATGTACCTATGTTGGGTTTAACCTTATGGAGTGAAAACTACAACGATTATCAGTTAAGCCAAATGGCGCAAGAGTTAGAGTCAGAAATTAAAAAGGTAAACGATGTAGCAATTACACACAAAATAGGAGGTAGAGATCGTCAATTACGTGTGGTTTTAGATAAGGATAAATTAGCTGCAAGTGGCTTAGATTTCTTGTCTGTTTCTGAAATGATAAAGGCGAATAATAGCCAATTAAATTCTGGGAGTTTTGATAAAAACGACAATGAGTTTTTAGTAAATACTGGCAAGTTCTTAGAATCGGTTACAGATGTAGAAAATTTAGTGGTTGGTGTGCAACAAAATCAACCTGTTTACTTAAAGCAAGTAGCACGTATAATTGATGGTCCAGAAGTACCACAAAATTATGTGAGTTTAGGATTTGGTAAAGGCGCAGAAAAATCTGCAGAATACAAGTCTGAATATCCTGCAGTTACTATTTCGGTTGCTAAAAGAAAAGGTGCAGATGCCATGAAAATTGCCGAAGTAATAATTAATAAAGTAGATCATTTAAGAAGCACTTTAATTCCAGATGATGTACATGTAGAAATTACCAGAAACTATGGCCAAACAGCATCGCATAAAGTATCAGAATTGTTGTTGCACCTTATTGGTTCTATCGTTGCTGTTACGCTTGTTGTAATGCTTGCTATGGGTTGGCGAGGAGGATTGGTAGTATTTTTATCTGTGCCAATTACTTTTGCTTTAACCTTGTTAAGCTACTATATGTTAGATTATACGCTTAACAGAATTACTTTGTTTGCCTTAGTATTTGTAACAGGTATTGTGGTGGATGATTCTATTATTATTGCCGAAAACATGCACAGGCATTTTAAAATGAAACGCTTGCCTTTTAAACAAGCTGCGTTATATGCTATTAATGAAGTTGGTAATCCAACCATTTTGGCAACATTTACGGTTATAGCCTCTGTATTACCAATGGCTTTTGTTTCTGGACTGATGGGACCATATATGGCACCAATGCCAATAGGAGCGTCTATAGCTATGATTTTATCGCTATTTGTAGCTTTGACTATTACACCTTATTTAGGCTATATTTTCTTAAGAGAAAAAGACAAAAAAGGAGTTGAAGAAAAACCAGAAAAAGCAATAGAAGATACTCTTATTTATAAAGTATATAACAAATTTGAGCGTCCGTTATTAGAAAGTAAAGGAAAACGCTGGATGTTTTTAGGTGTAACTTTTCTTGTATTGATGGGAACTATGGTGTTGTTTTTTACCAAATCGGTTGCAGTAAAAATGTTGCCATTTGATAATAAAAATGAATTTCAAGTAGTAATTGATATGCCAGAAGGTACTACCTTAGAACGTACAGGAGTAGTAGCACAAGAGATTTCACAATATTTATCTACCAGACCAGAAGTAGTGAATTACCAAAACTATGTTGGTACTTCTGCGCCAATAACATTTAATGGATTGGTACGTCATTATGATTTACGTGGAGGATCTAATATGGCAGATATTCAAGTAAATTTATTAGATAAAGAATCACGCTCTGCACAGAGTCATGATATTGCTAAATTACTGCGTCCAGATATTCAAAAAATAGCAGCAAAATACAATGCCAATGTAAAATTAGTAGAGGTTCCGCCAGGACCACCAGTACTTTCTACTATTGTTGCTGAAGTGTATGGTCCTGATTATAAAGAGCAAATAAAAATAGCAAACAGTGTTCAAGATATCTTAAAAAATACCGATGATGTGGTGGATATTGATTGGATGGTGGAAGCAGATCAAACAGAATATCAATTTGATATTAATAAAGAAAAAGCCATGTTGTATGGTGTTGCTCCACAACAAATAGCGTATACCATGCATATGGCATTGTCTAATAGAGCTATTACTAATTTGTATGATGAAGATGCGGTAAACCAAGTTGGTTTGGTATTGTCTTTAGATGAAAAAGAGAAATCTACTATTACAGATATATCGCAATTAAAAGTAAAATCGAAACAAGGAAACATGGTGCCTATTGCTGATTTGGTAACCATTACAGAAAATACTGCAGCAAAAAGTATTTATCGAAAAAACCAAAAACGTGTAGTGTATGTCATGGCAGATATGGCTGGTGAGTTAGAAAGTCCTGCCTATGCCATTTTAGGAATGGAAGAAAAGTTAAAAGAAATTCCGTTACCTAAAGGCTATCAAATAAACGAAATGTATTTAGGGCAGCCAGATTTTGAGGATAATTATACCGTAAAATGGGATGGAGAATGGCAAATTACTTTAGAAGTATTTAGAGATTTAGGAATTGCCTTTTTAGGAGCCATTATCTTAATCTACATCTTAATTGTAGGCTGGTTTCAAAACTTTAAAGCACCAATTGTTATGATGGTTGCTATACCATTGTCACTAATTGGAATTATACTAGGTCACTGGATTATGGGAGCCTTTTTTACAGCAACTTCATTTATAGGTATGATTGCCTTAGCAGGAATTATGGTTAGAAACTCTGTTTTACTAATTGATTTTATAAACTTAAGAATAGCAGAAGGTATTCCTTTAAAACAAGCAGCGATTGAAGCAGGAGCAGTACGTACAACACCTATTTTGCTAACAGCAGGAACGGTTGTTATTGGAGCCTTTGTGATACTGTTTGACCCAATATTTCAAGGATTAGCAATCTCATTAATGGGAGGGACTATTGTATCTACAGTCTTGACCTTATTGGTTGTTCCATTGGTGTATTATATGATAGAAAAGAAAAATTATAAATAAAAAAAATCATGAAATTAGTCATAGTTACAGCAGTTGAAGCATTTCAAGAAGAAGTTTTAAAGCTTTTTAAAAAAGCAAACATTCACAATTTTAGTAGTTCTGATATTGATGGTTATAAAAATGGATCTTCAATAACTATGGCTTCTAGTTGGTTTCCAGGTGATGAATTTGGTAATGAATCGCGTTTGTTTTTTTCGTTTGCGGAAACTGAAAGTATTGATACGCTATTCCATTTGATAAAAGAATTTAATGCAAATTTAGAAACTAATAACCCTTTAAAAGCGGTTGTTGTTCCTATAGAAAAATCTATATAAATTAAAAAAATAATAAAATGTTAAATACATATTTTCGTGTTATTGTTGGCATCATGGTATTACTAAGTGTTGTGCTTACGGTTTATGTAAACCCTAATTGGATGTGGTTTACTGTATTTATTGGTGTAAACCTAATTCAGTCTGCTTTTACTAAATGGTGTTTGTTAGAAACTATTTTGGTGAAATTAGGCATAAAAAAAGAAGCTTCAGGCTGTAGTATAAAATAAATAGGAAAGATAGTGAAAGCTTATTCCTATGGATTTAATAGGATAAAATTTCTGTAAATTAGTTTATAGCATGTATTTTTGCAATAAAATTTAATTTATGGAATTTTTACTTCAGCCATGGCCTTGGTATATATCAGGTTTTTTAATAGCATGTACTATGCTTATTCTCTTACTTATGGGAAAAAAGTTTGGTATGTCTTCTAATTTAAAGACGTTTTGTTCTGCTTGTGGAGCAGGTAAGGTAAGTTCCTTTTTTCAATTTGATTGGAAAGCAGATCGATGGAATTTACTCGTTGTGCTAGGAGCAATGCTTGGTGGCTTTGTAGCTGCTAATTTTATGTCTAATGGAGATATTCCAGCTATTAGTGAAGCTACTAAGGTTTCGTTAGCAAATATTAATATCTCTACAGATAATACATACTTACCAAAAGAATTATTTTCTATTTCCGCTTTAAGCGATATAAAAACCATTTTAATATTAGTAGTAGGAGGAATACTTATTGGTTTTGGCGCTCGTTATGCAGGAGGTTGTACTTCTGGTCACGCTATTTCTGGCTTAAGTAATTTGCAAGTGCCTTCTTTAATTGCTGTAATAGGCTTTTTTATTGGAGGATTGCTAATGGTTCATGTATTATTCCCATTAATATTTTAAAGATGAAAAGTATTTTATATATCCTTGTTGGTTTTTTCTTTGGTGTAATAATGTACAAATCGGAAGCAGCTTCATGGTTTCGTATTTATGAAATGTTTCGGTTTGAATCTTTTCATATGTATGGTATAATAGGAACAGCTTTAGCTTTTGGTATTTTATTTGTGCAAATAATAAACCGTTACCAATTAAAATCATTTGATGGTAATCCTGTGGTAATACTTCCTAAAGAAAAATCATTTTCTAGATATATGCTTGGAGGTATTATTTTTGGATTAGGTTGGGCTTTGGCAGGAGCTTGTCCTGGACCCATTTTTGTACTTGTAGGAGCAGGATATGTACCAATAATTATTGTTTTACTAGCAGCAATATTGGGTACGTTTTTATATGGTTTATTAAAAGATAAATTGCCACACTAATAATTTTCTTGTTTTATGTAACAATTTTTAGCCTTGTACGTCTTATAAGTATCAATCAATAATACAATCATCATGAAAAGACAAGACAAACAGCTTTTAGTTATTACCCACTTAAGTCAACTAGTTACTCTAGTTATTGGTTTTGGTAGTTTAATAGTGCCTCTTATTCTTTGGGCTACCCAAAAAGAAAAAGTGCAAGAAATGGACGCGCATGGTAAAAACATTATAAACTTTCAATTAAGCTTAATTGTGTACTGTATAATTTGTGTACCATTAATTTTATTATTTGGCTTAGGACTTTTAGGCTTTGTTCTATTAGGAATTATAGCAATAGTATTTCCTATTGTAAATGCTATTAAAGCTAGCAATGGAGAAACGCCAACATATCCTTTATCTTTTAATTTTATTAGTTAGTTAATTCCCTTGAAGAAGGGAGTCTTTAAGAGATAAAGAAAAACGCAACCTAAAAGGTTGCGTTTTTTGTTTTAGAAAAAAATAACTTGCATACAGAAAAAAATAAATAAGGTTTCGTTATTTAATATTAAGTTTGTTAGCTTATTATTATGTTTCGCTATTTTTATTACATATTCACTATCTTATTTTCATTGGCTTTACATGCCCAAAACCCTGTTTTTGAGCATATGGCAAATGTTTCAAATCTTCCAGATGTTGAATTTTATGATGTGCTTGAAGATAAAGAAAACTATATATGGTTAGCAGCAGACAAAGGCTTGTATCGTTATAATGGTAAGTCTTATCAACGTTTTAGCCATCCAGACCAAAAAGCAAACTCCTTATTTCAGTTAAAACTAGACAGCAATGGTATTTTGTGGTGTAATAATGTTTACGGACAAATTTTTTATGTAAAAAATAATACATTAAAATTGTTTTATGATGCTAATAAATTGGTAAAAGGACAATTGGCTCAGTACGAAATATTAGAAAACAGCATAAGATTATTTACCGTTACTGGCATTTTTGATATTAATAAAAAAACAAAGCAAGTTACCGAAGTCTTTAAAGGTATGTGTATTACTAATGCTAAAGATAACAGCAGTAATTACACATTTGTAATCAATTTTGAAGGCGATTTAAAACAACATCGATTATACAAATTTGATAACAATACAAATACAAAAATACTTGAAATTGCAAGCAGTTATCTTATACAATCACCTAGAATTTTTGCATTTAAAAACACTGTTTTTTTTACGCACAAAAGTTCTACTGGAAATGTAATTTATAGAATAGATAAAACAAAAAACACCTCAAAAAAAGTAATAACACCTGCTAGATTAAAAAATGAAACTATTTATAATGTTTTAAATATTGAAAGCAACTATTGGTTTTTAACAAGTTCTGGTGTGTTTATTTATGGTTTTGAAAATGAAACGTTTACGTTTAAAGAACAACTTTTTACAACAGAGTCTATTACCGATGTTCAAATAGATTTTAATAAAAATTATTGGTTTACAACTTTAGATAATGGCGTGTTTGTGTCGCCAAACTTAAATATTCGTCGTGTAGAATTATCAAATATAGACTCTAAAGTCACAGCTTCTGCAGCGTTACAAAATAATCAATTTGTTTTAGGAACAAATGATGGTAAATTATTGTTTTACAATCAAAATGAGCTAATAAAAACACTGCAATTACCAGGAAAAAAAATCATCGGTAAACTTTTTTTTGATGTTCAAAGCAAACAATTAATAGTAAGTATTAATGCTTCAGAATCGTTTGTAGTTAATTTGAAGAATGATGAAATTTTAGACGTAAATAACCGATTTTCAGTTGCTAAAACATTTTCTAAAATTGATGATAACACTTTGTTTTATGGTAATTATCGTCAAGGTATTGTATATAAAAATCCGTTTAATCATCCTGAAAAACAAATTCTAAAAGAAAGTCGTGTAAAAGCTTCTGTAGTAATTGGTAATACATTGTTTGTGTCTTATATTGATGGGTTTTATAAATACAATACCAATACGTTTTCTTCAGAAGAAATAAAATATGATAACAATAGTTTATTGGTGAATGCCATTACAAAAGGTGATGATGACATTTGGTTGGCAACACAGCATAACGGTTTATTGAAATTTGAAAATGATAAATTATCAAAATTAGAAATTCAATTGCCAAAACAGCTTCAAATTAATAATATTCGCTGTAATGATGACGTATTGTGGATTTCAACAGATGAAGGCTTATTTCAGTATCAATTAAAAAGCAAAACGGTTAAATTATTAAGTGCGCAAGATGGTTTAAATACTGCAGTAAACAATTTTTTGATACTTCAAGATCAAATTATAATAACTTCACCAAAAGCATTTTATACCCTTCCTAAAACAAAAGGATTATTTAAATCCTTTAAAACAGCCAATGTTAAGGTAAAAACAGTTTCCTTAAACGATCGCGATACTTTGGTTGCAAGCAACTATAAATTACCTTACAATTTAAATAAAATTGGCATCACATTCAACTCAAACGGATTTCAATCTAATCACCACGTCAACTATCAATATCGTGTAAAACAGATGGATTCGAGTTGGCATAACATTCCATTAAATACACACTTTGTTAATTTTAACAGTTTGTCTAGTGGTACTTATACATTTGAGCTTAAAGCAAAAAACATCAGTGCCCAAAAACCTGTTTTAGCTACACCAATTACGTTTGAAATAGCAAAACCATTTTGGGAAACCTATTGGTTTTATAGTTTGGTTCTATTCACTATTTTTGGGTTGATTTGGTTGTATTTTAGATGGCGATTACAACAAAAAGAAACCCAACGTATTGCAGAAATTGATAAAATTTTAATCGATAAAAAAATCACGAATTTAAGATTGGAAAATCTGCGTTCGCAAATGAATCCGCATTTTATTTTCAATGCTTTAAATTCTATTCAAGATTATATTATTTCGAATGAAAAGGAATTAGCAAGCTCGTATTTAGTCAAGTTTAGCAGATTAATAAGAATGTATTTAGATTATAGTCAGCAAAACGAAATCACTTTAGAAGAAGAATTAAATGCATTAAAATTGTATTTAGAATTAGAAAAAGTGCGTTTTGAAGACGAATTAGAATATAATATTACCATTGATGAACAGTTAAATACGAAACAAATAAAAGTCCCTTCATTGTTCATTCAACCCTATGTAGAGAATGCTTTAAAACACGGATTATTACATAAGTTAACCAATAGACAATTAAAGGTTGAAGCTAAAATAATTCAGCAACATAAATTACAAATTACAGTTGAAGATAATGGTATAGGTCGCGCACAATCTGAAAAATTAAAACGACCAAACCAACAACACAAACCCTTTGCTACAAAAGCCAATGAAGAACGTGTGCATCTGTATAAAAATAAATTAAAACGCGATATAACCATCGCTATTGAAGATTTATACAATGATAATCAAATCGCTTCAGGAACCAAAGTGGTTATAACAATGCCTATATAATACAACTATGAAAGCCATAATTATAGACGACGAAAAACGCGCCAGACATTTATTATCTAAGCTCATAACCGAACATTGTAAAAGTGTTACTAGTATTGCCGAAGCCCAAGATTTAGCATCTGGTGTAGATTTGATTAAAACGTCAAAACCAGACGTGGTGTTTTTAGATATTGAAATGCCTAATCAGTCCGGTTTAGATATTTTAGAATACTTTCCAAATCACATTGATTTTAAAATCATTTTTGTAACTGCGTATAACCAATATGCTATTGAAGCCTTTAAGTTATCTGCAGTAGATTATCTGTTAAAACCCGTAGATACTAGCGAATTAAAAGAAGCCGTTGCAAAAGCCGAAGAAGCTATAAAAGCCAACAACTTAAACGACCAGTTAAACAAGTTGCGCGACTCGTTAAAACAATTGTCTATAGATAAAATTGCATTAGAAATACCTAAAGGCATTATGTTTGCTTCGCATAGCGACATCGTCTATTTTGAAGCCGATGGTATGTATACCAACGTACAATTAATAGATGGAAAACAAAAAACAATTTGTAAGCCCTTAAAACATTTTGTAGAGCAGTTAGAGCGTAATGCCATGTTTTTTAAATGTCATCGTTCGTATTTAATTAACTTAAAATACGTAGACGAATTGGTAAAAGACGATGGTGATTATTTACTGATGAATAACAAAAAACGCATTCCTATTTCAAAATCTAAACGCGATCAGTTTCTAGAAGTCATTAAGGAAACTTTTATGTAAATTTTATTCAGAAAAAAATTAGCACTATTCAGAAAAAAGCACCTTAAAAACCTTAAGGTTGGTTGTTGTTTTGTAGTTGAATAAATAAATCTCAACTACAATGAAAAAAACATTACTCCTATTTACAACCTGCTTATGTTTTGGTTTGTTTTCGGCTTTTGCTCAAAACGTAAACATTCCAGATGCTAATTTTAAAAGCTATCTGACAGCAGATTTAGCAATTAACACCAATAACGATTCTGAAATTTCTGTTGCCGAAGCGCAAGCTTTTACAGGTGAATTATTAATTAATGGTTTGTCCATTTCAGATTTAACAGGTATTGAAGCTTTTGTTAATATTACACGTTTAGATTGCTATAACAATAATTTAACGTCTTTAGATGTAAGTAATAACCTTGCATTAACGCGTTTACACTGTTCTGATAATCAAATAGAAACATTAGATATTAGTGCAAATACGCAAATTACAGATATTCAATGTCATAACAATGGTGTTTTATATCAGTTAAATATTGCAAACGGAAATAACAGCAATATAAATTGGATGAAAGCCTATGGTAATAGTTTATCATGTATTCAAATAGACGCTGGTTTTACACCACCAGCAGATGCAGGAATATACAGTCAAGGTTGGACCAAAGGTAACTCAGCAGTTTATGGTGACGATTGTGCTGCTCTTAGTCAAGTAGTAAACATTCCTGATACCAATTTTAAAAACTTTTTAGTAAGCGATAACATTATCAATTTAAATGGAGATTCTGAAATAACGCTTGCAGAAGCACAAGCTACAACCGAGTTAATTATGGACGGTATTGGTATTGCAGACTTAACAGGTATTGAAGCTTTTATCAATTTAACGCGTTTAGATGTGCCTAATAATAGCTTAACTACTATTGACGTGAGTAACAACTTATCATTAACACGTTTGCATGCTGGTTTCAACAACTTAACAAGTTTAGACATACGTTTAAATACAAATATTAATGAATTGTTTTGTCATGAAAATAGTGCATTAGAAACGTTGTTAATCTCTAACGGAAACAATAGCAATTTCATCTACATGAAAGCGTATAGTAATCCAAGTTTAACATGTATTCAAGTTGATGCAGGCTTTTCACCACCAGCAAACAGTGGTCAGTATAATGTAGGTTGGACTATAGATAATCAAACAAGTTATAGCGAAAATTGTATACCAGCAGTGTATTATGTAGATGCCAATGCAACAGGTGCCAACGATGGTAGCTCATGGACAGATGCTTTTACAAACGTAACAGACGCTTTAGCACTTACCAATTTAAATGATGCTGTTTGGGTAGCAAGAGGAACGTATACATTGGCAGATAAAAATACACCAATAGCCGTTAATACAGACGAAGTAGATATTATTGGAGGTTTTGCAGGAACCGAAACAACCTTAGCAGATAGAGACTTAACAGCTATTCATACTACAAATGCAACCATTTTTACTGGTGATATTAATGGTGATGATATTGATGGTGATTTCTCTTCGAATAAAACCGATAATGCAGAGCGTTTATTTGAATTAAGAACAAGTAACGTTACTTTTGATGGTATTATTTTTGAAAATATTTACGACACATCACAATCGGGTGGTGTTGAAGAAAACGGTGTGATTTTTATTCCAAATAGTTTAAATGCTAATAATTTAAAAATTAAAAATTCGGTATTTAGAAATAACTATTCCAATGGATATTTACTTAAAATGAGAAAGTTTAATCAAGGTTTACTTATTGAAAACACCAAGTTTACCAATAATACCATTGTTAATATGGGATTGGTTTACGTACAATCTGACAGCACAAACGGTTATATTTTTACACGATGGGCAAATGTTTTGGTGGCAGATAATGATATTAATCTTTCAGCTTTAAATATTTATAGAGAAGGCTGGAATAATGGTAATACTTTAGATGTAGTAATAAATAACAGTACATTTGTTAATAATGATTATAATGGTACTTATGGTAATTCTATTACGGCATCAGGAGATGGAAGTGTCAACCTAAATGTTAATAATTCTATCTTTTGGCAGAATACTGTTAATGGTTCAGCAGCTACTAGAGATATTTCCGACGGATTAGATTCTACTTACAATGTATTTATTAAAAATACTATTGCAGCAGTACCTTCAAATGCTGGAACATACGGAACGTTTTCTACTACTAATCTAACAACTTTAGATCCTGCTACCGATAACTTAAATTTAGATGCTGATTATAAACCTACATCAGCTTCAAGTTATATTATAGACCAAGGTGATAATTCACTTTTTGATGTGGCTTTATTTGGTGATTTGGACTTATCTGGAAACGATAGGGTTTTCAATACCACTATAGATTTAGGGGCTTATGAGTATAATTCTACCTTAGGAGTAAATGATGTTGTTTTAAATGAAAACACAGTGAAACTATATCCAAATCCAGCAAGCGACAAATTGTTTGTTAGCACAACAGCACTGGTAGAACGTATCGCTATTTACAACATAAACGGTCAATTGGTAAAGCAAACTAATACTGTAGTAAATGGTATAGACGTATCACAATTACCAACCGGTTTATATATGATGCAAATACAAACGAATGCGCATACCACAACTCAAAAATTTATTAAAAAATAAGTTGATATCATACAGATTTATATTAAATGGCCCACTGTAAAAAGTGGGCTTTTTCTAACCTTTAAAATGTAAAAAAATGAAAAATTTAAAATATTTTGTAGTTGCAGTTGTAACTATCTTAAGTGTGTCATGTTCATCAGATGATGATAATTCTGGTTCTAGTAACGAAAACAATATTACGGTAGAAACATTGGTTTATGAAATGAAAACAGCAATTGTAGAACCTACATTAAATAACTCGGTATTTTTAAGTTTAACAAGCAGTACTGAAGCAGAAATTGAGGCATCTTTAAATGGTACTACTCTTAATAATGTAGGCTATTTTACAGCTAGAATTAGTTATTCAGATCTTACATTAGGTGAAACGTATGATTTGGATGCTATTTCAAGTTTGGAGTTTATTGTTGATGGAGATGTTATAAATTCTGAATTTGAAAATGGTATAAGTCAGTTTTACAAAAGTGGAAGTAATCCAGATTTAGAAGTTGTAGCTGGTAATATAACTATAACCAATTATACAGAAGATTTTATAGGCTTAACTCTTAATTTTACAAGAAACGATGGCGTTGAAATTTCAGGAACCTATGAAGGTCATTTTATTAATTTAAGTAATGGTTTAGATTAAGAAAGAATGAGGTGAAATATCAAAAGCGCATATAAATTTATATGCGCTTTTGTATATAAAATGTTTATTGTTTAATAAATTCAAAATCCGAAAAATTAGCTAAAACTAAATTGCCATTAGGTGTAAACACATAGGTGGTAAGTGTTACTATTTCGTCTTGTGTTATAGTTAATAAGTCATTGGTAATATTCCATTCTATTGAGTTAATATTAGAAATAATGCCATCCTGGGTTGTTACTTGATTTATTATAGATCCTGTATGGTTTTGATTAAAGTATAATTTATATTCAAAATTAGATGTAAAATCGCTACGTAACCATTCTCCAATAAAGTCATTATCAATACTAGATGTACTATCGTCATTTTTACAAGAAAACTGCGCAGCACAAAGTATAACAAGTAAGAATAATTTAATTCTACTATTCATTTTTTAGGATTAATTAATAATTAAAAGATAATAACCAGATTTAAGGGAATCTGTAGGTTATTGCTTATTGTAAAAGTAATAAGATAATTTTACAATTAAATTAAAAATCTAATAATAAATAAATTGCATAAAAAAAGCAATTCTTTTTGAATTGCTTTTTTTATTTATTTTATTAAAATGATTTTAGCTATTTAGCATCACTGGCATAACAAGCATGGTAACTTGTTCTCCTTCATCTAACCCGTCAACAGGAGTTAAAATTCCTGCTCTGTTTGGTAGGCTCATTTCTAACTGTACCTCATCAGAAGTTAAGTTGTTTAACATCTCTGTTAAAAAACGCGAGTTAAAACCAATTTGCATATCGTCCCCTTGATAATCACAAGTTAAACGTTCTTCTGCTTTGTTAGAGTAGTCAATATCTTCAGCAGAGATATTAAGTTCAGCTCCTGCAATTTTTAAACGTATTTGGTGAGTCGTTTTATTAGAGAAAATACTAACACGACGAACCGAGTTTAAAAATTGTGTTCTGTCTATGCTTAATTTATTCGGATTTTCTTTTGGTATTACAGCTTCATAGTTAGGATATTTTCCATCAATTAGTCTACATACTAATTCTGTGTTTTCAAAAGTAAATTTTGCGTTAGAATCGTTATACTCAATAGTTACATCTTCATCACTAGCAGCTAATATTCCTTTTAAAAGATTTAAAGGTTTTTTAGGCATAATAAATTCTGCTACTTGGCTAGCTTTTATATCTTCACGAGTATATTTAACTAATTTGTGAGCATCTGTTGCAACAAAAGTTAAACCTTCGGTAGAAAACTGAAAAAATACACCACTCATTACAGGTCGTAAATCATCATTACCAGCAGCAAAAATAGTTTTGCTTACAGCTGTTGCTAAAATATCACCAGAAATAGTTGTAGCGCTAGGGTTTTCTAAAGCTACAGCTTTAGGAAACTCAGCACCATCTGCATATGCTAAGGCATATTTACCATGGTTAGAGCTAATTTCTATGGTGTTATTTTCTTCTACAACAAAAGTTAAAGGTTGCTCAGGAAAAGTCTTTAAAGTATCTAAAAGTAAACGTGCAGGAACAGCAATGCTTCCTTCGTTATCACTTTCTACATCTAATTTAGAAGACATGGTAGTTTCTAAGTCACTTGCAGAAACTATAAGTTGATTTTGCTGTAATTCGAATAAAAAATTATCTAAAATTGGTAAAGTATTAGAGCTGTTTATTACACCTCCAAGAACTTGTAGTTGTTTAAGTAAATAGGTACTTGATACTATAAATTTCATATATAATACGTTAATTCGATTCAATATTGAATAGATACAAATATATCTTAAACCTAGAGAAAATGGAAACAAACTTATTAACAACTTTTTCTTACTAAAGAAGTAATTTAATGCAGTAATAAAATGTTATTTGGCGTATTTTTTTCTTCGTAAAAAATTAAAGATAAACCCGAAAACCCCTAATAAAACTAATGGTAGCAGAATGTTAGTTAACTGCCATTTTGTTTTTTCTAATGCTACTTTATTAGGATCTAAAAACGCAACAGCAATTTCTTTTGTACGAATGTTTATAAGTCCGTTGTCATCTAATAAGTAATTTACAGCATTTAAAAGAAATTCTTTGTTTCCGTATGTTTGTCCAGACCATTTATCAAAACCAAGTTCTTGAGGTCCGTTTCTGCCAACATCATTTTTAATAACATCACCATCTGCAATAACAATCATTTTAGTTGGTATACTTTTGTTTAATTCTTTTTCTAGTGAAAAAGGTTTAATTCTATTGTTGTAAACAGAAGTAAATTCCCCCTCTAATAATACAGCTAGGTTTTGATTGCCTTTGTTATATTCATTAGGGTTTGGTTCTTTTTGTGTCATTTCTAAGCTAACCTCACGTGGTGTACCATCTAATTTGGTAAGTACAGAACTTTTTAAAAGTATGGTTTTAGAAACATTGTTTTTTAAAGTGTCTATTTGGTTGGCAAAATCAAACTTTATTAAATTTAAATTATTAGTAATAGCATGTTTGTTTTCTGCATTTACTAATGGTGAGTAGTACCAAGGTAGTTGTTGAAACTGTGATTGGCTACCTTCTCCAATTGCTAAAGTAATTGGAGCAGAGTAGAGGTCATTTACTAAATACGGATTGATACGTACTCCATATTTAAAAAAGAAATCGGTAAGGTTTAAATCTCTGGCTATAGCAACACTTTTTCCTGTAGGATTGTATAAACTGTCTTTTTCTGTAGCTACAGCATCAACTAACCAAAGGCTTTTTCCGCCTTTCATGGTAAATTGATCTAACACATATTTTTCTTTTTCAGAAAACGCTTCTGTTGGTTTTACAGAAATGAGTAAATCAAATTCACTTAAAGCTTTTACTGTTTTTTGTGCATTACTAGCAACACTATCTAAGGTAAAAGGAGCTATAAAGTAGTAATCACCAATGGTTTTTACAAAGTCGAAAATATACTTGTCTTCTAATTGATTGTTTCCTTTAAGTATGGCTACTTTTCTTTTTTTAGGGTTTATTAATTTACTAAAACCATCTGCAAAAGCATATTCTAAATGTTGTACAGAGTTTGTAACAAGCTCTTGTTGTGTAGCTCCTATTTTATTTTTTACTAATGGAATTTTAACCGTTACACCATCATGACTTGCTAAAGCCCAAGGAAAAATTACTGCTTGGCTAGATTTACCACTTTCTTGAACCGTTAATTGCATTGGTATTAAACCTCTGTCGTTTAATTGTTGCATGTTACGCTCACGAGTAGCTTCGTCTTCAATAGGATTTATAAAATTAAATTTTATGTTTTCGTTTTCTGCTTCAAATTCTTCTAATAATTGTTTGGTTTCAGACTGTAGTCGTCTAAATTCTGTAGGGAAATCTTCGCCTTCTAAAAATACATCTACTAAAATTGGCGATTCTACTTTATTTACAATTTGCAAGGCTGCATCACTAATAGTATAGCGTTTGTCTTGTGTTAAATCTAAGCGTTGGTATAAACCACTTTTAGCAGTAAGTGCATTAAAAATAAAAAGCCCTAAAGGGAATAATAAAAAGAGTATATAATTTCTTTTAATAAAAGTTTTTGTTTGAATTTTTCTAACCGTAAAAAAAATAAAAAGTACAGTAACGCTTAAAAAGTATACAATATCTCTAGTGTCTAAAACTCCACGACTCATACTTTTATAGTGTGCACTCATACCTAATTGCTCTACAAAATTACTAGACATAAAGTCTGCTACACCTTGAAAACCTATATAAAAAACAAAACACAAAAATACCGAAGTTATAAATGCTACAATTTGATTGTCTGTTATACTAGAGGTAAATACACCTATTGCAATGTAAGCAGCTACTAAAAAGAGTAATCCGAAATACGAGCCAAGCGTACTACCAACATCTATATTACCTAAAGGGTTGCCCAGTTGATATACTGTATATACATAAAGTAGTGTTGGTAAAAGCGCGATTAAAATTAATACAAATGCGCCAAAATATTTACCAAGTACAATGTTTATATTGCTAATAGGTTTGGTAAGTAAAAGTTCTAGAGTGCCTTGCTTTTTCTCATCGCTAAAACTACGCATGGTAACTGCTGGAATAAGAAAAATAAGTATCCAAGGAGCAAGTAAAAAGAACGAAGATAAATCTGCAAAACCATTATCTAAAATATTAAATTCACCTTTAAATAACCAAAGGAATAAACCGTTTAATAATAGAAAAATGGCAATAACCAAATAGCCAATTGGTGAAGCGAAGAAGGAGTTTATTTCTTTTTTGAGTATTGCTAGCATACTTTGTTTATGTGTTTTCTTTATGTATTATCTGTTTATGTATTACAGTGTTTTTTTTGCTCACTGCTCACTGCTCACTGCTCACATAAGAGAAGTGAGTTTATCTACACTCCATGCTTCTGGTTTTGCATTAAACAAAGGTTTTGTTTTTGACCACACATCTTTAAATAAGTTAGAGTGTCTATAGTTTTCTAAATCGGCTTCGGTTTCCCAATAACTATAGGTAAAAAAGATATTGTCTTGCTGTTTGTCTCTATACAATTCTAAAAAACGACAACCTTTAAAGTTTCGTATTTTTTCTTTCTTTTCATTAAAGTTTTCTAAAAACACTTCTGTTTTTGAAGGTTCAAAACTCATTTTTACAATACGTACAAACATAAATGTATTTTGTTTTTTTTCCGCGAAAGCGAAAAATAATTAAACTTTATTAATATTAATAGTTACTGTGTCTCTAAGTTTTAATCCCATTAATGTAGATGCACTACCAACAGTTTCTGTATTGCTTTTATACAATGCAATTTCTAAATAGTTAGAGGAGTTAAAAACAACAACTTCTCGACCTATATCATGTCTTTTTTCTTCGGGAATATCAAAGTTTACAATGTCACTATATTTTTTGCTAATGGTTTTAAATTTATAATTTCTAGCAGAAATTTCAAAAGCTCGTCCTTTTTGTATTTCTTCAAAAAAAGATTTTTTAATATTGGTAACTACATTTCCGTAATTGTCAATATAAATAATGCTTCCTATAATTTGTGTTTTCTCATCATTTACAAAAGGATGCATGTTGGTAATAGGTTTAATTTCTGTTATGGGCTTACCAATTACTTCAAGCGTACCACCACGAGCCATATGTGAGGCTACCTTTACAAACACATCTAAAACAGGAAAACTAGTAACTATTTTATCATGTATATTAATTTCTACAATTTTTTCTGGAGCAATTTCGGCGCAAATCATACTCATTATTCCATTATTAGCACAAATAAAATAATGCCCATCTAACTTTACAGCAATATGTTTGTTTTCAGGGTTTATTTCTGCGTCTACACCAATTAAATGAATACTCCCTTTAGGAAAACTACTATACGCATTTTGAATAATATATGCAGCCTCAGGAATATTAAATGGCGACACAGAATGTGAGATATCAACAATTTTAACATCTGGAATTTCACTGTAGATAGCTCCTTTTATCGCGCCAGCAAAGTGATCTTTCTCTCCAAAGTCAGTTGTTAAAGTTATTATTGCCATGAATTATTGTTGATATTTTTTTAACCTAAAACACCTTAAAATTGATTAAGTTTGTTTAGCTTTCTAATTGGAAAACAAATCTAATAAAATTGAACAGATTACTATAATTAAATCGATGCGCTTTTGAACGAATTAATACTTGAACTTGAAGAAATAACTCCAAAAGAATTTTTTGGAGCACAGAACCGAAACATTGAACTCCTAAAAAAGTATTTTCCCAAACTTAAAATTGTAGCCAGAGGCAATAAAATTAAAGCCTATGGAGATGAAGATTTGTTAGAAGAATTTGACCGAAGGCTTTATATGCTTATGGAGCATTTTGGGAAATATAACAAGCTAGACGAAAACGTAATTGAACGTATTTTAACAAGCCAAAGTAAGGAAGATTATGATACTAGTAAAGAGAGCGGACAAGTAATAGTTCATGGTGTAAACGGAAAGCTTGTAAAAGCACAAACCGCTAACCAAAGAAAACTGGTAGAACTAGTACGTAAAAATGATATGGTTTTTGCTATTGGTCCTGCAGGAACAGGAAAAACATATACAGGAGTAGCTTTAGCAGTACAAGCATTAAAAAATAAAGAAGTAAAACGCATTATTTTAACACGTCCAGCAGTAGAAGCAGGTGAAAATTTAGGGTTTCTTCCTGGAGATTTAAAAGAAAAATTAGATCCGTACATGCAACCACTTTATGATGCATTACGCGATATGATTGCGCCAGAAAAACTAACACAATATATAGAAAACGGAACCATACAAATTGCACCTTTGGCTTTTATGCGTGGACGTACTTTAGATAATGCTTTTGTAATTTTAGACGAAGGACAAAATACTACACACGCGCAAATGAAAATGTTTTTAACCAGAATGGGTAAAAACGCAAAGTTTTTATTAACAGGTGATCCAGGGCAAATAGATTTGCCTCGTCGTACGGTTTCTGGACTTAAAGAAGCTTTGTTGGTGCTAAAAGATATTGAAGGAATTGGCATGGTTTACTTAGATGATAAAGACGTAATTCGTCATAAACTTGTAAAGAAAGTTATTGCAGCATATAGAAATATTGAAAATATTGAAGCATAATTTTTTTAGTAGCCAGGAACCTGCTTTTCGCTATATCTTTTTTTAAAAAAATAAAAAAAGGATGCCGCTGCAATCAGGGCTAGAAATAAAAACTAAAAAGTTAATTTTGTCATTCTGTATAACAATGCAGAATTCATAATTTATAAAAAAACAAACACAATTAATAGTTATATGTTATGCTGCGCTTGTTAAGCATTTCAAACAAACAAAAAAATAATAATGAACAACACAATTACAGATACCAACTTTAATTTTCCTAACCAAAAAAGCCTATACAAAGGTAAAGTAAGAGCTGTTTATAATATTAATGACCAAGAATTGGTAATGATTGCTACAGATAGACTATCTGCTTTTGATGTAGTAATGCCAAAAGGAATTCCTTACAAAGGGCAAATACTTAACCAGATAGCAACAAGTATGATGAAAGCTACTCAAGATATTGTGCCAAATTGGTTAACAGCAACACCAGATCCTAACGTAGCAGTTGGTTATTTATGTGAGCCATTTAAAGTAGAAATGGTAATACGTGGTTATATGTCTGGTCATGCTGCAAGAGAATATAAAGCAGGAAAACGCATGCTTTGTGGTGTTGCAATGCCAGAAGGTTTAAAAGAAAACGATAAGTTTCCAGAGCCTATAATTACTCCTGCAACCAAAGCAGAAATGGGTGATCATGATGAAGATATTTCACGTGAAGATATTTTAAAACGCGGTATTGTAAGTGAAGAAGATTATATTGTTTTAGAAGATTATACTAGAAAATTATTTCAAAGAGGAACAGAAATTGCAGCTTCTCGTGGCTTAATTTTGGTAGATACTAAATATGAATTTGGTAAAACTAAAGACGGAAAAATTGTTTTAATAGATGAAATACATACACCAGATTCTTCGCGTTACTTTTATGCCGATGGCTATCAAGATCGTCAAGATAAAGGCGAAGCACAAAAACAACTTTCTAAAGAGTTTGTGCGCCAATGGTTAATAGAAAATAATTTTCAAGGGTTAGAAGGGCAAACCGTTCCAGAGATGACAGATGCGTACATTGAAACCGTTTCAGAACGCTATATAGAGCTTTATGAAAAAATCATGGGAGAAACCTTTGTTAAAGCAGACGTGACTAATATTCAAGAGCGTATAGAAAAAAATGTTTTAGCATATTTAAAACAATAATATAATTTCCATAATAAAAAAAGCCAGTAAACATTACTGGCTTTTTTATTTGCTTTTATTTTGCGTTAGCAAATTTGTTGGCGTATTCCTTTTCTTTACTAAAATTAGGGGTTAGGTAGCTGGTTTTTATGCTGCTTAACCTTTTATCTTAAAATAAAGCCTGCGAAATTGCTGGTAAACAAAAGCATTAGATTTTACATAATAAAAAGATAGCAAGCAAACTACAACAATAAATATAAGCGCTCCAGCAATAGCTTGTGTTGGTGTTAAACTATGGTAATAAAAATGTTTTAAGCCAATACCACTAAAGCTTCCAAAAATAATAACAAAATGAATACAGTAAATAGAGAGGGTTTTTTCACCAATTTTAGTAATTATAGCTTGTTTTAAATAGTTTTCTAAACAAAAAAACAAACCAAATATTGCAAAAACATTTCCTAAACGCGTAAACAAATAATTGTAATATGCTGAAGCTTTAAAAATAGGTATGTCTGTTAAATTGTAGAGTTGTATTAATACCCAAGAAGAGTATTCAATTAATATATAACCAAAACTAAATAATAAACCGATAGTAATTAGTTTAAAATATTTTTTGTGAATATGCTTAAAGAATAAAATAGCTAATAAACTTCCAAAAGACACAAAACCAAACCAAGGAATAATAGTGAAAATAGAACCATTAGTTTTTGTAACGTAATTAGCTAATAGTAGCGGTAAAGAATCAAAAGTATAACCTTTGTATATGGGTTCGTATAAGAAAGAGAGACAACCAATACTTAAAAAAACTAATGATAAAACTTGGGTGTTTTTTTTAAATAATAAATATAAACCTATAAGTATTAATAAAGATAACCCAATACATTGTAATACATCTACTACTAAAAAGTAGCTATTAAAATCTCCGTAAAGCCAACCTAAAAAAGGTATTCGTAATAAATATCCCAAGCCAATAAGCATTAACCCTCGTTCTACACCTTTTTTAATTCTTATTTTGTCTTTGCCTTTTTCTTTAGCTTTTAAAAGTAAGTACATAAATACTAAACCAGAAATGGTAAAAAAAATAGGAGCTGTAATCCCTCTAAAATACACCCATATATTATACATTATGTTGTTAGTGTCTTTGTATATAGGGTTTAAAAGAGTGTCTATAAAATGCCCTTGAAGCATCATTAATATAGCAAAAGCACGTACGGCATCTAGAAAATATATTCTATTTGCGTTTAAGGTTTTTGGGTTGGTCAATATTAAATATCTTTGAATAATTATAAAGTAACTAAAGCTAAAGTAATATATTTAGTGTTTTAATCAGGTTGTTATTCTTAATTTTCTCATGAATCAATTTATAGCAGATTTCGCTTCCTTTGTTTGGGGTCTTCCATTATTAATTTTATTAATAGGAGGTGGTTTATATCTTCTTTTTTTATCTCGATTTTTGCCCTTTCGTTATTTGGTGCATGCTATTCAGGTGCTTCGTGGTAAATATGATAATCCTGAAGATAAAGGTGAAATATCACATTTTCAAGCATTAACAACTGCGTTATCTTCTACTATAGGAATGGGAAATATAGCAGGTGTTGCTGTTGCTATCTCTATTGGAGGTCCAGGAGCAGTATTCTGGATGTGGATTAGCGCTGTTATTGGTATGGCTACAAAATTCTTTACTTCTAGTTTAGCAATTATGTACAGAGGGCAAGATAGTGAAGGCAATACGCAAGGTGGTCCCATGTATTTTATAATAGAAGGTTTGGGTAAAAAATGGAAACCTTTAGCAGTATTTTTTAGTCTTTGTGGATTAATTGGTGCATTGCCTGTTTTTAACGTGAACCAGTTAACACAAGCTATTAACGATATTGTTTTAAAACCCAACGGAGTAGAAGTAGACTTTACCTCTAATCTAATTATAGGACTTATTTTGGTAAGTATTACTTCAGTAGTTATTTTAGGAGGATTAAATAGAATTAGCAAAGTAGCTTCTAAATTGGTGCCAAGTATGGTGTTGCTTTATTTTGCACTTATTCTTATTATATTATTTGCTAATGCAGAAGTGGTACCAACTTATTTGAAACTTATTTTCACAGATGCTTTTGCTGCAGAAAACTATAAAGGAGATACTTTTTTAGGAGGTCTTTTAGGAGGATTAATTATTCTTGGTGTTCGTCGTGGTGCATTTTCAAACGAAGCAGGAATTGGTACAGCTCCTTTAGCTCATGGAGCAGCAAAAACCAATGAGCCAATACGTGAAGGTCTTGTGGCTATGTTAGGTCCTGCAATAGATACTTTGGTAGTTTGTACACTTACCGCTTTAGCTATTTTAGTAACAGGAGTATGGCAAACAACAGAAGCTAATGGGGTTAGTCTTACAGCAAATGCTTTTGGTAATGCAATGCCACTTTATGGTAAATATTTATTGCTAATTTGTATTGTGGTTTTTAGCGTGTCTTCCTTGTTTTCTTATGCCTATTATGGTGGTAAATGTTTATCGTTTTTAATAGGAGAAAAAAACAAACATTACTATAACTATTTCTATATATTAAGTATTATTCTAGGTGCAACAACCTCTTTGGCTTTAATGATAAACTTAATTGATGGTGTGTTTGCCCTTATGGCAATTCCTACCATGACAGCAACGTTAATTTTAGCACCAAAAGTAGTGAAAGAAGCAAAACTGTATTTTAAACGTATGGAATAAATTAAGCTTTATTAATAGACATCTTAAATTGTTGTGGCGTCATTAACTCCATCTTTTTAAATTGTCTGTTAAAGTAACTCGTATTATTAAAACCAGATTTAAAAGCAATTTCAGACATTCTAAAATCTTTAGATTCTTTAATAAGTTTTTTAGAAAACTTTATTTTTTCAGAATTAATGTAATCAATTGGTGAAATCCCTAAGGTGTTTTTAAACTGCTTATGAAAATGAGAAGTACTCATGTGTGCTTTCTCTGCTAACAAATCTACAGTAATATCTTTATTGGTTAAATTGTCTTTTATATACTTTATAACAGTACCTATTCTGGTATCATTAAAAATTTGAAGCGGATCATTTATTATTAAAGATTTTGCCTTTGTTTGCAGCAGTCTTACTATTAATTCTTGAATCATTAAATCTAATAACACATCTTTAGATTTGTTATTATTGGTAAAGGTGTAGGTTAATCTTTCAATTAAATGATTTACATCTGCATTGTTTATTAAATGAGAGCTAGTTTCGTTTAAACTCCATTTATTGTTTTCGTTTTCAATAGCAACCTGCTGGTTAAATTTTTCAACCACCTCATTAATTTTAGAAGTATCTATTCCTAAAGCTAAACATTGTGTTGGTTTCTCTTTTGTTGCTATAGGAAAATCAATAACCATTTCCTTATTGGTTGGCATTACTACAGATTCTCCAGGAAAAAAGTCAAAAGGAGCAAAGCCTTCCAAATGCATGACTTTCTTTCCGGTAAGCATACTTGCTATAATAGGAAAGCTAAAAGTTAGTGATATTTTTTCAGCAACTGCATGCGTTTCAAATATATTAAGCTCAGCATAATCTGCATTATAGGTAGTTCTATTTTCTACCAAACTAGTTAGTTTTCTGGTGCTTTTATGCTTGTTTAAAACGGAATTCATACTCAATATTACAAAATTTTAATGTGTATTAGTTGAAATAATAGATATGTTCAAGAATATAATAATTATGTTCAATAAAATTAGAATATGATAAAATAACTTTATCAAAAATAAAGATAATCTATTTTTTGGATTATTAAATTGTATAATTACTAATTTAACAAAAATTTTTATGAGTTATTCAAAACCTAAGTTTAAAGAAAAATATGGCAATTTTATTAATGGAAAATTTGTGGAACCTTTAGGAGGTCAGTATTTTGATAATACTTCTCCAATAGATAATAGTTTTATTGCTAAATATCCGCGTTCCCAAAAAGAAGATGTTGAATTGGCATTAGATGCGGCAAATGCAGCAAAAGAAGCATGGGGAAATACCTCAGCAACAGAAAGAGCTACTTTACTTAATAAGGTAGCAGATATAATAGAGGCTAATTTAGAAGAATTTGCACTTATTGAAACCTGTGATAACGGAAAACCTATTCGTGAAACTTTAAATGCAGATGTTCCTTTGGCTGCAGATCATTGGCGTTATTTTGCTGCTTGTATTCGCTCTGAAGAAGGAAGCGCAACAGAACTAGACCAAAATACTTTGTCTATGAATATTAAAGAACCATTAGGTGTGGTAGGACAAATTATTCCGTGGAACTTTCCATTATTAATGTTGTCTTGGAAATTGCCTCCAGCTTTAGTAACAGGTAATTGTGTGGTTTTAAAACCAGCAGAGCAAACACCTTCTTCTGCTACTTTTTTAATGGAAAAAATTGCAGAGGTATTTCCTCCTGGAGTGGTAAATATTGTACATGGTTTTGGTCCTGAAGCAGGAAAACCTTTAGCTTCCAGTCCAAGAGTAGATAAAGTAGCCTTTACAGGTGAAACTACCACAGGACAATTAATTATGCAATATGCCTCTAAAAACTTGAATCCTGTTACTATGGAACTTGGTGGAAAATCGCCAAACGTTTTCTTTAATTCGGTAATGGATCATGATGATGCGTATTTAGATAAAGCTATTGAAGGAGCTGTTTTATTTGCTTTTAATCAAGGAGAGGTGTGTACCTGTCCTTCCAGAATTTTAGTGCAAGAAGATATTTATGATGCGTTTATGGAGCGTGTTATTGAAAGAACAAATGCTATAATTCAAGATAGTCCGTATGATGTAAATACTATGGTTGGTGCACAAGCATCTAATGATCAATATGAAAAAATACAATCCTATTTTAAAATTGGTAAAGACGAAGGAGCAAAAGTATTAACAGGAGGATCTGCTAATAAATTACCTGGAGATTTAGCAAACGGATTTTATATAAAACCTACAATTTTAGAAGGACACAATAAAATGAGAGTCTTTCAAGAAGAAATTTTCGGACCAGTAGCTTGTGTTACCAAGTTTAAAGATGAAGCAGAAGCTATTGAAATTGCAAACGATACGCTGTACGGATTAGGAGCAGGAGTTTGGACACGTGATGCACACCAGTTATATCAAATACCAAGAGCTATAAAAGCAGGTCGTGTTTGGGTAAACTGTTACCACGCTTATCCTGCTCATGCACCATTTGGTGGTTACAAAAAATCAGGTTTTGGTAGAGAAAACCACGTGATGATGCTTAATTACTATCGTCAAACTAAAAACATGTTAATCTCTTATGATAAAAATAAATTAGGTTTCTTTTAGTAGAGTAGATTAATAGCGAGAAAGGCTGAATTGTATTGTAATTCAGCCTTTTTTAATACCTTTAAATTATGGAAAGAATAGCAATTACAAAAGAAGCAAAAAAAATATTAGAACAGTTAAAAGAAAAACATGGCGAACTAATTTTTCACCAAAGTGGTGGTTGTTGTGATGGTTCTGCACCTATGCTTTTAGAAAAAGAAGAAATGTATCTGGATGAAAGCGATGTGCTTTTAGGTACATTAAATGGTGTGAATTTTTATATGAACCAAGATCAATTTGAATATTGGAAACATACCCATTTAACAGTAGATGTAACTGAAGGTCGTGGTGCTAGCTTTTCTTTAGAAATTCCTTTAGGACTTCGTTTTTTAATTCATTCTCGATTATTAACTAAAGAAGAGGAAGCTTTTTTTAATGCATAATACGCTTAAGTAAAATACAAGGTATTTTTATTTTAATAATTTTAGCTCTAAAAATCATGCATATTAATGATTTTAGAGCTTTTTTTATTGTTAATAATCAAATTTTTAACAAATTCAATTTAATTATATTGCTAAATTACTATATTTATGCTAAATTAATATATATGAAAATAGATTTATGTCCAAACTGTGGGTCAGATCATTACATTAAAAGCGGAATAGTAAATGACAGGCAACGTTATAAGTGTAAAAAATGTAACTATTTTTTTTCAGTAAATAAGATAGGTAAGAAGATAGATGACTATTACGTTAATAAATCCTTACAATTATATTTAGAAGGCTTAACGTATCGTGAAATTGAACGCATCTTAGGTATTTCGCATGTTAGTATCATGAATTGGGTGAAAAAATATAATATTAAACGTCCAATGAATTCTAATTATCATCCAACATATAAAATTTTAAATGCAAAAGAGTTGGCAATTTATTTTAGTAATGCAGAAAATATTAAAGGCGCAGGAGTTGTAGTTACAGAGCTAGGAGATAAATTCATGCTTATTAAATGGGAACGTTTTAAAGATTAGTATAATAAATTAACAAATAAATATATTATTTTTTTGTTAACAGATTGTTTTTAAGAGATTAGTAGTGCACACAAAACCAATTAATTACTAACTAACCTTTTTTTAACAATGAAAAAACAAACCCTTTTGTTGCTAGGACTCTTTTTATTGTCCTTTCAATTCATTAAAGCTCAAGGATCTCCTGACTATACAGGAGGTCTTAAGTTTAAATTTAATGAAGATGGCTCTAAGTATCTTCGGCTAATTTCCTGGGCCCAAGTTCAAGCCAATTATAATACAGACGAAACTTTTGATGCTAACGGAAACGAAAACAGTAAATTAAACTTTAATTTACGTCGTGCTCGTGTTTTAATGTTTGCTCAAATTAACAAAGACTTCTTAATTGTTACGCATTTCGGATTAAATAGTTTAACAAGTACCACCTTAAGTCCTACAGGTAAAGGAGATGGCTCACAACTCTTTTTTCACGATGTTTGGGCACAATATAATGTAGCCGATAATCATACTGTTGGTGGAGGTTTGCATTATTTTAATGGTATTTCAAGATTAAATAATCAAAGTACCCTAAACATGATGACTTTAGATAACAACCGTCAATCCTGGGCTACTATAGGTCTTTCTGATCAATTTGCACGCCACTTAGGGATTTTTGCAAAAGGTAGTTTTAACAAATTACAATATCGTGTTGCAATAAATGATGCTTCTAGTTCTTCTTTAGATTCGCGTACTGCTGTTGCAGGAGAAGATGCTGTCTATAATGGTCGTGCTTCTTTAGGTTCTAAAGATGCAGGAAAAACATATGCAGGATATTTTGATTATCATTTTTTAGATCAAGAATCTAACTTTTTACCTTATAAAGTAGGAACTTATTTAGGTACTAAAAAAGTATTTAATGTAGGAGCTGGTTTTTTCTTACACCCAAAAGGAGCTGTTATAGATACAGGTACTGCTTTAACACCAGAGTTAAAAGGAGAAGATGTTTCCATTTTTGCTGTTGATGCATTTTATGATGCACCAATAGGTGAAAAAGGAAGCGCTATTACAGCCTATGCTGTTTATCAAAATAGTGACTACGGAAAAAATTACTTGTATAGTGCTTACGGTACAGGAAGTATGCTTTATGGTCACGTAGGTTATGTTTTTAATGGTGAAAACACAAAAACAAGACTGCAACCTTATGTAAGTTATGGTACGCATAGTTATGATGCTGTAAGTGACAATAGGTCTACATTAGGTATTGGTGTAAATGCTTTTATGAATGGACACAATTCCAAACTAACTTTAGAGTATAATAATCAACAATTTGGTGCTATAGATACTAATACTATTTCACTGCAAGCAATGATTTATCTATAAAAACGTATAACTATGAGTGAAAAACAAGAACACGCATCTGCGTACTGGAAAGAAAACCTTAAATATTTAATCATTTTACTTACCATTTGGTTTGTAGTATCCTTTGGTTGCGGCATATTATTTAGAGAGGCTTTAAATGAAATTAGACTAGGAGGCTTTAAACTAGGTTTCTGGTTTGCACAGCAAGGGTCTATTTATGTATTCGTAATTCTCATTTTCGTTTACGTAAGATTAATGAATAAACTAGATAAAAAATACGGTTTTGACGAGTAGTCTTAACTAATAACTTAATTGTTTGTTTTAAATTTTTTTAAACGTGAATTCCAAAATTATTATTTGGTAGAGCAATCGTTTTAATAGCATTTTAAAATTTAATTCAAACCTAAAAAAATAAAAATATTATGAGTGTACAAACTTGGACCTGGTTATTAGTAGGAATTACTTTTGCCTTATATTTTGGAATCGCAATTTGGGCTAGAGCTGGCTCAACTAAAGAATTTTATGTTGCTGGTGGAGGGGTTTCTCCTTTAGCTAATGGTATGGCAACAGCAGCCGATTGGATGAGTGCTGCCTCCTTTATTAGTATGGCAGGAATTATATCCTTTGCAGGTTATGATGGTTCTGTGTATTTGATGGGTTGGACAGGCGGATACGTGCTTCTGGCATTACTACTAGCACCTTATTTGCGTAAGTTTGGTAAATTTACTGTACCAGATTTTATTGGAGATAGATATTACTCTAATACTGCTAGAACAGTTGCCGTAATTTGTGCTTTAATTGTATCCTTTACCTACGTTGCAGGCCAAATGCGTGGTGTAGGTATTGTGTTTTCGCAATTCTTACAAGTAGATATTAATTTAGGGGTAATTATAGGAATGACTGTAGTGCTAACTTTTGCATTATTAGGTGGTATGAAAGGAATTACATATACGCAAGTAGCACAATACTGTGTGTTAATCTTTGCCTTTATGGTTCCTGCGTTTTTTATCTCTATGCAAATGACAGGAAATATTATACCGCAAATAGGAATGGGAGGTACCCTTGAAGGTGGTGAGTTTTTATTAGATAAATTAGATAAACTACATACAGAACTCGGTTTTAACGAATATACTAGCGGAACAAAATCTACTTGGGATGTTTTTGCAATTACTTTAGCTTTAATGACAGGAACAGCAGGATTACCTCACGTAATTGTGCGTTTCTTTACAGTGCCTAAAGTAAAAGATGCACGTAAATCTGCTGGATACGCATTATTTTTAATTGCTATTTTATATACTACAGCACCAGCAATTGCAGTATTTTCTAGAACAAACTTAATTGAAACAGTAAGTAATAAAGAATATACAGAAATTCCAGAATGGTTTAAAAACTGGGAAAACACAGGTTTAATTGCTTGGGCAGATAAAAATGGTGACGGTAAAATTCAATACGTAGCAGGAGCCGCTTTATCTAGTAAAAAACCAGATTATACAGATGCAAGAGGAGCTCATGGAGAGCGTATGATTACTAATGCTAGTGCTGCAGAAAATGAATTGTATGTAGATAGAGATATTATGGTATTGGCAAATCCGGAAATTGCAAATCTTCCTAATTGGGTGATTGCATTAGTCGCAGCTGGTGGTTTAGCAGCAGCATTGTCTACAGCAGCTGGATTGTTATTGGTAATTTCAACTTCTATTTCTCATGATTTAATTAAAAAACAATTAAAACCAAATATTTCGGATAAAGGAGAGTTAACAGCAGCAAGAATTTCCATTTTTGTTGCCATCTTAATTGCAGGTTATTTTGGTATTAATCCACCAGGATTTGTAGCAGCAGTCGTCGCATTGGCCTTTGGTCTTGCAGCAGCATCTTTTTTTCCTGCTATTATTTTAGGAATTTTTGATAAGCGTATGAACAGTCAAGGTGCTATCTCAGGAATGGTAGTAGGTATCGTATTAATGCTGTTTTATATGATGAAATTTAAACTCAACATGTTTGGTGGTGGTACAAGTGCAGATTGGTGGTTTGGTACTTCTCCAGAAGGATTTGGTACTGTAGCAATGTGTGTAAATATTGTGATTTCGGTTGTTGTTTCAAGAATGACTCCAGCACCACCTCAAAATGTGCAAGATATGGTAGAAAGTATAAGAATACCTTCAGGAGCAGGTGAAGCTTCAGAGCATTAAAAAATTGTTTGTCAACATTTTATAGTCTCTTAATTTTAGTTTACTTAGTTAGCAAATCAGCATTACTATTTTGTAGTGCTGATTTCTTATATTAGTAAAATATTATTGTTTTACTTCTCTATTAAGTAATGGGTGTAAAAGCACTCTTCTTTTTTTTTGAAGGGAAAGCAATATTTAACTTTATTAAATTAATTAAAGGAGCAAAACCAAGCAAATGAAAAAACGTCACGAACAAAAACTTGTGGTATTATCTATCGCTTTATTTTTAATTTTTAATATACCATTTATTCTAATTTTTAATTTGGAAGGCGCTATTTTTGGTATACCAACGCTCTATTTTTCTATATTTTCTGTTTGGCTGGTATCTATTATAATTTCTTATATCGTATTAAAACGTCATTATGAATAATTACGCTTTAATCTCCATTATTGTAATTTATTTGGCAGTGCTATTTTACATTGCTTTTCTTGCTGAAAAAAAACGACAAAGCAAATGGGTAAATAATCCGTATGTGTACACCTTGTCTTTAGCAGTATATTGTTCTGCATGGACCTATTATGGTAGTGTTGGTATAGCTGCAAATTCAGGTATTAACTTTTTGCCTATTTATTTAGGTCCTGTAATTGCTGTGCCTTTATGGATTGTAGTACTCAGAAAAATTATTAGAATTTCTAAACAACATAAAATTTCATCTATAGCAGATTTTATTTCCCTTCGTTACGGAAACAATAGGTTTTTAGGAGCATTAGTAACTATTGTTTGTCTTTTTGGTACGTTACCATACATTTCTTTACAGCTAAAAGCAGTTTCTGAAACTTTTGAAATCATGTCTGATGATACCAGTTATATTTCTACAGCAGTAATAGACGATTCTACATTTTATGTAGCCTTGTTGTTAGCTGTTTTTGCTACTTTTTTTGGTACGCAAAATACAGATGCTTCAGAAAAACACAAAGGAATCATTGCCACTGTAGCTTTTGAGTCTGTTTTAAAATTAGTATTCTTTTTAATTATTGGTGTGTATGTAACTTATTATTTGTTTGATGGTACAACAGATATTTATGATCAAATTTCTATATCTCAAAATTTTAAACAACTCACTACGCTAAACGGAGTAGAAGACGGACTTAATTGGTTGTTTTTAATTTCTTTATCCTTTATGGCTGTTTTTTTATTGCCAAGACAATTTCAAGTTTCGGTATTAGAAAATAATAGAGAAAAGCATTTAAAAAAAGCCATTTGGTTGTTTCCGTTATACTTATTACTGTTTAATTTGTTTGTTATTTTTATTGCTTGGGCAGGTAAACTCACCTTTGGTAGCACTAAAAATGCCGAATACTATTCTTTGTTATTGCCATTAGAAAACAATAATTCTTTTTTAGCAACATTGGTGTTTTTAGGTGGCTTTTCAGCAGTTATCTCTATGGTTATTGTTTCTACATTAGCCTTGTCTACTATGGTAAGTAATAACTTAATTATACCTTATGGTTTTCTTGATAAATTCATAAAAAACCAACCCGAACGCAATTCTAAGTACATAAAAAACATACGTCGTATTTCTATTTTTACTATTATAATTACTGCGTATTTCTTTTATGTGTTGTTTTCTAAAGAGTTGTCGTTATATTCTATAGGATTAATATCTTTTGTTATTATAGCGCAATTAGCACCTTCTTTTTTTCTTGGTTTGTATTGGAATCGTGGTTCGTCAAAAGCAGCTATTATAGGTGTTCTCGTTGGTTTTTGTATTGCTGTTTATACCTTGATTTTACCTTTTACTTTACGTGTATATACAGGAACAGATGATTTTACTCAATTTGGTTTATTTAATGTTACTAATTTAAAACCTTATGCGCTTTTTGGTATCGATTTTTTAAGTCCGCCAGCACATGCTTTTTTCTGGAGTATGACTTTTAATATAATGACCTATATGGTGGTTTCCTTACTGGCAAAAGGAAATTATAGAGAACGTAATTATGCCGAAATGTTTGTAGATAGTAAGAATTTTACAACACTTCAAGATAGTGCTTTGGTGTGGAAAGGAGAGGCTTATGTTGCAGATATTAAAAATGTATTGATTCGTTTTTTAGGAGAAAAAAGAGCAACACGAGCTTTGGGTATTTTCTTCACAAAATATAAACTACCAAAAGACACACAGTTAGCAGATGCGCGTTTAATTAATTTTTCTGAAAAGCTGTTAACAGGTAGTATAGGCTCAGCTTCTGCTAAAATACTTATTGCTAGTGTGGTAAAAGAAGAGCGTGTTAGTTTAGTAGAAGTTTTAAAAATTTTAGAAGAATCTAAAGAGAATATTGTTAGTAATAAGGTGCTGCTAGAAAAATCGAATGAGCTTACTCAACTTTCGTCTAAACTTAAAGAGGCCAATGAAGAATTAATAAGTAAAGACAAACAAAAAGATGAATTTTTAGATACAGTAGCTCATGAACTTAAAACGCCAATTACAGGTATTCGTGCAGCAACAGAGTTATTGATGGATGAAGAAGATGATATGCCAAAAGAAATAAAGGCACAGTTTTTAAAAAACATTCTTCAAGATTCTGATCGTTTAGGAAGATTAATTCATAATATTCTAGATTTTGAAAAACTAGAAACAGGACGTTTAAATTTAGACTTAGAATACCACGATATTCAAAAAACCATTGTAAAAGCAATTAGTAGTATTGCGCAAATTGCAGCCAAAAAAGAAGTGCAAATTATAAATAAAAATACACATAGTTTTAAAACTAATTATGATGAAGATAGAATTCTTCAGGTATTAACCAACTTATTGTCTAATGCGATTAAGTTTTGTGAAAGCAAAAAAGGAAAGATTATAGTAGATTATAAATTAGGAAATGAAAGAATTGAAATCTCTGTAACAGATAATGGTAAAGGAATTCCTGAAGAAGATTTTGATTATATTTTCGATAAATTTTACCAGTCTAAACACCAAAATACCAGAAAACCAGAAGGTAGTGGTTTAGGTTTAGCAATAACCAAACAAATAATAGAAAAACACCAAGGAAAAATTTGGGCTACAAAAGGCGTAAAAAAAGGAGCAATACTTGTTTTTACCATACCTTTTAAGTAAATTGTTCCCTCAAAGTATGAAGAAGAAAATTTTAATTGTAGACGACGAGCCAAATATTGTCATGTCGTTAGAATACACCTTTAAAAAACAAGATTTTGAAGTGTTTATTGCAAGAGATGGAAGTGAAGCTTTAGAAATTTTAAAACATCATATACCAGACGTAGTTTTGTTAGATATTATGATGCCTAATGTAGATGGTTACCAAACCTTGACACAAATAAAAAAAACAGATAGTTTAAAAAATACTAAAGTCGTATTTTTAACTGCTAAAAATAAAGCTTCAGATATAGAAAAGGGTTTAAAACTAGGAGCAGATAAGTATTTAAACAAACCTTTTTCAGTTAAAAAAATAGTTTCAGAAATACTGGAACTCATAGCTTAGAAATAGTTTTTTAAGTTTTTTTAAAATTGGTTTTGTGTGCAAACAAACTAAGTTTAATTAAAGTTTAAAGACATGAAATTTCGCATCAACCCATTAATGTCAGATATTATTATTAGTATCTATATTATTGGTACCCTTTTTTTAAGGTTTAAATTCGAAAACAAAACCAACGTTAGCCCTTTGCTATCTATAGTCATGGGAGTTTGTTTTGTAATTATTATTTGGGCGCTTATCAAGCTAAAAGTGCTTAATCCCAATTGGTTTGGCTTATTTAATTATAAAAAAGCATAGCCATGAAATATCAAAATTTTTATCAAGAAAGTATTGCACACCCAGAACAATTCTGGAGTGAACAAGCAAAGCAATTAGATTGGTTTAAAGTACCAAAAAACATCTTGTCTAAAGATGCCTTTAATTATAACCAATGGTTTGAAGATGGAGAACTTAATCTAAGTTATTTGTGTATAGACAAACATATTAACGACGGTTTTGGAGCTCAAAATGCTATTATTTATGATTCGCCAGTAACCAACACAAAACAACACATAACTTTTAATCAATTACACCACGAGGTTTCTAAACTTGCTGGTGGATTACAAGGTTTAGGTTTACAAAAAGGAGATACCTGTATTATTTATATGCCAATGATTCCGCAAGCATTATATGCAATGTTAGCCTGTGCTAGAATAGGTGTAATACACTCGGTTGTGTTTGGTGGTTTTGCACCACATGAATTGGCTATTCGTATAGATGATTCTAAACCAAAAGTAATTATTACAGCATCTAACGGAGTAGAAATTGAACGTATTATTCCATACAAACCTTTTGTAGATGAAGCGATTGAAAAAGCTAAAAATAAACCAGAACGTGTTGTAGTTTTTGATAGACAATTAGGTGTAGAAATACCTAATAAAAGCTACGATATAAATTATACCACTTTAGTAGCAGAATCTCCTTCTGTAGCACCTGTTTCTGTTAAATCGACACATCCTTCCTATATACTGTATACTTCAGGAACAACAGGAACACCAAAAGGAATAATTAGAGATACAGGAGGTTATGCAACTGCTTTAAAATTTTCAATGAAATATATCTATGGCGTAAATGAAGGCGAAACTTTTTGGGCTGCAAGTGATGTTGGTTGGGTTGTAGGACATAGCTTTATTGCTTACGGACCTTTATTAAACAGAAATACTTCCGTATTATTTGAAGGAAAACCTATTCGTACTCCAGATGCATCTACGTTTTGGCGAGTAATAAGTGAACATAATGTAAAAGCAATGTTTACTGCACCAACTGCAATTAGAGCCATAAAAAAAGAAGATCCTGAAGGTGAATTTATTAAAAGATATGATTTATCGTGTTTAAAATATCAGTTTTTGGCTGGTGAGCGTTGTGATGTAGCAACATTAACCTGGGCAGAAGAGCAGTTAGGTATTCCTGTAATAGACCATTGGTGGCAAACCGAAAGTGGTTGGCCTATGTTAGCCAATATGGTTGGTGTAGATTTACAAGAAATAAGACCAGGTTCTGCAGGTTCTCCTGTTTGTGGTTATGATATTCAAATTTTAGATGAAGATGGTGAGCAAGTAGAGTCAAGTGTAGAAGGTTATGTTGCTGTAAAACTACCATTACCACCAGGAACATTAAGTAACCTTTGGGGAAATCCAGAACGTTTTAAGTCTGGATACTTAGATCGTTTTCCGGGATATTATTTTTCGGGAGATGGTGGCTATAAAGACGAAGACAATTATGTGTTTATTACTGGTCGTGTTGATGATATTATTAATGTTGCAGGACACCGTTTATCTACAGCAGAAATGGAAGAAATTGTAGCCTCACATAGTGATGTTGCAGAATGTGCTGTTTTTGGAGTGCATTGCGAACTTAAAGGACAAAAACCATTGGGTTTAGTCGTTTTAAAATCTAATGAAACTCCAGGAAAACAACAAACCATTCAAAAAGAAATTATTCAAGATGTACGTAAAGAAATTGGTGCTGTAGCATCTTTTAGAGATGTGTTAGTGGTTAACAGATTACCCAAAACGCGAAGCGGAAAAATTCTTCGTAAATTATTACGAAACATTGCAGATGAACAACAATATAATATACCTTCTACTATTGATGATGTATCAATAATAGAAGAAATTAAAACCGTTTATCAAACCCATAAAATTGGAATTCATAACTAAGTGCTTGCTATCCTGCTTTTAAAAATAACAATAAACCATCATTGCAATTGGTAATTTTATAAGTAGAAGCAACTGGTATTGAAATCTAAAGAATTAATGTAAAATATAATTAATGTAAGGTCAAGCACAGTCTAGACCTATTTAATAAAAACCTTAAACAATCAAATTATGAGTAATTATCACATAAAACACCTAGAAGAGTACTACCAAGTCTATAGAAAATCCGTTAGGAATCCTGAGAATTTCTGGGAAGAAATAGCCGAAGAGCATTTTTTATGGCGAAAAAAATGGGATAATGTTTTAGAATGGGATTTTTCTAAACCAGAAGTAAAATGGTTTGAAGGAGCGCAATTAAATATTACCGAAAACTGTATAGACAGACATTTAGCCACTCGTGGTGATAAAACAGCAATCTTATTTGAGCCTAATGACCCAAATGAAGGAGCAGAGCATATTACGTATAGACAATTATACCATAGAGTTAATCAATTTGCTAATGTATTAAAAGAGCAAGGTGTAAAAAAAGGAGACAGAGTGTGTATTTATGTGCCTATGATTCCTGAATTGGCTATTTCGGTTTTAGCTTGTGCTAGAATAGGAGCAATTCACTCTGTAGTTTTTGCAGGTTTTTCGGCAACAGCATTAGCCACAAGAATTAATGATAGTGATTGTAAAATTGTAATTACTGCAGATGGTTCGTATCGAGGTTCCAAAACTATCGATTTAAAAGGTATTGTAGATGAAGCTTTAGAGAGTTGTGATGGTGTAAATACGGTTTTAGTAGCAAAACGAATTCATTCCGATATTCAAATGAAAGAAGGTAGAGATAAATGGTTACAACCTTTATTAGACGCTGCTTCAGACCAATGTAAAGCAGAAATAATGCAAGCCGAAGATCCGTTATTTATATTATATACTTCAGGATCTACTGGTAAACCAAAAGGAATGGTACATACTACAGCTGGTTATATGGTGTATACTGCATACTCCTTTAAAAATGCCTTTCAATATAGAGAAAATGATGTGTATTGGTGTACTGCAGATATAGGATGGATTACTGGGCATTCTTACATTGTATATGGTCCATTATGTAATGGTGCAACCACAGTGCTTTTTGAAGGAGTACCTAGCTATCCAGATTTTGGACGTTTTTGGAATATTGTAGAAAAACATAAAGTAAATCAGTTTTATACAGCACCAACAGCTATTCGTGCCTTAGCAAAACAAGGAGTAGAGTTAGTAGAAAAATACGATTTATCTTCTCTAAAAGTTTTAGGTAGTGTAGGAGAACCCATTAATGAAGAAGCTTGGCATTGGTATAATGACAATGTAGGAAAAGGAAAAAGTCCAATTATAGATTCTTGGTGGCAAACCGAAACAGGAGGTATTATGATAACACCAATTCCGTATGTAACACCAACAAAACCAACCTATGCAACTTTACCTTTTATAGGTATACAGCCTTGTTTAATGGATGAAAATGGCGAAGAATTAAAAGGAAATCAAGTAGAAGGTCGATTATGTGTTAAATTCCCTTGGCCAAGTATTGCTAGAACCATTTGGGGAAATCACCAACGCTATAAAGACACCTATTTTTCAAGTTTTGAAAATAAATATTTTACAGGAGATGGTGCTTTACGTGATGAGGTTGGCTATTACAGAATAACAGGTAGAGTAGATGATGTTATTATTGTTTCGGGTCATAATTTAGGTACAGCACCAATTGAAGATGCTATTAATGAGCATCAAGCAATTTCTGAAAGTGCCATTGTAGGTTTTCCTCATGATGTAAAAGGAAGTGCACTTTATGGTTATATTACTTTAAAAGACGCTGGAGAATATAGAAACCAGGATAACCTAAGAAAAGAGATTAATCAATTAATTTCAGATAAAATTGGTCCTATTGCTAAACTAGATAAAATTCAGTTTACAGAAGGTTTACCAAAAACACGAAGCGGAAAAATTATGCGTCGTATTTTACGTAAAATAGCAGAAAAAGATACAAGTAATTTAGGAGATATTAGTACTTTATTAAATCCAGAATGTGTGCAGGATATTATTGATAACGCATTATAATACATCTCCTTTATTACTGTTTTATTACATAAATAACGTAAAAAAGTATTGCCCTCTTTCCTTTTTTGATGAAAGAGGGTTTGTACTTTTAAAAAACAAACCAATTTTTTCTTAAAAAAAGCAGTAATAAATTCTTTTCCTTATCACAAGAAGGAGATTTTTTTACACACATTTTTTGTTCAGAAATACGTATTATAATACTGTATTTATAACAAAATTATTACAACTATAAAATTAAATTCCTTTCTTTGCTTTACACAAAAAAAGGAATGGATTTTAGAGAGTATATTGAAAAAACAGTGCCTGTTTCTGATGCAGATTGGCAATTGTTTTCTTCAAAATTAGAAAAGAGAGTTATTAAAAAAAAGAGCAAATTGTTAGATGTTGGCGAAACAGAAAACTATATATCTTTTATAGAAAAAGGAATTGCACGTTTTTTAATACCTAAAGAAGATAAAGAAAAAGAAATAACCTTTGGTTTTTGTTTTAAAAATGAATTTATAAGTGCTTATGATTCTTTTTTAACAAGAACACCATCACTTTATCAAATAGAAGCTTTAAGTACTTTGACTATTTGGAGTATTTCATATGCAGATTTGCAAGAAGTATATGAAAAAACGGCAATGGGTAATTTAATTGGCAGATTATCTTCAGAACGTTTATTTCTTATAAAATCTAAACGCGAACAATCGCTTTTAAATGAAACTGCAGAAGAGCGTTACTTAAACCTTTTTACAGAAAGACCAAACCTTATTAAAGAAGTTCCTTTAAAATACATAGCATCGTATATTGGTGTTACAGCACAGGCTTTAAGCCGAATAAGAAAACGTATTTCTTAATGTAATTTAGCACGTTTGTTATATATAGTAAACAATACCTTTACGTATTTTATATTATTTATAAAAATAAAAAACCATTTCTTAACCTAGGTTCATTGTAATTATATTGCCTTATTAAGACCTTTGCGTTTTAATAAAAACTATGAGTATATTATTATTTGTTATCATTTTATGGTACACAGGTTTGTTTTTTCAAACTTTCTTTTTACATCGTTACGCAGCTCATCAAACCTTTACCATGTCTAAAACGGCAGAGCGCGTATGCTTTTTTTTAACTTGGGTATTTCAAGGGTCTAATTATTTAAGTGCTTATGGTTATGGGGTAATGCATAGAATGCACCATGCCTATGCAGACACAGAAAAAGATCCGCACTCTCCAAAATACGATGCTAATGTGTTTTCTATGATGTGGCGTACCAAAAACATATATCAAGACATTAACCAAAAACGCATTGCTGTTGCAGATAAGTTTACTAAAAACGTTCCGCAATGGGAGTCTTTTGATAAATTTGCAAGCTCTAGAGCATCCAGATTAGTTTGGGCTGCATTATATACCTTGTTTTTTATTGTATTTGCTACTGCTTGGTGGCATTGGTTATTATTACCTATTGCTTTTTTTATGGCGCCAATACATGGTGTAATTATTAACTGGTTTGCACATATTTATGGCTACAGAAACTTTAAGGTAAGTGATACTTCTAAAAACCTTTTACCATTTGATTTTTTAATGATGGGAGAAGGTTACCATAACAACCATCATTCGCATAGCGGACGCGCAAATTTTGGTGTAAAATGGCATGAAATAGATATTACCTATTGTATTATGGTGGTGCTAGATAAGTTGCGTTTTATTAAATTAAATAAAGCAACTTCTTAAGGCTAATTACCTGGCTTATTTTATAAAGCACTTCAATTTACTTATACATACTACCATAAATCTTTAATCTCTTGTTTTTGTAGCAGGAAAGAGGAATTTAAAAATAATAATTTATTACAAGTCTTACATTTATTTGTGAGACTTTTTTTTGTGTTTTTGTGGAGCTTATGGTGTTACTATTATATTACATCTTAACGTTGTAAAGCACAAACAAAAATTTTAATTCTAGATAGCAAGCAAGGACGTTTTCTTTGTAAGAAAATATTTATGTTTTTTTTGCTAAAAAAAAAGTGTTTTTTTATATTGCCCTCGCTATTAATTAATTATGCCCTAAACTAGTTAAAATAACATTTTAGATAAGAAACATATAATACACACTTATGCGGTTTTATAAGGTTTTAAACGATGGGTTTTGTAGTTATATAAATTAGTTGCCAGTAATTTGAGAAAAATATCACAATATGATAATAGGAATATTCCTCAGACATTATAAGGTTTACAAAGGAGCTAATTACATTCCCTTTGGAACTAAACAAATTGAAAATCTAAATCTTTTTATTGGACAAAATGGAGCTGGAAAAAGTTCAATATTAGAAGCTCTTGATACGTATTTCAATCAGCGAGAGTTTATATTTCATACAACAGAAAAAAAGACAGAAGCATTTGTTGCACCATTATTTTACATTCCTAAAGACGAATTATTAAGAAAATTTTCAAAAAACTCTCAAAAAGCAATTCCAATAATAAGTGAGTTTTTATTTAGCATAAATTACAGTCCATCATCAAACTACAAACAATATGAAAGTTTTTTTAAACAACAAAAAAACTTAGAATCAGATAAGGAAAATAACTACTTATTTTTATTAGCTAATTGGGGACAAACAGAAAGAAATGATGAAGTATTCATCACCTTCAATGTTTCTATTAAGAAAAAACTACAAGAGTTAGAAGATTTTAATGACGAAAGAAAGTATAATAAATTGATTAATTCTCTAAAATCTGATATCTCAAAATATTTCGCATATCAATATATTCCTGTTGAAACATCAATTCAAGACTTCTTACGACTAGAATCAAAAGGAATGCAAGATTTAATGAGTGAAAATGTAAAAAAGAGAATTGAAAAAACCTTAAATGAAAAGCTTCCTATAAAAGCAGGAAGAACTCGAAGTCAAAGTATTTTAGATATTGTCAATACAGATTTAGAAAATTTTGTATCAGAAGTTGAAACTACTATACAAGAAATTGACAATGATTACGACTTTCAAAAAAAATTCAAAGAAAAAACTAAAATTACAGCGAATCATCTAACAGATGTAATGATTGAAACTTTTTTTTCTAAAAGAAAGTTGAAAAAAGGAGAAAAACCTATAAAAAACCTTTCTGCAGGAGAGCGTAAAAAAGCATTAATTGATATTGCTTATGCTTTTTTAACTCAAAATACTATTAGAGATAAGAAATTTATTTTGGCAATTGATGAACCTGAATCCTCATTACATATCTCTATGTGCTATGAACAATTTGACAGGTTAGAAAAATTAGCTAACAACTTTGATACTCAACTGCTTTTAACCTCTCATTGGTACGGAGCTTTACCAATAATTGACAAAGGAAATTTATATCATATAAGTCCATCTGACTCATCCACCGCACCTAATATTTCTGAATTTTCTTTTAGAAATTATTTTGAAGATAATGGTAGTCATCCTAATGATGTTCAATTTAAAAGCTTTTTCGATTTAGCTTCAGCAATTATAAGCTCACTAAGGAATAAAGAAAATAACTGGATGATTGTTGAGAGTGAAGAAGATAAAAATTATATTAACAAGCATATTGACCCAAATATTAATATTAAATATCTTCCTGTTGGTGGATGTGGAGTAGTAAAACTATTGTATAATTACCTATATACACCTATTTCTCATAAGGCAGAAAAAAAAGAATTATTAGGTAGAGTGTTTTGCTTAATTGACACAGATATACAAGGTGTAGGTACTCAAGATATTCCAACTGAATTAAATGGAAATCTACTTAAAATAAGAAGACTTCAAGTAGAAGAAAGTCAAGAAATAACTTTACATAAGTTGGAGACAGACATAAAATATCCAACTGAAATAGAGGAATCAATGATTCCCAAAGCTTTTTATCTAGCTTTAAAGAAAACAATAAACGAAAGTGAAAATGAGGAAATTAAAATGGAATTTTTAAATTTCGGATTTGATGAAGAAGCAAAAAATAGTTATATAAAGGGAGATAACTCTATAATTTACCCAACTAAAATTGAAGAAGGAAAAAAACCAAATCGAATCAAAGATAAAATAGTTGATTTTATCGATTCTAATAAAAAATTAATTTGCAAAAATTATTGTGAATTAAATATTGAACACAAACCAAAATGGATTGAGAAAATAGAGAAATTTTACACAAAATAAAAAACTACTGGCAACACCGTATATAATTTATTGCTGGCTTCTAGCCTACTTACGAAAGTCCTCGCGGACTTTCTTTGTCGGTAATTATTTACTAAATTAGTTGCTTAAACCACGCAACAAACCATATACAAACACGTTATGCCCAATTTTAGAAAATGACACAACACAGGAGAAGAAACAAGAATTTAGGTTTAGCAGAATTAATTGCAATTGCTCTTGGTGGAATGGTTGGAGGTGGAATTTTTACAATACTCGGAATTTCAGTTTCGTTAATTGGAAACCTGACACCATTTGCAATAATTATTGGTGGACTAATTGCAGCATTAGCCGCTTATTCATATGTAAAATTAGGGCTTTATTACAAAGATGAAGGAGCTACATATTCTTTTTTCAAAAAAACCTATTCAAAATCAAATTTTTCTGCTTCTGCAATAGGTTGGTTTATTATTTTCGGTTACATAAGTACATTGGCTTTATATGCTTATACATTTTCATCCTATGCAATTAGTAGTACCAACTTTGCTGATAATATTTGGATAAGAAAAGGTGTCGCAATTGGAGTTATTGCAATTTTTACTTTAATAAACATTTGGAGCGTAAATGGAATGGGAAAAATTGAAGATTTAATGGTTTATACCAAACTTGTAGTTTTAACAATTATCTCAATTGTATTAATGACCCACGGAACAACTGATTTTAATACATTCATTGAGAATATGGCTTCAGATTTAGAGCAATCAAGTGTTTTTTCAATTTTAATAGTTTCTTCATTAACTTTTGTAGCTTTTGAAGGGTTTCAATTAGTAATTAATGCAGTCAACGAAATGACTAATCCAGAAAAAAACATACCAAGAGCAATTTATAGCGCAATTTCTTTAGCTGTCATAATTTATGTAGTCATTGCAATGGGTGCTTTGTTTGCGATACCTACAGAAGAAATCATTAAAAATAAAGAGTTTGCTCTCGCATCAGGTGCAGGAAATGTTTTGGGTTCATTAGGTACAAATCTTGTTATATTTGGTGCAATTTTGGCTACAAGTAGTGCGATTAGTGGAACAGTTTTTGGCTCTTCTCGTCAAATGTCTGTAATAGCTAAAGATGGATATTTTCCTAAAATTTTATCTATCCGAAAAAATAACAGTCCGCAAAATGCAATTATTGCTATGGCAGTAATTTCTTGTCTTTTAATCTCAATTGGCGGATTAGAATTAATTCTTGAGTTTGGGAGTGTTACCTTTCTATTAGTTTCATTATTAATGGCAATTGCAAATTTTAAAATTCGAAAAAAAACGAATTCATCAACTTTTTTGACAATACTATCCATAATCGGATTGAGTATTGGTGGAATATTAATTCTATATTATGAATTGACAAACAATTGGCAACAAATGGCAGCAATAATTATAATTTATATTCTACTCGCATTTGGAGCTTGGAGGTTTTCATCCCATAAAAAAACTTTGGCTAACAACATGTAAAAGTAATTGCTTGTTTTTGACTACTTAGGAATATTCCTGCGAAATATTCTATTCGGTTTGTTTTTGCTAAATTAGTTGCTCAAACACGCAACGGAATCATACACAAAACCGTTGTAAACATTAAAATAATTATGCAAAAAAAAATACTAATCCTATTATTCCTTTTTTGTACTATTCAAATATTTTCTCAAAATTATGAAAGCTACAAAAAGATTGCAGATACAACTATATCATCATCTTATTTAGGATACAATAAAAGCATCTCTGTAATTGTACCAAAAGATTGGCAACAAAATATCGAAAAAAAATATCCTTTAACTATAATATTTGACAGACAGAATAAAAGAAGTAATCAATTTATCATAAACACCATTGATTATTTGACTATTAATGACCAAATGCCAGCTTCAATTATTGTTAGTGTTAACTCTCAACAAATGAAGCGCACAAAAGAGACTCTACATAAAAAAACAAATTCTATAGGTAAGGCTAAAGAGAATGAGCTTTTTATATTTAATGAATTAATTCCATTTATTGATAAAAATTATAAAGCAAGTAAGTTTAGAGTTTTAATTGGACATTCAAGATATGGATATTTAACTACTTATTTATTTGAAAAAAGACTACATCAACTAAATGCTGTCATTTCGTTGAGCCCATTTTTTACTACTCAAAAAAATATGAATCTCACTGACTCAATAATCAAAGTCAATTCATATAAAGGAAAACAAACAAAGTATTATAGATATGGTATAGGAAATGATTTCCCCAAAGAATTTGAGATTATGGAACAATCATTAAAATTAATAGATAATAAATTTATAAATGCAAAAGGAATTCTATTACCAGAGGCTTATCATAATGTAACACCAGGCTTAATAGCACCAATAGCCATTTACGAAGTTTTTGAATATTGGAGTAAACAGGTACACCTGTTTTTTGACATAAGCAATAAAAATATTAATGCATTAGAAATTGCTTCAAAAAATATTGAAAATCATTATGGTGAAAAGTTACGTCCATCAATTGGCATCTTAAATGGGAAAGGTTGGGAATTTTACAATGACAAACAATATCAAAAAGCAATTACGGTTTGGGAAATTCTTTTAACCGAATACCCAAACTATTCTGAAGGATATCTAAATATTATATGGGCTCAAGAAGAACTAAAATTAGACACTAAACAAACTAAAGAAAGGCTGATAAAAAATCTTAATCAATCAGAATTTTATACCAATTCTCAAAAGAAGGAAATTTTAAAAGAAATAGAATAAAACGTTTGCTAACAATGGCTATAGTTTATTGCGACGGAATTTTCTCTCAGAAATCCCTGTGTATTTGCTAGTTTTAGTGTCTAAAACACCCAATATGGTATATAAATTAGCAGCGTAAATTCAATTATAACCTGTAGCCATATTTAAAGGTGAGACAAAAATAAATTAAAGAATAAGTCAAAGGTAAAACACTTATAACAAGAATAATGAAACCATCACATCAACATTATGCCATTGAAGATACCACACGTTCACCACAAGAGTATTGGTTATCTCATTTATTGAGTGGTACCTATAAATTACCAGGATTAGAAGGAAAGCGAGGGGTTTTATTTTCAAATTCCGTTTTAGAAAAATATATTGAAGAGGAAGAAAAACACGATAATTTTGAGTTAACATCAGAAATAAACAGAAGTCTCAGAACATTATCTACTGGTGAACAAAAAAAAGCATTGTTAGCTTATTTACTGCAACAAAACCCAGATTTTATAGTATTAAACAATCCTTACGAAGCGCTAGACAAAGAATCTGTAGCTGTATTAAAACAACAGTTAATTACTTTATCTAAAGAGATGCCTCTCGTGTTTATATTAAACAGACAGGATGATTTATTACCAGTAATTACACATATTATTACCTTTGAAAGAGAGGAGCTCAAAGCATTAGTGCCAATTGAAGATTATAATTTTAAAAGAAGTGAGTTTGTTTTTGATAAAGATATACCAGCGGCAATAACAAAGTACACAAATATTCCAGAAGTGCTCGTAGAGCTTAAAAATGTAAATGTAAATTATGAGAATCGTTCCATTTTAAAAGATATCAGCTGGACCATTAAGAAAAAAGAGTTTTGGCATTTAATTGGCCCTAATGGATCTGGTAAAACGACGTTACTATCTATGATTTATGGTAACAATAGCAAGGCTTATGGCCAAGAGGTATATCTCTTTGGTAAGAAAAAAGGTAGTGGTGAAAGCGTTTGGGATATAAAACAGAAGATTGGATATATTAGCCCTGCTATTTTAGAATTATTTAAAAGAAGCTATACCGTAGAGCAAATGATTGTTTCGGGTTTTTTTGATAGTATTGGCTTATACCAATCACCATCTACGGCACAAATACATACAGCTGCTCAGTGGATAGACGTATTAAATTTAAATCAAGAAAAGAACACCTCTTTTCTTAAATTATCACCAGCTATTCAACGCTTAATATTAATAGCAAGAGCTATGATTAAGCATCCTCCTTTATTAATATTAGATGAACCATTAATTAATGTAGATGATCAAGGTGCAGCACTTATTTCTGCACTAATAAACAAAATAGCAAAAGAAAGTGATACCAGTATTTTGTTTGTATCACATCGTGATGAGCCTAATATACATCCCAATTTTACCTTTGCGCTTCAATCTTCTTCAAAGGGTTCTGTTGGTATACAAAAATAAGATATAGTGAGATTTTGCTTATACCTATGTCAATTCTGTTTTATTTGCTAAATTAGGTGATTAAACAGCGCAATAAACCAAATACAACAACGTAGATTACTAAAAATAGATAAACTCCAACCAAACTTTATAGTGGTATAAATTAAATGTTAAAAGTATGATTAATATAAATGAAGTTTTTTTGACCAGAATGTTACAAGAAATAGGCTATGCTTTTCAACATGGAGTAAATATTAAAACACCAGCTACATATTCATTTCCACCAAAAGGAATTATTAATAATAACGCTAATTTACCTAAAAGCATTCTTGATTTATATAATCAAACTTCTGGAGTTGAGATTATTTGGGAATTGCAGCAAACCGAAGAAAACACCAAACAATTTAAAGAAGATACGTTTCTTAATGAAAAATATTTAAACAACAATTATACTTGGGGAGTTGTACATGAATATTTAAGTGGATTTATAAATATAACAAAGGCCGAAAATTTGTTTAATCCAAATTTTTGCAGAGACCAAGCTTTTTACCATACTTTATCTAATAAAGAAGAAAACCAAGATGATTTCTTTCCTTTTGATATCTGTTGGAGCCTAACGGCTTGTTTAAAAAGGGAAGGAGATGAAATAGTTGATAATATTTGGTTGGTACATACTGATGCAGCTGCTATTTATAATATGGAAATTACCATAGAAGAATATTTAAACCTGGCTTATCAAGCAAAGGGATTTCATTATTGGCAGCTCAGTTACCTCTTTAAAGAGAAGACGGAATATCATGAATTAATAAAACGATTTTTACCAAAAATACTTCCGCATGTAACACTAGATTTAAAAGCTTTTGAAATTGAAAACGTATAAAAACGAACTGCAATAATGTATATAATTTATTGCGAGTTACAGTTTTACTTACTAAAATTCTATCGGAATTTCTATTTGGTTTTATTTGCTAAATAAAGAGCGTAACCATATACAAAACCGTTAAAAAAATAATTTATTACAAGTCTTACATTAATCTGTAAGACTTTTTTTGTGTTTTTGTGGAGCTTATGGTGTTACTATTGTATAACATCTTACCGTTGTAAAGCACAAACAAATATTTTAATTCTTAAAAACAAGAGCGTTCTCTTTGTAAGAAAATATTTATGTTTTTTTATTGTTAAAAAAAAGTATTTTTTTATATTGCTCTCGCTATTAATTAATTATACCCTAAACCAGTTAAAATAACATTTTATATAGAAACATATAATACACACTTATGCGGTTTCATAAGGTTTTAAACGATGGGTTTTGTAGTTATATGAATTAGTTGTGCATAATGCGGAAAATCGTGCAAACCATCAAATTTAGTTCTGAAAAATCCAACGCTCAAACAGCACATTTATTTTTTTGCCAACGCGAAAAGCCAATGCTTAAAAAATAAAAGAGCTGTTTCTGCCGAGGCACGAAAATAGAAACCAATTGAAATTTTTATTACCTTTGCTGTAGAATTTTATGAAAAACAAAACGCAAATATTAATCCTCTTTTTAATATTATTGGTTATTCCAACCAGTACAACATTTGCGTGCGGAAAAACTTCTGACAAAGAAAAAACTGAAAAAACATCTTGCGAAAAACAAGACGACCATTCTGAAAAAAAATCGTGTTGCGATAAGGGAGAAAAAGACGATGATGGTTGTGATGGTGCTTGTGACAACACTTCTTGTCATTGCCCAATTGTCGTAAACATTTCTGTTTCATTCAACGATTTTGAATTTTCTAATTCAAATAATTTCAAACTTTTGGTTAACGAATGGACTTACGTTCAAAACAAACCAAAAGCAGTATATCTTTCCATTTGGCAACCGCCAAAAATAAGCTAAAAACCTTTTTGACAGCCAAAGGTCTGTCTTTTTGAAAACAAGCCTACGGCTTGTATTCTTTAGTTTTTACAACAATTTAAAATTTATAAAATGAAATCAATATCAAAAATATTGGTAGCAATCATTGTATTGTTATCATTCACATCGTGTAATGCACAAACAAAAAATCAAAAAACAGAAACTGTAAAAATCTACGGTAATTGTGGAATGTGCAAAAGCACAATTGAAAAAGCTGGAAATTTGAAAAACCAATCTATTGTAAATTGGGACAAGGAAACCAAAATGGCAACTATTTCATACGACAGTTTGAAAACTTCAAAAGAAAAAATATTAAAACGTATTGCTTTAGCAGGTTATGACAGCGATATTTTTTTAGCACCAAACGACACTTATTCTAATTTAGCAGGTTGTTGCCAATACGAAAGAGCTGAAAAAACAATTGCCAAAATGGACGAAACAAAAATGGAAATGGAAACAAAAGACCATTCTATGCATTCTGACGAAATGACCGAAACGCAAGAGACAAATACACTTTCAGTAGTTTTCGATACTTATTTTTCTGTAAAAGATGCTTTGGTAAAAACAGATGGAAATACAGCATCAGCAAAAGCAACAGAGTTGCTTTCTGCAATTAATAAAGTGAAAATGGAAACTCTAAAAATGGACGTTCATATGGTTTGGATGAAAGTTTTAGAAAACCTAAAAGCAGAAACAACTTCAATTTCAGCTTCAAAAGACACAAAAGAACAAAGAGCATCTTTTATTTCACTTTCTGAATCTATGTATAAATTAATTAAAATTTCAAAACAAGAAACACCAACATATTACCAACATTGTCCAATGGCAAATGATGGAAAAGGTGCAAACTGGTTGAGCAAAGAAAAAGAAGTAAAAAACCCTTATTATGGTTCAATGATGTTGAGTTGTGGTAAAACTGTTGAAACAATAAATTAGTCAAAATGAAAAATATAAAATTAAACTTAACAGCGTTTTTTGGAATGCTGTTAAGTCATTTTGCTTATGCTCAAAATGTTGTCAATTACGATTTAACCATTACAGATACAATCGTAAATTATTCTGGTAAAGAAAAAAGAGCAATTGCTGTAAACGGACAAATTCCGATGCCAACATTGACTTTTACAGAAGGAGATATTGCGGAAATTGTGGTTCATAATAAATTAAAAGAAAGTACTTCTTTACATTGGCACGGACTTTTTCTACCAAACAAAGAAGATGGTGTTCCGTATTTAACGCAAATGCCAATTGAACCTAGCGAAACATTTACCTATCGTTTTCCAATAATTCAAAGCGGAACACATTGGTATCACAGTCATAGTGGTTTACAAGAGCAAATTGGAATGTATGGCTCATTAGTTTTATTAAAGAAAAAAGACGACCCAACGTTTAGAAAAGGAATTGACGATTTACCAGAAGTTCCGATAATTTTGAGCGAATGGACAGATATTAAACCCGAAAATGTACATCGAATGTTGCACAATGCAAACGATTGGTCTGCGATTAAAAAAGGAACAGTTCAAAGTTATTCCGAAGCCATAAAAGCAGGGCATTTCAAAACCAAATTAGGTAATGAAATGAAACGAATGTTAGCAATGGATGTAAGCGATGTTTATTACGACAAGTTTTTAATCAACGGAAAAAACGAAAGTCAATTATCTCAATTTAAAGGTGGAGAAAAAGTGCGTTTACGCATTTCAAATGGTGGAGCTTCGTCCTATTTTTGGCTGAATTATGCAGGTGGAAAAATGACAGTTGTTGCCAATGATGGAAATGATGTTGAACCTTTAGAAGTAGATAGATTAATTATTGGAGTTTCAGAAACTTACGATGTTGTGGTTACAATTCCCAACGAAGATATTGCTTACGAGTTTTTGGCAACACCAGAAGACCGAACAAATTCTGCTTCAATATATTTAGGAAATGGAAAAATTCAGCTTAAAAGCAGAATGCCAAAACTAAAATATTTTGAAGGAATGAAAATGATGAACGATATGATGAATATGGACGGAAGTATGGATGATATGGGAATGGATATGTCGTTACAAAAAATGGATATGAATACTGTTATGTATCCTGAAATTACTGGAAATTCTGAAATGAAAATGGACGACAAAATGGACCATTCCAATCATTCAATGAAAACAAACCAAGATATTGTAACTTTAAATTATGGAATGTTAAAAGCACCACAGCCAACAACATTGCCAAAAGATGCACCAGTAAGAGAAATCCAATTTGAATTGACTGGAAATATGAACCGTTACGTTTGGAGTATGGACAATAAAGTACTTTCAGAAAGTGATAAAATTTTAATCAAGAAAGGTGAAAATGTTAGGATAACACTTTATAACAATTCAATGATGCGACATCCAATGCATCTTCACGGACAAGATTTTAGAGTGTTGAACGGGAAAGAAGAATATGCACCACTTAAAAACGTGTTAGATATAATGCCAATGGAAACCGATACTATTGAGTTTTCAGCAAATGCTGAAGGCGATTGGTTTTTTCATTGCCATATTTTATATCATATGATGGCTGGAATGAATAGAGTATTTTCAACAGGTGACTACGTAAACCCAAATCTACCAGATAAAAAATGGGCTTATAAAAAATTACAAGCAGAAAGTAACAAATTTCATTTTATGATTGAAAATGACTTTGCAACAAACGGAAACGATGGAATGGCAATGTTACAAAATACACGTTGGAGTATTGGAACGGAATGGAGTTTAGGCTATCACGATGGACACGGTTACGAAACCGAAACACACATTGGACGATATATTGGAAAAAACCAATGGTTTATGCCATTTATTGGTTTTGATTGGAGATACAGAAAACAAAATGGCGAAATTGAAAAAAATCTTTTTGGACAAACTAATACAAAAGACCAACGAGCAGTTTTGAGTTTAGGAGCAGAATATACGTTGCCAATGCTTGTAAAATTACAAGGAGAAGTATTTTCTGATGGAAATGTACGCTTTCAATTAATGCGAGAGGATATTCCTTTAACACCAAGATTACGTTGGGCTTTTATGGTAAATACTGACAAGGAATATATGACTGGATTTAAGTATATCACAACTCGAAATATAGCGATTTCAACACATTACGATAGTGATATGGGTATTGGATTTGGAGCAACATTAAACTATTAGCATCTTAATTTCCAACGCTGAAAGCCATACACATTTGCAATTCGCTACAGCCAATGCTACGCCAAAAATTGTAAAAGAGTATGTCTTGCAAACACACACTTCCGAACTGAAATAAAACATCTGAAAACCAAGCAGAAGGTGAAAAGCACTATGCACAACAACGTATATAAAACATAGCTATTACAGGCCTTTCGAGAGGTTTGTGTGTATTTTCGAAGTCCACCAAATTTTTATTTTTGTATATTTAGAAAATTAAAAGATAAATAGAAAAAATAAAAATTTGGCTCGTGCATAATCCGAAAAGTTAGCGTTTATTTAGACGCTACGTTTCATATACAAGACCGTTGTGTGTAATGCGAAAAAAACAAATGAAATTATGAAACAAGTATTTACAATTCTATTTTTCTTTCTATTCTTATTTTCATTTGCGCAAACAAATCCAAATCACGTTTATGTTAGTGGATATTATAGAAGTAATGGTACTTATGTAAAGCCTCATTATCGAACTGCGCCTAACAGTACAAATAGAGATAATTTCTCAACGAGAGGAAATACGAATCCATATACAGGGCAAGCCGGATATATTACACCTGACAATAATACATCTTCAACTTATACACCAAGCACATATTCAACTACCACTACAAGTTATCCTAAAACAACATATAACAATACATCATCGAGTACGTCAAACAGTTCATATAATTCGAGTACCATTTATACTACTACAAGTTCCTATGGTCAACTATGGAGAACACCATCACAATACGACGCAATTCGTCCATTAAAAAAAGGTAGTAGTGTTAAGGTAATTGAATATGACAATGGGTTTTATAAGGTAATATCAAACGGCACAGTTGGATATGTAAATTATATTACAATAAATGAAAATTCTTCAATGAAAAGTCTAAAAAACACAGAAGAAAAATTTTCAGATAATGATGACAACAAAGCAACAGTAAATGAGATATTTGATATAGATGTTTCAAAAATTTATGCTTTACCAAGTAAATACGTTTCTGCAAGAAAAGCCAATTTGAGATTAGGACCGACAACAATAACAAACGTGCTAACTACAATTGAGCGGAACGAAAAAATTCGAATAATTGACAATTCAACTTATAGCTCTTGGACAAAAATTATAGTAGAAGTTGATGATGGATTTTTCATAGGGTTTTTAAGTAATAGTCTAATATCTAATAATAAAATTACCGAAAGCGACCAAAAAGATAGCCCGACCTCTGTTGTTAAGAGTTTTTTAAAACATTTAGGAAATGAAGAATTTTATAATGCATTTTCATTAACTAATAATCCAAGCTGGAATAAAAACGGTGGTTATAAATGGTTTTCGTCAACTGATGCTTATGGTGGAATTGATTATGTTACTATTTATGAAGTAAGACTTGAAAATGCTTTTGATGATCAAGCAGTTGTTTTTGCTGATTATTATGCAAGCGATCCTTTGCACACTTCAAGAAGATGGAAACAAATACTGATTTTAGAATATCAATACGGGAAATGGAAAATAGTGAGAACTAAATTAGCGGAATAGCACTACACACAACACCGTGTAAAATTAATTGCTAGTTCTAGCCTACTTACGAATATTCCTGCGGAATATTCTATTCAGTTTTTATTTGCTAAATTAGTTGCTCATACACGCAACGTATCATATACAAAACCGTTGTAGGTAATATATAGATGAAATATTTAAGCAGAAAAAAAGTCCTTCAAGATCCAATATTTGCATCGTTCATATCTGGCTGGCAAAACACAAGGTATCCTTCTGAAAGTGCTGCAAGAAAGGAAGGTGAATATTATGATGAAAAATCTGACACCGATCGCTTTTATTCGCAGAATGAATTGAACGAAATATTAGATAAAGAAATTAACGAATTTAAAAAAATCACTGACGATATTAAGAAACAAGATTTTGAGATGATATGCAATATTGTGATTGACTCACCTCCCGATGAAGATGAAATTGTATACTTGAGTAAAATATTAACGTTATTTGCCAAAGAAAATAAGATTGAATATACTTTCATTCCTTTGTTTAATTTACCTTGGTTTCATGAAAAAATTGAACGTCACCATCCTTCAACAAAAACTGCTTATTCCAATTTTAAAAAGTTTATCGGAGACTCAAATTATAGTGGTGGAATTTTAGTCTCTGACTATTCTGAATTGGAAAAAATGTTACTCAACTATTTCAATTTGGTTCAATCAAATTATTACGGCAACAACTTTTTCTATTCAGAGACTTTGAAAACAGTTTTTTCATTTCATTATTCTGGACAAATTTGGTTTTATATTTATTCCAAAGAGTCAATGAAAAAAATTGAATCGTTTATAAATCAGAATAATTTGATTCTTAATGATGCATATACTACCTACAACTTCGTGTAAAATTAATTGCTAGTTCTAGCCTACTTACAAAAATCCTATCGGATTTTCTATTCGGTTTGTATTTGCTAAATTTGGTGCTTAAACGTGCCACTAACCACACACAAACATGTCAGGCATAATTAAGCCCTTTCCTGAGGTAAAAGGTAAAAAACTAAATTTAAAAATCACGCAAACGCAGGTTTCTGTTTTTTTTCTTTTTTAGTAAAGCGCAGCACTTTAAAAAAATTATAGCTGTTAAGTATGCATCGCCAGAGGCTGTATGCCTATCGTGCATTTTAATATTAAAAGTAGTACACAAGGCATCTAAACTATAATGTTTGTGGTCTTTTACATATTTTGTTTTTTTATAAAGTTGCCCTGTATCTACTAATTTATTTTTAAGTTTTGGTAAATCCATTCGTTTTAAAGCCTGGTTTATCATAGCGACATCAAATGCAATATGGTGAGCAACCAAAACAGCACCTTCAATATGTTTTAAAAAGCGTTTTATAGCTTCGGTTTCTTCTATTTTACCAATTGATCCTGCTTTTAAAATACCATGTATTTCTACTGTTTTTGCATTGTAATTGTCTTGTTGTATATAACATTCTAGACTATCTGCTACATGTATATTAAAATTTTGTATGGTTACTGTACCAATAGACAATATGAAATCTTCTTTAGGGTTTAGCCCTGTGGTTTCGGTGTCAAATACTACAAAGCGTATGTTTTCTAGAGGCTTATTTTTTTGCTTAAAGCTTTCCGCGTAAGCGTTATAAAAATCAGGATATGTCTTGCGTGTAAACCAACCCATTTTATAATAATTGTGAAAGTTTAAATCTTGTTTTTAATAGCTCTTGTATTTCTTTTATAGGTTTAAAACATCCTTTTAATTTTAACCTGTCTGCTTTGCTTAGGCTTTGTAGGTCTATAAAACGTCCAGAATCCTTATTTTTTAATCCTTGTTGGGTTCTAAAACGCAGTAAAATTTTAAATGCATTCATGCAAGAATGGTATAAGTTTTTATTTTGAGGTTCTATTTCTGCTAGTTTATTATAACGTGCTATGGTGCTATTTACATCTTTTATATTATGAGAAAGTACTAGTAAACGTGCAGCGTCTACAAGTGGCATAATAGCACGAGCTTTAATATCAAACTGGTCTTTGTGCTCACCAGAATCTTCTACCAAAAAGTTTCTAAAAAAACTTAAAGGAGCAGGGTTTTTTAAGGCATTTTGTCCCATGAAATTTAAAAAAATCTCATAGCTATCAATAGCTTCAAAAATACTAGTAGACATTTTTGAGACTAATTCTTGTTTTCCATAGACTAATGCATAATCAAAAAATATATTACAAAGCATGATTTTATCGGCATCAGGATGTGTAATCCAGTTTTTAAATTGCGCTTTCCATTCTGTAATACTTAAACACCATTTTGGGTTACTAGCCATCATATTTGCAGGACAAAGTGCAAAACCAACAATATTAAGTTGCTGGTTAATAGCTTTAGCTAGTGTAATAAAATAAGAGCTAACGGTTTCTTTTTGGTCTTCTGTTACATCTTCAAATACCAATGCATTATCCTGATCTGTAAGTAGTAATTGTTCTTTTCTACCTTGACTACCAATAGCTAGCCAAGCAAAAGCAACAGGAGGTTTTGTAGGCATTTTTGTAATGCTTAAGGTAATAATGCGTTTGGTAATGGCTTCGTTTATAGCAGAAATAACGTTAGCTATAAATAAAATTGGTATATGTTGCTCTATATAATTGTTTAACAACAGCTGCGCTTTTTCTCGTATATACTTTAACGTTTCTGCAGTGGTTGCTCTTTTAATTTCTTTAATTAATACCGAAGGATTATTACCATGAATAACAATAATATCATGTTCAGATAGTATGCCAATTAAATTTGTGTTAGGTGTACCATCTGTAGTAATACACAAATGCGAAATTTCGTGTTTTAACATGGCTATTTGCGCTTCGGCAACCGTTATTGTTGGTGCAAATGTAATTACAGGAGCAGACATAATGGTTTCTACTTCTTCGGTTATGGTATGCAGGCCTGTTGCAATTTTATTACGTAAATCTTTGTCTGTAATAATACCAATAGGTTTTTGGTTTTCTGTAATAATAATAGAGCCAATTTTGTTTGTACTCATTATTATAGAGGCTTCTTTTATACAGGTATATGCTGCACAAACAATTGGGTTTTTAGAGAAGTTGGCAGACTGCACTTCGGTAAAACTATTGCTGTTTGGTAGTAATATATCTTCGTTAGCAAAGAGGGTTCCTTTGTCTTCTTCAGAATACGGATTACGCGTATTGGTAGCAAAACTGGCAATTAAAAACCGATTAGCTTTTGTATTCGTGATAAGTATTTCTTCTAGTACTTTAGAAGACATACTGTATACAATACTTTCTTCAATAGCTTTGGCGTTAAGTAAATATTTGTCTTTTCTTATTAAAGCGCGTAGTCCAAAAATATCGCCTTCATCACATTGGTCAACCAAAATATTTTCTCTGTAAATACCAATACCACCATCTTTTACAACATAAAAAGAATCGTGCAAATCTTCATTTTGTTTAAATATAAAGCTGTCTTTTTCTACGTACATTACTTGTACTTGTGTTGCAATGCTTAACAGCTGTTCATAGGTTAATGCATCAAAAGGAGGGAAGCCTTTTAAGAAATCTAAAATGCGTTCTGCAATGGTATTCTTCATTGTACTAAGTTATAGAAAATCAGGCAGTAATATTCGCTTAATTATCAGGTATTTGCTAAATTACTATAGTTAAATTGAAAAATAATTTAACTAACTTAGTATGCTAAAGCCATTTATTATGAAAGTTAATTATGCATTACTAAGTTTGCTTGTTTTATTTTGTTTTAATTGTAAAGAAAAACACGAGCATGGTCAGGATACAGAGCTACTTAATATTACTGCAGAAAAATATTTAGAACCTCAAAAAGGCGATCAGTTTTTAGGAGGAATTAAAATGATTCCCATTAAAACTCCTAAGGGAGAATTTAAAGTTTGGACCAAACGTGTTGGTAATAATCCTACCATGAAAGTATTGTTGCTTCATGGAGGACCAGGAATGACACATGAAATTTATGAATGTTTTGATGGCTACTTTCCGCAGGAAAATATAGAGTATTATTACTATGATCAATTGGGTTCTTATTACAGCGACCAGCCAAAAGATGTATCGCTTTGGGATTTAGACCGTTTTGTAGAAGAAGTAGAGCAGGTACGTATTGCTCTGGGTTTAAATAAAGATAATTTTTATCTCTACGGACAATCTTGGGGAGGCATTTTAGGAATGCAATATGCCTTAAAATATCAAGAAAATTTAAAAGGCTTAATAATATCGAATATGGTGGCTTCTATTCCAGAATATCAAAAATATTCAGACCAAGTGTTAGCGCCAAAAATGAAACCAGAAGTTTTAAAAGAGATACTGCAATATGAAGCAAACGAAGACTATAGTAACCCTAGGTATTTAGAACTTATTGTAAATAATTATTATACAGAACATGTGATTAGAATGCCTGTTGCAGATTGGCCAGAGCCTGTTAATAGAGGGTTTAAACATTTAAATCCAGAAGTATATGTTACCATGCAAGGACCAAGTGAGTTTGGTATAAAAGGAGATGCAACACTTAAAGAATGGGATGTTACCAAAAAGTTACATAAAATAACAGTACCAACATTAACTATTGGTGCAACGCATGATACTATGGATCCTGAACATATGAAATGGATAAGTACAGAAGTGCAAAACGGACGATTTTTACTTTGCCCAAACGGAAGTCATTTATCGCAATTTGATGACCAGAAAGTATTTTTTAAAGGGTTAATACGCTTTATTAAAGATGTAGATGCTGGTGCGTTTTAGTGTTTTGTTACTGGTATTGTTTAGAGAGTTTCTACTTTTATAAAAGGTATAGCTTGCAAGCTTAGATTACTAAGCAGTAGCTAGATTTCTTTTGTGTAACACACGCATTCTAATAAAAATTAAAAAAGAAAGCGTGCCAAATACAGTAAAACCAATAAATAGAGGTAAGGCAGTATCTTTTACAAAACTACCAATATAATTAGCTATTGGTACAGCCATGATTGTAGAAACAAACCCAGTAATGGCAGCACCAATTCCTGCAATGTGGCCTATAGGCTCCATGGCAATAGCTCTTAAGTTTCCAAAAATAAAACCAATGGTAAAAAACTGAATCGCCATAAATAAAAGTATTATAGCTAATGGAGGGTTTGTAGTAGAACTCCAAAAAAGCAATACATAAATTAGTGCGTTTAAACTAAATACTACAATTGCTATGTATGATAAGCGCCACATGCCTAAACGCATAACAAAACTACCATTTAAAAAAGTAGATAATCCAACTCCAGCAGCCAATCCAGCAAAAATGTACGGAAACTCATTTACTAAACCATATTGGGTTTCAAAAATAACTTGTGATGCACTTAAATACACAATAAAAGCACCAGAAATAAAACCAGAAATAATAGTAAAACCAATGGTTTCTTTATATTTTAGTAATTCTTTTAAGCCATCAATAAACACATGAGAACTAAATTTTATTTTGTATTCGGGCTTTAGTGTTTCTGGTTGTCTTTTCCAAAACCAGATACTTACTAAAAGTGCCATAATTAGTTGTACATAAAAAATACCTTTCCAATTATAATGGTTTAATATAAATTTTCCCATTACAGGAGCAATTACAGGAACTAAAATAAAAAAGGTAGTTACAAATGACATGATTTTAGCCATGTAGTCCCCTTTATACATATCTCTAATAACAGCAATAGCAATTGTTCTTGGAGCAGCTAAACCTACACCTTGTAATATTCTACCAAACACCATCCATTCTAAACTTGGTGATAGTACACATATCATGCTAGCAATGGTAAAAACTGTAAAGCCTAAGTAAACTATTGGTTTTCTTCCAAAACTATCTGATAATGGTCCAAATAATAATTGTCCAAACCCTAAACCAAGAAAAATCATGGTTATTAAAAGTTGGTTATTTACTGCATCAAAACTATTAATAGAAATTCCTATAGAAGTCATTGCAGGTAAAATAGCGTCTATAGCTAAAGCTACTATAGACATTAAAGACGCCATTAAGGCTATAAACTCTAATTTTACAGATTGATTTTCTTGCATGCTGCAAAAGTAAGCCATTTAATAGCTATTTTTGCTTTTCATTTCTTAATAAAATATTAATTATGTTGTTAGTAACCTTAGTAAAACTTTATACGCGAGACTTACATGCTGTAATAGCAGAACTAGAGGCTTATTCTAGTGAAAAAAATATATGGAAAGTGCAAGGAGACGTTAAAAATTCTGCAGGAAATTTATGTCTTCATTTAGTAGGTAATTTAAATGCTTTTATTGGAGCAGCACTAGGAAACACAGGATACATAAGAAAACGAGATTTAGAATTTTCACTAAAAGATATTCCTAGAATAGAATTAATTCAACAAATAAAAGATACTGTTAAAGTAGTTGAAAATACTTTGAAAAACCTAACAGAAGAAGATTTACAAAAAGAATATAAGCGACGTGTTTTTGAAGATACAATGACTACCGAATATTTTTTAGTACATCTTACTATGCATCTTTCGTATCATTTAGGACAAATAAATTATCACAGACGTTTGCTAGATAATTAAAAGATCCATTTTTTAATGATATATTAAACCAATACAGCTTTTCAATAGTGTAAAATTCATTATAATATTTTTTACATTTACACTTTCATTAAATAAAGTATATACATGTTTAATTGCTACCTAAAAGGTATTTTTTATTATTTCGTATTCTCTTTAAGTATTTTTTGCTCATTTGCACAATCTAGTAATAATGAGTTTTTAAAATATATAGATTCTGCTTGGACTATTATTGATGAAAATCCGAAACTAGCGAAGGCTTATTTAGACTCTATTACAGAGCCTGTTGATAAAAAAATAGAAGGCCGTTTGGCTGAGTATTATCAATTAAAAGGCCTTGTTAATGATGGATTGCACGAGCAAGCATTGATTATTCATAATTTTATGCAAGCTTTAAAATATGCTAAAAAAGAAAAAAACTATGATGTTGCAGGAATGAGTAGTTTAGAGCTTTTTTATAACACTTATTTAGTAAAAAAAGATTCTGTTTTAGCATTCCGTTATTTAAATGAAGCCCAGAAATATTATTCACTATCTAATAATATTAATGGTTTGGCAGAGGTAAAGCAAATGCCTGCTTATGTTGCTTTAAATAATAAAAAACACCATAAAAGTAATGCCATAATACTTAAAGATTTAGAGTATTATAAAAATATAACAGATGATGCGTATTATTATATGTATGCTTTATTTATGCTAACTACTAACTATATTGGGTTAGATGATATAGCTAATGCACATAAGTATTTTAATAAATTAAAAAAGCTAAAAAATAATAAGACCATACCACAAGCATTATTTAATAGACATATTGTTACTTTATATGGTGATGTAGCTGATTTTCATTTTAAAAATAAAGCAATAGATTCCTTACAGCTGTATCTTCAAAAATTTGGGGCTTTGCGTTCTGCAATGAATGATCAAGATACTAGAAATTATTTTAGATTACAGCTTGATTATTATGATTTAACTAATGATATAGAATTGAAAAATGCTTTTAAAGATTCTTTACGAAACTTTGAAACTGCGCAAATGAACAAAACATTAAATGCAAGTATTAAAATTAATACAGATTTAATGGAAGCCGAAACCAAGTTAGAAGCTGAAAGAAAGAAAAAGCATAGAAACAGTTATATAATAGGACTTTTAGTAATTTTATTAATAGCATTTGCTACTATTGTAATAGCAAGGTATAAAAAAATTAAAGCAGCAATTTTAGAGTATACAAAAAGCGATAAAGAGTTTTCTTTTTTAAAAACCAATCATGAAAAATTAAAAGTAAAAACTCGTGGTTTAGAAGATTATATTAAAGAAGTTAAAAAAGAAATAAAGGCTATTTCTTCAATTAATAATTCTTTAGAACAAAAAGAAAAAATTAAAGAACTATATAAAAACATTAACCTTAATTCTTCCACGTTTTTAGCAAAAGAAGAAAATTATTTAGAACTTATAAATGATCTAAATATTGATTTTTTTACGCAAATGAAAACCTTGCATCCTAAGTTAAACGATTCAGAAATCACTATTTGTTATTACCTTTCTATAGGATTTAAAAATAAGGAAATTGCTACCTTTTTAAATTCTTCTACTCGAGCAATTGAAAGTAAACGTTATCGTATTTCTAAAAAAATGGATACAAAAACTAATAATATTACGCTGGTAGAATATTTAAATGAAACATTTAAATAAACTAAAATCAAGGAAGCTTAAGGTGTAATTCTTTTAATTATTGCTTTGTTTTTTTTAGTTGCGTAGTTAATACGTAGTATAAAATTCTTGTTTTTACTATACCATATAGATATTTGTAGTATCAAATAATAAACTACAAAGTCATGAAAAAACTATACGTAATAACATTGTTGTTTTCTTCGGTATTCATGTTTTCGCAAACAAAACCTCAGGCGAAAATTAATTGGACCAAAATGAACAATAATGAAGGAGCAACTTTTTATCAAGTTCAAGAAAATTTTAATAATTACTGGAAAGATAAAACGCCAGAGAGAGGAAAAGGGTATAAACCTTTTAAGCGTTGGGAAGACTATATGGCACCAAGAGTATATCCTTCTGGTGATATGTCTTTACCAACTACAACTTATGATAATTATATGAAATGGCAATTAGGTAGAACTAATCCGTTTAGTAGATCATCTGCAGAAGTAACAAGCAACTGGACACAACTTGGTCCAATAGGAGCTGCTAATGGTCCTGCACCATATACAGGAACTGGAGCTGGACGTGTTAATTTTGTGCGTTTTGACCCTACAAATGCAAATACTATGTATGTAGGTGCTCCAGATGGTGGTTTATGGAAATCAACAAATGGAGGTGCTTCTTGGTCTACAAATACAGATTTCTTAACTGTTATAGGGTGTTCTGATTTAGCTATTGATCCAACCAATACTCAAATAATGTATTTAGCAACTGGTGATCTTGAAGGTAACAGAAACAGTTTAGGTATATTAAAATCTACTGATGGAGGTGCAACATGGAATCCTACATCTCTGGTTTTTGATCCTGCTTTCTATCCAGAGCAACTCTCTAAATTATTAATGGATCCAAATGATCCTTTAAAAATGGTTGTAGCTTCTAGTTATGGAGCATATTATACTACAGATGGTTGGGATACTTACTACAGTAGTGTGTTTAGTGGTTCTACTCCTGCGTTGAAGGATATGGAATTTAAACCAGGATTATTAAATGCAAGTACAGTATATGCTTCTGGTACAGAGTTTTATAAATCAACAGATTTTGGAGCAAACTGGACGCAAATTACAAGTGGATTACCAACTTCTGGAATTTCGCGTATAGCTCTTGCTGTAACACCTGGAGATGACTCTTATGTGTATGCCGTTATTGGTAAGGATAGCGATCAATCTTATATGGGAACCTATCGCTCTACTGATAGTGGAAATAATTTTACAACCATGTCTACAACACCAAATTTATTAGGGTATGAGATGGATGGTTCAGATTTTGGAGGGCAAGCATTTTTTGATTTAGCAATTGTAGCTTCATCAACTGATGTAGATAATATTACCGTTGGTGGTGTTAATCATTGGAGATCTTTTGATGGTGGTTCTACTTGGGAAAACGTTTCAGTTTGGGATTCTGGAGAAATTCATGCAGATGTGCATGAACTTAACTATCATCCAGGTAGTTCTTCAACTATGTATTCTTGTAACGATGGAGGTTTTTTTATTTCTGTAGATAATGGGGATTCATGGACAGATATTAGTGGAAATTTAGCTATTGGTCAAGTTGTTAAATTAGGATTATCTAGTAGTAATGCTTTCGGAATTGTTGCAGGAGAGCAAGATAATGGTACCATACTCAATGAAGTTTCATTAAATGATTGGTATGGTATTAATGGTGGTGATGGTGGTGAATGTTTCATTGATTATACCGATGATAACATCGTTTATGTGCAATATGTTGAAGGTAAATATGGACGTATTGAATATCCAGCTGAAACAAATACACCAATTACATCTGGTCTTCCAAGTGGAATAGATTTTTATAGCCCTTTTAAAATGGATCCAGTAAATCACTTGAAACTATATTCTGGTGGTACACCAACTTTATATACGTCTGATGACCAAGGTGATAACTGGACAGCTTTAGCAACTTCTCCAGGAACAGGTAGTATTAAAGATTTTGTAGTTGCACCAAGTGATCCATCGGTAATTTATACGGTACAAACAGATGCAATTTCTAAATCAACAGATTCAGGAGCTACATTTACAAATATTACAGGTTCATTGCCAACAACAGTTGCATTTTCTAGTATAACTGTATCTAATGTAGATACAGATAAAGTTTGGGTAACCTATTCAGGTTATGATGCTGCTAACAAAGTCTTTAAATCTGTAAATGGAGGTTTAACATGGACTAATATTTCTACAGGGTTACCAAACGTACCAATGAATACATTAGTATTTAGAAACGCTGGTATTGCAGACGAGATTTATCTAGGAGCAGATGTAGGAGTTTTTATTATTAATAATAATGTGAGTACATGGCAAGCGTTTATGACTAATTTACCTAATGCAGCTGTTAGAGATTTAGAGATATTTTATCCAACAAATAAACTAAGAGCAGGAACTTATGGTAGAGGCGTTTGGGAAACAGATCTTAATAATGAAACTTTAGGTGTTCAAGATATTGCTAATATTAATAATGATAGTACTGTACTTATTTCTAGTGTTGAAAATGAAAACCTACAAATAAAGTCTTCTTTACATAACATTGATAAAGTAGCGATTTATGATATTTTAGGAAAAAGAATATTTCAAAAAGAAGGAATTAACGCAACAATATTTAAGGATAATTCTATAACTAAAAGTCAGCGTGTTTTATTTGTTAGAACATCACTTTCTGATGGTTCTATTGCCATAAACAAAATTATATTTTAGATTAATAGCTTAATTTAAAATAAAACAGCCTTCTAGTGAAAACATGGAGGCTGTTTTTAATTTTATTATGTTTTTTATTCACATTAATAGCATAGTGCGTAGTAGGTGCGTAGTAGAAATTCAATTTTAATATAATTGAATTTCGATATTTGTATAGTTCAAAATATTAATATAGAAAAAATGAAAAAAACAATTACTCTTTTATTAATGGTCTTTACAATTGTGTCCTATTCACAATCTATAGACTATAAAGCGGCTACTAAAATAAAAGGTAGCAATTATTATGAAATCACTAATAAGGTTAGAGAAGAACTAGGAGAATATAACAAGAATGCTACTAAAGCGGAAATAAAAAAGCATAAACAATTTGAAAGATGGGCTTATTACTGGAAAGATAGAGTAGATATAAACGGTAACTTTCCTAATGCTTTTTCTGGATGGTATAATGCAGGAATTATTGATGCTAATGGAAAATTAAATACTACTACAAATACAACAAATAGAGTTTCAGGTACTCAAGAAACTTGGACTAATATTGGTCCTCAAGAAGTGCCAGATGCTAATGGATATCCTAATAATCCGCAATTAGGACGTTTAACTAATTTTTTAAGATATAAACACGCTACAGATGCTAGCCAAAATGTACTATTTGTAAGCGCTCCAGTTGGAGGTGTTTGGAAATCTTTAGATAATGGTGAAACATGGTCTCCAAAATTAGATTTTCTAGCAGGTATTGGTGTTACAGATATAAAAAGTAGTTCGTCTGATATTAATAATCCTGGTACTATTTACATCTCTACAGGAGATTTTGATGCCAAACATATTAACTCAATTGGTGTATATAAATCAACAGATTTTGGTGAAACCTACCAGCCAACAAGTCTTACATTTAGTTTAGACGAGAAAGAAACTACTTCTAATTTAATTGTTATAGATGCAAACACTGTAGTAGTTGGAACCAATAAATACATTAAAAAAACTACAGATGGAGGGCTAACATGGTCTAATGTATATACACATAATTATGATGATGCTGTTTTAGGAAAGTTTCATAGAAATGGAACAAACATAATGTGTTCTGGTAGTTGGGGAGGGTTATTCTTTTCTTCTAACAACGGAAACACATGGAGTGTATTAATCTCAGAAGGCGAAAATAGTGCACGTCATGCTATTACTACAGATGAAAATGGTGTGTTTTATGTGCAAGCAGAAAGCGGTCAAGTTTCTTCATACAACCCTAGCGCTACATCTCCAGTGTTAACTGCTGTTGGTAGTCCTACAGTTGGTTATAATACTCAAGATTCTTATAACCAATGTTTAGCCGTTAAAAACGGACTTATTGTAAGTGGTGGAGTAGATGGTATTAATTCTGATGATCTTGGTAATACTTGGTATATTACTTTAAATAATGCATGGCAAGATAATTCTTCTGACGGTTCTTATGGTCATGCAGATATTCATGAAATTGGTTATTTAGATAACGGATTTTCTTTTTGGAATGTAAATGATGGTGGTTTAAATTTTGTTACTTATTCAAATATCGCAGAAGAAAAACCTACAGTAGAATACAAATCTAATGGTGTAATAGTTACGCAACTATATTCTGTAGCAATAACACCACAAACGAGTACAGATAACATTATTATGGGTAACCAAGATAATGATGGTTATAGTTTAGAAATGGTAGGAGGTAGCCCAACTTGGGTTACTGCAGGAGCAGGAGATGGTACTTGTACAGCCGTAGATTATTCTAACCCACAGATTAGATATTTAGGTTCTCAAAATGGTGGGCTAACAAGAGCTGATAATGGATTTTTAGGTGATGTTTGGGGTACAAATTTAACTACTCCAACTACAGGAGCTCCTTTTGTTTGGACATTAAAAATGCACTCTACAACTTCTACAACACTATATGGTGGTTTTGCCGATGTATATAAGTCTACAAATAAAGGAGATACTTGGTCTAACCTTAATTCTGGAGCAGGTCAAATAGAATTCATCGAAACCTTTGGAGATAATTTATTTGTAATTGGTGAAAACGCTATTAAAAAATCAACTAATGATGGTAGCTCATGGAGTTCGGTTACAGAACCAGAAGCAGGAGCAAAAATGAACTCTATTTCGTTAGACCAAAATAATACAAACACTGTTTACGCTACAGTTAATGGGTATGTAGACGGTTCTAAAGTTTTTAAATCTACAAATGGAGGAACAACTTGGACCAACATTTCTACAGGTTTGCCTAATGTTGTTGCAAAGCAAGTTGTACTAAAACAAAATCAAGGACAAGAAATTTTGTTTCTAGGTACAGAAATTGGGGTTTATTATAAAATAGGAACAGATAGTTGGACTAAATTAGGTCAAGGTTTACCTAATGTTGTAGTTAGTGATATTGAAATTAATTATACACAAGATAAGTTAGTTGTAGGTACTTTTGGTAGAGGTTTATGGGAAATTAGTATAGCAAATAACACGCTTGGTGTAAATGAGGTAGAGGCTGATGAATTAACAGCTCCTACAATATATCCAAATCCAGTAGAAGACGGAGTATTAAACATTAAATTAAATGATACAAATAGCAATTATGACTATAAAATGTATAATGTTATTGGTGGTTTGGTTAAAAAAGGAACATTAAATACAGGTCTAAATACATTAGATGTTAGCAATGTAGCTACAGGAGTATATGTAGTCAGAATGACAGATGGTAAAACAGTGTCATCACAAAAGGTAATTATTAAGTAAGTTGTAATTATTAATAGTTATTAAGGAAGAAAGGGGTTTCGTAAGAAGCCCTTTTTTTGTATTCATAATTATTAGTATATTTTGTTTTATCTTTTAACTTAGTATATATAATACATTGCTAATATTTAGTTAGCTAATAAAATATGTATTTTTGTTTAGTAAACAATAACAATGGCTCCATTAATTACTACAGAAGAAAAATTAAAAGAACGTATAAAAGAACTTACCTGTTTATATACAATAAGCTCTTATATAGCAAATTGTGATTTCGAAAATTTAAACCCTACCATACAAGCAATTGCTATAAGTCTACAAAAAGCAATTCGCTATCCAGAAGATGCTTCTGTTGAAATTTTTATTAATAATGAATTGTTTAAAACAGGAAAAGAACCTGTAGAAAAGGTGTTTATTCTTTCTGCTATAAAAACATTTAATACACCAATAGGTTCTATTAAAATTGGCTATTCGCAATCTAAATACACTTCTAGTAGTTTTTTTAATGAAGAAAAACAACTACTAGAAAAAGTAGCTTTAGAGATTGGTAATTTATTAGAACGTAAACAAATTATTGTAAACGAAGCCATAACCAGAAGACAAATAGAACGTACAGATAGATTATCTATTTTAGGAGAAATTACAGCAGGTATTGCTCATGAACTTAATACGCCTTTAGCAAATATTTTAGGTTATTCAGAATTACTAAAAGAGCAGTTTTTAGATAACTCCGAAGCTTTAAAAGACTTAGAAAAAATTACAAACAGTGCCATTTACTCTAGAGAAGTAGTTAAAAAGCTCATGTTTTTTTCATGTGATATGCCACAGCAAATGAAATTAACAAACATAGTACCTATAGTAAAAGACGCAATTAGCTTGTTAAAACCTAATTTTATAAAAAAGAATTTAGACTGCCAATTGCATATTATAGATAAAAATATACCTCTTCGTGTAGATGCCATTCAATTAACACAAGTTATTTTTAATTTAGTAATTAATGCAATTTACTTTTCGCCAGAAAAAGGGGTTATTCAAGTAAGTGTAAAACAATCTAAAAAAGATATTGAAATAGAAATAAGTGATCAAGGAAAAGGGATTGAAGCAGGTAATAGTGAAAATGTATTCCATCCATTTTATACCACAAAACCTGTTGGTGAAGGTTCTGGTCTTGGTTTAAGTGTAGTACATGGCATTGTTAAAAGTCATAAAGGAAGCATAAAACATACACCTAATATACCAAAAGGTACTATTTTTACAATTCAGCTTCCTAAAAATTAAAACATGGAATTAAATCGTGAAAACATATTAATTGTAGATGATGATGTGCACATTTTAGAACTTATTCAGAGGCATTTAAAAACATTAAACTATCATACATACAAGGCTGTTTCTGTAAAAGAAGCTATTGCTATTTTACAAGATAAAAATATAGATTTGTTAATAACAGATTTAAAAATGCCTGGAGTGGATGGTTTAGAGTTGGTAAAATATGTTTCTGAACATTTTCCTAGTATTCCTAAACTTGTGGTAACAGGATACCCTTCTATTGATGGTGCTTTAGATGCTTTAAAATCTGGTGCTATGGAGTATGTAACCAAGCCATTCACAAAAGAAGAATTAAAAAACGCAGTTGTAAAAGCATTACTTGAAAAACCTAAAACAACCAAAGTTGATTCTTCTAAAGCAACCGATAAAACAGCTTATGGCGATCTCATCGGACAATCTAAAGCAATAAAAAAAGTAACTGCTGTTATTGAGCGTGTAAAAGACAATAAGGCAACAGTTTTTATTACAGGTGAAAGTGGTACAGGAAAAGAATTAGTGGCACGTTCTATTCATTATAAGGGTAAATATGCAGCAGCTCCTTTTGTAGCTGTAAATTGTGGTGCTATACCAGAAAATTTATTAGAAGCAGAATTGTTTGGTTATACTAAAGGCGCTTTTACTGGAGCAGAAAAGGATAGAAACGGATTTTTTCAAGCAGCTAATAAAGGAACCATATTTTTAGATGAAATAGGTAATGCATCTTTAGCAACCCAATTGCGTTTACTACGGGTGCTACAAGAAAAAGAAGTGCTTAGGGTTGGTTCTCAAAAAGTAGAACCCATAGATGTACGTGTCATTGCAGCAACTAATGTAGATTTAAAAAACTTAATATCAAAAGAGCGTTTTCGCGAAGACCTTTATTATCGTTTAACCGTTGTAGAAATTAATGTACCTCCATTACGTGAGCGTAAAGAAGATATTTTGCTTTTAGTAAATAAATTTTTGTTTAAGTATGGTGTAGAGTTTAAAGATAGGTTAATATCAATTACTCCAGAAGCACTAACAGCTCTTGAACGCTATAACTGGCCAGGAAATATTAGAGAATTAGAAAACGTTATACAACGTGCTGTAATTATGTGTAATAAACAGGTTACTATACAAGACTTACCAGAACATTTAAAGTATACCATAGTTTTTCCTGAAGAAAATCAAGAACTCCTTCCTTTAAAAGAAATAGAAAAAAAGTATATTCTTAAGGTACTTAAGGCTACTAATAACAATAAAACAAAAGCAGCAAAAATTTTACAAATTGACCGAAAAACTTTAGGTGAAAAAATAAAATAAAGGCTACCTAAAACCGAGTAATTTTTACGCAGTTGTGTAATTTTACCACACTTCTATATTATACCATATTCTTTATAAAACCATGTAAACACCTGTTTTTTTAAGGTGTTTTTGTGTTTCTTATTATACTGTTTTTTTTAATGGCATGGCACTTGCTTTTAGGTTTGCAATATGTAAAACTAAAAATATGAATAGTGTTATGGAAAACAGCCTATGCAGTACTTGCAAGTTTAACAACGACTGTAGTTTAACATCCAATAAAAATTTTATATGGTCCTGTAGTGAATTTGAAGTAACTACTACAAACAATTTAGAACAACAAAAAGGAACAACTAAAAATGCTTTCGAGTACCAAGCTACCGAATACACAGTTTAAAAATTTAAAACAAATCTTACAATGACTTTAACAAAAGAATTAAAAAAGAAAAAGCAACCAAAGCAAGGTATGCTAGCAAATGTGATGAAACAATTTGACACTGCAGCAAATTTGGTTAATTTAAATCCTAACATAAAAAAAATACTAGAAGTTACCAATAATGAATTAATTATTCATTTTCCGGTACGTATGGATAATGGCGAAGTAGAAATTTTTAAAGGCTACAGAGTACAACACAATAATGCATTAGGACCTTATAAAGGAGGTTTGCGTTACCATCCAACTATTGATATAGATTCTGTAAAAGCATTAGCTATGTGGATGACCTGGAAAACGTCTCTTGCAGGTTTGCCTTATGGTGGAGCTAAAGGAGGAATACAAATGGATCCTAAAAAGTATTCTAATGCAGAATTAGAGCGTATTACAAGACGTTTTACCTATGCTTTAGGCGAAAATATTGGCCCAGAACATGATATTCCTGCTCCAGATGTAAATACCAATGCACAAACTATGGCGTGGATTGCAGATACTTATATGTCTACAAAAGCACCATCAGAGCGTTCTAAAAATCAACATGTAGTAACGGGTAAACCTGTTGGTTCTGGTGGTTTAGAAGGTAGAGATAGAGCAACAGGTTTTGGTGTGTTTTTAACTATTAAATATTGGGCACAAAACAAAAATGTAGATTTAAAAGGCAAAACATTTATGGTGCAAGGGTTTGGTAATGTTGGTTATTGGGCAGCGCACTTTTTAGAGTTAGAAGGTGCAAAAATGGTTGGTGTTCAAGATGCTTTTGCTTCTATTGGTAGTACCAAAGGTTTATCTGTAGAAGATTTATTAGCGTACATTAAAAACAATCAGGGTAGTGTTCAAGGATTTCCTGGTGCTACAGCTGTGGTTAAAGAAGATTTCTTTGCTTTAGATTGTGATATTTTTATTCCTGCAGCCTTAGGAAATCAAATTACTAAAGATAATGCTAATGATATAAAAGCTTTTTTAATTGCTGAAGGCGCAAACGGACCTACAACAGTAGAAGCAGAAAAGATTTTGTTAGAAAAAGGAGTTACTGTTATTCCTGATATTTTATGTAATTCTGGAGGTGTAATTGGTAGCTATTTTGAATGGTTACAAAACCGTAATGGAGAACTTTGGGAGCTGGATGAAATATTAATAAAACTAGATAAAAAAATTAAAGAAGTTTTTAATAGGGTTTTAAATACCGCAGAGAGCAAAGAAATTGATTTACGTTCGGCAGCTTATTTTATAGCAATAGAACGTATTGAAAAAGCATATATACAAAGAGGAATTTTTCCTTGATAATTTAAAATTATGAAACATGAAGTATGGTAATATTGTATTAGAAAAAAAGGAATTTGTGACTATAAAGCAATTACTTAATCTATCAGAAGGTTATAAAGAAACTGTTAGAAAACAATCTGTTTTAAGGTTACATGAAGAATTAAAAAGCGCTATTGTATTAGATGAAGAGGAATTGCCAGATGATGTTATTCGTTTTAACTCTTATGTAGTGGTTGCAACTAAAGATGGATGGCAAAATGAGTTTCAATTAGTAACACCAACAGAAAGCAATTTTTCTAATAAAAAGGTATCTGTTTTAACTCCAATGGGTTTAGCTATAATTGGCTATGCAAAAGGAGATATTATAGATTGGGAATTTCCTGGTGGTGTAAAATCTCTAGAAATTAAAGAGGTGAAACAAACAGAAAAAGTAAAGTAATAAAATAAAAAATTATGGAATTAAATACATTTTTTAACCATGATAGCGATGAGCAAATTGTTCAAAAAAGAACCGCTGAAGAATTACGCTTATGGATGTCTCATATTAGTTATGCAATTAAAGAAAGTGATAGGTTAGCAAAAATAGCTTCAAATGTAATTAAAAACAGAGATTTTAGAGATCTGTTTTTAGAGCTAATCATTAAAAACCAATCTGTTTTAAATACATTAGTTAACTATAAAAGTACCATGGTACAGTACAAAGAATGTGATAATTTTGAATGCGATCTATACTATATTAATAAACATGAAAATTTTAGAGTTTTGTATTTAAAAACGATTACTGATTTTAGAAAACAGAAAGACAAATTTTATTCTGAAATACTTAAATAAAAAATGCTTTATATTTTATGCAAAAGCCAAAACAGAAACCTGTTTTGGCTTTTTTTATAAAGTAATAATTCTCTTGTAAAGTGCTAGAATGTAGAGGAGAATTAAAAAAGAAGCAGCTAAGATAAAAACACAGGCTGCTATATATCATAAATACTAAATATAGCAACAGTTAAGATGTGTATATTTGCAATTCATTTATATACTTATGCAGCATTTAAAAACTTCAGATTCTAAAGATAAAACCAAATCAAAAGTAACTTTAAAACAAGCGTTTAAAACCATTATTTGGCCAAGACGTAAGTTGGTATTTATTGGTTTGGTGCTAATCGTTATAAAAAGTATTTCTGGTTTAATACTGCCTTGGCAGAGTAAGGTATTGCTAGATGAGGTTGTACCAAGTGGTGATTCCAGTAAACTATGGATGCTAATTGCTATTGTAATTTTGGCTATTACAGCACAAGCAGTTACTTCTTTTTTGCTTACAAAAATATTAAGTGTTCAAGCGCAATATTTAATATCAGAATTACGTGCCCAAGTACAAAAGAAAGTATTATCACTACCTATTCGTTTTTTTGATAATACAAAATCAGGAGCCTTAGTTTCAAGAATAATGACAGATGTAGAAGGAGTTAGAAATCTTATAGGTACAGGTTTAGTACAATTAGTAGGAGGTACTTTTACAGCAATTATATCTCTAATTATATTGATTAAACTAAACCCTTGGATGACACTTTTTGTGTTTATTCCATTATCTGTTTTTGGTATAATCGCTTTAAAAGCGTTTAAATATATACGTCCTATTTTTAGAACTAGAGGAAAAATTAATGCAGAAGTTACAGGTAGATTAACCGAAACTTTAGCAGGAGTTCGCGTTATAAAAGCCTTTAATGCCGAAGAACAAGAAAACATAATCTTTGAAAAAGGAGTAGATAGATTGTATCAAAATGTAAAAAAGAGTTTAACAGCAACAGCTTTAATGACTAGTTCGTCTACTTTTTTAATAGGAGTTGCTACCACAGGAATCATGGGAATTGGTGGTTATTATATGATGCAAAACGAAATGACTACAGGTGATTTTTTGTTTTTTACTTTGGTTTTAGGGTTTATGATTGCACCAATTATACAAATGAGTAATATTGGTAGTCAGTTAACCGAAGCTTTAGCAGGATTAGACAGAACCGAAGAACTAATGAATATGGCTGCCGAAGACGAAGACGAAAACCGTACCATTGAATTACCAAGCCTAAAAGGAGATATAGCATTTAATAAGGTTAATTTTTCTTATGAAGAAGGTAAACCAGTACTTCATAATATAGATTTTAAAGCACCTTCGGGTTCTGTAATAGCCTTAGTAGGAAGCTCAGGTTCTGGAAAATCAACTATTGCAGGATTGTCTGCCACTTTTTTAAATCCAGAATCTGGTAAAATCACTATTGATGGTCAAGATCTTTCTAAAGTAAAATTAAACAGTTTTAGAAAACACTTGGGTGTTGTTTTGCAAGATGAATTTTTATTTGAAGGTACCATACGTGAAAACATTATGTTTCCTAGACCAAATGCTACCGAAGATCAGGTACAAGCAGCAATTAAAGCGGCTTATGTAAATGAGTTTACAGATAGATTTGAGGATGGTTTAGAAACTTTAATAGGAGAAAGAGGAGTGAAGCTCTCTGGAGGACAAAGACAGCGTATTGCAATTGCAAGAGCTATTTTAGCAGATCCTAAAGTTATTATTCTTGACGAAGCTACCTCAAACTTAGATACAGAAAGTGAAGCGTTGATTCAAAAATCTTTAACACAATTAACCAAGAACAGAACTACAATAGTTATTGCACATAGATTAAGTACTATTAGAAAAGCAGATCAAATTTTAGTTATTGAAAACGGAAAAATTGCCGAACGTGGTAATCATGATACTCTTATTGCTGCTAAAGGAAGATACTTTGATTTGTATACCTATCAGGCTAAAATTTAAATAAAGTTGAGGTTTAAGCTTTAAATTTTTATGCCATTAAACTCCATCCATTGTTTTACTGTGTGTATCCAATATTTTAAAAAATCTTCGCTTAAAAAAGGATTTGAAAAATCATTAAATCTATTTATATGAATACTATTATAATGCAACCAGATAGCTAAACCTCCATACGGAATTAGTTTTTTCTCTTCATCAGAAACATGAGCAATAGTGGTATAGCCTTGATAAAAACTAGCTTGTTTTTCTTTAAAATTATCTTTGTTTGCTTCGTTTCTAAAAAGAATCATTAATGTATAAGAAAGATCTAAAAACAGCCAGCCATTACCACAATTATCAAAATCGAAAACAGTAATTTCAGAGGTCTCTTTAACTTTTAAATTTTCATACCAAAAGTCTAAGTGAACAATACCTTTTCGTAATTTAGAAGTATCTGCGTTTTCAAATTTAGAAGTGATTATGGTATTTGCTTGTTGGTAATAAGCCATCTCTTCTGTGTTCTTTTTAAAGAATGTATTGGCAGAATTAAAAGCATCATTTACTAGAGTTTTGGCAGTGTAATCTATTCTGTTAATGTGTTTGTCTAGCGTTAGTTGATGAAATTTTGCCATGGTTTCACCAAGGGTAAAGCAAACTTCTTTTGAAGGGTTTCTAACTGTTTCGCCTTTGGCGTAAGAAAACAAAACAGCATATCTTTTACCTTCAAAAGCAGGAATACTTTGAATGTATTGGTTGTTTTTGTCTTTTATAGGAAAAGAAACAGAAATACCGTTTGCCTTTAAAAAGTCTAATAGTTGGAGCTCTTCTTCAATTTCGTTTTGTGTTCTCCAGTCTAAAAAATATACTCTGAGAACATATTTTGTATTCGGTTCTGTAATTAAATACGTATGGTTTATTCCGGTTTTTAAGATGCTACATGTTGTTGTTGCATCTAAGTTGTACCGTTGTTTTACTAATCCAGCAAGGTATTTTGGAGAAAGAATACTGCTAATAGCAGGAGCATAATCCATGAATTAAAAGATTTGTTTTAAAAGAATTTTATAACGGAATATTACCATGTTTACGTTTAGGTCTTTCTATTGCTTTGTTTTCTAGCATTGCAAAGGCTTTTATTAGCTTTCTTCTGGTGTCTTGCGGTAAGATTACTTCGTCTATAAAACCACGTTCTGCAGCGCTATACGGATTTGCAAAAAGGTCTGCATATTCCGCTTCCTTTTCTTTCCATTTTTCTTCTTTATTTTCAGCAGTTTGTATTTCTTTTTTAAAGATAATTTCTGCTGCACCTTTTGCTCCCATAACTGCAATTTCTGCACTTGGCCAAGCAAAATTCATATCACTACCAATATGTTTTGAGTTCATTACATCATAAGCTCCACCATAAGCTTTACGCGTAATTACGGTAATTCTTGGTACTGTAGCTTCACTAAAAGCGTATAAAAGTTTAGCACCATGCACAATAATACCATTCCACTCTTGGTCTGTTCCTGGTAAAAATCCAGGTACATCTTCTAAGGTTAGTAAAGGTATATTAAAGGCATCGCAAAAACGAACAAAACGCGCTGCTTTTTTAGAGCTATTAACATCTAAAACACCAGCTAAATACATTGGCTGATTGGCTATAATACCAATGCTTCTTCCTCCTAAACGAGCAAATCCTACAACAATATTTTCTGCATGATCTTTATGTATTTCATAAAACGAATCTGCATCAATAATACCAGAAATTACCGCATGCATATCATACGGAGTACTGGCATTTTCAGGAATTATGCTAGATAGTGTATCGCGTACTTCATCTTGTAATTCATAAGGTAAAAGGGCAGGAGTTTCCGTATTATTTTGAGGCAAGTAGCTTAGTAGTTTTTTTATGTCTTCTAAGCATTCTACATCATTTGATGATGTTTTGTGTGCAACTCCAGATTTTGTAGAGTGTGTGCTTGCTCCACCAAGTTCTTCACTAGTAACTTCTTCATTAGTAACCGTTTTTACAACATTTGGACCTGTTACAAACATATAGCTAGTATCTTCTACCATAATGGTGAAATCGGTCATTGCAGGTGAGTAAACTGCTCCTCCAGCACATGGACCCATAATTGCTGAAATTTGAGGAATAACACCTGAAGATTGTACGTTTTTGTAAAAAATATCTGCGTAACCACCTAGCGAGCGAACACCTTCTTGAATTCTTGCTCCTCCAGAATCATTTAAACCAATTATAGGAGCACCAACCTTTAAGGCTAAGTCCATAACCTTACAAATTTTTTCAGCATGTGTTTCAGAAAGTGAGCCACCAAAAACCGTGAAATCTTGGGCAAATACATAAATTAATTTACCGTTTACGGTTCCGTAACCAGTAACTACACCATCGCCATAAAACTGTTGCTTTTCCATGCCAAAATCTTTGGTTCTATGGGTAACTAAAGCTCCAATTTCTTCAAAAGAACCTTCGTCTAGTAAATACATAACGCGTTCTCTTGCTGTTAGTTTTTTCTTTTCGTGTTGTTTGTCTATTCTCGCTTGTCCACCACCTAAATAGGCTTGGTCAAGTTTTTTGTTAAGGTCTTTTATTTTGGCTTCCATAATTTTTCAAATAATACACATGAATACGCTTAGTGTGATACTGGTAAAATAATTTTAGTTGTTTGGTAATCTCAATAATTTTTGATCTTCAATATATTGTTTTACAGCAATAAGTGCTGCTATTTTTGCTTCTTCCTCCTGTTTACTTTTTAAGGCTTCTGGCGAATAATATTTTTTAACAAAATGGGTATCAAAGTTTCCAGAACGGAAGGCTTCATGTTCGCAGACAAAGCTTCCGAATGGTAAAGTGGTTTCAATACCTTCAATTTTATATGCTTTTATTGCTTGTAGCATTAGTTGAATTGCCTCTTCACGTGACGCGCCATAAGTAATTAATTTAGAAAGCATTGGGTCGTAATAAATAGGAATATCCATTCCTTCTTCAAAACCATTATCTACACGAATATTTTTTCCTTCTGGTAATTGGTATACTTCTAAATTACCAACGCTAGGAAGAAAATCATTTAAAGGGTCTTCGGCATACACACGTAACTCTAAAGCATGACCATGAATTTTTAATTCTTCTTGTTTAACAGGAAGTGTTTCTCCTCTGGCAACACGAATTTGCAACGCTACTAAATCTGTATTTGTTATTAGTTCTGTAACAGGGTGTTCTACTTGTAATCGCGTATTCATTTCTAAAAAATAGAAATTTTTAGCTTCATCTAGTAAAAACTCTACAGTTCCTGCACCAACATAATCACAAGATCTTGCTACTTTAATAGCTGCATCTCCCATTTTCTCGCGTAATTCTGGAGTTAAAACACTTGAAGGAGCTTCTTCAACCACTTTTTGATGACGACGTTGTACGCTACATTCTCTTTCAAACAGATGTACTACATTACCATGCGTATCTGCCATGATTTGTATTTCAATATGTCTAGGTGAGGCTACGTATTTTTCAATAAACACAGAGCCATCTCCAAATGCGTTAATAGCTTCACTAATGGCTCTATCCATTTGTGAGGTAAAATCGGCTTCTTTTTCAACAATACGCATTCCTTTACCACCACCACCAGCAGAGGCTTTAATTAATATTGGAAAGCCAATTTCTTTGGCTATTTTTTTAGCTTCTGGTATGTCTGTAATTGCTTGGTCTGTACCAGGAACCATTGGTATGTTGTATGCTTTAACAGCTTCTTTTGCTGCTAATTTGCTTCCCATTATTTGTATGGCTTTTGATTTAGGACCAATAAAAATGATGTTATTTTTTTCGCAAGCTTCGGCAAAATCGGCATTTTCAGAAAGAAAGCCATAACCAGGATGTATAGCGTCTACGTCTAGCTTTTTAGCAACGTCAATAATTTTATTTCCTAATAAATACGATTGGTTAGAAGGTGCTTCGCCAATTAAAACGGCTTCATCTGCAAATTTTACATGAGGAGCATTTCTATCTGCAGTAGAGTAGATAGCAACTGTTTTAATACCCATTTTTTTAGCAGTTTGCATAACGCGAATTGCAATTTCTCCTCTATTTGCTACTAGTAATTTTTTCATATTATTCGAACTCTATTAAAAGTTGATTTTTTTCAACAGCTTCTCCTTTTGTTATTGAAATAGATTTTATAATGCCGTCTCTTGGAGAAGTTAAAACGTTTTCCATTTTCATTGCTTCTAATATTAAAAGCGAATCATCTTCCTGCACCTCTTGACCTACTTGTACATTAATTTCTAATATTAATCCTGGCATTGGTGCTTTAATATCATTTACCTTTTTTGTAGCTCCAACTTCAAATCCCATTTCTTTTATTAACAAATCTAAATCATTGTTAATGTTTATGTTGTAAGTGTTGTTGTTAACTTTTACTTTATATGTTTTCTCGTTAAAATTTGCTTCTGTAATTTCAGCTTTATACGAGTTGTTTTCTTGAAGTATGTGAAATTTTGAGGAAGATATTTCTATAGCGTCAAGAGCTAAAGCATCATTTTTGGTAATATCAATTTCTGTAGTATTATTGATTTTTACGGTATAGGATGTATTCATTTTTAATGCGTTTAATTACAAGCAAATATATATATAATTACGAAAACGATTTAGTAGAATAATTATATTTATGCTAATTTAATATAGTTATTTGTTTTAAAAAGTTGAAGAATTTTTAAATCTAGAATTGTTAGAGTGTTTTTTTATGGCTTTTTTAGAGAGCATTAATCCAATGAAAAGGGAAATAAATGCACCAACCCAAATACCTGGAATGAATTCTAGAAACAAAAAGAAATCATAAGCACCATGAAATAGAATAGCTAAAAAGAGCCCTAGTAAATTTAGAGTTCTTTTGTTGTTTGAAAACTTTGCTTTCCCCATAAAGTATCCCATTAAAACGGCAAAGGTTGCATGTGCAGGAATAGCTGTAAAAGCTCTTAAAAAAGCAGTTTGTGCACCTCCTTGAAGCACATATAAGATGTTTTCGGTTGCAGCAAAACCCATAGAAACCATTACTGCGTATACTATACCATCAAATTGCTCATTAAATGCTTTTTTGTTTTGAGCAAAGTAGCGTACAATAATATATTTACTAAACTCTTCAATAAAACCAACTATAAAAAAGGCTTTAATAAAAAGTTGTAGCACACTTGTGTTTCCTTTAATAGCAATAGGAATGGTGTAATCTGAAATGATGTAAAGTATGGTTGTTACTATGATGCTTACAATAGCACCAAGTAAAAAACTGTACAAAAGTAAACGTTTGGGTTCTTTATCGTATTTATCTTTATAATAAATATATAAGATAATTATAAAAACTGGAGCTATAGCTAAGGAGAGTAAATACATAATTCAAAAATAATTAAAAAATAGAGACTACTTGCTTTCTACTTTTTTTATCTATTAAAATATAGGCAATATTTGTAATAAAATGACTGGATAAAACTGCAATTGCAGCACCATTAACGTAATAAACAGGAATTAATAAATAGCACAAAATTACGTTTACTACACAGCCTAATATAAAACGATATACGTTTTTTTGTAAATCTTCTGTATTGATAAGGTGTTTTTCATAAATCATACCTATAAAAACGAATAGAGGAGCCCAACAGAATATTAATAAAGCTGTTTTTGCTTGGGCAAAAGATGCTGTAAAAAAGGTGTCTAAAATATGGTTTCCAAAGAAAGTGTAAAAACTAGCAATAATAAACCCTAAGACAAGCATGATTTTTAAAAGCTTTTTTATTTTTTTGATATATAGGGTTCTGCTTTGCTGAAAGGATTCTGCCAAAGAAGGGTATAACGCATTGATAATAGAAAACCCAATATTCCAACTCAGGCCAAGCACTAAAAACTGTACTGTAGCAAAAAGTCCGTTGGCATAATCGTCATAAAAATATTTTAAAAACAATTCATCAACAGAAATGTAAAACATTATCAAACTGTTAGAAAGTATAAAAGGAAAAGACATCTTTAATAAAGATTTTCCTAAAGGCCATGAAAATTTCCATTGCTTAAACAGAAGCGGTTTCTTAAATTTTAAAATGATGCCATAAATGCATCCCTGAATTATAAAATCAAGAATAATAAGTTTGGCAAAATAATATACATCGAATTGTTTTTTAACACCATAGTATTGCAAGGAAACAATAATAATTAAGCTTATTATTTTACTAATAAAAATATATTTTGTCGATTTTTTTGCTAGTAAATAATACTCAAAAATATCGGTTAATTTAAAAAAGTAACTACAGGTAATAATGAGGTACAGGCTAGTTAATACGTTTTCCTGAGCAATACTAAAATAAATTAAAATGCCAATAAATAGAGCAAACCAGCTTATAAGTCTAAGGTAAAAAGCTGTAGCTAGAATTTGGGAGCTGTTTTTGGGCTTGTATACTATTTCTCTTATGCATATAGAAGACAAGCCTAAAAAAAATAAAGGAGTAAGCATGCCTAAAACAGATTCTACTAATTTGAGTTTTCCTAGATCTATGGTGCCAAGAACATTAAATATTTGTGGAACTATAAAAACACCAGTTATAAGCTGTACCATTTTTTCTAGAGTAAACCATTTGGTAGCAATAAAATCTTTTTTACTAAAAACCGATGTCATGAAATGTATTTAGTTTTCAAATATATAAAAACGGATTACTTTTAAGTGTTTGAAAGATTATTATTACATTCGTTTTTACAAATAGAAAGTATGACTCCAGAGTTTCTTAGGCGCTATTATGTATTACGTATTATTTCTAATCCTAAAGTGTATGGAATTGAAAAAAATGGCTATGTGCCACTTTCTGATCTGCAAAATGCTTTAAGTCTGTTACATGCTAATAATCTTGAAGACGCTCTTTATGATAAATTGAGTCAATCTTCACAAAAAACGATTAAACGCGATCTTAATAAAATAAAATCCTATTATCATGTAGTAGTTTTACATAAACGCAACTATGGTTATTATATAGATGAATTTGAGATAGGTCCAGCGTTAAAAGAAGTTTATGAAAAAACAGAGCTATATCTCTTGCATCATCACGCGCATGCATGGAAAACACATGTTACCACAGCACGAAGTTCTTTAAGTTCGCGAGTAGATCTGGTTCCTTTAATACAAGCAATAGAACAACAAGTATTAGTGCATATTTCTTATTCTGGCTGGTATGATGATAATGGTTTTCAAACTATTACTGGTTTATTTCAACCTTTGCATATTAAAGAAATTAATAAAGCTTGGTATTTAATGGCAAATAATAAGCAGTATGGTGTGTATGCTTTTTGTTTGGATGAAAGAATTAAAATGTTGCAGATTACCAAGCATCAGGTAAAAGACCCAATAAGTTTTACTCCAGAAGCTTATTTTAAAGATGTTATAGGTATTTTAAAATCTAGTTTAGCTCCAGTATGGATTTATATGCAAGTTGCTAATCATCATTTTAAGTATTTAGAGGCAAACCCCTTACATCACTCTCAAGAAATTGTATCGGTTCCTAAAAGACAAGACACAAAGCATTTAGATTATACTAATCCGGAGATTTGGGGAGAAATTAAAGTGTTTGTAGAGCCTAATTATGAATTTTTAATGGAGGTGTTAAAATATAATCTTTGGGTAAAAGTGGTTAGTCCGTTGTCTATTAAAAATTATGTAAAGCATCATTTAGAACTTATGTTAGACTACTATAAGTAATCTCCAGCCTTAACGGTAATTATTCTTTTTTTTCAATTTTATTTTTAGTTAATGTATGTCCATTTACATGGAGAATCTCTGTTTTATTGTTACAAAATGATTGTAATAAAATTTAAACGGACAGGTTTTGTCTGTTTAGAATATAGATTTACAATTGAAATTAAAACCAAACTACTTAAACCTATTAAATTATGGCTACCTACAAATGTCAAATTTGTGGCATTCAGAAATATGACACGGTATCTTCTCAATTAAATACATCTATAACTTGTAAAGGGACAGAAGTGGATCCTGAGGTTGGTTTTCATGGTTGGGAACTGGTTTCTAGTGAAGATTTAATTTGTAATTAAAACCCCAAAGTTATTATGGCAACATTTGAAATTAAAACCAAACGCGCAATACATGTGCAAGGTGATTATGTAGATGCTGGATTATCTGTACAGATAAGCAGTATGTTTTCTAACCCTTTTGACGAAGTCGAAAAAATATACAAAGCTTTTATAAGAGTTCATGGTATTGATTTAAAACCTGAAGGGTATTTGAGTTTGGGGTGGTTGGAATATAAAATGGTTTAGGAATTAAAAACATTGAAATGAGTGAAATTTTAGAAGTTATAAATAAATATAAGAATAGACTATTAAAGGAGCCTGGTCTTGTTGGGGATATGTTTTTTTACGAGAATGGAAGTTTAAATATTGATAAAAATCTTTATGATGCTTTTCATAAAAAAATGAATAAACTTGCTTTAGAGAACTATAATTTTGATTTACAATTTGAAACAAAAGAATTGTTTTTAGGATTTCTTTCAGTAGGTATTGTTGATGAAGATCATTATGATTTCTGTTTTATTAATGACTTAGGAATTTTTACAATCTATTATGATCCTCCTTTTGAAGAGTTTGAAGCAGAATATGTATTAGAAATAATATATTGGGATGATATTTCGTCTATTGATTTAGAATACGTAAATGAACATCATACTCGGATAAATTTTGATATTAAAAATGGAGAAAATAACGATAGTTTTTATAAATTACTGATTGAATTTGGTAAATTTGGTAGTCATTTTAATGCTCAAAATTATCAAGCATGTAAATTAGTAGTAGAGCTGCTTAACGATATAATTGAAGTATTAAATAAAAATGTTTGTAATGAGAAAATAGAAGAATTAAATGTGCTTTTAGAAGAGGAGCAGTATGATGAGCTATTGATAGAGTTGGAGTCAATAGATAGAGATGATTTAGAAAATGTCTATACTTATCACTTTCTTAGAATGGAAGCTTTTCATGGTCTGGGCGAAAATTTAAAAACTTTAGAGGAAGCCAATGAGTATAGAAGGTTTTTAGATAGAAATGATAAAAGTCATGATTTTCAGTTGGGTAATTTATATAGTTTAGCCTATAAATACAATGAAGACGGTCTAAATTCAATAAAATGGTTTAATGAGACTTTGCAATTGTATACTAAAGCCAATAGAAACGTTGAAGTAGATGTAATTGAAGAATTACAATCAGAATTAGAAAATAGCTATGAAGTTCTTAAAAAAGAATTTGTAGATATATCATTTCAAAAAAGAAAATTCATTTTTATGAGTGACGAATTATTATATTCTGAAATGGAAGGATTGGTTGTTCTGAAAGTGAATGATATACCTGAAAATATTAAGTTTCCACTTTCTCATCCACAATTAAATGAAGTTTATACTTTTCATCCAAATAATGCTAATAGCTATATTCCGCTCAAAGATTATCAAAAAGAACTTTTTGTAGATAAACTAAGAGAGTTTCTCATATTGTTAGATACTTTAGGAGCAACTAAAATAGATATTATTAATAAAAACAGAAACATCGATAAAAATGAAAATAGTTCTGAGAAAAAAATAGGAGTAAAAGCTAGTTATAAAGTTGTTAGCACAAATGTAGATTATAATAACAAAGAAAATAATAATAATCAATTAGAGCGTGAATTAAACTTAGCTTTTCATCAAAAATTGAGTCCTAAAAAAGCACCTTATATTCCAGAAGGGCTAGTTTGGTTACCTACAGATTTAAATTGGCAACGTATGGCTGAACAAAGAATGAATGGGAGTTTGATGAGTCATAGAGAAATAATAACTTCTAAGCAAATAGAGAGCTTGTCATCTCATGAATTAACAAAAGTGAATGTAGAGTTAAACGTCCTCTTAGCAAAAGCTAATGTCGATTACCAAAAGGACGATATAAGTAAATCTAGTTCAGAGAATCATTTCGAGTTAGAGATTCAAGTTGAGTTTGAAGATATAGATAATCTAAAACAAGTTCATAATAATTTAAATAATAACGAACGTTCTAATAATAATTTAGATAAGTATAAAGAGGATGTTTTATTTATGCTTGAAGATGACGGCATTATAGATGAAATAGAAAGGAAGTTGTTAAATAGAAAGATTGAAAAATACGGCATATCAATAGATGAAGCAGAACAAGTAGAGAAAGAGTTGATGTTTAATAATGATGAGTTGAAATATTTGGAAGAATATAAGCTATTATTGTTAGAAGGTGAGATTGGTGAAATTGAACAAAAAATGTTACTACGCTATGCTAAGCGTTATAATATTAGTGAGGAAAGACAAAAAGTTTTAAATAATAGTTTTAAATAAAATTAATATAGTGAAATAAACAAAAATAAATTAGTGAATAATTTCAACCCAACCCGCCCATACCACCGCCAAGAAATAGACCTTCTCTTCACCAAAGTAAAAGCACAAATGCACCAACAAGCTTTGGTTAGAGGTGGAGATGGTATAGCGCTTTATAGCGATTGTTACACAGGAGAAACTTTACGTGGAGGTGATAGATATGATTATGAGCACATACGTTCTTCTGAAGCTATATTTATGGCGTATCGAGATCGATTAACCAATGCAGAAATAGCAGAAGTGGTTAACTGTCCAGAAAATGTTTCAGTTACGCAGCGTACCATCAATCAATCGAAAGGTAAAATGCGAATGGAAGATTGGATGTCAAATGCGGATAATATCCATAAGTACAGCATAAATGTTGCATTAACTAAAAAAGTTTTGGTTAAAGCAGATAGAGGGATTCAGCAAAAGGCAAGTACATTTATATAAAACGATGAATCAAAGTATGTTGTAATTAACCATTTAATAAATTGACTTCAATTTATGTGTTTCTAAATTTCTTTATAGTACGTTTCGTGCCCTATAAACTTAAGAAAAAGCTCTATTTTTTATTGTCAAATATTTAAAACGGACATATAATGTCTGTTTAGGAGTTAGTTTTGTTTTATAATATAAAGATACTCAGCTGAAAATCTTGTTTAATATTATTGTAATCGATAAATCACGATTTGTAACCAAAAAGTATGACATTTTAGGGGTATTATTTCAGTCTATTTAATCAGTCAATTAGGGACTTTAAGGTAATAATCGTGATAATTTATAAAATCTCAATCGTAAAGGTTGAGATTTTTTATTTGTACAATACGTGAAATCTAATAAAATGATTTTATAGTAAAGCGTTTAGTGTATTTTTAATATAATGGCATCTAGTACTTTCATGTAATAGTTATAGTTACTTGCTATAAAGTGATGGTTGTTTTCGCTATTGTTTAAAAGTGTTTTAAATTTGGAAATAGTAACTAGTTTTAGCGCTTCAACTTCTTCATTTTGATATACTAAAGTTGAAAAGTCTACTTGTAATTCTGTTATAAAGGTATGATGAAACTCGTTATCTATAATTCCGTTAGTATAATTTTGAAAGCAATCAAAAACACCAATTTTTTCTAAATCTTTTTCTAAAATGCTAAGGCCTATTTCTTCTTTTACTTCTCTAATTGCAGCTTGTGTAATGGTCTCTCCAGCATCTACATGACCAGCAACAGAAACATCCCAAAGTAAAGGGCAGATAATTTTTGAAGCCGCTCTTTGTGCTAATAAAACTTCTCCTTTTTTTGTGTATAACCAAATATGAGCAGTATTGTGATAATGCCCTTTTGCATGTATTTCAGATTTTAGAGCAGATTTACCTGTTAGCAACCCTGTTTTGGTAACAATATCTATTAATTCGTCCATAATAAAAGAATTACATGTGTTTTTTTAAGCAATTAATTAAAGGTATAAAATCTTCTTTAGTATTAAATACGTGACAGGAAACTCTAATATAGTTGCCTCTAAAAGAAACAAAAATATGGTTATTTACTAAGTTTTCTTTCAATACATCTAAGTTTATGTTTTCTGGTAATTCTATTCCGAAAAGATGATGCGTTCTTTGGTCATCGGCTTCTATTTTACAGCCTAAAGCTTTTAATTCTTTTACTGCTTCTGCCGAAATCTCTTTGCAATATTCTTGAATGGCCTTTGGTGTCCATTCTAAAACTTGTTTTAATGCTGCAATTTGCATTTTTACATGTATAAAGTTTCCGCTTTCACCAACTTGATATCTATTTGCTAATGGTTTATATTGGTTTTGGTAATTGGTTAAACCTGCAAAGTTTTCGCTATCTAATCGGTTTGACCAATTTTCTTCAATAGGTTTTCCGTTATTAAAATATTCTCCATAGTATGCATATGCACATCCATAAGGACCAAATAACCACTTGTAGCCAGCGCAGATTAATGCATCTGGTTGTATCTCTTTCACCGAAAAAGGTAAAGCGCCAACACTCTGGCTACCATCAATAATAACTAAGGCATTTTGTTGTTTTGCTTTAGTACTAATAGCTTTTAAATTAAATAAGCTTCCGTTAGACCAATGTATATTTCCTATAGCAACAACAGCTGTTTTGTTTGTTATTGCGTTTAAAACATTGGTATTCCAATGCTCACCTTCCTTTTTGCCTACTGTTATAATTGTGGCATTGTAGGTTTCTGCCAGTTTTTGCCAAGAGTAATAATTACTAGGAAACTGTTCCTCGATGACCAAAATTTCATCGCCTTCCTTTAAAACAATATTATTAGTAACTGTTGCTATTGCGTAAGAAGCAGAAGGAATGCTTACAATGCTGTTATAATTGTTAGCATCAATTAGTTTTGCAAAGAGTTTTTTAAGCGTTACTACAGGTTCAAAATAATCGGAACCTTTAATGGTATAAGGTCTGTTTTTTTGCTTTAAACCTTCTAATCCTGCTTCGTAAATTGCTTGAAATGCTGGTGATTGTGATGCTATGTTTAGATAGGTGATATCTTTAGGAAGATCGAAAAGGTGTTTTTGGTTTTGTAATTGCATAATTGCTGGTGTAATTGAAAGTATAAAGCTACTAAAGTTTGGGTAGATTGAATAGGAGCGGCGTAAGAATAAAAAAAGCCTCAACAATAGAGGCTTTTAATTTATAGTATTTAAAATGTTGCTTATTTAAAATAAGAAAATGTTTCCCCATCTTCAATTTTAAGAAGTGTTTCATAAATCATTTTAATAACATTCTCTACATCGTCTCTATGTACCATTTCTACCGTAGTATGCATGTAACGTAAAGGCAATGAAATTAAAGCAGAAGCAACGCCACCATTGCTATATGCAAAGGCATCGGTATCTGTTCCTGTAGCTCTTGATAAAGCAGAACGTTGAAAAGGAATTTTTTTAGCTTCGGCAGTATCTGTAATTAAATCGCGTAGTTTTTGTTGCACAGCAGGAGCAAAGGCTACCACAGGACCTTTACCTAGTTCTAAATGACCTTCTTTCTTTTTGTCAATCATTGGCGTAGTGGTATCATGTGTAACATCTGTAACTATAGCAACATTAGGCTTAATAGTTTGTGTAATCATTTCTGCACCACGTAACCCAATTTCTTCTTGTACCGAGTTGGTAATGTATAAACCAAAAGGTAATGTTTTGTTGTTTTCTTTTAATAAACGTGCCACTTCAGCAATCATAAATCCACCCATTCTGTTGTCTAAAGCACGACAAACAAATTTGTCTTTGTTAAGAATATGAAATTCATCTGGGTAAGTAATAACACAACCAACATGCACACCAAGGGCTTCTACTTCTTCTTTAGTAGTGCAACCACAATCAATAAAAATATTATCTGGTTTTGGTGCTTCTTCTTTTGCTTTGTTTCTTGTATGTATTGCAGGCCAGCCAAATACTCCTTTTACAATACCGTTTTTGGTATGTATATTAACAATTTTACTAGGTGCAATCTGGTGATCACTTCCTCCGTTTCTAATTACGTAAATTAATCCGTCATCACTAATATAGTTTACGTACCATGAAATTTCGTCAGCATGTCCTTCAATAACTACTTTGTATTTTGCTTTAGGGTTAATTACACCAACAGCAGTTCCGTAGGTATCTGTAATAAACTCATCAACATAAGGCTTTAAATAGTCCATCCAAATTTTTTGTCCTTCCCATTCGTACCCAGTTGGAGCTGCATTATTTAAATATTTTTCTAAAAAGTCTATAGACTTTTTGTTAAGTATGCTCTTTTTTGCCATTTGTAAAATTTTTTACTAAAATAATAATATTAATACTATTTTAAGGTTTAACAAGAGGTAAATTATTAATTTTACTTCCATACTTTTATATTGCATTTAAGCTAGATTTTTACACTTAGCTTTAAATGATTAAAAGTTTGGTTTCTAATTTATTTTGGAACGATTTTGGTGTTTTAAATTAAAAAAATGTTGTTACTAAAAGTACATGAAACACATTAGTTACTTATTGATGCTATTTCCTTTTTTAATTTTTGGACAAATTAAGGAGGTGAAGCAAGACACTACCGACTATGATTACATTATAGTTGCGGGAGATTCTATTGCAAAATCTGCTATAAACCTAGAAGAAGTGATACTATTAAATAAACTAAAATTTGATAGTAGAGCAGATAGAAAACGATACCTTATTTTAAGACGAAAAACCATAAAAGTTTATCCGTATGCCAAATTAGCAGCCGAACGTTTGCAAACCATGCAGAAAAGAATGGATGGTATAGAACGAAATAGCTTAAAAAAAGTATATGCTAAACGTGTGCAAAAATATATTGAAGAGGAGTTTTCTGAAGAATTAAAAAAACTAACAAGAACCGAAGGGCAAATACTTGTAAAGTTAATACATAGACAAACAGGGCAAACCGCTTTTGATTTAATTAAAGAATTGCGTAGTGGTTGGAGAGCCTTTTGGTTTAATAGTACTGCAAATCTTTTTGATATTTCATTAAAACGTGAGTTTAACCCTGAAATAGAAAAGGAAGATTATCTTATTGAAGATATATTACAACGAAATTTTCAAAGTGGTGTTTTAGAAAATCAGGAACCTGCAATTTATTTTGATTTTTATGCACTTTCAAATAAATGGTTATCTAATAAAAATAAGCCATAAATGCACATTCAAACTCCTTTTGAAGAAAAACTAAATGCCCTAACCCATAGTATTGGAGTTTTGTTTGGTATTGTGGGACTTGTTTCACTTATTTTTAAAAATACCCATAAAAGTGATTGGAGTTTTTTTAGTGTTTTAGTGTATGGTATTTCTATTATAATTTTATTTTCTGCATCTACTATGTACCATTATGTGCAAAACGAAAAACAGAAGCATTATTTTAGAATTATTGATCATATAAGTATTTATATTTTAATTGCAGGAACTTACACGCCAATTTTATTAATCTCTTTACAAAGTAGTTTAGGTTGGCCTTTGTTTTATACCGTTTGGGGCATTGCTGCTTTTGGCGTACTATTAAAAATATTCTTTACAGGACGGTTTGAAGCTTTTTCTGTATTGCTATATTTAGCAATGGGCTGGTTGGTAGTATTTGACTTTACTCATTTAAGAGAGGTTATTGGTGATAATGGCATTTTATGTTTATTTGCAGGAGGCCTTGCGTACACAGGAGGCATTATCTTTTATGCTATTAATAAAATACCATACAATCATGTTATTTGGCATTTATTTGTGCTAGCAGGTGCAATCTTTCACTTTTTTATGGTGTATTTTTATGTGATTTAATACATATAGGCTCTTTGGTACTAATCTTGTCATTTAAAGACATAAAAAAACAAGGTCTACAGGGTAGCCTTGTTTTTTTAATAATCTAAATATATAGAAGCTTTTAAGCTACTACTTCTTTTTTCTTAATTTTTCGGTACGGAAAAGAGTTAAATATGCTACGTTTACCAAAGCGGTTTTGCTTGTCACTTTGCGAAAACTTAATATATAACCCTTTGTTAACACCAAAGTATTCATACGTGTTACCATCTAAAAAAGTAACCTCTAATAATAAACCTTTATGTTGCCAATCTACAATAGCACTAGAAATTGTAGTAGCGTATTCTTCTTTGTTAGCCTCAATAGTTTCAGGAGCCATACTTACTAAAAAGTGATAACCATCAATAACTTTACGGCTCATAAGTTCTGCTTCTGCAGCTTTTTCATCACCATCTTGAAACTTATCTGGATGCCATTCTTTTACTAAACTTCTGTACGTAGTTTTTAAACTTTTTAAAGTCATTTCTTTTTCTACGTTAAATAGCTTTTTATACTCGTTAATACGTTTCATAAATAAAGGTGTTTTTTTAAACCGAGTGCAAAGGTACTACTTCTTTTTACAATGTGCTGATTTAGTTTAAAAAAGAAATTTTTTGTTTTAAGGTTGTTATTATATCGTTGTACTATTTTCTAAAATAATTCGTCAAGATTAGCGCGAACACCAATTACAAACATACCTGTTTTTGTAGTTTGTGTATCACTATCTCCTCCTTCAATATTTGCTAAACCTAAACGGTAACCAATATAAATATCATCTGCAAAATCGGTCCATGACATTACATAAGATACTTTTGCTGTTAGTCCATAGTTAATACTTTTGTATGGTGCATCATTACCATCTATTTTTTTAAATAAATCTACTTTATCGCTTCCTTCAGATTTTTGTGTTCCTGCAATACCATAATCTACAAATAGACCTAGTCCAGCAGATAATTTATCTTCAATAAGTTGGTAGTCTGCTTGTGCATGTGTTCCTACCCAATAAGTAGTGTATTTAATATCTAAGCCTAGATCTGGCTGGTCTATAGAGCTATTATGGTTTGTAAGCGTAAGACCTGTACCAACAGTAAGTCTGTCTTTTTTTAAAAGATCATAGTCTAGTCCTAACAGAAATCCTATTCCATAAGAATATTCAATTTCTACATCTTGGGTATCAGAGCTAAAGGTATAGTCTCCTAAAGTTACTGCAGCATTTAATCTTAAATTTTCCCAGAAATCGTTAGTGTCACCTTCTTGACCATAAGTAATAGAAATAGTTAAAAATAGCGTTAACAATGTTAAAAATTTTTTCATGATTTGAGTTTTAATTGGTTTTTAAGCAAAAGAAATACAATTCTAAAAAAGCTACAATACTCAATTTGAGTAGTTTACAAGGTGTATAATAGAGCAAGCATTATTTGTAAAGGATTTTTATTGTGTTATTTTACTTACATACAGTGGTTTATGGTTGTTCTTATTTTATTTACATTAAACTCAATTTGTATAAGAAATAATGAAAAGTAGGAGTGTCAAACTATTTTTACATTAATTTAAAGACATTACACATTTTTACTTTTGGGTTTACGCACTATAAATCTTTTCTATATTTTTACAACAAAATCTACTTTTATATCCATTATATAAGTGTTTTTTTTTAATAATATGAATAATAAATGGAGTAATTCAAATAAAATTCATTTGTTATTTTGTTAGTGATTTAGCATTAATGTTGGTTATTTTTTGTGTTTTATTAAATTTACGACTACTATTTTGTTGTTATTTTAATTATTTCAAAACTTTCTATATAGGTTTTTTTTACGTTTTTGTATCTTTGGTAACTAGGATTTAATTTCTTAAAAGTGATAAATATGGCATTTTTCAATAAGTTGAAATGGATACTCGGATTTTTAATGATTTTTTTACTAATCATTACTACAAATTTGATAGATAAGAACAATTTTGTACGTGTTCGTGATTCTGTAGTTACTATCTACGAAGACAGATTAATAGCAAAAGAATTAATTTTTGAAATGCTAAAGTCCGTTCAGGATAAGGAGTTGGCAGTATTGCTATCTGATTCCATTTTTTTTAAAACTCAAAACCCAAAAGTTAATAATGATTTACAATCTTTAATTTCCAGATTTGAGCAAACCAAATTAACGGTAAAAGAGGATCGTGTATTTAATGATTTTAAAAAAAATATTCAGTTGTTATTAGATGCTGAAAGTCGTTTTTTAGACTCTAATTATAGTGATAATACGCAGGTAATCAATTATATTGAGGGTTTAAAAACAAACCTCAATGATTTGTCTAAAATACAGATTATTGAAGGAAGCAGACAAATGTCAATTAGTAAACGCGCTATTGATACGGTAGAATTGTTTACCCAAATTGAAATTTACATATTGATTTTCTTGGCTATTTTAATTCAGATTATTGTAATGTATAAGCCTAAAGCAAGGTTATGAATTTAATATTCATTTATTTTTTATACAATGTTTTAATTTACTAATTACTAGTAGTATCAATTAGGTTTAAACCAAAAAACTATTATTTGTAATAAATAATAGTTTTTTGGTTTTTTATATCCATTAAAAAGGATGGATTTCTTTTATAAAGCAATAATTAATTTACTGCATGCACAAAATATTTTTTTCGTAACCAAAAGGATACTCTAACTAATAAAATTAAAGCAGGTACTTCTACCAAAGGGCCAATAACTCCTGCAAATGCTTGTCCGGAATTTAAACCGAAAACAGCAATGGCAACAGCAATAGCTAATTCAAAGTTATTACCTGCTGCAGTAAATGCAACAGAGGCTGTTTTATCATAAGTGGCACCAGTAGCTTTAGTAAAGAAAAAGCCAATAATAAACATTAAGGTAAAATAAACCAATAACGGAATAGCAATAATAACCACATCCATTGGTATTTCAACAATTAACTCTCCTTTTAATGAAAACATTATTACTATAGTAAATAAAAGTGCAATTAGTGTTATAGGCGAAATGGTTGGTATAAACTTTTTAGTATACCATTCTTCTCCTTTTAAAGGCACTAAAATAACACGACTTAGTATTCCTAAAGCAAACGGAATACCTAAATAAATAGCAACACTTTCTGCAATAGTAGCAATAGATATATCTACAATAGCACCTTCAAAACCAAAATAGGGAGGAAGTACTGTTATAAAAAGCCATGCATAAAAACTATAGGCAAATACTTGAAAAATACTATTTAAAGCTACTAAACCTGCACCATACTCGCTGTTTCCTTCTGCAAGATCATTCCAAACTAAAACCATGGCAATGCAACGCGCAAGGCCAATTAATATAAGGCCAACCATATATTCTGGATAATCTCTTAAAAAAATAATGGCTAAAAAAAACATTAAAACAGGACCAATAATCCAGTTTAGAATTAGTGAAATAGAAAGTATTTTTGTGTTTTTAAAAACTTTGGGTAATAAAGTATAATTTACCTTTGCAAGAGGAGGGTACATCATTAAAATTAAACCAATAGCAATAGGTATGTTTGTAGTACCACTACTTAGTGCGTTTACAAAATCTGGAAAAGTAGGAATAAAATATCCTATAGAAACTCCTACAGCCATTGCTATAAAAATCCATAAGGTTAGATTTTTATCTAGAAAACTTAGTTTTTTATTTGCCATTTTTAAGATTGAATTTGGGAGAATATGTAAAACATTTCGGTTGCAATTTGTAAGCTTCTTTCATTGTACTTTTCGGCTTGTTGTGGTGTGTTATCAAAAGCTTTAGGGTCTTCAAAAGTAATAGGAATACGTTTTTCTGCACCAGCAATAAAAGGGCAAGCACCATCTGCCTGCGAGCAAGTCATGATAGCAGCAAAAGCAGATGTAGGGTTAAAGGCATCTCCTAATTTTTTAGAATACCCAATAACAGGATGTTCATTATCTGCATATTTAATAGTATAAATAGGGTTATTCCCTTTAGAAATGGTTTGTATTTGAAAACCAGAATCCTCTAAAGTTTTAGCAACCATAGGAAACAATGCAGTAGCTTCTGTACCACCAGAATAACAAAACACATTTTTAATATTAAAGTGGTTTGCCATAGTTTGTGCCCAAACTTGTGAGAAATGACTTCTTCTTGAATTGTGTGTACAAATAAAATGCAATCTTATCTCTTGCTTGTTATTTACCTTTGTTTGTATAAAATCTGCTAAAGGTTGTAAAACAGCTTGGCGTTCTTTAGAAATAGTTTGTATGTTTAAATTGTCAATTACATTTACTATTTCTTGAAATGTAGAGGGTTGTGTGGTTATCATTTTTTTTGAAGGTTTAGTTACTAATTAACAACAGTTTCCGTCTGGTGAACAGCAAGGTTCATCATTAGAAGTTGTAAGTTGAGAGAATTGTAATTTTGGTTTTTCTGTAGGAATTCCGCAGTTATCTTTTGCTAAACAATCGGTTTGTTTAGATGTTAGTAAGAAATTTTTTCCGTTATAATCTAAACCAAATTTTTCAATAGTTTGTCCTTGGTATTCTACTTCAATTTCTAAATCTTCAATACCCAGTGTTTTTTCAGAAAGTTCAATAATATGCACTAATTTTTCAGGGTGTAATCTATGGTCATAATCATTAGCATTCCATAATTGAAAGTTAACCACTTCTTCTTTTCTAACGGTTCCGCCACAATCAATAAAGTGTTTTGTAATTTTACCAACTTCTGTTACATGAAAGTGATTTGGTACTAATTCGCCATTTGGCAATTGAAATGCAATAGTTTCTAACTGTTGTAATTTGTTTTTAATTTCTGAGAGTTTCATAACTATATTTGTTTATTGCGATTATACGATTAATGTGTTAAATTTTTTTTAGCAACAATCTGTGTTTTGTATATCTTGATCTAAAAAGGCAAGCATTACATTTTTCATTGTACTCCAGTTTTTAGTATCAATACAGTAGCAAACACTTGTTCCTTCAACGTTTCCTTTAATTAAACCTAGGTGTTTTAGTTCTTTTAAATGTTGTGAAATAGTAGGTTGTGCCAAGCCTATTTGGTTTACTAAATCACCACAAACACAAGAGTTTATTTTAAATAGATGTTGTAAAATAGCAACTCTTGCAGGATGCCCAAAAGCCTTAGCAAATAGTGCAATTTCATTTTGCTGGTCTGTAAACATTTCGGTTTTAGCTAATCCCATTTCTTTTGTTTATTTATTCATTGCAATATTACGATAAATATTTTAATACTGTTTTATTTTTAATAAAAATTTAAGGAAGGTGTAATTTTTTTATTGTAGTTATCCTTTTATAAAGTCTTGATATTCTTCAAAAAAGCTTTCAAATTGCTGCATGTTTTCATTAAAGAATACCATGACCTCTTGCCAAGTATTTTTGTTGTGTATAGATACTTTTTTTTCTAGCGGAATGTAAATACGCGAAATTTCTTTTCCATTATCTAAAAAATATTCTTCTTTAAAAATGGCATCTGGCAGATATTCGTTTTGCAAAATAGATTTTAAGGATTGTAGTTTTTCCCAGTAGGTAATTCGGTTTTCTAGATCATCTTCTAAGTCTAGTGCAACTAAAGCCGATTTATTATCAAAATGAAACTTAAAGCTTAAACCTTTTATTTTGGTATTGTATAAGGTCCATTTTCTTGGAAATGATTTTCCAAAACTAGTCCAGAATAATTGTTTTATTTTTCTTGATTCTTCTTTACTAAACATAGAAAAATTGTAAATTTTACATTCCCTTGAAAAAAAGGGAATCTTATTTTTAATTGTTTTAACTCCTCTTAATACAAGGAGGAGAGTACTTACTTTATAACCATAGGGTTTCCACGAAAGTGAAAACTACACAAAATAAGCAATTGCAATAGCTGTAATAATGGTTATTAATTTGGTAATATTAAACTTGTGGTCTTCATTACTTTCAAACAAAATAGTAGTAGAAATATGTAAAAATATACCAATTACTATTGCTGAAATTTCATAATAATAGGTTTGAATAAAAGAGAAATTTTCAGATAGTAAAACTCCAAAAGGAGTCATTAATGCAAACAGAATTAAGAAAAAAGCAATTTTTACTTTTGGTAATTTTGATGCAAAAAAGAAGGTAGCTAAAATAATAGCAACAGGTAGCTTATGTATTATAATACCTAAAAGTAAACTGCTATGGTTATCTATTGGTATGCCTTCTAAAACGCTGTGAATACTTAAACTAATAAATAACAACCAAGGGAAAATGGTTGCGTTTTTATTTAAATGTACATGACCATGCTCTGCACCTTTAGAAAAGAACTCTAACACTATTTGCATTAAAATACCAATCATTATAAATAAACCAACAGAGTCATTACTATTAGAATAGACTTCTGGTAGAAAGTTAAATACCGTGATAGATAGTAGGAAAGCACCACTAAAAGCCAATAGTAATTTTAGGTTTTTATTTTGCGATGGTTTTAAAATTAAAACAATGGCATAACCTAAAAGTACACTTAATATTGGTAGTAATATGTTTTGCATCTATAATTAATGAAATATTTAAAAGACTCTTTGACAAGCTTAGAGTGTTATTTATACTAATTTATAAAAGTTTGTATAGACTAATTATTTAAAAATCAGGATTAGTCTTTCACTTTGTTTGGCATGAAACTTTTGCAATTTATAATTACCAAATATATCTAATAAATACACGCCAGCTTTATTAAAAAGAGCTTCAAAATCTGCTAAAGTAAATCCTCTAACACGTTCTTGAAAACTATAGTTTTTATTATCTGCAGTAAAAGTAATGTCTTTAATGATATATCCATTTTCAACGTATCGTTTTTGGGTAAAAGCAATACCATCAACAATTTTTACATCTTCTGCAACTAGGTTATCTATTACATATTCGCTATTCATAAAATCGATAACAGCAAAACCATTGGTATTAATTTCTGCTTTAATTGCTTTAATGGTGTTTAGGTTGTCTTCTTCATTTTCAAAATATCCAAAACTAGTAAACAAATTAAAAACAGCGTCAAACTTTTTGGTATAGGGTTTACTCATATCATGCACATTAAAATGCAAGGTATCGTTTTCAAACTGTTTGGCATGAGCAATGCTGTTAGGAGATAAATCTATTCCTGTTACATTATACCCTAAAGTGTTTAAATATATAGAGTGTCTGCCTTTTCCGCAGGCAAGGTCTAGTATATTCCCTCCTTCAGGAATATTTAAATAATTGGTAAGATTATCCATGAAGTGTTGTGCTTCGGTATAATCTCTATCTTTGTAAAGAATATGGTAAAATGGAGAATCAAACCACGAAGCAAACCATTCTTTTTCGCTTTTTATCATGTATTGTTATATATCAGGACAAAAATAATCTATTTTTGCAATCTATTTGTCGAAAAACATGGAGAATAATTATAAAATGCTAGCCAAAACTTTATTTGGCTTTGAAGATTTATTAGCAAAAGAGTTAACACAACTTGGTGCACAACAGGTTAAAGTAGGAGTGCGAAGTGTTTCTTTTGTTGGAGATAAAGGTTTTATGTATAAAGCCAATTTAGGATTACGTACTGCAATTAAAATTTTAAAGCCTATTAAAACCTTTAGAATTGTTAATGAAGAAGACTTATACAAGCAAGTATATAAAATGGATTGGAGTGAATACCTAAAGTCTTCTGGTACTTTAGCTGTTAGCTCAACAGTAAACTCTAAACAGTTTACACACTCGCAATACATTTCACTTAAAACTAAGGATGCTATTGTAGATAAGTTTAGAGATACTACTGGCGAAAGACCAAATGTAGATTTGCGTTTTCCAGATTTAAAAATAAATGTACATATAGATAGACAATTGTGTACCATTTCTTTAGATTCTTCTGGTGAGTCTTTGCATAAACGTGGTTATAAAACAGCAACCAATATTGCACCAATTAACGAAGTACTTGCTGCTGGATTAATCATGCTATCTGGTTGGGATGGGCAAACAGATTTTATGGACCCAATGTGTGGTTCTGGTACTATGCTTGTTGAAGCTGCAATGATTGCGTGTAATATACCTCCAAATTTAATGCGTAAGGAATTTGGTTTTGAAAGATGGAACGATTGGGATGTTGAGCTTTTTGAAAAAATTGAAGAATCTTTACTTAAAAAAACCAGAGATTTTCATCATAGATTATTAGGTTTTGATAAATCGCCAAGTGCAGTTGCTAAAGCAAAAGAAAACTTGAAGAATGCACATTTAGAGGAGTTTGCAACCATTAAACATGAAGATTTCTTTAAAACCCAAAAAGGAGGAGAAGCAAAATTACACATGGTTTTTAATCCACCTTATGGTGAACGTTTAGATAATTTAGATGTAAAAGATTTTTACGGAAAAATTGGAGATACCTTAAAACAAGGCTATCCAGGAACAGATGCTTGGTTAGTTACTTCTAATTTAGAAGCCTTGAAGTTTGTTGGCCTACGTCCTTCACGAAAAATAAAAGTATTTAATGCAAAGCTTGAAGCGCGTTTGGTTAAGTATGAAATGTATGCAGGAAGTAAAAAAGGGAAATATATGAAAGAAGATTAGCTTAATAAGCTATTATAAGTAGTTTGTTAAACAGTTTGAAATTTGAAAGTTTAGAATTAGATATTTTTAATATTATCAAATTCTAAACTTTTTTTTAGCTACTTATTCACTTCGGGAAATTCTAAAAAGAGCTGTTCTACCAACAATTTGATTTCTTTTTTTAATGCATTTTTAGGTTTGTCTAACTCACAAGGAATGGTTGCTTGCCATATTACTTGATTCTTTTCTAGATCAGAAACATACACAATAAGTGTTTCTTTAGTATACACAACAGTATTTATGGTACACGTTCTCCAATAATCAAATTCACTATCAAGCTCACAGTTTTTTACAATACTTTCTTCTTCTGTTATAGCAATTTTAAAACCAGCTTGAAGTTGTGGTTTAAATACATTGGTTCTGTAGCCTAAAGCAGCCATGTGGTTATCTACTTCATCACCAATTAATTGACGAACAAATGCATTATCTAGATTTGGGTATTTGGTATTGTCTACATGAAAGTCTTCTAAACAAAGTATATAGGTTTCGTAGTAGTTAAAATCTACTTCTTCATCATATTCAGATATAATATCTATTGTTGCTGCACAACCAAAAAGCAGAAAGAAAGTAATAAGACTAAAAAAAGGTAATGACTTCATGATATATGTTTATGTCATAAAGGTCATTGATTTTTAGTTGATTAACTATGATAATTGTCAGTTTTTCTCTTTTAAATGCAATATATTTATATTCTTTTTTTTGTGGTAGTTTATCCTTTTTTAAATAAAGGAATTAGGTAAGAAATATTATAACTATACCCTACGCCAAAATTACTTCCATCATAGGTTCTATTATAACCAGGAACATACAAATTTTCAAAATTATCTGGTTGGTCTTGACTAAAGATATTTTTTAATTGTGCATTAATACCAATATATAAATTGGTTAATATTTCTGCTTTAATACCAATTATTAATTCTGCCCAAATAGCAGTCAAGCCACTAAATTTTTCGGCATCAGTAGAAGAAAAATGAGGTTCCCAATACTGGTTTTGTTCGTATACGGCAAAGCTATTTCTTGTTTGACTAAAGGTACTAGCACCAACACGCAAACCACCATAAATCATGTTATGCATACCAAACCAATTGGTATAAGAGTTATAGTCTACTCCAGCTTTAAAATAAGAACCTGAAGCAGTTGCATTAATATAATCATTACCTAAAGTTCTTTCTTCGGTACCTAGTTCACCTGCAAGATATAAGCGTTTAGATAATCTAAAATCTGCCATGATTTCAAAGCCTTTGTAGTCATCTTCAAGTGCAGTTCTAATTAATTTACTTAAATCACCACCAACACGAAGTCCGTATTTTTGTATGTGTTTAATAGAGTCTTTTTTAACTTTTGCAATGCTATCATTTTGTGCATTTACAGAAACACAAAACAGCATAAAAAAAACAAATATATTAATGGTAAAGGTTAAAGTGGGCTTCATCTTCATTGCTTATAGGTTCGTTATCTGTTGCTGAAAGTATATAGTCTATCCATTTATCTCCATCGTCTTCTACGCTAATAGTTACGTTATCAAAAACGGTTTTATAGCCACATGCTTTAGATACATATTCTAGTTCTGTTGCATAATTAATAGTAATAGTGTCAGCGTTTCCTTCTGTAGTACCATCATCATTTAAAACATAGTCTTTATGCAATACAAACTGCGTGCTGTTTTCTGTAGTTTTTAATGGTAAGTATATACTGTTTGCTGTAACTATATTATAGTCGCTTAGTACTTCATCATTACCAACACCTTGTATTCTAAGCTTAGATGCATTTTTTACATTGTCTGTATTTGCACTATTGTAAAACTGTATGTATAAACGAGAAGTGGTAGAGGTATCATCTGAACAAATATCATCTCTTTCGCAACTTAAAAAAGCTACAAAGGTTATAAGAGCGGTTAGGATTATAAATTTTAGTTTTTTCATGTTTACTTTCCGCGAAAGCGGTAATATTTTCAATACAAAATTAACGTTTTTCTAAAAGTACAACATTTTCTACATGAAAGGTCTGCGGAAACATATCTACAGGTTGTAGTTTTGTTACTTTATACATAGCATTCATTAACGCTAGGTCTCTAGCTTGTGTTGCACTATTGCAACTTACATAAACTATTTTATTTGGCGCAATGTTTAGTATTTGATTAACAACATCTTTATGCATACCATCACGAGGAGGGTCTGTAATAATTACATCTGGTTTACCGTGTGTTTTAATAAATGCATCATTAAAAACGTTTTTCATGTCACCTACAAAAAAATCGGTATTGTCAATATTATTTAGTTTTGCATTTGCTTTAGCAGCAAGAATAGCGTCTGGAACAGCTTCAACACCTACCACTTTTTTAGCTTGTTTTGCAACAAACTGCGCTATGGTTCCTGTACCAGTATATAAATCATACACCAACTCATTACCAGATAAACCTGCAAAATCGCGTGTTATTTTATACAATTCATACGCTTGCGCGGAATTGGTTTGGTAAAAGGATTTGGCATTAATTTTAAATTTTAAGCCTTCCATTTCTTCAAAAATATGATCTTCTCCTTTATAGCAAATTACTTCTTGGTCATAAATAGTATCATTTGCTTTTTCATTAATGATATATTGTAAGGAAGTGATTTGTTTAAATTCTTCAGCAAGAAAATTCAATAATAATTCACGTTTTTCTTTGTCTTCTTTAAAAAACTGTACAACAACCATAATATCTCCTGTTGAAGAAGTACGAATCATTAAGGTTCTTAATAATCCGGTTTGATTTCTGGTATTAAAAAACGCCATGTCGTTATCTAATGCAAATTGTTTTACAGCGTTACGTATAGCGTTAGAAGGATCTGCTTGCAAATGGCATTTTTTTACATCTAGAATTTTGTCCCACATACCAGGAATATGAAATCCTAAAGCATTTCTGTCTCCTAAATCTTCGGTAGATTCCACTTCTTCAAAAGTTAACCAACGAGAATCACTAAAAGAGAATTCCATTTTATTTCTGTAAAAATATTGTTCTGCCGATCCTAAAATAGGCGTAACTTCTGGTAACTCTATGTGTCCAATTCTGGTTAAATTATTAGTAACCTCTTTTTGTTTGTAAAATAATTGATGCTCATAGGCCATGTCTTGCCATTTACAACCACCACAAGTACCAAAATGCTCACATGCTGGTTCTGTACGTTTATCTGATAATTTATGAAAAACGGTTGCTTTACCTTCATAGTAGGCTTTACGTTTTTTAAATGTTTGTACATCTACCACATCACCAGGAACAGCGTTTGGTAAAAATATAACTTTTCCATCTGGAGCTTTAGCAACGGTTTTACCTTTTGCACCTGCATCTATAACTTCCACGTTTGTGAAAACTTGTTTTCTGTTTTTTCTTCTTGACATAGTTGCAAAAGTAAGCAAAGGATTTTCTTTTTTCGAGTATTGATTTGTGATTTTTTAAATAAAAATGAGAATAGAAATATTTTAATTCGACCTGAATATTTAGTATTTTGCAAGTCTTTAGGGATGATTTCTTTCCCACGCTGAATTTTCGACACTTCGAAAGGATAAAGGTAGATAAGGAATGGCTTTTTTATTCACTAATAAAATTATTTAAAATGGCTGTTTTAGACCAATTAACATCGCAGGAAGCGATGGATTTAGAAAACAAGTATGGCGCGCACAATTACCATCCACTTCCAGTAGTACTGAGTAGAGGAGAAGGTGTATATGTTTGGGATGTAGAAGGAAAAAAATATTATGATTTTCTTTCTGCTTATTCTGCAGTAAACCAAGGACATTGTCATCCTAAAATTGTAGAAGCAATGGTTAATCAAGCACAAACGCTAACATTAACCTCTAGAGCATTTTATAATGACATGCTAGGTAAATTTGAAAAATTTGCTACAGAAACCTTTAACTACGATAAGCTGTTACCAATGAATACAGGTGCAGAAGCTGTAGAAACCGCTTTAAAACTTTGTAGAAAATGGGCTTATGAGGTAAAAGGAATTGATGAAAACGAAGCAGAAATTATAGTATGTGAAAATAACTTTCATGGTAGAACAACAACTATTATATCTTTTTCAAACGATCCTGTTGCAAGAAAAAACTTTGGACCTTACACTAAAGGTTTTATAAAAATTGAATACGATAACCTACAAGCTTTAGAAGAAGCACTTGCTGGTAATAAGAACGTTGCAGGGTTTTTAGTAGAACCAATTCAAGGAGAAGCTGGTGTGTATGTACCTACAGAAGGGTATTTAACAAAAGCGAAAGCTTTATGTGAAAAGTATAACGTTTTATTTATTGCAGACGAAGTACAAACAGGAATTGCAAGAACAGGTAAAATGTTAGCTATTGATCATGAAAATATTAAAGCAGATATATTAATACTTGGTAAAGCTTTAAGTGGAGGAGCATATCCTGTTTCTGCAGTATTGGCAAATGATAGCATTATGCATGTTATTAAACCAGGAAATCACGGAAGTACATTTGGAGGAAATCCAGTAGCAGCTGCTGTTGGTATGGCTGCATTACAAGTGATTAAAGACGAAAAACTTGCGGAAAACGCACAAGTTTTAGGTGAATTGTTTAGAGCAGAATTAAATAAATATATTGCTAATTCAAGCATTGTAAATGCTGTTAGAGGTAAAGGTTTATTAAATGCTATTTTAATTAATGATGCAGAAGATAGTGAAACGGCTTGGAACATTTGTTTGGCTTTACGTGATAATGGTTTATTGGCAAAACCTACACATGGAAACATTATTAGATTTGCACCTCCTTTAGTTATGACAAAAGAACAACTATTAGATTGTGTTGCTATTATTGTAAAAACATTAAAGCAATTTGAAGCCTAAGCTTTTCAATTTATAATAATAGTATTACTAAATACAAAAAGCGACCTAATGGTCGCTTTTTGTTTATATAATAAAATGGTTTTATTGATTTTGTTGTTGTAATTCTTCTATTTTTTGTCTCATAAGTTCTGGATCTTGCATGGTATCCCAACCAAAATACATAATGGTTGCAATAATTGAAATTATAGTAATAAGTGATAATACAATACCAACTATAGCCATTATTTTTCCTGCTTTTACGTTTCCGTAACCTAAATAATCTTCTGGTGCACTTTTGTATAATAAAGTTGCTTTATTGGCTAAAATAAGCGCTAAAATCCCTAAGGTGATACCTAAAACACCATAACACCAACAGGTTACAATAGATAATATTCCAAAAACTAAAATAAGCGTTGCGTTTGGTAGTGTTTGTTTTTCCATAGTTAATTTTATATAAATTTAAAGATATAGTTAGTAAAGATAATTACAATATTGATACTAAATAATAAAAGTAAATAGTTGTGTCCGTTTTTAAATTTAAATTTTAAATGTAATACTAAAAGCAGCAGCATTAAAAGTATAGTAAAAATGGCAGGATATATTTTAAAAGCCGCAGAGAAATCTCCTTGAATTAAGTAAGCTACAGAGCGTTGCATACCACAACCTGGACATTCTATACCAAATAGTTTTTTATTTAAACAAGGTAGCATGTAGGCTTCAAAAGAAGACATATAATGTTTGTTTAGTTAATACAAGTTTAAAAAGCAGTTGTCTTAACAGGTAATGTTTTAGCTGTTAAGACAAGCTTTTTTAAGTTTCAATTTTTGTAATTGTTTAGTTTTTTTGAGCAATCACTACTTTTTTAATCTTCGTACTTTGATTAGCAAAAGTCACTTGGGTAATATAAACTCCATCGCTTAAATTTTTAGTTGAAAATTCGTATCTATTTTTTGTAGATAGGTTGTTTTCTTTAAAAATTATTTTTCCACTAACATCAAAAAGTGAAATAGTTTTTACTTCTAGTTGGTTTGGATTTAAAATAGTTAATACCGAATTAGTATTGTTTTGCATTACTAAGAAATCTTCGTCAATAAATTCTTGAGAAGAAAGTGTTTCGTTTTGAAAAACAATTTCAAAACGGTCTGTATAGTTTCCAGCTTCAAGTGTTATTTCATAGGCTTGGTCTTGAAGATTTACATACAAATTGTTTTGTTTATCATGAATGTAAATTGGCTGACTTTCCTCAAAATTTTGAACATCATAAATACCAAAACGCACTAGTTGTTGGTTGTGTATATTAACAAGTAAAGGTATTTGTAAACTTTCGTCATAATTAAATGCTTGTATAGCATAAGGTGTATTGTCAAGAATCCAATTAGCATCAGAAGCAACTTGCTCAGCAATTGGCGCTTCTAAACCATAATCAAAACCATCTGTTGCAGTATAGTGAAAGTTCATTAATAATTGACGTGTATACGAATCATTTCCGTTATTATCAAAACCAACATTAATTCTAAAGCGTTTAAAATCTGTAGGAACTATGTTATAGCCATCTTCGTTATATTCCGTTTCAGGAAATGTTTCTCTTTCTGTTGCTGTGCTTTCGGTTCTAAAAAACTCACTATCTGCATCAGATTGTTTATAAAACACTCTATGTGCGTTAGAAAAAGTAACACTAGTTGCACTAGCTGTTCCTTCTACCATGAAACCTTGCCCTACAGGAATATAGCGTCTTGCTGTTTTTGTTCCTGTTCCAGCACTAGGACCTCCAGCTACTGTACCATTTAATAAATACATTCTAAATACAGCAGGAGTAAAAGATTCTGTACCTGTTGAAGAAATAGTATATAAAGCATAACCACCTACATAGTTTGATAGTACATGAGAAGTAGCTCCAGTAGCTTGTTCCCAATATTTTAAAACACCAGTCATATACGGGAATTCAACTGGATGATATGCGTCTGAAATTCCAGAATTACGAGTATCATGAATAAACGCAAGTGCATCTATAGCAGAAGGATATGGATTACCAACAAGGGTTTCTCTGTTTGGATTTAAAGTTACGGTAATATCTCCATTATTTGGTTTTCCTCTAAAGTCATATTTTTGAGCACCACTAGTGTTTCCTTTCATGCTAAAACCATAACCAGAATCTAATGTTCCGTTAGGATCACCACCAACAGGTAAAGAACCACCACCAAGACCTATCCAATCTTCGTAGGCATTAGATGTTGTTGGTAAACCTATAAATGTATATAACCAATAACTAGAAATTTCTGTATTTGTACCATCATAACCAGAAGTATAATTATAAGGAGTACTTGTTATTGGAGCGGTTACTTCGCGATAGAAATTATTACTTGGCATAAATGCCGAATTTCCTGTTGCAGCAATGTTTTGGCCTACTGGTGAAGCCCAATAATTATACATATAGGTGTTAGAATTACCTGTTTGGTATACGCTTAGCTTTCCTTCTCCAGAGTTTCCAACATTGTTACCTTGTAAAAGATGTGCATCATTACGTAAATAAAGATGCCCATTTGTGTCTAAATTAACATCGTCTGTTACATATAATGGAGCAACATTTGGGCCACTTAAAAAAGCTGTACCATCTACATAAACAAAACTACCATTGCTAACATATAGGTCTGATTGCGCAAACGTTATACTGCAACATGTTAAAAGAATTAAGGCGAGGGAATATTTCATGAGGGTATTGTTTACTTTGTTAATGGTAATGTGTTATGGATAAATTTCGAAGAATGGTAATGTTTTAATTTCGTTCTTCAATTACAGTGTTTAATCTACTCTCTAGTAATAAAATTTTATTTTCTAAGTTAGATATTCTTTTATTTTCTATAATTTTTTGTTGTTCTTTAATTGCTTCAACAGTAATAATTATAGATTTAATTTTTTTAAAATTAATTAAAAATTAGTGTTGTTTTTTAAATAATTGGCTATTTTCGATATACAGTAAATATGTTAGATAAATGTTATGTAAATATTATGAAAAATGTAAAAAAATACGATTATCTGTTGGTTTTGTTAGGTAGTGTTGCAGCAATTTATGCACAAGCAGGAGCACAGCAAAACACGTTGTTATTAGTTTTAGGAATTGTATTTTTAATGTTTGGTTTGTATCGCATTTATAGTACAATACCTAGTAAAAAAGAAGAAGAAAAGAATGAGTTTTAAAGTAGGTGATTTTGTTTTTGTTTTAGATGATGATTTATCTGGTGAAATAGTTCGTGTTTCGGGAGATAAAATCACCATTTTAACGAAAGATGATTTTGAATTAGATTTTAATAGTAATGAAGTTGTTAAACAAGAAAACACAAATACTTTAAAGCATAATGTTTTTACAAATGCTTCGTTGCAACATGTGGTTTCAGAAAAAGAAACTAAAAAAAGAAAAGTAGTTACTAAAAAGGCTAAAGAGCGTTATGAGCCAACTTTTGAAGTAGATTTACATATTCATCATTTAACAAAATCTTCTCGAGGTATGTCTAACCATGATATGTTAAACTTGCAATTAGATACAGCCAGAAGACAACTTGAGTTTGCTATAAATAAACGCATACAAAAAATGGTGTTTATTCATGGTGTTGGTGAAGGGGTTTTAAAAACCGAATTAGAATATCTTTTAGGTAGATATAACGTGAAATATTATGAAGCCAATTACCAAAAATATGGTTTAGGAGCTACAGAAGTATATATTTACCAGAATACAAAACCTTAAAAAGGAATTTCTACGGTTCTTTCATCTTCTAAGTTGTCATCTTCTAAAGTACCAAAATCTAAATAATCATAAGTAATTGAAGGCAGTTCAAGGTTTATTATTTCTAAGGTAACCTCAAAAGTTTGCTGTATGTCATGATCTCTATACGCTGTTGTGGTAATAGAATCATCATCAATTGAAAAATTTAAATAATCTGCAATTTCAGGATTTGTAAAATCGTTTGAAGGGTCTAAATCTTCATTTGCATCTTCATTAATTGTTAAAACACCATCACCATCATCATCAGTATCTAAATAGTTTGGTATTCCATCACCATCCGTATCTAAATAGTTTGTTGTTGGGTCATCATCACCATCTTCATCATCAGTATCAATTTCTAAACGTGTAAGTACATTGTCACCATCATCATCTTCATCTAAATAATTTGGTAAGCCATCTCCATCAGTATCATCATCAGTTAAATCTCCATTTCCATTAATATCTTCTAATTCTGCATCAATACCATCATCATCATCTTCGGTTAAAGAAATATAAACGGTTGCTGTTCCTGTTGTACTCTCTTCGTCATGTGTAATAGTGATATCTGATGAAGGTACATCATCACAAAAGAAATCTGTAGGAGTAGTATCATACCTTCTGTAGTTAAAGAAGTTTGAGGTACCGTTAATGGTATATTCTTCTTCGGTAAGGTATAATTCGCCATTTTCATCAGTAGCTATTAAACTATCTAATGACTTAGTAACAGAAGTAATTTGTAAAGAAATAGATTCTGCAGGATCTTCTTTTATTTTATAAAACACCAATTCTCCGCAGGCGGAAAAAGTATCTTCAAAATCAAGTTCTTCTGTAATAATATCTCCATCGTTACAAGAAAAAAGCATAAAAACAGATAAAATAACAAAAAGTAACTTTTTCATAATATTGTAATTTTTGAACAAAAATAATAGAATTGTTAAACTTATAACGATGCTTCTTGCAAATAATTTTAATTGCACTATTTTTGTTGCTTCAAACACACAATTATATTTATGAAAACTGTTTATTTTGATAGTGCTGCAACTACGCAAGTACGAGACGAAGTGATAAAAGATATGCAAGATGTTCTTGCTTCACAATATGGAAATCCTTCTTCTACACATGCATTTGGTCGTGCATCTAAATCTATTATAGAAACTGCAAGAAAAACTATAGCAAAACAATTGCACGCGTTACCACAGGAAATAATTTTTACTTCTGGAGGTACAGAAGCAGATAATATGATTTTGCGTTGTGCTGTTAGAGATGGTAATGTTACAACAATAATTACCTCACCAATTGAACACCATGCTGTTTTGCATACAGTTGAAGAGTTAAGAAATGAGTATAATGTAACTGTAGAGTACGTTAAGCTACAAGCTTGTGGTACTCCAGATTATGAAGATTTAGAAAGATTACTAGCTGCTAATGATGAGCGTAAATTAGTAAGCTTAATGCATATTAATAATGAAATAGGAAATATTTTAGATATTGATAAAGTTGCTACTTTATGCAAAGCTAATAATGCTCTTTTTCATAGTGATACAGTACAATCTATAGGTCATTTTAATTGGAATGTAGAAAAAACTCCTATTGATTTTATGACAGCTGCAGCACATAAATTTCATGGTCCAAAAGGTATTGGTTTTGCATACATACGAAAAAACAGCAATTTTAAACCACTTATATTTGGAGGAGCACAAGAGCGTGGTCATCGAGCAGGAACAGAACCTGTACACAACATAAAGGGCTTAGAAAGTGCGTTTAAATTAGCATATGAAAACTTAGAAGAAGAAAGCGCTTATATACAATCTTTAAAAGATTATTTTAAAACAGCTATAAAAAAGGCAATACCAGCAGTAAAATTTAATGGTAATTGTGAGGACCAAGGAAAAAGTACTTATACTTTAATTAATGTGTGTTTACCAATGAGTCCTGAAAAAGCATTGACTTTACAATTTCAATTAGACTTAAAAGGAATTGCTTGTTCTAAAGGTTCTGCTTGCCAAAGTGGAAGCGGAAAAGGATCTCATGTTTTAGCACAAATATTAGAAGAAGAAGATATACAAAAACCATCTATTCGATTTTCGTTTTGTAGATACAATACTAAAGAGGAGATCGATTATGTTATAGCAGTTTTAAAAGAGTTTGTTTAGTTAAAGTTAATTGACAAGAATTATTATAAACATAAAAAAACCTTCAAAAATTATTTTTCTGAAGGTTTTTTTTACTACTCAATTAACACTTAAGCAGCTTGTTCTTTTTGTAGTATATTACTTTTAATTTTAGTTTCCCATTTTTCTAATAACGAAACTTCATTACTCATTTCAATATTTACATCTACATTATAAAACTCTAACACTTCTTTAGGTTTGTTAGTTGTTTTATATTCAATAACTAAGTCTATTTTATCTGTTTCTGTTTTAAAAGTGTTTTTGTTTTTAAAAGTTCTGTTTGTTCTAACAATAGCACAAGAACGTACTTGGTTTAACTCTATAATTTTGGTGTTATATACTTCGTTTATTATTTTAGAATATATAAGTTTGTTTTGATCTGTATCTAAAGCAATAGCATAGTAGCTTCCCCAGAAATCAGGCTGATCTATGGTTACATTATTTTGTAAAGCTTCGTTAATAAAGCCTTTTCTTGATTTTTTCTTTTTACTAGTTTGTGATCTTTGTATTGCTACTATTGGTAATACTATTATAAAAACAATTAATACGCCAATAATGGTGGTTGTTGAATCCATGATTTTATTTTTTTATTTTATTATACGTGTTGTTTCTTGGTGAAATACCAAGAATGATAAAGTGCAACTAAATGATTTTGTTGTGTTTAGTTGTGCTGTGAAATAAAAAAATAATATTATGAAAACGTATGAAAAGGGTAGAGTAGCGCATCTAAATCTAAGCCTGGCTGTATGTTTACACAGCTAAAAAGATATTGATTATCTTTAGTTTCTGTATAGTTTTCAATGTATTTGAAAAGCGGAAACTGAGATTTAAATTTTTCGGAATGAAAATTAAAATAGCTTTCATTTCCTAAATCAGATAATAGTTCTAAATCTGGAAAAGCAGATAATTCTGGCGTTTTAGAATTAGAAGTATTAAGGGCTACATCATGTTGTTGACTGTTCTCTGAAACAACATCAATAAGCATGTTTTGCATAGAAATGCTTATGCTTAAACTATAAGCAAGTAGCAGGCTTAACGCCATTATATTTCTAAACAATTGTTTCATGGCTACAAATTTACCAAGGTTAATGGTTTTGTTATTAAATAAAATGTTAAAATATGTTTAAGCAGTATTTTTTTTAAGAGTGTAAAAAGCTCTAAGGTTATTTTATTTAAAATTTCATTGTAGTTCTTACATTAAAAACTCTAGGTGTTAGGTAATTTGGTATTGCATATTGGCGCTTGCTATATACATCTCTAACCCAAGTATTGGTAATCGAGTTTTGTACATCAAAAACATTAAAAATTTCTAGTCCTAAAGTAAGTTCTTTAAAAGGTTTTCGCCAACCAGAAGTATACTGTTTATTATCATCTACAATTACATATTGAAAACCTAAATCTGCACGTTTGTAATCTGGTAAACGGTTTTGGTACACATAAGGATCTGCATAACTTGGTGAACCACCAGGTAGTCCAGTATTATATACCAAGTTTAAATACATTTTTAAGTTTGGCATATTAGGCACATAATCTTGAAATAAAGCTGCAAATTTTAAACGTTGGTCTGTTGGTCTTGCTATATAGCCACGATTATCAATGTTTTCTTCGGTTTTTAAATAACCAAAACTAAACCAAGATTCTGTTCCTGTAACAAACTCTCCGTTTAATCTTAAGTCTAATCCGTAGGCATATGCTTCGGCATTATTACTAGCGCTGTAACGTATTCTTACGTTTTCAACGGTATATGGGTTTACATCGTTTAACTTTTTGTAGTATGCTTCAGAGGTAAGTTTAAAAGGTCTATTCCACATTTTAAAACTATAATCATTACCTAAAACAAAATGTATAGATTGTTGGGCTTTTACATTTGGCTGTACTTCTCCATTTTCATCACGAAGTTCTCTATAAAAAGGAGGTTGGTAATATAAACCAGTTCCAAATCTAAAAAGCATGTCTTTTTTCCAATTAGGTTTTATGGCAACTTGTGCTCTAGGGCTAAAAACAGTTTGATTATTACTTTCAATACCATCACCTTGTACATTCCAGTTATGCATTCTTGCTCCAGCATTTAGCCAAAGTTCACTTTCACCAACGTCAAAGCGTCTGCTCCATTGTAAATAGGCTTGAATTCTGTCTATAGATGTATTGTTGGTAGCCCTAACATTTTGGTATGCTTCAATTGGGCCTTCATTGGGTTGGTATGGTTGTTCATCAAAATAATCAAGGTCAGGAGGATTTATAGAAAAGCCTGCAGAGTCTATAACTTCCCATTCTACTAGTCTGTCTCTAATATCTTCATTAGTATATTTTATAGACCATTCAAAGTTATTTTCTTCTAATTTATAATCTCCTTTGTGTTCAATAGTGGTAATAAGTGCATCTAAATCATTTCTACCATGATTTAATTGTCCGCCAATACCTTCGCTAAACTCTACTTCACCTAAATCTTCATCACCAATATTAGTGTTTACTTCACCAAGTCTGTATTGGGCTAAAATATCAAAATATTCTTCTTCTGTAGTATGGTATGTAGAGGCTACTAAATTTAAGTTTAAGTTGTCATTAACTTTATAGCTTCCTTGTATGGCTCCAAAAAGGGTTTGGTATGCATCTTTTTCTTGTCCTTCATAATAAACAAGTAAAGCAATTGGGTCTGATAGTGTACCAAAATTAGTTTGTCTTGTTTGTGGCTCATAATTGTACTTGTTAAGCGAAGCGTTTCCTAAAAAGCTTAGGCTAAACTTATCTGTAAACTTATAAGTAACAAAAGATTGAACATCTAAAAATTTAGGGTCATAATTGGTTTCTGTTTCTTTGGCGTTTACTAATAAACTATTATCTCTATAACGCACACCAACAATTCCTGTTAGTTTGTTGTCATTACTTATGGCTTCAATAGCAAGACTTCCGCCAAGTAAGCTTAAATCTGCAGCGATACCAAAATCTGTAGGTTTTCTGTAGGTAATATCTAAAACAGAAGAAAGCTTATCTCCATATTTGGCTTGAAATCCTCCTGCAGAAAAGTCTACATTTTGAACTAAATCTGTATTTACAAAACTTAATCCTTCTTGTTGTCCTGAGCGAATTAAAAACGGTCTGTACACTTCAATACCATTAACATAAACAAGGTTTTCATCATAATTACCACCACGAACTGAATATTGAGTACTTAGCTCATTATTACTACTCACACCAGGAAGTGTTTTTAATAAATTTTCTACACCTGCATTAGCACCAGGAATTTTTCTGATAGTTGCAGGTTTTAGGGTAATTATACCTTCTACATCTTTTCTTTTTCTTCCTGAAATAACTACTGTAGCAATTTGTTCTACATTAGTTTTCATAACAGGATTAAACTCTATTTCTTCTCCGTTTTTTAGGTTAAAAGTAGCAACTGTTTTTTTTAAAGAGATATGACTAAAAGTTACAGTTATATCTTGATTAGCCGGAATTTTTAAAAGATAAAAACCATTTTCATTGGTTGTAGTACCAGCTTCTTTAGTTTTAATGTTTATGTTATCTACAGGGTTATTAAACTCATCAAGTATTACACCTTTTATAGTTCCTGTTTGTGCAAACATAAAACATGGTATAATTAAAAAGAAAGCCGCTAGGAGTTGAAATTTAGTATTCAAGATTGTTTTTTTATTTTCGGTAAAACATAGTTTCAAATGTAGAATTATTTCCAACATTATCAGTAACAATTAGCTTTAAATTATTTTTAGTTTCTGTAGAAACCGCGTCATTAAAGTTGTAAGTTAATGTTTTTGTTTTATAGTCATACTCCATTAATATCCATTTTCCGTTTAAAGTTGCTCTATAATTAGATATACCTGAGTCTTTGTCTTCAATTTTTAGTTTTAAATATTTGTACTTACTAAGCCATTTTCCTTTAGAAAAATTTAGAGGAGTAATGGTAGGAGCTACAGTGTCTGCTGCTAAAGCATATTTACCTAAATCTCTTGTGCTGGTTGTTAAAATATTTCCTTTTCTTTTTGTGTTAGAATATAACGGATAATCATTCCAACCAACTAACCTTGCTATATATAATTTGCTGGCATCTTCGGTTTTATAATCACTTAAATCATAACTAATATTGAAATATTTTATTGCAGGAATGGTATTTTTATGAAGTGTTAAGGTGTCATTAGAAACTTTAAAATCTATAAAAAAATCATCATAAAACGTGTTTTTAGGTATGCTAACCTTTACACGACCTTCATTTAAGTGCATTTCTTCATTTGCGTAAAGATAATGAGAAGTAGCGGTGTTTTCTTTAGGTTGTACCTCTTTTGTTTTTACACCTTTAATATTTATTTGCAACCAGGTATCATTAGATTCAAAATCTGTTACACGAACTTTATATACAGAAGAAGTACTGTCTTCAACTTCAATAAAACCATCATTAGCTTCTCTATTATAAAGACTTAAAGGATTGTTTTCTTCAATAAATAATTTTTGAAGTCTTTGTTTTTTTGTTTTGTAATGCGCATAATCTATAAAACGATTTAAATGTCTAGTTTCACTAAAAGAAAAACGTTTAAAGTCTATTTCAAAACACAAATCACCATTATATCTTGTTTGAATATTATAAACCCCATTTTTATTGGCCGCTAAATCCTGTCTGTCTATGGTTGCAATGGCAAAGCCAATTTTTCCGTAGGCTTCAAGGTTTTCTACAGAATAGGTACCATTTTTATTATCTATTAAACGTAGTTTTTGTTTTCTTTTAGATTTATTTACGTGAGCATTTTCACCAATAGCATAGGCATAAACTTCTGTAATTATAGGTTTGGTACTATCTTTTATGTCTAAACCAAAAAGTAAAGGGTTTAAAGGTCTTTCTTCATTATCTCTAATTTCATAATGTAAATGCGGACCTCCAGAACCGCCTGTGTTACCAGAATAAGCTACAATATCTCCTTTTTTAATTGGTAATTCTTCCGGATTAGGAAAAAGTTGAATTTCAAAAGATTCCTCTTCGTATTGGTGCTTTTTTACATAAGCTTCAATTTCTTTAGAAAAACTTTGTAAATGACCATAAACCGTAGTATACCCATTAGGGTGTGTTATATATAATGCTTTTCCGTATCCAAAATGAGAAACTTTAATTCTACTTACATAGCCATCTGCAGAACCATAAACATTTAAGCCTTGACGCTGTTGTGTTTTTAAATCTATGCCAGAATGAAAATGGTTTGATCTTAATTCACCAAAAGTACCTGCAGCCACTAAAGTAATATCTAAAGGAGATCTAAAGTAATCTAAAGGATATATGCTTTGAGCATAACTTAAAGTAGAAAAAAGGAGCAATGAAATAAATAAAATTCTCATAAAATAAATTGTAATGCTAATGTATTTAATTTGAAATAAAACTGCAAAGTTTTAATCAAATACTACGCCATAGTATTGATAGTTAGCCGTTTTAAAGAATTTTTATTTTTATTATAAAAAACAATTGTTAATTCGATTTAGGAATGTTAACTTTGTGAGATAAGTATTGAATTTGTAAATGAGTCATATTGAAGATATTGTAGATGCTTTAGAAAATAAAATTAACAAAGTGTTGCATAAACAAGAAGTTTTAAAGCAAACTAATGTTAAACTAGAAGAGGCTTTACAGGTATCTAATAGAAAACTTCAAGAGCAACAAAAACAAATTGTTGATTGGCAAGAAAAATATGAAGCACTTAAAATGGCAAATTCTTTGCTTGGCAGTGATAATAATAAGAGAGAAACTAAGCTTAAAATAAATACATTAATTAGAGAGATAGATTATTGTATATCGCAACTTTCTGAATAATGATACATAGTTAAATGGCAGAACAGCTTAAAATAAAGCTATCTATAGCTAATAGAGTATATCCTTTAACCATAAACCCAAGTCAGGAAGAAGGTTTACGTAAAGCAGCTAAAAATATTGAAGCTATGATTACGCAGTTTGAGCAAAGTTATTCTGTAAGAGATAAACAAGATGTTTTAGCCATGTGTGCTTTACAGTTTGCTTCTCAAGCAGAACAAAATACTATAGATAAAGAAAATACAAATGAACATGTACAGCAAAAGCTAAATGCTTTAAATAATTTGTTACATGAACATTTAAATTCTTAAAGTCGTTCTTTAAATAAAATAAAGGTTACTGCCTGCATTAGTTATTTTTTTTGATAAACTCAACGTTAATTCTTTAAAAAGGGTGAGTTTAAGTTGTAAAAGCGAGCTACCTTGAGTAGATACTTGATCAGCTTGTTAGCCCTAAACTTGTTTTTAAGGAGTTTATACAAAACTTTATACTGATGTAGGCTTTTTTATATATTAAAACTAATTAACAAAACATGAGTAATACAATTATATTTGCAATAATAGGCATTGTAACAGGTGTAATTATAGGATATATTATAGCTAAAACATTAGAAAAAAATAATGCATCAAAGCTTATTAAAAATGCAGAAAAATCTGCTACATCTATTTTAAAAGAAGCAAAAAGTGAAGGAGAGACTATAAAAAAAGATAAAATTCTTCAAGCAAAAGAAAAGTTTATTGAATTAAAAGCTGAACATGAAAAAGTAATCTTATCTAGAGATAAGAAAATGGCTGAAACAGAGAAACGTATTCGCGATAAAGAATCACAATTATCTAGTGAGCTATCTAAAAATAAAAAAGTAAATATACAAGTAGAAGCAAAGATTAAGGACTATAACCATAGGTTAGATATTCTTGAAAAAAAGCAAGTTGAACTTGATAAACTACATAAAAGTCAAGTAGAACAACTAGAGGTTATTTCTAGTCTTTCTGCAGAAGAAGCTAAAGAGCAACTAGTAGAATCTTTAAAAGGTGAAGCTAAAAATGATGCTATGGCTTTTGTACAAAGCACACTTGAAGAAGCTAAAATGACTGCACAGCAAGAAGCTAAAAAAGTTATTATTAACACCATACAACGTATAGGTACAGAAGAAGCAGTAGATAATTGCGTGTCTGTATTTAATATTGAATCTGATGACGTTAAAGGACGTATCATTGGTAGAGAAGGAAGAAATATACGTGCTATTGAGGCTGCTACAGGAGTAGAGATTATTGTAGATGATACACCAGAAGCAATTATACTATCTTGTTTTGATTCTGTAAGAAGAGAAGTTGCTCGTTTGTCTTTACATAAATTAGTAACAGATGGACGTATTCATCCTGCTAGAATTGAAGAAGTAGTAAAGAAAACGCAAAAGCAAATTGAACAAGAAATTATTGAAGTTGGTAAGCGTACAGTTATTGATTTAGGAATACACAACTTACATCCAGAGTTAATTAAAATGGTTGGTAGAATGAAGTATCGTTCTTCTTACGGTCAAAATTTATTACAACACTCTAGAGAAGTAGCAAAACTTTGTGGTGTAATGGCTGCAGAATTAGGTTTAAATCCTAAACTAGCAAAACGAGCAGGTTTATTACATGATATAGGTAAAGTACCAGATGCAGAAGCAGATATGGAAACTCCTCACGCTATATTAGGGATGCAATGGGCTGAAAAGTTTGGTGAAAAAGAAGATGTGTGTAATGCTATTGGTGCACACCATGATGAAATAGAAATGACCTCTTTATTGTCTCCTATTATTCAAGTATGTGATGCTATTTCAGGAGCAAGACCAGGAGCTAGAAGACAAGTTTTAGATAGTTATATACAACGTTTAAAAGACTTAGAGGAAATAGCGTTTGGATTTCAAGGTGTTAAGAAAGCATATGCTATACAAGCAGGACGTGAATTAAGAGTAATTGTAGAAAGTGAAAAAGTTTCTGATCAAAATGCAGTAGACTTATCGTTTAACATTTCGCAAAAAATACAAACCGACATGACTTATCCTGGTCAGGTTAAAGTTACAGTTATACGTGAAACTAGAGCTGTGAATATTGCTAAGTAAGAATTTAATTATTTATGTAAAAAAAAGTCTAGCAAATTTGCTAGACTTTTTTTATTTTGAAAAGGTTAAAGTAAAAGAAGTACCTACATTTACGGTACTTTCAATATCTATAGTACCATTTAAAGCTTCAATTTGATTTTTTATAAGATATAAACCAACACCTTCTGAGTTTTTGTTATTATGAAAAGTTCTATACAAACCAAAAACAGCATCTCCATATTTATTTAAATCTAAACCTAAACCATTATCCTTTATGATAATAGTTATGTTTTTTTCAGTTGTTTTGGCATCTATATTTATAATAGGTACTCTATTAGGATGCCTATATTTTATTGCATTAGAAAGTAGGTTTTGAATTATACTTTCAAAATAAACTAAATTAAATTCTAATTTTAGAGTACTATCTATATTAATATTAACAATTGTATTTGTTTTCTTTATTTTAACTTCTAATAGTTTTATAGTACTAACAATTACCTCTCTTAAATTAAGGGTTTGTGTACTTAGGTTGTCTATATTGTGAGTATTTACAATTTTATTTAAATTAGATATTGTTTTGGTTAGTGAAGAATTTACCGTTTTTAAATGCGTTATAATTTCATTTCTTTCTTTTTCATCTTTCGTATCATCATAAAACTCTAATAAACTTTCAAAATTAGCAGTATGAGATTTTAAATTATGAGAAACTATAAGAGCAAAGTTTTTAAGTTGTTTATTTTGCTCTTTAATAATATTTTGATTTTCTATTAATTTTGCTTCTTGTTTTTTACGTTTGTCAATGTTGGTAGTAGTACCTAACATACGTGTGTAATTTCCATCTTTATCTCTTTCAATAATTTTACCTATATCTTTTATCCATTTATAAGTGCCATCTTTCATCAATATTCTATGCTCACTTATGTAGTTTGGTTGCTCATTATTGATATGGCTTAATAAATTTTTAAGTACATTATCTAAATCGTCTGGGTGAATTTTTTCTTGCCAATTATAAGAAGCAATATTATCTTCCTCTAGTTCTAGATTAAGTATTTTTTTTGCTTCTTCAGAGTAATTAACTTTTTTATTAATAACATCAAAATCCCAAACACCTATATTAGAGCTGTCTAATGCAAATTTAGATATTCTTTCTTCTAAGATTAATTCGGAATTATAAACAACACTTTTGTTTAATTCTTGTGTTGATTTTAATTGGGTTTTCATGTTGTGTGTAATATTAGGGAAAACTAAATGTAAAAAACTAGCTTTTATTAATTGTTTTTAACAAATTGTTTTTCAAAAATACGATTAAATACAATAAAACACGATAAAACGCATAATTATTTTAAGATTATGTTGATATATAATCTTAAATTATGTTCTAAACATGAAAATAAATAGATTACAAATGAGTAGTAGTAATAGTAAATGTGGTACCTATATTTACTTGACTTTCAATAGCAATTTTACCACCAAAAGATTCTATTTGGTTTTTTATGAGGTATAAACCAACTCCTTCTGAGTTATCGTTTTTATGAAACGTTTTATAAAGGCCAAATACATTATCACCATATTTATTTAAATCAATACCTAGACCATTATCAGAAATTATTAAATATAAAGTTTTGTTCTCTACCTTAGAGTCTATACTAATAACAGGGTCTCTTTCTGGATGTTTATATTTTATAGCATTTGTTAAAAGGTTAAGTATAACACTTTCAAAATAAGAAGGGTTGTAATTAATGAATAAGTTGGTATTAATGTTATTATGTATTGTTACTTTATTTTCTGCTATAACAAAATCTAAAGAGTTTAATACGTTTTTAACTTCTTGAGCTATAAATATTTTTTCAACCCTATTATTTTTATTAGCTTGTACAGAAACAACTTGGTTTAAATTATTTATGGTTTTAGTTAATGAATTAGAAAGAGTTTCAAGATGATTTATTAACTCTTTTTTTTCACTGTTTGTTTCTGCTTCATGATACAGGTAAATTAAGCTTTCAAAATTACCAGCATGTTGTTTTAGGTTGTGGGTAACAATATGAGCAAAATTTCTTAATTGATTATTTTGCTTACTAGCTAAGTTTAGAGCATCTTTTGTAATCTGCTCTGAGTTTTTTAAAATAGTTATGTCTGTATGTGTACCAATTACTCTTTTGGGTTGGCCGTTTTTTAGCCAAGAAACTATTTTACCTTTGTCTAAAATCCATTTATAGCTACCATCTTTACAACGTATTCTGTGTTCGTTTTGGTAGTTAGGTGTTACACCATTTAGTAGTTCTGTAAAATCTTGAAAGTAGGCCACTCTATCTTTTTCATGAACTCTATCATTCCAAGCGTTAATATTATCTTTTAAGACGTTGTCTTCATCAAAACCTAATATTTTATTAGATTCGTTAGAGTAAAAAACTTCTTTGGTTTCCGCGTCGTATTCCCAAACACCAATGTTGGTATACTCTAAGGCTAATTTCCAAATATTATCATCAGGTATGCTCAAAATTATATTATTTCTATTTTTTTTGTTAAAACAGAGAAAAGTAAATCATGTTAATTGTTAATAGGGACAACTAATCTAATATAATGAAAATTATAGCAATATTATTGTTTTAAAATTTTATATTTTATCGATAAAAGAACAGTAATATACGTTGAAATACGTTATTTTCTAGGGTGAAAGGTGTTCATAATTTCCTTTAAATGGCTTTTATCTACATGCATATATATTTCTGTTGTTGTAATGTTTTCGTGACCTAGCATTAATTGTATAGCACGTAGGTCTGCACCATTTTCTAATAAATGCGTTGCAAAAGAATGTCTGAAAGTATGCGGAGAAATATTTTTATTTAAATCAATTTTAATAGCAAGCTGTTTAATTATTGTAAATATCATTGCTCTAGTAAGTTGTTTTCCTCTTCTATTTAAAAACAAAATATCTTGAAACTCCTCTTTAATAGGTGTATGTACTCTTACTTGGTTTTTATATATATTTATAATTTTTTGTGTTTCTGGTACTATTGGTACAAAGCGTTGTTTATTACCTTTTCCTGTTACTTTTATAAAGCCTTCATCAAAAAATAAATCAGAAATTTTTAAACTTACTAGTTCACTAACACGCAAACCACAACTGTAAAGAGTTTCTAAAATTGCTCGATTTCTTTCGCCTTGTGGCTTACTTAAATCTATTGCAGTTATAAGTGAATTTATATCTTTTTCAGAAAGAGTATCAGGAAGTTTTCTTCCTATTTTAGGAGCTTCAATAAGTTCTAGAGGGTTTGTTTTTATATAATCTTCAAAAACAAGGTAGTTAAAGAAACTACGTAAACCAGAAATTATTCTAGATTGTGATCTTGCATTGACTTGTTTGGCTATTTCATATATAAATTGTTGTATTATTTCTGCTGTAATTGTTAATGGTGATTCTTGTATTTTATGGTTTTCTAGGTATGTTAATAACTTATTAACATCTAGGGCATAGTTATCTATAGAATTTTGAGATAAACCACGTTCTATCTTTAAATACATTTTAAAATCTAAAAGCGCTTGTTGCCATTTCATGGGGTTAAAATAGCCTTTTTTTTATAATTTTTTATAGATTTATATAAGTTATTGATTGTTAAGTGTTAGTGTTTTTATTGTTAATAATATTGTTGATAATGTAACATTTTACGCTTTTTATTAAATAAATAGCTTCGGCTTTTTTTATTCCTTTTTTTAATATCTTTACTTTATGAAGAAACTCATTATTATAAATGGTCCTAATTTAAATTTATTAGGTACACGTGAACCCGAAATTTATGGAAGTTTATCTTTTACAGAATTTTTAGAGAAAATAAAAGAAAAGTATCCCAATGCAGATTTAGATTATTACCAATCTAATGTAGAAGGAGAACTTGTAAATAAATTACATGAGGTAGGGTTTACATATGATGGAATTATATTAAACGCGGCAGCATATACACATACTTCTGTAGCTATAGGTGACGCTATAAATGCTATAAAAACACCTGTAGTAGAAGTACATATATCTAATACCTTTTCACGTGAAGAATTTAGACATACCTCTTATGTCTCTCCTAATGCTAGAGGTGTTATATTAGGTTTTGGGTTGCAGAGTTATGAATTGGCAATACAGAGTTTTTTATAAAAACTATTTTTGTAGTTACTTATAAAACCAAGATAAAAAAAAATCCCAGAATTTTCTGGGATATTTTTTATTCAATATTTAGTATCTAAACGTTTGCATTGCAAACGTTTTATTTTTTTATAAATGAATTACTTCATCATAAGCAGCAGCTACAGCTTCCATAACGGCTTCACTCATTGTAGGGTGAGGATGTACTGTTTTTAATACTTCATGACCCGTTGTTTCAAGTTTACGACCTAAAACAGCTTCAGCAATCATATCTGTAACTCCAGCACCAATCATATGGCAACCTAACCATTCTCCATATTTAGCATCAAATATTACTTTTACAAATCCGTCTTTGTTTCCTGCAGCACTTGCTTTACCAGAAGCAGAGAAAGGGAATTTACCTACTTTAATTTCAATACCTTGCTCTTTTGCTTGTTTTTCTGTTAAACCAACAGATGCAATTTCTGGAGTACAATAAGTACAACCAGGAATGTTACCATAATCTAAAGCTTGTACATGCTGTCCTGCAATTTTTTCAACACATAAAATAGCTTCTGCAGAAGCAACGTGAGCTAGTGCTTGACCAGGTGTTACGTCTCCAATAGCATAATAACCAGGGATATTTGTTTGATAGAAATCGTTTACTAAAATTTTATCTCTATCTACAGCAATACCAACGTCTTCAAGACCAATACCTTCTATGTTAGTTTTAATTCCTACTGCAGAAAGTATAATGTCTGCTTCTAAAACTTCTTCACCTTTACTTGTTTTTACTGTTGCTTTTACTCCTTTTCCAGAAGTATCTACACTAGTTACTTCAGCAGAGGTCATGATGTTTATACCACTTTTCTTAAAGCTTTTTTCTAATTGTTTAGAAACATCAATATCTTCAACAGGAACTATGTTTGGTAAGTACTCTACAATGGTTACATCTGTTCCCATAGACTTATAAAAGTATGCAAACTCAACACCAATAGCACCAGAACCTACTACTATCATAGATTTTGGTTGTTTTGGTAAAACCATTGCTTCTCTATAACCTATTACTTTTTTTCCATCTTGTGGTAAGCTAGGTAACTCACGAGAACGTGCTCCAGTAGCAATAATAATATGATCTGCAGAATATTCTTTTCCGTCTACATCAATTTTCTTTCCAGTTTTTAGTTTTCCAAAACCATCAATAACATCAATTTTATTTTTTTTCATTAAAAACTTAACGCCATTGCTCATTCCTTCTGCAACACCACGACTACGTTTCACTACAGCTTCAAAATCTTTGTCATATTCTTTTACAGAAAGACCATAGGCATCTGCATGTTTTAAATATTCAAAAACTTGGGCAGATTTTAATAAGGCTTTGGTAGGAATACAACCCCAATTTAGGCAGATACCACCAAGACTTTCTTTTTCTACAACAGCTGTTTTAAAACCTAATTGAGATGCTCTAATAGCAGCTACGTAGCCTCCAGGACCACTTCCAAGTACAATTATATCGTATTTACTCATTATGTGTTTTTTTAGTCGATTTTTTTGAAGTTACGAAGTTACAAAACCAAACCTAAAAATTATAATAACATTATTAAAATTTCAAATTCTAAAAACTAAAATACTAAAACTATATTTTATTTAAAGTCTTTGTTTCTGTAAGATTATTAAATGGGTTGTGTTTTTTAAAATGTAATTTTAAAGATTATCTGTAAAGTGTTTTTTTTCTTTTTTTTGAGTAAATTTTTCTTGATTATAGCTGTTAGATTTTCCTTTAGCAATAGAGAGTGATTGCCATTTTTCTGCTTTTAAAAGTTTTCCTAAAAATACCATTTGGCCTATGTGATAGGCGTAGTGTGTTAACTGTCTGTTTATTGCCTCTGTAACTGTGTGGCCTTGATTTCTTATGTAAATAAGGGCTTCTTTATCTTCGGGTTTTAATGGTTTAATGGCGTTAAATAAGCAATACCAACCACTTTCCCAAGAGGCAACTAGTTGTTCTTTTGTGGTAAATGATTCTTCAAATTCAGCATCTCTGTTTCTCCACTCTTTTTCACCATCTTCGGTTAAAAAATTTGTCCAACGTGATAACATATTACCTACTATATGTTTTACTAAAATAGATATGCTATTAGCACCTTCATTTGGTTGCCATTGTAATTCTTCAAAAGATAATTGATGTATGGTTTTGTCGCCTAAAGATTTATAATATTCAAATTGTTTGATACTACTGGATAAATAAGAGCTTTTCATGTTATTAAATTTATAAATAAAAATACTACTTATAAAAGAAATACAACATGATTAACTATAAATAAATTTTATTCTGCAGCAACAAATTTTAAAGCAATACCGTTAATACAGTGACGTTTTCCTGTGGTTTCTTTTGGGCCATCATTAAAAACATGACCTAAGTGACTACCACAATTAGCGCAGTGTTCTTCATCTCTTACATAGCCTAATTTAGTGTCAGAACCAAAGGCTACATTGCCTTCAATTTCTCTGTCAAAACTTGGCCAACCTGTACCTGAATCAAACTTGTGTTCACTTTTAAATAGAGCAATATTACAAGCAGCGCAATGGTATGTTCCTTTTTTATAGTTTTTGTTTAAAGGGCTAGAAAAAGGGCGTTCTGTTCCTTCTTCACGTAAAACATAATATTGTTCTTGGCTAAGTTGTTTTTTCCATGCTGTTTCTGTTTTATTAACAGGGAAAGTTGCTTTATTTTCTGTATTTTTTTTTTGTGCGGAAGAATTACAACTAAAAAAAATAAATATAAGACTAACTATTACGTACGTTTTCATAAAATAAATTTTAATTTAAGTCGAAAAAAACATTTTTTCATTACGAAATCATTATAATATTATATTTCTATTAACTAATTGCTGTTATGTGTATTCTATTAATAATAATTTATTAAATTAGAAGATAAATAATGATAATCAATTAATGAATATAACACATATTAGTGCAGAATGTTACCCAATAGCTAAAGTAGGAGGATTGGCAGATGTTGTTGGTGCTTTACCAAAATACCAAAATGTACTTGGTTTAAAGAGTAGTGTAATAATGCCTTTTTATGATAATAGTTTTACAACAGATAACACGTTTGTTTCTATTTTTAACTCTCAAGTAACACTTGGTGAAACAACGCATGCGTTTAATGTATTACAACTAAATAATAACACATTAGCATTTGATGTTTTTTTTATTGACGTTCCAGATTTATTGTATAAAGATTATGTGTATTCTTTTGATGATACAGATCGGTTTTTAGCTTTTCAAATAGTTGCTTTAAATTGGATACTTACATTATCTGTTAAGCCAGATATTATACATTGTCATGATCATCATACAGGGCTTATTCCTTTTATGTTACAAGAAAGTTTTAAATATAAAACTTTAAATAAAATACCTGTTATAGCTACTATACATAATGCACAATATCAAGGATGGTTTTCTTATGATAAGTTGCATTTTATTCCAGAATTTGATATGCAAAAAGTAGGATTGTTAGATTGGAATGGTGTAATAAATCCGTTAGCAGCTGCTATAAAATGTGCATGGCGAGTTACTACAGTTTCACCAAGTTATTTAGAAGAATTAAAACAAGAAGCCAACGGGTTACAAGATTTATTAAAACATGAGTATAAAAAATGTGTTGGTATTTTAAATGGTATTGATGCCAATGTTTGGAATCCTGAAACAGATACTTTTATCTTAGAAAATTTCTCTATAGATCATATTGATTCTGGTAAAAAACAAAATAAAAATTGGCTGTGTGAAACTTTTAATTTAGACAAAAGTAAACCATTGTTTGCCTTTATAGGAAGATTGGTAGGTGAAAAAGGAGCAGATTTACTACCAGAAGTATGTGATACCATTTTACAAAATAAAGAGTCTAATATTTTGCTTTTGGGTTCTGGTAATACAGAGGTTGAAGCGCAATTAAATGCATTAAAAGAAACACATAAAGCAAACTATAATGTTTTTATTGGGTATGATGAAAAACTATCTCATATTATTTATGCAGGAGCAGATTTTTTAATAATGCCATCTCGTGTAGAACCTTGTGGCTTAAACCAAATGTATTCTTTAAGATACGGAACCATACCAATAGTAAGAAGTACAGGCGGACTAAAAGATACTGTAGTTGATATTAAAGATAAAAAAGGCTTTGGTATTTGCCATGATGAAACCAATGCTTTAGAAATAGAACAAGCTATATATAGAGCTATTATTCTGTATAAGAATCAAGAGGAATTTAATAAAATAAGAAAATATATCATGACTATTGATCATTCTTGGAATGCATCAATGAAAGAATATATTACATTGTATAATTCATTAAAATAAAAAACTATGATCAACAACAAGGTGCTATCAATTATTTTAGGAGGAGGACAAGGATCAAGGCTGTATCCATTAACAGCTGTAAGATCTAAACCTGCAGTTTCTATTGCAGGAAAATACAGATTGGTAGATATACCAATTTCTAATTGTATTAACTCAGATCTTAAAAGAATTTATGTTTTAACGCAATTTAATTCTGCTTCTTTAAATAAACATATTAAAAACACCTATCATTTTAGTTTTTTTAGCCACGCTTTTGTTGATGTTTTAGCTGCAGAACAAACCATGCATAGTGATAAGTGGTTTCAAGGCACTGCAGATGCAGTAAGACAAAGTATGCACCATTTTTTAAGAAATGATTTTAAGTATGCATTAATTCTTTCTGGTGACCAGTTGTATAATATGGATTTACAAGATATGATTGATAAACATGAAGCAAGTAATGCCGAAATTACAGTAGCAACCTATCCTGTTAATGCTAAAGACGCTACTTCCTTTGGTCTTTTAAAAACCGATAGTGATAATACAATTACTTCATTTATTGAAAAACCAGCTTCCGATTTATTACCAGGTTGGAAAGTAGATGTTGGTGAAGAAATGGAAAAAGAAGGAAGACACTATCTAGCTTCTATGGGTATTTATATATTTAATAAAGACCTTTTAATTAAATTAATGAATGATCCAGATACTAATGATTTTGGTAAAGAAATAATTCCGCAGTCCATTCATAAATACAAAACCAAAAGTTATCAATATGAAGGGTATTGGACAGATATTGGTACTATAGAATCGTTTTTTGAAGCCAATTTAGGACTTACAGATGATATACCTAAGTTTAATTTATATGCAGAAGATAGAGTGTATACAAGAGCTAGAATTTTACCTACCTCTAAAATTTCTGGAACGATATTAAATAAAACAGTAATAGCAGAAGGTTGCATCATTCAAGCTGCTAAAATAGAAAGAAGTGTTATTGGAATTCGCTCTAGAATTGGTAAAGATTCTGTTGTCTCTAATACCTATATGATGGGGAATGATTTTTATGAATCTTTACAAATTATGGAAGAAAATAAAATTGATATTATTCTTGGTATAGGAGACAGGTGCTATATAAACAACTGTATTATAGATAAAAATTGTAGAATTGGTGACGATGTTAAAATTGAAGGAGGTAAACACTTAAAAGATCAAGAAACAGATACTTATTTAATAAAAGACGGCATTGTTGTTATTAAAAAAGGAGCAACCATACCAAAAGGAACTATAATTAAATAATCTTATTTATCTTAAAAACTATATATGTCTCAAGTAATAGCGCATAGCTTATTTACAGATTTTGATATTAATTTATTTAAAGCAGGAAAGCATTACAAACTTTACGAAAAATTTGGCTCTCATATAACTACAGTAAATAAAGTAGAAGGAACTTATTTTGCAGTTTGGGCTCCAAGCGCTAAAAAGGTTTCTGTAATTGGTGATTTTAATTTTTGGCAAGAAGGAGAACACCAATTAAATGTACGTTGGGATGAAAGTGGTATTTGGGAAGGCTTTATACCAAATATTGGTAAAGGTTCTCTGTATAAGTACAAAATTGAAAGTCATAATCAAGGTATTGTTACCGAAAAATCAGATCCTTACGCAAGACGATTTGAGCATAACCCTAAAACAGCATCTATAGTTTGGGAAGATGCATATAGCTGGAAAGATGCCAAATGGATGAAATCCAGAAAAAACAAAAACGCATTAAACGCACCATTTTCTGTATACGAAGTACATTTAGGTTCCTGGAAAAAACAAATAGAAGAAAATCGTTTTCTTTCTTATGTAGAATTGGCAGATTCATTAGTTAGCTATGTAAAAGAAATGAATTTTACGCATGTAGAACTCATGCCAATTATGGAGTTTCCATATGATCCAAGTTGGGGTTATCAAATAACTGGATATTTTGCACCAACATCTAGATTTGGTTATCCCGAAGAATTTAAACTTTTAGTAGACAAACTACACCAAAACAATATTGGCATTCTTTTAGATTGGGTACCATCGCATTTTCCAGAAGATGCACACGGACTTGGGTTTTTCGATGGTTCTTGTTTGTATGAACATCCAGATAAACGTAAAGGCTATCACCAAGACTGGAAAAGCTTGATTTTTAATTACGGTCGTAATGAAGTAAAATCTTTTTTAATAAGTAATGCGCTTTTTTGGTTAGATCAATACCATGCAGACGGTTTACGCGTAGACGCTGTAGCATCTATGTTGTTTTTAGATTATTCTAGAGAAGAAGGAGAATGGGAACCAAACCAATTTGGTGGCAGAGAAAACCTAGAAGCTATTGCATTTATAAAAGAGTTAAACCAGGCTATTTATGGTGCTTTTCCAGATGTACAATCAATAGCAGAAGAATCTACTTCATTTCCTGGAGTATCTAAACCTGTTTTTTTAGGAGGTTTAGGTTTTGGTATGAAATGGATGATGGGCTGGATGCATGATACACTTCAGTATTTTGCTAAAGAACCAATATATAGAAAACACCACCAAAATGATTTAACCTTTAGTATGACGTATGCATTTACCGAAAATTTTATGTTGCCTTTAAGTCATGATGAAGTAGTATATGGTAAAAAATCTATTTTAAACAGAATGCCTGGTGATGAGTGGCAAAAATTTGCAAATTTACGCTTACTCTATAGCTATATGTTTACACATCCAGGAACAAAATTATTATTTCAAGGAGCAGAATTTGGTCAAAGTGAAGAATGGAATTTTCAAAAAAGTTTAGATTGGCATTTACTGCAATATAAACCACATCAAGGTGTACAAAAACTAATAAAAGATCTAAATACCTTATACAAAACAGAACCTGCTTTACACCAAAATCAATTCACACAAGAGGGTTTTGAATGGATAGATTATAATGATGCAGAAAACTCTGTTTTAGTCTATATTAGAAAAGGAAATAAACCCAAAGATAATATTATTATTGCTTGTAATATGACTCCTGTTCCTAGAGAGAATTATCGTATCGGACTTCCTAAAAAAGGAAAATTAAAAGAAATTTTTAATAGTAATGAAAAGGACTATTTTGGCACTGGAGATTTTAAAAATAAGCCACTAACTTCACAAGCAAAAAGCTGGCAATTTAGAAAACATTCTGTAGCTATAAATATTTCACCTTTAAGCATGGTAGTGTTTAAGTATCAGTAAAATAAAAGTATAATTTTAAGGCTTTTTTTTTGCAAATTCAATAAAAATAAGAAGCTAAAACGATGTAGTTAACAATTAGTTAAAAGAACTAATGTTATATTTTTTATTTCCACTTTTTTTTATGTTTTTTTACATGCCTATAAAAATTGCAAGATGATTGTAAATACAGAATTAGAACAAAAAGGAAACCTGTTTCCTTCAAAGATTATTAAATTTAAAAAAGACGTAGATACCTTATTCTTTTACACAGATAATAATGTAATACTTCAGCTTAAAGTATTAAGAGATAGTGTGCTTCGGTTTAGATATACCACTACAGGTACTTTTGAAAACGACTTCTCTTATGCAATTACAAAATATGCAAGTACAGGGTATAATAAGTTAGAAATTGAAGAAAAAGAGGAATACTATGAGGTTTCTACTTCTAAATTAATTTGTAAAATTTCTAAAGAAAACTTAAGTGTTTCGTTATATGATGCTTTAGACATGACACTTGTCAATCAAGATGAAATAGGTTTTCACTGGGAAGAAAGTTATGAGTTTGGAGGCAACATTGTAAAAATGAGCAAAGTTGTTAATGAAAGAGAAAGTTATTTTGGTCTTGGTGATAAACCAGAACATTTAAATTTAAAAGGAAAACGTTTTCAAAATTGGGTAACAGACTCTTACGCATTTGGTAAAGATACAGACCCTATTTATAAAGCAATACCGTTTTTTACAGGATTACACCACAATAAAGCTTACGGTATATTTTTTGACAACACTTTTCAATCTTTTTTCGATTTTGGTCAAGAAAGACGAAACGTTACTAGTTTTTGGGCACAAGGTGGTGAAATGAATTACTACTTTATTTATGGGCCTAAAATACAATCTGTTGTAGAAAAATACACAGACCTAACTGGTAAACCACATCAATTACCACCACTTTGGGCATTAGGTTTTCATCAATGTAAATGGAGCTACTATCCAGAAAGCAATGTAAAAGAAATAACCAAAAACTTTAGAGACTTAAAAATACCTTGTGATGCTATTTATTTAGATATTGACTATATGGATGGTTTTAGATGTTTCACTTGGAACAAAGATTACTTTCCAGACCCTAAACGTATGGTAAAAGAATTAGCAGATGATGGTTTTAAAACCGTTGCTATTATTGATCCAGGAATTAAAATAGACAATGAATATTCTGTATTTAAAGAAGCATTAGATAAAGACTATTTTTGTAAACGTGCAGATGGACCATACATGAAAGGTAAAGTATGGCCAGGGGAATGTTATTTTCCAGATTTCACAAAATCAGAAGTTCGTGATTGGTGGTCAGGATTATTTCAAGAGCTAATTGAAGATGTTGGTATTCAAGGGGTTTGGAATGATATGAACGAGCCAGCAGTTATGGAAGTGCCAAATAAAACATTTCCAGATGATGTACGTCATGATTATGATGGTAACCCTTGTAGCCATAGAAAAGCACATAACGTGTATGGCATGCAAATGGCTAGAGCAACATACCATGGTTTAAAAAAGTTTAACTATCCAAAAAGACCTTTTGTAATTACTAGAGCTGCATATTCTGGTACGCAACGTTATACTTCTACATGGACAGGTGATAACGTAGCTACTTGGGAGCACTTATGGATTGCTAATGTACAAGCACAACGTATGGCTATGTCTGGATTTAGTTTTGCAGGTAGTGATATTGGTGGCTTTGCAGAACAACCGCAAGGAGAACTTTTTACACGTTGGATACAATTAGGAATTTTTCATCCCTTTTGTCGTGTGCATTCTTCTGGTGATCATGGTGATCAAGAACCTTGGGCTTTTGATGAAGACGTAACAGATATAGTTAGAAAATTTATTGAACTACGTTATCAGTTACTTCCGTACTTATATACTTGTTTCTGGAACTTGGTAGAGCATGGTACTCCAATTCTGCAATCTTTAGTAATGTATGATCAAGAAGATTCTCAAACACATTACAGAACAGATGAATTTGTTTTTGGTAACCATATATTAGCTTGCCCTATTTTAGAAGCTAATGCTAAAGGAAGACGTATGTATATTCCAAGAGGTAGTTGGTATAATATCTGGACAGATGAGTTAATAGAAGGTGGAAAAGAAAAATGGGTAGACGCAGAAATAGATAGTATGCCAATTTTTGTAAAAGCAGGTGCAATAATTCCTAAATATCCAGTGCAACAATATACTGATGAAGTTGATATTGAAGAGCTTACTTTAGATATATATTATAAAGAAGGGAAAGAAGTATCACAAGTATTTGAAGATGCTCATGATGGATATGATTATACAAAAGGACGTTATAGTTTTAGAAATATTAAATTAACAGGAAAACCTAATGAGCTAATTTTACAACAACATAAAGAAGGTACCTATGAAGCACCATATAAATTGTTTAAATTAAAAATTCATGGTTTACCTTTCCAGATTAAAGAAATAGAAATAGATAATGTTAGTATTCCTCTAGATCATTTAATAGAAAACGGAACATCTTCTATGATTATTAGTAAAAAATTTAGCGAAATACATATTAAAGGAAACCTTTTAAAGGATTAATTTGTATTTGGTCGATAATGCAGTAGTACTTATAGTACAGCTATATGCTGTTTTAGGTACAGTTTTTGTAAATTTATAAAAACTATTAATAAACACTTAACTAATGAAATTTAAAAATGTAATAATTGCTTGTAGTACCATTGCGTTATTTCTGTCATGTGCAACCAATCCATTCACAGGAAAATCTACAATGGCATTAGTGCCAAATTCACAATTATTTCCAACGGCTTTTGCACAATACAATCAAGTTTTGTCAGAAAGTAATGTAGAAACAGGAACAGCTAGAGCAGATATGATTACTAGAGTAGGACAGCGTATTGCTGTTGCTGCAGAACGTTGGTTAAATGCAAATGGACATCAAGGGTATTTAGCAGATTACCAATGGGAATATAATTTAATAAATGATCCAACAGTAAATGCTTGGTGTATGCCTGGAGGAAAAATTGTATTTTATACAGGAATTTTACCAATAGCAGAAAACGAAACAGGTGTTGCTGCAATTATGGGACATGAGGTAGCGCATGCTTTAGCAAATCATGGGCAACAACGTATGAGTGCATCATACATACAGCAAGGATTAGCTATTGCAGGAAATGTAGCTATTGAAGATGATAAAAGCAGAGATGCATTTAATCAATACTATGGTGTTGGCTCTAATGTATTAGGTATGTTGCCTTTTAGCAGAAGTCATGAAACAGAAGCAGATAAAATAGGACTGTATTTAATGGGTATTGCTGGTTATAACCCTACAGAAGCTTCTAACCTTTGGGTTAGAATGAAAGCTAATAGTGGAGGAGAATCTACTCCAGAATTTTTAAGTACACACCCATCTAACGACAGTAGAATTGCTAATTTAAAAGAATTGGCACCACAAGCTATTGCTGAAGCTAAAAAGTTTGGCGTGCAATCTTTTAGACCAATCACTAGTTTCTCATACTAATTAAAAAATATTTGTTTACTTTACAAGCTGCTCATAAAAGAGCAGCTTTTTTATTTAAAGTTATTGTAATAAAAAGGAAAACTTAAATAAATTCAACTAAATTGAAATCTCTTAAATTTAATGTTTCTTTTTGTAAAAAATATTTATGAATACATTTAAAAAAGGAAGTAAAAAACTTCTAAATGCCTGGGCTTTTTATGATTGGGCAAATTCTGTTTACACACTTACCATTGCATCTTCTATATTTCCAATATTCTATTCGGCACTATTTCTTTCCGAAATTAAAACCGTACATGCTTTTGGTATGGATTTTAAAAGTACAGCATTAATTACTTATGTTACAGCATTTACATTTTTAGTAGTTGCTTTTACATCTCCAATTCTTTCCGGAATTGCTGATTATGTTGGTAATAAAAAGAATTTTATGAAATTCTTTTGCTACGTTGGTGGTTTAGGATGTATCGGTTTGTATTGGTTTAGTCTAGAAAATATACACGTAAGTTTGTTATTCTATTTTATGGGTTTAATTGGGTATTGGGGAAGCCTGGTTTTTTATAACTCCTACTTACCAGATATTGCCTTTCCTGAACAACAAGATAGTATTAGTGCAAAGGGATTTAGTTTTGGTTATATAGGTAGTGTGTTACTTTTACTAATTAATTTAGCAATGGTAATGACACAAGATAATGGTGAAGCCAAAATGCAAATGATGCGATATTCATTTATTACTGTAGGTTTATGGTGGATTTTATTTAGCCAATACACTTTTTATATTTTACCAAGTGGAGTGTCTTCAGGACATAAAGTAACCAAAGATGTTGTTTTTAATGGGTTAAAAGAATTAAGACAAGTTTGGAAACAGTTAAAAGAAAACTTAAGATTAAAACGCTATTTAATTGCCTTTTTTGTGTTTAGTATGGCTGTACAAACCATTATGTTAGTTGCAGTATATTTTGGTGAAGAAGAAATAGCTTGGGGAACAGATGGTGATAAAACCATAGGCTTAATAGTTAGTATTTTAGTTATTCAATTAGTGGCTATACTTGGGGCTTATTTAACCTCATTAGCTTCTTCAAAATTTGGTAACATAAAAACACTAATTGTAGTAAATGTAATCTGGATGGCTTTATGTTTTTATGCGTTTTTTATGTATACACCATTGCAATTTTATGTTGCAGCAAGTATTGTTGGTCTTGTCATGGGAGGAATTCAAGCTCTAGCACGATCTACCTATTCTAAATTTTTACCAGAAACCGAAGATACTACCTCTTATTTTAGCTTTTTTGATGTAGCAGAAAAAATAGGAATTGTAATTGGTATGGTAATTTTTGCAACCATTGACCAAATTACAGGAAGTATGCGTAATGCTATATTGTTTTTATTTGTTTTCTTTTTAATAGGAATTGTTCTTTTACTTAGAGTGCCTAAAGAAGATGTTAATTAAAATATTTTGTTAAGTTTGTTTATTATTAAAAATTAATTTCAATAAAAAATTATGAAGAGCCTAAAGATTGCTAGCATTGTTATTTTGTCACTATTTACATTCTTTTCTTGTGATAATGAACCGTTAGATGGAGATTTTGCAATAGAAAATGAAGAAACAGAATTAACCTGTGTAGAAGCTACGCAAAATCTTGCTGAAATATCAGAAACTTATGCAATTACACCAACAGATGATGCTAGTTATGCAGTAATTTGTAATGATTATGCTGAAGCTTTACAAAATATGATTACCTCATGTGGTGATAACACAGGAGCTTTACAAAGTTTGCTAGACTCTTTAAATTGCCCTGATGCTACTAATAGTTGCACAACAGCACAAGCAGCAACAGATACTGCGGAAAGTGCATACCAAGCAGATGCTACAAATACAACTTTGTGTAATGCCTATAAAACAGCTCTGCAAAATGAAATTACGCAATGTGGTGATGCAGATGGAAGTTTACAAGCTATTGTAGACGGATTGGATTGTGGAACTACTAATTCAGAAGATTTATTATTAACAGAAATGATTTGGACAGAATTAGATGGTACGACGTATACAGATACCTTTTCTTATGATGGAAATAAATTAACATCTATAACAGAAAGTGGTAATTTAGTTAATACGTATGAATATGAAAGTGATCAATTAATTAGAATTAATAGTTATGAAGAAGATGGTAGTATCAGTGACTATGTGATACCAGAATATGATGCAGATGATAAATTGATTTCTTATGTGGTATATATTACTAATGGAAATGAGGGTTTAAAATTTGACCTTACCTATAATGCCAACGGAACCATTACAGAAAATAAATATAGTGGAGACCATGTTTCTCAAACCAACTTTCTTAGTGAAACTATAATTACCCTACAAAATGATCAAATAATAGTAGAAAGTTTTGATGATGGAACAGATTCTACCTATGCTTATGATACCCAAAATGGGATGTTTAAAAATATTTCTAATTTAAATACACTTAACTTAATTAATATAGATTTTTCTGGCTATATAGATGGAGGAATGAATAATCTTGTATCATTAACAGAAGATGTTAATGGTAATCCTGTTGTTTATGAGAATTATGAATATACGTATAACTCTAATAATTATCCGGAAAGTTCTAATGATTATATAGAAGGAGATTTAGATACAACAAGAGAATATATCTACGAATAATATTTTCAAAACATAAAAAAAGCCACTCTATTAGAGTGGCTTTTTTATTAATATTAATTTCTAACTTCCACTTATACTTCCAGAACCAGAAACTTTAGTGTCTTCTTTTGTTGGGTTTCCGGAATATTCAATATCTCCAGAGCCAGATACTCTTGCTTTTAAAGTTCCTGTGCTTACTACTTCTGCGTCACCAGATCCTGTTACAGACACTTCGGTATTTTCTGCTTGTAAATGATTAGCATTAAAATCTCCAGAACCAGTTACATTAGCTTCTAGGTTTATTGTTTTTCCTTTTAAAGTAACATCTCCTGAGCCTGTTATGCTTCCGGATACACTATTGGTATCTATATCTAAAATAACATCACCAGATCCTGTTAATTCAACTTTTAAGTTGTTTTCTGAAATGGTATTTGTATTCCATAAGTCACCAGAACCTGTAAGTGACACTTTTTGAATGTCATTGTAAGGAATGGTTATTTTAATGGTTTTATTATAACTTTCGTTAAGATGTACTCCTTTTTCTACTTTTACAATAAGGGTGTTATTTTTAACCTCTGTAACAATATGTTCTAATAAATTAGATTCTCCTTCTAGAGTTATTTTTCCTTCTTGTCCTTCAACTAAAATAAAATCCATAGATCCAGCACAAGCAATTGCGTCATAACTGTTAGTAGTTCTTGTAATAGTAGTTACGTTTCCATTTCCTTTTACTTTATTACTAAACCAAGACTGTGCTTGTAGCTGTGTAGTAAGTAAAATGGTTGTTATAAGAAAAATGGTTTTTTGAAATGTTTTTAAATGTTTCATAATGTTTGTTTTTTGATGGTTGATGGATGATTAATTTTGTTTTAATGTTACGCTTCCGTAATCAGAAGATATTTTAAGTGTATTTCCAGAGTTGTCTTTACCATGATAGCCTTGGTAATATTTGTCTGTAGATTCTATTCGTTTTTTAGTAAATTCTAATCCTTCGTAATCTCTTAATGAAGCATATTCTAAATCTATATTAAAACTAAAGTTGTAAGCAGGATCATACCCAATGGTTATTCCAACATAATCCGATGCTATGTTTATATTTTCTGCATTAGCAGTTATATTGTCAATTTTAATAGAACCATAATCTGCGTTAATATTTAGGTTTTTGTAGATGTTTCCTATTCGTGTAGTAAGGTAATCTCCATCTCCATTAATATGGTTTGCTTTTTCTATATGTATAGAGCCATAATCGCAATTGTAGGTAACCTCTTCTGCTATTTCTACTACAGACTTTGTGTAGTCTGCTTCAATGTTTATTTTTTTAGCTTTTGCTACAGTAAAACCACTATAATCAGCAGTGATTTTTCCACTTTTTAGGTATTCAAAATAACAATTATTAGAGTAGTCAAAATGAATATCATTATTGTCTGCTAAAAGCTCCTTGGTTGTAATTTTTCCGTAGTCACAATTTATTATTGCTCGACCCTTTAGTTTATCTAAATTAATGTTTCCATAATCATTAGTTAAGTTTACTTGATTGGTAATAGGCATTTTAATAACATAATTAATTTTCATGTTTACGTTGTTGCCACTGTTCCATTTAAACCAGGAGTTTGATTTACTTTTATTAAAAATTGTTTTTGCAGAAACTAGGCTAGGGGAGTTTTCAAAATTTACAGAAATTTCGTCTAGTTTTTCTTCTACTTTTTCTAGATCATTGCCATTAGTAGTAATGGTTATTTCAAAAGAAATTCTATTTTCTTCCCAAGTAACAATATCTATATTGCCATAGCTATTAGCTACTTTTAAAGTGGTATCTGCGTTTACAGAAAATTCTTTTTTAATAATTTTTTCTTTGGTATGTTTTCCTTTTGTAACAGGGTTGTTGTTTGCTACAAGTAACATAGGAATAAGCAAGAATGCTATTGTGATTTTATATAGTAGTACTGTTTTCATTAGTGCTATTTTTTAATTTTTTAATGTTTTCTATTTGGGTTAAGGTGTTTTCAAGAATATCTATTCTATTTTGAAAATTGCTAATCATGGCATAAATAACGCGTTTATCTTCGCCACTTTCAGACAAGTCTTTTTTTAAGGCTGTGTATTCTTTTTCTAATCGTTGCATTTGCATCATAGCATCTGCAATTAATAATTTTGTTTCTGGGTTGGTTTCGGTTTCTAGTTTTGTTAATTCTCTTGCAATTGTTGTTGTAAAGAAATTTTGAGTTTCTGCCATTTCTGGTGAAATACTTGCTAAATCATAAACGTTTTCCTCTTGTTGTGTTGTAATAAAAACAGTAACTAAAATTGCTATAGTTGCAGCAATACTAAGAAAAGGTTTCCAAAAATTATTTTTTGGTATAGTAGTATGTGCAAGCTCTTGCTTGTTTAATTTCTTTAAAAATCTTTTTTCATGATCTAGCGTAGGTATTTCTACATCAAAATCATCTTTTAAAGTAGCAAAGAGAGTATCTAAATTGTCTTTTTTCATCATTAAAATTTTAATGTTCTACTAATTCTAATTTTTTTCTTAAACTGTCTTTAGCTCTAGAAACGGTTGTTCTGCAATTAGCATAAGTAATGTTCATGATTTCGCTTATTTCTTCGTAATCATACCCTTCAATAAGGTGTAGTGTTAGTGCAATTCTGTAATTGTCTTTAAGTAATTTCATGGTCTCTAAAACTTGTTGCGCCTTTAAGTTTGTAAACTCATAATCACTAGAAATTCCATCATTATACTCTGTTTTATACAATACATCCTCTAAAGGAACGTCTTGGTATTTATTATTTTTATTAAAATGATAAATACTGTTGTTAATAACAATTCGTTTTAGCCAGGCTCCAAAAGTCATAGTATCTTTTATAGTGTCTAGTTTTGTAAAAGCTTTAAGAAAAGAATCTTGCATAATATCTTCTGCTTCAAATCTATCTTTTACTATTCTATAAGACACGTTAAACATTGCTTTGTAATACCTATTATAAATCTCCAATTGCGCAAATTGGTTGTTAGATTTACATAGCATTATGAGCTGCTCGATATTTTGGTTGGTTAGTGACAAAGATTAAATCAAATTGTTATAGTATAGACAAGCATAAAGATAAACTGTTACAGTTTAGTTATTTTTTTTAATTAAAAATTTAAACTTTTAATTTAGAGTATATAATGTTTATGTGTTAAATGGTTTTCTTGTGTAAGAAAATAAAAGAAGAACAAGAATTCTTTAAACCCAAAATATTAAACTTTAAAGCATTAAAATGGCATATTAATTGATTTAAATAGAGTGTAAGCTTAGTTAATGTTTGTTGGTAACTCTATGATTGTTAGCTAAATAATGTAAAAATCAAATAATAATTTTAAACTCAAATCATTTTGTTGTTTTTTTAATAATGACAGAATGACTTAATTATATATATGAAGAAATCTAGTTTATTAAGCCTTGACAGTTTGTCATTACAAGATATTGATGAAAATTCAGAATTAATCCCTTTAATGACTCCAGAGGATGAAGAAAAAATAAATAACGAAGAACTACCAGAAACTTTACCTATTCTGTCTTTAAGAAACACGGTTTTGTTTCCTGGAGTAGTTATACCTATAACAGCAGGAAGAGATAAATCTATTAAGCTAATTAACGATGCTAACAAAGGCAGCAAAGTTATTGGTGTAGTTGCACAAAAAGATGAAGCTGTAGAAGACCCAAAAGCAGGAGATATACACGAAACAGGTACAGTTGCTAGAATTTTACGTGTTTTAAAAATGCCTGATGGTAATACAACAGTTATTATTCAAGGTAAAAAACGTTTTAAAGTAGCAGAGGTAATAACAGAAGAACCTTACATGAATGCTACTATTCGTGAAGTCCCTGAAGCTAAACCAGCAAAAGAAAATAAAGAATTTGATGCTATTATTGAGTCTATTAAAGATCTTGCACTTCAAATTATTAAAGACAGTCCTAACATACCAAGTGAGGCTTCTTTTGCTATTAAAAATATTGAAAGCAAATCGTTTTTAATAAATTTTGTGTCTTCTAACATGAATCTTTCAGTAAAAGAAAAACAACTTTTATTAGAAAATAATGATTTAAAAGAACGTGCCTTAGCAACATTAAAATATATGAATATTGAGTTTCAGAAAATGGAACTTAAAAATGATATTCAATTAAAGGTTCAAAGTGATATGAACCAACAGCAACGTGAGTATTTTTTACATCAACAAATGAAAACCATTCAAGAAGAACTTGGAGGAGGAGTTTCGTCTGGTGAAGAAATAGAAGAAATGCGCCAACGTGCTAAAACTAAAAAATGGGAGGATAAAGTAGCAGAGCATTTTAATAAAGAACTATCTAAAATGCAACGTATGAATCCACAAGTTGCAGAATACTCTATACAACGTAATTATTTAGAGCTGTTTTTAGATTTGCCATGGAATGAGTTTTCTAAAGATAAATTTGATTTAAAACGTGCTAAGAAAATATTAGATAGAGACCATTATGGTTTAGATGATGTTAAACAACGTATTATTGAACACTTGGCAGTTATTAAATTACGTAATGATATGAAATCACCAATTATATGTCTTTACGGACCTCCAGGAGTTGGTAAAACATCACTAGGTAAATCTATTGCAGAAGCCTTAGGTAGAGAATATATACGTATGTCTCTTGGTGGTTTACGTGATGAAGCAGAAATAAGAGGGCATAGAAAAACATATATTGGTGCAATGCCAGGAAGAATACTTCAAAATTTAAAGAAAGCAGGAACAGCAAACCCTGTTTTTGTGTTAGATGAAATAGATAAGCTATCTAATTCGCATCAAGGAGATCCATCTTCTGCATTGTTAGAGGTATTAGACCCTGAACAAAATAATGACTTTCATGATAACTTTTTAGAAATGGGATTTGACCTTTCTAAAGTAATGTTTATTGCAACGTCTAATAGTTTATCAACCATTCAGCCTGCATTACTAGATAGAATGGAAATTATTAATGTAACAGGATATACTATTGAAGAAAAAGTAGAAATAGCAAAACGCCATTTACTACCAAAACAATTAAAAGAACATGGTTTAACAGATGCACATCTTAAAATAGGAAAACCACAGTTAGAAAAAATAGTAGAAGGTTATACTCGAGAATCTGGTGTTCGTGGTTTAGAAAAACAGATAGCTAAAATGGTACGTTATGCTGCGAAAAATATAGCAATGGAAGAAGACTACAATATAAAAGTATCTAATGAAGATATTATTGAAGTTCTTGGAGGACCTAAATTAGAAAGAGATAAATACGAAAACAATAACGTAGCAGGAGTTGTTACAGGTTTGGCATGGACAAGAGTAGGAGGTGATATCTTGTTTATAGAATCTATACTTTCTAAAGGTAAAGGTGCTATGACTATTACAGGTAATCTTGGTAAAGTCATGAAAGAATCTGCCACTATTGCTATGGAATATATTAAAGCAAATGCCGAAGAATTAGGTGTAGATCCAGATGTATTTGGTAAATACAATGTGCATATTCACGTTCCTGAAGGTGCAACACCTAAAGATGGACCAAGTGCAGGAGTTACCATGTTAACTTCTTTAGTATCTTTGTTTACACAACGCAAAGTAAAAAAGAGCCTAGCAATGACTGGAGAAATTACGTTAAGAGGAAAAGTATTACCTGTTGGCGGAATTAAAGAAAAAATTCTTGCTGCAAAGCGTGCAAGAATAAAAGAAATATTACTTTGTGAAGATAATAGACGTGATATTGAAGAAATTAAGCCTGAATATTTAAAAGGTTTAACTTTTCATTATGTTTCAGAAATGAAAGATGTAATCGATATTGCTATAACTAATTCTAAAGTCAAGAATTATAAAAAATTATAAATTATGAAGTCTCTAATTTTTATTTTAGCATGTTTTCTTTCTATTGTTTCTATTTCACAAGAAACTGAAACAACTGAAGAATTTCTTCCAATACATTTGGAAGGTAAAGAAGCTTTTCTTTCTACTAAAACCGGAGAGTACGTTTTTTTAGATCATAATGCAACGGATGCTACAAAATTAGAGACTACAAATAATGGTGTTATTTATACAGATATTAAAATACATCAAGTAGCTAAAAAAGAAACCATTTCTAAAATAGCCAAACAATATGATGTGAGTGAAGAAGAAATCTTAAAACAAAATAAGCTGTCTTCTAATAAATTAAGTATTGGTCAGGAACTTAAAATTATTAAAAAAGTTATTGTAAAATCTAGTAGTCCAGTAATAAGCCAAGGAGAATCTAAAATTATAGCAAAATTACATCCAGGTCAAACACCAGCAGGATTAGAAGTTACACCGCCAAATACTACACCTGTAGTATCACAAAATACGTTGTATAATACAAATGCTAAAACAGAAGAGGTTACGCAGAAAATAGACGTTGTTGAAGACAAAACAATAAAGAATATTGAAAAATCTTCAATAGAAAATGCAAAATCTTTTTATATAGTTAAAAAAGGAGATAATCTGTATAATATTGCTAAAACACACGGTATTCCTTTAAATACCTTAAAAGAAATTAATAATTTAGACACAAATAATATCCATATTGGGCAAAAGTTAAAACTAAAATAAAAATATATTTCTTATCTATGCGTTTTAAGATAGATTTAGTTAATTTGCACCTCTATGATTAAGAAATATTTAACATGTATTTGTCTGTTATACGTTGTAACTTCTAATGCGCAATTAGGAGGAGAAACAACCTACCAGTTTTTAAACTTAGTATCCTCACCAAGACAAGCCGCTTTAGGAGGTAAAGTACTTACTAATGTAGATTATGATGTAACACAAGCTATTTTTAATCCCGCAACTATTAATTTAGATATGGATAATCAACTTGCTGTTAATTATTCTAGTTATTTAGGAGGTATAAATTATGGTACAGCAGCCTATGCTTACACAGTAGATAGAAGAAATTTAACGTATCATATAGGTGTTTCTTATATTAATTACGGAAGTTTTGATGGTTATGATGAGCAAGGTGTGGCTACAGGGTCTTTTACAGGTAATGAAGCTGCAGTTTCATTTGGTCATGCAAGACAAATTGGTTATTCAGATTTTTACTTAGGCGGAAATTTAAAAGTTATAACTTCAAAATTAGAGCAATATAGTTCTTTAGGTATTGCTGTAGATGCAGGATTAATCTATATTAATGAAGATATTGAGTTTCAAGCTACTTTGGTGCTTAGAAACGCAGGAACACAAATTACAACTTATGCAGGACTGCATGAACCTTTGCCTTTTGAGGTAGATTTTGGTATGTCGCAAACCCTAGAAAATGTACCAATACGCTGGCACCTAACTTTTGAGAATTTACAAAAATGGCCAATAGGAGCTTCAAATCCTGCAAGAGCAACTACAGATCTTGAAGGTAACCAAACCCAAGAAGATATTAGCTTTTTTAATGAAGCATTAAGACATACTATATTAGGTCTTGAGTTATTTCCTGAAGGAGGTTTTCAATTTAGAATAGGATATAACTTTAGAAGAGCAGAAGAACTACGTATTGTTGAGCAACGTAATTTCTCTGGTTTATCTGCAGGTATTTCTATAAAATTAAATAAACTGCGTTTTAGTTATACACATGCTAAATATACAAGCGCATCTAACGCAAACTTTTTTGGCTTACAAATAGACTTACAATAAAAAAGTTTTTGAAGTACCTTTAATTAATTATATGAATAATATTACCATTGCCATAGACGGATTTTCATCTACAGGAAAAAGCACAATTGCAAAGCAACTAGCAAAGCATTTGGGCTATATTTATGTTGATTCTGGCGCTATGTATAGAGCAGTAACTCTATTTGCAATGCAGCATAATTTTATTGATGCTAACCATTTTGATAGAGAAGGTTTAGTGGCTAAACTTGCAGAAGTAACTATTAGTTTTTCTTTTAATCCAGAATTAGGTTTTGCAGAAGTATATTTAAATGGTGTAAATGTTGAAAAACAAATAAGAACCCTAGAGGTTTCTAGTTTTGTTAGCCAAATAGCAACCATTCCAGAAGTGCGTTACCAATTGGTGAAACAACAACAGCAAATGGGAAAAGATAAAGGCGTTGTTATGGATGGTCGTGATATTGGTACTGTTGTATTTCCTAATGCAGAAGTAAAAATATTTATGACAGCTTCTGCAGAAACAAGAGCACAACGTAGGTTTGATGAGCTTGTTAGTAGAGGAGATGAGGTTTTATATAAAGATGTATTACATAATGTACAAGAACGTGACTATATAGACTCTAACAGAAAAGACTCCCCTTTAGTAAAAGCAGAAGATGCTATAGAAATTGACAACTCTAACCTTTCTTTAGAAGAGCAATTTAATAAAGTACTGGCATTAGTTACTAATTCGTTAAAAGCTAATTAATTACTAAAACAAACAATACTTTAGTGTCTTTGTAAAATATAAGCTTACTATTAAATTTCTATCAATAAACATTTGACATTCAAAAATATAATTGTATTTTTGCACTCCTTTTAGCGAATAGTGGAAAGATAAAAGGGGTAAATAAAAAACAATTTTAACACTTCTGTGTGTTGTCGCAATCATATCTTCCTAAAACACAACAGAATACAAAACGTAATGTAAAAACGTTTTCAAAAAAAAGAAAACATTACATTATTAAATTATTTAAATGGCTGAAAAAGCAAAACAAGCTGAAGTTGAAGCAACAGAAGCAAAAGAAGTAAAAGAAACTCCTCAAGTTTCTGAAGCACAAGCAAACCCAGAAAAATTCTTAGCAGATTTCAATTGGCACAATTACCAAGAAGGTATTGATGAGGTTGAAGATTCTCAATTAAAAGAATTTGAAAAATTAGTATCAGAAAATTTCGTAGATACTTTAGATGATGAAGTAGTAGAAGGTGAAGTAATTCACATTTCAGATCGTGATGCAATTATTGACATCAACGCAAAATCTGAAGGTGTAATTTCATTAAACGAATTTCGTTACAATCCTAACTTAGCTGTTGGTGATAAAGTAGAAGTATTAATTGATGTTCGTGAAGACGCAACAGGACAATTAGTATTATCTCACAGAAAAGCACGTGTAATTAAAGCTTGGGATAGAGTTAACAATGCACATGATACAGGTGAAATCGTTAATGGTTTTGTAAAATGCAGAACTAAAGGTGGTATGATTGTAGATGTATTTGGTATTGAAGCATTCTTACCAGGTTCTCAAATTGATGTAAAACCAATTAGAGATTACGATCAGTATGTGAATAAAACTATGGAATTTAAAGTGGTAAAAATTAACCACGAATTTAAAAACGTAGTAGTATCTCATAAAGCACTTATTGAGGCTGATATTGAAGTACAAAAGAAAGAAATTATTGGTCAATTAGAAAAAGGTCAAGTACTAGAAGGTGTTGTTAAAAACATTACTTCTTACGGTGTATTTATTGATCTTGGTGGTGTTGACGGTTTAGTACATATTACAGATCTTTCTTGGTCTAGAATCAACCATCCAAATGAGATTGTTGAGTTAGATCAAAAATTAAATGTGGTAATCCTTGATTTTGATGAAAACAAATCAAGAATCCAATTAGGTCTTAAACAATTATCTAAACATCCTTGGGATGCTTTAGGAGAAGATGTAAAAGTAGGTGATAAAGTAAAAGGTAAAGTAGTAGTTATTGCTGACTATGGTGCTTTTGTTGAAGTCGCTGAAGGTGTTGAAGGATTAGTTCACGTAAGTGAAATGTCTTGGTCTACACATTTACGTTCTGCTCAAGATTTCGTTTCTGTTGGAGACGTTGTTGAAGCGCAAATCTTAACTTTAGATAGAGAAGATAGAAAAATGTCTCTTGGTATCAAGCAATTATCTGCAGATCCATGGACAGATATTACAACAAAATACCCTGTAGGTTCTAAACACTCTGGAACAGTTCGTAACTTTACAAACTTTGGTGTTTTTGTTGAATTAGAAGAAGGTATTGATGGATTAATTTATATCTCTGATTTATCTTGGACTAAGAAAATTAAGCATCCATCTGAGTTCTGTGCAGTTGGTGATACTTTAGATGTTGTTGTTCTTGAATTAGATGTTGAAGGACGTAAATTATCTTTAGGTCATAAACAAACTACAGATAACCCTTGGGATAAATACGAAACTGAATTTGCTTTAGGTACTACACATACTGCAGAAATTGCTGAAGTTGTAGATAAAGGAGCAACTATTGAGTTTAACGAAGATATCGTTGCCTTTGTTCCTTCTCGTCACCTTGAAAAAGAAGATGGTAAGAAACTTAAAAAAGGAGATTCAGCAGAATTTAAGATTATCGAATTTAATAAAGAATTTAAAAGAGTAGTTGCTTCGCATACTGCTATCTTTAGAGAAGAAGAAATCAAAAATGTAAAAGAAGCTGTTAAAAAAGCAGAAAGTCAAGCTGCAGAAGCTAAACCAACTTTAGGTGATGCTAACGAAGCTTTACAAGCGCTTAAAGACAAAATGGACGGAAAGAAATAATGCTTCCTGAATATTTATAAATTAAAGCCTCTTAGAAATAAGAGGCTTTTTTATTTCTTATAATTAACCTTTCTAGACTTATTGACTTTCTTTATTTTATATATTTCTTTACATAACACTTTACAAACACATTGTACACTATTAATATTTACCTTAACTTTGCTTTTAAAATACGTTTGTATATTCTATGAGTCAAAAAGTGTTACTTAACGCAAAAGAGGTAAACATCATTCTTCATCGATTGGCTTGTCAACTTATTGAAAATCATAAAGATTTTACTAATACTGTTTTAATTGGTATACAACCTAGAGGTAAATTTTTAGCAAATAGGTTAATTACATTATTAAAAGAAGATTATAAAATTAAAAACCTACAATCGGGTCAGTTAGATATTACCTTTTATCGAGATGATTTTAGAAGAAGTGACAAACCACTAGAAGCAAATGCTACAGAAATGAATTGTGTAGTAGAAGATAAAAAAGTAGTTTTTATAGATGATGTTTTATATACAGGACGAAGTATTCGTGCTGCATTAACAGCTATTCAGTCTTTTGGTAGACCAAATGAAATAGAGCTTTTAACCTTAATAGATAGAAGATTTAGCAGACATTTACCTATTCAACCAGATTATAGAGGTAGGCAAGTAGATGCTATTAATAAAGAAAAAGTAAAAGTTAATTGGGTAGAAAATGAAGGAGAAGATGCTGTTTACCTAATTAATAGTTAGAATTTAAAAAAAAATTAATAAACAGCAGTTTTAAAACTGCAAACTGAATACTTAAAAACATGAGCGAATTAAGTGTAAACCACTTATTAGGAATTAAATATCTTAACAAACAAGATATACAACTCATTTTTGAAACTGCAGATCATTTTAAAGAAGTGATTAACAGACCAATTAAAAAAGTACCTTCACTTAGAGATATTACTATTGCCAATTTATTTTTTGAAAATTCTACGCGCACAAAACTATCTTTTGAGCTAGCAGAAAAAAGACTTTCTGCAGATGTAATAAATTTTTCAGCAGCACAATCATCAGTTAAAAAAGGAGAAACATTAATAGATACCGTAAATAACATTCTTTCTATGAAAGTAGATATGGTTGTTATGCGTCACCCAAATCCTGGTGCAGGAGTGTTTTTATCTAAACACGTGAACGCAAGTATTATAAATGCTGGAGATGGTGCACATGAACATCCAACACAAGCTCTATTAGATTCGTATTCTATAAGAGAAAGATTTGGCGAAGTAAAAGGGAAAAATGTAGTTATTGTTGGAGATATTTTACATAGTAGAGTAGCATTATCAAACATTTTTGCTTTACAATTACAAGGTGCAAATGTTATGGTTTGTGGGCCAAAAACATTAATACCAAAATATATAGATAAACTAGGTGTAAAAGTAGAAACTAACTTGCGCAAAGCATTAAATTGGTGTGATGTAGCAAATATGTTACGTGTACAAAACGAAAGAATGGATGTAAGTTATTTTCCTTCAACTAGAGAATATGCACAACAATTTGGAGTAGATAAAGCACTTTTAAATTCTTTAGATAAAGAGATTACCATCATGCACCCAGGACCAATAAATAGAGGTGTAGAGATTACTAGTGATGTAGCAGATTCTAAACAAGCTATCATTTTAGATCAAGTACAAAATGGTGTAGCAATTAGGATGGCAGTGATTTATTTATTAGCTTCAAAAATAAAACAGTAAATTATGATTTTTGATAAAGACGAAAATATCACCATTATAACACAAGAAAAAGCTTCTATTATTGAGTTAGTTAAAAAATTAAACGTGTTATATAAAAAGTTTAAAAACGATAACGTAATTGTTAATTTAACAAGTTTAAAACCTGTTACATTAGAAGATATTATTGAGTTTTTACAAATATCTAACACACATAGAAAAGCAAAAAAATCTTTTGTTATTGTAACAGATAAAATAAACTTAAACGAAACTCCAGACGAAATAGTTGTAGTGCCAACCATAAAGGAAGCCTATGATATTATTGAAATGGAAGAAATGGAACGTGACTTAGGTTTTTAAATGTTTATTTTGATTTATATTCATCAGAATCTACATAGCAACAAAAACAAACTAACATTCATTAATGAAATTACGCATTTTAGGCTGTTATAGTGCTACTCCAAGAGTTAACACTAATCCAACAGCACAAGTACTTGAAATTAACAATCATCTGTTTTTAATAGATTGTGGAGAAGGTACACAAGTACAATTGCGTAAACACAAAATTAAGTTTAATAGAATTAAACACATATTTATATCGCATTTACATGGCGATCATTTTTTTGGTTTAGTAGGTCTAATTTCTACACTTACATTACTTACTCGCGAAACAGATTTACATATTTATGCACCAAAAGGGTTAAAACAAATAATTACGCTTCAAATGAAATTAACAGGTTCTTGGACTAATTATAAACTCTTTTTTCATGAGCTAAATTCAAAAAAATCTGAAATTATTTTTGAAGATGATACTGTAGAAGTACACACTATACCACTAGATCACAGAATATATACTAACGGTTTTTTATTTAAAGAAAAAGAAGGAGAACGTAAACTAGATATAAGTAAAGTAGAAGAAGCTAATATTAATGTAGCATATTACAGAAAGTTAAAACAAGGGTTTGATGTTGTTAATGAAGATGATATTTTAATAGATAATACCAAAGTAACCTTACCAGCTAATGCACCTAGAAGTTATGCTTATTGTAGTGATACAGCATATTCAGAAAGTATAATACCTATAATTAAAGAAGTAAATGTACTTTATCATGAATCTACATTTTTAGATAAAAATAAAAATCTTACCATTACCACAAAACATAGTACTGCAAAACAAGCAGCAACAATTGCACTAAAAGCTAATGTAGGTACTTTAATTCTTGGTCATTACTCTACAAGATATGAACGTTTAAATGATTTTAAAGAAGAAGCAAAAACCATTTTTGCTAATGTAGAACTTGCTAAAGACGGAAAATTATTTGAGTTTAATGAATTTATTTAAACTCCTCTAAATTTAATACCCAAGAAACAGCTTCTTCTAGAGAGTTGGAACGCTTTACACTTTTAGATGAAATTTGTTTTTCTAAAGAGGCATTGATATAACTCATTTCAGAATAACAAATAGATACACTAGCAACTACAAAATTATAATGTTTAAAAAAGTAAACCCAATGATTGGGATCATATGAATAAGAATTTATTTTATTAGATATATATGCAATTTTACAGTTTACACCATAATGTAAATGTATAACATCAATCATTTTAACAATTTTATTCCAACTTAAATGAATACCATGATTCATTTCTGCTATAATAAAATTATCTAAAAAGTATAACTCACCAAAAGCAAGCGTTTTTTTAGTATAAGTATATTTTTTACTTATAATAGAATCTTCAAATTTCATTATTAATTTTTAGGAATCACAAAGTAATATAAATTATTAAAAAATAATAAAATTTGCTTACTATACCTGTAAACCTAACAAGTATTACCTGTTTTTTTTAACAATATAAAGTTGTAAAAAGTGAATTAAACTTATTTAAAAAACTTGTAAATTGCCATATGGAAAAAGACCTAGGAAATTATAGAAAATCTTACGAAAAAGGAGCTCTTTTACTAAAGGACACTCCAGAGAACCCAATGGAACTATTTCAAAAATGGTTTTATGAAGTAGATATGCATTTTCCAGAAGATGAAACTAATGCAATGACAGTTTCTACTATTGGTTTAGATTCATACCCAAAGAGTAGAGTAGTGTTACTTAAAAAATATACCTATGAAGGTTTTATCTTTTATACTAATTATAATAGTGAAAAAGGTAAGGCTATAGCACAAAACCCTAAAGTCTGTTTGTCTTTTTTTTGGCATGGTGCAGAAAGACAAATAATTATTAAAGGTAAAGCAGAGAAAATAGCAGCTAATTTAAGTGATGGCTATTTTGAGTCTAGACCAAGAGGTAGTCAATTGGGTGCTTTGGCATCTAACCAAAGTGAGATTATTGAAAGTAGAGAGTTTCTGGAATCAAAACTTAACAAATTAGAATTAGACTTTGATGGTAAAGAAATACATCGTCCAGAATTTTGGGGTGGTTTTTTAGTTAAACCTGTTGAAATGGAGTTTTGGCAAGGTAGAGCTAATAGATTACATGATAGAATTCGTTATACATTAGATAAAGAATATTTCTGGATTAAAAACCGATTATCTCCTTAAAAAACCGACGAAATACTTAAAAATACTTTTAAAAAATGCATTTCGTCGATTATGTGTAATTAAAACCGATGAAATACATGTGTTTTATCGATTTTAACATTTAGTTAACATTTAGTCTGTTAATGGTTATTATATTTACAATCCCAAATCATAATAACTATTCCCATGAAAAAACCTACTTTATGGCTTATTGCCCTGACAATCTTATTTACTTCTTTTTCTTGTTCAACAGATAACACAGATCATGAGGTAGAAAATGTAAGCAGTGAATACACTGTTCCAGAAACTAAAGTTATAGAAATAGAAATTCTTGAACTTATAAATGAATATAGAATGGATATGGGTTTAAGTGCTCTAGAGGCATTAGACTTAATTAAATCACAAGCTTATGTGCATACTGATTATATGGTAGCATCTAGTAATATATCTCATGATAACTTTTCTCAAAGAAGTGCATTTTTAAGACAGTACGCTGGAGCAAATAGAGTTTCAGAAAATGTTGCATTTGGTTATAGTAGTGCAGCTTCTGTTGTTAATGCTTGGTTAAATAGTGAAAGCCATAGAGGAGCCATTGAAGGAGATTATACGCATTTTGATATATCTGCAGAACTTGATAGTCGCGGACAATGGTATTATACTAATATTTTTGTAAAAAGGTAATTTTAATCACAATAAATATTACACCTAAAATATATTGATATAGGTTTTTAAAAATAATTTAATTAAAACAGAGAAGGCGACTTCTCTGTTTTTTTAGTTTTATGGTATAAAGATATCTTATTCGCTCATGTTATGTAATGTACAATAAACTGTTATATTAGACTTTTTTTATACGGTTTGTACTATATATAGAATTACTTTTTTTTAATGATGAATAAAACGGGTTATTTATAATTTTAATATTGTATTTAATAATTGAATTTTAAACCTAATAATACAAGAAAACCTGTTTTATTTATCATTGTTAACGTATACCTTTTGTTATTATTTAACTATGTATAGAAACAATATAATTTAAAAAGCCACTCTATTTAGAGTGGCTTTTTTAGTATAGAATGTTGTTAGGGAATTTTAATAAACTAATTAAGTAACATCTTATACTTTATTCATAATCATTTGTAATAATAAATTTTGATCTACGATTTTCTTGGTGTTCTTCTTCAGAACATATTCTTCTATGTTCGTTATCACATCTATTTACTAATTGTGATTCACCATAACCAATTGCACTATCAATTCTATTAGAAGTAATTCCTCTAGAAATAATATAGTCTCTAGTAGATTTTGCACGTCTGTCAGATAGTTTCATATTATATTCATCTCTACCACGACTATCTGTATGTGATTCTATTTTAATATGCATTTTTGGGTGATTTTTCATCACTGTTACAATATTTTCTAACTCATATGCTGCATCTGGTCTTATATTAGATTTATCATAATCAAAGAAAATAGGGTTAATTACAATTTCATTATTAACAATAAACGGTGTTAACAATAAATCTTGAATTTGTTCTTCATCAGGAACATTAGTAGTTTCTACATCTTGTATATCGTCTCTATAGTCTAATTTATGACCAATAATGGTGTATTTTTTTTCACATTCAACTTCAAATTCAAAGGCACCATTTTCATCTGCTAATACTTCTTCAAGTTCTTTACCTGTTTCATCTAGAAGTTTTACTTTAGCTTCTGGAATTGGTACTAGGCTTACTTTATCTTTTACAATTCCTTTAATTACTTGTTTACATTGGAAAGACCCAAATTGGTAAATATCATCGCTGCCACTGCCTTCTTCTCTGTTTGAAGAAAGAAATCCTCTATCTTTATCTGAATCAATAAAGAAAGCAAAATCATCAAACCTACTGTTAAAAGGAGCACCTAAATTTTCTGGTGCTGTAATAGAATCTTTATCTTTTACCTGAAGTATATTAGACTTAAAAATATCTAATAATCCTAAACTAATGTGTCCATCTGACGAAAAGTAAAAGGTACTGTCTTTTGCAACAAAAGGAAACATATCTCTGCCAGGAGTATTAATTTTATTGCCTAAGTTTATAGGTTCTCCATAAGTTCCTGACCCTTTAATTTCAACACTGTAAATATCTGTACTTCCTAAACCTCCTTCACGATCGGAAACAAAATATAGTGTTTTGTTATCTGGGCTTAATGCAGGATGGCCTGTTGAATGTATTTTATCATTAAAAGGGAGCTCTACAACATTATCCCATTTTTCTCCAATTTTTGAAGCTTTATATATTTTTAAATAAGAGGTACCTTCATCATCATAAGAAATCTTTTTACGTTTGTTGATATTATCTCTAGTAAAATACATGGTTTTACCATCGTTTGTAATAGCAACGGAAGCTTCATGGAACTCTGTATTTATATCTTCTGAAAGTGCCTTAATATTTTCAATAGTAACATTATCTTCGTCGTAGGTAATAGTACTTTCAAAAATATCTAAATAAGGTTCTTCATTCCATTTATAAATTTTTGCGTTATTGCCCTCTCCTGAAACTTTGGTAGAAGAATAGTAGAATGTACCTTCATGAATATACCCTCCAAATTCTGAGTATTCTGTATTAATTCCTAAAGGTGAAAACGTAACATATTTTCCTTCTGTAGAAGATAATTCTTGGTATTTGGCAAGATCCATAATCTCAAAATCCTCGGCTCTTTTATCACTTGCTTGTAGTTCTTTAAACTTAGTTATCCAATTATTAGCACCTTCATAATCTCCCAAACTTCTTAAAGATTGAATGTATTTATAGATATATTCTGGACTAATTTTATTGTATTTGTTAACTGCTTTTCCATACCATAAAGCTGCTTTTTCAGAATTAGAATTGTTGTAATAACAATCGCCTAATCTAGTTAATACATGCTCACTACTATCTCCTTTTTTTACTGCAGCTTCATAAAGTTCACTGGCTTTAATATAAGCATAGTCTCTAAAAAAGTTATCAGCAACTTTTACTTGAGCGAACAACATGGTATTGCTTAGAACTAATAGTATTAATATAAATTTTGTTTTCATCTGATTATTTTTTAGAAATATCTAGGTGATTTTATACGTTTAACTTTAAATACTTCAAACATTAATAAAATTTCATGGGTACCACCAGTATATGCATTAATATCAGAAATAGGATACTCATAGGTATACCCAATTCTTATTTCTTTAGAAATTTGAAAATCTGCTAATCCACCAATAGCAGATGTATAGTTGTTTATTCTGTAGGAAGCACCTAACCAAAGTTTTTCATGAAATAAAAAGTTTGCAGTAATGTCATAAGACAATGGGGCTCCATTAGTAGCTTTTATTAAAGCTGCTGGTTTAAATTTAGTATTGTCACTTAAAGTAAATACATAACCACCAGTAAAATAATAACTAATACGCTCTAAAGCTTCATATTGCACTCCGCTAGAATTTCCTTCTTTATTATAATCCGTATTTAAAATTCTAGGAGCAGATAGACCAATGTACCATTTTTGAGTATGCCAAAAGAAACCAACACCTATATTAGGGCTCCATCTGTCTTCTACGCCATAAATAGAAGGGTCTTCAGGTTCATTACCTCTTAAAGTAGCACTAAGACTGTATTGGGTAAATCCTGCTTTTAAACCAAATGCTAATTTTGTCTTTTCTCCAGTGTTTATTGTGTAAGAAAAATCACCATAAATATAGGAGAAATCTTGATATCCTAATTTATCATTAATTAAAGATAAACCAACACCAATTTTATCATTAGTGAGTGGCGTATGCGCAGAAAGTGTTTGTGTAATAGGCCCTCCTTTAAAGCCAACCCATTGACTTCTATGAAGACCAACAACACTTAGTGTTTCTCTACTTCCTGCATAAGCAGGATTGATGGATATTGTATTATACATGTATTGAGTAAACTGCGGTAATTGCTGGGTAAACCCAACTGTACAGCTTAATAACGCAAATGCAACAATATAATTTTTTATAAGTTTCATAGGTTAATATTTTATTATTTGGTTCCTACGTAGATATATCCATTTATAGGATCTATTCCACTATTTTTTAGTGTTACTATATAATAATAAGTACCATCAGGAACCGTGTTAGATCCGCCAACTGCGTTTTTATGTGCTGTTCCTGCCCAGTTATTTTGATAATCATTAGATTCATAAATCAATGCTCCCCATCTGTTGAATATTTTTACGTCAATAACGTAGCCACAAAGTTCTACACCACTAACTTCAAAGTACTCATTATATTGATCTCCATTAGGTGTTACAGCATTAGATATTTCTACATCATCTTCACCACAGTTTAATACAAAACATCTATTATGAACTTCTATAGTAGCCTCTACATAAGTAGGGCAGGCAGAATCATTTTCGGTATAACTAAATTCAACAAATATACCTACATTTTCTCCTTCTAGCGTTATACTTAAAGGGTCAAAATAATGTCCATCAATAATTTGAGCATTACCCGAAATTACTTCCCAAGTACCACTATCATCATAATAGCCACTTAATAAATCAAATAAGTCAAATATTTGAGCTTCAAATTCATCGGTATTACAAAGTGTAGTATCGTTTGCAGTTACAGAATTATTCTGTAAAGTTAACATTGCGTAAACTGATGTTTCATTACCACAATCATCTGTGATTATATATTCTACATCTAGCATACCACCTAAACCAGGGGCAGAAGATAAATTATCAAAGTCATAATCTGAAGTTACTTGACCACTAAAGTCTGTATCGCAACCATCTGCTGCACATGCTTCTAAGGCAGCAATATTTTCTGCATTCCATTGGTCAGCAATTGCTTCGTTATTATCTCCATCACAACTTAATGTTTGATCTGTTACATCACAATTAGTTAAATCTGGAGGAGTAGTATCATCAAGGGTAAGTGTAGCATTTAATGTTGAACTATTACCACAATCATCCGTAATTGTATATACTACATCTATTGTTCCAGCTAGACCACAAGTAGATACTAAATTAGCAAAGTCAAAGTCTGAAGTTACCTGACCTGTAAAGTCGGTATCACAACTATCTACCACGCAATTTTCAAGTGCTAAAATGTTATCTGCATTCCATTCATTTGCCATGATTTCATTATTTTCTCCATCACATTCTATAATTTCATCTAATACATCACAAGCTGTTAATTCTGGAGCAATAGTATCTTCTATTGTTAATGTAGCCGTAAGAGTAGTTTCGTTATCACAATCATCTGCTACAGTATAGGTAACA